>NZ_JBEXPD010000007.1:0-346234 GCF_040611875.1 Streptomyces sp. NPDC006516
TCCGACTCTATCAGACTCTTTCGTGTCCGATTCCCGGTCGAAGCGGGTTACTGCTTGTTTCGCTTTCCAGTTCTTCGCTTTCGCGTTTCCCTTTCCGGCGAGTCCGACTCTATCAGATCCTTTCGGGCCTGATTCCCAGTCAGCGGGTTTTGCCATCCCGGCTGTTGGGCCGTTCCGACGCTCAAACTCTAGCGGATTCTCCCGGCAGCTCATAATCGAGCCTTCGAATTGAATTCCGGGCATGCCGAAATTCTCCCCGATGGGAGATCGTGCTGAGTTTGGTTGCCGCGTTCGCGGCGGGATCGGTTGCCGCCGGACCGTACCGGCTCCGTGACAACTCGAAGAACCTTACGGATACGGGAAGGTCGTGTCAACCCCTCCCTAGCCCCCGTCAGTCAAGGTCGGTGAGCCTGCCGCCGGCGTCCGGCTGCTCATGCTCCACGCGCCGCAGAAGGCGGATCAGTATCTCGCCGAGTGCTCCGCGCTCGTCGCCCGAGAGGTCCTGGAGGAGGTCCTCCTCGAAGGTGGTGGCCATCCGCATCGCCTCGAGCCACTTCGTACGGCCCTCGTCGGTCAGCTCCACGATGACGCGCACCCGGTTGTTCTCGTCCCGGTCCCGGGTCACCAGGCCTTCGCCCGCCATGCGGTCGATGCGGTGCGTCATCGCCGCAGGGGTCAGCCCGAGGCGCTTGGCGAGTTCGCCGGGCCCCAGACGGTACGGGGTGCCCGACAGAACGAGGGTCTTGAGCACCTCCCACTCCGCGTTGCTGATGCCCAGGGTCGCGACCTGCCTGCCGTACGCGACGTTCATCCGCCGGTTCAGCCGGCCCAGCGCGGAGACGATCTGCTCGACCTGCGGGTCGAGGTCCCGGAATTCGCGCTGGTAGGCCGCGATCTGCTCGTCGAGGCTCGGCTCCTGGAGCTCGGGCTGCTCGGTGGTGTCAGACATGGCGGGAGTATCGCACGCTCTTCATCGCCATCGAAGTCCTTCGACCTGAAGAGTTCAGCATCTAAGTTTAGTGTTAAAGTCTACGAGTCTGTGTTGTTCGAACTTCATGTCTGAGGTAGGTGAGTGTGACCAGGGAGATGGGTGCAGCGCTGCGGCGGATCCAGCTGGGCAGCGCGCTGAGCGCGTTCGGTCTCGGATTCACCGTCCCGTATCTGTACGTCTACGTGGCGCAGGTGCGGGATCTTGGTGCCGGTACGGCAGGCGTCGTGCTGGCTGTCTTCGCCATGGCCGCGCTGGCCGTGCTGCCGTTCACCGGACGGGCCATCGACCGGCGCGGCCCCTTGCCGGTGCTGATCGTCGCCGCCGGTGCCGCCGCCGTGGGTGCCTGCGCCCTGGGGGTCTCCAGCAGCGTGACCGCGGCGGTGCTCTCCGCCGCCGTCCTCGGTGCCGGTACCGCCGTGATGCAGCCGGCGCTCGCGACCATGCTGGTGTGGTGCTCCACCGCCGCGACGCGTACGCGTGCCTTCGCCACTCAGTTCTTCCTTCAGAACCTCGGCCTCGGCATCGGTGGTCTCGTGGGCGGTCAGTTGGTGGACGTCAGCAGCCCGTCGAGCTTCACCATGCTGTTCCTGATCGAGGCGGCGATGTTCCTGGTGCTCGGCGTCGTCGCGGCGACGGTCCGCATGCCCCGCGCCCCTTCCCTCCCCGGTACCGCGTCCGTCGAGGGTGCCGGCCCCAAGGGCGGGCTGCGGGTACTCCTCTCCCACAGGGCGATGGTGCAGCTGTGCGTGCTGGGCTTCGTCATCTTCTTCGCCTGCTACGGGCAGTTCGAGTCCGGCCTCGCCGCGTACGGCACCGAGGCCGCCGGAATCGCCCCGTCGACCCTGGGTGTCGCGCTGGCCGCCAACACCGCGGTCATCGTCGTCGCGCAGTTCGTCGTGCTCCGTCTCGTGGAGCGCCGGCGCCGTAGCCGGGTCATCGCGTGGGTCGGGCTGATCTGGGCGTTCGCCTGGATCGTGGCGGGTTACGCGGGGCTCGGTGACGGCAGCCAGACCATGGCCACCGCGGCGATGATCTCGACGTACGCCCTGTTCGGCCTCGGTGAGTCGATGCTGTCGCCGACGGTCGCCCCGTTGGTCGCCGATCTGGCGCCCGAGGCCATGGTCGGTCAGTACAACTCGGCGTTCGCCCTCGTGAAGCAGCTGGCGCTGGCCGTCGGTCCCGCTGTGGGCGGGCCCATGGGGGCGACGCTGCACGGGCCGTACATCGTGACCTTCGTGCTCTTCTCCCTGGGCATCACCGTGCTGGCGCTGAAGCTCGGTCGGCAGCTCACTCCCGTCCAGGACGCGCCGCTCTCGGCGGCGCCGTCCCGGGTGGTCGCCGTCTCCCTCCCGGAGAGCGAGTCCGCCGCCGCTTCCGCCGCCGTGCGCTGAGAGGGCTCAGCCCGGCAGCGAGAACTCGCACCAGACCGCCTTGCCCCCGCCGGGGGTACGGCGGCTGCCCCAGGACGAGGCGATGCTCGCCACGATGGAGATGCCGCGTCCCGCCTCGTCGGCGGGTTCGGCGCGGCGCCTGCGGGGCAGGTGGTCGTCCCCGTCCGTCACCTCGATGATCAGCCTCCGGTCCGTGCGGCGCAGGCCGAGCCGCATGGGCGGTGTCCCGTGCTGGAGGGAGTTCGCCACCAGTTCGCTCGCGGCGAGGACACCTCGATCGCAGAGCTCCACGGGGAAGCGCCAGGACGCCAGCACGCCCGTGGCGAAAGCCCGGGCCCGGGGCGCCGCCTCGATACCGCCGAGCAGTTCGAGCGAGGCGTTGTGGAAGAGCTCGGCGCTCGTGCCTGTGCGGGCGGGGTGCTGGACGACGAGCACCGCGACGTCGTCGTCGTGTTCCGCGGTCACTCCCAGGGAGCGGATGAGTCTGTCGCAGACCACCTGCGGTGAGCCCTTGGCACCGGACAGGGCCCGCTCCAGGGAGGCGACGCCCTCGTCGATGTCCTCACTGCGGCGTTCGACCAGCCCGTCCGTGTAGAGCACCGCGGTGGAACCGGGCGGCAGCGCGATCGATCCGGAGGTGTGGAGCCAGCCGCCCGTGCCGAGGGGTGGTCCTGTCGGGTCCTCCGCCCGGTGGACCGTGCCGTCCTCGTGGCACACGAGGATGGGGAGATGGCCCGCCGAGGCGTAGACGAGATGCCCCTCGTTGGGATCGTGCACCGCGTACACACAGGTGGCGATCTGGCTGGCGTCGATCTCGGCGGCCAGGACGTCGAGGAGCTGGAGCACCTCGTGGGGCGGAAGGTCGAGCCGGGCGTAGGCGCGGACCGCGGTGCGCAGCTGGCCCATGACGGCGGCGGCCCGCACCCCGCGTCCCATCACGTCCCCGATCACGAGCGCCGTACGCCCGGCGCCCAGGGTGATGACGTCGTACCAGTCGCCGCCCACCGCCGCGTCGGTTCCGCCCGGCTGGTACGTGGCGGCGATCCGCAGGTCGTCCGGCTGTTCGAGTTCCTGCGGCAGCAGGGAGCGCTGGAGGGTCACGGCCGTCTCGCGGTGGCGGCGTTCGCTGGCGCGCAGCCGCTCCGCAGCCTCGGCGTGGTCGGTGACATCGGTGGCGTAGACGAGGACGCCCGCTCCGCCGTCCGGGTCATCGGTCGCCACGGGGGTGCAGGTCACGGTGTACGAGTTGCCGGCGAGGACCTTGCGGGACTTGACCGTACGCGGGGTGCCGCTGCGCAGGACCTGGTCCAGGAGCGGCAGCAGGCTGAGCTCGCTGAGCTCGGGCATCGCCTCGGCCGCGGGTGCGCCGCACGGCCGGGGGCCGAAGGCCGCGGTGTAGGCGGCGTTGACGTAACTGATGCGGTGATCGGGGCCGTGCAGCAGTGCCACGGGGGCGGGAAGCCGGCCGAGGAGCTCACGGGCGGGCAGGCCCTCCAGAGAGCTGCCGGGCACAGGGGCAGAGGGTTCCGAGGGGGCGTCCAGGGCCGTGACCGCGGACGGCACCTCGGCCCGGGCGGCGGGTACGGAACCGTGCTCGTCCCGCGCGGCGGCTCGGCGCTGCGTTCCGGGAAGGCGGGCACTCCAGCGCGTGAAGTTCACGGAAATTCTGGCCTCGTGTGTCGGTCTGGTCCGCTCGGGCGAGCTGCTTCGTCTGCCGGTCCTGTGCCGGGTCCCGCTGCTTCTCCCCTGGTAGAAGCGGCGGGGCCGGACTCCCGGAATGCGCAGCCGGGCCTTCATCGCGGTTGATCTCGCTGACGGTCACTGTAGGTGACTGCCCGCCGGGTCACTCTGCGCAGGTGTGGGCACACCTATGGTCACACGTCCAGTGTGACCGACCGTACTGACAGTTGCCCTACGGCTGCGGGTCCGACCGCTGAATCACGGCCGTTCTCCAGGGGAACCCGGGGTGCCTGGCGTGGCGTCAGCCCGATGTTCCCGGCGGGCCGTCCTTCGTCGGACGGCGGTCGTCCGGAGGGTTCGGTTGCGCGTGTCCACCGGCGGCGAGAGCGAATTCGGCGCGCGGGTGTTCGAGTGACCCGAGGGAGACGATCTCGCGTTTGAACAGTCCCGCGAGCGTCCACTCGGCAAGGACCCGCGCCTTCCGGTTGAACGTGGGTACGCGGCTGAGGTGGTAGACGCGGTGCATCAGCCAGGCCGGATACCCCTTGATCTTGCGGCCGTAGACATGGGCGACGCCCTTGTGGAGACCGAGCGAGGCGACGGACCCGGCGTAGGAGTGCCGGTAGTCCTCGGCGGGCCGGCCCGCGAGTGCGGCGGCCACGTTGTCCGCGAGGACCTTGGCCTGGCGTACCGCGTGCTGGGCGTTCGGTGCGGTCTCCGTGCCCGGCTCGGACGAGGTGAGATCGGGAACGGCCGCCGCGTCGCCGGCCGCCCAGGCGTGCTCGACCCCCTCGACCCGCAGCGCGGCCGTGCAGCGGATCCGGCCGCGCTCGGTCAGCGGGAGGTCGGTGGCGGCGAGGATCGGGGCGGGTTTCACGCCGGCCGTCCAGACCAGGGTCCGGGTCGGGAAGCTCGAGCCGTCGCTGAGCACGGCGACGCGCCCTTCACAGCTGTCGAGCCGGGTGTCGAGCCGCACGTCGATGTTGCGGCCCCGCAGCTCCCTGACCGCGTACTTGCCCATCGCCTCGCCGACCTCGGGCAGGATGCGTCCGGTCGCCTCGACCAGGATCCACCGCAGGTCCGCCGGCTTGATGTTGTGGTAGTACCGCGAGGTGTAGCGCGCCATGTCCTCCAGTTCGGCGAGGGCCTCGACGCCCGCGTAGCCACCGCCCACGAACACGAAGGTGAGGGCGGCGTCGCGGATGGCGGGGTCTCTGGTGGCCGAGGCGATGTCCATCTGTTCGATGACGTGGTTGCGCAGGCCGATGGCCTCCTCGACGGTCTTGAAGCCGATGCCGAAGTCGGCCAGCCCGGGGACGGGGAGGGTGCGCGAGACGGAGCCGGGAGCGAGGACCAGCTCGTCGTACGGAATCTCCAGAGCGCCTGTGCCGTCCTCGCCGGTGGCGAGCGTCGTGACCGTGGCGGTGCGCTTGGCGTGGTCGATGCGCTCCGCCTCGCCGATGACGATCGTGCAGTGCTTGAGGACCCTGCGCAGCGGTACGACGACGTGGCGAGGCGAGATCGACCCCGCGGCTGCCTCCGGCAGGAACGGCTGATACGTCATGTAGGGCTCGGGCGTGACCACCACGATCTCGGCCTCGCCGCTTTTCAGTCTCTCCCGCAGCTTCCGCTGGAGCCGCAGGGCGGTGTACATCCCCACGTAGCCGCCGCCGACGACGAGAATGCGCACACTTGGCCGGGTGCCGGGGGACGTCCCCCGGGAATCTGGTGCCATCACCATCCCATGACGCAACGGAGTCCTGAGTTTGTCCACAGGCCCGGCAAATTGTGTGACCGGAGCTCGTCGATCACCGGGACGGACCCGGCCGCCGCGCGACTTCGGAGCTGCGCAGGTCAGATGGGCCGGGAGGGTGGTCCTGCGGGGGCCGGAGCAGGGCCGGAACGCTCCTTGCTCCGATCGGGGGGCGCACCGTGCGGAACTACCCCCTTCTGAATTGAGCCGGGCTCAACTATGTTCGTGTCTCGTCGGGGTGTCGGATTCGGACGAAGGTCCACACGCCGGCCGACAGGCGGGGAAGTCTCCGGGGGGAGACGTCATAACCGGGGGAAGTTATGCACATTCAGGATTTGCATGGGCCGAGCGCTGTCACCTCTTCTGCCGAGGGGCACGCGCGGCTGGGGTCTGTCGGCACGGTCGCTGCCGCAGCGGTGTCGGGCGACACGAGCCGTTCCGTCCCGCTCCGCGTGGACGCACAGCGCAATCTCGAACACGTCCTTCGCGCCGCGCGCGAGGTGTTCGGGGAGCTGGGTTACGGGGCGCCGATGGAGGACGTGGCGCGCCGCGCACGCGTGGGTGTCGGCACGGTCTACCGGCGTTTCCCCAGCAAGGACGTGCTGGTGCGCCGGATCGCCGAGGAGGAGACGTCACGGCTGACCGACCAGGCGCGCTCGGCTCTCGGGCAGGAGGAGGAGCCGTGGTCCGCGCTCTCCCGTTTCCTGCGGACGTCGGTGGCATCGGGTGCGGGGCGGCTGCTGCCGCCGCAGGTGCTCCGGGTCGGGGCCGGACCGGACGAGCAGGAAGCGATATCCGGGACCGGCGCGTCCGAGGGTGAGAGCCGCGTGCCGCATCAGCGGCAGGGCGTGGAACAGCCCGGGCTCCGGACGGCGGGGCGGCGCTCCGATGCCGAGGAGGGCCTCCAGGACGACCCCGGGGCGACCGAGCTCCTCGAGGTCGTGGGCCGGCTGGTGGACCGGGCACGTGAGTCGGGTGAGCTGCGGGGTGATGTGACGGTGGGCGATGTGCTGCTGGTCATCGCCACGGCGGCGCCGGCCCTGCCGGACCCCGCTCACCAGGCCGCCGCTTCCTCGCGGCTGCTGGACATCCTGCTGGAGGGCCTCCGCTCACGCCCCGCGTAGGCGACGCCTCCGGCGGCCCGCCCGGCCCTGCGCGCAGAACACCCGCTCGGGTGCGGGCGGGCCGGTTCCGGCGCGAGCAGCCGAGCACGGCGTACGGGCTCCAGCTCGGGTGCGGGCGGGCCGCTCGGGTGCGGGCGGGCCCGAGCGCGCGTCGGTGGGTCGACCCGCTTGCGGCAGTACTCCCGCGCAGGCAGCAGGCAGCAGGCACGGCTGATTGCGCCCGGGCGCGACAGGTCTCGACCCCGGACGCGCTCGCATGCGCCTGGGGGCGGCCGGCCTCGCCCGGACGCATCCGCATGCGCCCGGGTGCGACAAGTGCTGCCCGGGGGCGCATGATTCGCCCGCTCGCGTAGCGGTGTGCCTGGCATCCGGGCCCGGCATCCATGGGCCGGCTCAGGTACACGGCCCTGAGAGGTGGCGGCTCCGTCCACCCGGACACCGGTGCGAATGTGGGCCGTTACTCCTGCCCCATACGAGTGACGTCGCACCTCCGGGTCCGGCAAGACACCCCGGACGAGTGGTTGCCTCCCCGCCCAGGGTTCGCCGTGGCAAGGCTCTGTGGCACTCTGGCCCCGGTATTACGGGTCCGAGGACGCATGACGGGGGCTTCCGCGATGAGCGGTGACGCGCAACAGGAAGAACCGGCAGAAGGCGTCGCGAAAACCCCGGGCGGCGGCAGCGGGAGCGTGGAGGCCGAAGGCACCCGAGCCGCACGCACGACGGGCCCGGCACCGGAGCCGAGGTCACGGGCCACCCCCTCCGGCCCTGACCGTGCGGAGGACAGCGCCAAGGGTGGCACCGTGCTCCCCGGCCCCTGGCCGCCGGCCGTCGACGCGGCGGGGGAACCGGGAGGGGTCAGCGACTCCGTGTACGTCGTCCCGCTGCAGCGCGAGGGCCGCGTGGGATCCGCAGACCTCGAACCGTCCGACGCGCAGCTGATCGAGGGCATGCGAGCGGGTGACGACCAGGCGTACGAGGTGCTGTTCCGGCGCCACTCAGGAGCGGTGCGCCGCTACGCCCACACCTGCTGCCGCGACGCGGACACCGCCGAGGACCTGACGGCCGAGGTGTTCGCGCGGACCCTCCAGGCGGTGCGGGGCGGCAAAGGGCCGCAGGAGGCCGTCCGGGCCTACCTCATGACAGCCGTACGGCATGTCGCCGCCGCGTGGACGAAGAGCTCGAAGCGCGAGCATCTGGTCGACGACTTCGCGGTGTTCGCCGCGCAGGCCACGCGCTCCGCCGAACTGTCCGAGGCCGACACCCTCGAACTCGGCGCCGATGTCCTGGCCATGCACGAAGCGGACCGGTCGATGGCCATGCAGGCCTTCCGCAGTCTGCCCGAGCGCTGGCAGGCCGTGCTGTGGCACACCACCGTGGAGGAGGAGTCGCCGAGCGAGGTGGCTCCGCTGTTCGGCCTGACGGCCAACGCCACAGCGGTCCTGGCCGTCCGGGCCCGCGAAGGACTCAAGCAGGCCTATCTGCAGGCCCACGTGAGCCAGTCGCTGACAGCGGGCGGCGACTGCGCGCGCTATGCCGACCGGCTCGGTGCCCACGCCCGCGGCGGCTTGCGCACCCGGGCCGAACGCGGGCTGCGCAAGCATCTGGACGAGTGCGCGAAGTGCAGGGTCGCCGCAGGCGAGCTGGAGCGGGTGAACGCCGGCATTCCCGCGCTGCTGCCGATCGCGGTCATCGGCTGGTTCGCCGCGGGGTACACGGTCAAGGCGGCAGGTCTCGTCGCGGGCGGTGCGGCCGGCGTGGCCGGTGCTGGAGCCGCGGCGGGTGCCGCGGCCGCGGCCACGGGCAGCGCGTCCTCCGGTGGCGGCGCGGCGGCTGGTGGCGCCGCCGCCTCGGAAGGTCTCGGCGCCCCTGTGAAGGCCGGTATCGCTGCGACGCTCGCCATGGCCGCGGCGGCCGGCCTGGTGTGGGCCATGGCAGGCGACGACCGGCCGGCGCCCGAACCGCAGCCGGTGGCCAAGCCCCCGGTGGCCGCCCCGGTCACCCCGTCCCCGTCCGCTCCCCCGGAGCCGACGCCGACCCCGGCGGCCACACCCGCGCCCGCACCGCCCCCCGCGCCGGAGCCGACGCCCACACCGCCGCCCGCACCGGCCTCCACGCCCCCAGCTCCGGAGCCCACACCCGAGCCCACCACGCCGAAGCCCTCGCCGACCCCGCCCGAACCCACACCGACCCCGGCACCCGCGCCGGAGGTCTACCAGGTGAACGAACTCGCGTACTCGGTCCTGGGCGACCACAGCGGGCCGGAGATCCTGCTCGGGCGGAGCAAGGGCCTGTTCTGGCAGCGCAGCGGGCTGTCGATCGCCTCCACGACGTACGCCCACGGAGTGACCGCGCACTCCCGCTCGTCGGTCACCGTCCAGCTGAACCGTTCGTGCACCCGGTACGAGGCCATGGTGGGGGTCGACGACATGACCCTGGGCCTCGGCGCCGTGCGCTTCTCGGTGTACGACGGCGGCGGATCCCGACTGTGGCAGTCCCCCGTGGTGCGGGGCGGTGAGCCGGCCGTGCCGCTGAGCGTCGGTATCGAGGGCCAGGAGACGATCCGGCTCGTGGTGGAACCCTCGGGAACGCTCGGCGGAGTCGCGCTGGCCGACTGGGCGGACTCCCGTATCAGTTGCCGCTGACCCGGGCGGACCCCCGTACCCGGACCGCCTGATCAGCTGCCGCCGAGCTCCCCGGCGATGCGTTTCAGAAGGACGACCGTGTCCTCCGCCGTCAGCCTGCTGCCCGCTGCGCACTCCACTTCGTACCGTTGGGGGCCCAGTGCGTCCCGGAGTCGCTCCGTCGCCACGGCGACCTCTTCCTGTTCGACCGGTGAGCGGGGGCCGTTCACCCTCCACACCTCGGTCGCGGCCAGGACCCGGGCCGCCTGCTCGAACCGGTCCAGCCTCATCAGCATGATCCCGGCCGCCTCCGCCAGATGGGCGGTGAAGACCTCCGCGCAGCCGGCCGCCACGGCCAGGTCCAGCGCACCCGTCACCTCGCGCAGCCCCTCGGCGGGTCCGCCCGACGGTTCGAACACGCTGATGCGCGCCGACACCCCCTGGAGCGCGGCCGTGAACTGCGGCGGCCTGCTTCCGTACGCCTGGCCTTCGAGTGCCGCGTCGGCGTATCGGCGCGCCAGTGGGATCTCGCCCGCCGTGAGTGCGATCGCGGCCCGTAGGTAGTCCACGTAGGCACGGGCGTCCCGGACCTGCCGGCGCTCCGCTTCCGCCTCCGCCTCGTCGAGTCCCTTGCGCGCGGCCTCCAGGTCCCCGCTCCGGTAGGAGAGTTCGGCGAGGCGCCCCAGCAGGAAGGGCGTCTCCGCGTGCGCGCCGACCTCCCGGGCGAGGTCCAGCGCCTCCTGGTAGGCCGCCCGCGACTCGTCGAACCTCCCGCGCGTCATCCCGGCCTCCGCCACGGCACTCGCCACCTGGGCGCGCAGGTAGCGGTCGCCGACCCGTCTGCTCAGGGCACGCAGCTCGGCGATGTCCTCGTCGATGCCGTCCATGCCCCGAGGGGTGTCCACCAGCATGTGGGTACGAGCCATGAGCATGACGCCGTACTCCCAGTCGCCGCCGTGCTCGCGGGTGTGTGCGATGGCCGCGTCGAAGGTCGCGTGCGCGTCGGGGGTGTACTCGCGGCGCATGTACGAGGTCATCGGCCAGAGCAGGCCGGGGAAGCGGACGGATTCCGGGCCGCCCGCACTGAAGACCTCGGTCACCTTGCTGACCAGGTCCTGGAACTCCTCGTCGCCATGGATGTGTTCGACCGGACGGCTCTCCACGGCAAGGAAGAACCGGAGCATGTGCGCGTGCATGCGCGGCCAGTAGCGGGGGTCGTCAGGGGCCTCGGGGTCCTCGCCCAGCGCGACGGCGCGGTCGGCCCAGCCCAGGCCCTCGTCACGGAAGTTACGCAGCCACCAGAACCATCCCATGGCGAGCACCAGGCGCAGCGCGTCCGGCTCGGAGGGGCGGGAGGACACCGTGCGGTGCAGGGCGGCGCGGATGTTGTCGAGGTCCGTCTCCAATCGCCGGATCCAGACCAACTGGTCCCGTGAGCGCAGCTGCGGGTCGGCCTCCTCGGCCAGCGCGGTGAAGTGCGCGAGATGGGCTGCGGCGGCACCCGCCAGGATGCCGGGGGTCTCGGCGGCGCGCTCGATGGCGTACTCGTGGATGGTCTCCAGGAGGCGGTAGCGCATCTCCGCGCCGTCGGTGGGTGTCGCGACCACGAGTGACTTGTCGACGAGCGCGCCGAGCAGCACGGCGGCGTCAGGGCCGGCCACCGCCTCGGCGGCGGCCAGGTCCCAGCCGCCCGCGAAGACGGAGACCTGCCGCAGCACGGTCTGCTCGTCCTCGGAGAGCAGATCCCAGGACCAGTCCACGACCGCCCGGAGCGTCTGCTGGCGGGGCAGCACGGTGCGGCTGCCGCTGCTGAGCAGCCGGAAGCGGTCGTCGAGGCGGCCCGCGATCTGGCGCGGGGTGAGCAGCCGGAGGCGGGCGGCGGCGAGCTCGATGGCGAGCGGGAGTCCGTCGAGCCTGCGGCAGATCTCGGCGACGGCTTCCGCGTGGCCGGCCGACACGGCGTCCGGGTCGAAGTCCGGCCGCACGGCGCGGGCGCGCTCGGCGAACAGGCGGTGCGCCGGGTCCGCCGGCAGGGGGTGGACGGGCCGGACTGCTTCGCCGGGCACGCCGAGGGGTTCACGGCTGGTGGCGAGGATGCGCAGCCGTGGGCAGTGCGTCAGGAGTGTCTCGGCAAGGGTCGCCGCCGCGGCGATGACGTGCTCGCAGTTGTCGAGCACGAGGAGGAACGGGTTGTGCCGTGACCGGTGGGAGAGGTGGTGGACGAGTTGTGCGGTGGGGTCCGCGGGCACGGCGTGCCCGTCGCGGGAGCCGCCCTGCAGGAGAGCCGTCGCGCGGAGGCCGAGGGCGGAGAGCACGGCTCCCGGGACGGCGGAGGGATCGTCGACCGGTGCGAGTTCCGCGATCCAGGCGCCCTGGCCCGCCGCCGATTCCTCGGCCAGCCGGGTCTTCCCGGAGCCGCCTGGGCCGGTGAGGGTGACCAGGCGTGCCCGGGAGAGGTCGGAGCGGATGAGGCGGATCTCGGGTTCGCGGCCCACGAAGGAGGTCAGCCGGGGGCGGATGTTGCCCTCGGTCGGCCACGGATCCCCGGGGTCCTCCGTGCGGGGATCCCCGGCGGTGAGGAGTTCCCGGTGGAGCGCGGTGAGTTCGGGTCCGGGGTCGGTGCCCAGGCCGTCCGCCAGGGCGCGCCGAGCCGTCTCGTACGCGACGAGTGCGTCCGCCTGCCGGCCTTCGGCCCGCAGACCTCGGATCAGCTGGGCGTGCAGGGGCTCGTGGTACGGATGGGCCGCGGTCAGTTCTCCGAGTTCCGGGACGAGGCCCGCCAGGGCCCCGCGCCGGAGGTCGGCCTCGATGCGCTGCTGGAGCGCGGTCAGCCGTCCGGCCTCGGCCTGGAGTCCGTGTGCGTCTCCTGGGAGGTCGGCGAGCGCGGGCCCGCGCCACAGGGCGAGCGCGTCGCGCAGGGTGCGCGCGGCGGTCTCGGGGTCTCCGGAGCCGAGCTCGGCGGCGCCCCGGCGGGCGAGCCGCTCGAAGACGTACAGGTCGATGTCCTCGGGACCGGCTGCGAGCCGGTAACCGCCGGGGGTTCCGGTGATCGCCTCCTTGCCCAGGGCGCGGCGCAGCCGGCCGACGAGTGCCTGCAGCGCGGCGGGGGCGTCCTGCGGGGGTTCGTCGGCCCATACGTCGTCGATCAGCGCGGGCACGGGGGCGGGGCGGCCCGCGCGCAAGGCGAGAGCGGCGAGCAGGGTGCGCAGGCGCGTACCGCCGACGGGCAGCACTCCGCCGTGCTCGTCTCGCGCCTCGGTGACGCCCAGGATCAGATACCGCACGGGGCCATTGTGTCGCGGTGGGCTCCCGCACCGGATGCACGGCGGGACCCGCGAGGCGGAGCGCGCGCTTCCTGTTCGGGCCGGGCCGCCACGGCCGGAGAGCGCCGGGCAGGCCCGCCAGGGGGAAGTTCCGGGCAGCCCGCCAGGGGGAGAGCGCCGGCCCGCCCACTAACCGGGCCCGTGCCCGCCCACCAAGGCCGGAGATTGCCGGGTCCGTGCCCGCCCGCTACGGCTGGAGCGTGCGGCGGGCCGGGACCACGCCGCCCGCCACCGCCCGCTGGCGCGGGGCAGCCGTGCCCGTCCAGCACGTGCCCCGGCGGGTTACCAGCCGGCGCAGCCAGAGTTCCGTGGACGCCAGCTCGGCCAGGCCGTCCAGGGGCAGGGGCTCGCCCTCGGCCGCGGCGCGCAGTGCCTTGCGTACGACGCGAGCCTCGACCAGACCGGCGTCGGCGAGCAGCGGCGCGTCGAAGAGCGCGATCAGTTCGGGGAGAGCGGTACGCAGCCCGATGCGGCCGGCCGCGTTCGAGGTGGCCTGCGACGGGGTTCCCCAGCCGGGCGGCAGGTCGTGGATGCCGGCACCCGCGAGCACGCGGCGCAGGATCGCGGCCCGGGCGCCGGGCTGGACCCGGAGCGATTCGGGGAGGGCGCGGGCGGCGCGTACGACCTGGTTGTCCAGGAAGGGGGCGTGCAGTCGCTGGCTGCGGATCTCCGCGGCCTGTTCCAGGATCCGCTGGTCGGCAGCGTGCCGGGCCAGCGCCGCACGGGCGCGGGCGTCTCCCGGACGCTGGACCGAAGCGGGCCGGATGGCCGCCTCCTGGAGGCGAACCGATACTTCCGCCAGTGCCTCCCCGGTGAGCCACCGCGCGGCCGGACCGGGCCGGGACCAGGCGAGGGAGGCGAGCGAGGCGTCCGCAGGGGTGTCGAGGTCGGGGGTGTCGCGATTGGCGTCCGGCAGCAGGGACGCCGCCGTCTCGAGCCCGGTGCGGTACGACGTACGGGCCAGTCTGCGGGCTGCGCGGTAGACGGCCAGCGGGACGAACAGGGAGTGGGGGGAGGGCCCTTCGGCCCGGGCGAGCGCCGCGACGGGCCGCAGGATATGGCGTCTGCGCCGGTCCATGAGGAGGTCGGCCAGCCGTGCGGGGTGCGCGTCCAGGACCTGACGTGCGCCGTGGCCGACGAAGTGGTCCGCGCTCCCCGCCGCCAGCCTGCGCCGGTGGCGTTCGGCGACGACGAGGGAGGGAGCCGGCTCGTCGGTGAGCGGGCCGCTCTCCAGGGACGCGTAGGGCAGGGCCTCCTCACCCGCCGCTACGACCACATGGTGCAGCCGGGGGTTTGCCGCGATGACCCGGGCCCGCTCCAGCTCGTCCTCGCGGCCCTGCGTGGAGAGGTCGTTGAAGGTGACGGCGAGCAGCCGCTCGCCCGCACCCGTGCCATGGCCCAGCACAGTGCCCGGCAGTCCGGGCAGCCCGGCCGCCAGCAGGGCGAGGGTCGCGGACGCGCTGCCGCCGGAGAGGTCCGCGCCGATGCCGGGCACGGGCGCGCCGCGCGCCGCGCGGCGTTCGGCAGGGCCCATCCCCGGGACCGGGCCCGGATCGGGCGGCATGGTCTCCGGGGCGTGCCTGGGTGCGGTGAGCCGGGCGCGTACGGCCTCGACCAGCGCGTCCCGTACCCCTTCGACCGCGCTGACCGGGTCGGCCTGCGGGGCCGCCACGGCGAGGGAGGCCACCGCCTCGTATCCCGTGATCTCGCGTGAGCCCTCGCGGAGGATCAGCGCGTGCCCCGGCGGGATCCGCTTCACCCCCGCGTACGGTGTGCCGTCGCCCAGCGCCTCCGGCGTCTCGGGGCAGGCCAGCAGCGCGGCCAGGTGCCCGATGTCCAGCTGCGCCTCGATGAGGTCGGCGAGCGGGAGGGCCGCGGTGGCGTAGGCGGTGCCGTTGGCCCAGGGGGTGTGGAAGACGGGGCGGGCTCCGGCGAGGTCTCCGGCAATGGTGATGCGGCGGCCGATCTGCACGACGGCCGTGTAACTGCCCGGCCAGGCGGTGAGATGGCGCAGCGCCCCTCCGCGTGCGGCGAGCAGCCCGATCCTGAGCTGCTCGTCGGTCGCTCCGCAGCAGCCGAGGACGGCGAGGCGGGTCGTGGGCGCGCCCTCGGGGGTCGCGACGGTGATGACGCGGATCTCGTCGGGCCGCCAGTCACCCACCGCCCACAGCGGATCCGGGTCACCCCAAAGGAGTTGTGACCCCACGGGCTGGACCGTGCGCCCCTCCCCGTGGCGGCCGACCGCGCCCACGGTGCCGAAGCTCGCGGCGACACTGCTCCACCCCACCAACCAACGCACCGCCGCCTCCACAGGCTGTGGACGAACCGGCGCACCAGGACACGGGAACGCCGCTGCGGGACATGCTGCCACGACAACGGCGGCACGGAGGGGGTACGGACGGCGCACACCGGACGCGCATGCGCCCCTGGCAAAGGCCTGGCCACGCCGCCAGGATCCCTCTGCAACGGAATTAAGTCTTCCGGGAGTTGCGCGAGACGGACGCGAAACCGGGGTCCGCCTCGGCGGGTTCGCGCACCAGTCGCAATCCGGCCATAGTCGGACCACTTCCCGACGCTCCGCCCGACCGGCACTATTCGGCCATTCTCCGATCGTGAAGGAACCGCGCGTTTCGCCCTCCGGAGCCCTCAGGAGCCCTCCGGAAGGGCCTCACCCGACCCCGTGCGCCCCGCGGGAACAGCCTCCGGACGGGTCCCGGCAGCTCCGGGCCGCCGGAGTCCGCGGCGGCGGTGACGTGCGGGCCGGCGCATCCCCCCGGCGCGCCGGCCCGCACGTCCGTCCCCGTGGCACTGCCCGTACGGCGCACAGTCCGGGAGGTGTTCGTCACCTCCCGGACCGGTTCGCCGCCCGCGGGGATTGGGGCGGCGGTCTCCCCCAGCCCGCCGTGTCCAGTTCGGCGGGCCGACCCACGCAGGACCCATCGAAGCGCTTGCGCACGGGCCGGACCAGAGCGCACGGCCGGGCGCACGGCCACACACCAGGAGCACGGCGCCCGGACCCGCGGGGCACACGGGCAACATTCCCGCCATACGGAGGTCTGCCCCTTAACGGTGGGGATGCGGCGAACTACGCTGGGTGTACCGATGTTCTCAGCAGAGCGGCATATTCCACGGGGCTCGGCCAAATGCGTGTGCGGCCGGAGTGCCCGGTGCCGTAGCTGGGGAGGACACGGTACGAATGCCGCGCGCCTGACGGTGACGCGGCGGCCGTCTGTGTGTCGAGGGGTGGCGCATGTCCAGGGAGCAACGCGGGCCGAACGAGAAGCTCGGCACGGTTCTCGCCCTCGCGGGAATCAGCAACGCCGGGCTCGCCCGGCGGGTCAACGACCTCGGAGCGCAGCGCGGTCTGACACTTCGTTACGACAAGACGTCGGTGGCCCGGTGGGTCGCCAAGGGCATGGTGCCGCAGGGTGCCGCGCCCCATCTCATCGCGGCGGCGATAGGGGCCAAACTCGGCCGACCCGTCCCGCTGCACGAGATCGGTCTCGCGGATGCCGATCCGGCCCCCGAGGTCGGCCTCGCCTTTCCCCGTGACGTCGGCGAGGCGGTGCGATCGGCGACCGATCTGTACCGGCTGGATCTCGCGGGCCGCAGGGGCGGCGGCGGGATCTGGCAGTCGCTGGCCGGTTCCTTCGCGGTGAGCGCCTACGCGACCCCCGCGTCCCGCTGGCTCATAACCCCTGCCGATCCGTCGGTCGCCCGGGGTCCTTCCGCCGCGCAGCCGTCCGCCCTCGGCCCGGACGGCTCCCCCGGGACGCTGCCCGTCCAGCCGGGCCCGGACACCGCCGCCGACAGCTCGCTCCTGCGCGTGGGGCACAGCGACGTGACCAAACTGCGCGAGGCCGCCCAGGACGCGCGCCGCTGGGACTCCAAGTACGGCGGCGGGGACTGGCGTTCCTCCATGGTCCCGGAGTGCTTACGCGTCGACGCCGCTCCTCTCCTGCTGGGCTCGTACAGCGACGAGGTGGGCCGCGCCCTCTTCGGCGCCTCCGCCGAGCTGACCAGGCTCGCCGGCTGGATGGCCTTCGACACCGGCCAGCAGGAAGCCGCCCAGCGCTACTACATCCAGGCGCTGCGTCTGGCCCGCGCCGCGGCCGACGTACCGCTCGGGGGCTATGTCCTGGCATCGATGTCACTCCAGGCGACCTACCGGGGCTTCGCCGACGAGGGAGTGGACCTCGCGCAGGCCGCGGTCGAGCGCAACCGGGGGCTCGCCACCGCCCGGACCATGAGCTTCTTCCGGCTGGTGGAGGCGCGCGCCCATGCCAAGGCCGGCGACGCACCGGCCGCGGGGGCCGCGCTCAGGGCGGCGGAGAGCTGGCTGGAGCGTTCCCGGACCGGTGACTCGGACCCGTCCTGGCTCGGCTTCTACTCGTACGACCGGTTCGCCGCCGACGCGGCGGAGTGCTATCGCGACCTCAAGGCGCCCCGCCAGGTGCGCCGCTTCACCGAGCAGGCCCTGTCGAAACCCACGGACGAGTTCGTGCGCTCGCACGGACTGCGGCTCGTGGTGTCCGCGGTCGCCGAACTGGAGTCGGGCAACCTCGACGCGGCCTGCGCCGCGGGGACGCGGGCGGTGGAGGTGGCGGGCCGCATCTCCTCGGCACGCACCACCGAGTACGTACGCGACCTGCTCCACCGCCTGGAGCCGTACGGGGACGAGCCGCGCGTGGCCGAGCTCAGGGAACGCGCCCGGCCTCTGCTCGTCGCGCCGGCCTGACCCCGCCTGCCTGCCTCGGCTCCGGAGGCCGGGCACGCCCTGCCCGCACGGCCCGTCCGCACGAGCCGTCCGAAGGCCCCCGCGCCCCGTCGGCGCCGGAGCGCGGGAGGCCGTGCGCCCCGCCGGCGCCGGAGCACCGAAAGCCCCGCACCCCGTTCGACGCCGGAACGCCCCGGTATGGCCCGTCATGGGACACGCCGCGCGCCACGCCCGTGGCACGCCCTGGTTTGAGCCCGTTGTCAGTGGGTCAGTGCACTATCGGGGTGGGAGGTGGCGTGATGATGACGCACGCGGCGTACGACTGCGATGTGCTGGTGATCGGTGGCGGAATCGTCGGTCTGTCGACCGCGTACGCGCTCACGCGCACCGCGCCCGGCACGCGGGTCACGGTGCTGGAGAAGGAGTGGGGTCCGGCCCGGCACCAGACGGGCCGTAACAGCGGGGTGATCCACAGCGGGATCTACTACGCGCCGGGTTCGCTCAAGGCGCGCTACGCGGTGCGGGGCGCCACCGAGCTGGTCGGCTTCTGCGAGGAGCACGGCATCGCCCACGCGGTCACGGGCAAGCTGATCGTGGCGACGGACAGCGCCGAGCTGCCGCGGCTGCACGCCTTGGTGCAGCGCGGGCGGGCGCACGGGCTGCCGGTCCGGGAGCTCGGCCCCGCCCAGATCGCGGAGTACGAGCCGCGGGTGCGCGGTCTCGCCGCGATCCGGGTCGGCACGACGGGAGTGTGCGACTTCGCCGCGGTCGCCGGCCGCCTCGCCTCCGAGGTGGGCGCGTCGGGCGGAGAGGTCCGTTACGGCGCGGAGGTCGTCGCTGTCGACCGGCGCCCCTGGGGCGTCGCGGTGCGCACGGCCGACGGCCGGGTGGTCAGAGCCCGGGTGCTGGTCAACTGCGCCGGACTGCACAGCGACCGGGTGGCGCTGCTCGCCGGCGACGACCCCGGGGCCCGGATCGTGCCGTTCCGCGGGGAGTACTACGAGCTGGCCAGGCCGGAACTGGTGCGCGGGCTCGTCTACCCGGTGCCCGATCCTGCCTTCCCCTTCCTGGGGGTACATCTGACCCGAGGTGTCGACGGCACGGTCCACGTCGGGCCCAACGCGGTGCCGGCGCTGGCGCGAGAGGGGTACGGCCGCACGGTCGTGCGCCCGGGCGAGCTGGCGGGCACCCTGGCCTGGCCGGGCTCCTGGCGGATCGCCCGGCGGCACTGGCGGTACGGGGCGGGCGAACTGCACCGGTCCCTGTCGAAGAGCGCGTTCACCCGGGCCGTCCGCCGCATGCTGCCCGAGGTGACGGAGGACGATCTGCGTCCCTCACCACCCGGGGTCAGGGCCCAGGCGGTCCTGCGTGACGGCACCCTGGTCGACGACTTCCTGATCCGGGACGCACCGCACACCGTGCATGTGCTGAACGCGCCCTCGCCCGCGGCCACCGCGTCGCTGCCCATCGGGAGGGAGGTGGCGCGGCGGGCTCTGCTGCGGGCTCGCGCGACGGGGTGGACTCCTCCCGCCGTAGAATCGGGGCATTGTGTCTGAGCCTGTGAACCCCACCCCAGAGACGCCCGGCTCCGCCCCCGGGACGGACGCGGAGACCCACCACGGGACGAGCGCGGAGCCGCACCCCGAGGCGGTGACGCCCGGCGACGCCGATTCCGACGCCGCGGCGCGGCGCGCCGCCTCCTTCGAGCGGCAGCGCAGGCTGCGCCAGGAGCCCCGCTTCCCCGGCGGTCCCGCCGCCGACCCGGCGGGCTCCCACCACGAGCGCCGCATCCGCAGCTTCCAGCCACGCCGCAGCAGGGTGACCGCCGGCCAGGAGGACGCCCTCCAGCGGCTGTGGCCCAAGTGGGGTCTGGACATCGACGGCCGCGGCGTCCTCGATCTGCCCACGCTCTTCGACGGACTCCCGGTGGTCCTGGAGATCGGCTTCGGCATGGGCGAGGCGACGGCACAGATGGCGGCGGACGACCCCGGCACCGGCATCCTCGCCGTCGACGTGCACACCCCCGGCCAGGGCAACCTGCTCGGACTCGCCGACCGGGCGGGACTGACCAACGTCCGGGTCGCCAACGGTGACGCGATCATCCTGCTCCGCGAGATGCTGGAGCCCGAGGCGCTGGACGGGCTCCGGGTGTACTTCCCCGACCCGTGGCCCAAGAAGCGGCATCACAAGCGGCGGCTGATCCAGCCGGAGTTCCTCGATCTGGTGGCCGGGCGCATGAAGCCCGGCGCGGTCCTGCACTGCGCGACCGACTGGGAGCCGTATGCCGAGCAGATGCTCGAGGTGCTGACGGCGCACCCGCTGTTCGAGAACACCCAGGCGGACGGCGGCTACGCCCCTCGTCCGGCGTTCCGGCCCCTGACCCGCTTCGAGGGTCAGGGCCTGGACAAGGGCCACGTCGTGCACGACGTGCTGTTCACCCGTCGCTGATCGGCCATCGGCCGGCTCACCGGCCATCGCACCGTGGCCAGGTGTCAGTCCCCCTCGTTAGGGTCGACAGGTGTCCGAGGGGTCCGTGCAGCATCAGCAGCCGGCCGTCCCGGTTCTCGAGGAGCAGCGGCTCGACGAGTTCCTGGGCGCCGTCCCGGAGCGTGGCCAGTGGTACCGGCCGCGCCGCGTCGGCATGGTCTGGCGCAGCAAGGCCTTCCGCGCCGGTGCGGTGATCACCGTCCTCGCGCTCTGCGGTCTCGTCATTCTGGCCCTGGTCCGTGAACAGACCGGCACCGAGGGCTTTCTGGTGGGTCTGGGCCTGGCCGTTCTGCCCGTCCCCCTGCTGATGTCCGCGTTCCGCTGGCTCGACCGGGTCGAGCCGGGCCCCTGGCGCAACCTGCTGTTCGCCTTCTTCTGGGGTGCGTGCGCAGCCGCCTTGGTGGCGATCATCGCCAACTCCTTCGCGACGCGCTGGATAGCGACGGCCACCGCTGATCCGGGAAGCGCCGACACCCTCGGTGCGACGGTCATCGCCCCGGTCGTGGAGGAGAGCGCCAAGGCCGCGGCCGTCCTGCTGATCTTCCTGTTCCGCAGACGGGAGTTCGGCGGGATAGTCGACGGCATCGTGGTCGCGGGCTTCACCGCGACCGGGTTCGCCTTCACCGAGAACATCCTCTACCTGGGCAACGCCTTCGGCGAGGATCAGCAGCTCGGCACCACGGGCCTCGCCTCCGTGACGGCGGGGACGTTCTTCGTGCGCGTGGTGATGTCGCCGTTCGCCCACCCTCTGTTCACGGTGCTCTCCGGCATAGGACTCGGCATCGCGGCCCTCGGAGGCGCGCGGCACCGGATTCGCCGGATCGTCTCGCCCCTGCTGGGACTCGTCCTCGCCATGGGCATGCACGCCGTGTGGAACGGCTCGTCGGCCTTCGGCCCGTACGGCTTCTACGCGGTGTACGGCGCGTTCATGGTTCCGTGCTTCGCTCTGGTGACGTGGCTGGCGATCTGGTCGCGCCAGCGGGAGCTGCGCACCTTGTCCACCGAGCTGCCGGTGTACGCGGCGGCCGGCTGGCTCGCCCCCGCCGAGCCGCTCGCGCTCGCCTCGATGCGGGCGCGGGGTATGGCCCGCGACATGGCGAGGCACTGGCACAGCTACCCCGACCGGAACCGGGGCAGGGCCGCGGCCCGTGCCGTCGCCGAGTACGAGTCGTTCGCGACGTCCCTGGCCATGCTCCGCCGAAGGGCCCGCCACGACGGCGCGGGACCGGAGTTCGCACTCCGCGAGCAGGAGCTGCTGCACCACCTGTGGCAGCGCCGGGCGGTCGCGGGCCCCGCCCTGACGTACGCCGCCCACGCGACGGGCCGGGTACGGCCGCCCAGGCCGGCCGCCCCGCAGCCGTTCCCCGGTCAGTTCTCCCACGGGAGCGTGGCGGCGCAGCAGCCACCGGCACCGCACCGGCACTACGGGGGCTACAACCCCTACCTGGAGGACGGTGCCCGCCACCGCGCTCCCCCGCCTCCGTGAGCCCGCCAGGCGGGCGAGCGTGAGCTCGTCGGAGGCACCCACGAACCGACACGCATGAACCGACGGCACGCACGAACCAGGACACACCACCAGGACACGACGAACCGGCGGCCCTGACGTCGGGGGGTAGTGCGTCAGGGCCGCCGGGGTTCGGTGCGCCGCGTGACGGCGCGCGGGATCAGATCGTGAGGCCCTTACCGCGCAGCCAGGCCATCGGGTCGATGCCCGTGCCGTCAGCGGTGTGGATCTCCAGGTGCAGGTGCGCGCCGGTCACATTGCCCGTCGCTCCGACGCGGCCGATGGTCTGGCCGGTGGTGACCTTCTGACCTGCGGTCACGTCCATCGAGGACTGGTGGCAGTACCAGACCTCGGTGCCGTCCTCCAGCTCGAGGACCGTGCGGTAGCCGTACGAACCGGAGTAGCCGGCCGACTTCACCGTGCCGCTGTGCACCGCCTTGACCGGCGTACCGGTCGGGGCCGCGAAGTCCAGCCCGGTGTGGTAGCCGGAGGACCACATCGAACCGGCCTGACCGAAGCTCGAGCTGATGTAGTACGAGGAGGTCGGGACGGCATAGCTGGCGGCGAGCTTGGCGAGGCGCTCGGCCTCCGCCTTCTTCTTCGCCGCCTCTTCCGCCGCCTTCTTCTTCGCGACGGCCTCGGCCTCGGCCACGGTCTGCTGCTTCGCCGCCTGGGCCGCGGCTGCCTCGGCCGCCGCCGTCTCCTCGGCGGCCCTGGCCTCGGCATCGGCTCCGGCCTGCTGCTGCTCGGCCTGCTGGAGGATGCGGGCGCGCAGCGCCTCGCCGGCGTCGGTGGTTCCCTGCTCGGCCTCGGCGGCCGTGATGCCCGCGGAGGTGAGGGGGGAGGAGGCGACCGTCTGCTGGTCCGCGTCGGAGTCGCCGGACATGAACGCGCCAACGCCGGGCAGGGACTTGGCGTCGGGGAGATTGTCCGCGATGGAATCGGGAAGGGAGATGGAGACCGGCGGCTTGCTCTGCGCGGTGGCCATGCCACCCGCTCCGACGGCCGCGATGACGCCGACGCCGAGGACGGTGGAGCTACGGGCGAGACCACGCTGCTTGGCTACACGGTGCCGACCGCGTACGGGGCGGATGGACTCCTCGGTGGGGTTCCATTCCTCCCAAGTCCTGTCCTCGGTACCGAGGCTGTCGGTCCTGAAGGGTGACGGGGCCTCGGGGGCAGGCTGATTCGACGCCACGTGGGCGCACTCCTTTCCTTCCTTCTCGCCTACCGGGTTAGCTGACGGGTTCGGAGCAGGAAGGTCTCCTACGGGCCCCTTCGTCTCTCACGAGACACAGGTGTCCGATTCACCCCATGTAGGTGGTTCCCCGGTTCCCTTGCGGAATTCGGCGCCGCGCACGGTGCCGCCTCTTGCGACGACAGGTACAACCGCGCTGCGTTATCGAACGTTAATAGACACCTGGGTCCGATTCCAAGCTGTTCCGACAGATCGTTCACGGCCCTGGCCTGGACTTTCAGGGGTCAAACGGGCTCAAACGGGCGAGTTGCGCGACGCGCGACACACTGTCAGTTTCTGATGGTGTGTCAAATGTTATCGGAGAGGTGCCTCGTGACTACGGACGGTCGCCGCCCGTCATTCACTGTCCCGCCCCACAATCTTCACGGTCGTCCGCCGCTCGGGCTGACCCCGGGACGGCCTCCCGACCGCGAGGAGCGCCAGGTCGTCCGTCGACCGGCCCCCGGTGTGCAGACGTACGTCGTCGGTGAGCGCGGACAGCAGCTCCTCCGGCCCCGGAAAGATCCGGCCACGCAGCCGTGCCTCCGGGTCGTAGAACGCACCGTGCGCGTCCCGCGCCTCCGACAGGCCGTCCGTGAACGCCAGGAACGTCGCCCCGGCCGGCAGCGGCCACTCGTCCGCACGGTCCGGCCACGCACCCAGCCCCATGCCCAGCGGCAGGGCCGGTTCGGCCGGCGTCAGCACGTCGAGCGCCCCGTCCGGATGCAGGACCAGCGGCTCGGGGTGCCCGCGGTTGACGACCCGCAAGGTCTCCGAGCCCGCCGGGATCTCGGCGAGCACGGCGGTGACGAACCCCTCCACGGAGTCGAACCCGCCGCGCCGTGAGCCCTCCCGGGCCAGAGCCCGCTCCAGCCGCTGGACCACCCCTTCGAGCGACCGCTCCTGCTCGGCGGCCTCCCGGAACGCCCCGATCACGACGGCCACCGCCGCCACCGCGTCCAGCCCCTTGCCCCGTACGTCCCCGAGCACCAGCCGCACGCCGTAGGGCGTGTCCGCCACGGCGAACAGATCACCGCCGACGAACTCGTCGGCCTGGGCCGGCTCGTAGCGCGCCGCGACCTGCAGCCCGCCGATCCGTGACTCGGGCGTGGGAAGCACCGCGCGCATCGCGGTCTCCGCGATGACCCGGGCCGAGGCAAGCTGCTCGTTCCCGCGCCGCACGACGCCGTTGATGACGAGGGCGAGTACGGACACCGTCAGCAGGGTGAGCAGGTCGGTGAGCGGTACGACCTTGTAGAGGACGCCGTCCGAGATCCGGATGACGAGTACGACGAGGATGGCGACCACCGCGGTGCGCACGGTCGAGGCCAGCGAGAAGAACGGGGCGGCGATCAGCGGGGCCGCCGCGAAGAGCGGTACGGCGGACACCTCGGTCGGCGTCAGCAGGTCGAAGACCACTCCGGCACAGATCATCAGGGCGGGCAGCGCGCGCACGAAGCGCCGGGCACGGGAGTTCCCGGCAGCACTCACTCGCCGTCCGTCCCGCTTCCCCACCTGTGCACTCCTGCCCGGTCCGTCCACGGCTGCGGACGGTACCGCGCCCCACCCAGGCTCGCCGGAGCCGCGCCGCACGGCGACCCGTCATCGGCCGAAGGGAGGAGCGCGCCGGGGCCCGCCCCCCGGAGGTCAGCCGGTGAGCCGGTGCCGCGCGTAGATCGTCAGTGCATCCCGTACGAAGACGGCTGTTCCGTCCCCGTACCGATCGTAGTTCCTCGCGAAGCGAGGATCGGCGACGTACATCTCCGCGATGCCGGTTACATACGAACGGGTGGGTTCCATGGTCACCGCGAGCCACTCGCAGTGCCTGCGCGCGATGTCCTGCACCTCGTCGGAGCCCGCGTCGAGACCGGCCGCCCTGGCCTCGCCGTAGTCCCGGGCGATCTGCTCGTGCTCCTCCTGGAATCGCGCGCGCCCGTCCGGGCCCAGTCCTTTCCACCACCGGTCGCCGCGCTCGTACGCCTCGCGGCCCCAGCGCTCGGTGACCTCCTGTTCGTACACCGTGTGATCGAAGCCGTCGAACACTTCCTCGGCCATGAGCCCTTCCCCTTCCTCGGTTTTTTGGAGAGTGGTCCGCACCGAGGCGATCTGCCGCCCGATGCGCTCCCGCTCCTGCTCCAGCAGCCGCAGATGGGCCCGCAGCGCCGCCGAGGTGTCCCGTTGCCCCTCCAGTACGTCCTTGATCGCGGGCAGCGAGAGTCCCAGCTCCCGCAGCAGCAGGATGCGCTGGAGCCTGACCAGGGCCTCCTGGTCGTAATAGCGGTAGCCGTTGGCGCCCGTGCGGCTCGGCGTCAGGAGGCCGAGCTCCCCGTAGTGCCGGAGCGTGCGGCTCGTGGTGCCGGCCTGCCGGGCGATTTCCTGGATGGACCACTCCATGCGGGAAACGGTAGATCTTTACGTAACGTCAAGGTCAAGCGTGCGGCGGTGGGCACACGACAGAGGCCCGGATCCTTGGAAGGATCCGGGCCTCTGTCTTCAGTAGCGGGGACAGGATTTGAACCTGCGACCTCTGGGTTATGAGCCCAGCGAGCTACCGAGCTGCTCCACCCCGCGTCGTTGTGGTTGTAACTCTACGCCATCCGGGACGCGGTCCTGACCACCCCCGCCCTCGCCCACCTCGGAGGCGGGACCCCTCGTCACCGGCGCATCGCGCCAACAGAGGGTGCGCCAGGCACAGTTGGCAGGCATAGTGCCGTGCCCAAGGGGGTTGTCACGCCCCCCGAACTCGCTTCCCGCCTGTCTGGAGGGCCTCCTGCCATGTCCACACCGCACAGACCTGCCCGAATCCCCGGTTCCGCGCAGTCGCCCGTACGCACCTGTCTCGTCAACGGGCTGATCGGCGCCGCGTTCGGCGCGGTGATCAGCGCCGCCGTCAACTACCTGGTCGTCGGCGTGCCCGGCAGCGCCTCGGTCAACGCGTTCAACCACGGGATATCGGGCCTGCTCAGCGGGTTCGCGGCGGGCTTCATCGGGCTCATGGTGCATCTGCGTAAGGACACGGGGGTGCCGGAGGCGTCCGCGGCAGTGCCGGGCGAGCGCGCGGCCGCCCCACCGCAGGCGTGATCCCGCGCCGTGCCCCGGCTGCCGGCCGGGGCACGGCGCCCCGCGATTGCGGGCCCTCGGCCACGGCGGGACGCTGGAGGGACAGCCCTTCGGTGTTCGGTCCCGTCTGCGCGGCATCCTGAGGTGCCGACGTCGGCCCAGCAGCCTCACCCGATGCGGGAGCCCAGAGGAGGCCGGGCGCACGCGCGCTAGGAGACGACCATGGACGGCACCACCCTCGAGACGATGAGAAGCCGGCTGCGCGGCCCCGTCATCGGTCCGGACGACCAGGAATACGGCCAGGCCCGCACGGTCTACAACGCCATGATCGACAAGAAGCCCGGCGCGGTGGTCAAGTGCCACGACACGGCGGACGTCATGGCGGCTGTCGACTTCGTCCGTGAGAACGGCCTGACCGTCGCCGTACGCGGCGGTGGGCACAGCGGACCGGGCCTCTGCCTCGCCGACGACGCCGTCACGCTCGACCTGTCACCCATGCGCGGCGTACGCGTCGACCCCGCCACGCAGACCGCCCAGGCGGACGGTGGCGCGCAGCTCGGCGATCTCGACCACGCCACCCACGCGTTCGGCCTCGCCACCCCGGCGGGCATCATGTCCACGACCGGTGTCGGCGGGCTCACCCTCGGCGGTGGCCACGGCTACCTCACCCGCAAGTACGGCCTCACGGCGGACAATCTGGTCTCCGCCGACGTGGTCCTGGCCGACGGCACCTTCGTCCCGGCGAACGCGAACGAGCACGCGGACCTCTTCTGGGCGCTGCGCGGCGGGGGCGGCAACTTCGGCATCGTCACCTCGTTCGACTTCGAGCTGCATCCCGTGGACACGGTGGGCGTGGGGATCACCCTGTGGCCGCTGGACCGCTTCCACGACGTGATGCGCTGGTACCGCGAGTTCCTGCCGCAGGCGCCGGACGACCTGTACGGCTTCTTCGCGTCGCTGACCGTCCCGCCCGGGCCGCCCTTCCCCGAGGAGATCCACGGGCAGAAGATGTGCGGCGTCGTCTGGTCCTCGACCGCGGATCCGGACGCGCTGGGGGAGACCCTCGCCGTGGTGGCGGAACCGGGGCCCCCTGCCTTCCACTTCACCTCGCCGATGCCCTACCCGGCCCTGCAGAGCATGTTCGACGAGCTGCTCCCCGCCGGGCTCCAGTGGTACTGGCGCGGCGCCTTCTTCGACGACATCACCGACGCGGCCGTCGATGTGCACGCCAACTTCGCCGAGAACCTCCCCACCGGACTGTCGACCATGCACCTGTACCCCGTCGACGGCGCGGCGGGCCGCGTCGGACCCGACGAGACCGCGTGGGCCTACCGCGACGCGCGCTGGTCCGGCGTCATCGCGGGCATCGACCCCGACCCGGCCAACGCCACCGCGCTGCGGGACTGGGCCGTCGGCTACTGGGAGGCGCTCCACCCGCACTCCATGGGCGGCTCCTACGTGAACTTCATCGGCGCGGGCGAGTCCCAGGACCGGGTGAAGGCCACCTACCGCGGCCATTACGACCGTCTCTCCGAGGTCAAGCGGGTCTACGATCCGCACAACCTCTTCCACGCAAACCAGAACATCGAGCCCGCACCGCCACACTGACCCTGACGCCGGGCTCGCAATTCCGGGGGAAAGCCGTGCCGGGAGGGTTACAGTCTGCATGCACCGCATGATCCGGACGCCCCCGGAGCGGCGCGGCACCGGTAGCGGCACCTCGTTCGCCGTACCGGTCGGGACCAGTCCGGTTGATTCTCCAGCGGCACGGTCACAGGGCTCTCACCACACACCTACGTACAGGACTCCGAGATGACCGACATGCCCGTCCGCACGACCCAGCGGCACCCCGACGGCGCGACCGCCACTGCCGAGACGGGCGCGCCGGCGCCGCTGCCCTCGCCGCAGTACGCGGGCCTGTTCATCGAACCCGACCTGCCGCCGGTCACCGACGAACCGGAATGACCGTACGGCCGCGACCGGTCCAGTGACCGGCCCGGCCGTACGGTCGTTGGGAGACCATGCGCATCCGTATCGGCGTGCTGGTCCTCGCAGTGGTCCTGCTGATCGCCGCGTTCCTCTCGAACATCCCGACCCGGGCCGAGACCGAGGCGGCCTGCCGGCGGGCCCTCGACAACACGTCGACGTGGACCAACCGGCCGGACGTCTGCCTGGACGTGTCCGCGGAGACCTACCGGACGTTCCTCCTGATGTACGACCTGCGGGAGGAGGGCCTGGACTGAAGGCCCGGCCGCGCTCAGGCGTGCACGCGTTCCGCGAGGAAGTCCTCCCAGGTCCGGCTGCCCGTGTCGGCGCCGTCGAGGGAGAGGTTCTCGCCCGCCCGGTAGGCGCGCCCGGCCTTCCCGGGCATCCTGACCGGCATCACGGGACGGCGCTTGCCGCTCGCCTTCAGGTAACCCCGGATCAGGTCGGACAGCTCGTACACCGTCGGCCCGGTCAGGTCGGCGACCCGGCCCACAGGGTCCCCCAGGGCCAGCTCGACCAGCCGCGCGGCCACGTCGTGCGGGTCGACCGGCTGGAGCCGCATGCCGGGAGCGGGGACCACGGGCAGCGCCCCCATCTTCCGTACGACGGTCAGCGTCAGGTCGTGGAACTGCGCGGCCCGCAGCACGGTGTACGGCAGACCGGAATCCGTCACGGCCCGCTCGGCGGCCAGCTGCGCCCTGAGGTAACCGAGCGGCACCCGGTCGGCGCCGATGACCGAGATGTGCACGAAGTGCCGAACCCCGGCGGCCGAGGCGGCCCGCACCAGGTTCCGGGTCGCCTCGTCGTCACCCTTGGGCCCGCCCGCGAGGTGCAGGACGGTCTCGGCCCCCTCCACCGCGCGCGCGGTGCCCTCGTCCTTCAGCAGGTCACCGCTCACATACGTGAGGCCGGAGTCCGTCGACTCGTGCGGGTGCCGGCTGAGCACCCGCACCTCGCGTCCCGCGCTCCGCAGCAGCGGGACGACGAGGCTCCCGAGCGTTCCCGTGCCTCCGGTGACCAGGATCGGTGACGTCATGATCTCTCCCTGACTCGTGACGGCCGGGAGTGGTCCTCCCGGTCACATCGGCCCTCTTGGTGGTTCTGCTGCTATGACCCGCGGCGCGAGAGGAATGTGACAGGGAGGCCGAGAATTCTTTTTCAGCCCTGCTGTTCCTTCCACTCCGCCTGGGCCGCGTCGAGGTCCTCGGCGAAGGTGTTCAGGAAGTCCTCGGCACTGGTCTTGCCGAGCAGCACCTTCTGGAAGCCCGATTCGCTGTCGGCCTTGGACAGGGTGTTCCAGTCGGGCAGGTAGTACGGGAGCTGGACGATCTTGGTGTCACCGGAGAACAGCGCCTCGGCACCGAGCTTGGTGGTCTCGGCCTTGTCGAGCCAGGGGTCCTCGGCGGCCTCCTTGTTGGCGGGGATGAGGCCCGCGGACTCGCTGAACTTGGAGTTCGAGGCGTGCGACGCGGCGAACTCGATGAACTTCCAGGCCGCCGCCTTGTTCTCGGACGACTTGAGCAGACCGAGACCGGAGACCGGGTTGGAGACCATCACCCGGGTGCCGTCGGCGAGTTCCGGCTGCGGGATGCCCCGGAACTTGTCCACGCCGAGCGAGCTCACATGGTCCTGGTAGGAGCCCAGGTTGTGGTTGAGCATGGCGATGCTGCCGGAGTCGAACTGGGCGACCATCTTGGTGAAGTCGTTGTTCAGGTCGGCTTCCGGGGTGACCTTCTTGTACAGCCCGACGTACTTCTCCAGGGCCGCGACGTTCTTCGGGTCGTTCACCGTGGTCTTCGTCCCGGAGGCGTCCCAGAAGGAGTCGATGCCGGACTGCCCGTACATCGCGTCGAGTGCCTGGGCGATGGAGCCCGGGCCGCCCCGGATGGTGTAGCCGAACTGGTTCTTCTTCCTGTCCGTCAGCTTCGCCGCCGCCGCGTAGAACTCGTCCCAGGTGTTCGGCTCGTCGAGCCCGGCCTTCTCGAACAGGTCGGTGCGGTAGTACAGGACGCCGTTGGTGGCGGAGATCGGCACCGTGTACACCTCGTCCCGGCCGGCCGCGCTCCGCACGTTCTCGATCATCGCGTCGTTGAGCTTGCCCTTGAGCGAGCTGCCCTCGATCCGGTCGTCCAGCGGCTCCAGCGCGTCCTGCGCGGTGATCCCGGCGACCATGGCGGCGCCCACCCCGCCGACGTCCGGCAGCCCGCCGCCCTGGATGGCGGTGTCGTACTTGGACTGCGCCTCGGTGGAGGCGATGCCCACGTACTGCACGTCGATGTCCGGGTTGGCCTTCTCGAAGTCGGCGATGATCTCCTTCCAGATCGCCGTGCGGACCCCGCCGTTCTCGTCCCAGAAGACGATCTTCCCGGTGCCCGAGCCCTCGGCGCCCTTGGCGCCGGCCGTGCCGCTGCCGCCGTCACCGCAGGCGGTCGCGGTGAGGGCAAGGGCGGAGACGAGGGATACGGCGGCGGCGAGGCGGCGGCTGCGTGGCTTGTTCATGGTCGGCTCTCTCTCTGGGTGCTCACCGGCGGGGCGCGGGACGGCAGGGCGCCACGGGGTGAAGCCGTGCGGGTGTGTTCTTCGGGGGCGTGAAGGAGGCGCGAAAGGGGGCGTGGGTCCGGCGCACTCTCCCCTGCGGAGGCGCTCCTCAGCGTCTTCCGCGGCGCCGGGGACGGCGGGGAAGAGGGCGCGGTGCTGACTGCATACGGCTCTCGGCTCTCATATCGCGTCTCATATATGACATACGAAGGACAACGCGAAGAACGTAAGTCGGCCCACACCCACGGTCAATGCCCGTGCACGAGAAAGTTCCGTGCGGCAGGGACGCGCCAGCGCCCCGACCGGCGGACCGGTCGGGGCGCTGCGGGTCTTGCGGGTGCTTCGGGGCTGCGGGAGCTGCCGGTCTTGCGGTCGGACGGCGGCGGAGACCCCTCGGGCCAGGCGCCGCCCCCCGGACAGCGCGCGGGGTCAGGCCTCGACGGAGACCTTGCCGGCCGGTGCCGGACCCGTCCTCTCGCCGTCACCGGCGGGGCGGACGAGCCCGGGGATCGCCGAGGCGACCGCGGCGGCCACGAGTGCCACTCCGCAGCCGATCATCAGGCCCACGCGGAAGCCGTCCTCGGAGGCCAGCGAGAAGCCGCCGAGGTCGATGGTCATCTGGGCCAGCACCACACCGATGACAGCCGAGCCGATGGTGGTACCCAGCGACCGCATCAGGGTGTTGAAGCCGTTGGCGGCCGCCGTCTCCGAGAGCGGGACCGAGCTCATGATCAGGGCGGGCATCGCGCCGTAGGCGAGGCCGACGCCACTGTTGATGACGATACCGACGAGCATCAGACCCCAGGCGGAGCCCATCAGGAACAGCGAGAGCCCGTAGCCGAGGGAGATCACCAGGGCGCCGAGCACCAGGGCGATCTTCGGGCCGCGCGCGTTGATCAGTTTTCCGCCGAGCGGTGAGACGATCATCATCATCACGCCACCGGGGGCCATCCAGAGGCCTGCGGCGAGCATCGACTGGCCGAGGCCGTATCCCGTGGCCTCGGGGAACTGCAGCAGCTGCGGGGCGATCAGCATGAAGGAGTACATGCCGACGCCGACGAGGATCGACGACACGTTGGTCAGCAGCACCCGCGGGCGGGCGGTGGTGCGCAGGTCGACCAGCGGGTCACGGGTGCGCAGCTCGTAGAAGCCCCAGAGGCCGAGGGACACCACCGCGACGGCGAAGAGGCCGAGCGTCGTGCCCGAACCCCAGCCCCAGTCGGCCCCCTTGGAGATGGCCAGCAGGAGGGAGACCAGGCCGATCGCGAGCCCGACCGCTCCGGGCGCGTCGAAGCGCTGCCCCTTGGCACCGGCCGGGACATCGGGGACGAAGGCGAAGATGAGCACGGCGATCATGAGCGCGAGCGCCGCCGATCCCCAGAACAGCACGCGCCAGCTGGTGTATTCGGCGACGGCGGCGGAGATCGGCAGACCGAGGGCTCCGCCGATGCCCATGGAGGCGCTGACGAGGGCGATCGAACCGCTGAGCTTCTCCGCGGGCACCACGTCACGCAGCAGGGCTATGCCGAGCGGCACCATGCCCATGCCCATGCCCTGGAGGCCGCGCCCGATGATCATGGGCACCACGGAGGAGGCGAGCGCGCACACCACCGAACCGGCCACCAGTGGAACGGCGCAGGCCAGCAGCATCCGGCGCTTGCCCAGGAGGTCACCGAGACGGCCGGTGACCGGCACGCACACGCCGGCGACCAGGAGGGTGACGGTGACCACCCAGGCCGCGTTGGCGGACGAGGTGTCCAGGATCCGCGGCAGCTCGGCGATGAGCGGGGTCACCAGCGTCTGCATGACGGCGGCGACGGTACCGGCGAGCGCCAGCGTCGTGATCACACCGCCCGCGCGGGTCGTGGGCTGGGGGGCGTCCATAGGTCGTGTCCTCGGCTATCTGTCGATGGAAGGTTTGGCATCGTACACACTTATTGCATCATGCACATCATGTGGCCTATGCACGCCCTCGTGAACATACGATGAAGTGAGCCGCACCCCGCCGCACCAAGACACACCGGCCTCGCCCGGCAGGAAGCAGGAGGCGCCCGCGCATGAACAGGGCCACGCAAGAGGTCGAGTACGAGCAGATGCTGCTCAGCCGCCACGGGCTGCTGAACCACAGGAAGGGCCGCCGCAAGGACGGTCTCCTGGAGCGCAGCGCGTACGTCCTGCTCAGCCGCATCCGCGTCCAGGGCCCGATGTCGGTGGGCGAGCTGAGCGACGCCTTCGACCTCGACGTCTCCACCCTCAACCGCCAGACCGCCGCGGTCATGCGCGCCGGCTTCGTCGAGCGCATCCCCGATCCCGACGGAGGCATGGCCCGTAAGTTCCGCATCACCGAGGAGGGCACCCGCACCCTCGACGCGGAACGCGAGGGCATGGTCAGCTCGCTGCAGCGGGTCATGGCCGACTGGGACGACGAGGACATCTCCGCCTTCGCCGGCTACCTGCGCCGCTTCAACACCGATCTGGAACGCCTCGGCGGCAGGCCCTGGCCCCGCCCCTGAGCCGCCCGCACGAACGGGGGCTCTCGCACGACGAGCGCCCCACCCGTGCACTGGTGAAACGGCGGGGCGCCCTGCCGGCGTCGGCCGACCGGGGCGCCGGGCCGGCGGGTCATCCGCTCAGGCACGGGCTCACGTGTTCGGTCGTCGCGATCTCCACGTGACGAGCGGCCCTGAGCAGATCCTGGGTGCGGAACCGGCCCGTCATGTCGTCCTGCGGGGCGGCAGAGGTCCGTCGGTTCCGCAGACTGCGGAGACACTCCGACAGCAGATGGCGCTCCTCGGGCCCCGGCGCCCCACCGGTCTCGAGGCAGGCGACGACACAACGGTTCAGGTCTGCGGCGAGCGGATCGCCGACGGGCATGGGGATCCATCCCCGATCGCGCAGGAACGACAGGGCGTGCAGAGCCCCCTCCCGCGGCGCTCCCGACCACCACATCTCCCGATACGGATTCCGCTCGGCCCGACGCGGCTGACGTGCCCCCTGCCCCTTGGCGCGCCTTCGCACGCCGTCGAACGCCCGAAGCTCCCCGTGCCACGCGTCCCTGCTGGCCTCCAGCACGTCCAACGCGCGGAGCAGGGCACGCTCGTCCCTGCCGTACGGACCTGCCTGCGCTTCGAGGAAACTCAGGGTCGCGTGAAAGCCGATCGGCCGGTACAACTGCACGCAGGACCGGAGCTGCGCCACGCGGAGACCGTGGGGCAGCGTCATGTCACGGGCCTTCCGCGCATGGTTGTTGAAGCTCACCCGGCGAGGGTAGCCAGACCTCGCGATCCGCTCCCGGAGTTTTGGCCCCACCCCGAAAAGGGGCCGACCCCAGCTCACATGTGCTCTGAGCTGGGGTCCAGTGGTAGGCCGTGTGGGACTCGAACCCACAACCAACGGATTAAAAGTCCGCTGCTCTGACCAATTGAGCTAACGGCCCGTGATGGATCACCCCCCGAGCATAGCTTCCCCGGGCCCGGCAGCCGATCGGGTATCGGGTGCCGGGCCCTGTCGTACCGGGGCGGGCAGGGTCAGTCCGGGGTTTCGTCCGTGATCGTGCGCTTGTGATCCGGCGCGGCCGGGTTCAGGAACCAGTGACGGGCCGACACCATCCACCACACGGCGGCGAAGCCGAGCACCACCAGGACCGCCAGCGGCGCGTAGTTGAAGCTCTCCCAGGTGACCGGGGACACCTGGGGCAGCATGAACAGCACCGTGATCACCGCGACCCAGCTCACCGCGACGATGCCGATGGGCCGGGACCAGCGGCCCAGGTGCCAGGGGCCCCGCACGAAGTCGTCGCCCCGCAGCAGCCGGAGCAGGGTGGGGATGACGTAGGCGATGTAGAGGCCGATGACCGCGATGGAGGTCACCGCCGCGTACGCGGTGACGTTGATCAGATACGGGAGGCCGAGGGCCAGGGCGCCGAGCGCGGCCAGCCAGACCGCCGCGACGGGGGTGCGGGTACGAGGGCTCACCGTGTGCCAGACGCGGGAGAAGGGCAGCGCCCCGTCGCGCGAGAAGGCGTAGATCATGCGGCTGTTGGCGGTCACCGAGGCCATCCCGCAGAACAGCTGTGCCCCGATCACCACGAGCAGCAGGAGCTTGCCCGTCGTGGCGCCCAGCGCGTCCAGGAGGATCTGGGCGGGCGGGGCCCCGGTCGGGGAGTTCAGGGCGCCGTCGTAGGACTGGATGGCGAAGGTGAAGCCCAGCAGGAGCACGAAGCCGGCGATCCAGGACGTCCAGATGGACCGCACGATGCCGCGCGGGCCCGCCACGGCCGCGTCGTGGGTCTCCTCGGTCATGTGGGCCGAGGCGTCGTAACCGGTGAAGGTGTACTGCGCCATCAGCAGGCCGATCATCACGACGTAGAAGCCGCTCCCCCAGCCGGTGTTGTTGACGAACTCGGTGAAGACGTACGACGCCGACTGGTGCGAGTCCGGTACGAAGGTCAGGGCGCCGACGATGACGGCGACCCCGACCACGTGCCACCACACGCTGACGTTGTTGAGGACGGCGACGATGCCGACACCGAAGGTGTTCAGCAGGCCGTGCAGGATCAGGATCGCCGCGAAGAGCAGGATCGTGCGGCCGGGTGTGACCTCGAAGCCGAACTGGAGGTTCAGATAGGCCCCGAGGAAGGAGGCCGCCCCGAAGTCGATGCCCGCGGTGACGGCGACCTGGCCGAGCACGTTGAACCAGCCGGCGAACCAGGCCCACGCCGCGGCCGAGCGCCGCGGGGCCAGGCGGTGCGCCCAGAAGTACAGGCCGGCGGACGTGGGATACGCCGAACAGATCTCGGCCATGGCCAGGCCGACGAACAGCGTCATCAGCCCGACGCCGACCCAGCCCCAGGTGATGACGGCGGGCCCGCCCGTGTTCATGCCGAACAGGTACAGGGTCAGGCAGCCGGAGAGCACCGAGATGATCGTGAACGAGACGGCGTAGTTGGAGAAGGCGGACATCCGGCGCGCGAGCACCTGGGTGTAACCGAGTTCGGCAAGCCGCTCCTCGTCGGACTGGGGAGCGGGCTCGCCCGCGGGAGCGTCGGGTGGTGGCACCGCCACGGCGGCTTCGTCGTTTGTCATGCCCCCAGCGATGCCCTCGCCGGAGGCATGACATGCGCCCCGCACTCCACCCGTTGCCCCGCGAGAGGCCCCGCGGGAGGCCCCGCGAGGCCCACCGGGAACCCGGCGAGGGCATCGCGGCGGAGCCCCGCGGGAGAGCCCCCGCGCGTGCCTAGAACAACGCGGGGTACTTCTGCCAGCCCGGCCCCATCTTGGACCGCGCAGCGAACGTGCCCGTGCCCGTGCCGTTGTAGCGCCAGAGCACCCCGGCCTTGTCGCGTGCGAGCAGGTCGTTCTTCCCGTCGCCCGTGATGTCACCGACCGCGGCGAGCGCGTTGTACTGCTGCCAGCCGGTGCCGATCCGCACCTTGGCCGCGAGCCTGCCTTTGCCCGTCCCGGCGTAGCGCCACAGGACCCCTGCGCCGTCGCGGACCAGCAGGTCCCCGGCTCCGTCGCCCGTGAGGTCTCCCGCGCCCACGACCGTGAGCCCCTTCCAGCCGGTGCCGATCTGCGTGCGGGCCTTCAGCCTGCCCTTGCCGTCGCCCGGGTACAGGAAGAGGTAGCCGGTGGACTGCTGGCGCGCGAGCAGGTCCGGGACCCCGTCACCGTTGATGTCCCCCGGCGCGAACATGTCGTACGCCTTCCAGCCCGTGCCGATCTTCACGTAGTCCCTGGGCAGGCCGCTGCCTTCGTCACAGGCGCCGTCCAGCCGGATCAGCGTGCCGAAGTCGTTCGCGGCCAGGTAGTCGTTGCACCCGTCGCCGGCCAGGTCTCCCGTCGGCAGGATCCGCTTCGCGGCCGTGTCCTCGTGGCCCCACCAGCCCGTGAGCGGCCCGACCGTGCCGGGCAGCTTCCCCGGGCGCTGCCCGAGGGAGCCCTCGTCCACGACGACGAACAGGTCCCCGAGCCCGTCCCGGCCGAAGTCCCGCCAGGCGGCGGCACCCTGGGTCAGGGCGGTCTCCCCGCTCCGGACGAGAGCCGCGCCGTGGCCGTCGGCCGGCTGCACGGTCAGCTTCCAGCCGTAGCGGCCGTTGACGGCGAGTGTGCCGCCGTCGGTGCGGCCGTCCCAGTCCGCGGAGAGCTGTCCCCGCACCTCGCCTCCCGTGACCGTGCGGACCACCTTCTTCGTCCGCAGGTCGGTGAGGACGGCCTTCCAGGAGGCGGCGGGCTTGGAGAGCGTGGCCGTGTACGTCCAGGGCTGACCCACCGTGGACTCCTCGTGGGCCGACAGCGGCTGGGTCGGCACCCCGGTGGGCACGACGTGCACCCGCTGCCCGGCGTCCACGTAGGCGAGGTGCCCGCCGTACCTGTCCACCGTCCAGTCCACCCGCCGCTGCGGGTTCGCGGTCGCCGGCAGGTCCGCGACCACACGGCTCGCCGCGGCTCCCGTCGCCGCCGAGGACACCAGGTCGGTCAGCACCAGCTTTCCGGCCGCCTTGTCGTGGCGTACGAGGTATCCGTCCCCCAGGAGCGCCTCGCCGACGGGCACGGTCTGCGACTTCCCCGTCGTACGGTCGAGTACCCCGGCCCGGCCGTCAGTCGCGCACGTCCAGTACAACCAGCGTCCGAGCGCCTGCAGTTCGTCGGGGGCGCAGCCCGAGCCGAGGGAGAGCGTCGCCGTGGTCCGGCGCGTGGCCAGGTCGTACGACGTGACCGTGCCCGGAGTCGTCCCGGCGCTCCACAGCGTGCCCGCCCACACGGCGGAGGCCACCGGGGCCCGGGTCAGGACCTTCTCCGGGTCGGCGCCCCGGTAGACGATCTGCCGGCCGGAAGCGGCGTGCGTGTAGACCGTCCAGGCGCCGTCGGTGTCCGTGATCGTGCCCCCGGACAGGCCGGTGCGGAGTTGGCCCCAGCCTGATATCCGTATCTCGTCCCCGGCTCCGGAAGGCTGCCGGTTGAGGACCACGGGGGCTCCCCGGGGCGTGCCGTGGATCGCGTGGCAGTCCGGGTCCTCCGGACCGCAGTCGGTCGAGAAGGAGATGAACGAGTCGGACGCGGGCCCGTAGGACGGGGTCCCCCGGACCGCGAGCTCCCTCTCCACTCCCCGACGCACCGACAGGCGGCTGGACGCCACGGTCAGCCTGCCCGACGACAGCCCGATCCCCTCCAGGTCCAGCGGCAGGGCGGACAGGTCGACCACGCGGGTGAGCTGCGGCGCGCCGTCCGGCCCTTCCACGACGCGGTACGCCCCCCAGGTCCTGTCCTCGGCGTAGCCGGTGGCTCCGCCGACGACCACGGCGGAACCGTCCTGGGCCGCCGCGACCGCCGTCCCGGCCTTCGAGAGCAGCTGCCGGGCGGGGCCGCCGTCCAGCGGGGTGGCCATGAGGGCGCTCCCGCCCTTGTTGTGCAGCAGCCAGTCGCCGACGACGGCCAGGTGGTACTGGTTGCGCTCGGTGGGGGCGGGTGCGGTCAGCACCCGCGGGGTGGCCCCCAGGTCGGACCGGGGGACCACGCTGATCGTCGAGTCGGCGCCGTAGGAGTACCAGACGACGTGCCGGGGCGTCAGGAGGTATCCGGGCGCGGCTCCCCGGATGTGGGCCGAACTCGCGGACATCTGACCGGTCTCCACGTCGACCAGCGCCATCCGGGCGACGCCTTCGTGGACGTAGCGCAGCAGGATGCCGTTCTCGTCACCCGCCGCGGCGGCCTGGGACAGCCAGTACTTCGCTCCCTCGGGAAGTCCGCCGACCGTACGGTCCCGGGTCGTCCCGTCCTCCCGTACGTCGAGGAGGTGGGCCTCGGAGGCCGCCGTGCTGGTCTTCCCGTCGGATTCGAAGGTCACCAGCTTCACGGCGACGACCGTGTGCCCGTACACACCGGAGAAGGTGAGCCCTTCAGGGATGGACACGAACGTCGTGGTGCCCGCCGCCATGTCGCGCAGCTCGACCTCGTTCGCCCGCAGATAGGCGATCGTGTCGGTTCCGGTCCCGTACATCCGGGTGACGGTGCCGCTGCCCGTCGGCCCCGCGAGGAGGTGGGCGCCGTCGGAGAAACGCGTCCAGCGGTAGGCGGACGAGCCGGGTACGCGGCTGAAGACACCCTGCTCGCCCACGGCGTCCGCCTCCAGGGCGCCGCCCGTGGAGACGAGGGTGAAGGGCTGTACGGAACTGCTCAGCGCGGCGGGCACGACCACGGGGTCTGCCGCTGCGGCGGTCGCGGTCGGTGCGGCGCCCGGAGCGGCCTGCGGCGCGGCGACGGCCGCCGGCGCGAGTCCCGCGGTGACGGACAGCACGAGCGACGCGGCGACGACGCCGGATCTGAGGGCACGGTTGGCCACTCGGGTTCCTCCCCTGGCTGATGAGTACACAGGCATGGAGGACCGGCGAACGGCTGTCATCGAAAAGCGGCTGTCATCGGAACTGGGCCGCTGTCGGGCGCACTTGGCCGCCCGTACCTGCCCCCCGGCACGTACCCCCACACGAGTGGACGGATCTTAACAGGCCGTGCACAGGAACGGGGATGCCGTTTCGAACCCGTTCAAGGCAGCGGGCCTCAACGCCGCAGCGGGCTCTCACGACGGCAGCAGACCCCACGACGGCAGCGGGGCCCGTACAGCACCTGAGTGCTGTACGGGCCCCGCGTCAGTCGGTCAGCGACGGTCAGCCGTTGCGCTTCCAGCGCGGCTTGTCGTCACGGCGGCCGAAGGTGCCGGTGCCGGTACCCGTGCCGGTGCCACCACGGTGGTCGTCGCGGCGGCCGTGCGGACGGTCGCCACCGCCGGAGCGGAAGCCGCCCGCCGGGCGGTCGTCACGACGGTCGCGGTTGAACGGGCGGTCGCTGCCACCGGAGCGGAAGCCACCGGAGGGGCGGTCGTCACGACGGTCGCGGTTGAACGCCGGGCGGTCGTTGTCACGACGCTCGAAAGAACGGCCACCACGGTCGTCACGTCGGTCGCCACCGGAACGGAAGCCACCCGAGGGGCGGTCGTCACGACGGTCGCGGTTGAACGCCGGGCGGTCGTTGTCACGACGCTCGAAAGAACGGCCACCACGGTCGTCACGACGGTCGTCACGGCGGTCGCCGCCGGAGCGGAAGCCACCGGAGGGACGGTCGTTGCTGCCGCGGAAGGACGGCCGGTCGTTGCTGCCGCGGTAGCCGGAGCCACCGGACGGACGGCCACTGCGCTCGCCGACACGGTCGTTGCCACCGCGGTAGCCACCACGGTCGTCACGGCGGTCGTCGCGGCGGTTGAAGTTGCCCCGGTCGTCGCGACGGTCCTCGCGGGCGGCCGGCTGCTCGGGGACGGACGCGGCTGCGACGAGCGCGGCCTCGGCCTCGGCGGCGACCTCGGCCACCGCCGCCTCCGGGTCCTCGCCCCGCTCGCGGGCGGCACGGGCGACCAGGCGGTCGGCCTCCTCGCGCAGCTCCACGGCGCGACGCTGCACGCGCTCCAGCTGCTTGGTGAGGTCGGCGGCCTCGCGCTCGGCCTGCTTGGCCGCGTTGTTCGCGGAGTCGGCCTGCACCTCGGTCAGCGAACGGGCACCGGTGATCTCGGCGACCTCGGGCTCGAAGACGCCCGCGCCCTGCACGATGTGGCGCGAGGCGTCGACGCCCGCGTCCTCCATGAGGCGGAAGATCTGGCGGCGCTGGTGCGGGAGCGCCAGCGAGACGACGACACCGGACTTACCGGCGCGGGCGGTGCGGCCCGAGCGGTGCAGGTAGTCCTTGTGGTCGCCGGCCGGGTCCACGTTCAGCACGAGGTCGATGCCGTCGACGTGGATGCCGCGGGCGGCGACGTCGGTGGCGACGAGGGCGTTGACGTAGCCCTTCTTGAAGTCCTCGAGGACGCGGGTACGGGCACCCTGCGTCATGCCGCCGTGCAGCGCGTCGGCCTTCACGCCGGACTCGATGAGCTGCTCGGCGATGCGGTCGGCGCCCAGCTGGGTGCGGACGAAGATGATCGTGCGGCCCTTGCGGGCGGCGATCGCGGCCGTGACCGGCGCCTTGTCCTTCGGCTTCACGACGAGGACGTGGTGCGACATGGTCGAGACGTTGCCCTGGGCACTGTCGACCTCGTGGGTGACCGGGTTGCTCAGGTAGCGCTTGACGAGCGTGCCGATCTCGTTCTCCATCGTGGCGGAGAAGAGCATGCGCTGGCCGCCGCCGGGGATCTGGTCGAGCAGCTCGGTGACCTCGGGCAGGAAGCCCAGGTCCGACATCTGGTCGGCCTCGTCGAGGACCGCGACCCGGACGTTCTCCAGGGAGCAGGCGCCACGGTTGATGATGTCGCGCAGTCGGCCCGGGGTGGCGACGAGGACGTCGACACCGCGCTCCAGCGCGTAGATCTGGTTGCCCATGGACGTACCGCCGCAGACGACCTTCATCTTCAGGCCGAGCACGTCGCCGTAGGGCTGCAGCGCGTCCGCGACCTGCATCGCGAGCTCACGGGTCGGCGTGAGGATGATCGCGCGGGGCTTCTTCTTCTCGGTGTGACCGCCGGCCAGCGCGGCCAGGGTCGGCAGACCGAAGGAGAGCGTCTTGCCGGAGCCGGTGCGGCCACGGCCCAGGATGTCCTTGCCGGCCAGGGCGTCCGGGATGGTCGCGGCCTGGATCGGGAAGGGCGCCGTCACGCCGTTCTGGGCGAGCTTGCGGACGATGCCCTCGGGCAGACCGAGGTCGGCGAACGTGATGCTCGGCTCGGCGTCCTTCACGTCCTCGGAGACAGCGGCGTCGGAGACCTCGTCGGCGGGGACCGCGTCCTCGATCACGTCGGCGACGGTGACGGTGGCCTCGGCGGAGGCGGGGATCTGGGCGACCACGGCCTCGGCGGCCTCGACCGCCACGTTGTTCTCGACGTCGTTCACGACGTTCTCGGGCATGACGGTGTGGTCAGAACTGGAAATTGACATGCGAAATGCGAAACCTTCCGGAGTCTCGGCACGCGCCCGTAACTCCGTGTTTTCGCAATTTCGACCGCCTCAATGCGGTCCAGCCACGGCAAGGGAGAGTACGCGCCACACGGCGCTCTTCTGTGTCGGCGCCGGGCAATGGGATCAAACGATCTACTACCATACGCACCCTCCCCCACTTCGCGCAAACCAGGTCGGCCGAAACCCCCCTCACACCGGCGCGACCTGCGGCGATGCCCTCGGAGTGGGCCACACCTCCACCCGCCCCGGCGCGCCCATGGCGTCGGTACGGAACTGCGCGGCCGGCGAGGCCGAGGGCTGCTCCGGCGGCACCGAGGGCTCCGGTTCGGGCGAGGGCGGCGGCTCCGGGCTGGCCTCCGGGGGCGGAGGCTCACCAGGGCCCGGCGCGCTGGGTTCCGGGGTCGGGAGATGGCCGCCCGGCGTCGGCTCCGGGGTGCCCGGGCCCACGGGCTTCGGGCGGGCCGCGCCGGAGACGGCCGAGGGCGCGGCTCCCGAGGCCTTGGAGTCAGGGTCGCGGGAGGCGCCCCGGTCGGACTGCGCCTCGGCACCCCGGCCGTGGGAGCCACCGGAACGGCCGGTGCCGGACACCGTCTCGCCGCCGGGGCGTTCGGCCGAGACCCCCTTCTCGCCCGCCGGGCGGGAGGGAGCCGGCTTCCCGCCGTCACCGCCGACGCTCATACAGCCTGTGGACGCGGCGATCGTCAGGGCGGTGACGGCTGCCCAGCGGACGCGGACGGACAACTGGCGCACGGGGTGCACCTCCGGGGCGGAGAGGGACGGCGGGAGGGAGAGCGATGTGTTCAACTCCCGTGCCCCCGTCGGGGACACGCCCGGACACAACACCCGCACACCCGCGGCCCGTCGGCTCGCCCCTCTCAGCCCCCGGAACCGCCCGCGAGTTCGGCCCCCAGGAACACCGCCCCCAGCCCCACCAGCAGCGAAGCCAGCACGTTGGCGCCCGCCAGGAAGCCCCTGCCCGCCTCGGCCAGCCGGAGCGTCTCGTACGAGAACGTGGAGTACGTCGTCAGAGCCCCGCAGAGGCCGGTACCCAGCAGGGCGTACACAGGTGTGGACACCGTGGCTCCCGTCAGCAGCCCGAGCAGCAGACTGCCCGCCGCGTTCACGGTGAAGGTCCCCCAGGGGAAGACGTACGGCAGCCCCGCCCCGTGCCGCGCCTGGACGGCGCGGTCCGTCAGATAGCGCAACGGAGCCCCCGCCGCGCCGCCGAGGACGACCAGCAGCCAGTTCACCCGCCCCTCCCGGAACGGTCCGCCGAGCCGCCGCCCGCCGCTCTCCCGGAACGGTCCGCCGAGCCCTCGTTCACACCGCCCGCCCCGCCCGGTCCACCAGGGCCCGGGTCAGCGCAGCCGCTGCCCAGACCGCGCCGAGAGCCACCACGGCCGTCCCCGCCATGTACGCCACGGCCGTCACCACCTCCTGACGCACCAGCAGGTGCGACACGTCGGCGGCGTACGTCGAGAAGGTGGTGAACCCGCCGAGCACCCCGACCCCGAGAAAGGGCCGCACCAGCGGATGGGTGACGACTCCACGCTCGACGGTCAGCACCATCAGTACGCCGATGAGGGCGCAGCCCACCACGTTGACGGCGAACACCGCCCACGGGAACTCCCCCTCGGCGGCCGGCCAGGCCAGGGACGCCGCGTAGCGCGCCGTGGCCCCCACCGCTCCGCCCGCGGCGATCACCGCCAGGACCCGCCACTTGCCGCCGCCGCGCATCTCGGCGCGCTGCTCGGGTACGGACAGGTCGACGTCCGGGTCGACGACCGGCCGCCCCGCCGGAGGGCTCTGGCCGCTCACCCGTACCCCAGCTCGTGGAGCCGCTCGTCGTCGATGCCGAAGTGGTGGGCGATCTCGTGGACCACGGTGATCTCCGTCTCGGCGACCACGTCCTCCCGGGTCTCGCACATCCGCAGCGTCGGCCCGCGGTAGATGGTGATCCGGTCGGGCAGCACCCCGGCGTACCACTCACCGCGCTCGGTGAGCGGCGTGCCCTCGTAGAGACCGAGGAGCTCCCGGTCCTCCGGGTCCTCCGGCTCCTCCTCCACGAACACCGCGACGTTGTCCATCAGCCGCATCAGCTCAGGCGGGACACGGTCAAGAGCCAGGCTCACCAGCTCTTCGAACTCCTCGCGCGTCATCTCCAGCACTCCGCCATTGTCACGTACGTAGGCCTCGGACGGGCGGGCCGCACCCGCCCCCGTGGCCACCCGCCCGGCCCACCTCCGCCGCCCCGGCCGCATGCCTGCCGTCCGAACGGGGCATACGCGCCCAATGGCACGCCCGTTCCACGCCGCAGCCGTCCGATTCCGCCGCCTCCGCCGTTCCCGCTCACGCTCCGCCGCACCGGCCGGCGGGCTCGTCCCCGCCGCGCACCCCTGGAAGCGCGCGTTCGGCCTGCTGGCCGTGGTCGTCCTGGGTGCGTGGCTCGGGCTGCTGGTCGTCGGGAGTGTGCGCACGCCCGTGGGCCCCATGGACACCACCATGACCCTGCGCCCCTCGGTCAGCGGCGGAACCAAGATCAACGTGTCGCCGCTCGGCGCCCTGGAGCTGGACTCCCACCACGCCCCGGTACGCCTCGACGTGGACGTCGACCAGCTGGACCCGGAACGCTCGCAGGCCCTGGTCAAGCACCCCGAACGTCTCTCCGGACTCCAGGACGAGGTCACCGGCGACGTCGCGTCCGGCACCCGCGAGCTGGCCGTCCGCTCCTGCGTGGCCGTCGTCTCGGGCGCCACGGCCCTCGGCCTGGTCGTCTACCGCCGGCCGCGCCGCGCCCTGGCCGCCGGAGGGCTCGCGCTGGCGCTGCTGGCGGCCTCGGGGCTCAGCGCGTACGCCACCTGGAACCCGAAGTCCGTCCTGGAACCGAAGTTCTCCGGCCTGCTCTCCAGCGCGCCCTCGGTCGTGGGCGACGCCCGGTCGATCGTCACGGAGTTCGACGTCTACCAACAGGAACTGGCCCGCCTCGTCACCAACGTCACCAAGCTGTACGACGCCACGTCCACGCTCCCCGTCTACCAGCCGGACCCTGCGACCATCCGGGTCCTGCACGTCTCCGACATCCATCTCAACCCGGCCGCCTGGCACATCATCGGCTCGCTCGTCGAGCAGTACGAGATCGACGTGATCATCGACTCCGGCGACACCATGGACCACGGCACGGCCGCGGAGAACGGGTTCCTGGACCCCGTGGGCGATCTGGGCGCGCCCTATGTGTGGGTGCGGGGCAACCACGACTCCAAGGAGACCCAGGCCTACCTGGAGAAGACCAGGAACGCGCACGTACTCGACGAGGGCGACGCGGTCGACGTGGCCGGGCTGCGGATCGCCGGCACCGGGGACCCCCAGTTCACGCCCGACCGCTCACGCCCCACCGGCGGCAAGGCGTCCGAGCAGTTCGCGGGCATGCGTCTCGCCTCCGCGCTGCGCGACCAGAAGCGGGCGGGCACGCCCGTGGACATCGCGGTGGCGCACGACCCGAACGCGGCGCGGGAGACCGACGGAACGGTGCCGCTCGTCCTGGCCGGCCATGTGCACCACCGGGTCAACGAACTGATGCCGCTCGGTACGCGGCTGAAGGTCGAGGGCTCCACGGGCGGTGGCGGACTGCGCGCGGTGCAGAACGAGAAGCCCGAGAAGGTGCGTGCGTCCGTGCTCTACCTGGACCGCACCACCCGGCATCTCCAGGCCTGGGACGAGATCACCCTCGGCGGCCTCGGCCTCACGACAGCCGAGGTCAGCCGCCATCTCCCGGAGGAGAACCTGAAGAGTCCGTCGCCCTCCCCGAGCGTCTCGACGACCTCGCCGTAGGGCCTCTCGTTCGGATCAGGCCGGGTCAGGGAGCGGGGTCTGGTGCCGTGCATCGCAAGGCGGAGGAGGGAGCCATGGCGGAGCCATGGAGACCGACGCCAACGCCGCGAGGTGCGGTGCCAGGGCACGCGAGCCCGGCCTGATCCGAACGAGAGGCCCAAACCGTTTTGGCGATACCTCCCCGCATCCCATATGCTTCTCACGTCCCCGACGCGCTGGAAAGCGCGCAGGTGGGCCCTTAGCCCTCATCGTCTAGTGGCCCAGGACGCCGCCCTTTCAAGGCGGTAGCACGGGTTCGAATCCCGTTGGGGGCACGCTTTACCGTGTGCGAGACTTGTCTCGCACATTAGCTTGGTCCTGTGGAGCAGTTTGGAGTGCTCGCCACCCTGTCAAGGTGGAGGCCGCGGGTTCAAATCCCGTCAGGACCGCTGCAGCCCGTATGAGCTGCGTGGCTGGGTAGCTCAGTTGGTACGAGCGATCGCCTGAAAAGCGATAGGTCGCCGGTTCGATCCCGGCCCCAGCCACCACCCGAAGGCCCCGTCCACGGACGGGGCCTTCGTCGTTCCCGAACGACGGCTCACCCCGCTTCCTCCCGTGCCTGCCGGCGCCGCCGCACAGCCTTCAGGACCAGCACCGGCAGCGTCGCGAGCACCGCGGCCGTCAGCGCCGCCGCGTCCGGCACACGCTCCCCCAGCCGCTGGACCCACTGCTCGGCGGCGAACGAGTCGTCCACGTCCAGAAGTCCGGGCAGGCCGGTCGTCCCGTCGTGAACGAGGAAGAGCGTGCCGAGGCCGATGAAGAAGAGGCCGGACAGCAGCGAGGTGCTGTGCGGTGCGAAGCGGCCCACGCGCAACGGCCGCCCGCGCAGCCATGCCCGGTGGCCGAGGTCGAAGCGTTCCCAGAGCAGGGCGAGCACGAACAGCGGCACCGCCATGCCCAGCGCGTAGGCGGCGAGCAGCAGCCCTCCGTAGACGGGGCTGCCGCTGACGGCCGCCACCGTGAGGACGCTGCCGAGAATCGGGCCCGCGCAGAAGCCCGCCAGTCCGTAGACCGCTCCGAGGGCGTACACGGAGAGCGCGGTCGTGGGACGGATCCGGCCGCCGACGGCCGCGAGCCGGCGGGAGGCGAAGCCGAGGCCGAGGATCTGCCCGAGGCCGAGAGCGACGATCAGCCAGCCCGCGCCGAGGACGAGTGCGTCCCGGTGACCGTGGAAGAGCCGCCCGGCGTACGAGCCCGCGGCGCCGAGCGGCACGAGGGTGGTGGCGAGACCGGCGTAGAAGACGCCCGTACGGGCCAGCAGCCGTGAGGCGGAGTCGACCGAGTACGCGAAGAAGGCGGGGAGCAGCAGGGCGCTGCACGGACTGACCAGGGTGAGCAGACCGCCGAGCAGTGCGGCGAAGTAGCCGATGTCCGGGGTCACTTCGCGGGGTCCCCGGCGCTTCCGACGTTCGCGGCCTCCGCTGCCGCTGCCTCGATGGCCTGGGTGAAGACGGCCGTCGGCTGGGCACCGGCGAGGGGACGGCCGTTGACGAGGAAGGACGGGGTGGAGCTGGCACCGATGCCGTACGCCTGCTCCCGGTCCTCGCCGACCGCGTTCGCCGCCGCCGTGCTGTCGGTGTCCCGCGCGAAGCGGTCGAGGTCCTTCACGCCTGCCTGCTGCGCGAGCGCCCTCAGCCGGGCCTTGCCGAAGCCCTTCTCCTTGGCGCCCTCGGCGTAGGCGGCCCGGTGGAAGGCCCAGAAGCGGTCCTGCTGACCGGCCGCCCAGGAGGCGCGCGCGGCTGCTTCGGACCCCTCACCGAAGATCGGGAAGTTGCGCCATTCGATGCGCAGGGTGCCGTCGTCGACGTACCTCTTGATCAGCTCGGGCTCGGTGTCCCGCGCGAATTTCCCGCAGTAGCCGCACTGGAAGTCGGCGTACTCGATGAGGACGACCGGGGCGTCGGTGCGGCCCTGGGCCAGCTTGTCGTCCGCGTCGCGCCGGGCGAGCTCCGCCAGTTCCCGGTAGAGGCCGGAGTCCGGACCGGCGGTGGTGGCGGTGACGGGGGTCTCGGAGGCCGGGCTGTCGGGGGCGGTCGCCCGGTAGGAGACGTAGCCGAGGATCCCGGCGGCGGTCACGACCGCCAGGCCGACGAGGACCGGCTTCTTCGCGGAGGACGAGGAACGGGTGGGTGCGGGCATGCGGCGCTCCGTGCGGATGCGTGGGGACGAGCGGGGAGAGGCGTGGGGTCCGCCTGCGCCCTCGGCACGGAGCGCTCGGCGGCTTCGGGTATGCCCCGGTGCATGGGACCGCCTTGCGTGGGGAACGGGTGATCAGCTGCCCGGAATAGTACGTGCTGTGACCCCGTCGTCCCGTTCGGTGACCGGCCCTGTGGCGGGGTGCCGGAAGAAGTGACGGGGCCGGGTGAAATACGTTCGCCACTCCTCGCGCCCGGGTGAGATCCTGGGGTCCGTATGTCTACTTCCTTCGCCGATCTCCAGTCCCAGCTCGGGCAGCTCTCGCTCCGCGACGCACACCGGCTCGGCCGTCGACTCGAGGGTGCCCGCCGCATCCGTAAGCCCGAGGCCCGCCAGTCCGTGCTGGACGAGATCTCCGCCGAGGCCGGAAAGGCGTCCGAGCGGCTCGCCGGCCGCGCCGCGCGGATGCCCGCACTGTCGTACCCGGAGCAGCTTCCGGTCAGCCAGAAGAAGGACGAGATCCTGGAGGCGATACGCGACCACCAGGTCGTGATCGTCGCGGGCGAGACCGGCTCGGGCAAGACCACCCAGATCCCCAAGATCTGCATGGAGCTGGGGCGCGGCGTCCGGGGCATGATCGGGCACACCCAGCCGCGCCGGATCGCCGCGCGCACGGTCGCCGAGCGCGTCGCGGACGAGCTGAAGACCCCGCTCGGCGAGGCCGTCGGCTGGAAGGTGCGCTTCACCGACCAGGTGAATCCGGACGCGACCTTCGTCAAGCTGATGACGGACGGCATCCTGCTGGCCGAGATCCAGACGGACCGCGAGCTCCTCGCGTACGACACGATCATCATCGACGAGGCGCACGAACGGTCGCTGAACATCGACTTCCTGCTGGGCTATCTGGCCCGGCTGCTGCCCAAGCGCCCGGACCTGAAGGTCGTCATCACCTCGGCGACCATCGACCCGGAGCGCTTCGCCAGGCACTTCGGCGAGGCACCGATCGTGGAGGTCAGCGGCAGGACGTATCCGGTCGAGGTCCGCTACCGGCCACTGCTGGAAGGGGCCGACGAAGACACAGCGGACTCCGACCGGGACCAGATCACGGCGATCTGCGACGCGGTGGACGAGCTGTCGGGCGAGGCTCCGGGCGACGTCCTGGTCTTCCTCTCGGGCGAACGGGAGATCCGCGACACGGCGGACGCCCTGAGCAAGCGCAACCTCAGACACACCGAGGTGCTCCCCCTCTACGCGCGCCTCTCGCACGCCGAACAGCACCGCGTGTTCCAGCGCCACACGGGGCGCAGGATCGTGCTGGCGACGAACGTCGCGGAGACCTCGCTGACCGTCCCCGGCATCAAGTACGTCATCGACCCCGGCAACGCCCGCATCTCCCGCTACAGCCATCGCACCAAGGTCCAGCGGCTGCCGATCGAGCGCATCTCCCAGGCCAGTGCCAATCAGCGCAAGGGCCGCTGCGGCCGTACGTCGGACGGCATCTGCATCCGGCTGTACTCCGAGGACGACTTCCTCACCCGCCCGGAGTTCACCGATCCCGAGATCCTGCGGACCAACCTCGCGTCCGTCATCCTCCAGATGACCGCGGCCGGCCTCGGCGACATCGAGAAGTTCCCCTTCATCGACCCCCCGGACCACCGCAACATCCGCGACGGCGTCCAGCTGCTCCAGGAGCTCGGCGCGCTGGATCCGGCGGAGAAGGATCCGAAGAAGCGGCTGACCCCGCTCGGCCGCAAGCTCTCCCAGCTGCCCGTCGACCCGCGCCTGGCCCGCATGGTCATCGAGGCCGACAGGAACGGCTGCGCCCGCGAGGTCATGGTCATCGCGGCGGCGCTCTCCATCCAGGACCCGCGCGAGCGCCCCTCGGACAAGCAGACCCAGGCCGACCAGAACCACGCCCGCTTCAAGGACGAGACGTCGGACTTCCTGGCGTTCCTGAACCTCTGGAACTACGTCAGGGAGCAGCAGAAGGAGCGCGGCTCCTCCAGCTTCCGACGGATGTGCAAGCAGGAGTACCTGAACTTCCTGCGCATCCGCGAGTGGCAGGACATCTACGCGCAGCTGCGCACGGTGGCCAAACAGATGGGCATCACCGTCGAGGAGCCCAAGGGCGACGAGGGCATCCCGGAACAGGCGGTGCACACCTCACTGCTGGCGGGCCTCCTGTCGCACATCGGGCTGAAGGACACCGAGAAGAACGAGTACCTGGGCGCCCGCAGCGCCAAGTTCGCGATCTTCCCCGGCTCGGCGCTGTTCAAGAAGCAGCCGCGCTTCGTGATGTCGGCGGAGCTCGTCGAGACGTCCCGGCTCTGGGCGCGGGTGAACGCGAAGGTCGAGCCGGAGTGGATCGAGCCCCTCGCCCAGCATCTGCTGAAGCGCACCTACAGCGAGCCGCACTGGGAGAAGGACCAGGCGGCGGTGATGGCGTACGAGCGGGTGACGCTCTACGGAGTGCCCATCATCGCCCAGCGCAAGGTCAATTTCGGCCGTATCGACCAGGAGGCGTCCCGCGATCTGTTCATCCGGAACGCCCTGGTCGAGGGGGACTGGCGCACACATCACCAGTTCTTCCATGACAACCGCAAACTGCTGGGCGAGGTCGAGGAGTTGGAGCACCGGGCCCGGCGCCGCGACATCCTCGTGGACGACGAGACTCTCTTCGACTTCTACGACCGGCGGATTCCCGAGCACATCGTCTCCGGCGCGCACTTCGACTCCTGGTGGAAGCACAAGCGGCGCGACGAGCCCGACGCTCTCGACTTCGAGCGTTCGATGCTCATCAACGAGAAGGCCGGGGCGGTCACCAAGGACGACTACCCGGACTCCTGGCGCCAGGGACGGCTCAAGTTCCGGGTGACCTACCAGTTCGAACCGGGTGCGGACGCCGACGGCGTGACCGTCCACATCCCGCTCCAGGTCCTGAACCAGGTCACGTCCGAGGGCTTCGACTGGCAGATCCCGGGCCTGCGCGAAGAGGTGGTCACCGAGCTGATCCGCTCGCTGCCCAAGCCCATCCGCCGGCACTACGTCCCCGCGCCGAACTACGCGGACAAGTTCCTCGACCGGGCCGTCCCGCTCCAGGAGCCCCTGCCCCAGACGCTGGCGCGTGAGCTCCAGCGGATGGTCGGCGTACCGGTCACGGCCGACGACTTCGATCTGACGCGGATCCCGGACCACTTGAAGATCACCTTCCGGATCACCGACGAGCGGCGGCGCAAGGTCGCCGAGGACAAGGACCTGGAGGCGCTGAAGATCCAGCTGCGCCCCAAGGCCCGCCAGGCCCTCTCCAAGGCCGCCGCGGCCACCGCGGGACCCTCGGGGGAGTCCATCGAGCGTTCGGGCCTCACGGACTGGACGATCGGCACGCTGGACAAGGTCTTCGAGACCCGCCGGGCCGGCCAGCCGGTCAAGGCGTATCCGGCCCTCGTCGACCAGGGCGAGACCGTCGCCGTACGGCTCTTCGACACCGAGGCCGAGCAGCAGCAGGCGATGTGGCGCGGCACCCGGAAGCTGATCCTGCTGAACATCCCGGTGAACCCCGCGAAGTTCGCCTCGGACAAGCTCTCCAACCAGCAGAAGCTGGCGCTGTCGCGCAATCCGCACGGCTCCGTCCAGGCGCTCTTCGACGACTGCGCGACGGCGGCGGCCGACCGGCTGATCGCCGCGCACGGCGGCCCGGCCTGGGACGAGGCGTCGTTCCGGAAGCTGTACGACAAGGTGCGCGCGGATCTCGTGGACCTCACGGTCCGCACGGTGGGCCAGGTGCAGCAGATCCTGGCCGCCTGGCAGGCATGCGAGCGCCGGCTGAAGGCCACGAACAGCCTGGTCCTGATCAACAACGTCACGGACGTACGCGACCACCTCGCCCGCCTCGTGCCGCCCGGCTTCGTCACCTCGACCGGGCTGCGCAGGCTGCCCGACCTGATGCGCTACCTCGTCGCCGAGGACCGCAGGCTGCAGCAGATGCCGACCAACGTCCAGCGCGACACCACGCGCATGGAGAAGGTCCACGAGATGCAGGACGAGTACGCCTGGCTGCTCGAACAGCTGCCGCAGGGGCGGCCCGTGCCGCAGGAGGTCCTGGACATCCGCTGGATGATCGAGGAGCTCCGCGTGAGCTACTTCGCGCACGCCCTGGGCACCGCACAGCCCGTCTCGGACAAGCGGATCGTGAAGGCGATCGACGCGGCCGCCCCCTGAACCAGCTCCTCCTGGGACCGTGACGGAACCCGCACTGAGAGTGAGTTCGACCTGGCCGCCGGACCTCCTGTACAGTCTTGCTTCGCAGCAGGCCGCAAGGCCAGGCAGCGAAAGCAAGGTCCTGTGGAGCAGTTTGGAGTGCTCGCCACCCTGTCAAGGTGGAGGCCGCGGGTTCAAATCCCGTCAGGACCGCAGTAGACGAAAGCCCGGATTCCCTGGATCCGGGCTTTCGTGCGTCTTGACGCCGGAGCCCGCCGCGAGTAACTCCGTAGGACGGAGTCCGCCCCTGTTCTCCCGACGCGGGGCGGCCGGGTCCACCGGGAGGCACGCATGTCTGCGTCCACGGAAAGGCACGAGACCCGCGCGCTCCTGCGCGCCCATCTGGCAGCGGCCTCCGGCTACCGCCACCTCACCCGGCACTGTCCGATCTGCCATCGCCTGCTGCGGCTCGCCATGGAGCCCCTGACGGCCCCACAGACGCCGCACCCGCCGCGGGAGCCCCGCGCGACGGACGGCGCGCCACCGGACCCGGAGACGGCCGCCGGCGCCCCCGGAGAGCACTCCGAGGCGGCCCACGGCCCGCTCCACCCCTCGGCGGAGACCGGGGAGGCGTCCAAGGACCGGCCGAGGGAGCACACGGAGGGCATACTCCGGGACCGCCCGGAGGACGAAAGCCCTCCCGCCGCATGACCAACTGCCGCAGCCGGCACACCCCGCACAGTGGCAGGCTTGTAGTTGGCAAGCCCCCGCCGGTGTGACGGGAGTCACCGAATCAGTTTTGGGCAGGGGGTACTTTACGCACTTCCTACAACTGACGAATTTAATATGTGCAATTGCACCCTCCCCGCAGCACATCCCGGACCGTTCCGCCCGAGCTGCCCACGGCGCCAGGGAACCGGGCGAACAGGCCCGAACAGGTCCGCCCACGGTCGCACGCGAAGTCTCCGCAAACCGACCCGTCGGCAGGTTCGGGCAGCCCCTGGGCCCTTCGGGCACCGTTCGGGCACCGCGGCGCCCGGCAGTCCCCGACGCCACGCCGGCGGCTTCCCGCCCCATCTCGTGCCCCGCACAGCATCCTCATGGAGCACAAAAAAAAATCGCGCTGGACCCGGCGGAGTCCAGCGCGATCGACGACGTGCCCGCATGTCACAGGTATGGCGCCCGTTGGGGCAGGCGCCCGTCGTATGGAGCTATGAGTAGGAACACCGGGGGTTGGGGGACCCTTCAGCGCCCTGTTGTGGCTGCGGCGACAGGGGTGTGTCAGGCCTCGCTGCGCTGCTGCGGAATACCCGCAAGCAGTGCGCGGACCTCTGCCTCGCGGTACCGGCGATGTCCACCGAGCGTGCGGATGGACGTGAGCTTGCCAGCCTTCGCCCAACGGGTGACCGTCTTCGGGTCCACGCGGAACATCGTGGCAACCTCAGCCGGGGTCAGCAGCGGCTCGGCATCAGGGGTGCGAGCGGTCATGAGCGGCCTCCTCGGGAGAACCGAACCTTCTCGGTTCTTTCCTCTAAATTCTGCACCTTGACCCGCGTTGCCCGAAATGGCGGACGCGGGCCGAGTCGGTTATAGGACGAACGGCTTGTCCTCGGCACTACAACTACACCATCCGTCCAGCCACGTCGGCCAAACCGATGGAATTGCCCTCCCAGGTGTTCATCAGCGACGGAAGCCGATGGACCATGCCATAGCGGACAGTCACGCCCCAGTAACGATCAGTCACAGGACAACCAGGAGTCACCAGAAGTCGTCAGACCCCCCATAGCGTGCAATGCTGAGCATTCCGCCCATAGTTGGACGGACAGAGTCCTCCCCGGACTCCTTGTCCTATTTTGGCATGAGGAGTAGGGAAGGGCGCAAGGGCCCCGTTAGTGCTGTCCGTCACCCTTGAGGCAAAGGCCCGGTTCGGGACCTAGGTCCCGCGCCTCGTGAGCCACTTCACGCCTCGGCTGTCACACGCGTCACATCGGGTGTCGGTTCACGGGCCGTCAGATCCCCTCGGGGCATCTCTGTTCACCTCCGCCGCACTCCCTCGGCGCCCGCAGATGTCGGACACCTCACATGGTGTCCCTTCCCTGCTGATAGCACCTCTATGCGGCGGTGCATGCCATTTCACACAGCTTCAGCCTAGTTGGACGACTGCAGGTCGCGTACCGCCCGCCAGCGGTCGGCGAGACGCCCGTACGCCGCACCCGCCGCGTCGCTGTCCCCGGAACGCAACGCCGCGATGCCCTCGGCCACATCGGCGGCCGACCGGTCCGCCGCGAGCTGCTCACCGCTGAGCGCGTGCACCAGGCCGCCGTAGTCCAGCTCGACCAGGGCGCGCGGATGGAACTCCTCCAGCCAGCGCCCCACCTCCACGAGCCCTTCGGTGAGCGGCCCTTCGTCCACGGTCTCCCGCAGGGTCCGCAGCGCCCTCGCCAGCCGGCGCCGGGCCTGCACCATCGGGGTCCGGTAGCGCAGCATCGGCCTGCCGCCGTCGGCGCCCCCCGCGACGTACTCCCGCTCCTCGTCGTCGAACAGGACGAACCAGCGAACCGGCACGTGCCACACCGTGGTCCGGATCCAGGGGCGGGCGTCCGGGTTCCTCTCGGCCCAGCGCTCGTGGTCCGCGGCCGCCTGACCGCGCACCACCGGAGGCAGCACGGCGTCCAGCACCGTGGCCGGAAACAGACCCCCCAGTTCACTCAGCGCCAGCCAGCTCCGCATCCGGGTCCGCCACGGACAGACGCAGACCACCCCGTCGAGCACAGCGACGAACGCGTCGTCGCTCTCGTGGACCGGCACCGGCACCGGCGGCGTGGGAACCAGGTCGGCCAGCGAGCGCCGCAGCTCGTCCTGCGCCGTGGGGAGCTCGGAGCGCTGCGCGTAGCGCGTCCAGTGACTCCGCTCGGGCTCCCTGAAGGCGGCCAGCGGCTCGTACACCCGCAGATAGGACGTGTAGGGAACGAGCACCGAAGACACCACCGACATGCGGCAAATCGTGTCACGCCGCCACGCCACCGGGAGGTGATCCCCGGGAGTGGACGGATCCACGTGTCCCGAGGACTTACGCTCTTGCCCAGTCGGACCGGCCGGAGCCGGTCGGTCCGGGGCCCTCCCCACCTTCAGGAGGGTCATCCGCCGCTTCGTACTTGGGAGTCACCACAGTGACCGATGTGACCGGCGTGCCTGCCCCTGTCGACGTCCTGCGCACCTTGTTCCACTCGGATCAGGGCGGCCACGAGCAGGTCGTGATCTGCCAGGACCGCGCCAGCGGCCTCAAGGCCGTCATCGCCATCCACTCCACCGCCCTGGGCCCGGCCCTCGGCGGCACCCGCTTCTATCCGTACGCCTCCGAGGCCGAGGCCGTCGCGGACGCGCTGAACCTGTCGCGCGGCATGTCGTACAAGAACGCCATGGCCGGCCTCGACCACGGCGGCGGCAAGGCCGTCATCATCGGCGATCCGGAGCGGATCAAGTCCGAGGAACTGCTCCTCGCCTACGGCCGGTTCGTCGCCTCGCTCGGCGGGCGTTATGTGACTGCCTGTGACGTCGGCACGTACGTCGCCGACATGGACGTCGTCGCCCGGGAGTGCCGCTGGACGACCGGCCGCTCCCCCGAGAACGGTGGCGCGGGCGACTCCTCCGTGCTGACCGCGTTCGGCGTCTTCCAGGGCATGCGGGCCTCCGCCCAGCACCTCTGGGGCGACCCCACACTGCGCGGGCGCAAGGTCGGCGTCGCCGGCGTCGGGAAGGTGGGCCGCCACCTGGTCGAACACCTGCTGAGCGACGGCGCCGAGGTCGTGGTGACGGACGTGCGCGAGGAGTCCGTACGCCGGATCACCGAGCTGCACCCCGAGGTCGCCGTCGCCGCCGACACGGACGCGCTGATCCGCACGGAGGGCCTGGACATCTACGCCCCGTGCGCACTCGGCGGCGCGCTGAACGACGAGAGCGTCGCCGTGCTCACCGCGAAGGTGGTGTGCGGCGCGGCCAACAACCAGCTCGCGCACCCGGGTGTGGAGAAGGACCTTGCCGACCGCTCGGTCCTGTACGCGCCCGACTACGTGGTCAACGCCGGTGGCGTGATCCAGGTCGCCGATGAGCTCGCCGGCTTCGACTTCGACCGGTGCAAAGCAAAGGCGGCGAAGATCTTCGACACCACGCTGGCCATATTCGCACGTGCGAAGGCGGATGGAATTCCGCCCGCCGCGGCGGCCGACCGCATCGCCGAGCAGCGGATGGCCGAAGCGCGTCGCCCCTGACGCGTGACGCGGCGTCAGGGCACCGTCACAGGGCTGAGGGGCCGAACCGGTCCGGCCGGCCCGGTGGGGGCCGGGAGGCGTACCTCTGGGGCCGACCCGCCGACCGGGGGAGACAAGACTCACTCCGGTCGGCGGGTCGGCCGTCCACAAGAGGTTAAAATCGGGCTTGACCAGCGAGGACGGGCTCCTCTGCGGTCCTGCACGGAGGCGCGTGATGCGGGCGGCGTACCGTATGGCCGAGGAAGCAGGTACCGTTAAAGCCACGGGCGCGGTCTCTCAGCCGAGAGTCCGTCCTGAAACATGAACGCGTGTCAAGACTCTGGGGCCGTCGAGCCCCGTCACCGAGGGGGTCGAGCCATGGGGCGCGGCCGGGCAAAGGCCAAGCAGACCAAGGTCGCCCGCCAGCTGAAGTACAGCAGCGGCGGGACTGACCTGTCGCGTCTGGCCAATGAGCTGGGCGCATCGCCTTCGAGTCAACCACCGAACGCCGAGCCGTTCGAGGACGACGACGAGGAAGATGACCCGTACGCACAGTACGCGGATCTGTACAACGACGACGAGGACGCGGACGAGGACGACCAGTCCGGTCCGTCGTCACAGCGCCGCGGCGCTTGACCTCGCGCTGACACATCAACCCGGTCCGGGCCTGCCCGGACCGGGTTCTGTGCTGTCCAGGTGCGGAGCGGCCGGTACGTGGCCCGCCTGACCTCCGTACGGCCGTCCGGGCCGCCGCCGGGACCGGTGGTGCACCGGGCCCGGCGTGACGGGGTCCTACCGTGCGTAGCTGCCGGTCAGAGCGGCGCCCGTGGCGTGGTCGCCGCGGTCCGTGATCTCGCCGGCGACCCAGGAGTCGACACCCCGGTCGGCCAGCGTGGTCAGTGCCGCGTCCACCGAGTCGGCCGGAACGATCGCGATCATGCCGACGCCCATGTTGAGCGTCTTCTCGAGCTCCAGCTGCTCGACCTGTCCGGCCTTGCCGACCAGGTCGAAGACGGCGCCGGGCGTCCAGGTGGCACGGTCGACGGTGGCGTGCAGCCCGTCCGGGATCACCCGGGCCAGGTTGTTGGCCAGACCGCCGCCGGTGACGTGGCTGAAGCCGTGCACCTCGGTCGTGCGGGTCAGCGCGAGGCAGTCCAGGGAGTAGATCCTGGTGGGCTCCAGGAGCTCCTCGCCGAGCGTCCTGCCGAACTCCTCGACCTGGCGGTCCAGGGTCCAGCCGGCGCGGTCGAAGACCACGTGGCGGACGAGCGAGTACCCGTTGGAGTGAAGACCGGACGACGCCATCGCGATCACGGCGTCACCCTTACGGATACGGTCCGGGCCCAGGAGGCGGTCGGCCTCGACCACACCCGTACCGGCGCCCGCGACGTCGAAGTCGTCCGGACCCAGCAGGCCCGGGTGTTCGGCCGTCTCGCCGCCGACCAGAGCGCAGCCCGCCAGGACACAGCCCTCGGCGATGCCCTTCACGATGGCCGCGACACGCTCGGGATGCACCTTGCCGACACAGATGTAGTCGGTCATGAAGAGCGGCTCCGCGCCGCAGACGACCAGGTCGTCGACGACCATGCCGACCAGGTCGTGCCCGATCGTGTCGTACACGCCCATCTGCCGGGCCAGGTCGACCTTGGTGCCGACGCCGTCCGTCGCGGAGGCGAGCAGCGGACGCTCGTAACGCTTGAGCGCCGAGGCGTCGAAGAGGCCGGCGAACCCGCCGAGACCACCGAGGCCGGCGACCTCGGGGCGCTGCGTCTTCTTCACCCACTCCTTCATCAGCTCGACGGCGCGGTCACCGGCTTCGATGTCGACGCCCGCCGCAGCGTAGGAAGCACCTGTTGTCTCAGACATGGCCCGGGATCTTTCGTGTGGGAATACGGGGCTGGTGGGGAAGCCGGCCGGTCCGGGTCACGGACGACGCAGCGCGTCGGCCGCCGCGGTGGCGGCGGGGCCGGCCGCCAGCTCGGTCTCCAGCAGCTGCTTGCCGAGCAGCTCCGGGTCCGGCAGCTCCATCGGGTATTCGCCGTCGAAGCAGGCACGGCACAGGTTCGGCTTGGCGATCGTCGTCGCCTCGACCATCGCGTCGAGGGAGATGTACGCGAGCGAGTCGGCACCCATGGACGTGGAGATCTCGTCGACGGACATGCCGTTGGCGATCAGCTCGGCGCGCGTCGCGAAGTCGATCCCGAAGAAGCAGGGCCACTTCACCGGCGGGGAGGAGATCCGGATGTGGATCTCGGCGGCGCCCGCCTCGCGGAGCATCCTCACCAGGGCACGCTGGGTGTTGCCGCGGACGATCGAGTCGTCCACCACGACCAGGCGCTTGCCCTTGATGACTTCCTTGAGCGGATTCAGCTTGAGGCGGATGCCCAGCTGACGGATGGTCTGCGAGGGCTGGATGAAGGTCCGGCCGACGTAGGCGTTCTTGACCAGTCCGGCCCCGAACGGAATTCCGCTCGCCTCGGCGTAGCCGATGGCCGCGGGGGTTCCCGATTCCGGCGTCGCTATGACCAGATCGGCCTCGACGGGGGCCTCGGCCGCCAGCTTCCGGCCCATCTCCACCCGGGAGAGGTAGACGTTGCGCCCGGCGATGTCGGTGTCGGGGCGGGCCAGGTAGACGTACTCGAAGACGCAGCCCTTGGGCTTCGCTTCTGCGAAGCGAGAGGTGCGCAGGCCGTTCTCGTCGATGGCGACGAGCTCCCCGGGCTCGATCTCCCGGACGTAGCTGGCACCGCAGATGTCGAGGGCGGCGGACTCGGAGGCCACCACCCAGCCACGCTCCAGCCGGCCGAGGACCAGCGGGCGGATGCCCTGCGGGTCACGGGCGGCGTAGAGGGTGTGCTCATCCATGAAGACGAGCGAGAAGGCGCCCTTGACCTCGGGGAGCACCTTTGCGGCGGCCTCCTCGATGGTGAGCGGCTTGTCGTTCTCGTCCCGCTGACCGGCGAGCAGAGCGGTCACCAGATCGGTGTCGTTGGTCGCCGCGACCTGGGTGGCGCGGCCGTCCTTGCGGGGGAGGTCGGCGACCATCTCGGCGAGCTGGGCCGTGTTGACCAGGTTGCCGTTGTGACCCAGCGCGATCGAGCCGTGCGCGGTGGCACGGAACGTCGGCTGCGCGTTCTCCCACACCGAGGCACCGGTGGTGGAGTAGCGGGCATGACCGACCGCGATATGGCCCTGGAGCGATCCCAGAGACGTTTCGTCGAAGACCTGCGAGACCAGTCCCATGTCCTTGAAGACCAGGATCTGGGACCCGTTGCTCACTGCGATGCCCGCGGACTCCTGTCCACGGTGCTGCAGGGCATACAGTCCGAAATAGGTGAGCTTGGCGACCTCTTCGCCCGGAGCCCAGACACCGTAGACGCCGCAAGCGTCCTGGGGGCCTTTCTCTCCGGGGAGCAGGTCGTGGTTGAGTCGTCCATCACCACGAGGCACGGCACCGAGTGTAGGCGAGATCGACCACCGGTCCGAATTGGGTGACCGCCCCGCAGGGGTGCACCGGCCGGTGGGACCCGGCCGCCGGGGCGGTTTCCGCAGCGGTTCCAGGTGGCGTCGATCGGTCACTCCGGGTGATCATGACCGGCTCCCCTCCGGGGCCCGGGGACCCTCACAGGGCAGTTGATGCCGGGACGGACGGCGGTTACCGGCGGGTCCGGGCCGGTGGCGGGATCGCGCCCACGCGGGCCTCTCTCGTGGCACTCGGTGAGCCGGGGCGCGTCGCGGCCCGGGTGCTGGCCGAACGCTCGTTTCGTGGCGAGCCTCACATCGAAGGATCTCCGGGAAAAGCTCTGCGGGCTGCTTCGAGACTCCGGAAGCCGGGGTGTTCGAGCCCGGGGGCCCGGGTGTTCGGGCCCGGGAGCCGGGCGGGAGGACGGGCCGAAGGTTCGAAGGACGCCACGGCCAGCGGTTCCGGATGCCTCGGAGCGCCGACCGCTTAGGGACCGGGTTCAGGCAAGGAAGGTGGCGTTCTGTCGCCGGACGGCTCTTGTCCGCAGTTCGAGACCGGCGTTGACAGGCCAAGGGGCTCTTGGCAGGCTCCTGCCCCATGCAGCCCCTCGGTGATCATTCGGTCACGCTCGTGGAGCGCCGCCACGTCGATCTGGGACGTGTGTCGAGCGCCATCTGTCGCCACGCCTGAGCCTGCCGCATCCCTGACGCCTCGGCCCTGTCCGTGGGCCCCCGCCGGACATCCCGTTCCACCACCGAGCAGCCGTGAGGCTCGCCCGGAACTGCCGCCGGACTTCCGCGGGGATCCGCCTTCCGGGGCCTTCTTCTCCCGAGAGCTTCCCTCTTCCGGGTCAGGGCCTCAGCTCCGCTGCTGCTCTTTCCACCCTGACGTCCGGCCGCTGCTCCCTGCGTAGCCGTCCGTCGCGGTTCCCGTCTCGTTCCCCTCCTCGTACGCCGGCCCGACCGGCGTACGAGGCCTGCCCAGGAGACCTCATGACCTCTGCAAATTCGAGCACCAGTGCGGATGAGCCTTCCGGCGCCTCCCTGAGCCGCCGTGCCTTCACCACCGCCGTCGGTGCGACCGCCGCAACCGCGGCCGTAGGGATACAGGCCGCCGCGGCCCCGGCAGCCGCGGCGGAGTCCGGGAGCACGGCCCGGGAGAAGCCGTTCCGCGCCGCACGCGGCAAGCACGCGCGCCGTCCCAACATCCTGTTCATCCTCGGCGACGACCTCGGCTGGGCGGACCTCTCCTCGTACGGGGCCCCGCACATCCGCACACCGAACCTGGACGCCCTCGCGCGCCAAGGGGTTCGGTTCACCGACGCCTACTCGGGGTCCGCGACCTGCTCCCCCACCCGTTTCAGCCTCTACACCGGCCGTTTCCCGGGCCGTACGAAGGGCGGGCTCGCCGAGCCCATCGCCGACAGATCGGTGGGACTCGAGCCGACCCACCCGACCCTGGCCTCCCTGCTGCGCGGCGCCGGCTACTCGACCGCGCTGATCGGCAAGTGGCACTGCGGCTACCTGCCGGACTACAGCCCGACCAAGTCGGGCTGGGACGAGTTCTTCGGGAACTTCGGCGGAGCGCTGGAGTACTACTCGAAGCTCGGCCTCGGCGGTGAGTACGACCTGTACGAGGGCGACGCCGAGTACAAGGACCTCCGCTACTACACCCGGGTCCTGACGGAACGGGCGAGCGACTACGTACAGCGTGACCACGAGAAGCCCTGGCTGCTCAATCTGAACTTCACCACCCCGCACTGGCCGTGGATCGCCGACGGGGACACGGAGGCCTCCGCCGAGATCGTCCGCCGGATCAAGGCCGGCGACCGCTCCGCGCTCTGGAACTCCGACGGCGGCTCGGTCGAGAAGTACACCGAGATGGTCGAGGACCTGGACCGCTCGGTCGGTCAGGTGCTGAAGGCACTGAAGCGCTCGGGCCAGGAGGAGGACACCCTGGTCTTCTTCGCCAGCGACAACGGCGGTGAGCGCTTCTCCTACAACTGGCCGCTGTCCGGCAACAAGAGCTCGCTCCAGGAAGGCGGCATCCGGGTCCCCTCGGTGCTGCGCTGGCCGGCGCGCATCGACGGCCACCAGGTCAGCGACCTCCCCGTGTTCTCGCCCGACTGGACGGCGACCCTGCTGGAGCTCGGAGGCGCGCGACCGGACCCGGCCTATCCGCTGGACGGCGTCAGCCTCGCCGGATACCTGCTGCGGGACGAGAAGCCGAAGGAGCGCGACCTGTTCTGGCGCATCCGCGGTGAGCGTGCGCTGCGCCGCGGTGACTGGAAGTACTACAGGGGGAAGAACGGCGCCGACCAGCTCTTCCAGCTGGCCGATGATCAGCGTGAGCAGGCGGACCGGGCGGATGCCGAGCCGGAGCTGCTGGCCGAGCTGAAGGCCGCGTGGGAGAGGACGAACGCCGGTCTGCTCCCCTATCCGACGGGTTCCTGAGGCGCGGCCGTCGCGCTCCCGGCGGTCAGCTCCCGGCGGTCAGCTCCCGGCCGCCGGGGCCGACGCGTGGAGGCCCTCGCCGCTCTGCGCGGTGAGCGCGAGGGAGCGGTGGGCGATCGTGTACGTCGTCCTCCCCTCCAGTACGCCCATCAGCGCGCGCTCCAGCTTCATCCGCGGGCCCGGGCACATCTTCCGGGTGGAGGAGAGCGGGCCGAAGGTGATGGTGGACCCGGCGACCGCCGCCTTCGCGTGGAAGGAGTTGCAGCCGAGGCTGCCCTCGACCGAGCCGTCCTTGCCGAAGGTGAGGTGCGCCTTGTCCTCCGTACCGGCGGGCAGGGAGGCGGCGAGGCCGGCCGAGGTCAGTCCGGTGACCTTCCAGGCCGTGCCGGTGAGCGGGGCCGGGGGCTCGGAGGTGAGGGCGATGGAGTCGCCCTGCGCCGTGGTCAGCGTCAGTGTCCTCTCGTCACCGCTGCCCGCCACGGCTGCCTTCAGCTTCCCGCTGAAGGCAGCCCCCAGCGCCTTTTCGAACTGCTGCACATCCTTCTCGCAGCCCATCTCGGTGGTCGTGCCCGGCCCGACGGTGACGTGGTCGCCCTCGACACTCACGTCGGCGGTGAAGCGGTTGCAGCCCAGGTTGCCTGTGGCCTTCCCCGCGGAGTCGATCGAGACGTGGGCCGCGGCGGGAGCGGGAGTCGTCCTCCCGCCGACGGTCAGGGAGGACACGGTCCAGTGGACACCGGTCACCGACGCCTCGTTCCGTACGGTGCCGCTGCCGTCCCCGGAGTCCCCTGAGCCTGCTCCGGAGCCCGGATCCGTACCGCAGGCGGCAAGGGTGAGGAGGGCCAGGACGCTGACGGCCATACGTTGTTCGCGCATGGCCCTGGGACGGATCGAGCGGTCGATCCGGTTCCCCTCAGCCCATCAGCGGGAGCAGATGGGCGAGTTCGGCCCGCTCACCGCTCGCCCTGACCTGCGCTGATTCGAGAGCCTGTGTCCACCCCGTACGACCGGTGGCGAGCCGGATCCAGGTGAGCGGGTCGGTCTCCACGACATTGGGCGGCGTGCCACGGGTGTGCTTGGGGCCGCCGATGCACTGGACGACGGCGAAGGGCGGGACGCGCACTTCGACCGAGCCGCCGGGCGCCTTGTCCGCCAGCGCGTCGGCGAGCAGCCGGGTGCAGGCGGCGAGTGCCTGACGGTCGTACGGGATGTCGAGGCCGGTCGCCCAGTGGAGGTCGTCGGTGTGGACGACGAGCTCGACGGTGCGGGTCACCAGGACGTCGCCCAGCCGCATCGCCCCCGCGCTGGTCGCCACCAGCCGCTCGGAGCCCTCGGCAGGCACCAGCTCCGCGAACCGGGCAGCCGTCTCCTCGTAGAGGGCGTCCAGGTCGGGCCGGTCAGCGGCGAGCGCCTGGGTGAAGCCTGCGATCCCGGCGGCGTTCCGGGCGGTGGAGGACGGCCACTGGAGCAGGGTGATCTCCGGCTTGGGCCCACCGGCCGGAGCCGGGAGCTCCATCGACCTGCTGACCCGCTCCAGGACCGTCGTCAGGTGTGCCGCGAGCTCCCGCACCGTCCAATCGCCCGGCCCCGGCAGTGCGAGCTGTTCGGGCGTCAGGGCGCGGACGGCGTCCTGTACATGGGCGAACTGGGCCAGGACAGCGGTCCGGGTCCTGGAGAAGTCGTACGAACGGGTGCGCTTCTTGGCCGGTGGCATGGGGGCGAGACTAACCGGTCCCTCCGACAGCCCGGCCGCCCCCGGCCAGTGCGGACGCTCCGTCCGGGGGTCAGCTCCTGGCGAAGTCCTTCGCCTCGGGGAGGACGACATCGGTGCAGCCCCGGCGCTCGGTCACATCGTCGACGTACGCCCGGAACAGCGATTCCAGCCGGCCGGCGGCTATGCGGTCGTACGGATAGGTCACCCACAGCACATGCACGGCCGGCCGGCCGCCGCAGACGGAGGACGCCCACCAGGTCTGGTCGGAGTCGGTGCCCGCCGTGCCCGGGGTGAGCTCGGTCGGCTGCTTGAAGTGGTCGGTCCGCAGCCCTCGCGTCCCGTCGCCGACGTACGTCTCGGTCTTCACCCACCAGGGGAGGTACCTCAGCACGTCCTCCAGCGACTGCGGGTAGTCCGAGGTCCTCACGAAACCGGGATAGATCCTGCGGGTCTCCTTCTCCCCGACCGCCAGCACACAGGCGTCGTGGTCGCTCGCCTTCCCCGCCGGAGCGGCCAGCGCGCGGTCCGGAAGCCGGCCACGCTCCTCCCGGGCCAGGAAGCGCCGGTACCAGTCGCAGGTGCCGCCGGTGCTCGCCGCCGCCCCGAACTTCATCTCGGGCTCGGCGAGCTCGGCCGGAAGCCCGGGCAGGTCCGCCCGGCAGCCGGTGCGGTCCGCGGCCCGGTCCACGCCCTGGCGTGCCAGGCCGGCCAGCGTGCGCCGGTCCTCGGCCGTGACGGGTTCGTCGTACTGGGCGACGGCGGAGACCTCTATCGAGGAGACCTTCCCGCCCTTCTCGCAGACCGCCCGTGCCGTCACCTTGTACTCGTCGTACTCGCCCAGCGCGCCGTCGCCGAGCGGGTGCGGGAGGGCGTGACTCACCACGGGGCCGGGCGAGCTCTTCTCGTCGCCGTAAGGACGGCGGAACGGCTCGTCGCTCTGCTCGTCGATCTCGGTCCGGTCCTGTGCGGTCTCCTCGGCGTCCGGCTCGGCCGAACGCCGGAGCACGGCCATGGAGAAGTGCCCGTAGGTCGTGCCCGGGTCGCCGACCCGGTAGACGAGACAGCCGCTGGAGCGCTCGCCGAGGTCGGCCTCGTGTTCGTCGGAGAGCTTGACCCGGTCGATCCCGCCGCCGTTCAGCCCGAGGACCGGGTCGGGGTCGATGAGACCACCGCACGCCTCGGTGATGCGCTCACGGCTCTCGGCCCGGTCCCGGAGGTCGATGACCTCCTGCACGAAGACCCAGAGGCTCAGGCCGATGCCCGCCACGGCGAGCACGCACAGCAGCTTGTTCGCGGCTCCGCGCCATCGTTCGCGCCCCGGCGAAAGCTCTGGTGGCTCCGCCGGTCGCGGACCGCGTAGATCATCCATCGTCGTCCCCCCGTACACACCGCACGCAACGGTCCCAAGCTAACAGCCGGTACTGACAGCCTCATCGGCCGTGAACGTCTCTCCTCCGGCGGGTACGCCGATGCCCCGCCAGGTGAAGGGGATTCCCCGTGCGGTGTCGAGGTCCGGGTGGTCCATCAGCTGGAAGTGCACATGCGGTTCGGTGGAGTTGCCCGAGTTCCCGCACCGCGCGATCTGCTGGCCGGCCCGCACGGAGTCCCCCGCCCGCACGAGGAGCGAACCGCGCCGGACGTGGGCGTACGCGGCGTACGTCCCGTCACCGAGGTCGAGCACGACACGGTTGCCGCAGATCCGGCTCGCACCGGCCAGATCCCGGACAGCCGCCTCGATCAGCATGAGATAGGCGAGCGCGGGACCCGAGTTCCGGCTGAGGTGATCGCGCTGCCCGTCGCTCGCGTGCACCACGGTGGCGTCCGCCACCGCGAGGAGCGGGGCGCCGAAGGCCGGGAAGTCGCGGTTGGGCCGGACGACGGGCCACAGCCACCGGAACGGCGGGCGGCTCTCTCCCTCCGGTTCGGCGACGATGTCGATCGCGTACGACTGCCCGTATGCGTGCGTGCCGTGGCTGGGCACTTTGTCGGCGGGGCTGTTGAGAGCGGTCCAGCGGCCCGCCACCGGCGGACCGACCTCCACGGCGGGCCGGGGGTGCGCCCCGGCCCGGCCGCCGGCACGGCTCACGACGAGACCGATGACCAGGGCCGCACCCGCCGGCAGGAACACCAGGGCGAACGGGTCCAGCGGCCCCGTGAAGGACGTGACGACCACCAGCGCGACGAAGGCGATCCAGCAACAGCGGTACAGGACCATCGCGGCTTTGCGTGCGGACATGACGTCCCCCTCATTCGTTTCGGTCAGGTCGTGGGCGCTGGTCGGGTCGTTGGTGTTGGTCGCGTGACGGTCGGCTCGTTCGTGCTGGTCGGGCTCCGCAGGGCCGACGGGCTCCTCAGGGCCGGGCGGCCGTGAGGACCACCAGCAGGGGCACCACCCGGGTGCCGGCCACCTCGTAGCGTCCGCGCCCGGTCGTGTGCAGCCAGCCCGCCGCGGTCAGCAGGCGCAGATGGTGGTAGATCTGGCCGGTCGTGCCCGTCTCCTCCAGCTCGGCCAGCTCGGCCGCCGTGCGGCGGCCGCCGAGGATCTCGCGGAGCAGGCGCAGCCGGACCGGGTGCCCCAGCGCGGCGAGCGGCTCGGCGGCCTCCGACCAGTCGGTGCGGTCCCCCTCCTGGCCGAGGAGCCCCGCTGTCAGCGCGCCGTACTGCCACTCGTACCGCTCACCGGCCGGCAGCCTCACCGCGCCCGTGAACAGCACGCCTCCGTCGGCCGCGGCCTCCCCGACCTGTCCGAGCTGGTCCTTCAGCCCGTCCAGCGCCCAGAAGTCACCGTCGCCCAGGCTCGGAGGTCCGGCGTCCGCCGCCCGCTCCAGCGCGGCCAGCCGGCGTTCCAGCTCGGCGACGCGTTCCTCGAGTTCCACAGAACACAACCTTACGTAATTACGTAACATCCATCAACGGTTTTCGGTGAGAACGCCGAAGCCCCCGCCCGGTCGACCCGGACGGGGGCTTCGGAAAGGCGGAAATCAGGCGAACAGACCCTTCAGGGTCCCCTCGTGCGCCTCGTGCAGCTCGCTCAGCGGGATGCTGAACTCGCCCTGGATCTCGATCTCCTCGCCGTCCACGACACCGATCCGGGTCACGGGCAGACCCCGCGCCCCGCACATGTCGTTGAAGCGGAGCTCCTCGCTGCGCGGGATCGAGACGACCGCGCGGCCCGCCGACTCCGAGAACAGGAAGGTGAACGCGTCCAGACCGTCCGGCACGACCAGCCGGGCACCCTTCCCGCCGCGCAGGCAGGACTCGGTGACCGCCTGGATCAGGCCGCCGTCGGAGAGGTCGTGCGCCGCGTCGATCATGCCGTCACGCGAGGCCGAGATGAGGATCTCGCCGAGCAGCTTCTCGCGGCCCAGGTCCACCTTCGGCGGCATGCCGCCGAGGTGCTGGTGGATGACCTCCGACCATGCCGAGCCGCCGAACTCCTCGCGGGTCTCACCCAGGAGGTAGAGCAGCTGGCCCTCTTCGGCGAAGGCGACCGGCGTACGCCGGGTGACGTCGTCGATCACGCCGAGCACCGCGACGACCGGCGTCGGGTGGATCGCCGTCTCCCCGGTCTGGTTGTACAGCGAGACGTTGCCGCCGGTGACCGGGGTGCCCAGCTCCAGGCAGCCGTCCGCGAGGCCACGCGTGGCCTCGGCGAACTGCCACATGACGTCCGGGTCCTCGGGCGAACCGAAGTTCAGGCAGTCCGAGATCGCCAGCGGCTTGGCACCGGAGGCGGCGACGTTGCGGTACGACTCCGCGAGCGCCAGCTGCGCGCCCGTGTACGGGTCGAGCTTGGCGTACCGGCCGTTGCCGTCCGTCGCCATCGCCACGCCCAGGTTCGACTCCTCGTCGATCCGGACCATGCCGGCGTCCTCGGGCATCGCGAGCACGGTGTTGCCCTGCACGAAGCGGTCGTACTGGTCGGTGATCCAGGACTTGGAGGCCTGGTTCGGGGAGCTGACCAGCTTGAGGACCTGCTCGCGCAGCTCGGCGCCGTCAGCCGGGCGGGCCAGCTTGCCGGCGTCGTCGGCCTGCAGCGCGTCCTGCCAGGACGGGCGGGCGAACGGCCGGTGGTACGTCGGGCCCTCGTGGGCGACGGACCGCGGGGGTACGTCCACGATCTGCTCGCCGTGCCAGAAGATCTCCAGCTGCGAGCCCTCGGTCACCTCACCGATGACGGTGGCGATGACGTCCCACTTCTCGCAGATCTCCAGGAAGCGGTCCACGTGCTGCGGCTCGACGATCGCGCACATGCGCTCCTGCGACTCGCTCATGAGGATTTCCTCGGGCGAGAGGGAGGAGTCGCGCAGCGGCACGGTGTCCAGCTCGACGCGCATGCCGCCGGAACCCGCGGAGGCCAGCTCGCTCGTGGCACAGGAGAGCCCGGCGCCGCCGAGGTCCTGAATGCCCGCGACGAGCTTCTCCTTGAAGATCTCCAGGGTGCACTCGATGAGGAGCTTCTCCTGGAAAGGGTCACCGACCTGGACGGCCGGGCGCTTCGCGGGCCCGGTCGACTCGAAGGTCTCCGAGGCCAGCACCGAGACACCGCCGATGCCGTCGCCGCCGGTGCGGGCGCCGTAAAGGATCACCTTGTTGCCGGGGCCGGAGGCCTGGGCGAGGTGGATGTCCTCGTGCTTCATCACGCCGATGCAGCCGGCGTTGACGAGCGGGTTGCCCTGGTAGCAGGCGTCGAAGACGACCTCGCCGCCGATGTTCGGCAGGCCGAGGCAGTTGCCGTAGCCACCGATACCCGCGACGACGCCGGGCAGGACGCGCCGGGTGTCGGGGTGGTCGGCCGCACCGAAGCGCAGCGGGTCGACGACCGCGACCGGACGGGCACCCATGGCGAGGATGTCGCGGACGATGCCGCCGACGCCGGTCGCCGCGCCCTGGTAGGGCTCGATGTACGAGGGGTGGTTGTGCGACTCGACCTTGAAGGTGGCCGCGTAACCCTGGCCTACGTCGACCACACCGGCGTTCTCGCCGATGCCGACGAGCATCGCGTCGTTGGCGGGGACCTTCTCGCCGAACTGCTTGAGGTGGACCTTGCTGCTCTTGTAGGAGCAGTGCTCGGACCACATCACGGAGTACATGGCGAGCTCGGCGCCGGTGGGGCGGCGGCCCAGGATCTCGCGGATCCTGGCGTACTCGTCCTCCTTGAGGCCGAGCTCCTTCCAGGGCTGCGCGGCGTCCGGGGTCTCGGCCGCGTGCTTGACCGTGTCCAGGCTCATGCGTTGACCAGCTTCTTGATGATCGAGGTGAAGAAACCCAGGCCGTCGGTGCGACCGGTGCCGATCAGCGGCTCGACGGCGTGCTCCGGGTGCGGCATCAGACCGACGACGTTGCCCGCGGCGTTGGTGATGCCGGCGATGTCGCGCAGCGAGCCGTTGGGGTTGACGTCGGCGTAACGGAAGGCGACGCGGCCCTCGGCCTCCAGCTCGTCGAGCGTGCGCTCGTCGGCGGTGTACCGGCCGTCCACGTTCTTCAGCGGTACGGAGATCTCCTGGCCGGCCGAGTAGTCGGAGGTCCAGGCCGTCTCCGCGTTCTCCACCCGCAGCTTCTGGTCGCGGCAGATGAAGTGGAGGTGGTTGTTGCGCAGCATCGCGCCGGGCAGCAGGTGTGCCTCGGTCAGGATCTGGAAGCCGTTGCAGATGCCGAGGACCGGCAGACCGGCCTTCGCCTGCTCGATGACGGTCTCCATCACGGGCGAGAAACGCGAGATGGCGCCGGCGCGCAGATAGTCGCCGTAACTGAATCCGCCCGCCAGGATCACCGCGTCGACCTGGTGGAGGTCCTTGTCACGGTGCCAGAGGGATACGGGCTCGGCGCCCGCGATCCGTACGGCCCTCAGGCTGTCCTGGTCGTCGAGCGTGCCGGGAAAAGTGACGACGCCGATACGGGTGGTCACTTCTCCTCCTCCACCTTGACGGTGAAGTCCTCGATGACGGTGTTGGCGAGGAAGGTCTCGGCGATCTCGTTAATACGGGCGAGGGCGGCATCGTCGACCGGCCCCTCGACCTCGAGCTCGAAACGCTTTCCCTGACGAACGTCCGCGATTCCGTCGAAGCCGAGACGGGGCAGTGCGCGCTGCACAGCCTGTCCCTGCGGGTCGAGGATCTCCGGCTTGAGCATGACGTCGACTACGACGCGTGCCACTGGCACTCCCGGTGGTGTGGTGCGGCTGTGTCTCCGAGGGGTTCCCCAGATCCCCGCGGGTCCTATCAGCGTACCTGGCCGGAAATTCTACGCGGGTAGATATCGGGCGGACCCGATCACGCCGTGATAACGGACGCAGACAACGCACAGGAAAAGTTCAGGAAAAAAATCTTCGGCCGCATTGCGCAGGGGCACGCGGAGGCAACACGCTGATGTAATTGACCGGGCTTCACAATGCGGCTCCTGCCGCTGTACAAATGAATACCGGGGAAAGCACGATTGCCCCGGAACAGTCGACACCAGTCGATCCGTATCCGCCCAGCCGCCCGAAGGCCGGCATCAACGCATGCCAGACGCGACGATGCCGTAGGAAAGGACCGATATCCGTGGCTCAGCGCGTAGTGGTCACGCTCTCCGACGACATCGACGGGGGAGAAGCGGCGGAAACGGTCACCTTCGCCCTGGACGGGAAGTCGTACGAGATCGATCTCAATCCCGCCAACGCAAAGAAACTGCGCAAGACGCTGGCCCCGTACGTGGCCGCCGGCCGAAAGCAGACAAATACCGGCAAGCGTGGCAGACCCCCCGTCTCGTACCACCACACCTCCCTCGCACCGGACCCAGCGGCTGTACGCGCCTGGGCCCGCTCGCACCGGATGGAGGTGCCGGCCCGCGGCCGCATCCCCAAGAAGGTCTACGAGGCGTTCCAGGCCGCGAGTTGAGGGCAGCGCCCGGAATGCCCCCTTCCGGTTCCCTCTCCGCCAGACCCCCCGAGCAACGCCCCGGAGAGCCGACTTGCACAACACCCCTGCAGGTCGGCTAGAGTCTGGAGCACGCCGAAGGGCAAGGCCGAAAAGCCGGGTCCGACGCAGCGTGCGGGTGTAGTTCAGTAGTAGAACATCCCCCTTCCAGGGGGAAGGCGCAGTGTGCAATTCCTGTCACCCGCTCTGCACTGCCTTACCGATCCACTCAGTGGATCAGGTAGAGTAGTGAGCGCTCCACCGGTGAAAGCCGAGTGGCAGCAATGCGGACGTAGCTCAGTTGGTAGAGCGCAACCTTGCCAAGGTTGAGGTCGCCAGTTCGAACCTGGTCGTCCGCTCTTGATTCAGAGGCCCCGGTCGATATCGACCGGGGCCTTTGACGTTTCCCGCTGCCGGTCATGACGTTTGTCATGCGCAGTGATGACAGCAAGCACTGCCCCAGGCCGCGCCCCGGCGGAAGTCTGGGGGTATGACCAGCGACGACATTCCGATCACGAAAACCGGTGACCCCGACGCCGCCATCGAGGCAGAATCCGCCCGGCGGCGGTACGCGGGCGGATTCGAGGCAGTGAGAGGGATCTCATTCTCGGTGGCACGCGGTGAGCTCTTCGCCCTGCTCGGCACGAACGGCGCTGGGAAGACCTCCACCGTCGAGCTCCTGGAGGGCCTGGCGCGTCCGGACGGCGGGACGGTGCGCGTCCTCGGCCGTGATCCGTACCGCGAACGGGCGGCCGTCCGGCCCAGGACCGGGGTGATGCTCCAGGAGGGCGGCTTCCCGTCCGATCTGACCGTCGCCGAGACGCTGCGGATGTGGGCGGGGTGCACGAGCGGGGCGAGGCCGCCCGGCGAGGCCCTCGACATGGTCGGGCTCACACCGAGGGCGCGGGTCCGGGTCAAGCAGCTCTCCGGCGGTGAGCGCCGCCGGCTCGACCTGGCGCTGGCCCTGCTCGGCCGGCCCGAGGTCCTCTTCCTCGACGAACCGACGACGGGGCTGGACGCCGAGGGAAGACGCGACACCTGGCGGCTGGTGCGGGAGCTGCGGGACGGCGGCACCACCGTCCTGCTGACCACGCACTACCTGGAGGAGGCCGAGGCGCTCGCCGACCGGCTGGCGATCATGCACCAGGGCCGCATCGTCACCTCGGGCACGATCGCCGACGTCACGGCGGCGCGGCCCGCGCGCATCCGCTTCGACCTGCCCGAGGGGGTGCCGCCCGGCCGCCTCCCGCTGTCCCTGAAAGCGGCGGCCGACGGCCGGCGGATCGACATCCGCACCCACCGGCTCCAGGAATCGCTGCACGAACTGCTGTGCTGGGCCAAGGAGTCGCAGGTGGACCTGCGGAAGCTCGATGCCCGCTCCGCCTCGCTGGAAGAGGCGTTCCTCGACATCGCACAGACCCCGGCAACGTCGGAAAGGGTGGGGACGGCATGACGGGCACCACGGCTTCGGGAAGGCTGACCGCCCTCGGACGGGCGGAGCTGACCCTCCTCGTACGCAACAGGACAGCGGTGTTCGTGGCGCTGCTGATGCCTCTGCTGATGATCGTCGCGATGAAGTCCTCCCTCGAGCAGGTCGACCTCGGCGGTACAGGGCTCTCCGTCGCCGGACTCGCGCTGACGGGCGGACTCGGCATCGTCCTGCTCCAGGTCGTCTACATGAACCTGGTGGCCTCCTACGTGGCCCGCCGCGAGGAACTCGTACTCAAGCGGCTCCGCACAGGAGAGGTCTCCGACCGCGAGATCCTCACGGGGACCGCGCTCCCCTCCGTGCTGCTCGCGTTCGCGCAGTCAGCGCTGATGATCGTTGTCGGCGGGCTCGCCTTCGATCTGGGGGCGCCCGAGCGGTTCGACCTGCTGCTGGCGGGGTTGCTGCTCGGAGCCGTGCTGATGGCGGCGCTCGCGGCGGCCACGTCCGCGCTGACCCGCTCGGTGCAGACCGCCCAGCTCACCACCCTGCCGCTGTTCATGGTCTCGTTGCTGGGCTCCGGGCTCTTCCTGCCCCTGGAGATCTTCCCCGGCCTGGCCGCGTCGCTGTGCGAACTCCTGCCCCTGACCGGCGTGATGACGCTCGTACGGGCCGGCTGGCTGGGCGCCGGAGCCGGCGACGACGTCCTGGGCGCGGCGCTGTCGGCGCTGGCCTGGACGGCGCTGGCCGTGTTTGCTGTCCAGCGGTGGTTCCGGTGGGACCCGCGGCGCTGAGGGAGGGCTCCCTGCGGGAGCACGGCGCTGCCAGGGTCGGCGGAGCCGGATCACGACATCGGGCGGAGGCCCGAGTGAGGACGGGGAACACCGTGGCAGAGGTGATGACGGGCAGCAGCCCCGGGAAGACACGCCGATGGGATCGGGCAATGAGCTTCGGGGGCGGGCGGTCCGCCAAAAGCGACACCGCCAAGGTCGAGCTTTACACGCGCGCCACCTTCCAGGCGATGGCGGGTCTCGAATTCGGGGCGCTCGGCGTGCCGCTGCTCCTCCACGACCGGCAGCCTTCGGGCGCCTGGCTGTGCCTTCTGTTCCTCGTCCACTCCGCCCTGTGCGCCGTGCTGTCCTGCAGGGCCCTCGACTGGCGGCTCGGACACCGGGAACGCCCGGTCCGGCTGACGGTGGCCTCCGCCGTCGCGACGGGTGCCTCACTCCTCATGCTCGTCCTGCTCCTCGACACCGGGACGGTCAGCAAGGAGGACGACTTCGGCATGCTGCTGATGGGGGTCTCCGCCTTCGGCCTGGGAGCCCTCTCCGTCGGTCTGCGCACGACCCGCGAGCGGGTGTGGCTGGTGCTCGGCGCGGCGACGGCCACCGCCGTGGCGACGGCGGCGCTGGGCATGGGATGGCACCAGACCTGGCTCGACTTCGTCGGCGTCGCCTGCGCGGGTGCGCTGTTCGTCGTCACCTACGTCTTCTCGGCCTGGCTGGCCGGTGTCGTACGGCAGCTGGACGCCGCCCGCGAACTCCAGACCCGGGTCGCGGTGGCGGAGGAGAGGCTGCGGTTCGGGCGTGACATGCACGACGTGATGGGGCGCAATCTGGCGGTCATGGCTCTGAAGAGCGAACTCGCCGTCCAACTCGCCGAACGGGGACGGCCGGAGGCCGTTTCGCAGATGGCCGAGGTGCAGCGGATCGCGCAGGAGTCGCAGCGCGAGATCCGCGACATCGTCCGCGGATACCGGGAGGCGAGCCTGCGCACCGAACTGGAGGGCGCGCTCAGCGTCCTGAAGGCCGCCGGGATCGACTGCGTGGTCCACGGCCTCGACGACGGGGACACGGCGCTTCCCGCCGAGCTCCAGTCCGCGCTGGGGTGGGTGGTGCGGGAGGCGACGACGAACGTCCTGCGGCACGGTGACCCCCGCAACTGCGTCATCCGCATCTCCACGGCCGACCGGTCCGGCGGAAGGAAGAAGCGCGGGAACGCGCGGCAGGAAGAGGTTGTCCTCATGGTGCAGAACGACGGCGTGCCCGGGCCGGCCGCCCCGGTCACGGGCGGGAAGGCCGGCCCCCGCGCCGCACCCGGAACCGGGCTGGCCGGGCTGCGGGAGCGGCTGGCCGCGCACGACGGCACGCTCGAAGCGGGCACCGATCCGTCCGGGGACTTCTTCCGGCTCACGGCACGGGTGCCCCTGCCGGAACAGGATCACGCCCCCGGCCGCCCCACCGACGACGACGAGGCCGCCGCATGACCACAGGACAACAGCCCGTGCGGGTCCTGCTCGCCGACGACGAGCACCTGATCCGGGGCGCGCTCGCCGCACTGCTCGCGCTGGAGGACGACATCGTGCTGGTCGCCGAGGCGGCCACCGGTCCCGAGGCGCTCGCCATGGCGCTGGCGCACCGACCGGACGTGGCGGTCCTCGACCTGGAGATGCCCGGCGCGGACGGTGTGAAGGTCGCCACATCCCTGCGCACCGGACTGCCCGGCTGCCGGACCATGATCGTGACGAGCCACGGCAGACCCGGCCATCTCAAGCGGGCCCTCGCCGCGGGGGTCCGGGCGTTCGTGCCGAAGACGGTCAGCGCCCGGCGCCTCGCGGAGATCATCCGCACCGTGCACGCCGGAAACCGTTATGTGGACCCGGAGTTGGCGGCCGACGCCATCTCCGCCGGGGACTCCCCGCTGACCGCCCGGGAGGCCGAGGTGCTGGAGTTCGCCGCCGACGGTGCGTCGGTCGCCGAGATCGCCACACGGGCGTCGCTGTCGCAGGGCACGGTGCGCAACTACCTGTCGGCGGCGGTCTCCAAACTCGGGGCCGAGAACCGTCATGCGGCAGTGCGTCTCGCGCGGGAGAGAGGTTGGGTATAGTAGGCAGCGCGCTGCGGCGCATGCGAACGTAGCTCAGCTGGTAGAGCGCAACCTTGCCAAGGTTGAGGTCGCGAGTTCGAACCTCGTCGTTCGCTCCACACAAGAAGGCCCCGGTCCTCAGGACCGGGGCCTTCTTCCGTCACATCCCCTGGGCCGGCCAGCTGAGACCGGTCAGAAGCTCGTACGCCTCAAGGTACTTGGCCCGCGTCGCGTCGACGATCTCCTGCGGCAGCGCCGGCGGCGGCTGCTCGCCGTGCCGGTCCCAGCCGGAGGCCGGAGAGGTCAGCCAGTCACGCACGAACTGCTTGTCGTACGAGGGCTGCGCCTTGCCCGGCTCCCAGCTCTCGGCCGGCCAGAAGCGCGAGGAGTCCGGGGTCAGCACCTCGTCCGCGAGGATCAGCTCCTCGCCGCCGTCCGCGGTGGGAGCGAAGCCGAACTCGAACTTCGTGTCGGCCAGGATGATCCCGCGCTCACGGGCGATGTCCCGGGCCCGGCCGTAGACGTCCAGCGTCTTCCTGCGCAGCAGGGCCGCCGTCTCGGCGCCCACCTCGCGGGCGACCTCCTCGTACGACACGTTCTCGTCGTGATCACCCACCGCCGCCTTGGTGGCCGGGGTGAAGATGGGCCCGGGCAGCTCGGAGCCGTCGACGAGGCCCTCGGGAAGGCCGAGACCGCAGACCGTGCGGTTCGCGTTGTACTCGGTCAGGCCGGAGCCCGTGAGATAGCCGCGCGCCACGCACTCGACCTGGACCATCCGCAGCGAACGGCAGACCAGCGTGCGGCCCGCCCAGTCGGCGGGTGCCCCGGCGGGAAGCTCCGTCGACAGGACGTGGTTGGGGACGAGATCGGCGAGCTTGTCGAACCACCACAGCGACAGCTGGGTGAGCACGCGGCCCTTGTCCGGGATCTCGGTGGGCAGGACCCAGTCGTACGCGGAGATACGGTCGCTGGCGACCATGACGAGGTCGCCCGCCTCGTTCCTGTACAGGTCGCGCACCTTGCCGGTGTGCAGATGGGTGAGCCCCGGTACCTGCACGGGCTCGGGCTTTTCTACGAAACCGGACACGCTGCCTCCGCGTAGGTTGATCCAGGAGTCGTTCCGATTGTCCCGCATGCGAGGAGAGCGCGCCGACAGGGGTCGCCAGGTGGACCAGGTCGGGGCTGCTGGAGGCGAGCGCGGGCGGTTGACCACTCGTACGCCGTGGGCGGGGGCCGAGGAAGGGCGCGGTTCCGCTTCTCGGTCCCGGGCCGTGGCCCCGCGTCCCGGTCGCGCGGGTTCCTGCGTTGCGCTCCCGTGCCCCGGCCAGGCGTTGCGGTCCTTCGGGCCGGGCCTGCGTCTCAGTCGCGCTTGCAGATCCGGTCGAGCAGGTTGGCCGTGGCCCGCTGGATCCTCGTGTCGACGTGGCCGGGCCGGTCCAGTGCGGGGGACCAGGCGAAGGTGCCCGAGGCGAAGACCAGCGCCCCCGAAGGAGCGCGGTACAGCGAGGTCTCCTGGTGCCGGGTGGCCCCCTCGCTGTCGGCGTACGGGGAGTGCGCGAGCAGCATGCGGTTCTCGTGCTCCGGCAGCGACGTACGCGGGAAGTAGCGGTCGGCCTCACCGGCCACCAGACCGTCGATCTCGTCGCCCTCGCCCGCGCCGGTGGCCTCCCAGAGCCAGTGCCCGGCGTTCCGTACGACCAGAGGGTGGGGTTCGGGGACCCGGCCCGCGTACTGGATGCCCAGCAGCTGCTGTTCGGCCCGGTCCACCTCGCGCCACAGGGCGGGCTTTCCGGGGCCGCGCCGCTTGCGGCAGGTGAGCAGGCGGTCGGGGACACCGGAGGGGGACGGCCCGAGGCCGACCTGCCAGTACATGGTGTTGGCCGAGAGGAAGACGAGTGAGGTGCCGGTGTCCCGGGCGAGCTCGGCGGTACGGCGCATGGGCAGCGACCAGTACTCGTCATGACCGGGGAAGACCAGGCCGCGGTACCGGCTGGGGTCCACGCGGCCGGCGTGCAGATCGCGTGCGTCGGCGTACGCGAGGTCGTAGCCGTAGCGCTCGGCCCAGCGGATGAAGTCGTAGGCGTGGCCGACGTGGAGGGGCAGACCGGCACCCGCGTACGGACGGTCGAAGGAGATGGTGACGGCGGCGTCCTCCTCACCCAGCAGCCGGCCCTGTTCGTCCCAGGCGTGGTAGAGGCTCGCGCCCGTACGGCCGTCCTCGGGGTAGAGGTTGTACGCCTGCCAGGTGATGTCCGGGAGCAGGAGCAGGAGATCGGCGGGGTGGTTGTCGCGGACCGTGAAGGGGACGTGCGAGCGGTATCCGTCGGCGGTGGTGAGGACCGCGACGTACGCGCCGACCGACCAGTAGCTGGGGATCTGGAGCCGCCAGGAGAGCCACCAGTGGTGGCAGGACACCGTCCGCTCGGCGGTCAGTGGCGGCGGCTGGACGATGCCGGAGAGACGCGGACTCGTGGTGATCTTGGCGGCGCCGTCGCCGGCGTAGTGCCCGATGCGGTAGACATCGACGGAGAACTGCTGGGGTGGGTCCACGGTGATGTGGAAGTCGATCGCCTCGCCGGGTGCCGCCGCTCCGGGGGACGCGAACCCCTTGATCTGCCGGCGCACGTCGTCGGCGGTGCGCGTGCCGCCGCCGGTTCCGCCGCGGCCGAGGGCCGGGTCGGCGTACCAGGGAACCACCTGACCGGTGTCGTCGAAGTAGGTCTCGCTGCCGCGAAGCCAGGGCAGCGGGCCCTGCCCGAAAGGGTCGCTCACGGCATGCGCGAGGGCACCCGATTCCCATCGCCGGATCTGCTCCGCCCCCATCCCGCACCCCTCCCTCGTCCCCCGAAAGCTGTGGGACGCCGTACACCGACGCCGTTCACAGCACATCACATAACGCATGCACTCCGTCACCGTTCGTCGCGAATCGACGTGAGCGGAGCGAAATCTTCCGGGTATGGGACGCACATCCAGGACATATGGGCATCTGCATGGACGCACGATCGTTCAACCGAGCGCCTCGGCGTGATGCGTCCCCACTCCTGGGATGTGCGCGTCAGCGCAGGCGCGGCGTGTGCTTCACCCAGGCACGCATGTGCGCTCCAGCCAGGCGCGAAGTCTGCCTCAGCCCAGGCGTACGGGCTTGTCGGTCCGTACGCCGACCGCGGTGAGCCACGTGCGCAGCGGCTCCGCGTCGCCGTCCTCGACGAGACTGAGCACGGGGGCGCCCAGGTCCGATCTGCGGCCGCCGGCGACCAGCAGCGCGGGACCGTCCAGCCAGTCGAGCCCCGGGGCCGCCCCCGCCGTGTCCACCGCGGCACAGCAGACCATCGCCACGACATGGTCGGTGAGCAGCTCGGTGCCCGTACGCGGCGGCTGGAGAGGAAAGAGCGGGAGCGGGGCGGGGCCCCAGAGATCCAGGGGGTCCGGGTCCGCCCCGGCCGGTGCGCCGGTCTCCGGAGCACCGGAGCCGCCGTCGGTCCGGGGCCGCTCCGCCTCCGCTTCGTCGCGGGCGACAGCGGCTCCGATCCCGGCCGCGAGCGCGTCGCTGTCGGCGCCCGGCGTCGCGAGGTGGTCGATGACGCGGGCCAGCGTGGGCACGGCCGAGCCCTCGGCGCCGCGCGCCCCCGGCCCGCCCACGGAGACGCTCGTGGCCACGCCCAGGGCGTCGAGCACCCGGTGCAGGCGGGCGGCCTCCGTACGCCACTTCCGGTCCACGACCTCCTCCGGATACTGCTGCCAGTCGACGGGGGACCAGCCGGGGCCGGTCTCCGCAGGACCGCCGTGGAAGAGCCGCGCGGCCAGCAGGGAGGCCGCCTCGTCGGCCGCGCCCGGTTCCTCGATCAGATCGCAGGCGGGGCGCTCACCCAGCCGTGAGGCGAAGCCCTCGGCGAGGCTGTCGCGGCGGGAGAGCTCCGTGAGCGCGGAGACGACTCCGGCGTCGAGCTGGGACGGCCACCGGCCCATCCGCCAGGCGGGAAGGGCGACCCGGGTCAGCAGACGGTCCCAGCCGGCGTAGGCCAGGCCGACCTGCTCCTGTGCGACGATCCGCAGGCCGTAATCCACGTCCTGGGCGCGCCCCGAGGCCGCGGCGGCGACACAGCGCTCCATCTCGGCCGCGTGGCCGCGGCAGCCGCGCAGCATCAGCCGGGCGATCCAGCCGACGAAGGCCGCGTACATCCGGCGTACGAGTCCCCGGCCCGGCTGGGAGGCATCGGCGACCGCGGCGTCCAGCCCGCGGACGAAGCGGCGGGCGGCGGCTATGTCAGGGTGCGCGGACGGCCCGGTGCCCGCGACGACGGGCGCGAGCACCGCGCGCAGCTCGGCGACCCTCATCCACCAGAGGAAGGGAGAGCCGATGACGAGAACGGGAGCCGCCTGCACCCGACGGCCGCGCCGGGCGCCTGCCGGCCCCTTGGCATCCTTGGCGAGGCCCATCGCGTTCGGCTGTGCCGCGGGGTGCGTGCGGTCCTCCAGCCAGCTGTCGCAGTCCGGGGTCAGCTCTATGGCGGAGGGGGCCGGGACGTCGAGCCGGTCGGCGAGGTCACGGACCAGCCGGTAGAGGTCGGGGGCCGCTGCCTCCGTGAGGGGCACGGTCGGGCTGACGGCGGGCCTCGCCCGCGCCACGGCGAGGGCCACCGCGGCGGCGATCAGCAGGACCGCGACGGCGCAGGCCGTCACGACCCAGCTCACCGTCGCCCACGCGTCACCGCCGATACGTCCCTGGGCAACCGCGACGAGCAGCACGACCGCCGCGCCCGCCGGCAGGATCGCCAGGGCCGTCGCTCTGCTGCGGATGCGCAGCAGAGCCATGGCTCTGGCCCGCGCTGCGTGCGCACCCAACTCCTCAACCGAACCGGAACCGGACACGGCTGGACGTCACCCCCTCTGCCCCCGCGACGGTGTTGGTCACTCCCCCACTGTGGCACCCGCCACCGACATCGCAATGCCGGTGGGCCAAGTGCCGGAATGCCTGCGCCGCACCCTAGTTGGGGCCTCGGCGGGCGTCATCCGGATGGCCGAGTCGTCACCCGATGGAATGGCTTTGGGTAAAGCTGCTGACGCGCCGGTGTACAGGGGTTCGGTGGTACCGGCGCCGTTCCGGCCGCCTGCGCGACGGGTCCGCCCGGGCCCTCCATTCATGCCTGTGCCGGGCACTTCCGCATGCCTGCTGTGTCGGGCACTCCGAGGGGACATGCCTGTGCCCGGCGCCTCCGGGGGGAGGTGCCGGGCACAGGTGGTCGGCGACGGGCGGAGGCCTCAGGCCTCTTCGGCGGCCTTGCGGGCGATGTCCGTACGGTGCTGGGAACCGTCGAGCCGGATCCGGCCGACCGCTGTGTAGGCGCGGTCCCGGGCCTGCGTGAGGTCCTTGCCTGTCGCCGTGACGGAGAGCACGCGCCCTCCGGCACTGACGATGGCGTCGCCGTCCTGACGGGTGCCGGCGTGCAGGACGAACGCGTGGGGTTCATCCTTGGCCGCCACATCGGCCAGGCCCTCGATCGGGTCTCCCGTGCGGGGCGTACCCGGGTAGTTGTGCGAGGCGATGACCACGGTGACGGCCGCGTCGTCACGCCAGGTCAGCGCCGGTACGACGTCCAGCGTGCCGTTGGCGGCGCCGAGCAGTACCCCGGCCAGCGGAGTCTTCAGCCGGGCAAGGACCACCTGCGTCTCGGGGTCGCCGAAGCGGGCGTTGAACTCGATGACCCGTACACCGCGCGAGGTGATCGCGAGGCCCGCGTACAGGAGTCCGGAGAACGGGGTGCCCCGGCGCCGGAGCTCGTCCACGGTGGGCTGGAGGACGGTCTGCATGACCTCGTCGACCAGCTTCGGGTCGGCCCACGGCAGCGGGGAGTAGGCGCCCATGCCGCCGGTGTTCGGCCCTTCGTCGCCGTCCAGGGCTCGCTTGAAGTCCTGCGCGGGCTGGAGGGGCAGCACCGTGGTTCCGTCGGTGATCGCGAAGAGGCTCACCTCGGGGCCGTCGAGGAACTCCTCGATGACCACCCGGTCACAGGCCAGGGCGTGGGCGCGGGCGGCTTCGAGGTCGTCCGTGACGACGACCCCCTTTCCGGCCGCGAGACCGTCGTCCTTGACGACGTACGGGGCGCCGAAGGCGTCGAGGGCCTCGTCGATCTCGGCGGGCGTCGTGCAGACGTAGCTGCGGGCCGTCGGGACGTTGGCACCTGCCATGACGTCCTTGGCGAACGCCTTGGAGCCCTCGAGCTGGGCCGCCTCGCGCGAGGGGCCGAAGCAGGGGATGCCGGCCGCGCGCACGGCGTCGGCGACACCGGCGACGAGCGGCGCCTCCGGGCCGACGACCACCAGCTCGGCGCCCAGTTCGGTGGCGAGGCGCGCGACGGCGTCACCGTCGAGCGCGTCGACCGGGTGCAGTTCGGCCACCTCTGCGATTCCGGCGTTGCCGGGGGCGCAGTACAGAGAGGTGACATCGGGGTCGAGGGAGAGAGAGCGGCACAGGGCGTGTTCGCGGGCGCCGCCGCCGATGACGAGGACCTTCACGGGGTGCAGCCTAGCCGCCGGGGGCCGGGAGCCTCGACGGGCGCCGCTCCGTGGACAGCTCTCCGACCGCTGGAGGCGGCGAGGCGGGGAGTCCTCGGACAGATCACCGGGTGCCTCGGGGAGGGGTTGAAGGCCCTGGGCAGCTCACAGGCTGCCGGAGGGCAGGGCCGGTGCCCCGGAGGCAGCTTTCGGGCCGCTGGAGGACAGGGCCGGGGGTGACGGCCGGTGCCTGCCGACCCGGCCCGGGGGGCCGGCGCCTACCCGTCGCTACTCGTTGGTGAACTCCTCGACGACCGTCGCGCCCAGCTCGCGGACGATCAGGTCGTGGCCGGAGAGTGCGGAGTCGACCAGGTCGGGGTCGTCGGCCTCGGCGGTGTCGTCCTCGGGCGCGACCGCCCGCGGCGGCTCCGGTGCGGCTCTGTCGTACGAGGACGAGGACTGCTCGGGCCGGGCGGCCTGGTGCGGCGCGCTCTGCTGCTGCGCCGGCGGCGGAGCCGACTGGGCGGGGGCGGGCCGGGACTCGTACGACGGGGCCTGCGCGGCCGGCGCGGGCTGATACGGGGCGGCCGGGGGCCTGCCACCGCCGCCACCGGTCTGCGGGGCCTGTCCGCCACCACCCGAGGGGTCCACCACCGCGTCGACCCGCCAGGTGGCGTTGAACTGCTCGGCGAGAGCCTGCTTCAGGACCTCTTCGCTGCCGCTGCTCGCGAAGGTGTCACGGGCTCCGGCATTGAGGAAGCCGAGCTGCAGGGTGCTGCCGTCGAAGCCTGTGACCTGTGCGTTCTGGCTGAGCAGGATCCAGGTGAAGCGGCGGCGGTTCTTCACGGCCTCCAGGATGTCCGGCCACATGTTCCGCACCTGGGCCGCGCCCTGGGCCATGTTCTGCCCACCTGGCGCGGGGGCCGGCGCGGCCGGGGCCGGAGCAGCGGGAACGGAGGCCGGGGCGGGGGCGGGGGCCTGCGGTGCGCTGCCGGGCGCGGAAGCGGTCGGCCAGCCGCCGGGCCGCCGCGCGGGCTCCGCACCGCTGCCCGCCCCGGCCGCCGTCGGCCACGCCCCGGGGCGCTGCCCGGCCGGCGCGGGCTGCTGAACTGCCGGGGGCGCGTCCTGAGGCGCGGCGGGCGGCGCGGCGGCCTCGGCGGCCTCCGGCGCTGCCGGACGTACGTCGACGGGGGCCGCCGCCGGAGGCACGTCCCCCCGGGCCGCGGCACGGGCGGCGGCGGGCCCTCCGGTGGGCAGGCCCGCACCCGCGCCATGGGCCTGGGCCTCAGGACCGGGTACGTAACCCATGGCCGGGCCCGGCCCGGCCATCGCGAAGGACGCGCCGCGCTCGAGCCGGTCGAGACGGGCCTGGAGCGACCGCTCGTCGTCGAAGGCGGCGGGCAGCAGCACCCGGGCACAGATCAGCTCGACCTGGAGCCGGGGAGAGGTCGCCCCGCGCATCTCGGTCAGCCCCTCGTTGACCAGGTCGGCGGCGCGGCTGAGCTCCGCGGCGCCGAAGACGGAGGCCTGGGCCTGCATCCGCTCGACCAGATCGGCGGGGGCGTCGATGAGCCCCTTCTCCCCCGCGTCCGGCACCGCGGCCAGGATCACCAGGTCACGCAGGCGCTCCAGCAGGTCGGCGACGAAACGCCGCGGGTCGTTGCCGCCCTCGATCACCTGGTCGACGACCTCGAAGGCCGCGGCCCCGTCGCCCGCCGCGAAGGCGTCCACGATCGAGTCCAGCAGGGACCCGTCCGTATAACCGAGGAGCGAGGTCGCCATGGCGTATGTCACACCGTCGTCGCCCGCACCGGCGAGCAGCTGGTCCATGACGGACATCGAGTCACGCACGGAACCCGCGCCGGCCCGCACCACGAGCGGCAGCACGCCGTCCTCGACGAAGCTGTTCTCCTTGTCGCAGACCTCCGCGAGGTAACCGCGCAGCGTCCCGGGCGGAACCAGCCGGAAGGGGTAGTGGTGCGTGCGCGACCTGATCGTGCCGATGACCTTCTCGGGTTCGGTGGTCGCGAAGATGAACTTGAGGTGCTCCGGCGGCTCCTCGACCACCTTCAGCAGGGCGTTGAACCCTGCCGGGGTGACCATGTGCGCCTCGTCGATGATGTAGATCTTGTACCGGCTCGACGCGGGCCCGAAGAACGCCTTCTCCCGCAGGTCACGAGCGTCGTCGACGCCACCGTGCGAGGCGGCGTCGATCTCGATGACGTCGATCGAACCCGGTCCGTTGCGCGCCAGGTCACGGCACGACTGGCACTCCCCGCACGGGGTCGGTGTGGGCCCCTGCTCGCAGTTCAGGCAACGGGCGAGGATGCGCGCGCTGGTCGTCTTTCCACAGCCGCGCGGCCCGCTGAACAGGTACGCGTGGTTGACCCGGTTGTTCCGCAGGGCCTGCTGCAACGGGTCAGTGACATGCTCCTGCCCGATGACCTCGGCGAAGGACTCGGGGCGATAGCGGCGGTACAGCGCAAGGGACGACACACCTACGAGGTTATCGGGGCGGACTGACAAACCGTCCCGCCCCGGAACGCGGCACCCGGCGGGACATCTCACCCCGGACACGCAAGGGCCCCCCACGCACCCGCCAGAGCCAACCTACCCTTGCTGCCTTCCGGCCCTGGGGGAGTTCAGTCAGATAGCGCCACGTGAGGGGCTGACGCCCACCTTAGCCGATCCGGACCCCCCGCCGTCCACCCGCTCCCGGTCCAGGCCCTCCCTGAGGACGGTCCGGAACGATCTCTGGGGAACGTGTTCGCGAGCACCCTCCAACGTCTTGTATTGTTTGCGGCGGAGGATTCGCCTAGTGGCCTAGGGCGCACGCTTGGAAAGCGTGTTGGGGGCAACCCCTCACGAGTTCGAATCTCGTATCCTCCGCCATTGCTCTCACCGGGCAATACGTCGAAGGGCCCCACCGCTTGCGGTGGGGCCCTTCGACGTTCGTAGTCTCATCTGCAGTCTCAGACGGGACTCTTCGGAGCCCTCCGTGCCGCTGCCGTCAGCGTCGTGGGCCACTTCCCAGATGAGTCCTCCGACCCGCTGCGCGACGTCGGCCAGGATGCCGCCCGTCACGTGCCGGTACCGGGCCGCCATCGCCGTGGACGACCACCCCATGATCTGCATCACGACCCGTTCGGGGACACCGAGGATGAGCAGGACCGTCGCCGCGGTGTGCCGGGCATCGTGCAGGCGCCCGTCCCGGACCTTCGCATCGGTCAGCAGCCGCTTCCAGGCGTCGTAGTCCGTGCTCGGCACCAGCGGCTCGCCTATGGGAGAGGTGAAGACGAACCCGGACTCTCGCCAGTCCTCCCCCGCGATCGCCCGCTCGCGTGCCTGCTCTCGGCGGTGGAGCTCCAGCAGCCTCACCAGTTCGTCAGGGACACCGATGACGCGTCGGCCGGCGCGCGACTTCGTGTTGGCCGTGTCCTCGTTCTTCCTGACCCGCTTCTTGCAGTACCCCGGCTTCGTGCCGCAGTCGCCACCACAGCCGTGCAGGTACTTCGGCCTCAGCCGGTTCTTCCTGACCCGCAGAACTCCGCTGCTCGTATCGAGGTCCGCCCACCTCAGCCCGATTCACCCTGCCGGAGCCCCAGCGCGAGCGCGATGGACCAGCGAGCGCTGTTCCGGAGCTTGGCGGCCTCCGAGAGCAGGCGCTGTACCTCTTCGGTGTCGTACGGCTCCACCTCCTCTTCCTCGATCCTCGGCGGGACCGCGAGTGTGGCGACATTCCGTGTGACGTGGCCGCGGCGCATCGCGTGATTCAGCGCGGTGCGGATCGTCCGATGCGCCTGGTGCGCGGGTGGCGGGCTTGCTGCCGTCGGCCAGCATCCGGCTGTAGAAGCGCTCCAGGTGTTCGGGCTCCAGCTTGTCCAACCGGTGAGCCCCGACGCCCGGCACGAGGTGCACCCGTACGGCCACCTCGTAACCGCCAGCAGCCCCTGCCGAGCCGTCAGAAGTAGCAGAGCGGACTGCCGGGCGCCTTCCGTGCCACCGCCGCATGAGTTTGGGTTTCGTCGTGTGGTTGCCCTGCAAACCCGTCGATCGTCTAGGTACGAGAAAGAGCAGACAAAAGGCGAACGGCCAGGCATCATATCTGACTAGTGGACCGCTCAAGGGGGCAAGAGGATGCAAATCTTTATCAGCTGGTCAGGGGAAGCCTCAAAGGAATGCGCGGAAGCGCTCAGAAGCTGGCTGCCTCTAACGAACCAAGCGATCTCACCCTTCGTATCGTCGCAGGACATATCAAAAGGAGAACGCGGGCTAGCGGCAATCGCGAACCAACTACAAGAATGCTCCTTCGGAATCGTATGCGTTACGCGAGAAAATCAGTCTGCCCCGTGGATCAACTTTGAAGCTGGCGCCCTCTCCCGTGAACTAGGGGAAAGCTCACTCATCCCATTCCTTCTCGATATGCCAATCAAAGATCTATCTGGCCCACTGTCCCAATTCCAGGCAACAGACAGCATGGACGAGAGTGACGTCTGGTCGATGGTTAAATCGATCAACGACAAGTGCAAAAATCCAGTAGATCAGGACCGACTGCGGAAAACCTTCGACGCATTCAGAGAGGAACTCGCGCAAAATTTGCACACCATTCGCTCAAAGCGGGCAGAAGAGAGAGTTCCACCAGAACGCGACACCCCTGACATCCTCAATGAACTTGTGGGACTGGTGCGCGAGCAAAGCAATCGCATCGGCACACTGCAGAGCTTGGTCCGCGAAACACAGGGCTCCGTATCTCACTACACGATAAATGAACCACATGAAGTAAAAATATCCGCTGAACATCTAAGCGAAAAGGAGGAACGCCAAAGACTCGTCACGACTTCCATGATGCTAAGAAGAATAATCGGTGCCGAAAAAATAATCGACATGAGTCGTAGCCGCTACGGCCTAAAGGTTAAGTGCGATGCCGATCAACTTCCTCATGTGCAAGCATTGCACTCCAAGATTCAGGATTGTGCAGCTAGGAACGGTATAGCCGTAGACGTTTATTGCGGCTCCGAGTGCATCGTATTCCCGCCATTCTAGGCGGGCGGAACGCCGAACCTTAGCTCGCCGACCGCAGCGCAGAGAAACACTACTGGACCGTCACAGAGACTTCGCCTACTGGGGGTATATTAGTTGCTCGCCGCCACAGTTACAGCGGGTTCCGGCATTTTGATTGCCGTCCTAGTCTACTGGCTAAATAGCCGCGGAGAAATTCGACGCACGGCCCACCAAGCCAAGCTCGATTGGGTCAATTCGCAACTTAGAGACCTGTACGGCCCCTTGCTCGTGTTGACCGATGTCAACGAGACGGCATGGAACGAGTACAAGATTCGATACTTGCCCGAGAGCTCACAGAGGCGACGTTCAGAAGCCATGACGGATCAGGAAAAAAGACGGTGGAAAGTCTGGACATCCACCGTCTTCGCCCCCGCCGGGCTTCAGATGCGCGACATCATCATGAAACATGGAGACCTGATAATCGGCGACGAAATGCCCAGAGTGGTCCTCGATTTTTGTTCACACGTTTCCTCACTGGAAGTCCTACTTACGGAGTGGAACTCGCCCGAAGGGGAAGAAGAAGTCCTTATACGTCACCCTGGGGGTGAATTCGTAGAGTATGTCCGAGCATCATACAAACAATTGAAGGAGGTGCAATCGATGCTTCGCCACAACCCCTAAAACACTGACCACTTAGGTGCGTGCGTCACCATTAGTCCTTTCCTCCCTGGAACCTGCGAAGCCATCGAATCCAGACGAAAAGAGCCGTGCAGCGCTGTAGGGGTGTTTAGGCATTAGCTGTCAGGAGGTGCGAAGCTCAGCACCTGTTGACAATTGTGAGCCGTGGCGGACAGACAAAGGCCGCGAAGGCTATAAGGCCGGGTCACGGGTCCGTGGCGCGCCTATGCGGCGCAGTGTCCGAGGCCGTCTCGACGTACGCCCTCGGCCGGCCCTCGCCTCCGGAGTTGCGACTGCATTTCCGACCTGCCAGGGTCGCCCGGTGTCGTGCTTCCGTGCGTCGCGTGTACGCCCTCCCTGCCGCAAGCGCTGCGAAGCAGTCTTCGTGAGGTCTGGAGTTCCTTGGCCTCTGAGTAGGGGGACGGAGTGGCATCTCAGTCCAGGTGCGGCGCACGCACCAAAGCTGGCACAGCGTGCCGAAACCTCGCGGTAGTCGGTACCTCTCGTTGCGCGAAGCACCAAGGCCCTTGGTCGGCCTACGGAGTCGCACAGCGCAAGGAGAAGGAGGCTGAGGCGAAGAAGCGCAAGATCCGCAAGAAGCGGTAGCCGCTGTCACGGGAGCTACAGGGGGCGCCGGAGCAGTCTCATCCATAGTCTCGTTCGCAGCCGTACGCGGTCGTTCATCATCCCGGCAGACCTACCGGTGACCTGGTGGGTGGACGCGCACGAACCAGGATGAACGTGACCGTGCAGAGTTGGAAAGCGTGTTGGGGGCAACCCCTCACGAGTTCGAATCTCGTATCCTCCGCCATTGCTCTCACCGGGCAATACGTCGAAGGGCCCCGCAGCTTGCTGCGGGGCCCTTCGACGTTGCCGGCCCCAGTAGTCACAGGACATCGCTTCACTCAGAAGCGGGTTTCTGTCGACTCAGGACGCAGGCGTCCCCCGCGATCCGCCATTCTGGGTCTGTGCAGGGACCGATTCCGGTCGGAGACCACCGGCACTCGTCCTTGTGAGGTGTTTCCATCGGCAAGCCCGGCGGATCAACTCTGGCCACGTGGCTGAGTGATCTGGAAGTCGGCCGGCTCGAGCGGCTCCTGGCAGCTCGCCCGGATGCCGTGTCCCCGCCGGAACCACGATCGTTCGGCGAACTCGCGGACCGCCTTCAGCGCCCGGCGTCGGTGGCCCCGTGCTGCCCGGACTCGCGCTGCCACACCTGCAGGTAGCCGAGGCACTGGCAGCATTGGGGCCCGTCCCATGTGCCGCTCTGGCCGATCTGCTGGATGCGACCGGAACGGAGAACGCTCGCGGGCTGGACGCGGCCTTGGAGGCGCTGGCCGACCGCGCACTCGTCTGGCCGGACGGCGAAGGGCTGTTGCGCATGGCGGCGCCGTTGCGGCAGGCGTGGGACTCGCCGCTAGGGCTGGACGCTCCGCTCACCCGGCTACTGGCAGACACGAACTCCGAGGAACTGCGCCGCATGCTGGTGGCCCTGGGCATCCCGTCGCCCGGCACCACCAAGAAGCATCGGCTGACCGCCCTGCTGGAGCACCACCGCAATCCGGAGCGGGTGGCCGCGGTGATCACTTCGGCACCTGCGTCCACCCGGAAGCTGCTTGAGCGGCGAGCGTCTCACCAGGGCGAACAGGCTCAATCACCGGCGCGTTTGATCACGTTCAGGGCCCCGTCGGCCGACTCCGAGCCGGGTGCGCGCTGGGCACTGGAGCGGGGACTGCTGGTCCAGGACCGGTACTCCGGGTACGGATCCACACGCATGCCCGCCGAGGTGGCGCTCGCACTGCGCGGAGTCGGCTGGCGCGCCCCCTTCGAGCCGGTCCCGCCCGTCGTGCGGACGGCGTCCGTCACCTCGGCGGAAGTGGGCCGGGAGGCGGCGGCAGCCGCCACGGCGTTCGCCGCACATGCCGCGTCGGTTCTGGCGACGTGCTCCGCTGCTCCGCCGGTCCTGCTGAAGTCCGGCGGGGTCGGAGCACGTGAGCTGTCCCGGATCAGCAAGGCGGCGCAGTGCGACCAGATCGTCGTACGCCTTGTTCTGGAGACGGCGTACGACGCCGGGCTGCTGGCCCAGGACGGCGACCGGGTCGCGGCAACGGACGGATACGACTCCTGGGCGGAACGAGAACCAGCAGAGCAGCTCACCGCGCTTCTCCAAACCTGGCGGACGCTGCCGCTGACTCCGGCCCAGGCCCGCGACGAGGACGGCAAGGTACTGCCCGCGCTCGCCGGAACACCGCCCTGCGGCGGCTGTATACAGGCCCGAGAGGGACTCCTCGCCGCCGCAGCGGAGTTCCCGGCGCACCGGGGAGTGCACAGCCCCGCGGAACTGGGGCCGATGGTTGCCTGGCACCGCCCGCTCGCCGAACAACTCCCCCAGGACACCACGCCCTTCGCCACCGTAATCCGGGAAGCGGAACTGCTCGGGGTCGTCGCCCGCGGCTGCCTGTCCCCCATCGGTGCCGCTCTGCGGACCGACGGCGCCGAAGCCGCCGAATCGCTCACCGCTGCCTGTGAGCGGCTGCTGCCGACGGCCACCAGGGCGGCCCGTTTCGGCGCGGACCTCACCGCCGTTGTCACCGGCACACCGTCCGCCCGCCTCGCCACACTGCTGGACACCGTCGCGGACAAGGAAGTCGGTGGCACGGCATCGGTGTGGCGGTTCAGCCCCACAACCGTTCGCCGTGCCCTGGACACGGGCCGCACGGCGGATGCCATCGCGGCCGACCTGGGCGCCGTCGCGGTCGGCGCCCTCCCCCAGCCGCTGTTGTACCTGATCAACGACTGCGCACGCACTCACGGCCGTGTGCGCATCGCGCCCGCTGCCTGTGTGATCCATGGCGATGAAGCCGCCCTCCTCGCCGAACTCGTCAGTCACAGAAAGCTCGCCGCCCTCGGCCTGCGCGTGTTGGCACCGACCGTGCTGGTCAGCCGGACCCCACTCGACAAGACCCTCGCCGCGCTCCGGGCCGCCGGCTACGCCCCCGTCGCCGAGAGGGCCGATGGAACCGTACGCGTCGAGAAGACCCGGCGCCGACGTGCCGCCGCCCCGGTCCCGGTCCCCCCATTCCCGGGCCAGCGGCAGCGGTCCGTGCCGACGGTGACTCAGATGATTCCGGTGACCGTCGACCTGAGCACGCTGGCCGCCAGGCTGCGGGCCGCCCCGCCGACACTCCCGGCTCCCGACCCGTTCGGCACCGGGGTCCCCTACGGCACGGACACCGAGGAGATCGTCGCCGCGTACGCGAAGAACCTGGCGTACAGCGATGTCCGCCAGCTCGCCCATGCCGTCGACGTCGGCACAGCCATCACGGTCGAGTACGTCGCCGCCTCGGGCAACCGGACCGTACGTATCCTCAGCGAGCTCGTGCTCGACCCGCCCTACTTGTACGCCTGGTGCCACCTGCGCGACGACGAACGAGTCTTCACCCTCTCCCGCATCCACGGCATCATGCCCGGGTAGCCGGGATCCGCGTCGTGGCTCGGTCGCGCTCGGTCGGGCTTGAGGCCGCCCATGTCCGCTGGTGGGCGTTTCGACGGACCGGACGACCTCGAAAACGGGCTGTGCCTGTGCTCGCTGCACCACAAGCTGTTCGACAAAGGCGTACTCGGTCTCGGCGAGGGCAGTGGCGAGGGCCACCGCATCCTGGTCTCACAGAGCTTCGTCGGCCGCAGCACAGCCGCCCGCGAGCACGTCATCACGCTCGCCGGCCGTCCGGTCATCGACCCCCGGTCGGGCGTCCGCCCCATCGCCGCCGCCCATCGTTCCTGGCACACCAGCCAGGTCTTCCGAGGCAGCCCGCGTCACGCCACGACCGCCTGAACGCCGACCTGGCGGTCACCCGAACGCACTGGTACGGGGTGTGATACCAAGAGTATGGTCTCTTGTATGGCCACAAAGAAGGTAACTGTGACGATTCCCGAGGATCTCCTGGACGAGATCCGCGCGGAGGCGGCAGAACGGGGAATTTCGGCGTACGTCGCCGAGGCGCTGCGCTTCAAGCGCGACCGGGACCGGCTGCGGGAACTGTCCGACTGGCTGCAGGAGGAATACGGCCCCCTCACTGAGGAAGAGCGCACAGCAGCGTTCGAGGAACTGGAGGACCTCGACTCCGAACACGAGCGCCGCCGCGCCGCTGGAAAGCACGACGCCGGAGAGGCCGCGTGAAGAAGCGTGCCACTGAGCACAAGCAGCGGCCATTGCGCGTCTTCGTGCTCGACTGCGAAGCCCTGTCCCTGGTTGTGCGCGGCGACCGGCAGATGATCGCCTGGCTCGACCTCGCGGCCCGGGGTGAGGCCGAGGTGGTCACGTCCCCGATGACGCTGGTCGAAGCGTACGACGGGAGAACCACGGAGCAGCGCTGGGACTGGGTGCTCTCCCTGCTCAAGGTCGCCGACATCGGAAAGGACGAGGCCCGCCAGGCCCGCCGACTCCTGGCGGACACCGAGCTGCGCGGCCACAAGTACGCGATCGACGCGGTGCTCGCCGTCATCGCGCGACAGCAGAAGGGTCAGGTCACCGTCTTCACCTCGGACGTGGACGACCTGGAGAAGCTGGTCCCGGAGTCGATCATCGTCAAAAAGGTTTGACCTGGCTCTCCGGTCTCAGTCTTGGTCTCATTCACCCTCGTCCAGCGCCGTCCATCCCCACCCCACCGCACCGCGCTCAGAAGGGCAGGCGGATCCCGTGGGCTTCCAGTGCTTCGCTGTAGCGGCGGAGCTTCGCCCCCAGATCCGCCTGGAGCACGCCCACCGCAAGCCGGGCCTCCTCCAGGTCTCCCGCCGCACACAGCTCGGCGACTTCGGTCAGATCCGCATGGAGAATGCCCAGGGTGTCCCCCTGGATCAGGACGCCGGGGAAGTGGCGGCCCTGAAGGCGCACCACGGCATCGTTGCCACCGTCGGTGAACAGTTCGGCTTCCACCCGTTCCATCGGGACCCCGCCTCGGTATCGGTTCGTTCAGGCCGGAAGGCACACGCGAAGCGCCCACCGCGTGCGGTGGGCGCCTTCGGGATTCGCGGCACGGTCCGCCCGGGGGCGCGACCCCGCAGCGGGTTCAGGCCGCGAGAGTGACCTGCGTGCCCGGCTCGGCGCCCGGGTAGGCCTCGACGACCAGGTTGAGCTGGCGCTGCATGTACCAGACGTTCAGGCCGAAGACGAACATCAGCCACATGCTCGCGGCGGGGCTGCACGTCACCGGCAGGCCGGCCGCGCGCTGGGCGTTCGCTATCGCCTTGCCGGTGTTCTTGAAGGAGATCAGCGGAGCGATCACGGTCCAGCCCAGGAAGAGCAGGACCATCAGGCTGCCACCCGGGTTCAGAGGCCGCCGGCGGTCGAACTCGTGCAGCTCCTTGTGGATCTTGAAGTACCAGACCAGCTGGTAGATCCCGAGGGTGATGAGCGTCAGGCCGAGCCACACGGCGACGGGACCGCGGCGCTTCATGGCCACCCCTGACAACTGGACGGCGCCGGCGTCACCGGTCGCGACTACGCCTCCAGCCGCGGCGGAAGCGCCCTGGCTGGTAGCGGTGTTGGGCTGAGTTTCGGCCATGTGCCCTGCTCCATCTGCTGGTTCTGGTTTCAGCCGGAGCAGCATGACATCAAGTGAAGGTTCTGTGTGCTTAGTTGGGCTTTATCTCGGATACCGTCACCCTGTTGTGATCAAACCGCCCTTCGTCACCCCTCACATCTCGGCCATCGCGGTGGCGTCCAGGCACCCGCCGGGGCACGGCTGACACCCGACTCGGACGCGTTACATGCCGTGCCCATTACAACCATCGGCGCACCCCGCGAGTCTCGTCCCGTGGTCGAGAAGGGCGTGCGCCCGACTCGGACTCCGGAGAAGTCCTCCCCATCGCAAAGGAACGCTCACCGATGCTCGCACGGCACCTCCTGCGCACCGCGGCCGTCTCGCTGGCCCTCGCGTCCACCCTGCTCAACGCCGGTGGAGCCGGCGCCGCCGAAGTCTCCGGCTGGGAGGTCTCCCTCTCCGGCACCAGCGCCGCCGGCTCCCTGCTCTCCGTCTCCTCGGTGGACGAGGACCTCGCCTGGGCGGTCGGCAGCAAGGACGGCCGGGGCGCCATCATGCGCTGGAACGGGGCGAAGTGGGGCAAGGACACCGCTCCGGGACTGCCCGAGGTCTGGCAGTGGTCGGCGGTCAGCGCGGCAGCCGCCGACGACGTCTGGGCCTACGGGACGGTGGGCAGGGACCAGGTGCTCGTGCACTACGACGGCACGCGCTGGAACACCGTCACGGCAGCCGGCGCCGCCGATCAGAGCTGGCCCGAGGTGCCGATCGACGCCGTCCCCGGGCGCCTCTTCAAGGGGGGCAACGCCCTCTACACCTACTCCGACGGCGTCTGGAACACCTTCGCGCTCCCCGCCCTCGTCGACATCCGCGACATCGACGCCCTGTCGGCAGACGACGCGTACGCCACCGGGATGAAGTACCCCGTGAAGGGTGGGCACCCGGTGACCTACCACTGGGACGGCACCACCTGGACGCTGATGGAGACGCCTCCCGTGCGCACCGGCACGGACACCGCCAAGATCGCCGCCGCGTCCACGGACAGCGTCTACGTCGCCGGGTGGGCCACCGACCCCGAGATCACCGAGCCCGTGCCGGGCGTCGCCCACTGGAACGGCTCCACCTGGGAGGACATCACCGGCGAGCTCTCCGCCCTCTACGTCCACGCCATCGCATCCGACGGCCACGGCGGTCTGTGGGTCACTGGCAACGACCAGACCGAACCCGCCGACGCGAGCCCGGTGTTCTGGCACTTCGACGGCACCAGCTGGACCAAGGAGCCCGGAGCGACGGCCCCTGACGGCGACACCCGGTGGCCCTCGTACACCTTCTACGACCTGGCGCCGACCGGGGACTCCGGCCGGTTCTGGGCCGTCGGCCAGTACTCCACGCCCATGAACTCCCAGGGCGACCAGACGGACAACGGCCTCGTCGAGCGGACCACGACGTCCCCCTCCACCGTGCCCAGCGCCGGCTGAGGAGTTCCCCGGCAGCCGTCCCGCCTCGCCGGGGACGCGCACCGTTCGCGGTGGGCGGCCCCGACGTCAGCGGTTCCCGGGCGGGCCGGGGTGCGGACGGCTCAGCGCACTTCCTGGATGCGGATGAGGTTGCCCGCAGGGTCACGGAAGGCGCAGTCGCGGGTGCCGTAGGGCTGTTGGGTCGGCTCCTGGACGACCTCGGCGTCGCCCGTCTGCAGCCGCTCGAAAGTGGCGTCGAGGTCCTTGGTGGCCAGGAGGATCCAGCCGTACGTGCCCTTGGCCATCATCTCCAGGACGGTGCGCCGCTCCTCCTCGGTGATGCCCGGGTCGGCGGCCGGCGGGGCCAGCAGGATGGAGGTGCCGGGCTGATCGGCGGGGCCGACCGTGATCCAGCGCATCGCGCCGGACCCGACGTCCTTGCGGACCTCGAAACCGAGGGTGTCGCGGTAGAAGGCCAGCGAGGCGTCCGGGTCGTCGTGCGGGAGGACGCTGGTGTGAATGGTGATGTCCATGCCCGTCACGCTAGCGGCGGCTCGGGGGTACGGGCTTCTCGATTCCTGACGGGTCGCGTCACCTGTTTCGCCACGCACGGCGGCACCCCCTCCGCCCCGCTCTCCGCCTGGCGCCGGTAGGCACTGGGCGGCATGCCGACCAGTTCGGTGAAGCGCGTACTGAAGGTGCCCAGGGAGGAGCAGCCGACCTCGAAGCAGATGTCGGTGACGCTGAGGTCCCCCCGGCGCAGCAGCGCCATCGCCCGCTCGATGCGCCGCGTCATCAGATAGCTGTACGGGGACTCCCCGTAGGCGAGCCGGAACTGGCGGCTGAGGTGGCCCGCCGACATGTTCGCGCCCCGGGCCAGCGCCTCGACGTCCAGCGGCTGCGCGTACTCCCGGTCGATCCGGTCGCGAACCCGCCGCAGCCGGGCGAGGTCACGCAGCTGCGGGGTCCCGGCGGGTCTGCTCGTCACCCGCGTGATCGTGCCATGCCCCGCAGGGAGGCGCAGCCGGATTCAGGACTGCTCCTTCTCCCAGACGAACCCGTCCGGGTCGGTGAAGGGCCCGGTGTCCGTGCCGATCACGAGCCGGTGGGATCCGGTGCCGTCGGGAGAGACCCCGGCGTCCTTGGCGAGAGCGGGGCGGCCGTACAGCCCGAGCTTGACGGGGCCCGAGGCCGTGTCGAAGTCCACGTACTTGCGGCCGTAGCTCTTTCCGACGGTGAGCCCCTGCTCCACGTAGAAGCGCTTGCTCGCGAGTACGTCGTCGACGCCCAGCAGGAGCACGAACTGGTCGATCTCGCGGGTGGCCGGGCTCTTGTCCCGCTTCGCCGAGGTGGCGATCTTCCAGAGGGCCCCGTCCGGGGCGCGTACGACGCCGCCGTAGCCCCAGAAGGACTTGGTGGCGGGCTTCACCGGCGAGGCACCGGCGTCGAGGGCGGCCTCGACGAAGCCGTCGACGGTGGCGGGGCCGGAGACCGTGAGCGAGAGCGTGAAGCCGCGGAAGCCGGTCGTCGGCGCCTCCGAGGCCCGGACGCGCAGTTCGGGGCCCAGCCCGAAGGCGGCGGAGTAGAAGCGTTCGGCGGCGGTGGGGTCGGCCACCTCGAGGGTGACGGATGCGATGGAAGCCATGTGACGAAGCTATGCGCGGCGGCCAGGGCGCGCTTCTCGATTCCTGACCGGTCCGGCCGGGCCACTGCCACACACGGCGGCATTGGGTCTGGCACCCGCCCACGCACGACGCCGGAGTCCTGCACCCGCCCACGCACGACGCCGGAGTCCTGCATCCGCCCACGCACGACGCCGGTGGGCCCGGCACCCCGTGCCGGGCCCACCGGAGGTCGGCGTGCGGGGCGGGATGCCTGGCCGGCACCCCGCCTCACGCGTCAGGCGTGCGAGCCGGCCTTGCGGCGGCGTACGACGAACACGGCACCCGCGCCGATCGCCACGGCGGCGCCGGCGGCGAGGGCGGCCTGCGTGGTCGCGGAGGACGTGCCGGTCGCGGCGAGGCTGCCCGTCGGGGCGGTGGACGTGCCGGTCTGCGGGGTGAGGTTCGAGGTGTTCGGCTCGGTCTTGCCGGGCTTCGCGTCGTCGACCTTGCCGGGCTTCGTACCTGCGGCGGCGATCAGGAACTCGTAGCCCTCGAGGTCGGGCGTCCCGCCGCAGGTGCCGTTGTCGTTCCAGTAGTCACCGGCGACGAAGGTGACACCGTTGCCCGCGGGGGCGGAGGCGTCGATCGTGAGACGCATCTTGACGTCGGCGTGGGCACCGGCCTTCAGCGGGCTGATGGCGTCCATGTAGTGCTCGTTGTCGATGGTCTTCCACTTCGAGCCGTTCGACCACTGCAGGCGCACCAGCTCGTCGAGGTCCTTGAGGCCGGACTCGTCGGTCGCGTGGACGTAGGCGAACGGGAAGACCTCGTCCATCGTCTTGGCGGTGCCGTTGGTCACCCGGAGCTTGAAGTCGACCTTCGTGCCGGCGACGACCACGGAGGGCAGACCGGTCACGACGGTGGTGAGCTTGGACTCGGGGACGCAGTCGCCGTCCTCTTCGCCTTCCTCGGCCGCCTCCTCCTTCGCCTTGGCCAGCGCCTCGTCGGCGGCGGTCTTCTCGGCGAGCGCGGCCTCGGTGGCCTTCTGGGCCTGGTCCAGCTTCCGGACGGCGGCGACCCGTTCGTCGTCACGCGCGTCATTGGCTTCCACGAGCGCGGCGTCGGCTTCGGTCTTGGCCTCGTCGGCGGCCACGGCGGCTGCCTCCGCCTCGGTGACCTTCGTCGCCGCGGCGGTCTTCTCCGCGTCGGTGGCCGTCTCCGGGAGGGCTGCCAGCTCCGCCTTGGCATCGACGACGGCCTGGTCGGCGGCCGTCTTCGCGGTGGCGGCGTCAGCCGCCGCGGCGGCGGCGGCCACGGCGGCCACGGCCAGGGGGTTGGTGTCCAGAAGGACGGTTTCCAGCTCCGCCTCGGCAGCGCTCTCGGCCGCCACGGCGGCGTCGTACGCGGTCTGCGCCGCGGCTGCGGCCTTCTCCAGGTCCGCGATGGACGGCTTCTCCTGCGTCTGCGCCGCCGGCTTGGCATCGGCGATCGCGGGGGTGACGGAGAGCAGGAGGACGGGCGTGGTCACCGCTGCGGCTACAGCGGTGGCGAGAATCCGGCGAATCTTCACAAGTGCCCTTCGGGGTGCGAAAGATAAGAAGAAGGGGTCGCAGCGGAATGGGACACGCAGATGCGACTCGGAGGTGATCGTATGGCCGGTGCAACGATCCGTCGTCACTCTTTCTTCACTCGCCCCGGCCGTTACCACATCGCCGGGAGAGACAGAAAAGACGAATGGGTGCAGTTGCCTACGCCGCCTGTGATTTCACTGTGAGGAATAGCACAGTGCCCCGCGTGGGCGGTCAGCGGTGCTCACCGGTGCGTTCGGCGCGAACGGGTCCCTGCCGGCCAGGGTCTTCGGCCGAAGCCGGACGGGCGGGCGCGCGGGCGGGCAGGCGGGCGGGCGGCAGGCGGGCGGAGCTCTCAGAGGGTGAACGACAGGCCCCGGCTCACCCGGGCCGCCGAGGAGAGCAGCGACTCGCGGAGCTGCGTGGTCCGGTACATCCGGTCGGCGCGGAAGGAGACACCGAGCGCGCCGAGCGTGTCGCCGTTGTACACGGGCACCGCGATGCAGACCGTGCCGAGTGTGTACTCCTCGCGGTCCATGACGGACGGGGTCGACAGCGCCTCCAGCTGCCGGACCAGCTCCTCACGGCGGGTGATCGTACGTGGCGTGAGGTCACCGAGGAGGTGCCGGGAGAGGTATTCGCCGCGCGCGCCCTCGTCGAGCTCGCGCAGGACGCATTTCCCGAGGGCGGTGGCGTGACCGGCGTCCTCGAAGCCCACCCAGAGGTCGACACTGGGGGCCTTGGGCCCGTCGACGATCTCGGCGACCCGGATCTCACCGTCCTGGTAGAAGGTCAGATACGCGGCGGCCGACATCTCGTCCCGCAGTGCGGCGAGGGCGGGCCGGACACCGGCGAGCGCCCCCTCGCTCCGGCTCACGGTCCGCAGCCGGTCGAGCATGCCGCCGACCACGTACCCGCCGTCCTCCAGCCTGGTCAGGTAGCCGTCCTCGGCGAGCACGTGCAGGAGGCGGTTCGCGGAATCCGGTGCGAGTCCCGCCTCCCGCGCCAGTTGCCCAGCGGGGGCGCCGCCCGTGTGGGCGCCCGCGGCCTCCATCAGGCGGGACGCTCGCCGCAGGGACGTGCGGAGCGGGGGGCTCGGCTGATCACCCATTCCACCAGAGTGGACCGGCCGCGGGGAGGCGGCAACGCAGGGCCGCGCGCCCCACCGCGCGCCTCCCACTCGCCGCTCAGTCCTCGCCCTCCAGCTCGCCTTCCGTCTCCAGGAACACCTGGCGCAGCGCTTCGAGCACCGCCGGGTCGGGCTTCGCCCACATACCGCGCGACTCGGCCTCCAGGAGGCGTTCGGCGATGCCGTGGAGTGCCCAGGGGTTGGCCTGCTGGAGGAACTCGCGGTTCGCCGGGTCCAGGACGTACGTCTCGGTGAGCTTGTCGTACATCCAGTCAGCGACCACGCCGGTCGTCGCGTCGTACCCGAAGAGGTAGTCGACGGTCGCGGCCAGCTCGAAGGCGCCCTTGTAGCCGTGGCGGCGCATCGCCTCGATCCACTTCGGGTTGACCACCCGGGCGCGGAAGACCCGGGACGTCTCCTCGACCAGCGTGCGCGTGCGGACCGTCTCGGGGCGGGTCGAGTCCCCGATGTACGCCTCCGGGGCGGTGCCCTTCAGCGCGCGCACGGTCGCGACCATGCCGCCGTGGTACTGGAAGTAGTCGTCCGAGTCCGCGATGTCGTGTTCGCGGGTGTCCGTGTTCTTGGCCGCCACCGCGATCCGCTTGTACGCGGTCTCCATCTCGTCCCGCGCCGGACGACCGTCCAGCTCACGGCCGTACGCGTAGCCGCCCCACACCGTGTACACCTCGGCCAGGTCGGCGTCCGTGCGCCAGTCGCGGGAGTCGATGAGCTGGAGCAGCCCCGCGCCGTACGTCCCCGGCCGGGAGCCGAAGATGCGGGTGGTCGCGCGCCGCTCGTCGCCGTGTTCGGCCAGGTCGGCCTGGGTGTGGGCGCGTACGAAGTTCTGCTCGGCGGGCTCGTCGAGCGAGGCGGCGAGGCGGACGGCGTCGTCGAGCAGCCCGATCGTGTGCGGGAAGGCGTCGCGGAAGAATCCGGAGATGCGCAGGGTGACGTCGATGCGCGGCCGGCCGAGTTCCTCGTACGGGATCGCTTCCAGGCCCGTGACCCTGCGCGAGGCGTCGTCCCAGACGGGGCGGACGCCGAGCAGGGCGAACGCCTCCGCGATGTCGTCGCCCGCGGTACGCATCGCGCTGGTGCCCCACAGGGACAGTCCGACGGAGGTGGGCCAGTCGCCGTTGTCGGCGCGGTAGCGCTCCAGGAGCGAGTCGGCGAGGGCCTGGCCGGTCTCCCACGCCAGGCGGGACGGGACCGCCTTCGGGTCGACCGAGTAGAAGTTTCGGCCTGTCGGCAGCACGTTGACCAGGCCGCGGAGCGGGGATCCGGAGGGACCGGCGGGGACGAAGCCGCCGTTCAGCGCGTGGACCGCGTGGTCCAGCTCGTCGGTCGTCGCGGCGAGACGCGGCACGACCTCGGTGGCGGCGAAGGTGAGGATGTCGGCGACGGCCTGCGGGAGCCCCTGGGCCACAGCGGTGACGGCTTCCGGATCCCAGTCCGCGTCCTCCATCGCCTGGACGAGGGCGCGGGCCTTCTCCTCGGTCTCGTCGGCCGCGGTACGGGTCGCCGCCGACTCGTCGAGGCCGAGTGCCTCGCGCAGGCCGGGCAGCGAGGACGTGCCGCCCCAGATCTGGCGGGCGCGCAGGACGGCGAGGACCAGGTTGACGCGGTCCTTGCCGGCGGGGGCACCGCCCAGGACGTGCAGGCCGTCGCGGATCTGGACGTCCTTGATCTCACAGAGCCAGCCGTCGAGATGCATGATGAACTCGTCGAAGCCCTCGTCCTCGGGCCTGTCCTCGAGGCCCAGGTCGTGGTCGAGCTTCGCGGCCTGGATCAGCGTCCAGATCTGGGCGCGGACGGCGGGGAGCTTCGCCGGGTCCATCGCGGCTATCTGGGCGTGCTCGTCCAGCAGTTGTTCGAGGCGGGCGATGTCGCCGTAGCTGTCCGCGCGTGCCATGGGCGGCACGAGGTGGTCGACGAGGGTGGCGTGCACGCGGCGCTTGGCCTGGGTGCCCTCACCGGGGTCGTTGACCAGGAACGGATAGACGAGGGGGAGGTCGCCCAGCGCGGCGTCGGGGCCGCAGGCGGCGGAGAGGCCAGCGTTCTTGCCGGGCAGCCACTCCAGGTTGCCGTGCTTGCCGAGGTGGATCATCGCGTCCGCGCCGAAGCCGTTGTCGTCGGCGGACGCGGCGATCCAGCGGTACGCGGCCAGGTAGTGGTGCGAGGGCGGCAGATCGGGGTCGTGGTAGATCGCGATCGGGTTCTCGCCGAAGCCGCGCGGCGGCTGGATGAGGATCAGCAGGTTGCCCCGGCGCAGGGCCGCGAGCACGATGTCGCCCTCGGGGTTGCGGGACCTGTCGACGAACATCTCGCCGGGTGCCGGGCCCCAGTGCTGCTCGACGGCCTCGCGGAGTTCGGCGGGCAGGGTGGCGAACCAGCGGCGGTAGTCGGCGGCGGGGATGCGGACCGGGTTGCGGGCCAGCTGCTCCTCGGTGAGCCACTCCTGGTCATGGCCGCCGGCGTCGATGAGCGCGTAGATCAGCTCGTCGCCGTCGCCCGAGACCAGGCCCGGAATCTCTTCCTCCGGCCCGAAGTCGTAGCCCTCGGCGCGCAGCCTGCGGAGCAGGGCGACGGCGCTGGCGGGGGTGTCGAGGCCGACCGCGTTGCCGATGCGCGAGTGCTTGGTCGGGTAGGCGGACAGGACGAGCGCGATCCGCTTCTCGGCGGCGGGGATGTGGCGGAGTCGCGCGTGCCGTACGGCGATCCCGGCGACCCGGGAGGCGCGCTCGGGGTCGGCGACGTACGCGGGCAGGCCGTCCTCGTCGATCTCCTTGAAGGAGAACGGGACGGTGATCAGGCGGCCGTCGAATTCGGGTACGGCGATCTGGGTGGCCGCGTCGAGCGGGGAGACGCCCTCGTCGTTCTCCTCCCAGGCGGCGCGCGGGCTGGTGAGGCAGAGCGCCTGGAGGACGGGGACGTCCAGGCCGGTCAGGGCGCCCGCGTCCCAGGACTCGTCGTCCCCGCCCGCCGACGCGGTGGCGGGCTTGGTGCCTCCGGCCGCGAGAACGGTCGTCACGATGGCGTCGGCGGCCCGCAGTTCCTCGACGAGCTCGGGTTCGGGGGTGCGCAGCGAGGCGACGTACAGCGGGAGGGGGCGGGCGCCCGCGTCCTCCACGGCGGTGCAGAGCGCCTCGACGAACGCGGTGTTCCCGCTCATGTGGTGGGCCCGGTAGTAGAGCACCGCCACGGTCGGGCCGTCGACGTCCCGGGCGGTCCGCTCCAGCGGTCCCCACGCGGGGGCCGGGGCGGGCGGCTCGAACCCGTGGCCGGTGAGCAGCACGGTGTCGGAGAGGAAGCGGGCCAGCTGCTCCAGGTTGGCGGGGCCACCGTGCGCGAGGTAGGCGTGGGCCTCGGCCGCGATGCCGATCGGCACGGTGGAGGCGGCCATCAGCTGGGCGTCGGGGGCCTGTTCGCCGGTGAGGACGACGACGGGCCGGCCGGTGGCCAGCACCTGGTCGAGCCCTTCCTGCCAGGCGCGGACACCACCGAGGAGACGTACGACGACGAGGTCCGTGCCGTCCAGGAGCTGCGGCAGGTCCTCGACGGAGAGCCGGGACGGGTTCGCGTAGCGGAAGCCGACCGGACCACCGGAGGCACGGGCGCTCAGCAGGTCGGTGTCGGACGTCGACAGGAGCAGGATCATGCGGCGTCAGCCCTTCCTCGGGGTGTCCACGCCCCGGGCGGTTTGTCGGACGGCGGGAGTTCCTGACTCGCACGGCCTTCGCGGGGCCGGGCTCACAGTGGCGGGACCGCGCCGGAATCTCACCGGGCTTCCTCCCATGTCGCCGTCTGGCGATGGCGGGCCGAACGGACCGCCGCTAGGCATAGTAGGCGTCGGGTGGGGGGGTCTGACCAGACGGCCCCGGCCCGGACGGGCCCGAAGTGCTCCGGCCGGACCGTCCCGAGGCCCGGCAGGGCCCCAGGGTTCTGGCCGGCGGCGTGGGTGCCGGGCCCGTGGTGAGGTGTCCCGTAGGTCACAGTGACCGTAGGGGTGCGTCCCGGTCACGGTCGGTATGCTCGCCGCCATGTCCGCCTCCCCCCTGACGCCCCGGTCTCCGGGCACCGCGTGCACCCGGAGCAGCGGTGACGCGTGCCCCGGCGCACTGCGGCTGCACCGGGCGGACGACGGTGCGCTGGCGCGGATCCGCATACCCGGCGGGGTGCTGACGCCCCGACAGGCGGCGGCGCTGGGGCAGGCCGCCGAGCGGCTCGGTGACGGTGAGTTGCATCTCACGTCGCGGGGGAACGTGCAGGTACGCGGACTCGCCGAGGACTGCGGTGCGGAGCTGGCCGGTCTGCTGAGCCGGGCCGGGCTGCTGCCCTCCGAGCGGCACGAGCGCGTGCGCAACGTGGTCGCCTCCCCGCTCTCGGGGCTGGACGGCCTGGGAGCCGCCGACGTCAGACCATGGCTGACCGAACTGGACCGGCTCCTCTGCACGAGCGACCGGGCCACGGCTCTCTCCGGACGCTTCCTGTTCGCACTCGACGACGGCCGCGGCGACGTGGACGCCCTCGGCGCGGATCTCACACTCATAGGCCACGCCGCCGGTGACGCACTCCTGCGCATCGGAGGCGGCGAGGCCGTCCTCCGCGTCCCCCGCGCCGCCGCCCCCCGCGCGGCGCTCCTCGCCGCCGAGGCCTTCCTGGACGCGGCCGAGGAGACCGGGGCCTGGCGGACGAAGGACCTGCGTGCCGAAGCGGTCACCGCGCTGACCGGCGATGTCGTACGCCGGTTCGGGCCGGCCGGCATCACCTGCGTGACGGGGATCCGGCCCCGGCCGCCCGAAGCCCTGGCCCCGGCCCCCGGACGCGTCCCGGGCCCCCCGCACGAGGCCGCTCTGTCCGTGGGGGTACCGCTGGGCCGGCTCGGCCCTGCGCAGTGGCGGCTGCTGTCCGGCGCCGGTGAACTGCGCCTCACCCCCTGGCGCGGAGCCGTCCTCACCGGGATCCCGCCCGCGCGGGCGGACGAGCTGCTGACCGAACTCTCCGGAGCCGGGCTGATCACCGGCCCCGGCTCCCCCTGGACCGGTGTCGGGGCCTGCATCGGCCGCCCCGGCTGTGCGAAGTCGCTGGCCGACGTACGGGCCGACGCGGGGGCCGCCGTCGGACCCGCTGGACGGCTCCCTGTGTACTGGTCCGGGTGCGAACGCCGGTGCGGCCACCCGCACGGGGAGTGGATCGACGTGGTCGTCACCCCCGGCGGACACCGGATCTCCCATGTGCGGGGAGACCGAAGCACCGAGGCTGCAACGGTCCGGGACGACCCGGCCGCGCTCGCCGCCGCCGTGGCGGCCGCCCGGGACACGCACACCTGACCATCCGGTACGACCCCCCTGTTCGATGAAGAAAGCGACAGCACTGTGCATCAGTACGAGAAGGACGGACCGGCGATCTACCGCCAGTCCTTCGCCACCATCCGCGCGGAAGCGGATCTGGCAGGGCTGCCCGCCGATGTGAGCCAGGTCGCCGTCCGCATGATCCACGCCTGCGGCATGGTCGACCTCGTACGCGATCTCGCCTTCTCGCCGAACGCCGTGGCCGACGCCCGCGCGGCCCTGCGGTCCGGCGCGCCCATCCTGTGCGACGTGGCCATGGTCGCCAGCGGGGTCACCCGGAAGCGGCTGCCCGCCGGCAACGAGGTGATCTGCACTCTGTCCGACCCCGCGGTCCCCGGGCTGGCGGCCGAGCTCGGCACCACGCGCAGCGCCGCCGCGCTGGAGCTGTGGCGGGACCGGATGGAGGGCGCCGTCGTCGCCGTCGGCAACGCCCCCACCGCGCTCTTCCGCCTGCTGGAGATGATCGAGGAGGGTGCCCCGCGCCCCGCCGCCGTCATCGGGGTGCCCGTCGGGTTCATCGGCGCCGCCGAGTCCAAGGAAGCCCTGGCCGCCCACCCGTCCGGGCTCGAGCACCTCGTCGTGCGCGGCAGGCGCGGGGGCAGCGCCATCGCCGCCGCCGCGCTCAACGCGATCGCCAGCGAGGAGGAGTGAGCGTGCCCGAGCAGCAGCGGACCGACGGCACGGGCGCCGGCCCCGGGCGCCTGTACGGGGTCGGGCTCGGCCCGGGTGACCCGGCCCTGATGACGGTGCGGGCCGTGCAGATCATCGGCGAGGCCAATGTCGTCGCGTACCACTCCGCCCGGCACGGCCGCTCCATCGCCCGCTCGATCGCGGCACAGCACATCCGCGCCGACCACATCGAGGAGGCCCTGGTCTACCCCGTCACGACGGAGACCACGGACCATCCGGGCGGTTACCGGGGGGCGCTGGACGACTTCTACACCGAGGCCGCGGCCCGGCTCGCGGCGCACCTCGACGCCGGGCGGACCGTCGCCGTGCTCGCCGAGGGCGACCCGCTCTTCTACGGCTCGTACCAGCACATGCACAAGCGCCTCGCGGACCGTTACGACACCGAGGTCATCCCGGGCGTCACCTCGGTCAGCGCCGCCGCCGCCCGGCTCGGCACCCCGCTCGTCGAGGCCGAGGAGGTGCTGACGATCCTGCCCGGCACCCTGCCGGAGGAGGAGCTGACCGCACGTCTGGCGGCCACGGACTCCGCGGTGGTGATGAAGCTGGGCCGCACCTTCCCCGCCGTACGCCGGGCGTTCGAGGCGTCCGGGCGGCTGTCCGAGGCGCGGTACGTCGAGCGCGCCACGATGGCCGGGGAGCGCACGGGTGACCTCGCGAACACCGATGCGGACTCCGTGCCGTACTTCGCCGTGGCGGTCCTGCCCAGCCGGATCGACGCACCCCGCCCCGCACCGGCGGCGGGCCCCGGCGGCGGCGAGGTGGTCGTCGTCGGTACGGGCCCGGCCGGCCCGCTCTGGCTGACGCCCGAGACACGCGGGGCGCTGGCCGCCGCCGACGACCTGGTCGGCTACACGACGTACCTGGACCGGGTGCCGGTCCGGCCGGGCCAGCGGCGCCACGGCTCCGACAACAAGGTCGAGTCGGAGCGCGCCGAGTTCGCGCTGGACCTGGCACGCCGCGGCCGTCGCGTGGCCGTGGTCTCCGGGGGCGACCCAGGAGTCTTCGCCATGGCGACGGCCGTACTCGAGGTGGCCTCGCAGGACGCGTACGCGGACATCGCGGTGCGTGTGCTGCCGGGAGTGACCGCCGCGAACGCCGCCGCCGCCAAGGCGGGTGCGCCGCTGGGCCACGACTACGCCACCATCTCGCTCTCCGACCGGCTGAAGCCGTGGGAGGTCATCGCCGCACGGCTGCGCGCGGCAGCCTCGGCCGACCTGGTGATGGCGCTGTACAACCCCGGCTCCCGCAGCCGGACCTGGCAGGTCGGCAAGGCCCGCGACCTGCTGCTGGAGCACCGCTCCCCGGACACGCCCGTGGTGCTCGGCCGTGACGTCGGGGGCCCGTCGGAGAGTGTGCGCACGGTGCGGCTGGCCGACCTGGACCCGATGGAGGTCGACATGCGGACGATCCTCATCGTGGGGTCCTCGCAGACCCGATGGGTGCAGCGGGGCGACGGCCGGCAGATCGTCTGGACGCCCCGCCGCTACCCGGAGGACTGACCGGCCAGGCCGTCGTGACACCGCACGGAACGGAGTCACGACGGCCAGTCCCTCCGGCGGGCGGAGTGCCCTCGGTCTCCCCGGGCCCCGCCGCCGGTCATCGCGTCACGGCAGGAGCCCCCGCAGCAGGTCCAGAGCTTCCTTCGGCGTCGCCGCCACAGGCACACCCGGCGGGACCGGTGGCCGCCCGACCACGACCACCGGGATTCCCGCCTCGCGCGCGGCGGTGAGCTTGGGGGCCGTGGCCTCGCCGCCGCTGTCCTTCGTGACGAGGACGTCGACACGGTGCCGCCGTATCAGCTCGCGCTCACCCTCGAGAGAGAACGGGCCCCGTTCCAGCAGGACCTCCATCCGCGACGGATACGGGGCCTCCGGGGCGTCCACCGAGCGCATCAGGAACCAGAGCGAGTCCAGCCCGGCGAAGGCGGCCAGGCCCATCCGGCCGGTGGTCAGGAAGACGCGCCGCCCCAGCTCCGGCAGCAGCCGCGCCGCCGCCGCGAGAGACTCGACGACATGCCACCGGTCGCCCTCGACGGGCACCCAGCCGGGCCGGCGCAGAGCGAGCAGGGGAACATGGACAGCGGTGGCGGCCGAGGCCGCGTTGAAACTGATCGTGCCGGCGAAGGGATGGGTGGCGTCGATGACCGCGTCCACATGGTGTGCGCGAAGCCATTCGGCCATGCCGTCCGCGCCGCCGAAGCCGCCGACGCGGACCTCTCCGGGCGGGAGCTTCGGCCGGGCCACACGGCCCGCGAGCGAGCTCGTGACCCTGATCCCGTCCACGGCCACCAGGTCCTCCGCGAGCCGACGGGCCTCCGTCGTGCCGCCGAGGACGAGTACGTGCAAGGGCATCGATCGGTCCATCCATGAGCAGTGAGGCGCAGGGCGGGCGCGCCGCCCAACTCAAGCACACCGGTCTGCGTCCGGGATGGACCACCGGTGCCTGTGCGACGGCTGCGACCACCGCGGCGTACACGGCCCTGCTGACCGGCGAGTTCCCCGACCCGGTCACCATCTCGCTGCCCAAGGGCCAGACGCCCGCCTTCGCACTCGCGGTCGAGGAGCTGGCCGACGGGCAGGCCACGGCAGGGGTGGTCAAGGACGCGGGCGACGACCCGGACGTCACGCACGGTGCGCTGGTGCGGTCGACCGTGCGTCTGCTCCCCGCAGGTTCGGGCGTGGTGTTCCGGGCCGGCCCTGGCGTGGGAACGGTGACGCTGCCCGGGCTGCCGCTCGAGGTGGGAGAGCCGGCCATCAACCCCGTGCCCCGCCGGATGATGCGTGAGCACATCGAGAGGGCGGCCGCGGAGCACGGCGGTACCGGCGACGTCGAGATCACGGTCTCCGTGGACGACGGCGAGGAGATCGCACGTTTCACGTGGAACATTCGCCTGGGCATCCTGGGCGGGATCTCGATCCTGGGCACGACGGGCATCGTCGTGCCCTACTCCTGCTCGGCCTGGATCGACTCCATCCGCCGCGGTGTGGACGTGGCACGCGCGGCCGGTCACCGGCATGTCGCGGGGTGCACGGGCTCGACCTCGGAGAAGACGGTGGTGGCCGAGTACGGGCTGCCCGAGATCGCTCTGCTGGACATGGGTGACTTCGCGGGTGCGGTGCTGAAGTACGTGCGCAGACATCCGGTGGAGCGGCTGACGGTCTGCGGCGGCTTCGCCAAGCTGTCCAAGCTGGCCGCCGGGCACCTGGACCTGCACTCGGGCCGTTCCCAGGTCGACAAGCCGTTCCTGGCGGGGCTGGCGCGGCAGGGCGGGGCGAGCGAGGCACTGGCGGCGGAGATCGAGTCCGCCAACACCGGCCTCGCCGCGCTCCAGCTGTGCATGGCGGCCGGTGTGCCACTGGGCGACCTGGTGGCGGTGGCGGCCCGGGACCAGGCGCTTTCGGTGCTGCGGGGCGCGCCGGTGGCCGTGGACGTGATCTGCATCGACCGCGCGGGGGCGGTCGTGGGGCGCAGCGGGGTCCGCTGACGGCGCACGTACGGGCGCCCCGCAGCCCGGCGCGTACGGCCCCGTCAGCAGGTGTGGCGGTCGCGCGCCGGGGAGTAGAGGTGGCTGTCCCGGAACTGTTCCGCGCCCAGCGTCCTGCCGACCATGATCACCGCTGTGCGGACGACTCCGGCCGACTTCACCTGCTCCGCGATGTCGTCCAGCGTTCCGCGCAGCACGATCTCGTCGGGGCGCGAGGCCATGGCGACCACGGCGGCGGGGCAGTCCGCCCCGTAGTGCGGCCGCAGCTCGTCGACCACGCGGTCCACGTACCGCGCCGCGAGGTGCAGCACGATGAGCGCGCCACTGCGGCCCAGCGTGGCCAGGTCCTCGCCCTCGGGCATCGCGGTCGCCTGCTGGGCGATGCGCGTGAGGATCACGGTCTGGCCGACCGTGGGCACGGTCAGTTCCCGCTTCAGCGCCGCCGCAGCGGCGGCGAACGCGGGCACCCCGGGCACGACCTCGTAGGGCACGCCCGCCTCGTCGAGCCGCCGCATCTGCTCGTTCACGGCGCTGAAGACGGACGGGTCGCCCGAGTGCAGCCTGGCGACGTCATGGCCCTCCTGGTGGGCCCGCACCAGCTCGGCGGTGATCTGGTCGATGTCGAGCAGAGCCGTGTCCACCAGCCGGGCGTCCGGCGGGCATTCGGCGAGCAGCTCACGCGGCACGAGGCTGCCCGCGTACAGGCAGACCGGGCTGGCGGCGAGGATCCGGGCACCGCGCACCGTGATCAGGTCGGCGGCACCGGGTCCCGCGCCGATGAAGTACACGGTCATCTGTTGTCGTCTCCTGGATCGTGCGTGGAAGCGGGGGCGGGCGAAGAACCCGCCGGTGAGGTGTCCGGCGGCTCGGCAGCGGGTTTCCGTACGGACCACTGGGTGACGGGCATCGCCTGACGCCAGCCCGTGAACCCGCCGACGGGCACCGCGTGGGCCACGGCGAGGCGGACAAGGTCTCCACCGAGCCGCCGGTAACGGTCGGCGAGCAGCGCCTCCGACTCCAGCGTCACGGTGTTGGCGACCAGCCGGCCGCCTGGGGGCAGCGCGTCCCAGCAGGCGTCGAGCAGACCGGGCGCGGTGAGCCCGCCACCGATGAACACGGCATCGGGCACGGGCAGCCCGGCCAGAACGTCCGGCGCCCTGCCGGTGACCACGCGCAGCCCGGGTACGCCGAGCCGGTCCGCGTTACGGGCGATGCGCCGGGCGCGTACCGGGTCGCGTTCGACGGTGACCGCGCGGCAGGACGGATGGGCCCGCATCCACTCCGCCGCGATCGAGCCGGAGCCGCCTCCGATGTCCCACAGGAGCTCACCGGGAGCGGGCGCCAGCACCGCGAGCGTCGCCGCCCGCACATGGCGTTTGGTGAGCTGGCCGTCGTGCTCGTACGCCTCGTCGGGCAGCCCAGGCACGGAGCCGAGACGGAGGGTGTCCCGGTCGCTCCGGCAGTCCACCGCGACAACGTTGAGGGGATCGCCCGGAGGGTGCTCCCAGGTGTCCGCCGTGCCGTCCAGGCAGTCCTCGGCCGTACCGCCGAGCTGTTCCAGCACCCGCATCCGGCTGGGTCCGAAGCCGCGGTCCCGCAGCAGCGCCGCCACGGCGGCGGGCGTGGCCGCGTCCGCCGACAGGACCAGCAGCCGCCGCCCGTCGTACAGCGCCGCGGCCAGCCGGGCCGTGGGGCGGCCGACGAGGGTGACCGTCTCGGTGTCCTCCACAGGCCAGCCCAGCCTGGCGCAGGCATACGAGACCGAGGACGGGTGTGGCAGCACCCTGAGTGCGCCCGCCCCCAGCTCCTCGGTGAGGGCGCGGCCGATTCCGTAGAACATGGGATCGCCGCTGGCCAGCACGGCGGTCCTGAGCCCGGTGTGCGCGGCGAGCAGGCCCCGCACGGCGGGCCGCAGGGGGGACGGCCAGGACACCCGCCGGCCCGCGCACTCCGGTGGGAGCAGCCGAAGCTGGCGTTCACCGCCGATCAGGACTTCCGCGTCCAGGAGCACTGCGCGTGCCGTCCCGGGCAGACCCGCCCAGCCGTCGGCGCCGATGCCCACGACGCTCACGGCGGACGCGGGAGCCGGGACGGCGGGCGGGGGCGAAGCGGGGGACACGACCGGTACCTCGGGGTTGGCGGGACGACGCAGCCGAACTCTACGGGGGCCGCGTCCGGGCCCGCGCGGCGGAGTGATTTCGACGGGTGTCCCGCGTGGTGCGAGGCACCGGCCACGGGCTCCGGCGTCCCCTGGGTGGGCCGCTCGCACGGGGCGGCGACCGACGAAGCCGAGGAGCGGCACCGTGAAGTACTTCGTGATGGTTCAGGGCTCGCAGGCCGACTACGACGCCATGGCGGGCAAGCCGTCGGACAGCAGTCCCGCGTGGAACGAGCAGGACGTACAGGCGATGTTCGCCTTCATGGAAGGGCTCAACAACGAGCTCGTCGAGTCCGGCGAGCTGCTCGACGGCCAGGGCCTGGCCGAGCCCGCCAGGACCCGCGCGGTGCTGCCGCCGGGCAAGGACGGACGCCCGGTCGTCTCGGACGGCCCGGGCGACAGGGACGAGGTGCGGATCGCCGGGTACTGGGTGCTCGACTGCGCGAGCCTGGAGAGGGTCACCGAGATCGCCGCGCGCATCGCGCAGTGCCCACAACCGGCGGATGCGCCCGTCCACCCGGTGCTGATCCGGCCGGTCATGGACGACGGCAGCGAGCTCGCCGCCGCCACCGCCTGAGAGCCGGGCCGTCGCACCTCGGGGGCCGGACCGCAGGCCTCGCACGCCTCACCCGCCCCGTGCCGGAGGGCGGGCCACACGCCCGGCCCACTCTCGCCGCGGGGCCCGGCGGGCGCTGGCGGCCCGGTCCCGCCGCCTCCGGCAGGCGGCGGCGGGGCGTGACACCGAGTCGCCGAACCCCGCACACCTCGCGATCATCGAAGGCATGACCAAGAGCGACGACGGCAAGGCCCGCACCGTGCGGATCGCCCAGCAGCCGGACGCGGACGAACTGCTGGGCCGCAGCCCCCTGGCCGCCCTCACCGGCATGCTGCTGGACCAGCAGGTGCCGATGGAGTGGGCCTTCAGCGGCCCGTACACGCTGGCCCGGCGCATGGGGTCGGACGACCTGGACGCACGCGCGATCGCCGCGTACGACCCCGAGGCGTTCACCGCGCTGTTCACCGAGAAACCCGCCCTGCACCGCTATCCGGGCTCCATGGCCAAGCGGGTGCAGCAGCTGTGCCAGTACCTGGTGGCCGAGTACGACGGGCAGGCCGAAGCGGTCTGGGCAGACGCCGGCACGGGCGCCGATCTCCTGGAACGGCTCAACGCGCTGCCCGGCTTCGGCACCCAGAAGGCGCAGATCTTCCTGGCCCTGTTGGGCAAGCAGTTCGGCGTGCGTCCGGCGGGCTGGCGCGAGGCGGCCGGGGCGTACGGCGAGGAGGGCTCGCACCGGTCGGTGGCCGACATCACCGGACCCGAGTCACTGGCCGAGGTGCGGGCGTACAAGCAGCAGGCGAAGGCGGCGGCAAGGGCGGCGTCCCGGTCCCGGTGAGCACGGTCCCGGTGAGCGTGCCGCCCGCAGTGGATCCCACGAAGCCCGGGCCACGGCCTTGATGAGAACGCCCCGGCAACGCGATCAGAATCCGTCTCGCACTGTTCACAGACGACAGCCGACTCGCTAGCTTTCCCCCACATCCGTTCACACCGGAAGGACTCCTGTGCACGCAACTCGTCGCAGAGCCATGGCTGTCGTGGCCGCCACCGCCCTGGCCACACCGCTCCTTCTCGGCGCCTCCCCGCACGTGGGACACGCGCCGCACGACCCGGCCAAGGAAGCGACCAAGCTGGCGCGGAAGCTGGTCGAGCGCTCGTCGGCAAAGGACGCGTACCGGCACCTGGAGAAGTTCCAGGCGATAGCCGACTCGGCGGACGGCCACCGAGCGGCAGGCTCGCTCGGACACGACGCCTCCGCCGCCTACGTGTACCGACTGCTCCAGAAGGCCGGGTACCGAGTGGGCTACCAGGCGTTCGACTTCATCTACACCGAGACCCTCGCGGAGAAGCTCGCCGTGGTCTCCCCCACGCCCCGGGACGTCACGATCAAGGCGATGACGTACACCCCCTCCACCCCGGAGGGCGGTCTCACCGCGTCCCTCACCGCCGTTCCCACCGACGACACCACCGGGTGCGAGGCGGCCGACTACGCCTCCTCGGACTTCACCGGACGAATCGCCCTGATCAAGCGGGGCGGCTGCTCGTTCGCGGAGAAGCAGGCGGCCGCCTCGGTGGCGGGCGCGGTGGGCGCGGTGATCTACAACAACACCGAAGGCGTCCTCTCCGGCACGCTGGGCGACGTGGCGTCGGGGAAGATCCCCACCGGCGGACTCACCCAGGGCGAAGGGGAGAAGCTCGTGGCGGACCTGGCCGAGGGCGAGGTGAAGGTCTCCTTCGAGATCCGCGAGTTGCAGGAGGAGCGCACCACGCGCAACGTCGTCGCCGAGACGCGGGGCGGGAAGGCCTCGAAGACGGTCATGCTCGGCGCGCACCTCGACTCGGTCACCGACGGCCCCGGCATCAACGACAACGCGTCCGGATCGGCCGGCCTCCTCGAAGTCGCCCTGGAACTGGCCGCGTCGCACCGGACTCCCGCCAACAAGGTGCGTTTCGCCTGGTGGTCGGCCGAGGAGAACGGGCTGCTGGGCTCGGAGGCGTACGTCGCGAAGCTCTCCGAGGCGCAGCGGGCGAACGTCGCGCTCTACCTGAACTTCGACATGATCGCCTCGCCGAACGGCGCGCAGTTCGTCTTCGACGGCGACAACTCCGACGGCGAGGGCGAAGGCCCGGGGCCCGAGGGTTCCGCCCAACTGGAGCGCGACATCAACGCGTTCCTGGACAGCACGGGCAAGCCGCACACCGGCACGGACTTCACCGGCCGCTCCGACTACGGGCCGTTCATCGAGGTCGGCATCCCCTCCGGAGGCACGGACACGGGCGCCGAGGGCATCAAGACCGCCGCCGAGGCCGAGACGTACGGCGGGACGGCCGGCGTCGCCTACGACCCCTGCTACCACGCGGCCTGCGACGACCTGGACAACATCGACATGGGGCACTTCGACACCAACATCGATGTGATCGCGCACGCGGTGGGCACCTACGCCTACGACCTGAGCTCCCTGACCCGCCCGGTCCCGGCCGCCGCGACGCCCCAGGCCGAGGGCACCCTTCGTGAAGGCCACGCGCACGGCCTCACCCGGTAGGGGGACCGGAGCGGCCCGGAGAGCCGCACCCGGCGTTCCGCTGGCCGTGAGCCCCCTCACGGCCAGCGGAACGGCACATCGGCCCCACCGGTCACGGGACGGGCAGCCCGGAGCTTTCATTCGTTTGCTCCAGATTTGCCCCGCATTACGGTCCAGTTCCCTGGCTGCGCCCGAGGGGCCTTGCCCGGTAGGCTTTCCGTGTGATCTTCAAGCGCATCGGAAATGGGCGGCCATATCCCGACCACGGCCGGGAAAGCACCCGACAGTGGGCGGATGTGGCGCCGCGTCCGGTCCGCCTGGACCAGCTGGTGACCACCAAGGGCCAGCTGGACCTCGAGACCCTCCTCGCCGAGGACTCCACGTTCTACGGCGACCTGTTCGCCCACGTCGTGAAGTGGCAGGGCGACCTGTACCTCGAGGACGGGCTGCACCGGGCCGTACGCGCCGCCCTCCAGCAGCGGCAGGTACTGCACGCACGCGTGCTCGAACTGGGCTGACGCCGCCACTCCCACCCATGGAGCATTTCGGGCCTTTCGAGTGCTTTTATGCTCATATGGGTGCCATAGGTTGATCGTTTAGTAGGCATCACTCCCAGGTCGCACTACGCTGCGCCCATGAGCATGCTGACCCCTCCCGGCATGGGCGGAAAGTACCGCATCACGGGCAACACCTACCCGCGCATGCGCCGCCCCCGTCATCGCCGCAAGCTGGTCCTCTCGGCCACCGCCGCCGTGGTGGCCCTCGGGCTGGCCGGTTGGGGCACCCTCCAGCTCATCGACGTGTTCACCGGTGGCGACGAGACGGCCAACGCGGCTGGCCACCCGAAGGCCTGCCCCTCGCCGAGCGCCTCGGTACCCGCGAAGGTGCTGCCGAAGCCGGCCGCGATCAAGGTCAACATCTACAACGCGACGCCCCGCAGCGGGCTGGCCAAGGCCGCCGCGGACGAGCTCAAGAAGCGCGGCTTCGTCATCGGCAAGGTGGACAACGCTCCGGCCGCGTACGACAAGAAGGTGCCCGGCGCCGGCATGCTGCTCGGCGGCCCGGCGGCCATGAACGGCTCGTTCCCGGTGCTCTCCACCCAGTTGCCCGGGGCCACGCAGAAGACCGACGCCCGCCGCACGGCGGACGTCGATCTGATCATCGGCACGAAGTTCAAGGCGTTCAGCACCCCCGCGGCGGCGGCATCGGCGCTGACGGCCCTGGCGAAGCCGGCCCCGGCCCCGTCGGTCTGCTGACCGGCGGGCACCGGGCGGGATCCGGCCGGAGCGGCCGGGTCAGTCGACGGTGCCGTACATCCGGTCGCCCGCGTCGCCGAGTCCCGGGACGATGTAGCCGTTCTCGTTGAGCCGCTCGTCGACCGAGGCGGTGACCACCGTGACCGGCGTGCCGGCCAGCTCGCGCTCCATCACCTCGACGCCCTCGGGCGCGGCGAGCAGCACGACCGCGGTGACGTCGTCCGCCCCGCGCTTGATCAGCTCCCGGATGGCCGCGACGAGCGTGCCGCCGGTGGCCAGCATCGGGTCCAGGACGTAGACCTGACGGCCCGAGAGGTCCTCCGGCATCCGCGTCGCGTAGGTCTCCGCCTGGAGCGTCTCCTCATTGCGGATCATGCCCAGGAAGCCGACCTCGGCGGTCGGGAGCAGCCGCACCATGCCGTCCAGCATGCCGAGCCCGGCGCGCAGGATCGGCACGACCAGCGGACGCGGGTGGGACAGCTTCACACCGGTCGTGGGCGTCACCGGGGTCTCGATGTCGACCTGCTCGGTCCGCACATCCCTGGTGGCCTCGTAGGCGAGAAGGGTGACCAGCTCGTCGGCGAGCCGCCGGAAGGTCGGGGAGTCGGTGCGCTTGTCGCGCAGCGTGGTGAGTTTGTGCGCGACCAGCGGGTGGTCGACGACGTGGATCCGCATGCCGTCAACAGTAACCGGGCCCGCGACGGCCTCTCGCCGGTCCGCACTGGCATCAAGCACCTGTTCGGGGGGAAGGTGGGGGCATACGGACCCAGGCACGGGGTGGTGTGACGATTGCCCGACGCGGAGCAGGCAGGAGAGCGGCAGGCCCGACGCGACGCGCGCGACCTGCCCGACGCGCAGGAGAACGTGACGGACGCGCAGGAGAGTGACGCGGCACGCCGGAGGCGCCGCGCCCAGTTCCTCCGTGAACTCCACGAGGCGAAGCAGCTCCGCGACCGCGTCCAGCCGCGCCGCGCCCGTGCGGCCCGTATGCGCCAACAGATGCGGATGCGTACGTTCCGCTGGTGAAGGCTCCCTCCGGGGCCGCCGGACGGCCTCCAGGAGGCGCGGTCGGATTCCGTCCACCGGCGGACGCCCGGACAACAGATGGCCGACGCAACGGTCGAAGAGGTCTCGCATCGCGCTCGTTTCTGCCACGATGCCGATTGGGCGGGGCCCAGAGCAGCCGGATGACCGTCTGCCCTCCCGTCGGACCGATTCACCTATGACCAGTGGGAGAGTCACGGTGTACTTCGCCGCACTGCTCGCGCGCACCGAAGACGGGTGGGAAGCGAGCGATACAGAGCTCGACGATGTGGAAACCCTGTCCGACCTGACGGATCTTGCCCGTGAGGCCTCGGTGGACGAGGACACGGTCCTCATCTACATCGAGCAGGAGGACGCCTGGTTCGGCGTCGTCCGGGTGGACGGTGAGGAGGACCCCCGTATCTACATCTCGGACGCGTCCGCCGCCGCCCGCTCCTCGTACGGGGAGATCCTGCTCACCGATGAACTGCTCGGCCGCGAACCGGGGGCCGAGGACGAGATCGCCGCACTGGAGGAGCTCGTCGACCTCGACGGTTCGGAGGACGGCGAGCCTGACGAAGACGACAGCGACGACGGCCGCCCGGGCGCCGCTGTCACCGACACCGATCTGGATGACGACCCCGACGCCGTACCGGCGGGGCCGCTCGGCGATCTCGGGGTCCTGGCCGACCTCGGGCTGTCCGAGAAGGATCTGCTCACCCTGCGCACCGACGCGCTGGTGGAGATCGCGGACGCGCTGGGAGCGGCCGAGGTCCTGGAGGCCGTCCGTTAGGGTCCGCGGGTGAACGCACCACCACCCACACCCACCTCACCGCCTCCCCCCGATCCCGTACGGGACCCGTGGCGGGCGACCATGCGCCGCGCCCTGGACGAGGCGGCGCTGGCGGCGTCGGCCGGCGATGTGCCGGTCGGCGCCGTCGTCCTCGGCGCGGACGGCGCACTCCTGGCCACCGGCCACAACGAGCGCGAGATCACCGGCGATCCGACGGCGCACGCCGAGGTGCTCGCCCTGCGCCGCGCCGCCGCGGCTCTGGGCACCTGGCGGCTGACCGGCTGCACGCTGGTGGTCACCCTGGAGCCCTGCACCATGTGCGCGGGCGCGCTGGTCCAGTCCCGGGTCGGCCGCGTGGTCTACGGGGCACGGGACGAGAAGGCCGGAGCCGCGGGTTCGCTCTGGGACGTCGTACGCGACCGCAGGCTCAACCACCGCCCGGAGGTGATCCACGGCGTCCTGGAGGACGTCTGCGCCGACCTGTTGACCGCGTTCTTCCGGGAACGCTGAACCCTTCCGGACGGGCTTCGGGCGGGGCGCCGGGAATCGGATTTCGAACCAGGCCCGGCATGGTCTAAGCTCTCTCTCGGTAGCGTGTCCGAGCGGCCGAAGGAGCTCGCCTCGAAAGCGAGTGTGGGGAAACTCACCGAGGGTTCAAATCCCTCCGCTACCGCAGATGGATGAAGGGACCGACCCACTTGGGCCGGTCCCTTCTCTGCGTTCCGTCTCAGTTCGCGCCTCAGCCCGCCCTGAGGGTCCTGACGCCGCCGGGCTCGAAGTCGTAGACGTTCCGGTTGATGCGGAGACCGTCGACCGCCCCGATCCACATGTGGTCGCGGCCCTTGCCCACCGCGGCCGTGTAGACGGTCGCCCCCGCCCCGCCGTCGTCGAGTGCGGCCTGCACCTGCTCGAACGAGCACTGGGCGGCCTGGTTGCAGGCCGCCGGGGCCACGTTGCCCGTGAGGAACCAGTAGCCCGTCGAGGTGGCGTCGATGAAGCCGCTCCAGCGGTTCGTCACCGGGGCGGCGTCCGGCACCCACACCAGCGTGGAGTAGTTGCTGCTCGACGTGGTCAGGTTCGGGTCGATCTCGAACCTGATGTTCGGCATGTTCTCGTCGCCCCCGTAGGTCACGTTCTCCCCTGTCTGGAAGACGTGGAACCCGACCCTCCTCAGGCCTCGCACGGGGTCTCCGAAGAAGTCCACCTCGTTCCCGAAGTCGACCTTCTCGCTCGGAGGGGTCAGCGAGGTGGAGGCGTCCGCCACCTCGATACCGAGGCTGCCCCGTCCGTAGGGCGGCCTGGCGGAGGGGCCTGTCACGCCGAACGAGCCAAACGGACCGTTCCGCAGATCGGCGACGGGAGAGCCGATCGTGTTACGGGTGATCACGCCCCAGTGGTCCGCAGCGCGCCCCTGGTCTCCGCCGTCACCGTCCGCGGCGGCGGACACCGGCCCGGCAAGTGCCGAGGCGATGATCGCGGCAACTGCTGTGGCCGCGAGGGCCTTCCACCGAGTCGTGCCAAAGCGAGTGCTCACACCCACTCCTTCCAAGTGGTCGAGGGCGATCGGCTGCGCCTGACGCCCGACCGTCACGGAGCACACGCATGCGGTGGCTCTACGTAGCGGCATATTCGCCATATGAGGACATGAACGGCCATCGCGCAACGGAGGGGACTGCGGGCGATCGCCGCTCCTGCGCCGCACGCGCGGACGTGACGAACACGGCAGGAAGCCGGCCCGGGGGAGCGGGTACCGGGGAGACGAAGGCACTCCGCCCGGGGCGGGCGGGGGTCCGTTCGCGGGGCTCACGGCCAGGACAGGGGTGGGCCGAAGCACGTCGAACCGGACGTAAATAATTTTGCAGGATGTGCATCTTTGCCTACCATGCACGATGTGGCGAAGACGACGGCATCCGTACCCGGGCTCAGGGAGCGCAAGAAGCAGGCGACCCGGAACGCCATCGCGGAGGCTGCCGTACGGCTCGCCGCCGAGCACGGCGTGGAGAACGTGACGGTCGAGGCCATCAGTGAGGCGGCCGGTGTCTCGCCCAGGACGTTCTTCAACTACTTCCCGAGCCACGACGACGCGTTCGTCCTGATCGACGACGAGGTGGGCGAGCGGATCAGGGAATCCGTGCGCCGCGCCCCCGCCGGGCTGGCACCGCTCGACGCCGTCCGCGAGGCGTTCGTGGCCGAACTGGACGGCTTCGAGGACCGCCAGGAGCTGTGGGCCCTGCAGTCCAAGGTCTTCCAGCGGTCACCGCACCTCATCCAGCGTGGCCTCAACGCCCATGTGGCGGACGAGCGGGCCCTGGCCGTCGCCGTCACCGAGTGGCTCGACGCCACCCGGCCGGCCTCCGGAGAGACCCAGGACGCCGGGATCTACCCCCGGCTGCTGGCCGCCGTCAGCCACACCGCCCTGCGGGTCGCCTTCGAGCACTGCTGCGACCGGCCCGGCGGATCCGTGCTCTCGGAGGCCTTCCAGGCAGCCTTCGTCCACCTGGCCCACGGCCTCCAGCGGCCGACGGAGTGACCCGGCCGACGCCGGTGACCACGCCCCACACCCCCTGCCCCGTTCTGCTCAAGCACCGAAGAAGGACTCCGTGACCGCAACCGAGGCGCCAGGACAGGCGCCCACCTCCATGTCCAACCGGCAGATACTCCAGGCGATGTCCGGCCTGATGGCCGGGATGTTCGTCGCCATCCTCGCCGGTACCGTCGTCGCCAACGCCCTGCCGCGGATCATCGCCGACCTCGGTGCCAGCCAGTCCTCGTACACCTGGGTGGTGACCTCCGAGCTCCTCGCCATGACGGCCACCGTGCCGCTCTGGGGCAAGCTCGCGGACCTGTTCAACCAGAAGCTGCTGCTCCAGCTCTCGCTCGGCCTGTTCGTAGTCGGTTCGCTGGTGGCCGGCTTCTCCCAGGACGTCGTCACCCTGATCGTCAGCCGGGTCATCCAGGGCATCGGCGCCGGTGGTCTCACGGCGCTGGCCCAGATCGTGATGGCGGCCATCATCCCGCCGCGCCGGCTCGGCAAGTACGCGGGGATCTTCGGCGCGGTCTTCGCCGTCGGTACCGTCGCCGGACCTCTGATCGGGGGTGTCCTGGTGGACACCTCCTGGCTCGGATGGCGCTGGTGCTTCTTCATCGGCGTGCCGTTCGCTCTGGCCGGCATCGTGCTGCTCCAGCGCACCCTGAAGCTGCCCACCGTGCGCCGTCAGGTCCGGATCGACTGGCTGGGCGCCTTCCTGATCGTGGCGGGCGTCTGCGCGCTGCTGATCTGGACGTCCCTCGCCGGCAACAGCTTCGACTGGGCGTCCTGGCAGACGGCGGCACTGGTCGCCACCGGCGTCGTGCTGCTCACCGCCGCCGTGTTCGTCGAGTCCAGGGCCGCGGAACCGATCATCCCGCTGGACATCTTCCGCAACCGCACGGTGACGCTCACGACCCTGGCGAGCTTCTTCGTCGGTATCGCGATGTTCGCCGGGACGGTGTTCCTGTCCCAGTACTTCCAGATCTCGCTGGGCAAGTCCCCGACCGTCGCCGGGCTCATGAGCCTTCCGATGATCGGTGGCCTGCTGGTCTCCTCGACGGTCGCCGGGCAGCTCATCTCCGCGACCGGCAAGTGGAAGGCCTACCTCATCGCGGGTGCCGTCATCATGACGGCGGGCCTCGGTTTCCTCTCGACCATCGACGCCGAGACCCACTTCGGGCTGCTCAGCGTCTATATGGCCTTCATGGGTATCGGCGTCGGCATGCTGATGCAGAACCTCGTGCTCGCCGCGCAGAACGACGTGCCCGCGCACGAGCTGGGCGCCGCGACCTCCGTGCTGTCGTTCTTCCGCAGCCTCGGCGGCACCATCGGCACGAGCGTGCTCGGTGCGATCCTCGCCAACCGGGTGGCCAGCGAGATGAGCAAGGGCCTCGCGGAGAGCGGGATCCCGGTCGCCGGCGGCGGTCACGGCAGCGCCGTGCCCGACATGACGACGCTGCCCGAGCCGATGAAGCAGATCGTCGAGCACGCGTACGGAGTCGCGACCGGCGACCTCTTCCTCATCGCCACGCCGTTCGCCTTCCTCGCGCTGCTCGCGGTCCTCTTCGTCAAGGAGAAGCCCCTCAAGACGACCAGCGGCATGGAGCGTCTCGCCGCCGAGGACGCGGCGGTGGCCGAGGCCGTCGTCGTGCCGGCCCCCCGCAGCGGTGACGACTCCGGCGTCCAGGACACCGGCACGGTGGGTCTGCGCAAGGACTGACCCGCACCCGTACGTACGACGAAGGGCCCGGCGTCGCGCCGGGCCCTTCGTGCGTCAGGTCGGGGGAAGCGGCATCGGGGGGACAAGCCGCTTCCCCCGGGGAGAACGGGGACCTGGGTCCTCGCCGCGGTCAGGGGGGAATCACGCGGTGCGGACCTCGTGGAGGTCCCGTTCCTCGGCCCGCGCAATCCTGCCGTGCTGCGGGCCCGTCTCCCATCCTCCTCCTTGGCGTAAGCCGCACCCGTGGGCAAAGGGCCTGAATCGCCGGGTCCTTCGGCCCTAAAAGCGTCATCAGTGATCGGAAACAGCCAGCGGATACGGCCATACGTGCGGCTAGAATCACGCGACTGCACAGGTGATCGAGAGGGAGAGAAGGGCTGTGGCGCAAGCGAAGAAGATCGCGCTCTACATGGTTGTGGTCTTCGTGCTGTACACGATCATCACCTCTCCCGAGCGGGCCGCCGATCTCGTCCAAGTAGGCTTCGAAGGTATTTCCAGCGCCGCCGAGGGCGTCGGAGACTTCATGTCCGAGTTGGTGAAGTAGGAGAGAGCCCCATGATCCGCCACCTGGTCCTGTTCAAGCTGAACGACGGTGTCGAGCGGGACGATCCACGGGTCGTGGCGGGCGTGCGAGCGTTCCAGGAACTCGGCGGGAAGATCCCCGAGCTGGAGTTCTGGGAGTGCGCCTGGAACATCACCGACCGGCCGATCGCCTACGACTTCGCCATCAACTCCGCCGTCGCCGACGAGGACGCGCTCAAGCGGTACGTGGAGCACCCGGACCACCAGGCCGCCGCCGGGCAGTGGCGCGCGTTCGCCACTTGGGTGATCGCCGACTACCCCTTCTGATTTCTTTCGGACATCCGGTCCCACAGGCCCCTCCCTTTCAGGAGAGGGGCTTTTCAGCATGTTTAAACCAAAACATGCCCAACACGACTCTATGCGGTGCTTGCACACAGTGGACCTGTCTTGTGATGCTATGACCGCTTTTGACGGATGAGTTGACCGTAGTTGACCGCAAAGGGGTGGCGACACCGTGCCGGCCAGTACAGCGCCTCAAGTCCCGCCCCAGAACGTCCAGACGGACGACATCCAGACCGAGACACCCGACCCCACGACACCCGCCAGGACCAGGGGGGCGGACACCCGGGCGCTCACCCAGGTGCTGTTCGGGCGGCTCAAGGACCTCGAACCGGGATCACCTGAGCACCACCGGGTGCGTACGGCGCTGATCGAGGCCAACCTGCCGCTCGTGCGGTACGCGGCGGCCCGCTTCCGCAGCCGCAACGAGCCGATGGAGGACGTCGTCCAGGTCGGCACCATCGGCCTGATCAACGCCATCGACCGCTTCGACCCGGAACGCGGCGTCCAGTTCCCGACGTTCGCCATGCCCACCGTGGTCGGCGAGATCAAGCGCTACTTCCGGGACAACGTACGGACCGTGCACGTCCCGCGCCGGCTGCACGAGCTCTGGGTCCAGGTCACCGGCGCGACCGAGGACCTGACGACCGCCCACGGGCGTTCACCGACCACCGCCGAGATCGCCGAGCGGCTCAAGATCTCCGAGGAGGAGGTCCTCGCCTGCATCGAGGCGGGACGCTCGTACCACGCGACCTCGCTCGAAGCGGCACAGGAGGGTGACGGGCTGCCCGGCCTGCTCGACCGGCTCGGCTACGAGGACCCGGCGCTCGCCGGGGTCGAACACCGGGATCTCGTACGGCATCTGCTCGTCCAGCTGCCCGAGCGCGAGCAACGGATCCTGCTGCTGCGCTACTACAACAACCTGACCCAGTCTCAGATCAGCGCGGAACTGGGCGTCTCCCAGATGCACGTGTCAAGGCTTCTGGCCAGAAGTTTCGCCCGATTGCGATCCGCAAACAGGATCGAGGCGTAACCGGAACGGGTAGACCCTCAACGGGCCTGTTCCGGGGGCGTAAATGCCGCACACCCCCTGTTTCCTGCGCAGTTTCAGCGCTGACTTGTCGACTTGTCACTACAGCGTGTTGCCGACATGTGACATTCTGCTGGAACCGCGTTTGCCGCAGCCCCACCGCCGGTATTCAGGTGGAGGCTGCGTTCCTCCGATGGTCGTGGCCACCGCGACCGTCCGCGACCTCAAGGGGGTGGCATGTCCGCAGAACAGGGCAGCTCGAAGGTGCTCACGCTCACGAAGAGCGTGCCGGCACCTGCCGTGCTCACCAGCTCGCCGGAAGCCATCGACACCCGCACCCTGTCCCGCTCCCTGTTCCTGCGGCTCGCCGCGCTGGGTCCCGCTCCGGGCCCCGACGGAACGGACAGCCCTGAGCGGGCCTATGTGCGGGACACACTCATCGAGCTCAACCTCCCGCTCGTGCGGTACGCGGCGGCGCGGTTCCGGAGCCGTAACGAACCGATGGAGGACATCGTCCAGGTCGGCACGATCGGCCTGATCAAGGCGATCGACCGCTTCGACTGCGAACGGGGCGTGGAGTTCCCGACGTTCGCGATGCCGACCGTCGTGGGAGAGATCAAGCGCTTCTTCCGCGACACCTCGTGGTCGGTGCGGGTGCCGCGCCGCCTCCAGGAGCTGCGGCTCGCCCTGACCAAGACCAGCGACGAGCTCGCCCAGAAGCTCGACCGTTCGCCGACGGTGCCTGAGCTGGCCAAGGCGCTGGGGGTCTCCGAGGAGGACGTGGTCGACGGCCTGGCCGTGGGCAACGCCTACACGGCCTCCTCGCTGGACTCGCCGTCCCCCGAGGACGACGGCGGCGAGGGCTCACTGGCGGACCGCCTGGGGTACGAGGACGCGGCGCTGGAAGGCGTCGAGTACCGCGAGTCCCTGAAGCCGCTGCTGGCCAAGCTCGCACCGCGCGAGCGGCAGATCATCATGCTGCGCTTCTTCGCCAACATGACGCAGTCGCAGATCGGCGAGGAGGTCGGCATCTCCCAGATGCACGTCTCCCGGCTGCTGACCCGGACCCTGACCCAGCTCAGGGAAGGGCTCATCGCCGACTGACCTGCCCGGTGCACCGAGACCCGGCCGCCGGGGCATCCTGACCGCTGCCCCGGCGGCCTCCCCGCGTCCGGACCACCGTCCGGACCGCGGGCAGCGTCCCGGGGGGAGCAGACGGACCGGAACGAGAACGCGGCCGCTCCCGCACCGACGAGTCGGTGCGGGAGCGGCCGCGAGGACGGCGCCACGCGCGTGCGCGGACGCCCGCCGGTCCGCGCGCCCCGAGGAGGGGCGGGGCCGGCCGAGACGGATGAGGGCGGACGGTCAGCCGAGCGCGAGCCAGGCGACCGCGCCGAGGACGACGATCACCGCGACGACGGCGACGATCACGCCGGTCTTCGAACCGGACGACGTCGCGGCGGGCCGCGGCCCGCGCTGCGGCTCGCCCTCGTCGACAAACGCGCGGAACATCTGCGTGCTGCCCGCCGGGTCGTGAGTGCCCTCGGGGCCCGGCTGCGGGGCGTGGGGGTTGTGTGCCATGGTCCAGGACCCTAGCGAACGCTGGCCTCCCGCCCAACCCCCGGGCCCACGAGGGGCGATGCCCCTGCTGCCCGTACACGCCCTCTTCACCGTCCGCCGGAGTGCTCCGCACCGCCTCCACGGGCCTTCTCCCCGCCACCGCGCCTGTGGCGAGGAACACATCCGGAGCGGCCCACCCCCTGTGCGCTGCACGCTTGACCCGCCGCCTACGCAGGCTTTTGCGTTCCTTTACTTCTGCAAGCGCCGTTTCGTTTGCCTGCGGCAACCAACCGCTTCTATCGTTGCCCTAAGCAACAAGATGACCCCGTGAGATGGCTGGAGGTCCGGTGGCAGCACGGAGCCAGTACGAAGAACTGGCCCGGCAGCTCAGTGCCGTCGGAGCCGTCAAACGGGGGCTCGCCCGCATCCTGCCCGCCGAGTGTCCCGGTGGCTCGGCCACCGTGCTGACGCTGCTGGCCAAGTACGGGGAGATGCGGATCACCAGGCTCGCCGAGCTCCTGGCCGTGAACATGTCGGTGACCAGCCGTCATGTGGCTCACGCCGTGGAGAACGGCTGGATCGAACGGTCTCCTGACCCGGCGGACAAGAGGTCCCGCATCCTGCGGCTGACCCCCGCCGGTGACGAGCTGCTCGACGAGCTGACCTTGCGGACGACCGAGATGTTCGCGCACAACCTCAACGACTGGACCGACGAGGAAGTCGGTCAGCTCAACACTTTGTTGTCCCGGCTGCGCGACAGCTTCTCCTGTCGTGGCACCGGAGGGTGCACCCCCGGAAGGCACAGCGGCGACTGCCGCTCGGGGCTCTCCGACCATTCGCACACCCGTACACCCGTGTAACAGAAGCAAAGACAAGGAATTTCATGGCTACGACCACACCACCCGGTGTGCGGGGCGGCCACGCCAAGCACGGGGCCGCAGAGGCCCCCGCAGGCGCGCCGATGACACACCGGCAGATCATGGAAGCGCTGACCGGGCTGCTGCTCGGCATGTTCGTCGCGATTCTGTCGTCGACGGTCGTCTCCAACGCCCTGCCGGAGATCATTTCCGACCTCGGCGGCGGCCAGAGCGCCTACACCTGGGTCGTGACGGCCTCGCTGCTGGCCATGACCGCCACCACCCCGCTGTGGGGCAAGCTCGCGGACCTGTTCAGCAAGAAGCTGCTGGTGCAGATCTCCCTGGTCATCTACGTCGGCGGTTCGATAGTCGCCGGCCTGTCGACCAGCAGCGGCATGCTCATCGTCTGCCGTGTGGTGCAGGGCATCGGCGTCGGCGGTCTCTCCGCACTCGCCCAGATCGTGATGGCCGCGATGATCTCCCCGCGTGAGCGCGGGCGCTACAGCGGTTACCTCGGCGCCGTCTTCGCCGTCGCCACCGTCGGCGGCCCGCTGCTCGGCGGCGTCATCACCGACACCAGCTGGATGGGCTGGCGCTGGTGCTTCTACGTGGGTGTGCCGTTCGCGGTCATCGCCCTGATCGTGCTCCAGAAGACCCTGAAGCTTCCCGTGGTCAAGCGCGACGTCAAGGTCGACTGGTCCGGCGCGTTCTTCATCAGCGCCGCGGTCTCCCTGCTGCTGCTCTGGGTGACCTTCGCCGGCGACAAGTACGACTGGATCTCCTGGCAGACCTGGACGATGCTCGGCGGAACCGTCGTGCTCATCGCGCTGTTCCTGCTGATCGAGTCCAAGGCCAGCGAGCCGATCATCCCGCTGCGCCTCTTCCGCAACCGCACCATCACGCTGGCCTCCGCTGCCTCGCTGTTCGTCGGTATCGCGATGTTCGCGGGCACCGTCTTCTTCAGCCAGTACTTCCAGTTGGCGCGGGACAAGTCGCCGACGATGTCCGGCGTCATGACCATCCCGATGATCGCCGGTCTCTTCCTGTCGTCGACGATCTCGGGCCAGATCATCACCAAGACGGGCCGCTGGAAGGCCTGGCTGGTCACCGGTGGCTTCCTGGTCACCGCGGGCCTCGGCCTGCTCGGCACCATCAGGTACGACACCGAGTACTGGCACATCGCGATCTTCATGTTCGTCATGGGCCTCGGCATCGGCATGATGATGCAGAACCTGGTGCTCGCCACGCAGAACCAGGTGGCGCCCTCCGACCTCGGCGCGGCCAGCTCCGTCGTGACGTTCTTCCGCTCCCTCGGTGGTGCGATCGGCGTCTCCGCGCTGGGCGCCGTCCTGGGCAACCGCGTCACCCACTACGTCAAGGACGGCCTCGCCGACCTCGGCCCCGAGGGCGCCGCGCTGGGCCACGGCGGCACGGGCGGCGGGGGCATCCCCGACCTGGACACGCTCCCCGCTCCCTTCCGCACGGTCATGGAGGTCGCCTACGGCCACGGTGTCGGCGACGTCTTCCTGTACGCCGCGCCCGCCGCGCTGGTGGCGTTCGTCCTGACGCTGTTCATCAAGGAGGTCGCCCTGAAGACGAGGGCAGGCAACGACACCGATCCCTCCGACGCCACTGCGGCCACATCGGCCACGGAGTCCGTCGAGGCCACCACCGGCACCGCGCCGGTCGCCGAGGCGGCGTCCGGGATCACCTCGGTCACGGCGACCGAGGAGCCGGCGGTCACGAGCGAGCTCACCGTCCAGGGCACCCCCGTACGCGGCGTGGTGCGCGGCGCCGAGGGCGCACCCGTCGCCCGGGCCGCCGTCACGCTGATCTCGCTGGGCGGCCGGCAGCTGGGGCGCTCCGTCGCCCAGGCCGAGGGCGGATACGTACTGGACGCGCCGGGAGCCGGCAGTTACGTCCTGATCGCGTCGGCCGACGGCTTCCAGCCGCAGGCGTCGACCGTGGTCGTCGGCGACGAGCCGCTGGCCTACGACATCCTGCTCGCCGGCACGAGCGGTCTCTCCGGAGCCGTGCGGTCCGCCGAGGGCGGTGCTCCGGTCGACGGCGCGATGGTCGTCGTGACCGATGTGCGCGGCGATGTGCTGGCCACCGGGGTCTCGGGCGACGCGGGTGAGTTCACCTTCGGTGAGCTCGTCCCCGGCTCGGTGACCGTCGCCGTGACAGCCGCGGGTTACCGTCCGCTGGCCCTGCCGGTGGAGGTCGGCGGCCAGGGTGTCACCCGGGTCGACGTGGCCCTGCGGGCCGGTGCGCTGGTGCGGGGTGTCGTCAGGGCCGGTTCCGGCCGGGCGCCGCTGAACGATGCCCGCGTCACGCTGATCGACGCGGCCGGCAACGTGGTGGCCACCTCGACGACCGGGGAGGACGGGGCGTACGCCTTCACCGACCTGGACGCCGGTGAGTACTCCGTGATCGCGACCGGCTACCCGCCGGTGGCCGCCGCCCTGAGCGTGACCGGCAGCGGAGTCGACGGTCACGACATCGAGCTCGCCCACCCGGGCGAGTAGGAGAGATCCACAAAGACCACTGGCGGAACAGCGCTTCGAGCGGAGAGGCTGTGGCCGCCGGCGGAAATGGGCCCCGTGGCGGGATCGGCAGGCAGGGGACGGCCTGCCGATCCCGCCCGGGGCCCGACTCATCGAGTCGTGCTTCATGAGTGATCGAGCAAGGAGAGAACACGGGATGGGACTTCGCGCACAGGTACGCACGCGGGACGGCTGGGCGGTCCAGCACGCGATCGTGACGGTGACCGACATGACGGGCACCCAGGTGCTCCGGGCCGCCGCCGACGAGAACGGGACCGTCCGCACCGACGACCTCCTGCAGGCCGGCGCGTACACGGTGATCGTCACGGCGGTCGGTTACGCCCCCGCCGCGTCCACCGCGCTCGTCACGGCAAGCGGCCGGGTCGAGGCCGGCACCGTGGTGCTGGCCCGACAGGGCGGTGTGGAACTGCCGCCTCCGGGCACCTGGTCGCTCGATCCGGTGCACTCGTCCGTGGCAGCGGTCGCGCAGCACCTGGGGATCTCCAGCGTGCACGGCAGGTTCACCGACTTCGGTGGCCGGATCGAGATCGCCGAGGACGTCCAGCGCTCCCGCGTGGACGCCTTCATCGCGTCCACCAGCATCGACACCGGCAACGCCATGCGGGACAAGCACCTGCGCTCGGCGGACTTCCTCGACGTGGAGAGGTTCCCGGAGATCACCTACCGCTCGCGGGCGCTGACCCCCGCCGGCCCCGACCGGTGGACCGTGCACGGCGTGCTCACGATGCACGGCGTCGCCCGCGACGTGGACCTGGATCTCAGCTACCTGGGCACCGGGCCCGACCCGTGGGGCGGGGTGCGGGCCGCCTTCCACGCCAGCGCCGAACTGCGACGCGACGACTTCGCCATGAACTACAACCAGGTCGTGCAGGCGGGGATCTCCGCGATCGGCACCACCCTGCGCGTGGAGCTCGACATCCAGGCCGTTCAGGGCGACTCGGCCCAGGCCCGGTAGACGGTCCAGGGCCGGGACCAGGGCCTAGGGTTGGACGCATGGCAACCGACATCGCGACCAACACCGCCGTGGAGCTCGCAGAACTGCTGGACTTCGTGCGGCCGAGGCACAGGGCGATCCTGCTGACCACCCGGTCCGACGGCCGCCCCCAGGGGTCGCCGCTCACCTGCGGCGTCGACGACGCCGGCCGGATCGTCGTGTCGACCTACCCCGAACGGGCCAAGACCCGCAACGCGAAGCGGGACGAGCGGGTGAGCGTCATCGTCCTCTCGGACGAGTGGAACGGCCCCTGGGTCCAGATCGACGGTTCGGCCGAGGTGATCGACTCGCCGGAGTCGGTCGAGCCCCTCGTCGAGTACTTCCGCAACATCTCCGGCGAACACCCGGACTGGGACGAGTACCGGGCGGCGATGGTCAAGCAGGGGAAGTCCATCATCCGGATCACCCCGGAGCGCTGGGGCCCCGTCGCCACCGGCGGTTTCCCGGCCCGCCTCGCGGACGGCGGCTGAGCGTAAAGATGGAACCGCCCCACCCGGGTCCGCTCGCACTGGCCCGGCTGCTGACCTCTCCGTCCGTGAGCCCGACCGTGATCCGTGAGCTGGAACGGATCACCGGCCGGCCCGCCCTGCCCGCGCACGCGGCGGTGCCCGACGGGCCTTACGTGTACGTCGGGGACTCGCTGCCCGAGGCGCACCGGACGCCGTCGCTGCTGTGGTTCCACAGCGTCAACGCCGGTACGGACGCGCTGCTCTCCGCCGGGGCCTGGCCCGAAGGGGCCCTGCTGACACGGACGGTGGGGCGGATGGGCGAGCGGATCGCCCAGTACGTGCTGGGCTGGGTGCTCGCCGAGTGCCAGGCCGTCCCGCTCCACGCCGCCCAGCACGCCCGGGCCGAGTGGCGCCGCCTCCCGTCCGAACTCGCCGCGGGCCGCACCGCCGTCGTCCACGGCACCGGTCGCATCGGCTCCGCGGTCGGCGGGCTGCTGCGCGCGTGCGGCCTGCGCACCGTGGGCGTCGGCCGCATGGCGCGCGGGACGGCTCCCGGATTCGATCTGGTGGTGACGGCCGGTTCCGACGAGGAGGCCGCGGCGCTGGCTGAGGCCCGGTGGGTGGTGTCCACCCTCCCCTCGACCGCGGCCACGGAACGCTTCTACGGCAGCGGCCGGTTCACGGCGATGGAGGGAGCGACGTTCATCAACGTGGGCCGGGGCGCGACCGTCGACATGGCCGCGCTGGAGACCGCGCTCCACGCCGGGACGGTGCGCGGGGCGGTCCTGGACGTGCTGCCCGACGAACCCGCCGCCTCCGGGGACCCCGTGTGGCGCCTGCCGCGCACGGTGATCACCTCGCACTCGGCGGGCATCACGGCCGACGAGGACGTCGTGGCCGACTTCGCATCCTGCTGGGCGGCGGTCAAGGACCGGCGCATCCCGGCACTGGCGGTGGACACACGGCGCGGCTACTGAGCGCCGGGCGCACCGCCCGGTCGCACAGGGCGGCCGCACATCGCCTCGATGCCGGCGATCATGAGGTCCAGCGCGACCTCGAAGTCCCGCTCGCGCATCTCCTCCACCGTGTTCCCGCCGCGGGCGTCCATCAGGTCCTCCGAGGGCTCCATGGCCTTCTTGAGCTCCGGATCCGCGCGGATGGTGCCCATGGCCCGCTGGTAGTACTCGTCCTGGCTGAGCCCCGCCGCCACCGTGCGCTGCACGAAGTGCCCCTCGGTGGAGCCGAATCCGTAGACGAACTGGAAGACGGCCGCCATCGCCCCCGTCCGTGCCGCCGGGGACAGTCCGGTGGCCCGGATGACGTCCTGGACGGCGTACGAGAAGAGCATCGAGTGGGGGCCGATGTTCAGGAAGCTGCCGATGAGCGCCGACACCCAGGGGTGGCGGACCAGCAGCTTGCGGTAGTGGGAGGCCAGTTCACGCAGCCGGTCCCGCCAGTCGGCGTCCTCCGGCGTGGCCGGAAGCTCGCCGAAGACGGTGTCCAGGGCGAGTTCCAGCAGGTCGTCCTTGGTGTCGACGTACCAGTAGAGGGACATCGCCGTGACGTCCAGCTCGGCGGCGAGGCGCCGCATCGAGAACCCGGCCAGGCCCTCGGCGTCCAGCAGCCGCACGCTCGCCGCCGTGATCCGCTCCCGGTCGAGACCGGCCGGCTGGTCCGTCCTGCGCGTGCGCGACGGTGTCCGCCGGTCCAGCCACACACTGACCCGCGAAGGGTTCTTCACACGGTCTGCGGCGGAACCCATGACACACGCTCCTCGTCGTACGGCGGCACTCCTGTGTACCGGTACCCCCGTCCGATGCTATGCCCGCCCCCGGGGCTCCCGGTCCGTGTCCGCGCGCTCAGCCCTCCGCAGCAGGGCCGCGGCCAGGAGTCCCCCGGCCAGGACCGCGAACGCGCCGACGAGCTGGCTGGTCCCCAGACCAGAGGCGAACGCGTCGGTGATGCGCTCCCGCTCGGAGGGCCCGTCCGCCACGGAGAGCACCGCGGGCAGCGAGGCCGCACCGACGGCGCCCGGGACGAGCGCGGAGAAGCGCGAGTTGAGTACGGCGCCGAGCACCGCGACCCCGAGCCCGTTGCCGAATTCGGCGAGCGTCCCGTTCACCCCGGCGCCCACCCCCGCCTTCTCCGGCGGGATGGAACTCATGATCGCGTTGGCCATCGCGGGCATGGCGAGCGCGATGCCCGCCCCCATCACGACCAGGCCGAGCAGCAGACCGCCGTATCCATGACCGCCCAGCAGCGCGATGGCCCCGAGCCCCACGGAGAGCAGGCCCATCCCCACGGCGATGGTGACGGGCGTCCCCGTCCGCATGACGACCCGGGCGCCGATCCCCGTGAGGTTGAGCGCGACGACGGTGAGGGCGAGCGGCGCGGTGCGCAGGCCCGCCTCCAGCGGCTCGTAACCGAGGACGAACTGCAGATGCTGGGTGAGCAGGAAGAGCGAGCCGGTCATCCCGAAGGCGACGAGGATCGCTCCCGCTACCGCGCCGGTGAACCGCTGGTTGCGGAAGAAGTGCATGTCCAGCATGGGGTGGGGGATGTGGAGCTCCCAGAGGACGAACCCGGTGAGCACCGCGACCCCGGCGAAGGCGGTCAGCAGGACCTCGCCGGAGCCCCAGCCGTGTTCCGGGCCGGAGATGATCGCGTACACGACCGCCGTCATGCCGACCGTGGAGAGCAGGGCGCCGAACAGGTCGGGGCGGTCGCCGCTGGGGTTCTTGGACTCCGGGACGAGCCGCACGACGGCGATCAGGCCGATGACCGCCACCGGGATGTTGATCAGGAAGATCGCGCCCCACCAGAAGTGGGCCAGCATCGCCCCGCCGAGCAGCGGACCGGCCGCGAAGCCCAGGGAGTTGACGGTCGACCAGATACCGATCGCCTTGACGCGCTCGGTGTCGTCGAAGATCTGGACGACGACGGAGAGGGTGGTCGTCATCAGCAGCGCGCCTCCGACGCCCATCCCCGCGCGGGCGGCGATCAGCTGCCCGGAGGACTGCGCGAGTCCGGCCGCCAGCGAACCGGCCCCGAAGACGACGAGCCCCGCTACCAGGAGCTTCTTGCGTCCGTAGCGGTCCGAGGCGCTGCCCGCGGTGATCAGCAGACCCGACTGGACGAGGGCGTAGGCGTTGATCATCCACTGCACGTCGGCGGTGGAGGCGTCGAGTTCGGTGGTGAGTGAGGGGATCGCGACGTTCAGGACGGTGTTGTCGAGCAGCACCGTGAGCTGGGCGAGGCAGATGACACCCAGGATCAGCCAGCGCCGCGCGTGGCCGTTGCGGGGTGCGAGGTCGTTCTGCTCGGCGGCGGTCGCCGTCATGCGGGCTCCTGGTTCCGGTGCGCTTGTACGGTGTACGGGACGATTACCCATACACCGTATGGCAGTCCTGTACGCCGTACAACCCAGTTGTGCGGCAAGGTGCCCGAAGCGCGAGAGAGGGCGGTGGCCCGGGGTTCACCCGGCGCCACCGCCCTCTCGCCGCTTCCGCTCGGCTTCGGTCCTACTCGGCGCCGACCGGCCGGGTGAGGTCGTAGAAGGTCGCGCTGCCCACCGTCACCTCCTCGAAGTTCTCCTCCACCCACGACGAGATCCGGGACGAGGTCCCCTCGCCGCCCGCGCCGCCGCCCATGCCTCCCGAGACGAAGTAGTGGATCTCGCCGTCCTCCACGTACTTCTTGAACTGCGTGAGCGTCGGGGACGGGTCGCTGCCGTTGAAGCCGCCGATCGCCATCACCGGGTCGCCGGTGGCGAGCTGGTAACTCGCGGCGTTCTGCGAGCCGATGGCTGCGGCCGTCCAGGTGTAGGCGTCGGCGTTCTGCTGCAACAGGGTCTTGGCCTCGGAGTCGACGGAAGCACCGTTGAGCAGACCGCCCATGCCGCCGCCACCCGCACCGCCTTCACCCGTACCGCCACCGGGCATCGCGCCGCGAGCCTGGTCCTGGGACTGCTGGGACGGCCGGCCCTGGCCGGGAGGCGTTCCGCCGCCGGGGAAGCCTCCGCCCTGCTGTGTGCCCTGGCCGGGAGGCTGCATGCCGCCGCCGGGACCGCCGCCGTCGCCACCACCGGGGGCGCCGCCCCGGCCGCCCCCGGGACCGCCCGTGCTCGAACCCGACGGGCCCGCCGTGACGATCGAGCCCTGGTGCCCGGTGTTCAGCGTGCTGACGGTGTACGCGGTCGGCCCGGCCAGCGAGGCCGCGAGGCCGAGCCCTGCCACGCCCAGCGTGAGTGCCCGGCCGAGCCTGGCCGCGAGCAGCAGCCCGACGGCGGCCACGAGACCGCCGGCCAGGACCGCCCAGCGCAGCCAGGGGACGTGGTCAGGCGTGCGCCCCAGCAGGACGTACGACCACACGGCCGTCACCGCGACGGTCACGCCGAGCGCGGCTCCCGCCCACCACTTGCCGCGTTCCTCCCAGAGGACCGTGGCGCCCATGCCGGTCAGTGCGGCGACGTAGGGCGCCAGCGCCACCGTGTAGTACTGGTGGAAGATGCCGGCCATGAAGCTGAAGACGAGAGCCGTCATCAGCAGCGAACCGCCCCAGGCGAGGAACGCCGCACGGGCCGTGTCCGTCCGCCCGGCCCGCCAGGTCAGCCAGACGCCCGCGACCAGCAGGATCAGTGCGGCGGGCAGCAGCCACGAGATCTGGCCGCCGATCTCGGAGTTGAACATCCGGCCGATGCCGGTCTCGCCCCAGCCGCCGCCCTGGCCGCCGCCACCGCCGCCTCCGACGCTGCCGGTCTCCTCGCCGTTGATCCGGCCGAGTCCGTTGTAGCCGAAGGTGAGTTCCAGGAAGGAGTTGTTCTGCGAACCGCCGATGTACGGGCGCGAGGAGGCGGGCCACAGCTCGACGATCGCCACCCACCAGCCGCCGGAGACGATCATCGCCAGCGCGGCCAGGCCGATCTGCCCGAACCTCTTCCGTACGGAGACCGGAGCGAACACCGCGTACAGCACGGCCAGCGGCGGCAGGATCAGGAACGCCTGCAAGGTCTTCGAGAGGAAGGCGAGGCCCACCGCGACACCCGCCCAGACCAGCCACTTCGTCCGGCCGCCCTCCATGGCGCGGAGCACGCAGTAGACCGTGACGGTCATCAGCAGCGCGAGCAGTGCGTCGGGGTTGTTGAAGCGGAACATCAGCGCGGCGACCGGGGTCGAGGCGAAGACCACCATCGTGATCAGCCCGGCCGCGGCGCTGAAGCGGCGCCGCACGGCCGCGTACAGGACACCCGCCGTGGCGACGCCCATCAGCACCTGGGGCGCGAGGATCGCCCAGGAGCTCAGGCCGAAGATCCGCACCGACAGGGCCATCGGCCACAGCGTCGCCGGGGGCTTGTCGACGGTGATCGCGTTCGCGGAGTCCAGCGAGCCGAAGAAGAAGGCCTTCCAGCTCTGGCTGCCTGCCTGCACGGCCGCGGAGTAGAAGGAGTTGGCGTAACCGGAGGCGCTCAGATTCCACAGGTACGCGAGCGCGATGACCAGCAGCAGGCCGAGGAAGGCGGGCCGCACCCACCGCGGGTCCTCGGGCCTGCCCCGGCGCACGCGCCGCGACAGCGGCTCCCTGCGGCCCGCGGCGTGAGCGTGCGGAACCGGGGTGCCGGGCGGGGTGCCCGGCAGAGTCCCGGGTGGGGCCTGCCCATGGTCGGAGTGCGTAGCGGCGGTCATCGGGCGTCCCTCAGTTCATGTGCGGAGCCCTTGCGGGCGTCCTGGTGGGCATGGCGCCGGTCGGGGAAGACCCAGGCACGGAAGAGCAGGAACCGCAGCACCGTTGCCGCGAGGTTGGCCGCGATCAGCACGGCGAGTTCGGTGCCGTGCGACGCCGCTCCGGACGCCGTGCCCAGTGCGGCGAGCGAGCCGCTGGTGAGGGCGAGCCCGATCGCGAAGACGACGAGCCCCTGAGCCTGGTGGCGCACCGCACCGCCCCGGCCGCGCACGCCGAAGGTGAGCCTCCGGTTCGCCGCGGTGTTGGCGACGGCGGAGACCAGGAGCGCCCCGGCGTTGGCGAACTGCGCGCCGAGGCCCAGCCGGAAGAGGGAGTACAGGGCGAGGTAGACCAGAGTGGAGAGCACGCCCACGACGCAGAACCCGACCAGCTGCCGGGCGAGCCCGCGCGGCACCCCCGGCACGGCGCGGTCGCGCGGGTCGTCCCCGAAGGGCCTTGCCAGCCGGTCGAGCGGCAGCGCGCCGGTGGCCAGGGCCCGGCCGACCCGCCAGACGCCCTTCAGGTCCTCGGTGGCGGTCTGCACGATGTGCACGGTGGAGTCCGGGTCGTCCACCCAGTCGACCGGCACCTCGTGGATGCGCAGCCCGGCCCGCTCGGCGAGCACCAGCATCTCGGTGTCGAAGAACCAGCCGGTGTCCTCGACCATCGGCAGCAGCCGCTGCGCGACCTCGCGCCGTATGGCCTTGAAGCCGCACTGGGCGTCGCTGAACCTGGCGGACAGCGAGGAGCGCAGGATGAGGTTGTACGCCCGCGAGATGAACTCCCGTTTCGATCCCCGCACGACGCGGGAACTACGGGCGAGGCGCGAGCCGATGGCCAGGTCGGAGTGGCCCGAGATCAACGGGGCGACCAGCGGCAGGAGGGCGTTGAGGTCGGTCGAGAGGTCGACGTCCATGTAGGCCAGGACCGGGGCGTCCGAGTGGGACCACACCGTCCGCAGGGCCCGGCCCCGGCCCTTCTCCTCCAGCCGGTACGACCTGACCTCCGGGATCAGGGCCGCGAGCCGGTCCGCCACCCGCGGCGTACGGTCGGTGCTCGCGTTGTCCGCGACGGTGATCCGGAAGCCGTAGGGAAACGTCCGCGCCAGGTGGTCGTGCAGGCGCAGTACACACGTTTCGAGGTCCTTCTCCTCGTTGTGGACGGGGACCACGACGTCGAGTACGGGAGCGCCGACCGCTGCGGCCAGGAGATGTTCCCGGGCCGGCAGGGTGCTCCAAGGAGTGTCGGTTCGCATGACACAGACACTCGCCAACCGCGCTGTCACATCCGTGTGCTGCGCCTGTGGTCCGCCTGTGAGTGCGCGGAAGATCTGGCGGCAAGACTGTTTTCCCAGGTCAGAGCGGTGACATCGGCAACGCTCCGCCAGCTTGCCCCGCCCTGGCCGGTACCGCTGGGCAGGGCAGGTGGACGGCGAACACCGTGTTCCCCGGCACCGACCGCACCTCGACCAGGCCGCCGTGGGCGGCCACCACGGCCTGCACGATGGCCAGGCCGAGCCCGGTCGACCCGGCGTGACGGGAGCGCGAGGCGTCGCCGCGCGCGAACCGCTCGAAGACACGGGGCTGGAGCTCGGACGGGATTCCCGGTCCGTCGTCCTGGACCTCCAGGGTCACCCAGGGCACCTCCCCGCCCGCCTGACGCACGCGGACCGTGACGGTCGTCCCGGGCGGGGTGTGCGTACGGGCGTTGGCCAGGAGATTCACCAGCACCTGCTGAATCCTGGTCGCGTCGGCCCGTACCGTCGTGGGCACGTCGGGCAGCTCAAGCCGCCAGTGATGGGTCGCACCGGAGGCGCCGTCGGCCGCCCGGTCCGCGGCGCGCGCGTCGCTCACGGCGTCGATGACCAGCGGTGAGAGATCGGTGCTCTCGTACGAGAGCGGCCGTCCGGCATCGAGCCGGGCGAGGAGGAGCAGGTCCTCGACCATGCCCGTCATCCGTTCCGCCTCGGACTCGATCCGCCCCAGAGCGTGCCGCGTGTCAGGTCCGGCGTTCTCCCGTCCGCGCCGGGTCAGTTCGGCGTATCCGCGGATCGAGGCGAGCGGTGTACGCAGCTCATGGCTGGCGTCCGCGACGAACTGCCGCACCCGCATCTCGCTCTTCTGCCGCGCGTCCAGCGCCGAACCGACGTGTCCCAGCATCCGGTTGAGCGCCGCCCCGACCTGACCGACCTCGGTACGCGGATCGGCCTCGGTGTCGGGAACCCGTACCAGCAGGGCCACCTCACCGCTGTGCAGCGGAAGTTCGGAGACCCGGGTCGCGGTGGCCGCCACCCTGCGCAGCGGGCGCAGAGCCACACCGACCATCGCGGCACCGGCGATCCCGGCGGCGATGAGCCCGGCAGCCGTCACACAGACCTCGACGACGATCAGGGTGTTGACGGCCTTGTCCACCTCGGCCGTGGGGATGCCGACAAGGACGAACGTGTCCGCGTCCTTCGGGACGACCTGCACGCGGTAGCCGCCCAGGCCGGGAAGCTCGACGTCATGGGCTTCGCCGTCCGGAGGCACGTCGGCGGCTTCGAGGGCGTCCTGTTGTGCGCCGGTCAGCTCCTCGGCGCTCTCCCGGGCGTCCGGCCCCTTGATCACCTTCGAGGCGGTGACGGAACCGCCGGAGACCACGGCCCCGAACGTGTCGGGCGTGCCCCTGCCGATGAAGGCCAGCGGCTCCTCGTCGCTCGCAGGACCGCCCGGGGCGATCTTGCCGCTGCCCGGCGGGGGCTGCTGGGCCACCCTCGCGATGTCGCGCAACTGGCCGTCCAGCTTCCCGGCCATGTAGCTCTGGAAGGCGATGGCGGTGACCGAACCGATCACGGCGGCGACCACCGCGATGAGCGTCACCGCGTACACGACGAGGCGGGTGCGGAGCGTCCAGGGGCGGCGCGTGCTCTTCCCGCTCACGGAGTCACTCACCCGGCTTGATGAGATACCCCGCCCCGCGCCGGGTGTGGATCATCGGGGAGCGCCCCGCGTCGATCTTCTTGCGCAGATACGAGATGTACAGCTCGACGACGTTGGCCTGGCCCCCGAAGTCGTAGTTCCAGACCCGGTCCAGAATCTGTGCCTTGCTCAGCACCCGGCGCGGATTGCGCATCAGGAAGCGCAGCAGCTCGAACTCGGTCGCCGTGAGGTGGATCGAGTCGTCCCCCCGGCTCACCTCGTGGCTGTCCTCGTCCAGCACCAGGTCACCGACGGCGAGTGTCGACTCGCTGCGCACCGCGGCCGTTCCGGAGCGGCGGATCAGCCCGCGCAGCCGTGCCACGACCTCCTCCAGGCTGAACGGCTTGGTGACGTAGTCGTCGCCCCCCGCCGTGAGCCCGGCGATCCGGTCCTCGACGGAGTCCCGCGCGGTCAGGAACAGCACGGGCACGTCGGACAGCTCGCGCCGGAGCCTGCCCAGCACGGCGAGCCCGTCCATGTCGGGAAGCATCACGTCGAGCACCACCGCGTCAGGGCGGAAGTCGCGTGCCGTACGGAGCGCGCCGGCACCGTCCCCCGCGCTGCGCACGTCCCAGCCCTCGTAACGCAGGGCCATGGACAAGAGCTCGGCGAGCGGAGCCTCGTCGTCCACCACCAGTACGCGTACGGGGTTGCGGTCCGGCCTGAGGAGTTCGGTGCGCCCCTGGGGCGAGGTCGTCGTCATGGCCCAAGCCTGTGAGACGGCCGTGAGAGAGGCCTTTCGCCTACCTGTGAATTTCCTGAGAAAGGGCCGTCTCCGGCGTCCCGCCCAGCAGGAACACCCACTTCAGCTCAAGCATGAACAGCCACTTGTACAGCGCTTCACCCCAGCCGGAACAGCTCGCTCGCGTTCCCGTGACAGACCGCCCGCAGCCACGCGTCGCCCATCCCCAGCCGCTCCAGGGAACGCAGCTGGTGGGCGTACGCGTACGGGATGTTCGGAAAGTCCGTGCCCAGCAGGATACGGTCCCCCAGATCCGCGAGCCGCCCACGTTGCCCGGCGGGGAAGGGCGTGAGGCCCTCGGTGAAGTCGGTGAACGCCATCGTCGTGTCGAGCCGCACCTCGGGATACTCGGCCGCGAGCGTCAGGAACTCCGCGTACTCCGGCATCCCCATGTGCGCGACCACCAGGCGCAGCCGCGGATGCCGGGCCAGCAGCCGGGCGATCGGCTCAGGCCCCGTGTACGCGCCGGGCGCAGGACCGGAACCGCAGTGCGTGACCACCGGGACCCCGGCCTCCGCGAGCAGCCCCCACACCGGATCCAGCAGCGGATCGTTCGGGTCGTACGCCCCCACCTGCAGGTGGGCCTTGAAGACGCGCGCCCCCGCCTCGACCGCCTCGCGCACGTACACCCGCGCCTCCTCCTCCGGGAAGAAGGTCGCGGTGTGCAGGCAGTCGGGCACCCTGGCCGCGAAGCCGGCGGCCCAGCCGTTCAGCCACGCCGCCATGCCGGGCTTGTGCGGGTAGAGCATCGAGGTGAAGCGGAGGACGCCGAACGAGCGCAGCAGCGCGAGGCGTTCGTCCTCGTCCTGCCGGTAGGTGATGGGCCACTCCAGACCGGTCAGCGGGCCCGCCGAGTCGAAGTACGCCCACACCTTGCGGAGCACCCGCTCCGGCATGAAGTGCGTGTGTACGTCGATGATCCCGGGCAGCCCGAGCCGCTGCCAGAACCGCACGACGTCATCACGGTCACGGTCGTCGCTGCTGCTCATCCGCCCCACCTGCCTCGTGCGCCTCGTACAGCTCGGAAGAGCTTCCCGGCGACGATCTCAGAACAGCCCGTCCTGCACGCCACCGCCCCCCACGGCGACGAGCGGCACGCTCATCCCCTCCCGCGCCCCGGCTGCCACGAGGTCCCAGCCGGTGATGAGCCGCGTGTCGAGGACGACGATCTCGCCGTCCACGGTCTTCAGATGGAGATCGGGCCCGGCCGCCGCCACCAGCCGCCCGGACACCACGCCTCCGTCCACCAGTCCGGTCACCACCCGCGCCGCCGGACGCGCGCCGTCGAGCCCGAACACCCCGGCGTGGTCGACCGCCTCGAACGGCAGCCGCTCCAGAGCCTCCGGCCAGCCGGCACCCTCCAGAGCGGCGGCCCGCCGGTACAGCTCCTCGATCTCGGCAGCCCTCTCCGCCGCCTCCGGCAGCTCACCCCGTACCGCCCGTTTACGCGCGTACGGGATGCGGTCGGGCACCCCGAGCGCCGCGCGCAGCACCTCCTCCGTACGCCGCGCGGCCATCAGCGGCCCGCGCCCCAGCCAGCTGAACACCACGGCGCCCTGCTCCCGCAGGCGCGCCGCGTCCCGCGCCTCCCCGGTGATCCCGACCTTGACCATGCCCGGCCCGAACCAGGCCAGATAGACGCGGTAGGTGCGCGGGTCGTCGGCGATCGTGTCGGCGGCCACCGAGTGCGCCCGGTCCAGACGCGCGCACTCCGCGCAGCGCGCTCCCGTACTCCGCACCGGCACCCCGGCCCCCAGCGGGCACACGTTGCCGCGCGCCCCCACACAGTGCCGCTCCCCCTCGGCGCGGAACCCGAGCTCCTTCCCGTACGCCAGTACGCTCGACCGCCCCCGTCCGGTCCCCTCGTCCCGCGCCCACCTGAGCACGGGCCCGTCGTGCGGCCAGCTCAGCCCTGTGCACCGCCAGCCACCCATGTCCGCTCCCCGCTCCCCGCTCAGCCCGGCGTGCGGACGATGCCGCTGTGACTCGGCCAGCGTAGGACCGCGGCATTTCTGAAGTGAATTTCCGGCCCCTCGGACCCTCAACGGGGCCACCCTGGACGAGTACGCCTACTGCCTGGTCGGCCTGGGCTCGTACGCTCGCTGGGATCAACGTCGCTCACCCGGCCCGCAGTTCGACGAGGCACACGAAGAAGTTCAGGCCGAGGAAGGCGTCGGCTCCGAGCACCACGACACCCAGCGCGACCACGGTAGCGGGCGAGGCCCGGGTCGGGAGGTGTGGCCATGGCACAGGGGCGGGCGCGCACCACGGAGGCTAGGATCCGGGCATGGCTCTGACCGTGAACCACGTGGACCGGTTCGAGGCCTTCATGCCCCGCCTGGAGGCCATCGCCTACCGCCTTCTCGGCTCCGCGAGCGATGCGGAGGACGCCGTGCAGGACACCTTCCTGCGCTGGCAGGCCGCCGACGTCGAGCGCATCGAGGTTCCCGAGGCCTGGCTGACGAAGGTCCTCACCAACCTGTGTCTCAACCAGCTCACCTCGGCCCGCGCCCGGCGCGAGACCTACGTGGGCCAGTGGCTGCCCGAACCACTGCTCGCCGGGGACCCGATGCTAGGCCCTGCCGACACCGCCGAACAGCGCGAGTCGGTCTCGTACGCGGTCCTCGCCCTCATGGAGCGCCTCTCCCCCAACGAGCGGGTGGTGTACGTGCTGCGGGAGGCCTTCGACTACCCGCACCGGAAGATCGCGGAGATCCTCGACATCACCGAGGCGTCCGCTCAGCAGATCTTCCACCGCGCCAAGAAGCACATCGCCGAGGGCAGGGCCCGCGCGGAGATCGACGAAGCCGCGACCCGCCGGATCGTCGAGGAGTTCCTCTCGGCCGCCACCAGCGGCCGGACCGAGCCCCTCGTACGGCTGCTCACCGAGGACGCCGTCTCGATCGGCGACGGCGGCGGAAAGGTGCCGGCCCGCGCGAAGGCGTTCGAGGGCGCTCTCGCGGTCGCGAAGTTCATCCGGGGCCTGTTCAAGCCGAGCGCGGCAAAGCGCGCCCTCGCGGGCGGCTCTCCCGAGGTCTACGCGTCGACCGCCAACAACACCCCCGCCCTCGTGGTGGTCGTCGACGGCAGGGTCATCGGCGTCATGTGCCTGGAGATCACCGCCGACGGCATCGCCGCGCTCCGCAACCAGGTCAACCCCGACAAGCTCGAACGGGCGACCCGGCAGTGGGCGGCCACCGACCACGGGGAACCCCTGCTCCACGCCTTCTGACCGCACTGTGAGCTGCTTCACATCATGGTTCTGTCAGGAAACGGCGGGCTGTCCGGTTCAAGGGACGAACCCGCGCGAGACAGGAGCCAGGACATGCAGCACCGCATCATCGTCATCGGAGCCGGATACACCGGAGCCATCGCCGCCGGGCGCCTCGCCAAGCGGCTCCACCGCGACGACGTCGCCATCACCCTCGTCAACGCCGAGCCCGACTTCGTCGAGCGGGTCCGGATGCACCAGCTGGCGGTCGGCCAGGACCTCCGCCCCCGGCCCTTGAGCGAGATGTTCGCGGGCACCGGCGTCGAACTGAAGCTCGCGAAGGTCACCGCTGTCGACGTCGACCGCCGGACCGTCGCCGTCGCCGGCGCGAACGGGGCCGAGGAACTGGCCTACGACAGCCTCGTGTACGCCCTCGGCAGCGACTGGAACACCCACGGCGTTCCCGGGGTCGCAGAGCACGCCCACCAGATCGCCGGCCGCCCCGGGGCGCTCCGCCTGCGCGAACGCCTGGCCGGGCTGGACGCCGGGCAGCCCGTACTCGTGGTGGGCGGCGGCCTCACCGGCGTGGAGGCAGCGACCGAGATCGCCGAGGCCCGCCCCGACCTCGACATCGCCCTCGCCGCGCGTGGCGAGCTCGGCGACTGGCTCTCGTCCAAGGGCCGCAGGCACCTGCGCAAGGTCTTCGGCAAGCTCGGCATCACGGTGCACGAACACACCTCCGTCACCGGAGTGGAGGCCGACCACGTCACCACCGCCGACGGCACGACCGTCCCGGCCGCGGTCACCGTCTGGACGACCGGCTTCGCGGTCCACCCGATCGCCCAGGCCACCACCCTGGAGGTCTCCGGCACGGGCCAGATCGTGGTCGACACGACCATGCGCTCGGTCTCGCACCCGGACGTGTACGCCGTCGGCGACGCGGCCATGGCCATGGGCCCCGGCGACAAGCCCCTGCGGATGTCCTGCGCCTCGGGCACCCCCGCCGCGTGGCAGGCCGCCGACGCCCTCGCGGCACGCCTGACCGGCGGAAAGCTCCCGACCACGAAGCCGCGCTACTTCAACCAGTGCATCTCGCTGGGCCGCAGGGAAGGCCTGATCCAGTACGTCACCGCCGACGACCGTGCCGTCCGGGCGGCCCTGACCGGCCGAGTCGCCGCCGTCTACAAGGAACTGGTCTGCAAGGGCGCGGCCTGGGGCGTCGCCAACCCCCTGCTCGGAATGCCGACCACCAGCCGCCGCCTCCTGCGGGAACCGGCGCGGACGGGCAAGGCCGTCCAGGAGTCTGCCTGACGCGGCGAGCTTCAGCCGGTGGGGGCCCGCGGCCACCCGGCCCCAGGCCCCCGCCGACGGCACCCCTTCAGCGATCGGGGTGCCCTTCAGCGCCTCGTACGCTCGCTCGACCTCCCCCAGATACTGCTCCACCTGGAAGCGCACCTCCTCGACGACCCCGCCGCCGGGACCCGGATACATCAGCCCGGACCAGATGACCGTCGCGCCCCGGAGCCGGACCCGGACGGTCAGCCTGTCCGGTCCCGGCTCGGGCCACTCCTGGGTCGCCACGTCCGAGGTGCACCGCGTATCGGCCGGACGGAGCGGGCCCTCCTGGGCGGAGCAGCCGCTCCGGGCCGAGGCCGGCCATCCTGCTGTCACTGCGGGCCACCACGTCGAGGCCGTCGACGAAGACGTATGCGTGCACGGCGGTGCACCCGGGTGGTCCAGGACACGCGCTGACGAACAGCGTGCTCATCCCACCGTCGCTCCGGCCGGTGGCGGCGGTGGCCCTCAGTGCTCGTGGGGATCTACGCGGCATCCGTCTGATGTGACGTCATGGACGAAGCCTGGCCACCGACGGCTCCGGCTCACCGCCTCACGCCCGCTGCCGTCCGGGCAACGCGAGAGGCCCTCAGGATCTCTCCTGAGGGCCTCTGGCCTGCTGTGCACTCGGCAGGATTCGAACCTGCAACCTTCTGATCCGTAGTCAGATGCTCTATCCGTTAAGCTACGAGTGCTTGTTCCTCGGCCTGAGCCTCGGTCCCGCCCCCCGGGTTTTTCTCCCCGGTCGGCGTTGCGAGAACAACATTACATGACCTGCGCCGTGACGCGAAATCCATTACCCATAGGGCCTCTGACCTGCGAAAACGCCCTTCAGAAGCGTGGTTCAGCTGCCCAGGGACGACCGAAGCCCCGTGCCAGGGGCACGGGGCTTCGGGATCTTGCGGAGGCGGAGGGATTTGAACCCTCGATGGGCTTTAAGACCCAAACCGCATTAGCAGTGCGGCGCCATAGACCGGACTAGGCGACGCCTCCAGCACACCCCGCGCGAGCGCGAGTGGTGCGTGCAGATGATGACACAGTCGAGCGCGCTGTCACCAATCGCCGCCCACGGTACTAGGCAGGTGGGCAGCGAGGCAAAGCGCCCTGCGGCAGTGAGCCGCGCGAACAGCCGGCGGGAGCGCCGCGTGGCCCGGCAGAGGCCACACGAACGGCCGGGGTGGCAGCGTGGCCCTGCGGTGGGCCGCGCGAACGGCCGAGGGGCGAGCGAACCGGCGGAAGCCCACGCGGACGGCAAAGGTGGCCACGAACGGCCCGGCGTTCCGGTCGGCCCCCCATGAGTTGCGCAACGTGTGGGCGTGAGGAGCGTTAGAGAAGGCGAGGGCTCCGCCCTCTGTCCGTATCTCGTGTGTCCGGTGCGCGTGCTTCGAGCCGGCGCGTACACCGGAGCAGGCCGGCGTGCCCCCAGGGCGCGCCAGAACAACAGGAGCCCCGCATGCTTCGCCGTCTCGCCCTCACCGCCGTCGCCTCCCTCGCCGCGCTGTCCGCGGCAGCCCCCGCCGCCACGGCCGTCGCTCCCCTCGTGCCGCTGCCCCCGCTGCCTCTGCTCCAGGGGGACTGGCCGGTGGAGTCGGACGAGCGGACCCGGCTCACCGTGACGGTGTCGGAGTCGGGGAACCCGGCCGCCAATGGGACCTTCGAGCTGGAGTGCGGTCCGGCGGCCGGCAACCACCCCGAGGCGCAGCGGGCCTGCGACCTGCTTGACGCGGCCGCGGAATCGGGCGACAACCCCTTCGTGGCGACGGACCGCAACGCCATGTGCACCCAGCAGGCCGGCGGACCCGCCGCCGCCCGGGTCCAGGGCACATGGCAGGGGGAGGAGGTCGACGCGCGGTTCAGCCGGGCGAACGGCTGCGAGATCTCGCGCTGGAACAAGCTCGTGCCGGTGCTCCCCTCCGCAAGGTAGCGGTGCGGACCCCGCGGGGCAGCCCTCCAGGCCCCCGCAAGGTGGCTTCCCCCGGTGCAGCCGGTTCCGGTCCTGACGTACCCCGTGCAGCCGGTTCCGGTCCTGGACGCACCCGACGTATCCGGTTCCGGGTCCTGACGTACCCGGTTCGGCGGGGCGTACGCCGGGGACTTGGGCCGGGCCGGACGGCGTGCGTGGGGGCGCTCGCGGAGCGGCAACACGTTCCTGACGGCCTCGTTCCAGGCGCAGTTCGGGTGATTCCAGGCATACATCGGCATGTATCCCCGCACGTCACAGGGGGCGCGCGGGGTCGCGGGACGAGCTACCGGCGTACACCGTGTGCACAGAACCTTGGTGAGAGCTCCCCCTCATCCGCCGCCAGACAGGCGCCTCCTGCCTTTAGACTCCTCCAGTGACAGCCTGAGGCCCGAGGGGCAGGATGGGGCCCGCTGTCGGCAAGGTGCGGTATTCAGGGAGGAAGCGTCTCGTGAGCAGCAGGCCATCCCGAGGCGCTGCTCGCCTCGCAGCCATACTCGACGCCCTCCCGGACGGGCTCCTGCTCGTCAACTGCAACGGCACGGTCGTCAACGCCAACACCATCGCCCTCGAAATGTTCGAGACCCCGGGCACCGCGCTCGTGGGGCGCGGACTGCTCGATCTGCTTCCGGAGTTCGACTCCAGGCTGATCCCGGGGTCGATGCGCAGGCCGGACGCTGCGGACGAGCAGGGCAGGACCAAGCCGACGCGCATGATCGCGCGCCGCACCGACGGGACCGAGTATCCCGTCGAGGTCACCAGCGCTGCCCTGGACAGCGGCCAGGCCGGGTACAACGACATCCACTCCAGCTACACCGGCGACGAGCTGCTCATGCTCGTCGTACGGGATCTCTCCGGCACCGTCGACACCGAGGCCGAGCTGGCCCGTTCGCAGCGGCAGACCGAGATGATCCTGCGGGCGGCCTCCGAGGGCGTCGTCGGCACGGACATGGACGGCCGCGTCGTCCTGGTCAACCCCGCCGCCGCACAGATCCTCGGCTTCCGGGCCAGCGATCTCGGCGGCAAGGAACTCCACCCGCTGATCCTGCACTCGCGCGCGGAGGGCGAGCCCTTCCCGTACGAGGAGTCCCCGCTCGCGGACACCCTGAAGTCCGGCCGCAAGCACCGGGTGCGGGGTCAGGTGCTCTGGTCCAAGAGCGGCGCCCAGGTACCGGTCGACCTGACGACCGCCCCGGTGCGCGACGGGGACCAGCTCGTCGGCGCGGTCATGACGTTCACCGACCGCAGGCCCTACGAGGAGCTGACCCAGCAGCACACGGGCGAGGTCGCCGGACTGACCGAGCGGCACGCGGCCGAGATCGCCGAACTCACCGAGAGCCACCGCGCCGAAGTCACCGCGCTGGCCGAGAAGCACGCAACCGAGATCGCCGACCGCACCGAGCGGTACGCCTCCGAGCTGGAGGAGAAGACCGAGCGCCTCACCGACCTCGGCGAGCGGCACACCCAGCTGACCGCCGTCCTCGGCGAGTCCCTGCGCGGGCCGCTGGAGGAGCTGCGCGGCGAGCTCTCGGCCCTCGCCGCCGACCCGGCCGGCCAGCTCTGGCCCGAGGCGAACCAGATCCTGCACCACCTCGCCGCGGGCTACGCGCGTATGACGACGCTCGTCGACAACGTACTGAGCTACCAGCGCCTGGACAGCGGCACCGAGGAGCTCGTGAAGCAGCCGGTCCTGCTCGACTCCGTGGTGACCGCCGGTATCGACGGGGCCGTCGAGCTCATCGGGCCCGGCCGGGCGCAGTTCGCGGTGCACGCGCCGCCGATCGAGGCCGAGGTCGACGCGGGGCGGCTGATCACGGCGCTCGCCCACCTCGTCGCCGATGTGGCCGGTGTCGACTCGACCGGCAAGGCCCGGCTGGTGCCGGGCGGCGGCTACGTCGACTCGACGGTCGTGGTGGCGGCGGCCCAGCGCGGTGACGTCGTACGGATCGAGGTGCGCGGCCCGTTCGCCGGTGGCGACCCGGTGCACGTGCCGATCGTGCGCGGGATCGTACGGGCGCACGGCGGCGTGCTCCAGACGCACGAGATGCCGGGCATGAGCGGGAGCGCGTACGTCCTCGAGGTGCCGATCGGTACGGGCGCCGGGACGATCGCACCGCCGCCGGTGCCGGCCGTCGAGGAACCCGTCCTGCCGGAAGCCGTGCCCCAGCCCGCGCAGGGCGGCCGGCGCAGGGCGCGCAGGGCGTCGACGGACGCGTTCCTGGACAGCGCCGTGGACCCGGCCGCGGCGAGCGGTGACACCGCGGCGGCGGAGCCGACCGGGCGGCGCAGGGCGCGCCGCGAGGCCGCGGCCCCGCAGGAACAGCCTCAGGGACAGGAGCTGACCCCGCCTCAGCGCGGTGAGGGCTCCGGTCGCAGGCGCGGCAGGCCCAGTCCCGCCGAGACCGGGGACCAGCCCCGCCAGGCACTGGCGCTCCCCGCGGCAGGCGCTCCCGCGGAGACCCCCGTCGCTGCGGAGCCCGCTCCCTCGGAGGGGGCCGTGGTGACCGCGGCCGAAGGCGCGCAGGGCGGCGGCGGACGTCCGCAGCGCGGGCAGACCGTGCCGCCCCAGGGCGTGCCGCAGAACGCCGCCGGGCGGATGGGGCGGCAGGCCGGGGGCAACCAGCCCGCGCTGCCCGCCCTGGCCTCATCCGAGACCCCTGGCGAGCAGGCCCGGCACGACCGGCCCGCACAGCAGCAGCCCGGTGGGCGGCGCGCCCGCCGGGCCCTCGCGGCGGCTCAGGAACGGGCCGCCGCGGCCGAGCCCACGGGGCCCCGTACCGCCTTCGCGCTGCCGCCCGCCACCGCGGACCGCATCCCTCCGACGGCTCCCGGCTCCCCCGTCGTGGCCCCGGCTGCCGCCGTGCCTCCGCCCGCCTCTCCCGTCGTGCCTCCGCTCCCGCAGGCCGGTCCGGAGCCGCTGCCCGTGGCGGCGAGCCCTCAGCAGGCGCCGGGGCAGCCCGTCGTGCCCGCTCCAGGCGGCCTTCAGCCCGTCGTGACCGACGACGGGCCGCCGGCCGAGCGCCACGACGCCGTACGGACCGCGCCCGACGCGGACCACACCCCGCCGCAGCCGCACCCGTTGCCCTCCGGCCGCCGGAGGGCGCGGCCCGCCGAGGCGCCCGAGCCGCCGGCCGGCCCCGGGCACCCCGTTCCGGGGCAGCCGCTGCCGGCCGTCCCCCCGCAGCCCGACTGGGCGCAGGGCGGCACATCGGGCCAAGGGCTGGCCGCGCTGGTCCACGAGGAGGGCGTGGCCTCCGCGGGTGACGCCCCGTGGGCGAGCCCTGGAACCACCACGCACACCCCCGGCAGCACCACGGGCAGCACCACGCACACCCCCGGCAGCACCACGGGCAGCACCACGCACACCCCTGGCACCACCACGCACACCATGGGTACCGCCACCCCCGCGGGTGCCACGCCTGAGCCCAGTCCGGCCGACGCCGGCGCACGCACCCCCGCGCCGGACGCGCGGCGGCAGCCGCTGCCGGCCGAGGCGCCTATGCCGCCGTCCTCGGACTCGACCCAGGGCCGGGCGTTCAGCGTCCGGACGCTGGGGCAGGGCGTGCCCTTCGCGCAGCACCTCGCGCATCAGCAGAACCAGACGCTCGGAGGCGCCGGGCGGCGCCGCAAGCTCGCCGCCCCGCCGGAGCCCGAGCGCCAGGCACCGGCCGCGACGGCTCCCGTGCCCCCGCAGCCGGTTCCCGCGCCCGTCCCTCCGCAGCCCGTCGGCGCGCAGGGAGCCACCGCGCAGGGCTCGGGGTCGGGCAGTCTGCTGTCCGCGCCCGCGTCCGAGGGGCGCGCGTACGCCATAGGAGCGCCCGACGAGGGCGCGGAGGGTCCGGAGCCGCTGGACGGCCCCGGGGGCGCCGTGGAGGTCGCCAACCGGCCCCAGCCGCAGCCCGTCGACGACGAGCTGCCCCCGGAGCCGCTGGACAACCCACGTCGGCTGCTGGTCTGGCCCGCGCCGGACGTCTCCACCCAGCAGGCGCTCAGCGACCGTGGCTACCGTCCGGTGATCGTCCACTCCCGCGAGGAGGTCGACGCCCAGATCGCCGCGTTCCCCGCCGCGCTGTTCGTGGACCCGCTGACCGGGCCGATCACCCGTACGGCCCTGCAGTCACTGCGTCAGGCGGCCGTGGCGGCGGAGGTGCCTGTGCTCGTGACGGCCGGTCTGGGGCAGGCCACCAGGGAGGCGGCGTACGGCGCCGACCCGGCCGTGCTCCTCAAGGCCCTCGCCCCGCGCGACAGCGACCAGCACCCGCCGCGGGTTCTCGTGATCGAGGAGCACGAGGAGATCGCGCTGGCCCTCACGGAGACGCTGGAACGCCGCGGCATGCAGGTCGCGCGGGCCTCGGGCGACAGCGAGGCCGTCGATCTCGCGACCCGGATGCGGCCGAACCTGGTCGTGATGGACCTGATGCAGGTACGCCGCCGGCGGGCCGGGATCATCGACTGGCTGCGCGCGAACGGCGCGCTGAACCACACGCCGCTCGTCGTCTACACGTCAGCCGGTATGGAGGAGGCAGACCTTCACCGGCTCGCCTCCGGCGAGACGGTGCTCTTCCTCGCCGAACGCTCGACGAGCGACGAGGTGCAGTCCAGGATCGTGGACCTCCTCGCGAAGATAGGGACGAACTGACGGTCTGCCGCCCGGCCACAGCGTGACGCGCGGCAGCGGCGTACGAGGAGGGCGGTACGGGAAGACCCCGTACCGCCCTTGTCCCTTCGAAGACCCCGTACTGCCGCCCTCGTCGTTCGCAGACCCCGTACCGCTCTCGTCGTTCGCAGCGGCCCCGGGGGACGGCCGACGCACGCACGGCGGTCGGCCCGGGGCGCACGCTCAGAGCTGCGTGACGTCCAGCTCCCCGTCCGCGTACTGCTTGCGGATCACCTTCTTGTCGAACTTGCCCACGCTGGTCTTCGGCACGGCCGGGACGATCGTCCAGCGTTCGGGCAGCTGCCACTTGGCGACCGACTGGGCGAGGAAGGTCCGCAGCGCCCTGTAGTCCGCGGTGGCGCCCTCCTTGAGGACGACGGTCGCGAGGGGGCGCTCGCCCCACTTGTCGTCGGGTACGGCCACGACCGCGGCCTCGGCCACGTCCGGGTGGGCCATGATCGCGTTCTCCAGGTCGACGCTGGAGATCCACTCACCGCCGGACTTGATGACATCCTTGGCACGGTCGGTCAGCGTGAGGAAGCCCTCGTCACTGATCACGCCGACGTCGCCGGTCTTCAGCCAGCCGTCCTCGCTGAACTTGTCCTCGGGGCGCAGCTCCCCGCCGTCCGCACCGCCGTAGTACGCGGCGGCGATCCAGGGCCCCCGGACCTCCAGCTCACCCGCGGACTCGCCGTCCCACGGCAGGTGTTCGCCTCCGGGGCCGGTCAGCCGCGCCTCCACACCGGCCGGGAAGCGGCCCTGGGTGATGCGGTACGGCCATTCCTGCTCGGCGGTCAGTCCGGCGGGCGGGTTGGACATCGTCCCGAGCGGCGAGGTCTCCGTCATGCCCCATGCGTGGCAGAGCCGGACGCCCAGCTTGTCGTACGCCTCCATCAGGGAGGGCGGACAGGCGGCGCCTCCGATCGTGACGCGTGCCATGGACGAGAGGTCGCGCGGCTTGGCGGTGACCTCGGCCAGCAGCCCCTGCCAGATGGTGGGCACCGCGGCGGCGTGCGACGGCCGTTCCCGTTCGATCATGTCGGCGAGCGGGGCCGGCTGGAGGAAGCGGTCGGGCATGAGCATGTTGACGCCGGTCATGAACGTCGCGTGCGGCAGACCCCAGGCGTTCACGTGGAACTGGGGCACGACGACCAGGGTCGTGTCCCTGTCGGTCAGCCCCATCGACTCGGCCATGTTGACCTGCATGGAGTGCAGATAGATCGAGCGGTGGGAGTAGACGATGCCCTTGGGGTCCCCGGTGGTCCCGGAGGTGTAGCACATGGCCGCCGCCTGGCGTTCGTCCAGCTCCGGCCAGTCGTAGGTGGTGGAGCGGCCGTCGATCAGTTCCTCGTACTCGTGCACCCGGGGCGCGATGCCCTCGAGCACGGAGCGGTCGCCGGGGCCGGAGACGACCACGTGCTCGACGGAGGGCAGATGGGGAAGCAGCGGCGCGAGCAGGGGCAGCAGCGAACCGTTGACGAGGACGACCTTGTCGTCGGCGTGGTTGACGATCCAGACGAGCTGCTCGGCGGGCAGCCGGAGGTTGAGCGTGTGCAGTACGGCACCCATGGACGGGATCGCCAGATATGCCTCGACATGCTCGGAGTTGTTCCACATGAGAGTCGCGACCCGCTGGTCACCGTCGATTCCCAGCTCGTCGCGCAGGGCGTGCGCGAGCTGCGAGGCACGCCTGCCGATGTCGGCGAAGGTTCGCCGGTGCGGCTCCGGCTCGCCGGTCCAGGTCGTCACCTGCGACTTCCCGTGGATGGTCATCCCGTGGTTCAGGATGCGGGTCACAGTCAGCGGTACGTCCTGCATGGTGCTCAGCACGGCGTCCTCCCGGTGGGCGCTACGCGGCAGTAAGGGTGCGCTGATTCTGCTCACATACCACGCGGTATGTCACTACTTCCGGGAGTACGAATCGGTGTCGGCCGCCGGACACCGGGCCCCTGACGACCTGCGGCGGCCCCGCCGGGCCCCTCGCGACATGCGGCGGCTCCGCCGGGCCTCTCTCACCTGACCGGGCTGAGCTCCGGGTCCTCGCGCAGCTTCCCCAGCGCCCGGGAGACGGCGCTCTTCACCGTACCGACGGAGACTCCCAGCACCTCGGCCGTCTGCGCCTCGCTGAGGTCCTCGTAGTACCTCAGGACGACCATGGCCCGCTGGCGGTCCGGGAGCTTGAGCACGGCCCGCCACATCGCGTCATGGAGCGTCTGCTGCTCGGCGGGGTCGGGAGCGGGCGCGGCCTCCTTCTCCGGCAGCTCCTCGCAGGCGAACTCGTCGACCTTGCGCTTGCGCCACTGCGAGGTGCGCGTGTTCACCAGGGCGCGGCGGACGTATCCGTCGAGCGCCCCGTGGTCCTCGATCCGCTCCCAGGCGACGTACGTCTTGGTGAGCGCGGTCTGCAGCAGGTCCTCGGCGTCGCTCGGGTTCGCGGTGAGGGAACGGGCGGTGCGCAGCAGCACGGGCCCCCGTGCCCGTACGTACGACGAGAACGACGGATAGCGGCGGTGTCCGGCGGAAGCAGCGACCGCCCTGGAGGCGCCGGTGCAGACTGGCGTGGTCATGTCTCCACGCTAGGAGCGGGCGCGCGGGAGGGGATCGGCCCCAGGTCCCGAAGCCACGTCCGCCTCAGGTTGTAGGGGTGGGGCGGTCCCCACCTCCTGAAGGTGGAGGAGCACTTCATCCGCCTCAGGGTCCCCACCCCGAGGCCCGGCGCCCCACCGCACGGGAGGGGCCCGCACGCCGGCGCCGGTGGCAACCGCCGTACGGGCCTGCCCCGGCCGGGTCACCAGAGCGGCGAGAAGTTCACCGTGACGATGTGCGTGGACTGGTCGATCCACGTGAAGTACGAACCGCTCACCTGGGCCAGGTTGCTGTGGTTGGAGGCACCGTCCCCCACGGCCTGCTGCTGCGAAGTGGACGAGTTGCCGAAGTTGTCCCCTCCGACGCCGCCGGATCCGATGGTGGCCACCCCCGCGTTCGATCCGTCGTTCGCGAACGCACCGTTGTCGGCGACCGCCACGCCCCCGAACAGGGCTGCGGCGAGAGGCAGGGCGGCGACAGCGGCGAGGGTGCGAGCGGTGCGGATACGTGCCATGTCAATTTCCTCCAGGAACCGGGAACGCGACTTGCTACGGCTTCGATACGTCTTGGATATGGCTGCCTGTCTCCGAAGCGGTCGGCCGACCGCTTCGCGCTGGTCACGACGTCGCGGAAGCAGAACTGCCCACCGCGCCCCCGGCGAACCGCCCGCACCGCGCGATTCCCTCGCACGTATGAGGACCGCCCGGTAAACCTCCCGGAGGGATGAGGCGGGGCCGGACTCCGGAGCAGGGCGGCAGGGCCTCGGTGGCGACCGAGCAAGCGGTCCGGGACGAGGTTCCCCGGGCCGCCCGGTAAAGCCCCTTCCCTTCTTCGAACGCGTGTACGAAAATAACCGCATGGCCACCACCGACCGGCAGACCGCCACCCTGGCCCTGGCGCACGCGCTCTCCGCCGCCGAGCGCGGGCTCCCCGTCTTCCCCCTGTCCGCCACCAAGCTCCCCGCCCTGCGCTCGCCGCACCACGACGAGGACCCGCCCGTGCACTGCCGGGGCGCCTGCGGGCTGCCCGGCCACGGCGTCCACGACGCCACCACCGACCCCGCCGCCGTCCGCGCGCTCTTCGCCGCCGCCCCGAGGGCCACCGGATACGGCATCGCCTGCGGACGCCCGCCGCACCGCCTCATCGGCATCGACCTCGACGTCGACACCGCCCATGGCAACGACTCCGTGGCCGCGCTCCAGCAGCTGGCCCTCCAGCACCTGTTCACCATCCCGGCCACGGTCACCGTCCTCACCCCGAGCGGCGGCCGGCACCTCTGGCTGACAGGGCCGTCCGGCGTCTCCGTGTCCAACTCGGCGAGCCGCCTCGCCCCGGGCATCGACGTCCGCGGAACGGGCGGCTACCTGGTCGGCCCCGGCTCGGTCACCACCCACGGCAGATACCGGCTCGCGCCCGGTACGGCCCACCTGCCCCCGGCCCCCTGCCCGCGCGCCCTTTTGCGCCTGCTCACGCCCCCACCGCGCCCCAACCGTCCCGCAGGCCGGGTCACTCCCGCCCGGCAGGGCGAAGGTCTGGTGCAGTTCGTACGCGCCGCCCACGAGGGCCAGCGCAACACCCGCCTGTTCTGGGCCGCCTGCCGCGCGTACGAGCACGGTTTCGGCGACGCCCTCGCGGACGCCCTCACCGACGCCGCGCGCAGCACCGGCCTCACGGAACAGGAGGCACGCGCCGCCATCGCCTCCGCCGCCCGCCTGACCGCGCCTCGCACCCCCTGACCCCGGGGCCCGCCCGTTGCCGTGTCCCGGCAGCGAGCGGGCCCCCGGACGTACGCACATCCCCCCTGCCCCCACCTGCCGCCACATGCGCAGAATGCGCCGGTGACACTCGCGAAGAACGGTTCACCCAGCCCCGGGAGCCCGGGAACGACACGTGCCGCCGCGGTGATCGGCACCCTGTGCGTGCTGGCGGCGGCATGGCTGCTGCTGATCACGACCCGCGACGAACTCGCCGAGGGACACGACTTCAGGGCCGCGGCCACCTGCGCTCCGAACGACCAGGGGGACGATTGCCTGCGGACCGCCCCCGCACGGATCGACCGGACGCGCGTCGTGTCCGGCCGCAAGACACCCATGTACTGGCTGTACGTCACCGAGGTGGACGGGCCGTCCACCCGCACCCGCATCGACGGCGGCCCGCAAGAGCCCCCACGCGCCCGAAAGGGCGCACATGTCGAGGTCACGTACTGGCGAGGGCAGATCCGGTTCGTCGACTTCGGGACCACGCGCCGCTACACGAACGCCGACCCACGCGACGACTACCGGTTCGTCTCCGCCTCCGGTCTCGGTCTCGCCTTCTACGGGACGCTCGCCCTCTGGGGCTCGTACTGGATGTCCTGGCGCTCCTGGACCTCTCTCCGGGCGTACCCCTGGCAGGCGGCGTTGCCGGCCGGCGGAGGGCTCGCCCTCACTCTGCTCGGGATGGCGGCCCCCTTCGTCACCGACGGCATCGGACCGGCGCTCCGGCTCGTCGCACTGGGCACGATCGTGGTCCTGCTGCTCTCCCTGGCGCTCGCACCTCTCCTGAGGCGACGTCAGGCCGGCGACGACACCGTCACCCTGACGCCGTGCCCGCCCCTGAAGGAGAAGGTGTTCCCGGGCCGCGTCATGGGCGGGACCCCCTACGCCGACAGCGGCGGCGGCTTCCTCGTGGCCGGCCCCGCCTATCTGGCCTCCACCCCGGACCCAACCGGTTCCGCCTACCGCCGCGAGATCCCGCACACCCTGACACCGGTCCGCGTCCGCCCGCCCTACCGGACGGACCCCGCCGGCCGCCCCGACCACGGGGGCCGCGCCCTGGTCCTGGAGTGCGAGGACAACGGTGAGGATGTACTCGTCGTGACCCACCGGAAGCACATCCCCATGATCCTCGGCGCGCTCCAGCACCCCCGCCCAGAGGCGCGGTGACACCTGGGACATCCCGGCCGGGAGCCGTAACACTGGGCCGCTACGTGCCCCACGGGCATCGCGCGAGCCCCGCTGGCACGCTCTGAGTTGCTCGGCCGGTCGGTGCACTGCCTGATCGTTCAGGAGAACAGGGAGCCGACCAGTATCGCGCCGTAGTGCGCCCATTGGTGCCGCCGCTTGCAGTAGCGCTTCGCCCGCCACAGCGAACGCCGCGTGAACCGCTTCTCGCACCAAACGCACTTGCGAGTCTTCGCATCCCCCTTCGCATCCCCCATGGCCGCGACCCTATCTGCCGACGTCGATGCCCTGAACAGGAACCGGCCGACCGTGTTCCCAGGCGAGGCGGAGCTGTCCGGCGCGGCCCACGGGTGCCGACTTTCGGTCGGTCGGCGACCCATGTGCCGGGTCCTTCCCGCCTGGCAGCGTCTCCAGATGCCGGCCGATCCGCGCCGCGAGTGACGGCCCGGACAGCAGACATCGTGGTGCCCCCAGCGCACTGCGAGATCGTCTACGAGACCCCATCAGCCGCTGACCGGCCGACCCCGCAACCACAAAGGCAGCGCCCAGCCGTGCCCCCGCGTGCCGTTCCGTGCCCGATGGGAACCAGGGGAAACAGCCGTGCCCGGCGGGGACCGGGCATGGCGAAGGCCCCCGACCGATTCACCTGGTCAGGGGCCATCTCGCACTGCGGTGGGTGTGGGATTTGAACCCACGGTGACTCGCGCCACGACGGTTTTCAAGACCTTTCGGGAGTCGGGAAAGATCACCGCTCCGCCGCAGGTCAGACAGGCGCGACCGCTCTATCTTGACCCACCTCATCAACATCGTGCCCGGTACGTGCCCCAGCATTGAAGCTAGCCCTCTGGGCCGCAGTCTTCCTGCTCCGACAGTCGACGGGCGAACGTCAGTAGGGCGGGAGCTAGCGGCGAGCCTTAGCTCCTGAGTACACGGACGAGTTCGCGACTGGCGCGCGATCTCCAACCGACACGTAGGCCGACCACGGCCAACGTGGGTCATTCGGCCTCATCAATTCCAAGTCTGACGAAAATGCAACCATCTCGGTTTTCATACGCACCGCGGTCTCAAACTCCCACCGGGTCCAATCCGTCGTGAGGTAGTGCCGCGATTCGAGGGCCACAAAAATATCTGCTGAATTCAGCGCATCAATCACAACCTGCAATCTGTCAACGCCAGACCCATGCTCCTCCAGATCGTCGATATAGACGTCACACTCATCACCACAGAGAAGCGCCCTGACTTTGCACAACAGATCAATACTGCTGTCACGCCTAGCATAGCTAACAAAGTAACGCATGAGATGAACCTTACCCGTCCAGCCAGCCAGCCAGGTATGCACCCACTGCCAGACTGAACAGTACGGCGAGGATCAGATAGTAGGCCATCGACGCATTGAAGGCTGCCCGCCAAGGCTTAACAGCACCTGAAGTTGGGACGAATGGATAGGGTTCAGCGCAGTTGCTGGCCCGGCGCCGCCAAATCGGAATCATGGCTCCCCGCAACTTCCTCTGATAGAAGTAGCTGAAGCTGTCCGCTATCCAAAAACCGATAATAACTAGCAGACCGGCCACAAACAGAGACGGCCCGGGTTTTTTATCGCCGAATGACGCGATGATGGTTCCGACAGGAACAAGAATCAGCGCGCAAAGCTTTTTCAATTCGAGGCATGCTTCTGAAGCCTTCACCGTTGCCGCGTGCAACTGATCGAGCTGATCCTTGTCAAGTTCATCTTTCGTAGGCCCCGGCACATCCACACCATTCGAATCGAATATCATCTACAGCAGCTACTGCAGCCGAATGGTATTCCAGCACATCGGACGACCCACTGTCCTGATAACCCATCATGACCCAGCGAGGAACCCCCAGGTTCCTGGCGAGCCGGCCCCAACCGCCATACTCGCTCGACGCCGGCAACCCCGCTCAGCCCGCGTCCCCCAACCAAGGGCTTGGCCAGGGGACGCTTCTCCCATAACTGCACGATTCAGGCTCGCGACGACGCCATCCTCACAACAGATAGACATCTGCTGAGGCCTGAGCCTCCTTCTCACCCGTCATCGTGTCCGCTGAGCCATGAGTCTGCTGCCTCGGCCACCTGGTCATCACGACCGGCAACCGGCCGGGCGTAGTGCCGAGTGGTCACGCTCGCGTTCGAGTGCCCGAGCCGGTGCGCAGCGGTCATCACTCCGTACCGGTCGGCCACCCACGTGCCGTGCGAAGCGCGGAGATCATGCGGAGTGACATCGGTGAGCCCGGCCGCCGCCACGGCGGGATCGAAGTACGCCTTACGCCACTGGTTGTAGCGCAGAGGCTTGCCGCCGGGCGTGACGAAGAGGAGAGCGTCCTCCCCGCCCGACAGCGTCTCCAGGTGCCGGCCAATCCGCGACGCGAGCGAAGGGCCGATCCGCAGGACTCGTTTCTGATGAGACTTGGGAGTGTCGAAGACGAGGGTGCCGTTCGCTTCCGCCAGGTTCTCATCAACGACGACCAGGCCGCCAAGTACGTCGATGTCCGTCCGTCGCAGCGCGAATGCCTCACCCACCCGCAGGCCCGCATACGCGAGCAGGGAGATCAGCAGGTCGTGCGGCGCCGCCGCGTTCCGCACGATCCGCGAGGCTTCCAGCGGGGTGAGGATGTGCGGCTCGGTCTGCGGCATCCGAGGCAGCTTCACGCCCCTGCACGGGGTCTGCCCGATCATCTCGTTGTCGACGGCCGCCCGCATGATCTGCGAGAGCACCCGGTAGGCCTGCCTGATCCGCGATGCGCTGAGACCACGGGTCTTCATCGCACCGACCCATTCCACGATGGTGATCGGCCGGAGGCTGGCCAGCTCACGATCACCGAGCGCCGGAACGATCAGTGAGTTGATCAGCGATCGGTAGGACGCCTGTGTCTTGTGCTTGAGCTGCGGGGAGACTGCGGTGAGCCATCGTGCCGACCAGTCGCGGACGGTGGTCTTCCCCTCGGCGGGGTCGAGCCAGCGGCCCTCCTCCATCTCGATTCGCTTCCGTGCCAGCCAGCGATCGGCGTCCGTCGTTGTCGCGAACGTCTGATCAGCGGCACGCAGCACACCGTCAGGCCCCGGGTACCGAGCCTGGAACCGGCCGGACGGCAGCTTCCGGATCCGACCGAAGGCGCGTCGGGACTTACGCTTCGCGGCCATCAGGCATCCCTCCGGTACGGGTACGCCGAGGCAGGCCGCAGGACGATCGGCGCCACCGTGTGGGCACTGACGTACTCCTCCACGGCACTCTCGGGGATGCGGACGTGTCGGCCGACCTTGACGAACGTGATGCGGCGTTCCTCGATGAGCCGGCGAGGGAAGCGAAGACCGGTGCCGAGGCGTTCGGCGACCTGATTCACGGTGAGCAGACGGTCCGCCACGGTCACCACTCCCCCTCGTCGGCAGCGCGCCCCTTCAGTGCGTCGCGGGCAGTCTCGCGGTTGGTCTGGAGGTCGCGGGCGATGGTGGCGGCGAGAGCTCCTTCGCCGGGGGTGTGTCCGTGGCCGACGTACTGCCAGTCGGTCAGGACGAGGACCGTGTCCGGTTCGCGGTCGGCGAGGCCGAGGGCGGGCGCTTCCTGGGCGGCGCGGTAGTCGGCGCGTTCCTGGCGGAGGGCGCCGAGGGTCGTGGAGTACGTGCGCGACTTCGAAGAGAAGTGACCGCGAAAGCCGAGCATGTGGGCCCAGGCCCAGAGGCGCCGGTCCGGATAGAGGCTGTCGAGCTCACGGCATGCGGTGATGAGCCGACGGGTGTGATCGGGAACGCGGTGGCGGTCGAGTTCGGCGAGCTCACCGATACGGCGGTCCAGGGTGCCGGTGTTCTCGGCGGCTTTGGTGGCGTACTTGGCCACGTACGAGGCGACTGCCTGTTCGGTGACATCTGAACCGTCGCCGAAGGCCTTGACCGGGCGGACGTCGAGCTGTCGGCCCCACCGGAAGGTCCGGGCCGACTGTTCACCGGCAGCCGGGACAGAGACCGACGTGTACGAGTGCGCGGCTGCGGCGCGTATAGCGTCGGTGAGGAGATCGACCGTGGCCCAAGAGGGCGGCGGAGTACAAGGCCCCTCCGGGCCGTCGAGACGTACGACGGCATGGAAGTGGAGGGCTCCGCGCTTCTGGAATTCGGCAACCTTGCCGAAGGAGACGCGGAGATGGTCGCCCAGCTCACGGCGTGGGATGCCCGCGTGGATGGCGAGTTCGCGGCGGAGTCTGGTGGTGAAACGCTGCCAGAGCTCCCCGGCGTGGTTGTTGAACAGCACGGCGCCCGCGTAGTCGTAGGTCTCCGGATCAAGGGCGGAGCCCAGGTCCCCGGAGTCCGAGGCGTGCGCGATGCCGCAACGGCAGGTGCCCCGGTCGGGGCGGTTGTGGACGGGGCCGAAGGAGGGTGCGGTGAGGGTGGCGAAGACGCGCGGGTGGTCGCGGACGGCGGCGGTGATGTCTCGGCGGTCGTCTCCGGCGAGGCCGGCGCGGATCAGGTGGTAGGTGTCGCCCGCGTAGGTCCAGGCGCAGGAGGGGCAGCGGGAGGCGCGACGGTTGCCACAGGCGATACGAAGGCGCCCGCCCGGCTCGTACGCGGTCGAGTAGCGGTGCAGGGTCTCGCCGGTGGTCTTGTCCTTGTAGGTTACCCAGCCGCTCAGATGGACGGGGTCGGCACAGCCGCCGGTGCGGCGGATCTGGTCTTCCCAGCGGGTGTAGTCGGAGGCCGAGGCCACCCGGAGGACATCCCCGAGGACGGCGGGGTCGAGCCGTGGGGCGGGCATGGACCGCTTCTGTTTCGAGGGTGCGGGCCGGTGGGCCATGCTAGGGGTTCCTTCCGGTTGCGAGATCGATCGGTGGGCACGGCTCCCGGGCGGCGGATGCTTGGCGGTATCGAGGCCGCCCGGGGGCCGGTCAGCGGCGTTTGGCGTCGGACGCGATCAGGGAGCGCAGGACGACCGCGCAGACGGCGACCGATGCGCTGGTGACGGCGACCGCCAGGAGCAGCGAGACCAGGACGGTGCCGACGACCAGGACGACGGCAGTACCGGCACCGACGAGCGCGACCGCAGTGCCGGGGGTCAGCTGTACGACGGGACGGGACGGCTCAGGGGCGGCGGCGGGTGCCGGGGCAGGCGTGCCCGGCGTGATGGTGGTCGGCTGGGCTACGGCGGGCGGGGTGACCAGGCCCGAGGGCTGCGGCATGGTCGGGATCTTGGGCTGGAACATGGGTGGTTCTCCTCTCCCGGGCGCGGGTTACTTGACGGCGGTGTCGATGACAGAGGCGAAGAGGCTGTCGGCGAGGAAGTAGCCGCCGAGGAGGAGCACGCAGATCAGCCACACCGGCGGACGGAAGAGCTTGATGCCGAGGTAGCCGACGACCAGCAGGGCGATCCAGAGGGGGACGTCCATGGACGCTGTCTCCTAACGGGCGGTGCAGCGGTGGGTACGGGCGGCGAGCTGGGCGGCGGTCCGGCTGGAGTAGTCGGCGGACCAGCCGCAGCGGTCGGCAGTGCAGACGGCGGCGTGGGCGGTGCGGCCGGTGCGGTCGCGGTGGGTGCCGATCTGCACGGGGCCGATACGCATCACGGAGTGGAAGCTGTCGCGGGCGGGCATGCCGGTCAGCCCCTGTCGGTCGTCGGGTCGGTGTACTGGGTGCGGATGCTGCGGGCGGTGGCCGGGTCGTCGACGCGCCGTGCGGCTTCCTCGGCGAGCAGGTGGGCGAGGAAGGGGCGTCCGGCTGCGGCCATCTCACGCGCTCCGTCGAGGTAGTCGGCCACGGTCAGGTCGGCGGGATCGTGAGTCATCTCAGTTCTCCTTCGCGCTCAGCTGAGGCGGGCGGCGATGGCGTCGGCGAGGTGGGGCGGAACGCCGAGGCGGGAGCGGAGGGTGTCGGTGTCGATCGGTGATCCGGTGCGGGTGCGGTACTCGTCGGCGACCTTGCGGGCGTGGTCGATCAGCACGGCGGGAACGGGCGGATCCGGGGACGGGGCCGGAGGCGAGGACAGAGCCGTTGTCGCAGGGGGTTCGTCTGCCGGGGATGGGATCGGGGCGGCGTCAGGCACACGCGCTGGCTCGACGTCCTTCGTCTCCGTGACGGCGGCTGGCGGAGCTGGCTCCGGCTTCCCCGACGAGTGGGCGAGGAGAGTGCCGCCGAGGAAGGCGAGTGCGGGCCATCCGGCGATGCCGAGCCGGAGCGGGGCCGGCGGGTCGGCCAGGTCGAGGAACCCGGCGGTGGCGACGTTGGCGCCGAGCGAGGCGAACAGGGCGATCAGGAACCAGCACCAGGCCAACCGAGACGGACCATCGCTGCGCAGCCGACGCCAGGCGGCTACAAGGAGCAGGTCGACGCTGACCGGATAGGCCCATGCCTTCCAGCCGTCCTGTCCGGCCGCGGCGGCGAGGTCGTGCAGGTGGGCGAAGGACAGAGCTCCGGCGATAACCGCCTGGATCAACACCGCGTCGACCCGGAGACCGTGCCGGGCGCCCATCAGGAGTCCTCAGCGGGGTCGGAGTCGTCCGGGAACGTACCCGGCGGCGGCTCCGGCAGCGACACGGCGAGGGACGGGCTGACGACGTCCACGAAGTCGAGGTCGGCGCCGGCCATGTCGGCGTACAGGGCGAGTTGGCCGAGCAGAAGCACGGTCCGGGCGAAGTCCTCGCAGTCGGGGCACATGGCGGTACTCCCTTCTCTGGGCATGGCAGTGGTAGGGACTCGGCGCGAAGACGGTCACGCCTACCGAGTAGGGGGAGAGATCAGGCGGTGGTCGGAGATGCCTTCGCCGATGGCACAAGCTCGGTGGCGGTGCCGGTGGTGGGCCGGAAAGGGGCCAGCTCGGGCAGGTCCGGGGTCCTGTCGGCGTACCGGTTGCAGAGGTTCACGGCCTGGCGGAGCGAGGTGTGCGGAGCGCGGATGCGGTGCCAACCGCCGGACGAGTCTCCGGCGATGGCGAGGCCTCGCAGTTCGGCGGGAATCTGGATGGCGGCGAGGACCGCGTCCGGGGCGATGTCGCCGAAGGCCATGTTGGCGGAGGTCTCGTCGTTGAGACGGTGGGCGGTGCGGCCGGTGAGTTGAGCGCGGAGCATGGTGATGCCCTTGCCGAGTTCGGAGCCGAAGCGCTGTCCGCAGATTTCGAGGTAGATACCGGCGGCGCGGCCGAGCTGCGCGAGACGGACCAGGGCGGTGATGATGCGGTCCCGCCGCCTCTCCTCCTCCTTCGTTGCGTACAGGGCGAGTTCGGCCACCTCGTCGACCAGGACGACGACCGGGGTCGGGCGGAGCTCATCAGGCAGGTCCCAGATGTCGGCGGCGATCTCCGCGTCCGGCACATTGACGGTGATGCGCTGTTGGGTACGGATGAGGCGGTAGACGTCCGCCATCCGCGCCACGAGTGCATCGAGGAGCTCGGCAGCGGTGTCCGGGCTGTCGGCCAGCGCGGAGAACCGTCGTGCCAGCGGGAAGAGTTCGACCCCCTGCTTGCAGTCGATGCCGACGAGGGCAACGCCCAGAGGAGCAAGGCCGGCGACCAGGTTGCGTTGGTAGACGGACTTGCCGGACTCCGTGGCACCGAGGGTGAGGGCGTGAGGAATCGCGCGGTAGTCGCGGTAGTGCACCGACCCGTCCTCCCGAAGGGCGACCGGTACCCGCATCGGCCGGGTCTCCGTCTCAGCAGGCATCTGCACCCGCTTGAGCACGTCGTATCCGGTCATCCGCACCTCGACGACACCGGACCGCACCTCACGCGAGGTCACGCCGAACATCGAGAACGAGTGCCGAAGCCGGTCCGAGGCCGCGGCGATGTCGAAGACGTCTTGGCCGGGACGGAGCTTGAGTCGGAGGACCAGGCCGGTGCGAGTCGGCCGCAGTCGCCGGATACGCGGTGGGCGGGGCTCAGGAATCGGACGGTTGGTGGCCCGAGCCAGAGATAATCGCCAACGCGCCGGCGGAACGGTCAACCCGCACGCGTCCATGACCGAGCGGTACCGGACCAAGACCCGCAGCGCGGCCAGAGTGACCCCGAAGGCCAGCCAGTACCAGGCGGGCCGCCGCCACCGCAGGAGACCCGCAGCGGCGACGACCAGCACCAGAGCGACCGTGAAGGCGGTCATGATCAGGCCGCCTTCGACCCTGTGGTGGCGACATCGGCGAGCGAGGTGACCGCGACCGCGCGGAACGCGATGCCGTGCCGCCGCTGACCGTTGAAGTCGTTCTCCCACGGACGTGCGACCAGGCCGGTGAGCGCGACCGGCGTACCCATGGACAGCTCACCGGTGATCCCGGGCTCCGGAACGGTGACGGACAGGATCTCCACCTCCTCGTTCGCCGCGAACATCACGTCCACGGTCATGAGCTGAGCACCGGTCTCCATGTCGGTGGCGATCTCACCGGTGCGGCGGTCACGGACCTTGACCTGCGGAGTCTTGGCGACCATCACGACAGCGCTGGAGGTGTCGACGGGAATCTGACGCACAGCAGATCACTCCTCTATAGATGCTGAACTCCGTCACTCATGTATATGAGTGACATGAAGAAGAGTGCATGACTCCTGTACATGAGTCAACCCGCCACGAAGAAGAACTCGCGACGGGTCGAGGGAAGTTGAGCGGACGTCAGTCGGCGGCAGGGATCCGATACTCGAAAACGAACTGGTCAGCGGCCATGAGCGTGTCGCACACCTCGACCACCCGACCCGCAGTCGTACGGGCCTCCCGGATCAGGTGAACCACGGGCGCACCAGGGCTAAGCGCCAGTTCCGACGCCTCCGACTTCGAGGCCGGGCGCGCTTGCAGCGTCTCGACGAACTCTGCGAACTCATGCCCGTGGTCTTCGAGTCGGGCGTAGATGCCACCGCCCCCGGGGTTCTCGGCGAACAGCTCGGGAATCTCCTTCACCACGTCCCAGGCCAGGTACGACGAGGCGGTTTCCACCGGAGTGCCGTTACGGAAGTAGAGGCGCCGACGGGCCAACACCTGCGTACCGGCGGGAACGCCCAGGCGCTCGGCGGCATCCTCGGGCGCGTCCATGGGACCGATGTAGAGGACGCTGACTTTGGCGGTAGCGCCGGACTGTGCAGACTCCGCGAGGTAGGCGGCCTGGCCACCTTGCCGGAGCGAGCGCCGGAACCGATCGGAGGAGCGGTGCCGTACAGGGGGCCGATTCTTCACGATCGAGCCCTTGCCATGCCGGGTCTCGACGAGCCCGCTCGCCCGCACCTCGACCATGGCCTTGCGAATCGTCCCGCCGGAGACGCCGTAGCGATCCACCAGCTCGGATTCGCTCGGCACCATGTCGCCGGCCTTGAGAACCCCCGCCCGGATCTGCTGCACAAGGTCATCAGCGATCTGCACATACCGAGGACCGGAACCGGCCCCTCCCGCCGCAGTTCCCATAGTCCTTCCCTGCCTCCTATGCTCCTCTACATGAGTCAACCACAGGCAGCGGCACCCACCCCCCTGCACTCCGTCTCCGTCGCCGGAGTAGTGGTGCGCGAGGACGGCCGCCTCCTGGCGATCCGCCGAGCCGACAACGGCACCTGGGAGCTCCCCGGCGGCATCCTCGAACTCAACGAGACGCCCGAGGCCGGCGTTGCCCGCGAGGTCTGGGAAGAGACAGGCATCCACGTCGAGGTGGACCAGCTCACCGGCGTCTACAAGAACACGACCCGGGGCATCGTCGCTCTGGTCTTCCGCTGCAAGCCCTCCGGCGGCACCGAGCGCACATCAAGCGAGTCGACAGCCGTCTCCTGGCTCACACCCGACGAGGTCAGCGAGCGCATGGCCGAGGTCTACGCGGTCCGCCTCCTGGACGCCCTGGACGGCAACGGCCCCCACGTGCGGAGCCACGACGGCAAGCAGCTCATCCCTGCGGGATAAAACTTTCTCTACTTCATCAAGGCGGTTCGCTCCGCTCACCGCGCGCGGCCCGACCCCCGGCCGGGCCTGCGCTCCTGTCTCCGCCTCGCTCCATCCCGGCCGGCGCCCGTGCCGCTCAGAGGGATTAGCCGCCTGACGGCAGAAAAGGGGTACGTCGTGGCTGGGGCGGTCGGCTCCACGGCTTTAGGCAGCCACTTTGGCGCGAGCCTCGAAGATCATGGCCCCAACGTCGTGCTTTACCGGGCAGGTCCACAGACTGCCCGATGCGCCGGAAGCTTACGGGGCCATGCTCACTCGCGCCAAAGCAGCTCCAGCCCAAAGCCGCTCCACCGACCGCGAGCGTCGGTGCAGGGCATCGACGCCATTCCCAGAGAACGAAACTTCTTCGGGACGACCTTGGGGTATCACTGCCCGCAACCGCAACGTGCCCGCTCAAACGACCGAGCGGTAATCTGCGTTGGGCACTCGCACGCGCCAGCGCCTTCGACCGAACGTGGAGATCGGGCCTGCCACCACCATACGGTCCGTGGTTCGCCCGACGTAACTAGGAGTTACCTGGATGAGCTTCACGTTCAAGCTAGTTGAACCGCAAAGTGCGGTCGGAGAAGCACCAGGCGCCTACTTGCTCCCGGAACAATGGGATGATTTCGGATTTCAGACACTATTCGAACTAAAGATACGCATCACTCAAGGTGGTCAAATTGCCAAAATAGGGCGCCTTCGAATTGCACACCCCGGAATGCAGAGCGATGACCTGCCAGACATCCTCTCAACCCGCGAACAACTCGACGAAACATTCGATCGACTACCTCAAGGGTACTTTAGTCTCGGCGTCGACGATTCCTACTATTCCAATCTAAACGAGCTGCCGAATGAAATCCGACACAACCTTTTCCGCGGGTTGAATGATCTTGCATTTAATACTCATCTCTGGCGCCGGGTTCGAGATACGCGCGTTTTGCAACAATCCGTCATGCGCGGAATTGAGAACCGCGAGGCAGAAATCGATCGCCTAGCTAAGATCGCCTATGGGCGAGCCAGGACAGTTCAATATGAGTGGACATTTGAAGCCAAACCAATTGGCGCCTCCAATTCCATTAATCTCCGCTTTGCGGTGGACCCTCACTCCGATCCGCCATCAAATGTTTACGCGCTGATCGGTCGCAACGGCGCCGGGAAAACTAGAATCCTGCATCAACTAGCGGGTAAAGTTTCCAGGAGCGCGGCAATTATCTCGGACTTGAGCGATGATACCGCGGAGCCAATGAATGTCGTCGCCGTATCATTCAGCGCCTTTGACACTCTCTTCGCCAGCGACACGCGCACCTCGACACTGCTCCCGTTTAAATACGTTGGGCTTCACGCAAGCGGGAATAGGGGAACTTTCCTAAAGCCAGAGGCAGATCAGAAGCGGGAATTTGTAGAAAGTTTTGAAATCTGCATGATCGGCACGAGACGGCAGCTGTGGCTACAAGCTATGCATACCCTCAACTACGCAGGATCTGGATTCCTTGAGGGTCGGGAGGATCTGCTGCTGCGAGTCAGTGAAGGCGAACCGATCAATGAGGTTGCCGCAGAAGCTGAGGAGTTGCTAGAAGAGCTAAGTTCAGGGCACAGAATGGTCTATCAGACGATGACCCATTTGGTCGCAAGCGTCACGGAACGGACTCTCGTCCTTATCGACGAACCGGAAACACACCTTCACCCGCCCCTACTGTCAGCATTGGTTAAGAGCATCTCGGATCTTCTACGGGACAGAAACGGCATGGCTCTGCTCGCGACACACTCTCCTGTGGTTCTCCAGGAAATCCCTCGCAAGTGTACTTTCGTGCTCCGCCGGCACGGCCGAAGGCTGCGGGCTGATCCCCCGGAGATCGAGACGTGGGGCGAGAATGTGGGTGATCTAACTCGTTCCGTCTTCCACCTTGAGGTAACCGCAACTGGTTACTACCGGCGGCTTGCTGAAATGGTTGACTCCGGGGCAAGCTACGAGGAAATTATCGACCGGTTCCATTCAATTGGAACCGAAGCACGTGCTCTTTTGCGCGCCCTGATCGCTGAGCGCCGCTCTGAACTTGAGGGCTAATGCTGCAACTTGACATTCCTGAGGTTACGGTCGCAGAAGCCGCGGCAGCGGTGACACTACGAATGCGACGTCAACCACACTCCAATAGGATTGACGCAAGAACGTCTGACATGAAAACGGCAGAGATGCTGTACCTCGCAGCCGGGCGTGACGGAACGTTGCACGATCTCAGCAGACAACTTCCTGCAACAGGGAGCGACGGAGAGTATCTAGAATTCGCGTACGACGGCGGCTTGGTAACTAGCAAGGCCGGCCGTGATATATATGATCAAATTCTGGAGGGTGCACCGTACGAGCGTTGCCCTTTGTGCGGGCGAGGGATCGCAACAACTCTCGACCACCAGCTACCTAAGAGTGAATACCCAATTCTGGCGATCACTCCAGCGAACTTGGTTCCGGCATGCAACAAGTGCAACCAAAGGAAGTCCAGTAAAGATCCTGCAGATGAAACCGAGACACTCCTACATCCCTACTTCGACAGCCTTGGAACGAGTCAATGGCTGGAGGCACGGATTCACGAGGATTCTCCAGCTCGTGCCGAGTATTTTGTTAGACCGGGTGGCGACTGGAGCGCTACTTTCACCGATCGGGTAGTACGACACTTTACGTTTTTTGAGCTGCGCCGACAGTACGCCCTTGCCGCGGCAGGGAAACTCGCGACTGACAGGATGCAGCACTCCGGCCTACTCAAACGTGCCGGGCCAGATGAGCTGCGCCTGCACCTACAGGAGGCCGCAGCGGGTTATTGGTCGACTGCGGGTAATACGTGGGAGGGCGCTCTCTGCAATGCCTTGGCTGATAGCCAATGGTATGTAAACGGCGGCATGAACAAAATTTAAATTCGGCATTTTCCCAGCTAATCAAACTAGCCAAGGAGAACGGGGACTTCGCACAGAATTAACTACACCCGATAGGTGTTACCTTTACCATCCCTGTTACCTATATTTGGGCGGCTTGAACCGACTCAGGCCAACGCTGTCTTGTGGCATTCCAAGGCTTCGTTGAGCAAGCAGCGTCAGGACGCTGCGACCAGTTCCCAAGGGAAGCGAAGAAGCCGAATGGGCGAGGGCGACAGGAATAACGGCGTTGGGATACAACTGGGTTTGCATGAGATCCAATGCCTCAAGGGTCGCTCTGAGCGTTGGATACGACTCGTATTTTTCGGATGGAACCTGGATGAAGCCGCCGGCGCTATCCCGTTGAGGTTTCTCGTACGGATGTCCCCCAGGAACTCGCGGAACCGTCACGACAAGTGACTCGCCGGTACTCGTCTTATAGATGAAGCGGCGACCGTAGAACTCATCCTTCCCATAGTGATGGTCGGGTTTTTGATTCGTTACATATCGATTGATATAAGGAGTATCCAGCATCATGACGTGCCCGTTTGGAATGTGACGCTCAATTACACGTGCGTGATCGGCGAAACGGCCGGACTTCTCAATTCCAACCAACAGAGGAGGCGCGATGTCGCGCCGATCCATGGCAACACAGAGTTGGGTCCAATACTCAAGGAACTTGGACTTCATGGGTGCGGCAGGACCGTAGACAGCCAATGGGCCGTCAGTAATAAAGATGCCTTGTGACAGCATCCGGGGTTCCACCCGATAGAAGCCGTCAATGTAGGAAATAAGTAGCAGGCGTTCAGCCATGTTCATGGCTCGCGTGAGAGTGAGTGCATTCTCCCCATCGTCAGTGAACTCCTCGTATCCGCGAAGTACATCTGTTGGGTAAAGCTTCTCCATGCAGTCCGGAGTCGTACATACGCCGCCTGAGGCCGTTACTCTTTGGTTTGACGCCCCGCAGGACGGGCATTTACTCAGGGTTAGAGACGAAGCCGGAGCACCGGGTTTGCCGTGGATGGTCATGAGGGCATCGGTAAGACTGAACGAATTACCGAAATCAGTGATCTCTGACTCGGCGAAACTCCTGTCGAACTCCGCGCGCCAGGATTCTCGCCCAGTGACCCCTTTGAGGAAAACGTTGGAGCCGGGGAGGACGCTGTTCACCGTCTGCGTTATCTGTGCACGTTCCAGCTGACGCGCATTAACAAGTCCTGAGCTGTTGGCCCCTAGAAACTTCAAGATGTCGACGTAGACGCCGGCGATCTGGATATATCCAACACGGACCGACGGGTACCCTGGGCGAGCCTCAACTTCCTGATTGGATCCGTCAAAGGCAATGGCAAATGTTGGATCGGGGCGGTCATCTCTGTTTAGACTCTCGAGTGAAGTGAGCCTTTCTGTGATATGAGCAGGATCACCTACCTCAAGGGCGGGGGTTTGCCAGCGCTCCATCGCTTCGCTGATCGCGGGACTGAGCGCAGTTTGTACATGGCCAATCCGTGAGGCCCGCTCTTGCTCGTAAGGCATTTCATCACCCTCAGGGATTGATAGGAGGAAGACCAGCCGCCTCGCGCGCACGGTTGATCATGGCGTGGTCAAACTTCGCGATCTGCACCGGAACGATGTACTTCCCTGAGAATGTCTTCATTCTGGCGTAGCCGCGATCCTCCACCTTCCGCAGGCCATCGGCAAAGACGGCAAAGTCGTAATAATGACTCAGTTCACGCGTCTCATTGTCAGAGTTCAGATGTGCCACCACCCAGTTCGAGGTGTTTGACAGAATTCGCTTGTCAATGCTCGTTACCTCTTGCGTCGCGTACACAAGGCCCATTTCGTACTTTGCGGCTTCTTTCGCGAGGCGCACCCAGGGGTCGTCCTTTACTGTGGACTTGCCCGCCTTAGTTCGATCAAAGAGGTTGTGCGCCTCTTCAACTACGATCTGAATTGGCGCATTTGGCAAGTTTGCCCTGAATCGCTGATTGGCGCGATCGATGAGTCGGAAAACCAGGCGCTCGGAAAGCATCGTGATGACTCGGTCACTCCCGACGGAGAGGTCAATAATTACCAACCTTCCTGCCACCAGGTCATCCCAAACTTTGTCAGCTAGGTCACCGCGACTCGCGGGGTCATGAAAGTCAACCAGTGTCCTAATTCGGTTGATTACCGCGCTTCCGACCCTGGCGTCGAATACGGCCAGCACCGCCATGAAAGGATCGCAGTTTTGCCACGTGGCGGCATTCACTTGCTTATATTGGGGCGGCACATCGTCGTTCACGACCTCTGCTATGCGTTCCGATAGCCACGTAACAACCGTCTTGGCCTCCGCGGGGGAATGGACAGCACAGAGACCATTGTTGGAATTTACCAACTCAAGGATGCCCGGTCGGTCCTTTTCAAACGCGGCCCGGGTGGCCTTATCCATTTTGAAACGAAGAGTAAAACCTGGTGCAGACCCTGAGTAACTCGCCTTGGCAAGCAGGGCATAGAATGCAAGTTTGCCCCTTTGGACATCGCAAAGGCTGTCGTAATATTCGCGCTCGCCAGCAGGTCCGACGGGATAGTCGTCACGATCGGGTTCCAGCAGCCGAGCTGTCTTGAACGCGTTAGCATACGACGCGCTCATGTCCGCAAGTGAATCCCCCAGCATCTCCCATACCATGGGAAACTCATTCGTGTCATGAAAATTCACAGCCAGGGGGAATTCCTGGCTATCGTTGGGATCGGGCTTCATCTTGTAGATCCGGACGCGATCGCCGCCGATACCCAGCAACCGAAGGCCGGTTTTGTCCTGCTCGTTTACGTTGGCGTATTCACCCTGTGGATCAAAAATGAGCTGACCGATGTTCTTTCGAGTACGTGCTGCATGTTCGAAGACGGCCGTGCAAAGGGTTTTATTGGTATTCGACTTACCCACACGCGTCATACCTAGAACCGCGGTCTTTCGCGAAATGAAGTCGGTTACGCGAACCTTCACGGGGACGTTGTCCATCTTTGCAGCTACCGCGCGGCGGCGCGTGGAAGAGAAACGGACAACGCCAATGTCGATCAGGTCAGGCTCTTCTCTTTTCTCGATCTCGTCCGATGTTCTGTCAGGATAAGAGGCGATGAAAGAGAGCACTTCCTCTGAGGGGAGGTATACAAAATAGCGGGCACCCGAGTACACGTTGTCAATATCGGCGCCCCACTGTACATACGGCTGACGCGCAACCAAATCCGAGTAGAAGGTCCCAAGTACCTCGCAGTCAAAAGCGGACATCTCGATCTGGCTTGAGGTCAGGTTATCGATCACGGCTTCCGGTCGCTGATCGCGAACATCTGCGGTGCGCATGGCCGCGAGCCGCGTGGCGATCAATTCGCTCTCATTGGGCAGCGCAGCGGTTCCCCGGACGCGGAGCAAGATAACTTCATCTTCGTCTAGCGGGGCATTCGTCTCTTTAGTAGGCACCGTGGCTGCCGCCAAGAGGAAGCCGTTGCGGGGGATACCACCCGCTTCCCTCTTTACGAAGTCGTCGGTGATGACGATGGCCTTGTCATAGTCAAGGTGGTAGATCCCGCCCAGCCTCTTAGCGCCATCGAGTAGCGCCGTCAACGGGTTCCCGCCAGCTGTGGCTGCTCCAGCAATACCCGATAGCCTGGTCATGTGCCCTCCCCTAGAGCTAGGTCCGGCCTGCCTGCCAGACAGAACCGCGCCTGCGCAGTCTTGACCTGACGCCGGCATAGCGCCCCTGTGACTGCGACGTCTTCACGTCGAACGCCGTGGGGTCCCGGTTGAGGTTAGTCCAACTCGCGCTAGCTGGCGGGCTCTTTTAGATCTAGGACTCTGTAGTCGTCCGAGGGCGGGATCGTTGAGAGGTTCGTCACGAGCAACTCGTCCTTGACAGTGCGCTTTTCGGAACCCGCCGCGGTGTACCTGTGAGAGACGTGCAACGTCGTCTGCCCCTGCTGACCGCCGTAGAGGTCGCGTACCACTCCATGGTCGTCGTAAGACAGTAGCCAGCGATAATGAGTGTCTGCCAGCAGAGCCGAGGCGAGGGCCCCGTGCTCCCCGCTGTCAAACGACCACTCGTACAACCACAGGGCCTTGTCTACGTACGGTGGATCCAAATAGACGACCACTTCGCGATCTTCGAGGAACCTGAAGCGTTCAGAGACCCTCTGTAGAGTAGTTCGCCAGTCAGCCTGCCAGACATCCAACAACCGTCCTGTCGCAGCCAGTTCGGCTACCCCATTGATCCTTCGTGTCAGGCCCTCCAGGCCGAACCGGCAGTCAATCGTGTACTTCGATACTTGAGCACGCCCACCGATGGGTCCCGCCCGGCCGTGGAGGATCCCCGAGAAGGTCGTGCGATTCAAGAAGAGGCACTTAAGAGCACGATCTCGTCGGCTGCGAGGGCTGGCGGCACGCCAACGGTCCCACTCCTCGACCGTTATCGTCAGCTCATGCATGGAAGAGATCAGCCACGACGCATCGAAGGCGGCTGTTTTCCAGAAGGCGGCAACCAGCGGGTCGACGTCTGCCAAGATGCCGTGCTCGGCCACTCCTGCGCCGAGTAGCCTCAAGGTCGTCGTCGCGCCTCCGCAGAATGGCTCCACGAGCAGGCGTGGGGGAGGGATGTTGGCGGCGATGAGGCCCTCGATGACAGGTACCAACTGACGCTTGGCGCCCGGATATCTAAGAGGGCTGATCACGGAGCGATTGAAGAGTGACTGATCAACAAGGGGCTCAGGCTTGTCCAACACCGCTTCCGCCGGCCACGAACTGCGGCGGCGTGTGACACCTCGCTTTATCCCCATCGGATCCTCTCTACCTCCAGGCCCATGACGAACCAACCAGTCTCGTCTACACGGTTACTGTAGCGGTCTTCCAGCGTTCGCCCAGGTCAGATGCTTAATTTCGCGGCCGCCTGGACCTCCAGGCAGCTTCGTCGGGTGTCGCAGCCTCCGAGCTCCGCAGCCAGTGCCCTGCGCGACGCCCTTACGTAGCCCCCTCGAACCACGCGGAGACCGCCCCGGCGAGCCGCGCCAGAGTCGAACTTTCCCATTCGGCAGATGAGAGAGCTCCCAAGGAAGGTGACCAGGTGTCGTGAACTACCTGTGGACTGAGTTCAGCCGATTGGCTGCCCGCCTAGCCCTGACCAGCAGCATCTCCTGAGAGCCAAGCGGCCTCCGGAGCCGTGTGCTACTCAGTCGGCAAGCCAGAAGGCAGCACCGGAGAAGAGGCAGCGTGTTCGGCGCGGACCGCCCTCCAGCTCTCGCCGGCAACGTCCACGACACGAACGCTCCAAATTGCAAGCGCGGAGCATGGTGCAGCCCAGGAGCACTCTCCCCGCGCCGATGCTGTGTCCGTGCGGTGGTGGTCTTCCGCCCACGGGCCCATCGAAGCATGAGTGTCTAACTGGGTGACAACGCCGACAAACATCAGCGGACGAGGGCGTACGGTTGCGGACCTTCAGCGCAGGCGAGAGCAACACCAGCCCAAGCCACCGCCCCCACCCAAGTTGCTTCGGGGCGGAGCAGTCCTCAGAACGCCCAAGGTCGACGTAAGCCAGCCGGCAAAGTGAGAAGCCCATGGCATCTGATCCGGTCAGAGCCATGAGCCTCTCTTGCCGTGCAGGTCGGCGGGGCCGCATATCAATGGGCGGACTCATGCGGATCGCACGTTGCCCGGAGGTGGCCGCGGTTCGCTGCGACGCGGTAGACGTCCCGTAGAGCCCCGGTCAACTCTTTGACCAGGCACCGCATGTCATCGAGTGACATCTCCTGGTTGTCGAGAGCCTCTGAGGCTTCGTCCAACAGTTCGCTCGCCGTCCCGAGTTGCATCGCTTCGATGCCGTCCGCGAGGCGGGACATGTATCCGTCCGGGTCGTCGGTGCTCAGGTAACAGGGCTTGTCCCCCGGGCCCGACCACGGGAGGAGCCGAAGCTCGTTCGGTGTCGTCATCCTTGGTTTGGCCTCTCCTTGAGCACGTGGTGGGCGGTGAAGACGGCATCGACCCGGTCTCCCGGAAAGGCCAGAAGCGCGGCTTCAACGACGCGGCCCGTGGAGTCGGTGGCGATGCGGGTGATCGCGAGTACGGCCGTGGTGGATCCGATCCGGAGGGCCGAGGCTTCGTCCGGTGTGGGAGAGCGGGCGGAGACCGTCTCTCGGATGGTGGCCGGCGACGGGCCGAGGACGGCGAATCTCGTGGCGGCCTCCCGGCACACGGAGTCGTCGTCGAGGACTCCGGCCGGGGCCAGGTCGCGCGGGATGTAGATGCGGGCCAGGCCGTGCGGCGACCCCTGTTCCCGGCTGAGACAGGTGTACTCCGCGAGAGGGCTGCCCGTTGGCACCTTCAGCAACGTCGTCAGGTGCACGGAGGCCGGAACCGTGGTGCTGCGAACCGTGATGCGCAGCGTTGGCTCAGCGGCGGTCCAGGGGTCCAGCGTGCCCCAACCTCCGACGTACATGATCTTGCGGCGGGGGTGACGTACGTAGTTGCCCTTGCCGTGGATCTTCTCGACGAGTCCTTCCCCCTGGAGCACGGCGAGAGCGCGTCGCAGGGTCACCGTGCTGACCCTGTACCGGGCGGCAAGACCGGCTTCGGACGGGAGGCGGTCGCCAGGCTTGATGCTGCCCGTCATGATCTGGTGGCGTAGGTCGTCAGCGATGTCGTGATGGCGTCGAGGCACTGAGCCGGTCACCGCCTTCTCCGCAGACGCAGGGCGATGAGCCGGGTACGCGCATGTATGGCCAGCAGTTCACCTGATTCAAAGACCAGTTGCTTAGCCCCCTGGGGGAGCTGGAAGAGGTCTCTCACTCGGCAGGCCTGGCCGCCGAGTTGGATGATGTCGCCGCGCTGCACGGTTGCCGCGGTGACCTCGACGGGGGAGGCCAGCGCACCGACGGGGGCTCGGTCCCTCACGCCGGCACCTCCACGTGCACCGACGAGTCTGGGGTCGAGTGGCACGGGCAGTCACACACCTCGTAGATCACCGGTACGTCAGTCGGCGCCAGAGACGGGGAGGGCTCGATGCAGGAGTGGTGCGTTCCGATCCAGCAGGCGATCGAGCGGTAGGGGACGGGAGCTGTGCCCGTGGGGTGTGGTTGTCGGCGAGGTGGCATCAGTGGGCCCCCGCGAGGGCTGACCAGGCCTCGGCCGTCAGGTGCGGAGCGACGAGCACCGTGCGCGTCCGTACACGCTCTTCCCACGCCAGCAGGTACGGACGGACAAGCGCGACATCCTCGCCCCTCAGCGGGTAACGGTGAACCGCGCCGGCCGAAGCCCGGCCGAGGGCGGTGCCCGACGCTTCAGCGGGCGCGAGGCGAGTGGGAGCGGCCAGCGGCCGGGAGGGCGTTAAGGGGCTGCGGTGCCGGCCCTTGGGGAAGTACCGCTCTCTGGTGCGCGAGGCAGCACGGCGGATACGGTTGAGCATGCTGTTCAGCTCCTATCGCTGATAGCCCGGTCCCCCGACGTCGCCTGTCGTGGGGACCGTTTTGCGTACGACCGCCCATAAGGTGCGGCCGTTCAAGCTGGTGGCCAGGAGTCCGAATCGATCGGCCACGGCCACCGCGTCCAGGACCTCCCGCCATGACTCGGCGGAGAGCGTGTCCGGTACTTCCGCTTCGACCGTCGTGAACCGGGTGTGCTCCTCCACGCGCGGGCGGAGGCCAGCAGCAGACAAGCGGGCAGCGAGAGCCGCCGCAGTCACTCCCGAAGCGGACACAGCGCAGCCTCCGTCACCAGCGATCACTTTCAGTGAAGCTAGTTAACTAGGTTAGAGCTAGTGGACTAGATTTTCTATATGTCTGAGCAACCGCCGTATCTCCGCATCGCCGACGAACTCCGGCAACGCATCGCGGAGCACGTCTGGGAACCAGGTGACCGCCTCCCCTCCCGCGCCCAGATCGGCCAGGAGTGCGGCGTCGGCGAGAACGTGGTGCGCCGGGCACAGGAGCTGCTGATCTCCCAGGGAGTGCTGGAGGGCCGGGCCGGATCGGGCACCTACGTCGCCGAGCCCCGGCAGCGTGTGAGAGTCGTCCGGTCAACCGCCCGCGAGCAGCCCAGCGGCTCACCGTTCCGCCAGGACATGAAGGCCCTCGGCAGGCAGAGCGACTGGGAGAGCCGGACCGAGGCGAAGGTGCTGGCTCCAGCGGAGATCGCCGCGCGGCTGGGGATCGCCGAAGGCGAGTTGTGCGTGCGGACGACGTACGAGTTCCTGGCAGACAGCAGGCCCGTGCAGCTGTCGACGAGTTGGGAGCCCTACGACCTCACCGCCGGCACTCTCGTCGTCCTCCCCGAAGGAGGACCGCACGCCGGGGCAGGTGTCGTGAACCGCATGGCCGCGATCGGAATCACCGTCAGCCATGCCGTGGAGCAGCCGGAGCCACGGCAGGCAACCGCCGCGGAGGCATCACTACTCGGCATCCAGAAAGCCGCGCTCGTGACGCACATCCGGCGGACGTATTACAGCAACCAGGGCCGTCCCGTGGAGACGGCGGACATCGTGGTGCCCGCAGCCCACTGCGAGATCGTCTACGAGATCCCGATCAGCCGCTGACGAGCTGCCCCGGCACCTCCAAAGCCGTGCCCCCCGCGTGCCCCATCCGTGCCCGATAGACCGGGAAACCAGGGGGAACAGCGGTGTCCGGAAGGGAGCGGGCATGGGAGAGGCCCCCGACCATACGTACTGGTCGGGGGCCTCTCGCCTGCGGTGGGTGTGGGATTTGAACCCACGGTCACATCGCTGCGACGACGGTTTTCAAGACCGTTCCCTTAGGCCGCTCGGGCAACCCACCCCGCATCGGCGCCGTGGCCGTGACCGGTCCGGCGTGATGCGTGGAACAGCCTAGCCGGTCAGCTGTCGCCCTTGCGCTCGCCCAGGGTGAGTTCGGCCGTCGCGGTCTTGCCGTCGCGCTCGTAGGTGAGCGTGACCTTGTCACCCGGCTTGTGCGTCCAGATCTCACCGATCAGGGTCGGCCCGCTGTCGACCACGGTGTCGTTGAACTTGGTGATCACGTCGCCGGCCTTCAGGCCCGCCTCGGCCGCCGGGCCGTTCGGGGTGACGGCCGGGGTACCGCCCGCGCCCTCGTCCGAGATGACGGCGCCGCCGGTCTTCTCCTCCATCGTCACCGTCGCACCGATCACCGGGTAGACCGGCTGGCCCGTCTTGATCAGCTGTTCGGCGACGTTCTTGGCCTGGTTGATCGGAATCGCGAAGCCGAGGCCGATGGAGCCTGCCTGGGACTGGCCCGCGCCGCTGCCGCTGGTGGACTGGATGGCCGAGTTGATGCCGATGACCGCGCCGCCCCCGTCCAGGAGCGGCCCGCCGGAGTTGCCCGGGTTGATGGAGGCGTCGGTCTGGAGCGCGCTCATGTAGGAGTTCGTGTTGCTCGAACCGTCGCCCGAGGCCACCGGGCGGTCCTTCGCGCTGATGATGCCGGTGGTCACCGTGTTGGAGAGACCGAACGGAGCGCCGATCGCGATGGTGGAGTCGCCCACCGCGACCTTGTCCGAGTTGCCCAGTGCGAGCGGGGTCAGCCCGTCGGGGGCGCTCTTCAGCTTGAGCACGGCCACGTCGTAGCCCTGCGCCCGTCCGACCACCTCGGCGTCGTACTTCTTGCCGTTGGAGAAGGTCGCGGTCAGCTGACCGCTGTCCGCCGCTGAGGCCACCACGTGGTTGTTCGTGAGGATGTGGCCCTCCTTGTCGTACACGAAGCCGGTACCCGTGCCGCCCTCGCCGTCGCCGGACTGCGCGTCGATGGTGACCACGCTGGGCAGCGCGTTCGCCGCGACGCCCGCGACCGTGCCGGCCGCGCGCTTGAACTCCCTGGGACTGTCGGAGGCCGAGATCGTGGTGGACCCGGAGGAGTCGCTGTCGTTGCTGTCGGCAGCCCAGTAACCGAGCGCTCCGCCCACCCCACCCGCGACCAGTGCCGCGACCGCCACGGCGGCGACGAGTCCTCCCGCGCGGCGCTTGCGCGGGGACTCCGGTTCCGCCGCGTGCGCCGGGGCGCCCCAGGCCGGCGGGCTGCCGCCGTCGGCGTACGACGGGATGGCCGGCGGGGGCGGCGGCCAGGCGGCCGAAGCGGCCGGCGGCTGCTCCGGCGCGGGGGGCGCGTAGGGCTGCTCGTGCTGGGAGAAGGACCCGGCGCCTTCCTGGTACGTCGCGGCCGGGACCTGCGTCGTCGGCGCGTCCGTGGGCGCGGCCGGCGGGACCTCGGGGGCGGGCCGGTTTCCCTGCGGGGAGCCCTCGGGAGCGGCAGCCGGCACGGGAGGCGCGGTCGGAACAGACGGTACGGACGGAACCGCGTCGTTCTCGTGGCCCTCGTTCTCGGTGCTCACAGCTCTTTACTCCTCGGTTCCACTCGGCATTCGGCAAGAGATCCGCTGTGCACGTGTCTGCGGTCAGCTTTTCCCACAGCACGTCAGGCCACTGTAAGCAGGACCTGTGCATCCGCACACCAATCTTTACATCAGGCAAAACGGTCCTACGCAACAAGGGTCTCAGCACCCGACGCGTCGCGGTGACACCATGTCGCAGTGACCCACGCACGCCTACCCTCCGAACAGCCCGGCATCCAGGTCGTCGCGCACCGCGGGGCCTCGGACGACGCCCCCGAGCACACCCTGGCCGCCTACCGGAAGGCCATCGAGGACGGGGCGGACGCCCTGGAGTGCGATGTGCGCCTCACCGCCGACGGGCAGCTCGTCTGCGTGCACGACCGCAGGGTGAACCGCACGTCGAACGGCCGGGGCGCCGTCTCCGCCCTGGAGCTGGCAGATCTGGCAGCCCTCGACTTCGGTTCCTGGAAGGACCGCGAGGAGTCTCCCGACTGGGATCCGGTTCCTGGCGAGCTCACCTCCGTACTCACCCTGGAGCGGCTCCTGGAGCTGGCGCACGACGTCCGGGCGAGCGGGCGGCCCCTCCAGCTGGCCATCGAGACGAAGCACCCCACCCGCTGGGCCGGCCAGGTCGAGGAACGCCTCCTCCATCTGCTGAAGCGGTTCGGCCTGGACGATCCACCGGCCGACGGGCCGTCCCCGGTGCGTGTGATGAGCTTCTCCGCACGGTCCCTCTACCGCATCCGGGCGGCCGCCCCGACCCTGCCCACGGTCTTCCTGATGCAGTTCGTCTCCCCGCGGCTGCGAGACGGGCGGCTCCCCGCCGGCGCCAGGATCGCCGGTCCGGGGATGCGGATCGTACGCAACAACCCCGCGTACATCGAGCGCCTGCACCGCGCGGGCCATCGTGTGCACGTCTGGACCGTGAACGAGCCGGAGGACGTGGAACTCTGCGCCGCCCTGGGCGTGGAGGCAATCATCACGAACCGCCCCAAACAAGTGCTGTCACAACTTGGCCGTTCTTAACATCAGTTACGGGGGGTGCACCGGCGCATTCGCTCCGCAATCGATCGTTACGAGTGCATCACTGACTGTGCCGTGGCCGGTTTCCGGCGCAGTCCAGGAGGGCATCCAATCCGTGGCGTGGGGCGAAGGAGGTCTCGGGGGTGGCGTTTGTGGTGGCACAGGAAGTGCCGACGTCGTCGAGCATGGCCGTACCCCATGGCCCTGCGGGCGTGGGGCGGGCGCGGCACCGTATGCGCGAGCAGCTGCGCAGCAACGGGGTCTCGGACACCGTGGTCGACGACGCTGTACTGATCCTGTCCGAGCTCCTCAGCAATGCCTGCCGGCACGGCAGACCGCTGGGACAGCACTCGGACATGGGTGACGGCGATGTCCGCGCCGCGTGGCGCGTGGACGGAAGAGGCGATCTGACCGTCGAGGTCACGGACGGCGGGGGACCGACCCGGCCGGTTCCGGCCACCCCGTCGGTGACCGCGCGGGGCGGGCGGGGGCTCAACATCATCAGCACCCTGGCCCAGGAGTGGGGCGTGCGCGACGACACCGCGGGTGAGGTCACGGTCTGGGCCCTGGTCTCCGCGGCCCACGGACACCGGGACTTCCCGGCGACGTCACCCGAGCGCGTGACACCCGTGAGCCGTGGGCGGGCCGGGCTGGACGGGCTGGGCGGACCGATCGGTTTCGGCTCACTCGACGGGCTGGACCTCACCGAGGCCCTGGACGCCCTCGACGCCTTCGACGACGCGGGCTGAGAGCGGAAAGGGCACGGCGAGAAGGGGCGGAGTGCGAGCCACCACGGCGCGTGGGCCCCGCCGCCGACGGGGACGGCTAGGCTCGCGCCCGAGACCGCACTGTCGCAATCGGGAGAACGCCCACCATGGCCAAGAAGCGCCCTCAGTCCAAGGCCGGAAAGCCGCAGCTCAAGGATGGTGAGATCCCGGTCGTAGGGGCTCGTGAGCCCTGTCCGTGCGGTTCGGGCCGTCGCTACAAGGCATGTCACGGCCGTGCTGCGGCCCAGGCCGTGACCGAGCTGGTCCAGCGTCCTTTCGAGGGACTCGCCGGAGAGTGCGACTGGATCGCCCTGCGCGAGCTGGTGCCCGCCGCCACCGTCGAGCTGGCGCTCAAGGGCGGCCGGCCCGAGGGTGTTCCCTCCGTGGCGCTCGCGACCGTGCTCCCCATGGCGTGGCCTGCGCTGCGCCGCGACGACGGCTCCGTCCTGCTCGCCCTGCAGAACGACACCTCCTCCGGCGACCTGAGCCGCGATCTCGCGGACACCCTGCAGCGCGCTCTGGAGGCGGAGCCGGGTTCGCCCGTGACCGCGCGCCGGGTACCCGCCGACGGCCCGCGCCTGCAGGATCTGCTCGACCCCGAGGGGGCGTTCGAGCCGGTCGTGCACGCGGGCTTCGAGTTCTGGGTGCCGGACGCGGAGAACGCGACGCCGGAGGTGTCCGCCTCCCTGGAACGCGCCAACGCGGCGGCCATCCCCACCACCCGGCTCTCCGGCGTGGACGCGGCCTACTGGTGCGAGACGCCCGAGAAGAACCACCTGCGCTGGGTCATGCCCCACCCCGAGGAGCAGCTCCTCGACGCCCTCGCCAGGCTGCACGCGGCAGGAGCGTCCTCACTCGGTGAAGGCACCCGCCTGGTGGGCTCGTTCCGCGCACACGGCCTCATGGTGCCCGTCTGGGACCTGCCGACCGGAATGGGTGCCGAGGAGTGCGAGAAGCCCGCGGCGCAGTTCGCCGAGCGGCTCGCCGAAGCCCTCGCGTCGAACGCTCCGCTCACGGGTGAGGAGCGCCGGGCGCGCGGCGGGCTCACCAACCGCCAAGTGACGCTCAGCTGACAGTGACGAGAGCCGCCCTGCCGTCGTGACTCCCGTCACAGCGCCTCATACTCGCCGGTAAATACCTGTCCGAATAGGCGAGATCGAATTTGCTAACGGCAGATCTCTTGTTACGGTTCTGGAAGCCCGGTCGCTGGTGCATCCCCCGTCGCCAGCGGCCGGGCGTTCTCGTTTCCGGGTGTCGGACGACCAGGGCGCACGCCGGAGCGCGTAGCGGACGCAGAGCCGCGGCGAGCGCCAGGCTCCCGCTCTCGCCCCCACCCCTCCCGCGCCACAGGTCCACGCCTCGACGGTCCTTCGTGCGCCCCGCCCCGCCAGACGCCCCAGAGGGGCGCGCACCCCTCGGAGCGCGCCGACCGCCGGAGCCGTCCGCTTTCGGACAGAAATCCGCGATGCGCTTCCGGCCTCCCGAATGCGACAGCCGCACCTCGGAAAACATTCGCACCCGCATCACCCCGCGCACCGCTCACGCAATCTGCGGAAAGGCCATCAGAAGGCCTGCCGTCAGGGGCCTTTGTGCGGAATGAATTGCGCCCGTACCGGCGTCTACGCGTGCCCGATTCCGTACCGATTCACCGACGGCCGATCCATGGACGGCCGAGGGTGGACGGCAGGCGCGCACAGCCTCGGCCGGTCAGCGCTTGACCGGACTCGCGCGATACCCGAACCGGCTTCGCGAGCACGCGAGCCGATTCGGTCCGTACGCAAGCCAATTCGGTCAGCATCCGGGCGGACCCGGTCAGTACGTGAGTCTGCTGCCGCCGTCCGGCGCGCTGTTGCTCGCCTCGACCAGCGCGTCCAGGACGGATTCCACGTCCGGGAGCCACGGCGCGCGGTCCCCGGCCGCCGGAGCGCGCTCCCAGCGCACCTGCCCCGTGCCGATCTCGGAAGGGGGCAGGACGAGATAGCCGCCCTCCCCGTGGAACCGCAGGGAGCTGGGCACCCGGTCCTGCGCATGCAGCAGCTCGCCGAGCCGCTCCAGGGTGTACGGGGCGACCAGCAGTGACCATCGGGTGGGGGTCGCCACCACAGGGCCGAGCCGCAGCCCCATCGCGTCGAGCGCGGCCAGCGCTCTGGCGCCCGCCACGGCCGGCAGGCTCAGCGCACAGGGCGCCCGGCCGCCGGTGGCGAGGACGACGGGTGCGGCGGGCCGGTTGGTCCACCACCAGCGCACCATCCGCGCGTCGGTGGTCGCCGCGAGGAGACCGGGGTCGAAGGGGTGTGCGCCGGGCACGGCGCACTCGGGGTCGGGACAGGCGCAGTCACGGCCGCGTTCGCCGCGTACGCCTGTGGTCGCCAGCCCCGCTCCGGGGAGGACGGGCCATTCCCAGGCGGTGGCGCAGGTCAGTGCCGCGTCGAGCCGGGCGGAACTTGCCTTGCGCCGGGGCCGGTGCCTGCGTCGCCTTCCGAGGATCTCGCGCATGAGCGCTCGTTCCTTTCCGTTGAACGCCGAGGTCCACATCACACCACGTGCTCGTTACACCACGTGTGTGTCTCTTCGCTGTGCGTGCTTGCTCATCGGGCTTGCGGCGCGGACGAGTAGCCGTGCCGAGCATGAGCTGAGCCGAGCAGAGTGGAACCGAACAGAATGGAGCTGAGCCGAGTCGAACCGAGTCGCACCGAACCGAGTCCAGTCAAAACATCGCGCGGCCGGCGTGCGCATCGGCGCGTGCCGCCCCTGGTGCAACCCCGCCACTCGGGGTGGGTGGGCGGCCGTCATCGGTAGGGACGTTCGGGCGCGCTGTCGGGTTCCTGGAGCAGTCACAACTGCCCCTGGCCATCCACGATTACGTACCCAGCATGCCCGGGATGACGCTCCCTCCGGCATTTCACCCCGAGGGTCCCCGCTGTCGAGCCGCCCCCAGTCGACCGCAAATAGCCGCCCAGGGGTGCACTTTTTGGCCAAGTTACCTGTCCCACGGACACCATAAATATCGTAAGGACAATACTGGACATCCCCTTCCTTGTGCGTGTACATGTGGGTGCGTGTACATGTGGTTGCACCGATAGCGGCGCAGAACGACATGGGGGTTTGCGATGCTATTCGACACAACGCACTGGTCGGAAAGCCGACTGCCATGAGCGCCCCCCACCTTCCGAAAGTGGCTGGAATCGATCCCATGGTTCCCGTTTCAACGCACACTGCACTGCCTCCGGAAGGTGCGCTCTCCGCACCGGGAGCCTTCATCCAGGACCGGCTGGCGGGCTGGGTCTCCGACCTGACCACCCTGCACGAACTCACCGAGCGGCTGGCCGCGACGAGCACGCTGGACAGCGCCCTGAGCGAACTCCTGAACGCCGGAGCGGCCCTCGTCGGAGCCGGCCGGGGACTCCTCGTCCTCGAACCCGCTGACGGTGGCGGACCGTGCCGCACGATCGGGCTCGGCCTCACCCATGCCGACCTGGGGCACATCGAGACGGTGCCCCGCGGCGCCACCCCCTACGGCCGTTTCCTCGACGGACACGCGGGTGCCGACACCCCCCTGGCCAGTCCCGACATCCTCGGCGACACCGGCCTGGACCCCCGCTGCCGCGAGGTCGCGGCCCGGCTCGGTTACGCCGCCAGCTACTCACTGCCCCTGGCCACCGGGACCGCCGGACGCCTGGGTGCGGCCGTCTGGCTCTACGACGAACCGGCGGAGCCCCTGGAGCGCCAGTGCCACCTCGTCGGGGTGTACGGCCGCTACGCGGCGGAGCACCTGGCCCGGCTGCTCGAACTGGAGCGCGCCAGGGCGGACGCCGCCGTCATCGCCGAGGAACTCTTCCCCAGCCGGCTGCCCCGGGTTCCCGGAGTGCGGCTCGCCGCCCGCCACCGGGCCGCGCCCGGGGGCGGGGGCGACTGGTACGACGCGCTTCCTCTGCCGGACGACGCACTCGGCCTGGCCGTGGGCTCGGTCGGCGGCTCCGGACCGACAGCTCTGGCGGCCATGGGCAGACTCCGCGCCGGGCTGCGGGCCTACGCCGTGATGGAGGGCGAGGATCCCGTCGCCGTGCTCTCCGACCTGGAACTGCTGCTGAGGCTCACCGAACCCTCCCGCGCGGCGACCGCCCTCTACGCGTACTGCGAGCCCGACCGGCGCTCGATCGTGCTCGCGGGGGCCGGGCACACCCCGCCCCTGGTGATCGGCGACCGGCGCACCGAGTACGTGGAGACCTCCCTCTCCGCACCTCTGGGCATGCTGTCGTGCTGGGAGGCGCCCAGTGTGGAGTTCACGCCCCGCCCAGGAGAAACGGTGCTGCTCTACACCGACGGGCTGCTGCGCCGCACCGGCGACTCCATGGACCGGGCGTTCGCGCGGCTGCACGCGGCGGCGGCAGGGGTACCGAAGGCCGCACGGCGGGACCCGGGGGCCGTCGCGGACCACATCCTGCACACCGTCCTGCCCGAAGGCACGGACCGGAGCGACGGTACCGAGGACGTGGTCGTCCTGGCCGCGCGCTTCGACTGACGGGGCCTCGGGAGCTGTAAGAGGTCTTCCGGCCCTGGGCCCCCTTCCGTACGCCCGTACGATGGAGAAGGTCCAGTGTCGTACAAGGAGGACAAACCGTGTCTGAGGAGCTCATCCCGGAGACCCCGGAAGAAGCTGAAGCAGAGCCGATCAAGCAGCGGAAGAACGGCCTGTACCCGGGCATTTCCGATGAGCTCGCCGAGAACATGAAGTCCGGCTGGGCCGACACCGAGCTGCGCGGCCTGGAGCCGATCGCCCAGGCCGCGCACACCGCCGCCCGCCGCGCCGCGCTCTCCACACGTTTCCCCGGCGAGCGTCTGGTCATTCCCGCGGGCAACCTGAAAACCCGTTCCAATGACACCGAGTACGCCTTCCGCGCCTCGACCGAGTACGCCTACCTCACCGGCGACCTCACGCAGGACGGCGTCCTGGTGCTGGAGCCGGCCGGTGACGGCCACGAGGCGACCGTCTACCTGCTGCCCCGCTCCGACCGCGGGAACGGCGAGTTCTGGCTCGACGGCCAGGGCGAGCTCTGGGTGGGCCGCCGCAACTCCCTCACCGAGGCCGAGCAGCTGCTGGGCATTCCGGCGAAGGACGTCCGCGAACTCCCCGCCGCGCTGGCGGAGGCCACCGGCCCGGTGCGCAACGTCCGGGGCCACGACGCGGGCATCGAGTCCGCCCTGACCGACAAGGTCACCGCGGAGCACGACGAGGAGCTGCGCGTCTTCCTGTCCGAGGCACGCCTCGTCAAGGACGACTTCGAGATCGCCGAGCTGCAGAAGGCCTGCGACGCCACCGCGCGCGGCTTCGAGGACGTCGTGAAGGTCCTCGACAAGGCCGAGGCCACGAGCGAGCGCTACATCGAGGGCACGTTCTTCCTGCGCGCCCGCGTCGACGGCAACGACATCGGCTACGGCTCGATCTGCGCCGCCGGCCCGCACGCCACCACCCTGCACTGGGTCCGCAACGACGGCGCGGTCCGCCCGGGCGAGCTCCTGCTGCTCGACGCAGGCGTCGAGACCACCGAGCTCTACACCGCCGACGTGACGCGGACGCTGCCCATCAACGGCACGTTCAGCCCGCTGCAGCGCAAGATCTACGACGCGGTGTACGAGGCCCAGGAGGCCGGCATCGCCGCGGTGAAGCCCGGTGCCGCCTTCCGCGACTTCCACGACGCCGCTCAGCGGGTCCTCACCGAGAAGCTCGTCGAGTGGGGCCTGCTGGGCGACCTGACCGTGGAGAAGGTCCTGGAGCTGGGCCTGCAGCGCCGCTGGACGCTGCACGGCACCGGCCACATGCTCGGCATGGACGTTCACGACTGCGCCGTCGCGCGCACCGAGTCGTACGTCAACGGCATCCTGGAGCCCGGGGTCTGCCTGACCGTCGAGCCCGGCCTGTACTTCCAGGCCGACGACCTGACCGTGCCCGAGGAGTACCGGGGCATCGGTGTCCGCATCGAGGACGACATCCTCGTCACCGAGGACGGCAACCGGAACCTGTCGGCCGTGCTGCCGCGCCGCGCCGACGAGGTCGAGGCCTGGATGGCCGGGCTCAAGGGCTGACGACCGGAGCCCACTCACGGGGCCGCGGACGGCGGACCCGTGCGCCGGAAGGGCGCGCTGCTCAGGACACCATGAGCAGCGCGCCCTTCCGCCATTTCAGGACCTTGTCGAAGCTCACCACCGCGCCGCGCCCCGGACCGTTGCCGAAGTGGACGTGATCGGCGAGCTCCTCGATCAGGCAGAGCCCTCGGCCGCTCTCCGCCGTCGCCGGTGGATGCGGGTTCACGCGCGCGTGCGAGGACTCGTCCGCCGGATACCCGGCGTGCGGCTGTGCGGCGGTGCGAAGCGCGCGCCGGGTGGGGAACCCGGGCCCGGAGTCGGCGACTTCGATACGGCATTTCTCGCCGTCCAGATAAGCGGTCACCCGGTACTGCCCGCAGGCGCGCCCGGGCTGCTCGTCATCCGAGGGACCGGGCGCGGCATCCTGGGCACCACCCACGTCCTGTCGGTCGCCGCCGTGTTCGACGGCGTTCGCACAGGCTTCGCTGAGCGCGACCGAGAGGTCGTAGGAGATGTCCGGATCCACCCCCGCGGTCTCCATGGTCCCGAGCAGAAAACGACGGGCGAGCGGGACGCTCGCAGCTTCGCGCCGCAAATGGAGTGACCACCACATGCTCATGCTCCAGCCTCCTGGCTGCGGCTCGACATACCGTTACGTATTGCCTCGGGAGGCGCTTCGTAAGCACGGATCCGCTGTGACAGCGCTCATTCGGCGGATGCGAATATTCCGTTCGCGGGTGTATGCCCTGGTCCATATCCGGCATCAGGCCCCCCCTGAACAGGAGCAACACCCCCCGTTCACACCCCGATGGGGACGGATGCCGACCTTCCGGACCTGCCGTACGGGAACCGGGGGGCCAGTGGGATGATGGCCCGGCCATGTCTATGCCTGTCGCACGCGCCGGAGCCGGAATGCGGCTTCTGAGGACCGCGGTGTTCACCGCGGTCTGCGTCGTGCTGGCCGCCGCGGGGCACGGCATCGCGGGCGGTTCGGGTGTGTCCGGCTGGACCCTGCTCGCCGGTTTCCTCGGCGTCTTCGCCGTGTCGGCGGCACTCGCCGGACGTGAGCGGACCCTGCTCTCCATCACAGCCGCTCTGGCCGCCGGGCAGATCGCCCTGCACGTCCTCTTCGGAGCGGGGCGTCACACGGCCGCCACCGCCGCGGCATCCGGGGACGATTCGCTGATCCGGTTCGCCGCCGGACTCGTGTGCGGGGCGGGCCCCGCGCAGTTGAGCGTCGGCGAAGCCCACCGCATCGTGACCACCGCTGGCATCGACCCCACCACCGTCGCCCAGGGCCACACCCACCTGACAGCCGGTGCGTCCGATCCGGGGGCGCTGGCCACGGTGACGGCCTGCCTGCCCAGCCTGCCGATGTTCCTCGGGCACCTCCTCGCCGCCCTCGCCACCGGCTGGCTGCTGCGCCGCGGCGAGATCGCGCTCTTCCGGCTGGCCAAGCTCTCCGCCCAGGGCGGTCGGCAGCTCGCCGCCGGAGCCCGGCTGCGGGCGCTCCGGGCGGCCATGGCACTCGTACGCGCGCTGCGTGCGGGTCTTCCGGGGCGGCCCACGACCGGGCCGCGCCGCCCCCTTGAGGCCGTGGACGCTCCCACGCCCGCCTCCGGGGACCCTCTGCTGCACATGGTGATCAGGCGCGGGCCTCCGCCCGTATACGTACACGCAGCCTGACGCGACCCCTCCGCCGGGGACTCCGGTGAAGAGGTGGTCGTGATGCCGTCGCGCGTCCGCGCGCCGGACCACCTTTTCCTGTGTCCTGTGGAGTGATCCCTGCCATGAACGTTTCCCGTATCGCCATCGCCGCCGGTGTCGCCGCGTCCACCGTCCTGCTGCTCGCAGGCCCCGCCTCCGCGCACGTCAGCGTGCAGCCGCAGGGAGAGGCCGCCAAGGGCGGCTACGCGACCGTCAACTTCAAGGTCCCCAACGAGCGCGACGACGCCTCCACCGTCAAGCTCGAGGTCAGCTTCCCGGCGGACCACCCCCTGGCGTCCGTGAGCCCGCAGCCGGTGCCGGGCTGGAAGATCGCCGTCACCAAGAGCAAGCTGGCCGAGCCGCTCGACGTACACGGCAAGAAGATCACCGAGGCCGTCTCCAAGGTCACCTGGACCGCGGACGGCGACGGCATCGAGCCCGGCTACTTCGAACAGTTCCCGCTCTCGGTCGGACAGCTGCCCGAGGATTCCGACCAGCTGGTCTTCAAGGCCCTCCAGACGTACAGCGAGGGTGAAGTCGTCCGCTGGATCGAGGAGACCCCCGAGGGCGGCGAGGAGCCCGAGCACCCCGCCCCCGTCCTCGCCCTGACCGCAGGGACGGCCGACGCCCACGGCGCGGCGGCCGACGACAAGAGCGCTGAGACCGCACACGCGAAGGAGACGACGGCGTCCTCGGACGACACGGCCTCCTCGACGAGCGACAGCACCGCCCGTGTGCTCGGCATCGTCGGCATCGTCATCGGCGTCGCGGGCGTCGCGTTCGGCGTCCTCGCCGGCCGTCGCCGCGCCGCCTGACCCATCCCGCCCCGCACGTCATCACAGACCAGGAACCAGCTCTCCATGCACAGCAAGAAGAAGGTGCTGGCCGCGGCGCTCGCCGCCGTGGCCGCACTGACCCTTTCCGCCTGCGGCAGCGGCGGCGACCCGTCGGACACGTCCGTCGCCGAGGTCTCCGGCGCGACCGGCTCCAAGCCCGCGACCGTGCTCGACCAGCCGTTCACCAAGCCCGACCTCGTCCTCACGGACACCCACGGCAAGAAGTACGACCTGCGCGAGCAGACCAAGGGCAAGCCGACGCTCATCTACTTCGGCTACACCAACTGCCCCGACGTGTGCCCGCTGACCATGAGCAACATCGCGCTCGCCAAGCGGGCCCTGCCCCAGGCCGACCAGGACAAGCTCCAGGTCGTCTTCGTCACCACGGACCCCGAGCGGGACACCCCCGCGTCACTGGGCAGCTGGCTCAAGGCCCAGGATCCCGAATTCACCGGTCTCACCGGCGACTTCCCGACCATCCAGGCGGGAGCGCGGCAGATCGGCATCGGCATCGACCCGCCGAAGAAGGAGAAGGACGGCACGGTCGTCTCGATGCACGGCGCCCAGGTCATCGCGTTCTCCCCGAAGACCGACAAGGGTTACGTGCTCTACAGCGAGGACACCACGGCGGAGGACTACACCAAGGACCTCCCCAAGCTCGTCGAGGGGGAGACCCCGTGAACCGCCGCACCGCCGTCGCCGGCGCCCTGGCCCTCACCACCGGGCTGGCACTGACCGCGTGTTCCTCGGACAGCACACCGCGGCTGGAGGTGTCCGGCGCCTTCATGCCGCAGCCCGTCAGCGACATGGCGGCCGGCTTCCTCCTCGTGAAGAACAGCGGTGACGCCACCGACCGGCTGACCTCGGTGACCAGCGCTCTCTCGGACCACGTCTCGATCCACGAGACGGCGAACCGGACGATGCGCATGGTCTCCTCCTTCGAGGTGCCCGCCGGGGGCGAGCTCGACCTGGAACGCGGCGGCAACCACATCATGTTCACCGACCTCAAGAAGCAGCCCAAGCAAGGAGAGACGGTCTCCGTGGAACTGCACTTCGAGAAGGCCGACCCCATCACGGTCGACATTCCCGTGAAGGAGACCACCTACGACCCGAAGAAGCAGTGAGGTACTGACACCCATGACGGCCACCGCCCCGCGCTCCGGGCCCTCCCCGATACGACGGCCGCTCGCCGCGGTCGCGCCCTTCGCCGCACTGATCAGCCTGCTGTTCGGCCTGGTGCTGGCAGGCGCGAGTCCCGCGTCCGCGCATGCCGCCCTCACCGGGAGCGACCCGCAGGACGGGGCGGTGGTCGCCACCGCCCCCGCAGAGGTCACCCTCACCTTCTCCGAACAGATCGCCATGGGCGAGGACTCGATCCGGGTCCTCGACCCGAGTGGGAAGCGCGCCGACTCCGGCGCTCCCCGCGACCTGACGAACAACGGCGCCGTACGGTACGGCGTCCAGCTCCACAGCGGGCTGCCCGACGGCACGTACACCGTTGCCTGGCAGGCCGTTTCCGCCGACAGCCACCCCGTCTCCGGCGCCTTCACCTTCTCGGTCGGAGCACCCTCGGAGACGACGGTGGCGCTCCCCTCGGGCGAGGCGGGCGGCGGTCTCGTGGGAGCTCTCTACGGCATCGCGCGCTACACCGCGTACGCCGGCTTCATCCTGCTCGCGGGCGGATCCGCCTTCGTACTCGCCTGCTGGCAGCGTGGCGCCGGCGCGCGGCCCCTCCAGCGTCTCGTCGTGCGCGGCTGGATCGCGCTCACCGCGGCCACCCTGGTCATGTTGCTCCTGCGCAGCCCGTACACCGGCTCCGGCAAGCTCTCGGACGCCTTCGACCTCGACGGTCTGCAGGCCGTGCTCGACACCAAGCCGGGGGCCGCGCTGGTCTCCCGGCTGCTGCTCCTGGGAGCGTCCGCGCTCTTCATCGCCGTCCTCTTCGGGGCGTACGCCAAGCGGGAGGACAAGAAGGAGAAGCAGGACCTCACCTTCGGACTGGCGACTGGCGGCGCGGTCATCGCCACGGGGATCGCCGGTACGTGGGCGCTGGCGGAGCACGCCTCCACAGGTATCCAGCCGGGCATCGCCATGCCTGTCGACGTACTCCACCTGCTCGCCGTCGCCGGCTGGCTGGGCGGGCTCACCGCGCTGCTCGTCGCCCTGTACCGCACGCCGGACATCACCGCCGGCGCGGTGCGGCGGTTCTCGCGCCTGGCGTTCGGCAGTGTTCTCGTCCTCGCCGCGACCGGGCTCTACCAGTCCTGGCGGCAGGTCGGTTCGTGGTCCGCGCTGACCGGTACGCGCTACGGGCAGCTGCTGCTCATCAAGGTGGCGCTCGTGGCCGTGCTCGTCGGGGTCGCCTGGATCTCCCGGCGATGGACGGCGCGGCTGACCGAGCGAAGCGGTGCCGAGCCCACCGATGGGGACCGGACGGATGCCCAGGCTTCGGCGGAACCGGTCCTCTCCGGGCCCTCGGCCGGTCCGGATGCGTCCGCGGCCTCCGCCGCTTCGGTCTCTTCCACTCCGGCCTCCGCCGCTTCGGTCTCCTCCGCTCCGGTTTCCTCCGAGCCCCAGGACGGGACCGAGGAGGAGCCGCGGTCCGCCGAGGAAGGGCCGGGATCCGGCGAGGAGGTCGCCCCCGAGCGCGCGGCGCAGCTCGCCCGGCAGCGCGCCGCTCTGACGGCGACGAAGGAGAAGCGCGCCCGCGACGCCGATCCGGAACGAGCGGGGCTGCGACGCTCGGTGCTGGTGGAGACCGCTGTCGCCGTGGTGCTTCTAGCCGTCACGACGATCCTGACGTCCACCGAGCCCGGCCGCACCGAGGAGGAGGCCGCGCGCGGCGCCGCCCCGGCGGCCGCCACACCGGTGACCGGTGGACAGGTGAGTCTGAGCCTTCCGTTCGACACCGGCGGCCAGAACGGCAAGGGGACCGTCCGCCTGGACATCTCCCCCGGCGGGACGGGCTCCAACAACGTGCACCTCTGGGTCGACGGCCCCGGCAACCGCCCGCTCGACGTACCCGAGGTGAAGCTCGCCTTCACCCTGGAGGCCAAGGACATCGGCCCGCTGCCGGTCGTTCCGGACCGCCTCACCGAGGGGCACTGGACGGCGAGCAACGTGCAGATCCCGATCGCGGGTGACTGGAAGGTCGCCGTGACGGTGCGCACCTCGGACATCGACCAGACAACCATCGACAAGAACGTGAAGATCGGCTGAGCAGGGTGAGCAAGAAGAAGGATGTCCGGGCAGAGGTCGGTACCGCGAGCGGCGCCGGCCGTCTCGACGACGCAGGTCGCGGGGAGGGCGTCGTCTCCCGGCGACAGCTGATCGGCAGCGTGGGAGCGGCCGGTGCGGCAGGGCTCGTCCTGGGCGCGGCCGGCGGCGTGGGCGGACACACCGCGGCTCAGGGGGACGAACCGACCGCCCTGACCACGGTCGGTTCGACCGAGGCGGTGTTTCACGGGAAACATCAACCGGGGATCACCACTCCCCTTCAGGCACGCGGCCACCTGGTCGCGTTCGACCTGGCGGCCGACGCGGGTCGCAAGGAGGCCGCCGCCCTGATGCGGCGCTGGTCTGCCGTGGCCGAACGGCTGATGGCCGGCGAACCGGCAGAAGGCGGCCGGGGGCACGACACCGGTGTGGCACTGGACGCGGGGCCGTCCTCCCTCACCGTCACCTTCGGATTCGGGCGGACCTTCTTCGCCCGTACCGGCCTGACCGGCCACAGGCCGGCCGCCCTGGACCCGCTGCCGGCCTTCTCCTCCGACCACCTCGACTCCAAGCGGTCCGACGGCGATCTCTGGGTGCAGATCGGCGCGGACGACGCGCTCGTGGCCTTTCACGCGCTGCGCGCCCTCCAGAAGGAGGCCGGCCCGACGGCCAGGGTGCGGTGGCAGATGAACGGCTTCAACCGCACACCGGGCGCCACTGCCCGCCCGATGACCGCACGCAACCTCATGGGCCAGGTCGACGGCACCAACAACCCGAAGCCGACCGAGAGCGACTTCGACGAGCGGATCTTCGTCCCGTCCGGCGGATCGGAGAACTCCTGGATGGCGGGCGGCTCCTACGCCGTGGTCCGCCGGATCAGGATGCTCTTGGACGACTGGGAGGAACTCACGGTCGAGCGCCAGGAGCAGGTCATCGGCCGTCGCAAGGCGGACGGCGCCCCGCTGAGCGGCGGTTCCGAGGACACCGAGATGGACCTGGACAAGACAGGTCCGGACGGAAAGCTGCTGATCGCGGCCAACGCCCATGCCCGGATCTCCTCCCCCGAGAAGAACGGAGGCGCCGCGATGCTGCGCCGCCCGTTCTCGTACCACGACGGCATCGCCGACGACGGCTCCCCGGACGCCGGGCTGCTCTTCATCTGCTGGCAGGCGGATCCGTTCAAGGGCTTCATCCCCGTCCAGCGCAAACTGGATCGGGGGGACGCGCTCTCACCGTTCATCCGGCACGAGGCGAGCGGCCTCTTCGCCGTCCCGGGCGGTGCTGCGGCCGGGGAGTACGTGGGGCAGCGCTTGCTGGAGGCGTGAGGCGGCTTGTGCCCACCGGAGCCGAGAGCTGCTGCGCGCGGGGCGGCACCCGGGAGGGCCTAGGCGTGATGCGGGGCGGAACCGTGGCGAGCCGGGGCCTTGCCCGGGGCGGCCCCGAGGCGAACCGGGGCCTGATGAGCGGATGCTTCCCCACCGCGTGACCCGTGAGCTTCCCCGCCGCGTGACGCGAGGCGCGCGGGCCGGTCCGGGAGCCCTTTAGGCTGACCGCATGTCAGCCACGCGTTACGCCTACCTCGGTCCCGAAGGCACCTTCACCGAGGTGGCCCTCCGCACCCTCCCCGAAGCCGCGACCCGTGAACTCGTCCCGATGGTCTCGGTTCCGGCCGCGCTGGACGCTGTGCGTGGCGGAGAGGCCGCGGCGGCACTCGTCCCCATCGAGAACTCCGTCGAGGGCGGGATCAGCGCCACGCTCGACGAGCTGACCACCGGCGCTCCGCTGATGATCTACCGCGAGGTGCTGCTCTCGATCACCTTCGCGCTGCTGGTGCGCCCCGGGACGAAGCTGTCGGACATCAAGACCGTCACGGCCCACCCCGCCGCGCAACCGCAGGTGCGCAACTGGATGGCGGCGCATCTGCCCAACGCGCTGTGGGAGTCGGCGGCGTCGAACGCGGACGGCGCCCGGCTGGTCCAGGAGGGGCGCTACGACGCCGCCTTCGCCGGCGAGTTCGCGGCGGCGACCTACGGGCTGGAACCGCTGGTGACGGAGATCCACGACGCGGAGAACGCTCAGACGCGTTTCGTGCTGGTAGGACGCCCGGCCAGGCCGTCCGCACCCACGGGGGCCGACAAGACGTCCGTGGTCATCTGGCTCGGCGACGACCATCCCGGTGCTCTGCTCGAACTGCTCCAGGAGTTCGCCGTACGCGGGGTCAACCTCATGCTGATCCAGTCCCGGCCCACGGGTGAGGGCATCGGGAACTACTGCTTCGCCGTGGATGCCGAAGGGCACATCGCCGACCGCAGGGTCGGTGAGGCGCTGATGGGGCTGAAGCGGATCTGTCCCAATGTGCGCTTCCTGGGCTCGTACCCCCGTGCCGGAGTGACACCGGAAGAGGTGCGGGCCCTGCGGATCGGGACGTCGGACAGGGACTTCACGGAGGCGTCCGACTGGCTGGCCCGCAGCCAGGACGGCCGGGTCTGAGCGGGCAGAGCCGATCTCCGCCCAGGACTGCGCCTCAGCCAGCTCCGAGCTCAGGTCCGAAGCCGCTCCCGGAGGGCGCGGGATGGAGCGGCTGACGGGCCGGGTCACGGGTCCTGTCTTCAGACCGCTGTTTCACACAGAGTTATCCACAGGGCAGGCACTCCGCCTGGGGACAAGTCGACACCGCAATGCGACATGGTCGACAAATCTCCCAGGAGCCCTGGATCCCTCACAGCCCCACAGCTCCCCCCGTGTCACTCCAATTCCCTAGATCAACGCTTTGGAACGAGGAATACCCACCCGAATGAGTGCACGGAAGAGGTTTGAGCGGCGAATCTCTGCCCTGTCTCGCCGGTTTCGGAACGATCCACTCCGGCATCCACAGATCTTCTTCACAGCCTGTGGATAACTAATTGGATCACGCACCCCCTGTGGACAACAGGTCACCCCCAGGCCCTCAACTCCCGGCCCTCACACCGCCGATGCGTCAAACAACGGGCGCGCTTGTTCCCTTTTCGAGGCAATGGGACCCTTTTATTGACGAGCGCCACCCCCGTCGGCACCTCGATTCCCGTCAAGCTTATTGATTCCGGCAATTCGGGCAAAGCGCCACGCTCGTCGATATCGGTTCGAGCAGCGGACAGCCGCACCGGTAGCCTTGAGGGGTGATTGACCTTCGCCTGCTCCGTGAGGACCCCGACCGTGTTCGCGCCTCCCAGCGCGCCCGTGGAGAGGACGTCGCACTCGTCGACGCCCTGCTCTCCGCCGACGAGCTGCGCAGGTCGTCCGGCGTCCGCTTCGACGAACTCCGCTCCGAGCAGAAGTCGCTCGGCAAGCTGATCCCCAAGGCCACCCCCGAGGAGCGTGCCGAGCTCCTCAAGAAGGCCGATCAGCTCAAGGCCGAGGTCAAGGCCGCCGACGCCGCACAGGACGAGGCGGACGCCGAGGCCAAGCGGCTGCTCCTGCAGCTCGGCAACATCGTCCACGAAGACGTTCCGGTCGGCGGCGAGGAGGACTTCGTCGTCCTGGAGACGCACGGCACCATCCGTGACTTCGGGGCGGAGGGCTTCGAACCCAAGGACCACCTGGAGCTCGGCGAGGCACTGGGCGCCATCGACATGGAGCGCGGCGCCAAGGTCTCCGGATCGCGCTTCTACTACCTGACCGGCATCGGCGCCCTGCTGGAGCTGGCCCTGGTCAACGCGGCGATCGCCCAGGCCACCGAGGCCGGTTTCGTGCCCATGCTGACCCCCGCGCTGGTGCGCCCGCGCGCCATGGAGGGCACAGGCTTCCTCGGCCAGGCCGCGGAGAACGTGTACCACCTGGAGAAGGACGACTACTACCTGGTCGGCACGTCCGAGGTGCCCCTCGCGGCGTACCACATGGACGAGATCATCGACGCCGACAAGCTGCCCCTGCGGTACGCCGGCTACTCCCCCTGCTTCCGCCGCGAGGCGGGTACGTACGGCAAGGACACCCGGGGCATCTTCCGCGTCCACCAGTTCGACAAGGTCGAGATGTTCTCGTACGTCGACCCCGCGGACGCCGAGGCCGAGCACCGCAGGCTCCTGGACTGGGAGAAGCAGTGGCTCACCGGCCTGGAGCTGCCGTTCCAGGTGATCGATGTCGCCACCGGCGACCTGGGGGCCTCGGCGTCGCGGAAGTTCGACTGCGAGGCGTGGATCCCGACCCAGGGCAAGTACCGCGAGCTGACCTCCGCCTCGAACTGCGACGGGTTCCAGGCCCGCCGGCTCTCCGTCCGCATGCGCGACGGCAAGAAGGTCCAGCCGCTGGCCACGCTGAACGGCACGCTCTGCGCCGTACCGCGCACGATCGTCGCCATCCTGGAGAACCACCAGCTGCCCGACGGCTCGGTGCGGGTGCCGGAGATTCTCCGTCCCTACCTGGGCGGGCGCGAGCTGCTGGAGCCGGTCTCCAAGTGACCTTCCCCTACAAGCTCGTCGCCACGGATCTCGACGGGACCCTGCTGCGCGACGACCACACGGTTTCCGAGCGCACGCGAAAGGCGCTGGCCGCGGTCACCGCGGCCGGCGCGGCCCACATCGTCGTCACCGGACGAGCAGTGCCCTGGACCCGGCACATCCTGGACGACCTGGGCTACGAAGGGCTGGCCGTGTGCGGCCAGGGCGCACAGGTCTACCACGCCGGCGAACACAAGCTGCTGACCTCCCTGACCCTGGACCGGCAGCTCGCCGGACTCGCGCTGTCCAAGATCGAGGCGGAGGTCGGTCCGCTCGCGCTGGCCGCGAGCCGTGACGGACTCCAGGGTGAGGTTCTCGTCGGGCCCGGCTACCGGGTGCAGGAGGGACCGCTGCCCACCCACCTCATGGATGACCCGGCCGAGATGTGGACCGCTCCGCTGAACAAGGTCTACATCCAGCACCCGGAGCTCGACGACGACGCCCTGACCGAGGCGGCGCGGCAGGCCGTCGGCAGCCTGGTGAACGTGGTCATGGCAGGCCCGGGGGTCGTCGAGATCCTGCCCCTGGGGCTGAGCAAGGCGACCGGTCTCTCCCTGGCCGCCCGCCGGCTGGGTCTCAAGGCGGCGGACACCCTGGCGTTCGGCGACATGCCGAACGACATCCCCATGTTCGGATGGGCACAGCACGGCGTGGCGATGGCCAACGCTCACGACGAACTGAAGGCCGTGGCGCACGAGATCACCGCGTCGAACGAGCACGACGGCATCGCGGTGGTGCTGGAGGAGCTGCTCCGGACGGCTACGCGCGCGTGAGCGGTGGGTCCGGAGGGCAGTTGACGCTCCCGGGCCGCCGCTGCACGGGGTGGCCCCGGAGGGCAGTTGGCGTGTCCGGGCCACTGCGGAGGATGCGCGGATCGAACGCGCGCGGGGCTCGCGCCCCGACGACGGCTTAGCAAGCCGCTGCCTTACCACTCGGCCAATCCTCCGGGAGGGTGGCCACGCGTCGCGCGCGGTGGGCCACCCCGGGTGTCCTGCTGCGGCGACTGCGCGGGCAGCTGATGAAGCTACCGCGGCGCCGGCTGCGGACCGCCCTGTCGGGAACACGACGGACTCGGACTCCTGGTCATCGCCGCGCTCCTCTCCCGGTCCTCATGAACGGCGCCTCCCCGGCGCCCGCCCCCTCACTGTGCCGGAGACCGGAGTCGGGGGGCCACCCATTTTCCGGTGGCCCCGGACGTACGTCAGCCGCTCGTACGGCGGCCCAGATCCCTCAGCCGGTGCGCGAGGTCGTCCATGCGGGCATCGAGGCGGATGACGTCGTGCGATACGTCGGTGAGCCGGATGCTGATCGCACCGACGAGCTGGTGCGTGACATCGAGCTTCCGGTCGAGCGAGTCGAGCCGCTGCGACATCCGGCCAAGCACGGGGCCGAGCTCCTGGAGCGCACTTCCCACGTCGGCGAGACAGCCCTCGATGCGGGTGACGCGCCGGTCGAGCGAGACGTAGGAGGCCCTGAGGTCCTCCTCCGCGTCGAGCAGGTGGGTCCGGACACTGCGCGCGATGTCGCTGTCGCGAAGGAGCAAGGCGACGTTGAGCACGGTCCTGCGGGTGTAGAGCCGGAGCTGCGTGGCTGCCTGTGGATAACTTCCCGGGCCCTCGCCCTCCCATCGCGACACCATGTCGCTCTGGAAGGAGTGCAGCTCAGCGCCTCGCAGCACCATCATGCCGTTGCTGACCAACTCCTTCTGGTGCCGGTCCGTCAGCCTCCTGACCGAGGTTGTGGATACTTCGAAGTAGCGAGCCACTTCCTCTGTGCGGACGTGAATTCCATCCGGGAGCATGACAAGGCTCTTGATCTTGTCGAGGACTTCGACGCGCCCCATCTGCTCGACCCGGAGGGCTTGGGATTCGAGCAGGGCTACTTCTGTGGGCATGGGTGTGCCTCTCGTGCGTGGGAACGACAAGGAGAGCCCTGTCCCCGGGCCGAGAGGGCGGAGGTCGCTCACGGTTGCCACTCACTCGATGACCGGCCGGTGGGCGCTGCCTCACCGCTGCCGGCATTCCCCGAATTCACGAAAGCTCGACGCCACAGATTCCGGTTGCCTCCACGCACCCGGTACAACGAGCCGACAACCGTACAGTTACTCCGTCACCGTCCGCTCACAGGACAGCCCCCGCCCGAAGGAAAGGGCGAGGGCTGCGTGTGGGAGGGGGACGGGTCTCACTCCTCGCCGGCGAGCTTGAGCGCCCGCAGCTTCTGGCCCGCGTACCACGTGGCCACGACCGTCACCGCGACCAGCAGGACCGTCGCCAGCGGCAGACCGACGTCAGCGGTGACCAGGCCGTCCCCGGCGACCTTCTCGGCGAGCGAGAGGGACCACTGCTGCACGCTGAGCGTCCGGGCGCCCGGCACCAGGCTGCCGAAGAGGGCCTCCCACACCAGCGCGTACACGAGACCGAAGACCACCGCGTGCCGGCTGACCGTGCCCAGCAGCAGGAACAGCGCGCTGTACGCGATCGAGGCGACCAGCGCCGCGATCGTGTAGGCGACGGCGATCTGCCCGCCGTTGCCGTTGAGGATCAGGCCGGCGACGAAGGTCGGCAGCGCGGAGAAGACCATCGTGACGGCGATCGCGACGATCAGCTTGGTCAGGATGATCGTGGGGCGCTTCACCGGCTTCGCCAGCAGATAGACGATCGAACCGTCGTCGATCTCGGGCCCGATGGCGCCCGTCCCGGCGATGACACCGATCAGCGGCACCATCGTGGCCAGGGCGAATCCGCCCAGCACGCCGGAGGCCACACCGTCGTCGGCGCCGGCGAACGCCCGTACCGCCACCGAGATGGCGATCAGGAGGACGGGCAGGACGAACAGGATGGCGGCCCGGCGCCGGCCGAGCAGGGCCCGGTAGGTGAGCCGGGCGACTGTGGGGTCGTACATGACGCTTCACAGCTCCTTTCAGGCCACTACTCAGGCCGCTACGAGATAGGAAAAGACCGATTCGAGGGACTCGTCGGACGGTGAGACGGTCAGCAGCCGGATCCCGTGCTCGCGTGCCACTTTCGGCAGCAGCGTGGTGAACCTGCCGAAGTCGACCGCCTGGATGCGCAGGGCCTGTTCCGTGACGTCGACCTCGATCCCGGCCGTCGAGGGATCGGCGATGAGCGCGGCGGCGAGGGCCCGGTCGTCGCTGGAGCGTACGAGGTAGCGGTGCGGCCGGTCCGTCATCAGCCGTCGGATCTTCCGGAAGTCACCGGACGCCGCATGGCGGCCCGCCACGATGACCTCGATGTGCGAGGCGAGTTGCTCGACCTCCTCCAGGATGTGCGAGGAGAAGAGCACGGTGCGGCCCTCCGCGCCCATACGGCGCAGCAGGTCCATCAGCTGCATCCGCTGGCGCGGGTCCATGCCGTTGAACGGTTCGTCCAGCAGCAGCACCGAAGGGTCGTGGACCAGCGCGGACGCCATCTTGACGCGCTGGCGCATGCCCTTGCTGTACGTCGAGATCCTGCGGTCCTGCGCGTACTCCATCTCGACGGTGGCCAGCGCCTTGTGCGCCGCCACGTCGCCGAGTCCGTGCAGCTCGGCATTGGCCACGACGAACTCCCGGCCGGTCAGGAAGTCGTACATCGCCTCCCGCTCCGGAACGATCCCGATGGCCTTGTAGACCGACTCGTTGCGCCAGATCTGCGTACCGTCGAGCGTCACCGTGCCGGTCGACGGCGCGAGGAACCCGGCCATCATGTTGATCAGCGTGGACTTGCCGGCTCCGTTGGGGCCGAGCAGACCGGTGACGCCGGGGCCCACCGTCATGCTCACGTCGTTGACGGCGACCACGTTCCCGAACCAGCGGGAGGTGTGATCGATCTCGATGGTGGTCACAGCCCGACCCTCCGGTAACGGCGCATCAGCACGGCGTAGGAGCCGAGGACGAGCGCGAGGACAACGATCAGATAGACGACACCGGCGGCGGCGCCGGGCCCCTCGCCCCCGGGGAAGGCGGAGGAGGCGCCGAGGAAGGCCGTCTGCACCCCGTCGATCAGCGTGATGGGGGAGAACAGCCCGAGCCAGGTGATGGCGTTCGCGGAGTCCGTCTCCCAGGCGATCGCCTGGACGGTGGAGACCGCGCCGTAGGTGATGGTCAGGACGGCGATCACCGCGGCGACGCCGAAGCCCCGGCGCGGTGTCAGCGCGGCGACCACCAGCCCGAGCCCAGCGAACAGGACGGAGAGCAGCGCCACCGAGACCATCCCCTGTCCGAAGCCCTTGGTCTGATCGGCGAAGTCGAACTTCGCGAGCAGCGCGCCCACGTAGAGGATGACGAGCGGCAGCCCGGTCAGGATGAGGAGTGCCGAGGCCATCGCGGCGAACTTGGCGAGCACGTAGTCGACACGCTCGATCGGCCGTGAGAAGTACAGCGGCACGCTCTTGAAGCGCAGGTCCCTGGACACGGACTGGGGCGCCTGGGAGGCGATGAAGAGCCCGATCACGGCCTGCAGGTAGATCGCGAAGGCCGTGTACTCGATGGGGAGCTTCGTCATGCCGGGCGTCGCCATGGCGACCGCGACGAGGATCAGCGCCACCATGCACATCACCCCGCACAGGAGCATCGGCAGCACCTTGGACTTGGCGGACCTCCCCAGCCCGAACGAGCCCCGCAGGGACTGCGAGTAGAGCGAACGGCGGGCATAGGCCCTTCCCAGCCGGACGCCGTCGTAGGAGCGGTATCCGATGTTGTGGATCCGGGAGGTCTCGTTCCCGGCCACGGTCCCGGTCTCAGTGCTCATCGCGACCGCTCCCCTTCTGCTGTCCGGCACCCGCCGCCGCGGCCAGGGCCGCCTGGGGTGCCTCTTCGGTGCGGAAGACCTCGGCGATGCGGTGGCGCCGCTGTTCCATCCGGACAAGTCCCAGTCCGAGCCCCGCGACGCTGTCGCGGACCAGGTCGTACGTCTCCTCGCCCGTGGCCTCCACCAGGAGGATGTGCCCGGCTCCCGGCAGGCCCTCGGCGTCGAGTCCGTCGTGTCCGACGAGCTTGATCCCGGCGCGCGTGAGGGCCTCGCGCAGGGCGTCCGTCCCGTCGGGGTGGGCGTCGCTGTCGGTGACCTCGACGGCCAGCGTCGTGGTGGTCTGGGTGAAGTCGCTCGTGGAACTGGAGCGCAGCAGGGTGCCGCCGTCGATGACGACGACATGGTCGCAGGTCCGCTCCAGCTCCCCGAGGAGATGCGAGGTGACCAGCACCGAGATCCCGAAGTCGGTGTGCACGCGGCGGATCAGACCCAGCATCTCGTCGCGTCCGACAGGGTCGAGACCGTTGGTCGGCTCGTCGAGCAGGACGAGCTTCGGGTCGTGGACCAGCGCCTGCGCCAGCTTCACCCGCTGCTTCATACCGGTCGAGTAGCCCCCGATGGGCCGGTAGCGCTCCTCGTAGAGGCCGACGTGGCGCAGCGTGTCCGCCGTGCGCTCACGCGCCGCGGTCGGCGGCAGCCCGGACATCCGCGCCATGTGCACGACGAACTCGGTCGCCGACACGTCCGGCGGCAGACAGTCGTGCTCAGGCATGTACCCCACCCGTTCCCGGATCGCGGCGCCTTCGGTGGCGACGTCGAGCCCGAGCACTGCGGCCCGGCCTTCGGTGGCGGGGGAGAGACCCAGAAGGATCTTGATCAGTGTGGACTTGCCGGCCCCGTTGGAACCCACCAGACCGGTCACACCCGGTCCGATGTCCAAGGAGAGCCGGTCAAGCGCGGTCACCCTCGGGAACCGCTTGCTCAGGCTTTCGATTGCGATCACAGTCACGCCTATGAAGGTAGTGGCGCGCGCCACGGGCGTCGTCAGACCAGACGGCTGTATCGGCGTCCGACTCCAGGTGTACGGACCCGTAGGGGGACCCCACGGAGGTGGACGCGACTCCGGGGGCCCGTCGGCAGGGCAGGTCAAGCGGCGCGTCCGCAGGGCGTTTCCACAGGGAGTCCCCCTTGGGCGTTTCCACAGGGCGTCGTCCACAGGTTCGGGGCATCCCTTGACGCGGCCACCCGGCGGTTGCCACATTCGTCGGTGTCACGTTACGGACGCGTACCGCGACGCCGGGACAGGACGAGGAGACGGCGTGGATCTGCGAGACGCGCGTGAGCGCTGGGTTCGTACGGGCGGAATCGAGCTGTGCGTCGCCGAGTTGGGCGATCCGGCGCAGCCGACGATCGTGCTGGTGCACGGCTATCCGGACAGCAAGGAGGTCTGGTCCGAGGTCGCGGGACGCCTGGCGGACCGGTTCCACGTGGTGCTCTACGACGTGCGGGGACACGGCAGATCGACGGCTCCCCGGCCGTTACGCGGAGGCTTCACCCTGGAGAAGCTGACCTACGACTTCCTCGCCGTCGCGGACGCTGTGAGCCCGGACGCCCCGGTGCATGTGGTCGGCCACGACTGGGGCTCCGTACAGTCGTGGGAGTTCGCGACGGTGGAGCGGACCAGAGGCCGGATCGCGTCCTTCACCTCGATGTCCGGGCCTTGCCTGGACCATTTCGGGCACTGGATCAAGCGCAGGATGTCGCACCCGAACCCACGCCGCCTGGGACAGCTGCTCGGCCAGGGAGCCAAGTCCTGGTACGTATACGCGCTGCACACCCCGGTGCTGCCCGAGCTGGCCTGGCACGGGACGCTCGGCAGGCAGTGGCCACGGATCCTGCAACGGATGGAGAAGGTTCCTGCGGACGGATACCCGACGTCCTCCCTCCCCCAGGACGCGGCCAACGGGGCCTGGCTCTACCGCGACAACATCCGCTTCCGCCTGCGCCGCCCGCGTCCCGACGCCTACGCCCACGTCCCGGTCCAGCTGATCACGCCCACCGGCGACGCCTTCCTCTCGCCGGTGCTCTACGACGAGCTGGACGAGTGGGTGCCCCGTCTGGTGCGCCGCAGCCTTCCGGCGAAGCACTGGGTTCCGCGCACGAGGCCCGACCAAATCGCTTCCTGGGTGTCGGAGTTCGTCCTGTCCGAGGGCTCCGGCCCCGACGGATGCGCGGATCCCGGTCGCGACGCGTTTGTGGGACCTGGCCGTGTCATCTCCGCGCGTCCCGTGACGGCGCCCAGGCGCGCGACCGGCCCCCATGCGGACCGATTCGGCGGCCAGTTGGTCCTGGTGACTGGAGCCGCCTCAGGGATCGGGCGCGCCACCTCTCTGGCCTTCGCGACGGCGGGCGCACGGCTCGTGGCGGTGGACGTCGACGTGGAGGGTGTGGCCCGGACCGTGGAGGCGGCCCTGGAGGCCGGTGCGCCCGGCGCGTGGAGCGAAGTGGCCGATGTCGGGGACGAGAAGGCGATGGAGGAGCTCGCCGAGAGGGTCTCCTCGGAGCACGGCGTCGTCGACGTCCTGGTGAACAATGCCGGTATCGGAGTGTCGGGGTCTTTCTTCGACACCACCACCGAGGACTGGCGGAACGTTCTCGACGTCAATCTGTGGGGAGTCATCCACGGCTGCAGGGTCTTCGGCAGGAGGATGAGCCAGCGCGGCCAGGGCGGTCACATCGTCAACGTCGCCTCGGCGGCCGCATATCAGCCGTCGCGCGCGCTGCCCGCGTACAGCGCGTCGAAGGCTGCGGTGCTGATGCTCAGCGAGTGCCTGCGTGCCGAACTGGCCGGGCAGTCGATCGGCGTCAGTACGGTATGCCCCGGTGTCATCAGCACCGCCATCACCGCCACGGCACGCTTCGCCGGGACGGAGAGGGCCGAGGAGGAGCGCCTGCGAGCACGGGCCGGACGGCTCTACGGACTGCGTAACTACCCTGCCGAGAAGGTCGCTCAAGCGATTCTGGAGGCGGTGGTGCACAACCGCGCCGTGGTACCGGTGACACCCGAAGCGCGGGTGGCCCGCCTGCTGTCCCGGTACAGCCCTCGGGCTCTGCGGAGGGTGGCACGACTGAAACCGCCGCTCTGAGCGAAATGGGAGTTCGCGGTTCATCCGCCGAACCAGCTTTGCTACGGGCACTGTTCAGGGCGCCGGCATGGGCGGCCCGCAACTCACCGACCAGTTCTTGGACTTGCCCATCTTCCTTCTGGGACCGCGTCGTCGGCGGGCTCAGCGGCCCTGTGGGCAACAAGTCGGGCATAGTGGAGAGTAGTTGCACAAATGCCGCAAAGCGCGGGGCGCTTGTCCACAGAATCGTCAAATTACCTGTGGATAACCGGAGTTGGCTGTGGATCAAACCTTCGAGCGGTAATGAAACCCCAAAACGGCGAGTGAAAATGTGGGTGCGCCACGGGGCGCCGGCGCGGGACGCTGACGGCATGGACGAACAACGCACCGTCAAGGTGTCCAAGTACTTGTCGAAGCACCTTCGGCACCAGCCGGAGCGGTTGGGAATCAGCCTCGATCCGCATGGCTGGGTGGACGTGGACGAGCTGCTGAGGGCGTGCGCCCGCAACGGATTCGTGATCACCCCGGAGGAGCTCGATCACGTGGTCGCCGCCAACGACAAGCAACGCTTCGCCGTCGACGCCGGCCGCATCCGGGCGAACCAAGGTCACTCCGTGACCGTGGACCTCGACCTGCCCGCAGCCGTGCCGCCGGCGTACCTCTACCACGGCACCGTGGCCAGGGCTCTCGACGACATCCGGGCCCAAGGGCTGCGGCCCATGAACCGGCACCACGTCCACCTCTCCCCCGACCGCGCGACGGCCGTGCGCGTCGGCGCGAGACGGGGCGTGCCGGTCGTCCTCTCCGTGGACTCGGGGGCCATGCACCGGGCCGGCCACCTCTTCCACGTCAGCGCCAACGGGGTGTGGCTCACCGACTCGGTACCGCCCGAGTTCCTGCGTCCACGCGAATGACTGCGTACCGCCGATACCCCGGGGGATCAGCGCTTCATGCCGCCCAGCCCCGCCTTCAGGTCCTCCAGATTCATCGCAGGCTGCAGGCTGAGGCTGGAGTTGGCATGGAACAAGGGCTCCAGGAGCGGCGGCATCTGGGCGGAGTCCTGCATGTCGAACACCATCAGGCAGGTGCGCTGACCGTTCTGGAGAGTGAAGTACGCCGCTTCGGGCTTGAGGTGCTCGACGACCTCCTCGAGGACCTTCGGCAAGGTTCCGTCGGACACCGCACGATTGGCGGTCTCGGTGTCCATGTGCGCGGTGAGCAGCATCCTCATGGCGACCATTCCTTCCGACGACCCCCGGCGGGCGCCGTGCACACCTGCGCGGGCAGGACCGGCCGGGTTCCTCTCCAGCGTCGCTCCGGCCCGCCGCCCCGGCAACCAGTGCCGCCCGCCCTGCCCGGCGTTCCTGCCCCCTGCCCGAGCCCCGAGGTGCCTCGCGAAGCCCCGCAGCCGTCGCCGTAGAGTCGTGGTCATGACCTCAACCCGCCGACTGAGCACCGTGATCCTGCCCATCCACCGCTGGAACGACGGCGGCCGGGCCCTGTGGGCGCGGGCCGAGGACCTGGGCTTCCACGCCGCGTACACCTACGACCATCTGGCGTGGCGCACCTTCCGTGACGGGCCGTGGTTCGGCGCGGTCCCGACCCTGACGGCCGCTGCCGCGGCCACCGAGCGCCTGCGCCTGGGCACACTCGTCACCTCGCCCAACTTCCGGCACCCGGTGACGCTCGCCAAGGACCTCATCACCCTCGACGACGTGTCCAACGGCCGGATCACGCTCGGTATCGGCGCCGGCGGCAACGGTTTCGACGCCACGACCCTGCGCAGGAGTGGTGAGGAGCCTTGGACGCCGAGGGAACGTGCCGACCACTTCGCCGAGTTCGTCCCGATGCTCGACCGGCTGCTCCGGGAGCCCTCCGTGACGCACGAGGGCGAGTTCTACGCTGCCAACGAGGCACGGAACATCCCCGGCTGCGTCCAGCGGCCGCGGCTTCCCTTCGCGGTCGCCGCCACCGGGCCGCGCGGGCTGAAGCTCGCCGCCCAATACGGCCAGGCATGGGTGACCACCGGTGACCCGAAGCTGTTCGAGGCCGGTACCCCCGAACAGTCCGTGGCCGCCATCCGCGGCCAGATCAGCCGGCTGGGCGCGGCCTGCGACGAGGCCGGGCGGGACGCCGGCGAGCTGGACAAGATCCTGCTCACCGGTTTCACTCCGGACCGTCCGCTCCAGTCCTTCGACGCGTTCGTGGACTTCGCGGGGACCCACTTCGAGCTGGGCTTCACCGAAATCGTCGTCCACTGGCCCGTACCGGACTCCGACTTCGCAGCGGACCTCGATGTGTTCGAACGCATCGCCACCGAAGGCACTGCACAGCTCGCCTGAGCATCGCCCCTGCTCAGGCCGGGCGCTGTCCGGCCGTTCGGGCCTTATGTGGCCAGGCGTTCCCGCCTGGTGGTTCGGGCGGCGTCCGCCTGGTGGCCGGGCGTGTTCGGCCCAAGCGGCGGGGCCGTCGGCCCTTGGCATATACCGTGGTCATGTACCCCAGTTCAGGGGCTTGTGCTCTCAAATGTGTGACCCTCTGCACGCCCGTGCGACGTCGTACGGGAGAATGACCGGGTGACCTCAGCCTCCGACTCACCCCTGCCTGCCGTGACCCGTCTGATCGCCACCGATCTGGACGGCACCCTGCTGCGTGACGACAAGACCCTGTCGGACCGCACGGTCGCCGCTCTGGCGGCGGCGGAAGCGGCGGGAATCGAGGTCTTCTTCGTCACCGGCAGGCCCGCCCGCTGGATGGATGTCGTCAGCGCCCACGTCCAGGGCCACGGCATGGCCATCTGCGCGAACGGGGCCGCCGTCGCCGATCTCCACGACGGCCGGCTCCTCGAGGTCTTCCCGCTGGACCGCGCAATCGCCCTGGACGTGGTCGAGGTCCTCCGCGCGTCCGCCCCCGGTGTGTCGTTCGCCGTCGAACTGACCACCGGCATCCACTACGAACCGGCCTACCCGCCGTTCCACATGGACCCGGGCGCCACGGTCGCCGTCGCGGAGAAGCTGCTGTACGAGGAGACCCCGGGCAGCGGAACCCCGGTCCTCAAGGCCCTCGCCCACCACCCCGAGCTCGCCCCGGACGCCTTCCTGGCGCTGGCACGCGAGACCGCGGGGGACCGTGCGTCCTTCACCAGGTCCAGCCCCACCGCCCTGCTGGAGATCAGCGGCCTCGGAGTCTCCAAGGCGGGCACCCTCGCCGCGTGCTGCGCGGAGCGCGGCATCGCCGCGGAGGAAGTGGTCGCCTTCGGTGACATGCCCAACGACGTGGAGATGCTGAGCTGGGCGGGAACCTCGTTCGCCATGGGCAACGCCCACCCGGACGCCGTCGCCGCCGCGTCCGGCGTGACGCTCACGAACAACGAGGACGGGGTCGCGGTCGTCATCGAGCGCATCCTCTCCACGCGCTGAGCCCGCGTACCGGGCCGACAGAACAGGGGGGCACCTACGCTCAGAACGGCGCGAGCGCGGGGCCCCCGGAACAGCGCGTGTGCGCCAGGCCGGAGGGCAGCAGGTCTGAACTGCGCGTGCGCGCCGGGCAGGTGCCCAGGCCCGCACAACAGGCAGATGCCCCGCGAGGTGCTCAGCTCGCCGTCACAGCGGGACCTGCCAGATCACCGTCGTACCGCCGCCGTCCTCCCCCGCTCCCGGCCCGAACCAGCTGGAGCCGCCCAGCGATTCCGCGCGCCTCGCAAGGTTGCGCAGACCGCTGCGCCGTCCGCCTTCCGGGATGCCCACCCCGTCGTCCGTGACCGACAGCCGTACCGCCTCCCGGCCGTCCGGCAGCACGGCGGTCGCGTCCACGCCCACCTCGACCCGGGAGGCCCTGGCGTGCCGGAAGGTGTTGGACAGCGCCTCGCGCAGCGCGGCGATGAGGTTCTTGCCCGCGAGCTCCCCCACGAGCGAGTCCACGGGCCCGAGGAAGCGGTGCGAGGGCGTGAACCCCAGCGGCACCGCCGCCATGTTGATCTCCCGTAGCACCCGGGTCCGCAGCCCGGACGGCGCCTCGGCAGGCTCCTGTTGCAGCGCGAAGATCGCGGTGCGGATCTCCTGGATGGTCACGTCCAGTTCGTCGACCGCCCGCCCGACCCCCTCCCGCACCGCGGGGACGGACGAGCGCCGCTGGGCACCCTCCAGCATGATCCCGGTGGCGAACAGGCGCTGGATCACCAGGTCGTGGAGGTCCCGGGCGATCCGGTCCCGGTCCTCGTAGACGGCGAGCCGCTCCCTGTCCCGCTGGGCTTCGGCCAGTTTCAGCGCGAGTGCCGCCTGCGCGGCGAAGTGCGTCGCGAGCGTCCGCTCCGTCTGCGTGAACGGCCGTCCGCCCCGCTCCCGTGGAATGGCGAGCGCGCCCAGCACACGGCCGCCACTGCGCAGGGGGAGCAGCATGTGCGGGCCGAACTGGTCGGCCACCCTGGTGATCATGCGAGGGTCGGTGGCCGGATCGTCCAGGAAGACCTCCTCGCCCCTGAGGAGCGCCGCCACCACGGGACTCCGTGGCGGAATGATCACCCCGAGCGAGGCGGCCGGCTTGTCCCCGGCGACGGCGACGATCTCCAGGCCCCCTTCTTCGGCCGGGAGCATCACGATGCCCGCGGCGGCGTCGGCCAGGCGACGGGCCTGCTCGGCGACGACGGTCAGGGCCTCGTCGGCGTCCCCGCCCGAGAGGAGGGCGGTGGTGACGGCCACCGAACCGTTGATCCACCGTTCGCGCTGTCGGGCGGCCTCGTACGTCCGCGCGTGGGCGACGGCGATACCGGCCTCCGTGGCGAGCACCCGCAGCATCTGCAGTTCGTCCTCGCCGAACGCGCCACCGTCCTGCTTCTCCATCACGTAGAGATTGCCGAAGATCTTGCCCTGGACCCGGATCGGAACGCCGAGGAACGTCCGCATCCGCGGATGGCCGGGCGGGAAGCCGCAGAAGCGCGGGTCGGCGCCCAGATCCTCCAGGCTGATGGGCACGCCCTCCGTGATCAGTGCGCCGATGAGACCGGTGTGGCCGTCGGGTGGACGCCCGACGGCCCGGTCCGTCCCCTCCGGAACGCCGAAGGTGACGAAATCACAGAGGTTCCCCCCCGGGCTTTCCACGACCCCGATGGCCGCGTACCGGGCGCGGGCGAGCTCCGCCGCCGTCTCGCAGATGCGCTCCAGGGTGGAGTGGAGTCCGAGTCCCGTGCCGACGGACCTGGTGGCTTCCAGCAGGGCGGGAACACGGGCGGTCAGCTCGGCGGAGAGCCCCCGGAGCCTCGCGGCGGTCGGTCGCGAGGCCTCGGTCGAATCCTTCGGTTCCTGCTCCGGCATGCCCCGAGCCTAATAAGCGGGGAATGGTCCGGAAAGTCGGATCCGGAGTGGTCACCGCGCTCAGGCCCGCACGGACGCCTCCTCCACGGGCCGCATTCCATCCGCCTCCGTCCGCACGGGCTCCTGCTCGCGTTCGAGCATCCGGCGCAGCGGCCCGTCCTGGTCGGCCAGTGCGGCGTACGGGCCACGCTGCACCACCCGGCCCTCGTCCATCACGAGGATCTCGTCCACCGCGTCGAGTCCCGCGAGCCGATGCGTGATGAGCACGGTCGTACGCCCTCGGGTGGCGGCCAGCAGATCCTCGGTCAGGGCGTCGGCCGTGGCCAGATCGAGATGCTCCGCGGGCTCGTCGAGTACGAGTACCGGGAAGTCGGCGAGGAGCGCGCGGGCCAGCGCCAGTCGCTGCCGCTGCCCGCCCGAGAGCCGGGCGCCGTGCTCGCCCACCAGCGTGTCGAGGCCGTCCGGCAGCGACTCGGCCCAGTCCAGCAACCGGGCCCCGGCGAGAGCGTCCCGCAGCAGGCCGTCCGACGCGTCGGTGCGGGCGAGCCGCAGGTTCTCGCGGATGGAGCTGTCGAAGACATGCGCGTCCTGGGCGCACAGTCCGACGAAGCTCCTGACCGTGTCCCCGTCCAGCGCGGAGGCCTCGACACCGCCGAGACGGTACGTCCCCTCCCGCGCGTCCAGGAAGCGCAGGAGGACCTGCGCGAGCGTCGTCTTGCCCGACCCGGACGGCCCCACCACCGCGACCCTCCTGCCGGGGAGCAACGTCAGGTCCACCGAGCACAGCGCGTCGCGCTCCGTGCCCTCGTACCGGGCCGAGAGCCCTCGTACGTCGAGCGGGAAGGGCGACGACGGCGCCTCGACGGGCTCGGCCGGTTCCCTGACCGGCACGGGTGCGTCCAGGACCTCGAAGACCCGCTCCGCACTCCTCTTCACCCGCTGGCGGTACTGCACGGCGAGCGGCAGCCCCGTGACCGCCTCGAAGGCCGCGAGCGGAGTGAGGACGACGACGGCGAGCTCGACGCCCTCCAGTCGCCCGTCGAACACCGCGGGCAGTGCGACGACCGCCGCCGCCACCACGGTGAGCCCGCAGATCAGCGCGGAGAGCCCGCCGCCGAGCGCGGTGGCGGTCGCCGCCCGCGAGGAAATCCGCGTGAGGACCAGGTCCGCGGCGCGCACCTGCTCCTTACGGGCGCCCAGTGCGCCCGAGACGGTCAGCTCGGCCGTCCCGCCGAGGAGGTCGGCGACCCGGACGGCCAGCGCGGCCCGGGCCGGGGCCAGCCTGCGTTCGGCCCGCCGGGCGCAGGCTCCGGTGAGCCACGGCACCCCCACACCCGCGAGAAGCAGTCCGGCCGCCAGGACGGCGCCCGCTTCCGGCAGCATCCAGCCGACGAACCCGACGGACGCCGCCCCGACCGCGAGCGCGGTGCCGGCGGGCAGCAGCCACCGCAGCCAGTAGTCCTGCAAGGCGTCCACGTCGGAGACCAGCCTGGACAACAGGTCGCCCCGCCGGGTCGTGCGGAGACCGGCGGGCGCGATGCCCTCCAGCCCCCGGTACACGGCGACCCTGAGTTCGGCGAGCATCCGGAGCACCGCGTCGTGCGACACCAGACGCTCGGCGTAGCGGAAGACGGCCCGGCCGATCCCGAAGGCCCGGGTCGCGGTGACGGCCACCATCAGATACAGCACGGGGGGCTGCTCGGAGGCGCGCGAGATCAGCCATCCGGAGACGGCCATGAGGCCGACCGACGATCCCACGGCGAGGCTGCCCAACAGCAGTGCCAGGCCCAACTTCCCGTGCTGGGAACCCGCGGCCTCACGGACCCGTGCGAGCACCCGGCCGCCCGCTCTCGGGGAGGTGTCCTTCAGCAGGCCGGTCTCTCCCGCGTCCGGCAGCTCTCCGTCGTCCCGAAGGCCCGCACGGGAGAACGCGGCGGAAGTCACAGGACCGACGGCGCCCTCACCGACCCCCGTCGCCGCCCGCGCCGGCAGCCTGCCGGAGACCTTCGGTTCGAGCTCCACCACCCGGTCCGCGACCGACAGCAAGGCGGGCCGGTGGACCACCAGCAGCACGGTGCGTCCGGCTGCCAGCCGCCGTACCGCGTCGACGATGCCGGCCTCCGTCTCACCGTCCAGACTCGCCGTCGGCTCGTCCAGCAGCAGCAGCGGCCGGTCGGCGAGGAACGCCCGGGCCAGTGCGATCCGCTGTCGCTGGCCCGCCGACAGCCCGGCGCCCTCCTCACCGAGAGGTGTCCTGACGCCGTCCGGCAGGGCGGTCACGAAGTCGTGCGCGCCCGCGTCCCGCAGAGCGGCGAGTACCGCTTCGTCATCGGCGTCCGGACGCGCGAGCCGTACATTCTCGGCGATCGTCCCGGCGAAGAGATGCGGACGCTGCGGGACCCACGCGATCTGCTCGCGCCAGCGTTCGGGGGAGAGGGCGGCGAGTTCGGTCCCCCCGACCGTGACCCGCCCTTCGTCGGGCACGGCGAATCCGAGAATCACGTCGAGGAGCGTGGACTTGCCGACCCCGCTCGGGCCGACAAGGGCGACGGTCTCTCCCGGCTCGACCACGAGGGACGCGCGGTCGAGCGAGGGGTCCACGCGGCCCTCGTGCCGGACCGTCACGTCCGCCAGCTCCAGGCGCAGCGACTGCGGCACCTCCTGGGTGCCGCCGGCCACGGTCTCGGTCTCCAGCACCGTGAAGATCTCCTCCGCGGCCGAGAGCCCCTCTGCGGCCGCGTGGTACTGCGCGCCGACCTGGCGGATCGGCAGATAGGCCTCGGGTGCCAGGATGAGCACCACCAGCCCTGTGTAGAGATCCAGCTCTCCGTGGACGAGCCGCATCCCGATCGTCACCGCGACCAGGGCCACGGACAGTGTCGCGAGCAGCTCCAGGGCGAAGGACGACAGGAAGGCGATCCGGAGCGTCTTCAGCGTGGCCGTGCGGTACTGCGAGGTGATCGTGCGGATCGACTCGGCCTGCGCCTTGGCGCGACCGAAGACCTTCAGGGTCGGCAGCCCGGCGACCACGTCGAGGAAGTGCCCCGAGAGCCTCGACAGCAGTCGCCACTGACGGTCCATCCGGGACTGGGTCGCCCACCCGATGAGGATCATGAAGAGCGGAATCAGTGGCAGGGTCACCACGATGATGGCCGCCGACACCCAGTCCTCGGTGACGATCCTGGCGAGCACCGCCACCGGCACCACGACCGCGAGGCCGAGCTGCGGCAGGTAACGGGAGAAGTAGTCGTCCAGCGCGTCGACCCCACGGGTGGCCAGCGCGACGAGGGATCCGGTGCGCTGCCCGCTCAGCCAGTCCGGGCCCAGGTCCGCCGCGCGTTCCATGAGCCGTCCGCGCAGCTCGGACTTGACGGCGGAGCTCGCCCGGTGCGCGGCCAGTTCGGTCAGCCACGCAACGAAGGCCCGCCCGAGCGCGACCGCCGCCAGCAGGAGCAGCGGGGTGCGGAGACCGCCAGCGGTCAGCCCGTCCTCGAATCCGCCCACCACCACCTCTGCGATGAGCATGGCCTGGGCGATGACCAGAGCCGCTCCGACCAGCCCGAGCGCCACGACCGCGGCCATGAAGAAACGGGTGGCGCGGGCGTACCGGAGCAGGCGCGGGTCGATCGGTTTCACGTGAAACAGCTCCCCAGTGAGCTCGTGTCTGGCGCGTCGGCGCACACGCCTCGGGTCAGCGGGTGTCGGCGCGCGCCCTGCGGTGGGCGCGCGCCGGTGGGTTCAGTGCGCGTCGGCGATGTGGTGCGTGCCGATGCGCTTGCGGAACACCCAGTACGTCCAGCCCTGGTACAGCAGCACCACCGGAGTGGCGATGCCGGCGCACCAGGTCATGATCTTGAGGGTGTAAGGGCTCGACGAAGCGTTGCTGACCGTCAGATTCCAGGCTTCGTTCAGCGAGGACGGCATGACGTTCGGGAAGAGCGTCAGGAAGAGCATCGCGACGGCCGCGGCGATGGTCACGCCGGAGAAGGCGAAGGACCAGCCCTCACGTCCCGCGGCGATGGTTCCGATGGCCAGGACGAGCGCCACCACGGCGATCGCCATCGCGACGAGGCTCCATCCGTTCCCGTTCTCCACCTGGGTCCAGAGGAGGAAGAGCAGCGCGAGCACCGCGGTGGCCAGGCCCAGCTTGAGGGCCGTCCCGCGCGCCCTGGCCCGGATGTCCCCGACGGTCTTGAGCGCGGCGAAGACCGCCCCGTGGAAGGTGAAGAGGAAGAGCGTGACCAGTCCGCCCAGGATGGCGTACGGGTTCAGCAGATCCCAGAGGTTGCCGACGTACTCCATGTCGGCGTCGATCTTCACGCCCCTGACGATGTTCCCGAAGGCCACACCCCAGAGCACCGCGGGGATCAGCGAGGTCCAGAAGATCGCGTGCTCCCAGTTGGTCTGCCAGCGCTCCTCGGGCCGCTTCGCCCGGTACTCGAAGGCCACCCCGCGCACGATCAGGCAGAGCAGGATGATCAGCAAGGGCAGATAGAAGCCGGAGAACAAGGTGGCATACCACTCCGGGAAGGCGGCGAAGGTCGCTCCGCCCGCACTCAGCAGCCACACCTCGTTGCCGTCCCAGACCGGGCCGATCGTGTTGATCAGGACACGGCGTTCCTTGCGGTCGCGGGCCAGCAGCTTGGTGAGGACCCCGATGCCGAAGTCGAAACCCTCCAGGAAGAAGTAGCCGATCCAGAGAACGGCGATGAGCACGAACCAGACGTCGTGGAGTTCCATCTCTCAGCTCCGCTTGTTCTCAGTAGGAGAAGGCCATCGGCCGGTCGGCGTCCTGGTCATGGCCGCCGATCCGGGTGGGCGGATTGAGGTCGGCCTCGGTGAGCTCGGGCGGACCGGCCTTGATGTACTTCATGAGCAGCTTGACCTCGACGACGGCGAGCACCGCGTAGAGGGCCGTGAAGGCGATCATCGAGGTGAGGACCTCGCCCTGCGACACTCCGGGGGAGACCGCGTCACGGGTCTGGAAGACGCCGTAGACCACCCAGGGCTGGCGGCCCATCTCGGTGAAGATCCAGCCCCAGGAGTTGGCGATCAGCGGGAAAAGCATGGTCCACAGAGCCGTGATCCAGTAGAGCCCGGCGAGCTTCGGGCTGAGCGCCTTGTTCTTGAAGAGCACCAGATTCGGTACGTCGTCCTCACCGGTGCGCAAAGCCTCCGGCAGCATGAACTTCTTCCGCGTCAGCCAGAGCCCCAGAAGGCCGAGGCTGAGGGAGGCCATGCCGAAGCCGATCATCCAGCGGAAGCTCCAGAAAGCCACCGGGATGTTGGGCCGGTAGTCGCCGGGGCCGTACTTCTCCTGCTCCGCCTTGTTGATGTCGTTGATGCCGGGGATGTACGACGTGAAGGTGTCGTCCGCGAGGAAGGACAGGACTCCGGGGATCGAGACCTCGACGGTGTTGTGGCCCTCGGCGACGTCACCGACCGCGAAGAGCGAGAAGGGTGCCCCGGACTCGCCCTCCCACAGCGCCTCGGCCGCGGCCATCTTCATGGGCTGCTGCTTGAACATCACCTTGCCGAGGATGTCCCCGCTGACGGCGGTGAGGAGTCCGGCGACCACCACCGTGACCAGGCCGACCCGGAGCGAGGTCCGCATCACCCGGATGTGCCTCTTGCGGGCCAGGTGGAAGGCGGCGATGCCGACCATGAACGCCCCGCCCACGAGGAAGGCCGCCGTGATCGTGTGGAAGAACTGGGCGAGCGCGGTGTTCTGCGTGAGCACGTGCCAGAAGTCCGTGAGCTCGGCACGGCCGCGTTCCTCGTTGATGCGGTAGCCGACGGGGTGCTGCATCCAGGAGTTGGCGGCCAGGATGAAGAACGTCGAGAGGATGGTGCCGAGGGAGACCATCCAGATGCAGGCGAGGTGGATCTTCTTCGGCAGCTTGTCCCAGCCGAAGATCCACAGCCCGATGAAGGTGGACTCGAAGAAGAACGCGATCAACGCCTCGAAGGCGAGCGGAGCTCCGAAGACGTCGCCGACGAAGCGTGAGTAGTCGGACCAGTTCATGCCGAACTGGAACTCCTGCACGATGCCGGTGACCACGCCCATGGCTATGTTGATCAGGAACAGCTTGCCCCAGAACTTGGTGGCCCTGAGGTACTTCTCGTTGCCCGTCCGCACCCACGCGGTCTCCAGGCCGGCCGTGAGCGCGGCGAGCGAGATCGTCAGAGGGACGAACAGGAAGTGGTAGACGGTGGTGATGCCGAACTGCCATCGCGCCAGCGTCTCCGGTGCCAGAGCCAGGTCCACGCCGCTTCTCCTTACATCGCCGTGATCACAGCCGCGGCTTGCCCCATCAATTCCCACGATCACGGGAGAAACGGGACCCGCTTGTGAACGCGTTCACATTCACAAGCAATTATGGCGCACACCTGATCGAGCCCATCCCCCGGGGGGTGCTTTCCGGCCGCCTCCCCCGAACACCCGGATATCGGACAGCCTCCCCCGGTGACCGTGACGGGTCGGCGCGCGCCCTGCGGACCGGACACATCGCCGCGTACGGGCGCGGCCGGACGGCACGGCGCGGTGCGGGCGCACACGGGCACACACCGGCCCGCCAGGACGACGGCGGCCCCGCGGGACGACGGTGGCCCCGCGGGACGACGGTGGCCCCGCGGGACGACGGTGGCCCCGGACCTCGACGAGCGAGGTCCGGGGCCACCGGGAATCCTGGGCGGCAGGAGCCGTCACAGCTCCTGACGGTAGGCCTCCGCCACCTTCAGGAACACGTCGTTGGCCTCGGTCTCCCCGATCGTGACGCGCACGCCCTCCCCGGCGAACGGCCGCACCACCACCCCCGCCCGCTCGCAGACGCCCGCGAAATCGAGGGTGCGGTCACCGAGCCTCAGCCAGACGAAGTTCGCCTGCGACTCCGGAACGGTCCAGCCCTGGCGCACGAGGCCGTCGTACACCCGGGCACGTTCACCCACCAGCGCGCCGACCCGCCCCAGCAGCTCGTCCTCGGCACGCAGCGACGCCACGGCCGCGTCCTGGGCGACCTGGCTGACGCCGAAGGGAACGGCCGTCTTGCGCAGGGCCGCGGCCACGGGCTCGTGCGCCACCGCGAAGCCGACCCGCAGCCCCGCGAGGCCGTAGGCCTTGGAGAATGTACGGAGCACGGCGACGTTCGGCCGCTCCCGGTAGATCTCGATGCCGTCCGGCACGTCGGCGTCCCGGATGAACTCCTTGTACGCCTCGTCGAGCACCACCAGCACGTCGGCGGGCACCCGGTCCAGGAAGCGCTCCAGCTCCGCCCTGCGCACCACGGTGCCGGTCGGGTTGTTCGGGTTGCAGACGAAGATCAGCCGGGTCCGGTCGGTGACCGCTCCGGCCATCGCGTCGAGATCGTGCACATCGCCGCCGGTCAGCGGGACCTTGACCGACGTCGCGCCGCTGACCTGGGTGATGATCGGGTACGCCTCGAACGAGCGCCAGGCGTAGATGACCTCGTCCCCCGGCCCGGATGTGGCCTGGAGCAGCTGCTGAGCGACCCCGACCGAGCCGGTCCCGGTGGCCAGATGGGATACGGGCACACCGAACCGGTCCGCCAGCTCGTTCATCAGACCGGTGCAGGCCATGTCCGGGTACCTGTTGAAGGTGGAGGCAGCGGCGAGCGCCGACTCCATGACGCCGGGCAACGGGGGATAGGGGTTCTCGTTGGAGGACAGCTTGAAGGCAACCGCTCCTTCGGCACCCGCCGGCTTGCCCGGCACATACGCAGGGACGCCGTCCAGCTCGGCGCGCAGCTTGGGGCTCGTCTCGCTCACCGCAGGTCCTCCTCGACCGTCCGTTCACAGCAATACTGCTCACCCTATGAGGATTGGGCTCTCCTGCGAATGGCCGGAATCCGAAATCGTCCGCCGCCGACGAGGCACCGGGGCACGCGCGGCTCGGGCACGCGCCGCTCTGGCACGCGCGGCTCCGGGACCCCTGCGGCTCCGGGACCCCGCGAGAGGGGGAGCGTCGCGCATCCCGCCGCGCGCCGGTCGCTCACTCCGTGGCGCGCATCCCCCGAACAGGTGAGTTGAGACCTCTTCGAGACATGGGCCATTCAGCAGGTCCATGCGCGTCGATGCATGACACATCGACCCCCAGGGCCTCAACGCCCTTGCTTCACAAGGCATTTACACCTTGCTGACCATGCAGAAACGTGCCTGTCGATGCGTGCATATGCGTCCGTCCCAACCCCGCGTCGGAGCCCTACTATCGGCTCGCTATGACAGCAGCAGGGAAGCACCAGGTGAGCCGGACAGATACGCCCCGGCGCAGCGGCCGGCAAGGACGGGCGGGCATCCGGGATGTAGCCGCGGCGGCCGGGGTCTCCATCACGACCGTGTCCGACGCCCTCAACGGCAAGGGCAGGCTCCCGGATGCCACCCGTCGACATGTCCGCGAGGTCGCCGAACGCCTGGGCTACCGCCCGTCCGCGGCGGCCCGAACCCTCCGTACCGGCAAGTCAGGACTTATCGGCCTGACCGTGACCACCTACGGGGATGAACCTTTCACCTTCACCGAATTCGCGTATTTCGCGGAGATGGCGAGGGCCGCGACCTCGGCAGCTCTCGCCCGTGGCTACGCACTCGTGATCCTGCCCGCCACCTCACGACACGACGTCTGGTCGAACGTCGCCCTCGACGGAACGGTCGTGATCGACCCTTCCGACCAGGACCCCGTGGTCACCGAACTCGTGCGCCAAGGGCTGCCCGTGGTCTCCGACGGCCGCCCGGACGGGTCGCTTCCGGTCACGGCCTGGGTCGACAACGATCACCGGGCGGCGGTGCTCGACCTGCTGGACCACCTCGCGGCCGCGGGAGCACGCCGTATCGGCCTGCTGACCGGCACCACCACCGACACGTACACCCGCCTCTCCACCACCGCCTACCTCCACTGGTGCGAGCGCGTCGGTCAGGACCCGGTCTACGAGTCCTACCCCGCCCACGACCCCTGCGCCGGAGCCGTCGCCGCCGACCGTCTACTCGCCCGTCCCGACCGCCCCGACGCCGTCTACGGGCTCTTCGACCCCAACGGGACCGATCTGCTCGCCGCCGCCCGCCGCTACGGTCTGCGGGTCCCTGACGACCTCCTGCTGGTCTGCTGCAGCGAGTCCACCGTGTACGCGTCGACCGAGCCTCCCATCACGACGCTCTCGCTGAAGCCCCGCAGGATCGGCACGGCAGTCGTCCAGCTCCTCATCGACGCCATCGAAGGGGTCGAACACGACGGTCCGGTGGAGCAGGTGATACCGACGGAGCTCATCGTCCGGACGTCCTCCCAGCGGCGTCCGCCACGCACCACGGTCAGCGCTCCGCGGTCACCCGCCGGGGACTGATCGGTCCAATCCGGACCAAAGGGTCGGTGAACCTGGTGCGCGCGAGGATTCACCACCCCTGGTGCGTCACACAGCACGATCCGCGTTCCTATGATGGGCGCACGACACCGCGGACCACCTCGACCAGGCAGGGCCCGTCAGGTGTACGGCGGCGCGACGGTGGTGGAGGGGTCGATGACTCAGGGGGCCGGTCAGGAACCCGTAGTGCGGACAGCGACGTTGCGTGACTTCCGCGTACCGCCGTATGCGCAGGCGCCGATGCCCCCGCCCCCGCCGGTGCCGCACCCCGGCAACGCCGCGGTGGGGGACGAGCCGCCGGAGGGGTACACCCCCACGGAGCGCGATCTTCCGGTGATCAACCGCGGTGACACCGTCCAGGTCCAGGCCGTGCCGGAGTCCCGGCCAGCCGACGCCCGGGGCCGCGGGCCGCTGTACGTCGTGGGGGACGTCCACGGCTATCTGGACGAGCTCCTGGCCGCCCTGGGCGAGCAGGGCCTCGTCGACGCGGACGGCAGCTGGGCGGCAGGCAACGCCAGGCTCTGGTTCCTCGGCGACTTCACCGACCGAGGCCCGGACGGCATCGGCGTCATCGATCTCGTCATGCGCCTCTCCGCGGAGGCCGCGGCGGCGGGCGGGTACTGCAAGGCGCTCATGGGCAACCACGAGCTGCTGCTGATCGGCGCCAAGAAGTTCGGCGACACTCCGGTGAACTCCGGTGCGGGCACCGCGACCTTCCAGGCCGCCTGGCTGCTCAACGGCGGCCAGAAGACGGACATGGAGCGGCTTCAGGACGTCCACCTCCAGTGGATGGCGCGGCTCGACGCGGTGGTCGAGGAGGACGGGCATCTGCTGATGCACTCCGACACGACGGCCTACCTCGACTACGGATCCACCATCGAGGACGTCAACGACACCGTGCACGGCATCCTCACGCGGAACGACGCCGACGAGTGCTGGGACCTCTTCCGCAAGCTCACCAAGCGGTTCGCCTTCCGCGACGAGGGCGGGGCGCAGGCCGTCCGCGAACTGATGTCGACGTACGGCGGACAGCGCGTCGTCCACGGTCACAGCCCCATTCCGTACCTGCTGGGCGAGGTCGGTTCGGAGGACGGCGAGGAGGCGGCACGCCCCGTGGTGGACGGCCCGCACGTCTACGCGGAGGGGCTGGCCATCGCCATGGACGGCGGAGTGACCATGGCCGGAAAGCTGCTGGTCGTCCAACTCCCCCTGCATGACTGACGTTCGCGAGGGAAGACGCATCGCGGCCTGACACCGTGGGCTGCCGGGCCTATTTCCGGAAACCCCCTGTCACGCCGTGCCGTAGGCGCTCTACCATCGGCCTATCAGTAGCAGGCTCTCCTCCGTTTCCGCCCGATCGCCCGGCCCTACGCGGTCGGTCAGGCCTTACGGAGCATCGGGGGATGCACATGAATAGCGCTCCGCACCTGCTGGCCGAGGACCGCCCCGAATACGAGCGGATCCTTGCCGACGCGCTGCGTCATGCTCACGAACGACCGGATCTGGCCGGAATCGGTGACCGACTCAATGCGGAACAGCTGCGGACCATGGCGCTGGAAGCCACACCGCTGATCACCGCGGCGGCCACCACCGAGTACCAGCACTACGTGAAGGTCCGGGGCGAGCTGCGCGGGCCCGACGATCCGGCGGACCACGACTCCGTCCTCGAACCCGCCACCGAGGAACCGGACGCCGAGGGCGCCGGCACCCTGGCGATGATCACCGTGCTCGCTCCCGTCCTCGCGGGCGCGGCCGCCTTGATATTCCTGCTGGTCGGCTATGTGCTGAAGGCGGTCAGCCCGGCCCCGGCCTTCGCCGGCACCATGGTCACCGCTGGATGGTTCTTCGCGGCTGTCGCCGCCGCGGCCATCCTCGTCGCGGCGGTGGGTCTCCTCCTCACCGCGCTGCACAACGGCGCCACCGCGCTGCCCGCCGTGGACGAGGAGGAGGAACTTCCGGAGGACGTGGCGCGCGCCCGGGAAGCCTGGCGGCACGCGCTGCTGGAACGCGGCATCCTGCCCTTCCTGCGGGACGCGCTCGCCGACCCGACCGCCGGGCCCGCCTCACGCACACCGCACCGCTCGGCCAATCGCATCCCGAAGATCGGCTACAGCAGGCCGGACTTCACCGGACCGCAGGACGGCCCCTCGGCCGGGCCGCGCCCGACCTTCACCAGTCCCGACTTCACCAGCCCGGACTTCGGTGGACCCGAGCACCAGCCGGAGTGACCGCCACGGCCCGTGAGCGCGCGTGGGAGTTCGCGCAGTTCACCGGCAGCGGCAGGCACTCCGGCCATGCCCCCCCCCCGTCACGCCCCCGGTCACACCGGGGGACACCGGCCCTGCCTCAGTCCGCGATCGGCAGGTAGACCCTGTTACCGGCTGCCGCGAACTCCCTGGACTTCTCGGCCATCCCCGCCTCGATGTCCGCCTGTTCGTCCCCGTGCTCCCGCCGGATGTCGTGGGAGATCTTCATCGAGCAGAACTTCGGGCCGCACATCGAGCAGAAGTGCGCCGTCTTCGCCGGCTCTGCCGGCAGCGTCTCGTCGTGGAACTCCCTTGCCGTGTCCGGGTCGAGCGCCAGGTTGAACTGGTCCTCCCAGCGGAATTCGAAGCGGGCGTCCGACAGCGCGTCGTCCCACTCCTGCGCCCCGGGGTGCCCCTTGGCGAGGTCAGCCGCATGGGCCGCGATCTTGTACGTGATGACGCCGGTCTTGACGTCGTCGCGGTTGGGCAGACCCAGGTGTTCCTTGGGGGTGACGTAACAGAGCATCGCGGTCCCCCACCACGCGATCATCGCCGCGCCGATGCCCGAGGTGATGTGGTCGTACGCGGGAGCGACGTCGGTGGTCAGGGGGCCCAGCGTGTAGAACGGGGCCTCCTCACAGATCTCCTGCTGGAGATCGATGTTCTCCTTGATCTTGTGCATCGGGACATGGCCCGGGCCCTCGATCATCGTCTGGACACCGAACCGCTTGGCGACCGTGTTGAGCTCGCCGAGCGTACGGAGCTCGGCGAACTGCGCCTCGTCGTTGGCGTCGGCGATGGAGCCCGGACGCAGCCCGTCGCCCAGCGAATACGTCACGTCGTAGGCGGCGAGGATCTCGCAGAGCTCCTCGAAATGCTCGTAGAGGAAGGACTCCTTGTGGTGCGCCAGGCACCACGCCGCCATGATCGATCCCCCGCGGGAGACGATTCCGGTCTTGCGGCGGGCCGTCAGCGGGACGTACGGCAGGCGGACCCCGGCGTGCACCGTCATGTAGTCGACGCCCTGCTCCGCCTGCTCGATCACCGTGTCCTTGTAGATCTCCCAGGTCAGCTCCTCGGCGCGGCCGTCGACCTTCTCCAGTGCCTGGTAGAGGGGCACGGTGCCGATGGGCACCGGGGAGTTGCGCAGGACCCACTCGCGGGTGGTGTGGATGTTGCGGCCGGTGGAGAGGTCCATGACCGTGTCGGCGCCCCACCGGGTGGCCCAGGTCATCTTGTCCACCTCCTCCTCGATGGAGGAGGTGACCGCGGAGTTGCCGATGTTGGCGTTGACCTTCACCAGGAAACGCTTGCCGATGATCATCGGCTCGATCTCCGGGTGGTTGACGTTCGCCGGCAGTACCGCCCGGCCCGCCGCGATCTCCTCGCGCACCACCTCGGGTGCGACGCTCTCCCGGATCGCCACGTACTCCATCTCCGGAGTGATCTCGCCGCGCCGGGCATAGGCGAGCTGGGTCACCGGGCGGCCGTCCCTGCTGCGCCGGGGCTGGCGCGGGCGGCCGGGGAAGACCGCGTCGAGGTTGCGCAGCCCGCCACGGGGCGACGTGTGCTTGAGACCGTCGTCCTCGGGGCGCGCGGGGCGGCCCGCGTACTCCTCGGTGTCCCCTCGGGCGATGATCCAGCTCTCCCGGAGGGGCGCGAGGCCGCGGCGTACGTCGGTGTCGGTGGCGGGATCGGTGTACGGCCCCGACGTGTCGTACAGCGTCACGTCCTTGCCGTTGGTGAGGTGCACCTGACGGACCGGCACCCGGAGGTCCGGGCGTGAGCCCTGGACGTATCCCTTGTGCCAGCCGATGGACTTCCCGGCCTCGTCGTCCTGCGCATTCTGCGCAATCCGCCCCGAGGCAGGCGTGCGTGCGTCCGCTGTGGTCATGAGACCTACTCCCTACGCCGGCATTACCCGGTAACAGGTTCGGCGGTCGGCGCAGCGTGTTCCGTACGGATGTACGGAGGTCAGCGCCCTCTCAGCCCGGTGCTCCGAGCTCCCGCGTGTACAAAATGTGCCTCAACGCTAACCTCCCGTCTGGCGTGCTGGCCAGAGGGCCTCCCTGGTTCTTGGGATGATCGCCCCGTGACGTCTCCCGGAAGCGCCCCCGAACCCCACGGCCCCGCAACAGGCAGTACGCAGAGTCATGTGCACGCCCACAGCCACACCCATGGCCCCGCCGCGCCCGTGTCCAAGCATCTGCGCAAGGTCATCGCGGCCGTGGTCATCCCCTTCGCCACGGCAGTACTGGTGGGTCTCGTGGCGTTCTGGCCCGGCGGCGCCCCCGCCCACGAGCGCACGGGGGTCGGCTTCGACCGGCAGACCCAGGAAGGCCGGGTGACGAAGGTCGTGTCGGTCGACTGCGCGGACGTCAACGCGTCGCAGGTCCCGCCGACCGGCGACACGTCTACCGCCTCGGGGCAGGAGGCCGTCAACGCGCAGTCGGGCCAGTGCAAGAAAGCGACGGTGGAGGTGACCACCGGCAAGGACAAGGGCCGTACGTTCGTCGAGGTCGTCCAGCCCGACGCCCCCCGGCAACTCCGCGAGGGTCAGGGCGTGGTGGTGGCGTACGCGCCCGACGCACCCCGTGACCTGCAGTATTCGGTGACGGACGTGGACCGCGCGCTGCCGATGGCCATCCTGGCCGGGATCTTCGCCCTCGCGGTCGTCGTGGTCGGGAGGATGCGCGGGCTCATGGCCCTGATCGCGCTCGCCGTCTCCTTCGGGGTACTGACCCTGTTCATCCTGCCGGCCATCCTGCAGGGCTCGAATCCGCTCGTCGTCGCGGTGATCGGGGCGAGCGCCATCATGCTGATCGCCCTCTACACCTGCCACGGTCTGACGGCCCGCACATCCGTGGCCGTCATCGGCACCCTCATCTCACTGCTGCTGATCGGGCTGCTGGGCTCCCTGTTCATCGACTGGGCCAGTCTGTCCGGCAACACGGACGACAACACCGGTCTCATCCACGGGCTCTACCCGGACATCGACATGAGCGGCCTGCTCCTGGCCGGTGTGATCATCGGTTCGCTGGGCGTGCTCGACGATGTGACCGTCACCCAGACGTCGGCGGTCTGGGAACTGCACCAGGCCGATCCGACGATGGGCGTGCGACGGCTCTACCGGGCGGGCATCAGGATCGGGCGCGACCACATCGCCTCGGTCGTCAACACCCTCGTCCTGGCCTACGCGGGCGCCGCCCTTCCCCTGCTGCTGCTCTTCTCCATCGCCCAGAGCAGCGTGGGGACCGTCGCCAACAGTGAACTGGTCGCGGAGGAGATCGTCCGGACACTGGTCGGATCGATCGGGCTGGTCGCCTCGGTGCCGGTGACGACGGTGCTCGCGGCCCTGGTGGTCTCCGCGGACCGCACGGGGCTCGGCGCGGAAGCCGGAGCTCCTGCACCCGCACGGACCGGGAGGGGCCGACGCCGCAAGGCGTGAGCCGCGAGGCCGGAGACATGGAGCCGGGCCTCCGGTGTTCGATGTTCAGTCGGACCTTCGTGTTCAGCCGGCGTTCTGTTCCTTGGCGAGGATGCGCCCCAGAGCCTCTTCGAGATTGCCGTCGAAGTCACCCAGCGTGTGCTCCTGACCCAGTGGCACCAGTTTGTCCGTCCGGTCGAGAAAAGCCACAAGAGGTGCTGTTCCGGCCCGGAAGAGCGCACGGTCGGCACCGACCTGCAGGCGGATGTGCACATCGGAGAGCCCTTCTGGCTCGGTGGGGGCGATGTGCACATCACCGTCACCGCTGGGGCTGTTGAGGCCGTCGAGCAACAGCTCACGGCCGAACGCCCAGGTGACGGGGGCGTCACCGGGCAGGTGGAAGGTCATCCGGATCGCATACGGATCGCTGACTTCGTACCGGAGTTCCACCGGAATACGGAAGGAGAGCTCCTCGGAAACGAGGAAGCTCATCATGACCTCTGCTTGAACCGACTCGCGCATCGTTCAACCCCGCAGTAGATGAAACTGGCCAGGAATGATCCCCCGTGGCCCTATTGACGCCATCGTGGTGCAAGCGATAGCAGATCACAAGGAGTGATTTTTCAGATACTGATAGAGAACACGAACGAGCGCAAGAGGGTGGTCACTTCGCAGCGTAGTTGTTCGACTGCGGGGAGCAACCGTTCTTCTTGGTGCAAGGGGAGAGAAACAGCCATGGCCGCCAAAGCGGAGCCGACGGTGATCGGAATGGCGGCACAGACCGTTCCCATCACGTACTCCTGTCGTTCGATGACAGGTTCCGTACGTTTCATCGATCTCAGCCTGGCCAGGAACGTCTGACGGTCCCTTACGGAGTAACGAGTCAACTGGCGGACGGGGTGCCGGTCCAGATGATCCTCCCGCGCCCGCTCGTCGAGCTGACTCAGAAGACACTGGCCGAGGGCGTGGGCATGACCCGTCTCACGGAACGAGGCCCACTCACGCACCGCGGGCAGCGAGGGGGTGTCGGCGACCGCGACCATCTCGATCTCGCCGTCCCGGTACAGGGCGCAGTAGACGGGGGCGCCGATGACGTCCGCCCAGTGCGCGAGCGAGTCGACGATCACGCCGGGCCGCGGGGTCGCGGGACCGCCACCCAGACGCTCCGCGGCGTCCCCGAAGAGGAAGACGCCGTTCTCCCTGCGGAGGTAGCCCTCGTGCGTCAGGGTGCGCAGCAGGTGATAGGCGGTGGGAAGGGGAAGTCCCGCCTCGCGGGCGAGCTGCTTCGCCGGAGCCCCGTCCCGATGGGTGCCCACAGCCTCCATAAGTCTCAACGCACGCTGAACCGAACCGATCAACGTCGGGACAGCAGTACTCGATGCCGTGGTCACAGGTCACCCCCAGGCATGGTGACGGGCTCTCAGCCCTCCCGCGGGGGCCGCCCCCACGGGCCCGCCGCGAGCCTGGGGTCCGGAGACCGGACGGTCGCACAAACCACTGGGCAGGATGGTGACGGGCCGTCATTTCCCAGCTGGCGGCAGCGTTACGTCACTGTATCGGCACAGTCAGTCACGGGTGAGGTTTCGTCCTGGACTTAGCTCTGCTGGGCTAATCGCCGAATGCGCGGCCCCATAACCGGCCCCATAACCGGACCGCAGGCCCCGCGCGCTCCGGCGTGCGCCTGCGCCCGCGCGCTGCCCCGGCCCTGCGCACATGCCCCCGGTCGCGAGCCTGCGCCGGTCGTGCGCATGCCCCCGTGCGTGCGCCTGCGCCGGTCGTGCGCCCGGTCCGTCCGGACTCGGCCCGAGCGTGAACCTGGCCCTGGACGTGCCCGGCCGCGCTCGTGCGCCCGATTCGTCGGCCGCGACCGTGCGCGTACCGGCTCCGTTACCAGTCGCTGCGCTCGGAGGAGGACAGGAACTTCCGCACCACGAAGACCAGACCGCCGACCAGGACGACGAAGACCAGCACCTTGAACAGCAGGCCGATGACGAAGCCGACCACACTGGCGATCAGTCCGCCGAACACCACGATCGCGATGAGGGGCACCGCGACCCACTTCACCCACCAGGGCATCCCCGCGAAAATCTCCCGCACCGCCATCGCCGCTACCTCGTCTCTGTGAGTACCTGCTTCGATGCTAGAGGCGCGAGGGGGGCCCGCGGGGTGCCGGGAGCCCTTGAAGTCCCCTGAGCGATCCCCTAGGGAACGCCCGGGTCCGCGAACGCCTGGCACCGGGAGACCTCGGGGTCGCTCAGCCCTCCGGCGGCGAGAAGACCACCATCACCCGGAGGTCCTCGGTGATGTGGTGGAACTTGTGGGCCGTCCCCGCCGGCACGTAGACGACGCTCCCCCGCCCCACCTGAGTGGTTTCCATGCCGACCGTGATCGACGCGCGGCCACTGACGACGAAGTACACCTCGTCCTGCTTGTGCGGCTGCTGAGGGTCGAGCTCGCCGGCGTCGAGAGCGTACAGGCCGACCGACATGTTGCGTTCCCGGATGAACTGCAGATACGCACCGTCGTTGGCGGCGCGTTCCGCCTCCAGCTCGTCGAGTCTGAATGCCTTCATCGTCCGTCCGCCCCTCGCGTCCGTGCCGGTCTGCTGTGCCGGTGTCCGCCACCGATCGTGTCTGCCACGATCAGACACATGAAGAATTTCGTAGTCAAGACGATCGCCAACGCGGGTGCGCTGGCCGTGGCCATCTGGCTGCTCCAGGACATCACGCTCACCGGTGACAACACCGGGCGCAAGGTGCTCACCCTGGCCCTGGTGGCGCTCCTCTTCGGCCTGGTGAATTTCGTCGTCAAGCCGGTCGTGCAGCTGCTCACACTCCCCTTGTTCATCCTGACGCTCGGCCTGATCACACTCGTGGTCAACGCGCTGATGCTGCTGCTGACCTCCTGGCTGGCCGACGTCGTCGATCTGAACTTCCACGTCGAGGGCTTCTGGACGGCTGTGCTGGGCGGTCTGATCATCTCGGTCGTGTCCTGGGCCCTCAATGTCGTGCTCCCCGACGAGGACTGATCCGTCCCCTGATGACACAGTGCAGAGCGGTCCGGTGAACGCCGGGGAGAGATGAGGAATCAAGAATGAGCACCACGGGCGACGGAACACTGGCGGTACGAGCGGGCCTCCCGGCGCCGGAACAGTACGAACCCACGCTTCCCGGTCCGGTCTTCGCGGCACACTTCCACCTGTCCGGAGAACCTGTCGGCCCCTACACCTACGGCCGCGAGTCCAACCCGACCTGGACCCATCTGGAGCGGGCCATCGGCGAGCTGGAGGCACCGGGGGAGCAGGTCGAGACGACGGTCTTCGCCTCAGGGATGGCGGCCATCTCCGCCGTGCTGCTGTCCCAGGCACGCGCGGGCGACGTCGTGGTCCTCCCGGACGACGGCTACCAGGCTCTGCCTCTGGTGCGTGAACAGCTGGAGGCGTACGGCGTCGAGGTGCGGACCGCGCCCACCGGCGGCGATGCCCAGCTGGAGCTCCTGGAGGGTGCGAAGCTCCTCTGGATCGAGACGCCCTCCAACCCCGGGCTCGACGTCTGTGACGTCCGCAGGCTCGTCGAGGCGGCCCGTGCGGCGGGTGTGCTCGTCGCCGTCGACAACACCCTGGCCACCCCGCTGGGCCAGCGTCCCCTCGAACTGGGCGCGGACTTCTCCGTGGCCAGCGACACCAAGGGCATGACGGGCCACGGGGACATCCTGCTCGGCCATGTGACCTGCCGGGATCCACAGCTCGCTGCGGGAGTGCGCCGCTGGCGCAAGGTGGTCGGGGCGATCCCCGGCCCCATGGAGGCCTGGCTCGCACACCGTTCGCTGGCCACCCTCCAGCTGCGCGTCGACCGTCAGTGCGCGACCGCGCTCTCCCTGGCCGAGGTGCTGGCCGAGCGGGCGGACGTATCGGGGGTGCGCTACCCAGGTCTGCCCGGCGACCCCTCGTATCCGACCGCGGTCCGGCAGATGCGGCGCTTCGGCTCCGTGGTCTCCTTCGTGCTGGCCGACGCGGACACCGCTGAGCGTTTCCTGGCCGCACTGCGACTGGTCGACGACGCGACGAGCTTCGGCGGACTGCGTTCCACCGCCGAGCGCCGGGCGCGCTGGGGCGGAGACGCCGTGCCGGAGGGCTTCATCCGCTTCTCGGTGGGAGCGGAGGACCCCGAGGACCTGCTGGCGGACGTCGTGCGCGCGCTCGACGAGGCCGCGCTCTGAGCGACACGCTCCCCCCGCGCACGGCCGGTCCTGGCAGGGCCGGTCCGGGACGGGCGTCCCCGCCCACCGGGCCGGCCCCGCTCGGGACGGGCGGTCCGAGCCTCCCCCCTCATGGCTCGGACCGCCCCGGTTCCAGCGCCGAGAACCGTCTGGACAAGGCTAGTTGACTGTGCGTCAGTGTCCAATCACGGTAGCGACAGCGGCCTATCGACAAATTTATGGTTGGGCGATCGTGACGGACGGTGCGGGTCGGCGCAGCGTCGGAGGGGGAGAACCATGGACCTGGCCCTGCTGCGCACGTTCGTCACCGTGCACCGAGCCGGTTCCTTCACCCGGGCGGCCGCGCTGCTCGGGCTCTCCCAGCCGGCCGTGACCTCGCAGATACGGACGCTGGAGCGCCAACTGGGGCGCCCTCTGTTCCTGCGCAGGGCCCGCGGAGTCACCCCCACCACGGTCGGCGACGAGCTCGCGCACCGGGCCGCGCCCCACCTGGACGCGCTGGTCGACATCGTCGAGGCAGGGCTCGACGAGGAGTCCGGGGTACGGACCCTGCACCTGGCCGGGCCCCCGGAATTCACGTCCATGCGGGCGCTGCCCGCCCTGACCCCGCTGGTCGCCCAAGGACTCGCGCTGCGCAGCAGCTTCCTCGCCAATTCCGAGGAGGCGCTGGAGGGCCTGGCCGCAGGACACCATGATCTGGCCATCACCACAGCCCGTCCGCGCGGCGGGCTGCTGACCTCCACCACGCTCTGCGACGAGGAACACGTGCTGGTAGCGGCGCCCCGCTGGGCCGGCCGCCTGGGGCCGGGGGCCTTGCGGCACAAGGGGCCCGTCATCCTGGAACAGCTTCCGGTCGTGGAGGTGCACGAGAGTCTCCCCTTGGTCGCCCGCTACTGGGCAGCCGTGTTCGACAGCCGCCCCGCCGCTTCCGCCGCCGCGATCGCGCCGGACCTCCGAGGCGTGCTGGAATGCGCGGCAGCGGGCGCCGGCCTCGCCGTCCTGCCGCGTTATCTCTGCGCCGCCGCACTTGAGCGGGGAGAGGTCGTGGCACTGCTCGACCCGCCGGTGCCGCCGCTCCGCACGTATTTCCTCGTCGCGCGCACCGGCACACTCGGTCTCCCACACATCGCGCGGGCGCACGAGTGGCTGGTACGCGCTGCCGTGGACTGGTGACCGGTCGGCTCAGGGGAGTTTCAGACGGGGTTTCCTGGGCCACTCTCTTGCCATGACCGAACGTCCAGTGGTCAAGCGCACGGCACGGGCCGTCCTGCTCGACGGCGATGACCTCATCCTCATCAAACGGACAAAGCCGGGAGTCGACCCCTACTGGCTCACGCCTGGTGGGGGCGTCGAGCCGGAGGACGCCACCGTCGTCGACGCGCTGCACCGCGAGCTCGACGAGGAACTCGGCGCCAAGGTCGTCGACGTCGTTCCCTGCTTCGTCGACACCGTCGAACACATCGCTGGTGACGGCGTCACCGGCGTGAAGGTGCAGCACTTCTTCGTCTGCCGCCTGGCGTCCATGGATCTGTCGCTCCGGCACGGCCCGGAGATCGACGAACCGTGTGGGGAGTACGAGGTCGTGCGCGTGCCCTTCAGCCGCGTCGGTATCGCGGCCGTCCATCTCGTGCCACTGTCCCTGCGGCACTACCTGGACGGCAACATCGAAGGCGTGCGAGCGATGCACGCACCGGACCTGGGCTGATCCTGGAACCCGGCCCCCGGGCTGATGCGCGCGACCCGGCACCCGGGCGAGGCCGGGCCGGGCGCCTGGCGATTCTTGTACGCCCAGGCCGGTAGCCGCGGATACTCCCGCTGTCAGATGACCTCTCGCTGCGTGCTTGTCACTGTGTTTCACGTGAAACCACTCAAGCGTCCGGCTCGCCGAAGCATGCTCGTCGCCCATGTGGCCGTCTCCGTGGGCTGGCTGGGCCTCGCTGTGGGGCTGCTCGCTCTGGGCCTCACCGCGTTCCTCACCCGTGACGCCGTAACGGCCGAGGCAGCCACCCGTGCCATGAAGGTCTTCAGTGACTGGCTCGTCGTGCCGGTCTCCCTGCTGTCCCTGGTCAGCGGCCTGGCCCTGGCACTCGGCACCTCGTGGGGCCTGGCAAGGCATAGGTGGGTCTGGACGAAATTCTGGCTGACGCTGATCACAGCGGGCCTCTCGGTCTTCGCGCTACGCCCAGGGATCGACGAGGCCGCGGCCCGGGGCGCTGCTGACATCGACCTCGTCATCGCGCCCTCGGTGGCCACGGCCACCTACCTCTTCGTCACCGCGATATCGGTGCTGAAGCCGCGGGGACCGACTCGCCGGGGCCGACGGCTGCGGCAGACTCGGGAGAATGCGTCGCGACCAGCCGGCCTGAGGTGACCGTGCGGCGCTCGAGCGCACCGGAGAGCAGCGCCAGAAGCAGCGCCGAGGCAGCGAGAGCCGCGCCGACCCAGTTGGGCGCGGTGTATCCGAGACCTGCCGCGATGACGATCCCGCCGAGCCAGGCGGAGAGCGCGTTGCCGAGGTTGAAGGCCCCGATATTGACTGCCGATGCCAGAGTGGGCGCGCCCGCGGCCTGGTCGAGCACGCGCTTCTGGAGCGGAGGCACGGTCGCGAACCCCAGTCCCCCGATGAGGACGATGGTGATCGCGGCGGCGACCTTGTTGTGTGCGGTCAGGGTGAACAGGGCCAGGACCGTGGCAAGCGCACCGAGTGACACGTACAGCATCGGCATCAGACGGCGGTCGGCGAACTTCCCTCCGAGCAGATTCCCGCCGACCATGCCGAGCCCGAAGAGCACCAGCAGCCAGGTGACGGAAGACGTCGCGTAGCCGGCAGTCTCCGTCATCATCGGCGTGATGTAGGTGATCGCCGCGAAGACGCCACCGAAGCCCAGCACGGTCATCGCCATGGCGAGCAGCACCTGGACGTTCCGGAATGCGGCCAGTTCATGTCGGATGCGCACGCCTTCGGGCTTGGGCTGCTCGGGAATCAGCTTCGCCACACCGAGGAGCCCCAGGACGCCGAGTGCGGCGACGACGAGAAACGTGATGCGCCAGCCGAAGTTCTGGCCGACGTACGTCCCCAAGGGGACTCCGACGACGTTGGCGACGGTGAGCCCGGTGAACATCATGGCGATGGCGCCGGCCTTCTTCGCCGGAGCGACCAGATCCGCGGCCACGACCGAACCGATGCCGAAGAAGGCTCCGTGGGCGAGTGAGGCGATGACCCGGCCGGCGAGCATGACCCCGAACGCCGGGGCGAGCGCGGAGACCACGTTGCCGACGATGAAGAGGCCCATCAGGACCATCAGCATGCGTTTGCGGGTCACCCGAGTGCCCAGGAACGTCATCAGCGGAGCGCCGAGTACGACCCCGAGCGCATAGCCGGTCACCAGAAACCCTGCGGTCGGGATCGAGACCTGGAAGTCCGCCGCGACATCGGGGAGCAACCCCATGATCACGAACTCGGTGGTTCCGATACCGAAAGCCCCGATGGCGAGGGCGAGGAGCGCGAGCGGCATGGGTTCACCTTCCCTGAAGATTGCGCGTGCACCTTACGAGCGTCCACAATAATTGCAGACGCCTTTTAATTGCAAACGCGGGCTATTGCGTACGTGCCCTATCCTGGAGGCAAGCAGCTCCCGCCCGGAGGAGAGACCCATGACAGCGACCGACCCCGCACTGACGGCCCTCGCCCAGAGCTGGTGCGCCCTCTCCCTGCTCCACGGCAAGATCGAGGCCCGCATCGAACGGGCGCTGCAGTCTCACCACGACCTCAGCGCGCGCGAGTTCTCACTGCTCGACGTCCTGAGCCGCCAGCACAGCGGCACGGGCGGCCACCTGCAGATGAAGCAGGTCGCGGACGCCGTGGTGCTGAGCCAGAGCGCCACCACCCGGCTGGTCACACGACTCGAGGACCGGGGCCTACTCACCCGGTATCTGTGCGACACGGACCGGCGAGGCATCTACACGGACGTCACCGAAGCGGGGCTCGAGCTGCTGAGCCAGGCCAGGCCGACCAACGACACCGCGCTGCGCGCGGCACTCGACGAAGCCGCCGAGAATCCGGAGCTCGCCCCTCTGGTCCGTACGGTCGAGGCACTCAAGGTCCCCGCCTGAACCGGACGGTTTGCGTAGTCTGCCGATCATGAGCGATCTCGACATACGCCCCGCGGCACTCACCGACATCCCGGCCTGCGTGGCCATGCTTGCCGACGACCCCATCGGCGCACAGCGCGAGTCCCCGGACGACCTCGCCCCGTACGACGCCGCCTTCCGGCGGCTGGCAGACGATCCCAATCAGCACCTGGTGGTGGCGGTGCGGGGCACCCGCGTGGTGGGGACCCTCCAGCTCACGATCGTGCCCGGGCTGTCCAGGCGCGGCGCGACCCGGTCGGTCATCGAGGGCGTCCGGGTCCACGCCGACGAGCGGGGCAGCGGCCTCGGTACCCAGCTCATCCAGTGGGCGCTGGACGAGTCCAGGCGCCAAGGCTGCCAGCTGGTGCAGTTGACGTCGGATGCGAGCCGCACCGACGCCCACCGCTTCTATGAACGGCTCGGGTTCACCCCGAGCCATGTGGGGTTCAAACTCGCACTCTGACCCTGTGACTCCGGGCGGCGGCTCTCAGCACTGCGGAAGGAAGCACGTGCACCGCATCGACGACGCACAACGCCGGGCCAGGCTCGGCCGACGCCATCTGCTGGCTCCCTCCGTGCGGGCGGCCTCCGTGGTCACGGTGGCCGACGCCGTGGTGGCCCTCCACGCGACCGATGCCGCCACCGTGTACCTCTCGGCGTGCGCGAGACTGGCCGATCCCTCGGTCGCAGCGGTGGAGCGGGCGCTCTACGAGGACGTCTCCCTGGTGCGGCTGCTGTCCATGCGCAACACCCTCTTCACGGTGTCCACGGAGGTCGCGCCCGCCGTCGACGCGTCCAATGCCCGCTCCGTGGCAGCCGACGAGCGTCGACGGCTTCTCAAGCATCTACGGGAGGACGGGCAGGGGCTGGACGATCGGTGGCTCGGCGACACCGAGCGGGACACCGTCGCCGCTCTGGCCTCCCTCGGCCGGGCCACGGGAAGCGAGCTCTCAGCCGCCGTACCGGCGCTGCGGACGAAGATCACCGTCTTTCCCGGCACCAGGCAGGAGACCGTGCAGGGCGTGGCCTCCCGCGTGATCCGTGTTCTGGCCGCCGACGGGCGCATCCGGCGGGATCGGCCGCGCGGCTCCTGGACCTCCAGCCAGTTCCGCTGGACGGCCTCCGAGCCCTGGCCCGCCACCGACCCCGACCGGGCACGGGCCGACGTCGCCGGCCGCTGGCTCCGCTCGTACGGTCCCGCGACGGAGGCCGACCTCAAGTGGTGGACGGGCTGGGGCACCCGCCAGACGCGTGCGGCTCTGGCCGCCACCGGTGCCGAAGAGGTTCTGCTCGACAGCGGAGCGTCCGGTTGGGTGGCCCCGGGCGATCACGCCGCGGAGCCCCCTCCTGAGCCCTGGGCTGCGCTGCTGCCCGGCCTGGACCCGAGCGCGATGGGATGGGCGGACCGCGGATTCCACCTGCCCGCCGCCCATCGTCCCGCGCTCTTCGACCGCGCCGGCAACATCGGGCCCACAGTCTGGTGGAACGGCGAGATCGTCGGCGGCTGGGCCCAGCGGGCAGACGGCGAGCCGGTCTGGCGGCTGCTCTCCGACGTGGGCAGGGAAGCCGCACAGCTCATCGAGGCGGAGGCCTCCCGACTGTCCGCCTGGGTGGGCGACGCCCGGATCACTCCCCGCTTCCGCACGCCTCTGGAGCGCGAGCTGACCGCCTGAGCCGTCCTCACGGAGCGAAGGGCTCACACCCGGCCCGGCTGGTCCGTCGTTTCACGTGAAACGACGGCCGGGCTCAGACGGGGAGGCCTCGCCAGCCACCGTCGTCCACACCGCCAGGGACAGCGGCGCTCCGGTCGTACGGCTCCCGGGTGAAGACGAACGAACCCAGATCGAGATGGTCCACCGAGCCGTCGGCGGCTCTCACGGCCCGGAGCGTCTCTCCCGCGTAGTAACCGTTGAGGCCCGTCCACGTCCCGTCCGGGCACGCCCTGAAACGGGCAGAACGACCGGGGCCTCGCAACGGGAGGAGCTCCAGGCCACGGTCCGCCAGAAGCTTCAGGCCGTACACATAGGTCCCCCAGTACCAGGGGCCGGTCAGCGCCAGCAGCTCGTCGTCGACCTCAGGCATGGGGCGCCAGGGTTCCGGGATCCTCGGCTCCGCCTCGGCGACGATCTCCACCAGGTCCCCCGCGACCGTGCCCGTGAGCGGACCCGAGGTGGCATTGGCGAGCACCACGGCAGCCACGTCGTCCTCGACGCTGAACCACAGGGTGGCAAGGAAGCCCGGCAGCGAGCCCGAGTGGCCGAGGAATGTGCGGCTCTGCCGCCGTACCGACTGGAGGCCGAGCCCATAGGCCCCTGTCCAGTCGCCGGCCTCGGGCGGGGCGGCGGGGGCACGCATCTCCTCGACCGAGGACGCGCTCAGCACACGTTCATCACCCCGCGCCAGGAAAGAGGCGAAGCGGAGAAGATCGGTGGTGGTCGACCAGAGCTGCCCCGCGGGCGCCATCAGTCCCAGGTCCTCGGCCGGCTCGGGCAGCATGACATCCGCCCATGGGTGAACCGCCCATCCTCCCGCATGCGGAGCCGACGCGTGCGGACCGGGATTCGAGTAATGGTGCCCGTGCCCCCCCCGGGTGGAGCACCGGCCTCTCACCGAGCACATCCGCCAGCTCAGGGCGGGTGGTCCCCGGCGTCCGCTCCCACCAGGGGGACGGCGTCTCGGCCGCCAGCCCGGCGCTGTGTCCCAGGAGTTGGAAGATGGTCGCCTGCCCTGCCCCCGTACCGGGCAGATGCTTCTCCAACTGGTCGTCCAGATCGAGCAGTCCCTCGTCACGCAGACGCATCACGAGAACCGCGGTGAACGTCTTGGTGATGGAACCGATCCTGTACTGCGTGTCGCCGTCGGGTTCATGGCCGTCCACACAGCTCCGGGCACCACTCCAGGCGACCTGCCCCTCGCGCTGGACGGCGGCGACGAGGGACGGTGCCCGGCCTTCGGCCTGCGCCCTGGCGATGCGGTGCAACAGGGCTCGGCAGGTACTGGGAAGCAGTGAATCGGATGAGGTCATGCTCAAGGATGACCCGGGCCTTCACCGCCTGACGAACTCATTTCGCGGGCGCCGCCGGCTGCTCCCGGCATCAGCCGCACCCCGTGCCCGGCAGGGCACGGTGTTCGGGCTCAGTGAGGTGATTCAGGGCGACCGGGAAGGCACGCGTGCAACGAGAGGCGCTCCGGAGAAAGGCGCCAGGAGAGCGCGATTCCCCCGCCCCCGTCTGTGCCGAGCCCGCCCTCGTCTGTGCCGAGCCTGCCCCTTCTGCGCCGAGCCTGCCCAGTCTGCGCCGAGCCCGACCCCGTTTCTGCTGATGGGCAAGTCCGCCCCAACCGGCCCCGGTCCTCACTACCGTCCGGTCCATGACTACGGTGACGACACGCACGGTCGAGTATCCGGCCGACGGCATGACGATGATCGGGCATCTGGCGCTCCCGGCCGGCACCGGCCGACGGCAGGCCGTACTGATCGGGCCCGAGGGGCCGGGCCTGAACGACTTCCAGCGCCGACGCGCGGACGCCCTCGCCGAACTGGGCTATGTGGCGCTGGCCTTCGACATCCACGGCGGGCGCTGGTTCACCGACCCCCAGGAGATGCTGGCCCGTGTGAACCCGCTCCTGGCCGATCCCCGCAGGATGCGGAACATCGGCCACGCGGCTCTGGACGTGCTGCGCGCCGAACCACGGACCGACCCCCGCAGGATCGCCGCTGTCGGCTACGGCACCGGAGGCGCGATCGCCCTGGAACTCGGGCGCGACGGTGTCGACCTGCGTCTCATCGCGACGATCAACGCACTGACGACGGGCCCTCCCGGCGATGCCGCCCGCATCCGCTGCCCGGTGTGGGCCGGGGTCGGATCCGAGGACCCGATCATGCCGGCGGAACAACGCGACGCGTTCGCCGCCGAGATGCAGGCCGCGGGCGTCGACTGGCGCCTCATGGTCTACGGCGGCGCCCTGCACGCCTTCCACCACCCGCCGGTCGAGCAGACCGTGCTCCCCGGCGTCGGCCACCACCCGCAGCACGCTCGACGGGCCTGGAACGACGTCGTCGCCCTGCTCGCGGAGTGCATGCCGTAAGGGCGTGCGCGGTGGTGTCAGGCCGCCGTCGTCCTGACACCACGGCCGCGGCCGGGGTCACACGGCTTCCCGGAGCCGCCGACGTAGGGTCTCCCCGCCTATGAGCCGATGGCATGCCGATCTCCGATGAGTTTCCCGCGCCGTGTCGGTCTGTACGCGTGAGACCGACTCACGGAAGGCTGGCGTCATGCGGAAATTGAGTTACGGCATGAACTTGAGTCTGGACGGCTACGTCGCCGCACCCGGCGACGACATCGGCTGGAGCGTGCCGAGCGACGAGCTGTTCCAGTTCTGGTCCGACCAGTTGCGGGCGACCGACCTGACGCTGTACGGGCGCAAGCTGTGGCAGACGATGAGCTCGTACTGGCCGACCGGTGACCAGCAGCCCGACGCCACCCCGGCGGAGATCGAGTTCGCCCGCCGCTGGCGGGACACGTCCAAAGTGGTGTTCTCCTCGACGATCGACAGGACCGACTGGAACACCCGCCTGGTCACCGGAGACGCGGTCGCCGAGATCGCCCGGCTCAAGGCCGAGGACGGCGGCCCGATGGACATCGGCGGCGCAACACTCGCCGGGGCGGCCATGCGGGCCGGACTGATCGACGAGTACGTGCTGGCCACCGCGCCGGTCCTGGTGGGCGGCGGCACGCCGTTCTTCACCGTGCTGGACAGCTGGGTGAACCTGAACCTGGTGGAGACGCGGACGTTTCCCGACGGGGTGGTCCTGACCAGATACGAGACAAGGCGGTGAGAGCTTCCCGCGGATCTGGGTCACCTGAGCGGAGCGGCGGACGCCGGGCAGGCACCAGCTCGGAGCCCGGTCACCTCTACGAGTGGACAGCTTGACCTGCCGGTCTCAGATTCGTGTCCGATATGCCGTCGCTCGGCCATCGGTCGTGAGATCTGGCCACGAATGCGGAGACTCCGCAGCGGAAAACTCAGGTCTGGGCCATGTCCACGAAGCGGGAGTAGTGGCCCTGGAACGCCACCGTGATCGTCGCCGTCGGGCCGTTACGGTGCTTGGCCACGATCAGGTCCGCCTCGCCGGCGCGGGGGGACTCCTTCTCGTACGCGTCCTCCCGGTGCAGCAGGATCACCATGTCGGCGTCCTGCTCGATCGAACCCGACTCACGCAGGTCGGAGACCATCGGCTTCTTGTCCGTGCGCTGTTCGGGACCACGGTTCAGCTGCGAGAGGGCGATGACGGGAAGCTCCAGCTCCTTGGCGAGCAGCTTGAGGTTTCGCGACATGTCCGAGACTTCCTGCTGACGGCTCTCGGCTCTCTTGGCACCACCCGACTGCATCAGCTGCAGATAGTCGATGACCACCAGCTTGAGCTCGTTGCGCTGCTTGAGGCGTCGGCATTTCGCCCTGATCTCCATCATGGAGAGGTTCGGCGAGTCGTCGATGTAGAGCGGAGCGGCCGATACATCCGGCATGCGCCGGGCGAGCCTCGTCCAGTCCTCGTCGGTCATCGTGCCGGAGCGCATGTGGTGCAGGGCGACCCGGGCCTCGGCGGACAGGAGGCGCATCGCGATCTCGTTGCGCCCCATTTCCAGGGAGAAGATGACGCTCGGGAGGTTGCTCTTGATCGAGCACGCTCGGGCGAAGTCCAGGGCGAGGGTCGACTTACCCATGGCGGGACGGGCCGCGATGACGATCATCTGGCCGGGGTGCAGGCCGTTGGTGAGGGCGTCGAGGTCGGTGAAGCCGGTCGGCACACCGGTCATCTCACCGCTGCGGGACCCGATGGCCTCGATCTCGTCGAGAGCACCCTCCATGATGTCGCCGAGCGGCAGATAGTCCTCGCTGGTGCGCTGCTCGGTGACGGCGTAGATCTCGGCCTGCGCCGAGTTCACGATCTCGTCGACGTCACCGTCGGCCGCGTATCCCATCTGGGTGATCTTCGTGCCGGCCTCCACGAGGCGCCGCAGGACGGCCCGCTCATGGACGATCTCGGCGTAGTACGAGGCGTTGGCCGCGGTCGGCACCGACTGCACGAGCGTGTGCAGATACGGCGCCCCGCCGACCTTGGTGATCTCGCCGCGCTTGACCAGCTCGGCCGCCACGGTGATCGGGTCGGCGGGCTCCCCCTTGGCGTACAGGTCGAGGATCGCCGTATAGACCGTCTCGTGTGCCGGGCGGTAGAAGTCGTGGCCCTTGATGATCTCCACGACGTCGGCGATGGCGTCCTTGGAGAGCAGCATGCCGCCGAGGACGGACTGCTCGGCGTCGAGATCCTGCGGAGGCACTCGCTCGAAGCCGGACGAACCGCCGTCCCAGCCGCTCTCCCGGCCTCGCTCGTGCTGCTCGTCGCGGCCCTTGCCCTCTCCGCGGCGCTGACGGGAGACGGGCAGACGGTCACTGGGACCGACATCGGCCCAGGGATCGTCCAAAGGCTCGGGAATGCTCACCGGGCCACCTCCTCCCGTCCGCTTCGCGGACCTAGCCGTGCCACTCTTTCTTACGGCACGGCACCGACAAACAAGACGCCCGACTCCGGTTCCGGCGCGTCAAGTTCTGCTGGTTTCCAAGCCGGAACGGAGTGCGGGCGCCGCACCACGGTAGGCCGGTCTCCACCGTCAGCCAATCTGGTTATCCACAGGGCATGTGGACGACGGACCAGATGCTGTGGAGAACCCACGCGATCCTGTGCACGGACCGGGGGACAGCACTGTGGACAAAGTCATACGCGGCTGGCCATAACCAGCTTGACCTGGGCTTTCTCCGTCCACCGGCTGTGGGGGAGAAAAACTTTTGGCCCCGGCACAAGATCACCGGAACCGACCACCGGCCGAACCCGAAACCCGGGCAGAAGTAAGGGCCACAGACACATTGCATCTCTTACCTGTGGAAGATTAGATTGACACCCATGACCAAGGCCTCCACAGCGCAGCCGCCCTCCCGCCGACGACACGACCGCGAGATCATCGCACTCGCCGTCCCGGCCTTCGGCGCGCTCGTCGCGGAGCCGCTCTTCGTCATCGTGGACAGCGCCATCATCGGCCACCTCGGCACTCCACAACTGGCCGGCCTCGGGGTCGCCGCAGCCCTGTTGACCACGGCCGTGAGCATCTTCGTGTTTCTCGCGTACGCCACGACGGCCGCCGTCGCCCGCCGTGTCGGGGCGGGAGATCTGGCATCCGCCATTCGTCAGGGCATGGACGGCATCTGGCTCGCGCTCCTGATCGGCGCCGTCGTCGTCGCGGCCACGCTTCCCCTGGCTCCCTGGCTGGTCGAGGTCTTCGGCGCGTCCGACACCGCGGCCCCGTATGCCATCACTTATCTACGGATCTCCAGTCTCGGCATTCCCGCGATGCTCGTGGTGCTGGCGGCGACCGGGGTCCTGCGTGGACTTCAGGACACCCGTACACCGCTGTACGTCGCCATCGGCGGATTCGCCGCCAACGGAGCTCTCAACGCCGTACTCGTCTACGGCGCCGGGCTGGGCATCGCCGGCTCCGCGTGGGGCACGGTCATCGCCCAGGCAGGCATGGCCGTCGCCTATCTGATCGTCGTGGTGCGGGGAGCACGTCGGCACGGAGCCTCCCTGCGGCCCGACGTCGCGGGTATCAGGGCCAGCGCCCAGGCCGGCGCCCCCCTGCTCATCCGTACGCTCTCTCTGCGCGCGGTGCTGATGATCGCCACCGCTGTCGCCGCTCGGCTCGGCGACACGGACATCGCCGCTCACCAGATCATCCTGTCGCTCTGGAGCCTCGCCGCCTTCGCGTTGGACGCGATCGCCATCGCGGGACAGGCAATCATCGGCCGCTACCTGGGGGCGGGAGACGCCAAGGGGGCGCGTGAGGCGTGTCGCCGCATGGTCCAGTGGGGCATCGCCTCCGGTGTGGTCCTCGGGCTGTTGATCGTGCTCGCCAGACCTCTGTTCATCCCGCTGTTCACCGCCGATGCCTCCGTACGGGACACCCTGCTGCCCGCCCTGCTCGTGGTGGCCCTTTCCCAGCCAGTCGCCGGGGTGGTCTTCGTCCTGGACGGAGTGCTGATGGGGGCAGGTGACGGCCGGTATCTCGCGTGGGCCATGATCCTGACTCTGGCGGTCTTCGCCCCGGTCGCTCTGCTCATCCCCAGCCTCGGAGGGGGCCTCACCGCACTGTGGTGGGCGATGGCCCTCATGATGGCGGTCCGCCTGCTGACGCTCTGGCTGCGCATGCGGTCAGGGCGCTGGATCGTGACCGGCGCCACCCGCTGATCGCCCCTCCGCCGCTCCTCGACAGCCGGTCTCCGGTAGGCGCCCGGGCGCCCGGCGCCTCGTTTCACGTGAAACGAGGCGCCCTCAGGCAACGACGCCCCCGAAGCGCGGGACAACCCGACGAGCAGCACGACGAAGGGCCGCACCCAGAGGGTGCGGCCCTTCACCTAGCTCTGCTGAGCTGTGCCCTTAGGCAGCAACGACCTCGATACCGAGCTTCGCGGCAACCTCGGGGTGCAGACGGACGGACACCTGGTGCCCACCGAGCGTCTTGATCGGCGAACCGAGCTCGACGCGACGCTTGTCGACGTCCGGACCACCGGCAGACTTGATCGCCGAGGCGATGTCGGCCGGGGTGACGGAGCCGAAGAGGCGGCCGGCGTCGCCGGAGCGAACAGCCAGACGAACCTTGACGGCCTCGAGCTTGGCCTTGATCTCGTTGGCCTGCTCGATCGTCGCGATCTCGTGGATCTTGCGGGCGCGGCGGATCTGCGCCACGTCCTTCTCGCCACCCTTGGTCCAGCGGATGGCGAAGCCACGCGGAACCAGGTAGTTACGGGCGTACCCGTCCTTGACGTCCACGACGTCGCCGGCGGCACCGAGGCCAGTGACCTCGTGGGTGAGGATGATCTTCATGATTCGGTCACCCTTCCCTTATCGCGCGGTGGACGTGTAGGGCAGCAGCGCCATCTCACGGCTGTTCTTGACTGCCGTGGCGACGTCACGCTGGTGCTGCGTGCAGTTGCCGGTGACGCGGCGGGCACGGATCTTGCCACGGTCGGAAATGAACTTCCGCAGCATGTTCGTGTCCTTGTAGTCCACGTACTGGGTCTTGTCCTTGCAGAAAGCGCAGACCTTCTTCTTAGGCTTGCGCACAGGCGGCTTCGCCATGGTGTTTCTCCTGTGTGATCAAGAAGTGGGGTACGAGCAGCCCTAGAAGGGAGGCTCGTCCGAGTAGCCGCCGCCGGAACCGCCGGAGCCGCCGGAGCTTCCGCCCCAGCCACCCCCGCCGCCCTGCTGGCCCGCGCCCTGGCCGCCGGCCGGAGCGCCGGTGGCCCACGGGTCGTCAGCGGGAGCACCGCCGCCGCCCTGCGGGGCGCCGCCACCGGGACCGCCGCCCCAGTTGCCGCCGCCCTGCTGGCCGCCGCCGTATCCACCCTGGCCGCCGCCCTGGCCACCTCGACCGGTGGTCTTGGTGACCTTGGCCGTGGCGTTCTTCAGGCTGGGGCCGACTTCCTCGACGTCCAGCTCGTAGACCGTGCGCTTGACGCCCTCACGGTCCTCGTAGGACCGCTGCTTCAGCCGGCCCTGCACGACGACGCGCATGCCTCGCTGGAGCGACTCCGCGACGTTCTCCGCCGCCTGACGCCAGACCGAGCAGGTGAGGAACAGGCCTTCGCCGTCCTTCCACTCGTTGGTCTGCCGGTCGAAGATGCGGGGAGTGGACGCGACACGGAACTTCGCGACCGCCGCACCGGACGGGGTGAAGCGCAGCTCGGGGTCGTCGACGAGATTGCCGACGACCGTGATGACGGTCTCGCCTGCCATGGTGAACCTCTCGGCGGGATTGCTTCTGGCTGCTTGCTACTCGAACCCGATGACCGCTGAGCTAGATGCTCAGTGGGTCTCGGGACGGAGGACCTTGGTCCGGAGGACCGACTCGTTCAGGTTCATCTGTCGGTCGAGCTCCTTGACGACCGCAGGCTCGGCCTGCAGGTCGATGACCGAGTAGATGCCCTCAGGCTTCTTCTTGATCTCGTAAGAGAGACGACGACGGCCCCAGGTGTCGACCTTCTCGACCTTTCCGTTGCCCTCACGGACGACGGAGAGGAAGTTCTCGATCAGCGGGGAGACTGCTCGCTCCTCGAGATCGGGGTCGAGGATGACCATCACTTCGTAGTGACGCATGTGGAACCCACCTCCTTTGGACTCAGCGGCCACGGTCGTTCCGTGGCAGGAGGGTCGTGATGCGTGAGCATCAGTGTCTCCGAGTAAAACAGCCGCCACTGACAACGCCCGTCTTCGAGAGTCGAGGGGGGCCGCAGTGCTGGCTCAGGGCAGACACCGGTGCAGACCGTACAGAGTACCCGCAGACAGGCTTCCGGTTGAAATCCGGTGTTCAGGGCGCACAATCGAGACAGATGCGGTGTGAGAGGCGCTACATTGCACCGCCCTTCCCGCCAGGAGGTGCTCCATGGCACAGACACTCCGACCCGCCGGCAGCCCTGTCCCTCGCCGGGCGACCCGTCCGGCCACCGGATCGCTCTTCGCGACGGATGGCAAGCCGCATCCGCTCCAGGAAACGCTGATGGTGGTGACCGGGGTCCTCGGGATCCTCGCGTTCGTCACGGCGATGTTCCACAGCCTGCACCTGATCAGCTCGTGGGCCGGGCTGATCGGCATCCTGACCGGTGTCTACGGGCAGTACATCTCCAGGACCACCTGGGAGCGGTTCGGTCTGATCATGGGGATCGGATCGTCCGCGGTCGGCTTCTATCTCGGCATGGCACACGGCGGCCTTTTCGGCGGCGTCGTCACCTGACCGGCACAGCCGCACCAGGCGAGGCCGACCGCCCCACGCAGCGCACAACGGGGCGGTCCCGCGGGAGTGGCGCCCGATCCGGTCCAGACGGGCCAGACCGGGCGCCCGTCGGTCACAGTAGGCTTCGGCGCGAGAGCCGGAGCCCCTGACCGATGGGGACACACCTGCCGAGGAGCGCCCCGCATGAGCCTGACCCTGAGGACCATCAGCCGAGAACAGCATCTGGCCTACATCCAGAGTCTGCCCTCGGCCAGTCACTGCCAGGTCCCGGCGTGGGCTGACGTGAAAACCGAGTGGCGTTCGGAGAACCTCGGCTGGTTCGACAAGAACGGCGAGATGGTCGGCGCCGGCCTGGTGCTCTACCGCCAGTTGCCCAAGATCAAGCGTTACCTCGCCTATCTTCCCGAGGGCCCGGTCATCAACTGGTACGCCCCGAATCTGGACGAGTGGCTCCAGCCGATGCTCGCCCACCTGAAGCAGCAGGGCGCCTTCTCGGTGAAGATGGGCCCGCCCGTGGTCATCCGCCGCTGGGACTCGGCCGCCATCAAGTCGGGCATCCAGGATCCCGACGTGAAGCGCCTGCGTGACGTCGAGGCCAGCCACATCGAGCCCCGTGCCTTCGAGGTCTCGGACCGGCTGCGGAAGATGGGCTGGCAGCAGGGCGAGGACGGCGGCGCCGGATTCGGCGACGTACAGCCCCGCTACGTCTTCCAGGTCCCGCTGGCCAACCGCTCGCTCGAGGACGTGCTCAAGGGCTTCAACCAGCTCTGGCGCCGCAACATCAAGAAGGCCGACAAGGCCGGCGTCGAGGTCGTCCAGGGCGGTTACGAGGACCTCGCCGAGTGGCAGCGGCTGTACGAGATCACCGCCGTGCGCGACCACTTCCGGCCGCGCCCGCTCTCGTACTTCCAGCGCATGTGGACGGTACTCAACTCCGAGGACCCCAACCGCATGCGGCTGTACTTCGCGCGGCACAACGGCGTGAACCTCTCGGCCGCCACGATGCTGGTCGTCGGGGGGCACGTCTGGTACTCGTACGGCGCGTCGGACAACATCGGCCGCGAGGTCCGCCCCTCCAACGCCATGCAGTGGCGCATGCTCCGCGACTCGTACGCGATGGGCGCCACCGTCTACGACCTCCGTGGGATCAGCGACTCCCTGGACGAGACGGACCATCTCTTCGGTCTGATCCAGTTCAAGGTCGGCACCGGCGGGGAAGCCGTCGAGTACGTCGGCGAGTGGGACTTCCCCCTGAACAAGCTGCTGCACAAGGCGCTCGACATGTACATGTCGCGACGCTGACCGCGTCCCGACCCCCCGTCCATCAGTTCCCCCTCTCTCTCACACCGCAGCCACCAGAAAGGTTCCGGGCCGGCCATGGCGCTCTCCCTCTACGTCGACACCGCGCGCTGGCGGGCGCACCAGAAGTCCGTGCTCGACCAGTTCCCCGGGCTCGTGCCGGTCTGCAAGGGCAACGGATACGGCTTCGGACACGAACGGCTGGCCGACGAGGCGATCCGCTTCGGATCCGACACGCTGGCCGTCGGGACCACCTACGAGGCCGCCCGCATCAAGGACTGGTTCAGCGGCGACCTCCTGGTGCTCACGCCCTTCCGCCGGGGCGAGGAGCCGGTGCCGCTGCCCGACCGTGTCATCCGCTCCGTCTCCTCCGTGGACGGCGTGCACGCCCTGGTGGGCGCGCGGGTGGTCATCGAGTGCATGAGCTCGATGAAGCGGCACGGCGTGAAGGAGGAGGAACTGGGCCAGCTGCACGCCGCCATAGAGGACGTACGCCTCGAAGGCTTCGCGCTGCACCTGCCGCTCGACCGCACGGACGGTTCGGACGCGGTCGAGGAGGTCATCACGTGGATGGACCGGCTGCGTGCCGCCCGGCTGCCGCTGCACACGATGTTCGTCAGCCATCTGCGGGCCGAGGAACTGGCCAGGCTCCAGCAGCAGTTCCCGCAGACCCGCTTCCGCGCGCGCATCGGCACACGGCTCTGGCTCGGTGACCACGAGGCGACCGAGTACCGGGGCGCGGTGCTCGACGTGACGCGCGTCGTCAAGGGGGACCGGTTCGGCTACCGCCAGCAGAAGGCGGCGTCGGACGGCTGGCTGGTGGTCGTCGCCGGGGGGACCTCCCACGGCGTCGGCCTGGAGGCCCCGAAGGCCCTGCACGGCGTGATGCCGCGTGCCAAGGGTGTCGCGCGCGCCGGGCTGGCCACGGTCAACCGCAACCTGTCCCCGTTCGTCTGGGCGGGCAAGCAGCGCTGGTTCGCCGAGCCGCCGCACATGCAGGTGTCCATCCTCTTCGTGCCTTCGGACGCGCAGGAGCCGAGGGTCGGCGACGAACTGGTGGCCCATCTGCGGCACACGACCACCCAGTTCGACCGCCTCGTGGACCGGTAGACGGTCCCTACCGGGAGTCCTCCCGGCCGGAGGCCCCCCACTCGACCCGCGGTCCTTCGACCGCGGGTTCGGCGTGCGGGGCCGGGTGGGTGTGCACCTGTGCCAGGGCGACCCGGTCCGGCGCGCCGTCGAGCACCCCGCCCGACGGATCGTCGGACCCGTCGCGCCGCACCGGGTCCTTCTCCGGCATCAGGATGTCCCTGACGACGAGGGCGCAGAGGTAGAGCGTTCCCAGCAGGTGCAGGGCGACGGCGACCTGGTAGCCCTCCTGCGGCAGCCCCTGGTGCTTGTCGCCGCTGGTCGTGTACGCGAGGTAGAACCAGATCCCCAGGAAGTACATGACCTCGCAGGCCTGCCAGACGAGGAAGTCCCGCCAGCGGGGCCTGGCCAGCGCTGCCAGCGGGATCAGCCACAGCACGTACTGCGGCGAGTAGACCTTGTTCGTCAGGATGAAGGCCGCCACCACCAGGAACGCGAGCTGCGCGAAGCGCGGCCGGTGCCGGGCCGTGAGGGCGAGGCCGGCGATCCCCGCGCAGAGCACGATCATCAGCAGGACGGAAGCCGTGTTCACCGTGCCGATGTCGATGGGCCTGCCGGTGCGCTGGGTGATGACCAGCCAGAACGAGCCGTAGTCGATCTGCCGCTCCTGGCTGAACGTGTAGAACTTCTTCCACCCCTCGGGGGCGTAGACCATGACAGGAAGGTTCACCAGCAGCCAGGCCGCCGCCGCCCCGAAGAGCGCGGCCCCGTACGCCCGCCACTTCCCCGCCCGCCAGCACAGGACCAGCAGAGGGCCGAGGAGCAGCACGGGGTAGAGCTTCGCGGCGGTCGCCAGTCCGATGAGGATGCCGAAGGCGAGGTTCCTGCCCCGGGACCACATGAGCATCGCGGCGGCCGTCAGGGCGACGGCCAGCAGGTCCCAGTTGATCGTCGCGGTGAGCGCGAGAGCCGGAGCGAGAGCGACCAGCAGGGCGTCCCACGGCCGGCGCCGGTGGGTGCGGGCGACACAGACGACGAGGATCACCGCGCAGATCATCAGCAGGCCCGCGTTGACCATCCAGTACATCTGCTCCCGCTGCTGGACGGGATCCGACGAGGACGTCAGCGTCAGCCAGGACGCGATCTGCATGAAGAGGCCGGTCAGGACCGGGTACTCCAGGTACGCCATGTCGCCGCTGAGCCGGTCGGCGTACGGCACGAGGCCGTCGGCGAAGCCGCGCCCGACGAAGAGGTGGGGGATGTCGGAGTAGCAGGCGTGCGTGTACTGCGAACTGGTGCCGCGGAACCACGCCCAGTCGTAGCAGGGGATCTTCTGCACCATGCCGAGTGCGAACATCCCGATCATCACGAGCACGATGACGCGCACCGGCGTGAGCGGCCCCGTCCCGAACCGCGCCCAGCGGCCCGCGGGCCCGCCGATCAGCTCGCTCCCCGCCGCGGCGATCTCGTCCTGCCGCGTGGGCGGTACGACGGACAGCTCCTGGTGCACGCTCGTGTCTTCTGCGCTTGGCATGCCGCACATCCTGCCGTACGGCGCTGTGTACGGGCGTGGGCCGCGTGCGGGACACACGAGGGCCGTCGGCACCTGGCTGGTGCCGACGGCCCTCGTCGTGCGCGTGCGGGGCCCTCAGCGGGGTCCCGGAGGGCGGTGGCGCCGGCCGCCGCCCTCCGTACCGCTATCCGCCGCCTCCGAGGAACCCGCCGTTGCCGTTGCCGTTGCCGTTCGACGTGCCTTCCGTCGTGCCTTCGGTGGTCCCGCCGTCCGTGGTACCACCGTCGGTGGTCCCGCCGTCGGTGGTACCGCCGTCAGTGGTACCACCGTCCGAGGTCCCGCCGTCCGAGGATCCGTCTGTGGTCCCGCCGTTCTGGTTGTTCTTGCACTCCCAGTCGAGCGGCGCACACGTCTCGCTCGGCGAGGGGGACGGAGAGGTCGGGGTGGGCGAGGGGCTCTCGGGCATCTCGCTGGACGCCGAGGGCGAAGGAGTCGGGCTGGGCGTCGGGCTGGGGCTGGCCGCGCCGCCTCCGTAGACCAGGTCGCCGATGGGCTCCGGCTTCGGGAAGGTCTCGACCTTGGTGCCCTTCACCGCTTCGGCCATGTAGTCGTGCCAGATCTGCGCGGGGAACGAGGCACCGTGGATCTTCTCCTCGCCGCCCGTCCCGAACATCTCCAGGAACTCGCGGTTCTTCTTCGTCTCGTCGTCGTCCAGCCGGAACATGCTGACGGCCGTGGACAGCTGGGGGGTGTAGCCGACGAACCACGCCGACTTGTTGCCGTCGGTGGTGCCGGTCTTCCCGGCTACGTCGCGCCCCTCCAGCTGGGCAGGCGTACCGGTCCCGTTCTCCACGACGTTCTTCAGCACGTCGGTGACGTTGTCCGCGATCGCGCTCGAGAACGCGGGCTCGGTCTTCGTCTTGTGCTGGTAGATGACCGTGCCCTCATGCTTCACCTCGGTGACCGAGAAGGGCTCGCGCTGCTTGCCGCTGGTGGCGAAGGTGGCGTACGCGCCCGCCATCCGGATGGCACTCGGCGAGGAGGTGCCGATGGAGAACGAGGGGTAGTTCGAGTCCGCCAGGTACTGGTCGTCGCGCAGTCCCGCGTCGAGGGCGGCCTGCTTCACCTTGTCGGTGCCGACGTCCATGCCGAGCTGGACGTACGGGGAGTTCGCGGACTCCTGCATGGCGTACCGCAGGGTGATCGGCCCGTAGTCGTGGTCTCCGTCGTTGGTCTGGCGCCAGTCGTTCTGGTCCTTGTCGCGCCAGACCTCGCCGTTGTACTTCTTGATCTGCAGCTTGTTGTCGCCGTTGTAGACACTCTTCGGCGAGACGATCTTGCGCTCCGACTCACTCTGCGTCTCGCCGCCGGCGGGGTTGCGCTTCCCGTACTGCATCGCGGCCGCCAGCACGAACGGCTTGAAGGTCGAACCGACCTGCGCACCGGTCGCGTCGGCGTTGTTGGTGTAGTGCTCCGTCGCGTCCTGGCCGCCGTACGTGGCGACGATGGCGCCCGTCTCGGTGTCCACCGACGCGCCGCCGAACTCGACGTGCGAGTCCAGGTCGGGGCGCTTCTCCTCGTCGATCTTCTCCTTGTACACCCGCTCGACCGACTTCTCGAGCTGCTCGACCTTGTTCTTGTCGAAGGTCGTGTGGATCTCGTAGCCGCCGAGGGCCAGTTCCTTCTCGGTGACGTTCTGGTCGTTGTGCGCCAGGAAGTACTTCGTGGCGAGGTCGACCAGGTAACCGGTCTGGCCGCCCAGCTTGGCGTCCGCCTTCTTGGGCTGGGGCATCGGGAAGGTCTTGAACTTGGCGCGCTCCGCGGCGCTCAGCCGGCCGTCCTTGACCTCCTCGTCGAGGATCCACTTCCAGCGTGCCTTCGCCCGCGCGGTGTTCTTCTCCTTCGTGGCCTGCACCGGGTCGACATCGGGAGCACCCGCGGGGTCGTAGTAGCTCGCGCCCTTGAGCAGCGTCGCCAGGAAGGCGCACTCGCTCGCGTCCAGGTCCTGGGCGTCCTTGTTGTAGTACGTACGCGCCGCGGCCTGAAGTCCGGAAGCGCCCCGGCCGTAGTAGGAGACGTTGAGGTATCCCTCCATGACCTCCTTCTTGCCCACCGTCTCGCCGACCTTGAGCGTGATGAAGAGCTCCTTGACCTTCCGGCTCAGGGTCTGGTCCTGGGTCAGGCGCGAGTTCTTCACGTACTGCTGGGTGATCGTCGAACCGCCCTGGGTCTCACCGCCCTTGGCCATGTTCCAGACCGCGCGGGCGATACCCATGGGGTCGATGCCCCGGTCGGTCTCGAACGTCTTGTTCTCGGCCGAGATGACGGCGTTCCGCATCGCTTCGGGGATCTGGGCGTACTCGATCGCCTGGCGGTTGACGGACCCGCCCGTGGCGACCATCTCGGTGTTGTCGGCCCAGTAGTAGACGTTGTTCTGGGCCTTGGCGAGGTCGTTGATCTCGGGCGGAACCACCAGCGCGTACGCGATGCCGGCCGCACCCATCATGAGACCCAGAAAGCCCAGGCACAGTCCGGAGACCAGCCTCCACGAGGGCACCCAGCGCCGGAAGCCGTACTTTCCGGCTCTCGGGTAGTCGATGAAGCGCTTCTTGCCGGAGTCTGCGCGGCCCCGGCCGCGGCCTTCGTGACCGGTGCTGTCCCCGGCCCCCCGCCGCCTGCCTCCGCCGCGCTGCGCGGCGCGGCGGGCCTCGGCACGGCCTCCGTACGCCGGCTCCTCGCCGTGCGCTTCGGAAGGTGATGCAGATGTTGCTCTGCGTGACGAGTCGGTGCGACGTCCAGCAGGCTGTTGGGCGGCTCGTCTGGCCGCTGCACGCCCGCCACCTTGCGGTTGCGGCGCTTTGCGACGGTGCTCGCTCATGGAACGACTACTCCTCGGGCAGGCGAGAGCGCCTGGAAGCGGCAGTTGAGATCCGGTCCCCCCGAATTACGGACAAGCCCTGCGGAAGGCTCACCCGCAGTACATCCGGCAGTCCGCGATGACTGACGCTCGGCGGCGTCTCGCGGTTCCCGGTGGTCTGCATGCCGCACAGACTACGCACGGTCAAAAACCTCCGGGGACCGAACTTCACCCCAAATTACGCAAGTCACTCCCTATGAATCCTTGATGTGACGCCGCTCACGAACCGGCCCCTTGTCGAACATCACGAGCCGATCTATCGTGCTGATGTATCGAGTCGATACATCAGCACGGCATAAGGTCGACCCAGCGGACCCGTGGAAGCGCCAGGCGAAGGAGGAAGCGAAGGTGAGCAGACGCTCCGGCATCCTCGAATTCGCCGTACTCGGCCTGCTCCGCGAGTCCCCGATGCACGGGTACGAGCTGCGCAAGCGCCTCAACACCTCGCTGGGGATCTTCCGCGCCTTCAGCTACGGCACTCTCTATCCCTGCCTCAAGACGCTGGTGGCCAGCGGCTGGTTGATCGAGGAACCGGGGAGCGTTCCTGCATCGCCGCCCGCCGCGGGCCGTGGGGTCGCCCCCGCGTCCTCGCTGGCCGGGCGACGCGCCAAGATCGTCTACCGGCTGACGGCGGAAGGTAAGGAGCACTTCGAGGAGTTGCTCTCGCACACCGGCCCGGATGCCTGGGAGGACGAGCACTTCGCCGCTCGCTTCGCCTTCTTCGGCCAGACGGAGCGCGACGTGCGGATGCGAGTCCTCGAAGGCCGCCGCAGCAGGCTGGAGGAGCGCCTCGAGAAGATGCGCGCCTCTCTCGCCCGGACCCGTGAACGACTCGACGACTACACGCTTGAGCTGCAGCGACACGGCATGGAGTCCGTGGAGCGCGAAGTGCGCTGGCTGAACGAGCTCATCGAGAGTGAGCGTTCGGGGCGGGATCAGCGACGATCCTCACCCGAGAGCTCCTCTCAAGAAGACACAACAGGAGAGACGGGCGGCCTGCCCCGGCACCGGGACAACACCCGGCCGGATCCGTCCGACGACACCAAGTGAAACCCCCGCAGACCCGCAAGGCGTCATCGGGGAACACCGAGAACACACAGGGAGCAATCGGCATGGGTTCGGTTCGCGTAGCCATCGTCGGCGTGGGCAACTGCGCCGCCTCACTGGTGCAGGGCGTCGAGTACTACAAGGACGCCGATCCGGCCGGCAAGGTGCCCGGTCTGATGCACGTGCAGTTCGGCGAATACCACGTGAGCGACGTCGAGTTCGTCGCCGCCTTCGACGTCGACGCGAAGAAGGTCGGCCTCGACCTCGCGGACGCCATCGGCGCCAGCGAGAACAACACCATCAAGATCGCCGACGTGCCGAACACGGGCGTGACCGTTCAGCGCGGCCACACCCACGACGGCCTGGGCAAGTACTACCGCGAGACGATCGAGGAGTCCGCCGAGACCCCCGTCGACATCGTCCAGGTCCTCAAGGACAAGCAGGTCGACGTCCTCGTCTGCTACCTGCCCGTCGGTTCCGAGGTCGCTGCGAAGTTCTACGCGCAGTGCGCCATCGACGCCAAGGTCGCTTTCGTCAACGCCCTCCCGGTATTCATCGCCGGCACCAAGGAGTGGGCGGACAAGTTCACCGAGGCCGGTGTCCCGATCGTCGGCGACGACATCAAGTCCCAGGTGGGCGCCACCATCACGCACCGCGTGATGGCGAAGCTCTTCGAGGACCGGGGCGTCATCCTGGACCGCACGATGCAGCTGAACGTCGGCGGCAACATGGACTTCAAGAACATGCTCGAGCGTGAGCGCCTGGAGTCCAAGAAGATCTCGAAGACGCAGGCCGTCACCTCGCAGATCCGTGACCGCGAGCTCGGTGCGGACAACGTCCACATCGGTCCCTCGGACTACGTGGCCTGGCTGGACGACCGTAAGTGGGCGTATGTGCGCCTCGAGGGCCGCGCCTTCGGTGACGTTCCGCTGAACCTCGAGTACAAGCTCGAGGTCTGGGACTCCCCGAACTCCGCCGGTGTCATCATCGACGCCGTGCGCGCCGCGAAGATCGCCAAGGACCGCGGCATCGGTGGCCCGATCCTCTCGGCTTCCTCGTACTTCATGAAGTCCCCGCCGGTCCAGTACTTCGACGACGAGGCCCGCGAGAACGTCGAGAAGTTCATCAGCGGCGACGTCGAGCGCTGATCCAGCCGCTCACCGCTTCTTCATCTGGGGGGTCCCGGGGCAATGCGCCGCGGGACCCCCCACATGTGTGACCCTTGCCCACATGCCTGTCGTGCGTGATCTGGGCGTACTCCTGCGCCTTCGGAACTTCCGTCGCCTGCTCGCCGTACGACTTCTCTCCCAGTCGGCCGACGGTGTCTACCAGGTCGCGCTCGCCACCTACGTCGTCTTCTCCCCGGAGAAGCAGGCGACGCCGGCGGCCATCGCCTCGGCCATGGCCGTGCTGCTGCTCCCGTATTCGCTGATCGGCCCGTTCGCCGGAGTCCTGCTCGACCGCTGGCCGCGCCGTCAGGTCTTCCTGTACGGAAACCTGTTGCGTGCCGCCCTGGCCTGCTGCACGGCTCTGCTGCTCCTGAGCTCCGTCCCGGACTGGCTCTTCTACGCCTCCGCCCTCTGCGTCACCGCCGTGAACCGCTTCGTGCTGGCCGGACTGTCCGCCGCCCTCCCTCGCGTGGTCGACGCCGACCGGCTCGTCCTCGCCAACTCTCTCTCCCCGACCGCCGGGACGCTGGCGGCCACGGCCGGTGGAGGGCTGGCCCTGGGCATCCGGCTGCTGACCGATGGATCAGATGCCGCCGTGGTCATGCTGGGAGCGGCCCTCTACCTGCTCTCGGCGCTGGCCTCGCTGTCTCTGCCGCGCACGCTCCTGGGCCCCGACCTGAGCGAGCACCATGTGCGCCTACGAGAAGCGCTGGCCATGACCGCGCGCGGGCTGGTCGCGGGGTTGAGCCATCTGGCCGAGCGCCGGGACGCCGCCCATGCGCTGGCCGCCATGACGGTGATGCGCTTCTGCTACGGGGCACTCACCGTCATGGTCCTGATGCTGTGCCGTTACGCCTGGTCCGACAGCGAGTCCGACGGGCTGGCCCTGCTCGGCCTGGCGCTCGGCACCTCGGCCGCCGGGTATTTCGTCGCCGCCCTGATCACCCCCTGGGCCGTGAGCCGCTTCGGGCGCTACGGCTGGATGGCGGGCTGCGCCGGATCGGCTGCCGTCCTGGAACCGGCGCTGGGCCTGCCGTTCGCGCCGGTACCGATGCTGGCGGCCGCGTTCGTCCTCGGGCTCGTCACCCAGGGAGCGAAGATCGCGACAGACACCGAGGTGCAGACCTCCGTGGACGACGCCTACCGCGGCCGGGTCTTCTCGCTCTATGACGTGCTGTTCAACGTCGCCTTCGTCGCGGCGGCAGCCATGTCCGCTTTCGTCCTTCCGTCTGACGGCCGGTCCACCGCCGTCGTCCTCGCCGTGGCCACTCTCTACGCTGCCGTCTCGGTGGCCCTGCTCCGTTGGCGTCGGGTGCGTGCCACGCTCCAGGACGCCCGCACCGAAGAATGAGTGAGGGGCGTCGTTTCACGTGAAACAACGCCCCTCACTGCCCGTCCGGCTCCCAGCCCCGAAGCGCACCCCATGTTTCACGTGAAACATGCGAGCCAGGGCCTACCGCCTGGATCGGACCGCCGACCGGTTCGGCCTCAGTCCTGAGCGGCCCACCACTCCTTGAGGGCCGCCACCGCGGCGTCGTGCTCCATGGGCCCGTTCTCCAGTCGCAGCTCCAGCAAGAAGGAGTAGGCCCTACCGATCACAGGCCCCGGTGTCACGCCGAGGATCCGCATGATCTCGTTGCCGTCCAGGTCGGGCCGGATCGCGTCCAGTTCCTCCTGCTCCTGCAACTGCGCGATGCGCTCCTCGAGCCCGTCATAGGTGCGCGACAGGGCGTTCGCCTTGCGCTTGTTCCGCGTCGTGCAGTCCGAGCGCGTCAGCTTGTGCAGTCGTTCCAGCAGCGGCCCCGCGTCCCGCACATACCTGCGCACGGCGGAGTCGGTCCATTCACCGTCACCGTATCCGTGGAAGCGCAGATGGAGCTCCACCAGCTTGGAGACGTCCTTGACCATGTCGTTGGAGTACTTGAGCTCCGTCATCCGCTTCTTGGCCATCTTCGCCCCCACGACTTCGTGGTGATGGAAGGAGACGCGGCCGTCCTTCTCGAACCGACGCGTCCTGGGCTTCCCGATGTCGTGGAGCAGGGCGGCCAGGCGCAGCACGAGGTCCGGGCCTTCCTCCTCCAGGTCGATGGCCTGCTCCAGGACGGTCAGGGAGTGCTCGTAGACGTCCTTGTGACGGTGATGCTCGTCACTCTCCAGGCGTAGCGCGGGAAGCTCCGGCAGCACCTGATCGGCCAGGCCCGTGTCCACGAGCAACCCAAGACCCTTGCGGGGGTGCGCGGAGAGCAGCAGCTTGTTGAGCTCCTCCCGGACGCGTTCGGCGGAGACGATCTCGATGCGTCCCGCCATGTCCGTCATCGCCTTGACGACGTCCGGGGCGACCTCGAAGTCCAGCTGCGCGGCGAAGCGGGCCGCGCGCAGCATGCGCAGCGGGTCGTCGGAGAAGGACTCCTCAGGCGTGCCCGGAGTGCGCAGTACACGCTGCGCCAGGTCGTCGAGGCCACCGTGCGGGTCGATGAACTCCTTGTGCGGCAGCGCGACGGCCATGGCGTTGACCGTGAAGTCACGGCGTACGAGGTCTTCCTCGATCGAGTCGCCGTAGGACACCTCGGGTTTGCGCGAGGTTCTGTCGTACGCCTCCGACCGGTAGGTGGTGACCTCGATCTGGTAGCCGTCCTTCTGCGAACCGACGGTGCCGAAGGCGATTCCGACCTCCCAGACCGAGTCGGCCCAGGGGCGGACGATCTTGAGAACGTCCTCCGGGCGGGCGTCGGTCGTGAAGTCGAGGTCGTTTCCGAGCCTGCCGAGCAACGCATCGCGGACCGACCCACCGACCAGGGCGAGGCCGAACCCGGCCTCCTGGAATCGGCGGGCGAGGTCGTCGGCGACCGGGGACACCCGCAGCAGTTCGCTGACTGCGCGGTGCTGCACCTGGCTCAGTGCGCGGGGGCTGTCTTCGTTGGCGTTCGGCACAACAGAAAAGGGTACGTGCACGGACCGGCCCGGGCGTCATCGTTTCTCGCCGCCCTGCGAGACTCTCCCGATCATGTGACGCGGACCCCGGCACTCAGCACTCAGGCACATCGTTACCATGCGGGGACGCAGAGACCGGCAAGACCGATACCAGCTGACGACGACGAGGGACGGATACGCGTGGCCGAGGCGGCAGACTTCCAGGGGATGACTCCCTCCCCTGCCCGCCGGTGGCTCCGGCGCACAGCCTCCTTGATCGTCGGTGCGCCGCTGCTCGCCGGCCTCCTGGCAGGGCCCGCCGCTCCCTCCGCACATGCCGAGGCGGCCGCGAAGGCCCCGACCGGCTCGCGCACCGTCGCTGTGTCCCTGGACACGCTCTCCCCCAGCGCACCCGTCGAGGGCGACACCCTGAGCGTCTCCGGGACCCTGACCAACAAGGGCAGGAAGACGGTCACGGACGCCGAGGTCGACCTGCGCGTCGGGCCGAGGCTGTCCGGAAGGGCCGCGATCGACGAGGCGGCCGGACGCACCGGCTACCAGCCCGGCAGTGACCCGGCCAAGCTCGGCGGCTCCTACACGGTGAAGATCGCCAAGCTCGCCTCAGGGGTCAGCCAGGACTTCACGCTCGCCGTCCCGGTGGACAAGCTGGGTCTGGACGACGAGGGCGTCTACCAGCTCGGGGTCTCGATCACCGGCAGGACCACCGACTACGCCTACGACCAGGTCCTCGGGATCCAGCGGACCTTCCTTCCCTGGCAGCCCGAGGACACAGCGACCAAGACCAAGCTGACCTTCCTCTGGCCGCTGATCGCCTCGGCACACGTCACCGCCGAGACGGGGTCCGACGAACAGCAGACCCCCGTCTTCGCCAGCGACGACCTCGCCCTCGAACTCGCGCCCGGCGGCCGGCTGGAACAGCTGGTGGCGCTCGGTCGTCAGCTCCCGGTGACCTGGGTGATCGACCCGGACCTGCTCGCCTCCGTCGACGCGATGACGAAGAACTACCGCGTCCGCGTCGGTGACACCACCGTCGCCGGGACGAACCAGGCCATCGCCAAGAAGTGGCTCACGGCTCTGGAAGCGGCCGTCAAGGACGGCAAGGTGGTGGCCCTGCCGTTCGCCGACCCCGATCTGGCCTCCATCGCCCATCGCGGGAAGAACGTCTCAGGGACCCTCAGCCACCTGCAGACGGCCACCGAGGTGGCGAGCACAACGGTGGAGACCGTCCTGCACGTGAAGCCGTCGACCGACTTCGCCTGGCCGGTGAACGGCGCGATCGATCCCTCCGTGGTCGATGTCGCGACTTCGGCCGGCGCCCACAAGGTGATCGCACGCAGCGACAGCCTCGAGGAGACCGGCGGGCTGCCCTACACGCCGACCGCGGCCCGGCCGATCGGTGGCGGCACCACCGCGGTCGTCTCCGACTACCGGCTCTCCACGGCGTTCACGGGCGAGATGGCCAAGGCCGGCAACTCCACACTCGCTGTCCAGAGGTTCCTCGCCCAGACCCTGGCACTGACGGAACAGGACCCGGACAACGAGCGCAGCATCGTCGTGGCGCCGCAGCGTACGCCTACGGCCGCGCAGGCACAGAGCATGGCGCGAGCCCTCCGGGCCCTCGACGGCGAGCGCTGGACACAGCCCCTCGACCTGACGGCGGCGGCCGACCAGAAGCCGGACACGAAGGCGACCACCAAGGTGCCGCGCGCATCCCAGTACCCGAAGAAGCTGCGCAGCCAGGAGCTGCCCACCCAGGCGTTCCAGGACATCCGGACCACGCAGGACTCGCTCGACAGCTTCCAGGTCATCCTCACCCAGCCGGACCGGGTGGTGACCCCCTTCGGGAACGCCATCAACCGCTCCGTGTCCACGTCGTGGCGTGGCAGGCAGCTGGAGGCGCAGCAGTACCGCGACGCGGTCCGAACCTACCTGCAGGGCCTCACCAACGAGGTCCAGCTGATCGCGAAGTCGGACGTCACCCTGTCCGGGCGCAGCGCGACGATCCCCGTGACCGTGCAGAACAAGCTGGTCCAGGGTGTGGACAACCTCGTGCTCCGGCTGACGTCGGGCAACGCCACCCGCCTCAAGCTCAACGGCGGCGGTGCCGTCGCCGAGCAGCCGGTCGCGATCGCGGGCGGCCACAGCCAGTCGGTGAAGTTCGACGCCGCCGCCAACGCGAACGGACAGGCGCAGGTCACCGCGCGGCTCTTCACCGAGGACGGGGCGCCGTACGGCGAGGAGATGACCTTCACGGTGAAGGTCTCGGAGGTCACACCGACGGTGCTTCTGGTCATCGCCGGCGGGCTGCTGCTGCTGGTGCTGGCAGGAATCAGGATGTACACCCACCGCAAGCGCGCCGCCGCGGGCGGGACAGGCGACACGGGCGGAAACAACGGCGGTGAACCCGAGCAGCCGAGTGACCCGACCCCGGACACCGGTCCGGTGAGCGAGGCCCCGTCGGGCCCGGGTGAGAAAGTGGACCGTTGAGCGATGTCTGTCGGGGCCGGTCGGCCGGGGACAATGAGGTGGGGTTTCGATGAACGCGCCGTACGACGGTGACCGCGGCCAGGGCGCGGGCGGAGCTGGATCTTCCGGCGGTCCGCCGGTGCCACCGGGCGGCGGCCGGCCCGGAGAGCCCGACCCGTACCTCCAGCCCGGAGAGACGCCGGACCCGTACCTCCAGCACGCGTACGACCACGATCCGTACCGCGCTCAGGACCTCGCCGCTCAGGACCCGGTGGCCGAGGCGCTCTACGACCGCGCCTCCCACCCCCCGCCGCCGCCAGGCACCTATCAGGAGCCACAGGCGCTCTATCAGCAGCCTCCCGCCGCCCAGCACGCCCCCGACCCCCGCATCTGGGCGCAGACGCCTCCACCGGAGCCCGCAGGCCCTTCCCGCCACCTTCCCTACGGGGACAATGCCGCCACCACGCAGTACGTGGGGGTCGACGACCTCGTGACCCAGGCGTCCGACGGCCGCGGGGACCAGGACGCCTTCGCCCACCTCTTCCGCGACCAGGAAGGCTCGGGCAGACCTCCAGGCCCCCCTGCCGAGCCTCAGGCCGCTCCCGCCCCCGTGCCGTCGAAGTCCGGGGGCCGGGCCGCGGGGATACTGAAGTCGAGCGCCCTGATGGCGGCCGGCACCCTCGTGTCCCGCCTCACCGGGTTCATCCGGAGCCTGGTGATCACCGCGGCGCTGGGCGCGGCGCTGCTCGGTGACAGCTTCACCATCGCGTACACCCTGCCCACGATGATCTACATCCTCACCGTGGGCGGCGGGCTGAACTCCGTCTTCGTCCCCCAGCTCGTCCGCTCCATGAAGGACGACGAGGACGGCGGCGAGGCCTACGCCAACCGGTTGCTGACACTCGTCATGGTCGCCCTCGCCGTGATCGTCGCGATCGCGGTCTTCGCCGCTCCGTGGCTCGTCCACCTCATGTCGAGCACGATCGCGAACGAGCCGGCCGCGGACACCGTCGCCGTCACCTTCGCCCGCTACTGCCTGCCGACCATCTTCTTCATGGGCGTCCACGTGGTGATGGGCCAGATCCTCAACGCCCGCGGACGATTCGGCGCGATGATGTGGACCCCGGTCCTGAACAACATCGTCATGATCTTCACCTTCGGCCTGTTCATCTGGGTCTACGGCACCTCGGCCGAGTCCAGGATGGGCGTGGAGACGATCCCGGCGGAAGGCGTCCGCCTTCTGGGCATCGGCACGCTGCTCGGTCTCGTCGTCCAGGCCCTGGCGATGATCCCGTATCTCCGCGAAGCAGGATTCCGTTTCCGCCCTCGCTTCGACTGGCGGGGCCACGGGCTCGGGAAGACGATAAGGCTCGCGAAGTGGACGGTTCTGTTCGTCCTGGCCAACCAGGCGGGCGTACTGGTCGTCACGCAGCTCGCCACGTCCGCGGGCAAGCTCGCGGACAAGGACGGTTCGGGCTTCCTCGCCTACTCCAACGCGCAGCTGATCTGGGGCATGCCGCAGGCCATCATCACCGTCTCGGTCATGGCGGCCCTGCTGCCGCGCATCTCCCGTGCGGCCCATGACAACGACCCCGGTGCCGTCCGCGACGACATCTCGCAAGGGCTGCGCAACTCCGCGGTGGCCATCGTGCCGGTCGCCTTCACGTTCCTGGCGCTCGGTCTGCCGATGTGCACGCTGCTCTACGCGTCCAGCGGCACCGAAGCGGCGCGCTCCATGGGCTTCATCCTCATGGCGTTCGGCCTCGGCCTCATCCCGTACTCCGTGCAGTACGTCGTCCTGCGCGGCTTCTACGCGTACGAGGACACCCGGACCCCGTTCTACAACACGGTCATCGTCGCAGCGGTCAACGCAGCGGCCTCCGCCCTCTGCTACGTGATTCTTCCGGCCCAGTGGGCAGTCGTGGGAATGGCGGCCTCCTACGGGCTGGCCTACGCGGTAGGCGTGGGCATCGCATGGCGCCGGCTGAGCAACCGGCTCGGCGGCGACCTCGACGGGGCCCGCGTGGTGCGTACCTACGCCCGTCTCTGCCTGGCGGCGGTCCCTGCGGCAGTCGTGGGCGGCGGCGTGGGCTTCGCCCTTCTCCGGACGCTCGGTGAGGGGGCGGGAGGCTCGGTCGTGGCCCTCGTCTGCGGCACCGTCGTACTCCTGGGCATCTTCTTCGTCGCGGCGAAGAAGATGCGGATCGAAGAGCTCAACGGCATGGTCGGCATGGTCCGGGGACGGCTCGGACGCTGAACGGACTCCGGGCCGCGCACAACCATCGCTGGACACCGCGTGTCGTGCATAGCGCCGGAGTGTGGGCACAATTGGCGTGACTGTGCAGAGCTGGCTGGCATCGCGCAACGGATGGGGAGGCAGGAACGACGGTGGCGGAACGTAGCACGGCTGCTGTCGACGTGGCCGACAACAGCGGCGACGAGCCGCTGACCGCCAAGGCGGACGCGGCCACGACCGACGGGACGGCACAAACCCAGGACGCAGAGGGCGCGAGCTCGACGGACGCGGAGAGCGGCCGTGACGGCTCGGCCGCCGTGCCGGCGTCGCCCGATCTGCACAGCGGCCACAAGCTGGCCAGGCGTTACCGCCTCGAAGAGTGCGTCACCCGGCTGGACGGTTTCAGCAGCTGGCGGGCCGTGGACGAGAAGCTGCGCCGGGCGGTCGGCGTACATCTTCTGCCCGCCGACCATCCGCGCGCACGCTCGGTGCTGGCCGCAGCCCGTTCCTCCGCGCTGCTCGGCGACCCGCGCTTCGTCCAGGTCCTGGACGCCGTGGAGGAGGACGATCTCGTCTACGTCGTCCACGAATGGCTCCCCGACGCCACAGAGCTCACCGCGCTGCTGGCGGCCGGGCCGATGGAAGCCCATGACGCCTACCAGCTCGTGAGCCAGATCTCCCAAGCCATGGCCGCCGCCCACCGCGAAGGGCTCGCGCATCTGCGTCTCACCCCCGGTGCCGTGCTGCGCAGCTCGACCGGGCAGTACCGCATTCGCGGCCTCGCGGTGAACGCCGCGTTGCGTGGCATCACCGCTGACCAGCCTCTGCGTACGGACACCGAGGCCATCGGCGCACTCCTCTACGCCGCCCTGACCCGGCGCTGGCCCTACGAGAGCGACGCGTACGGCCTTTCCGGGCTCCCCAAGGACCTGGGCCTGATCCCTCCGGACCAGGTGAGGGCAGGCGTGCACCGCGGCCTCTCCGAGCTCGCCATGCGTGCGCTCGCCAACGACGGCGCCACCGCGTCGCGCCAGGAGCAGCCGTGCACCACGCCTGACGAACTGGCCAAGGCCGTCGCGGCCATGCCGCGCATCCTGCCGCCGGAGCCGACCTTCACCGCACCGCCCGAGTACCAGCGCACGACGTATCAGCAGGGCACCTACGGACGTCCCTCGGCGCGTCCGCCGTCTGCCACTCAACCGGTCATCGCGGTTCCTCCGCCTCCTCTCCAGAGCCGCACCGGGAAGGCACTCAAGTGGGCCGTCTCCGCACTGCTCATCGCCGCTCTGGGCCTCGGCAGCTGGCAGCTGGCGGAGACCGTCCTCGACCGGGGCAACGACTCCGGAGAGCCGACCCCCACACAGACCACCGACGACGACGGAGGCGACGACAACAACGCCGTCGCGCCGAGCAAGCCCCTCACCGTCGTGGGAGCCCAGGACTACGATCCACTGGGCGCTGACGGGTCGGAGAAGCCGGCCACCATAAGGAACGTCTACGACGGGGACAAGGGCTCCTACTGGAACACCGACGGCTACTACAGCGCCGACTTCGGCAGGCTCAAGGAAGGCGTCGGGGTCGTCCTCGACCTCGGCGAAGTCCAGCAGGTGGGCACGGTCGACGTGTCATTCCTCGGGGGCACCACCTCCGTCGAGCTGCGGACCACCGAGGACTCGTCCGTCCCGCAGATGCCCGAGGGCTTCACCAAGGTCGCCCAAGGATCTGGAACAAAGGTCCACCTCAAGCCCGACAAGCAGGTGAAGGCGCGATACCTTCTGGTCTGGCTGACCAAACTCCCGCCGAGTGACGACGGGAACTACCGAGGAAAGATCTCGGACATCAAGGTCACCAGCTGACCGCACCAGGGGAGGGGGCTCACCGTTGGACGACGCCAGATTCGCCGACACCAGCGACCAGGATCTCCTGGCTCAGCACGTCGCAGGCGAACCCGACGCGTTCGGTGAGCTCGTTCGGCGGCATCGTGATCGCCTCTGGGCCGTGGCCTTGCGGACGCTCGGAGACCGCGAAGAAGCGGCCGACGCGGTGCAGGACGCTCTCGTATCCGCGTTCAGAGCGGCCCACACCTTCCGGGGGCAGTCCGCCGTCACCACGTGGCTTCACAGGATCACCGTCAACGCCTGTCTCGACCGCGCCCGCAAGTCGGCCTCACGCAAGACCGCGCCGGTCGATGACGCCGAACGCCTGGACCAGCTCATGGAGCCGCACGAGTCCGCCGAGGCACCCGCCGAACGGCAGGATCTGCACCGAGAACTCCTGGCGGCACTCGCCACCCTGCCCGCCGAGCAGCGCGCCGCCCTCGTCCTCGTGGACATGCAGGCGTATCCCGTCGCCGAGGCGGCACGCATCCTCGACGTACCCACGGGGACGGTGAAGAGCCGCTGCGCTCGGGGCCGGGCCAGACTGCTCCCCCTGCTCACCCATCTACGCGTCGATAGAGGGGACAGGGAGGACGGCACCATGGAAAGGAACCGCACACGGGGGACATCCGTCCCACCCGCGGCAGGACCAAGAGATGCAGGCGACGGCAACCCTGCGGCTGTGAAAGGTGGAGGTGGGCTCGCATGACATCCACAGCCGACACAGCTCAGCATCCAGACGTCTCGGAGATCTCGGACCTCACCGAGGGCCTCCTCCCGCCGGCGCGCGAGGCCGAACTCCGCCGCCACCTCGATACCTGTGAGCAGTGCGCCGAGCTCCACGCCTCGCTGGAGGAGATCCGCTCGCTCGTCGGGTCCCTCTCGGTCCATGAAGCCATGCCCGAAGATGTCGCCGACCGGATCGACGTCGCCTTGGCCGTGGAAGCGGCCTCGGCCTCCGAGGGGCCGGCCTCCGACGCACGTGTTTCACGTGAAACATCCGAGACGCCGTCCGCGGAGGGCCCGTCCGTACTCCGGCCCGCTGGGCGGCCCAGGGGTACCACCGGTCCCGGCAGGACTTCCACCCGGCGTCGTCGACGCACCGTGCTCCTGGGAACCGCCTTCGGTGCGGCAGCCGTCGGCATGAGCGTCTTCCTTCTGCAGTCGACGCAGCTCTCGGAGGATTCAGCGGGCACGATGGCTGATCAGGGAGCCAGCTCGGCCCAGAAGAGCGGAGGAGACTTCTCGGAGCGCACGCTGGAGGGCCAGGTCCGCACTCTCCTGGCCGGGATGGCGGTATCCGAGTTCCCTGAGGCCCTGGACAAGCCTTCCATGGACACCAAGTCCTCCCCCGAGCACCTGCCCCCCGGCACCGCATCGCCCCGCACCCCTCTCCGCTCGCCGGTCGTGAACGTCCCCCCGTGCGTACAGCAGGGCACCGGCCGGACCGCACCCGCGTTGGCAGTCGAAGAGGGCCACTACCAGGGCACTGAGGCCTTCCTTGTCGTACTGCCCCACTCCACGGACTCCAGCCGTGTGCAGGCCTACGTCGTCGATGCCTCGTGCGTGACCTCCACCCCCGCGACAAAGGGACAGCTGCTGCTCACCCAGTCCTACGCGCGCCCCTGAGGACGGAGCCGAGAGCCGGTCCGGGACTTCGGGAATGCATGCCCCGTAGGATCCGTTGGGTGGGGTGAGAGTCGTGGAACCGACCCCAGTAGGCAGTAGGCAGTCTGCAGAGACGAGGAATGACCCGTGAGCGACGTCCGTAATGTGATCATCATCGGTTCCGGGCCGGCAGGTTACACCGCCGCCCTGTACACCGCTCGCGCGTCGCTGAAGCCGCTGGTGTTCGAGGGCGCCGTGACCGCCGGTGGTGCGCTGATGAACACCACCGACGTGGAGAACTTCCCGGGTTTCCAGGACGGAATCATGGGTCCTGAGCTCATGGACAACATGCGGGCCCAGGCCGAGCGTTTCGGCGCCGAGCTCATCCCTGACGATGTCGTCTCCGTCGACCTCTCCGGAGACGTGAAGACGGTCACGGACACCGCCGGCACGGTGCACCGCGCCAAGGCTGTCATCGTCACCACGGGCTCCCAGCACCGCAAGCTGGGCCTGCCCAACGAGGACGCCCTCTCCGGACGCGGCGTCTCCTGGTGTGCCACCTGCGACGGCTTCTTCTTCAAGGACCAGGACATCGCCGTCGTCGGCGGCGGCGACACCGCGATGGAGGAGGCGACGTTCCTCTCCAGGTTCGCCAAGTCCGTCACCATCGTCCACCGTCGTGACTCGCTGCGGGCCTCCAAGGCCATGCAGGAGCGTGCCTTCGCCGACCCGAAGATCAAGTTCGCCTGGGACAGCGAGGTCGCCACGGTCCACGGGGACCAGAAGCTCTCCAGCCTCACCCTGCGCAACACCAAGACCGGTGAGACCTCTGAGCTTCCGGTGACCGGCCTGTTCATCGCCGTCGGCCACGACCCGCGCACGGAGCTCTTCAAGGGCCAGCTCGACCTCGACGACGAGGGTTACCTCAAGGTTCAGGCGCCCTCGACGCGTACCAACCTGAAGGGTGTGTTCGGCGCGGGCGACGTCGTCGACCACACCTACCGACAGGCCATCACCGCAGCCGGTACCGGTTGCTCGGCAGCTCTCGACGCCGAGCGCTTCCTGGCCGCACTCTCCGACGAGAAGCTCGCCGAGCCGGAGAAGACCCCGGCAGTCTGACTGCATCCCCCTCGACCCACACCCCCGCGAAGTTAAGGAGGCCGCCGTGGCCGGCGCCCTGAAGAACGTGACCGACGACTCATTCGATGAGGACGTCCTGAAGAACGACAAGCCCGTGCTCGTGGACTTCTGGGCCGCTTGGTGCGGCCCGTGCCGCCAGATCGCGCCTTCGCTGGAGGCCATCGCAGCAGAGCACGGTGACCAGATCGAGATCGTCAAGCTCAACATCGACGAGAACCCGGCCACCGCAGCCAAGTACGGCGTGATGTCGATCCCGACGCTCAACGTGTACCAGGGCGGCGAGGTCGCCAAGACCATCGTCGGCGCCAAGCCGAAGGCCGCGATTCTTCGCGACCTGGAGAGCTTCATCGGCGAGTAGTAACGACCGCTGTTTCACGTGAAACGGGCCCACCCCCCGGGGTGGGCCCGTTCCGCGTTTTCCGTGCCTGTCATGCGCGACCCCTCACAGAGGTCTCAGCGCCGGCTCCTTCTGTACAGCGCCGAGCAGCCGGTCCAAGGCCAGCTCCACGTCTTCCTTCCAGGAGAGCGTCGTACGCAGTTCGAGCCGAAGCCGCGGGTTAACAGGATGGGGGCGCACGGTCTTGAAGCCGACGGCCAGCAGATGGTCGGCCGGCAGTACACACGCCGGTTCCTTCCACCGGGCGTCACCGAAGGCCTCGATCGCCTTGAAGCCTCGTCGCAGCAAGTCCTTGGCCACCGTCTGCACCATCACGCGGCCCAGTCCCTGACCTTGAAAACCTGGTGTGATCAACGCGGTCATCAGCTGCACGGCATCGGGGGAGACGGGGCTGGTGGGAAACGCGGTGGAGCGCGGAACGTACGCGGGCGGCGCGTAGAGAACGAAGCCTGCCGCCACATCATCCACATAGACGACCCGCCCGCACGAACCCCATTCGAGGAGCACGGCAGAGATCCAGGCCTCCTTCTCGAGCTCGGGCCGGCCCGCCTTTACCGCAGCTTCTCCGCTGACCGGATCAAGTTCCCAGAAGACACACGAGCGGCAGCGCCTGGGGAGATCCGGAAGGTTGTCCAATGTGAGCGGTACGAGCCGACGCCCCATGAAGGCGGTTCCTCACTTCCTTCGCCCGCCGCATCACGTGCGGCTGCCAGCGCACTCCGTTCTCGGAACAGGCTGCCGACGAACCCCCCGACAGCTCCAAGCCCCAACCCGACTGACACCAGGTGGCTGCGATTCACTGATCGCACGGCCGCCGCCTCCTCTGAGGTGGATCACGGTGGTGGATACGCCATACCAGAACGCATCGTATCCACCCAGAGGTGATGGGGATACCGAGAGAGAGCAAAGGGCGGGCCTAGTTCCGGAGAACTTCCCGGAACTAGGCCCGCCCTTCGGCTAGGACTCCCCGCCGCCCTTCAGCTACGGACTCAGGCCTCGTCGCCCTCTGCCTGCTCTTCCTCGGCAGTCCGCTCCAGCACGCGACCCTCACCCGGAGCGAGGCTGCCGAGAATGCGGTCCAGATCCTCCATCGAGGCGAACTCGACGACGATCTTTCCCTTCTTCTGCCCCAGGTCGACCTTCACCCGCGTCTCGAAGCGGTCCGAGAGACGCGAAGCGAGGTCGGTGAGGGCCGGTGAGACCCTCCCACCGGCCCGGGGGCCCCGAGGTTTCGCAGAGCTCGCGGGCTCGGAGCCGAGAAGATTCACGATCTCCTCCACCGCGCGAACCGACAGCCCCTCAGCCACGATGCGGTGGGCAAGCCGGTCCTGCTCCTCCGAGTCGTCCACCGACAGGAGCGCCCTTGCATGACCGGCCGAAAGAACACCGGCGGCGACCCGGCGCTGTACGGGCGCGGAAAGTCGCAGCAGACGGAGAGTGTTGGACACCTGCGGCCGGGACCGGCCGATCCGGTCCGCCAGCTGATCGTGAGTGCACTTGAAGTCCTTCAGCAGCTGGTCGTACGCCGCCGCCTCTTCAAGGGGATTCAGCTGCGCCCGGTGCAGGTTCTCCAGGAGCGCGTCGAGGAGCAGCTTCTCGTCGTCCGTCGCCCGGACGATGGCCGGAATACGCTCCAGACCTGCCTCGCCGCAAGCCCTCCACCGGCGCTCACCCATGATGAGCTCGTAGCGGTCGTCGGCAACCTTGCGGACGACCACCGGCTGGAGGAGACCGACCTCCTTGATGGAGGTGACGAGCTCTGCCAGGGCGTCCTCGTCGAAGACCTCACGCGGCTGCCGGGGGTTCGGTGTGATCGAGGCCAAGGGCAGCTCAGCAAAATACGCACCGGCGGAATCGGTCTGCTCCGGAACGGATTCCAGGTCCGCGACGGGCGAACTCGGTTCCGGGACCACTGCCCCGGACGGAAGCCCTGCCAGTTTTGCGGCGGCCACTCCCCGCTCGGCGGTAAGCACGGGCGACGTGCCCGACGCGTTCCCACCGGTCGCGGGACTCGTGACCTGCTTTTCCTGCGGAGCTGCGGGGATCAGTGCACCGAGTCCACGCCCCAGCCCTCTACGACGTTCACTCACTGCATGCCCTCCGGGTTGCTCTGCTGACTGTTCTGAATGCCCGTGTGGGCAGGCTCACCCGCTGGGGCGTGCTGGGCCTCGTAGTGCACACCCACGCCCCGCAGGGCGATTTCGCGGGCGGCCTCGAGGTAGGAGAGGGAGCCACTGGAGCCCGGATCGTAGGTGAGAACGGTCTGCCCGTAGCTCGGTGCCTCCGAGATGCGCACGGATCGCGGAATACTGGTCCTCAGCACCTCCTTGCCGAAGTGGCTGCGCACCTCCTCCGCCACCTGAGACGCAAGTCGGGTCCTGCCGTCATACATGGTGAGCAGGATGGTGGAGACATGAAGGTCGGGGTTCAGGTGCCCCCGGACCAGGTCGACGTTGCGCAGCAACTGTCCGAGACCCTCCAGTGCGTAGTACTCGCACTGAATCGGGATGAGCACTTCGGCACCGGCCACGAGAGCGTTGACCGTGAGTAGGCCGAGCGAGGGCGGGCAGTCGATGAGGATGTAGTCCAGCGGCTGGTCGTACGCCTGGATCGCCCGCTGGAGTCTGCTCTCCCGCGCGACCAGCGAGACCAGCTCGATCTCCGCACCGGCGAGATCGATGGTGGCCGGAGCACAGAAGAGGCCCTCGACGTCCGGAACGGGCTGAACCACCTCGGAGAGCGGCATGCTCTCCACAAGAACGTCGTAGATGGAGGGGACCTCCGCGTGGTGATCGATCCCCAGAGCCGTGGAGGCATTCCCCTGCGGGTCGAGGTCCACCACCAGGACGCGCGCCCCGTGCAGCGCGAGCGAGGCGGCAAGGTTGACCGTTGAGGTCGTCTTGCCGACACCGCCCTTCTGGTTGGCAACCACCATGACGCGTGTCCGGTCTGGTCGGGGCAGACCCTCGCCGGCGCGGCCAAGGGCCTCGACCGCCAGCTGAGCCGCACGACCAATGGGTGTGTCGTCCATCGGTGGCGGTGTTTCACGTGAAACACCGTCCCCCAGGGACTCGGTACGGGGACCGGGGACCGGATCGGTCATCGGTCCCGCGATGTTGGCGTCGGACCGCAAGGATTCACTCTCCTCGACTTCAGGCTCGCAATGAACAGAGCCTGCCATGCTTTCGGGGTTGCGAACCAGCGAGGCCGACTGTTCTGTGGATGAATCCGCTTCTGTGGACAACTCTGTAGCCCTTACGGGCTTGCGGTCGCGCGGCGCGGCAGCCGCACGACCGCGGCCGATGATTCCCTGCAGCAGAGAGCGACGTTTCACGTGAAACACGATGCCTCTGCCGTCCAGCGGCGGGCTCCCGACACTCCGCAGCCAGCGCATATGGCTGCTTGCATGGAGCATCAGCGCAAAGAGGCTTCAACTGCATGAATAGGACTGAACGCCCTCTTGATCAACGAGGGCGACCCGCTCTCAACGGCGCCGACGCGTCCGGCCGACCCTGGCAGCCTTGGCGCGCTTTGCGGCGAACCTCACACCACCCGGGCTCTCCCCGACCACCACACGCACCACCGTCGAGGCCGGATCCACCAGCCCTTCGCCGACGTGGAGCACCTCTGTCTCCACCACGCCCAGCTTGCTCAGGGCAGCGCGGGCGCCCTGGATCTCTTCTTCGGCGGTACCCCCCTTGAGGGCCAGCATCTCTCCGTACGGGCGGAGCAGGGGTACGCCCCATCCTGCGAGCCGGTCGAGCGGAGCCACGGCCCGTGCGGTCACCACATGTACCGGCTGCAGGGTCCCGAGCACCTCTTCAGCGCGGCCCCGGACCACCGTCACGTGGTCCAGGCCCAGCAGCTCGACGACTTCCTGAAGGAAATTCGTGCGCCGCAGCAGCGGCTCGAGCAGAGTGATCTTCAGGTCGGGACGCACCAGCGCGAGCGGGATACCAGGAAGCCCGGCCCCCGAACCCACGTCGCACACCGTGACACCCTCGGGTACCACCTCGGAGAGAACCGCACAGTTCAGCAGATGACGCTCCCAGAGGCGCGGCACCTCCCGAGGACCGATGAGTCCTCGTTTGACCCCCGCGTCCGCCAACAGCTCCGCGTACCTGACAGCCTCTGGAAAGAACTCACCGAATACCGCCTGCGCCTCCTTGGGCGCCTGAGGGAGCTCTGCTGCTGCCTCCGTCACGGGGACCGTCCTTCCGTACCGCACTAGCGCACTGTGGGTGGCTGACTATCAGGCTGACAAAGATCGGCCCCGCCTGCGAACAGACGGGGCCGACAGTACAAGGATCCGGTCAGGCCGGCAGGACGACGACGAAGCGCTGCGGCTCCTCGCCCTCGGACTCGCTGCGCAGACCTGCTGCCGCTACGGCGTCGTGCACGACCTTGCGCTCGAACGGCGTCATCGGCTCCAGCTTCACCGGCTCGCCCGAGCTCTTCACCTCGTCCGCAGCCTTGGCACCCAGTGCGGCGAGGACCTCGCGCTTCTTGGCCCGGAAGCCGGCGATGTCCAGCATCAGGCGGCTTCGGTCCCCGGTCTCGCGGTGCACGGCCAGGCGCGTCAGCTCCTGGAGCGCCTCCAGCACCTCGCCGTCGCGGCCCACGAGCTTCTGCAGGTCACGCGCCGATTCGCTGATGATCGAGACCGCAGCCCGGTCCGCCTCCACATCCATGTCGATGTCGCCGTCGAGGTCGGCGATGTCGAGCAGGCCTTCGAGGTAGTCGGCCGCGATCTCCCCCTCCTGCTCGAGGCGGGTCAGGGTGTCGCTGCCCTCAGCGGCCGTGGTGATGGTGCCTTCCGTCACGGATGGACTCCTTCTTACTTCTTGGACGGGTGCTTGGGCCGCTGCGGGCCCTTGCGCGGTCCGGACTTGGCTTGGCGTGAGGAGCCGGACGCGGTGGGCTTGCCCGCCGTGGTCGGCTTGTCGTCCTGCGATGCGTCCTGCTTCTGCAGCGAGGTCTTGGACTCCGAGCCGGTGGAGTCGGAGTCCTTCGCCGCGCCGGGGTGCGTGGCGGCAGTCTGACGCTTCGCCTTGGTCTGACGCTTGGGCTGCTGCCGCTTGTGCGCGGCCCCACCCTCGGCCTCGACGACGGCTGCTTCGCTCTTCGCCACCGTCCCGTCCTCCTGGGCGGCGAGGCCCAGCTTGCCCAGACCGGTGATGAACTTGCGCTCGATGTCGTTGCGGTCCGGACCCTTGGCCACGATCCGCTTCACGGTGTTACGCCGCGTCCTGCCCCGCACCTGACCGTGAGAGGTCACGCTCTTCAGCACACGGCCCAGGTACTGGTCCTGCGCCTTGCTGCCCGGAGTCGGGTTCTGGTTGATCACGTACATCTGCTGACCCATGGTCCAGACGTTGGTGGTCAGCCAGTACACGAGGACACCGACAGGGAAGTTGATACCCATGACGGCGAAGATCACGGGGAAGATGTACATCAGCATCTTCTGCTGCTGCATGTACGGCGTCTTCACCGTCAGGTCGACGTTCTTCGTCATCAGCTGGCGCTGCGTGAAGAACTGCGAGGCCGACATCATCACGATCATGATCGCCGTGACCACGCGGACATCGGTCAGCGAGGCGCCGAGCGCCGCGACCTTCTCTTCGCTGTCCATGAACTTGGCGGCCAGCGGGGCGCCGAAGATGTGCGCCTGGCGGGCGCTGTCGAGCAGCGGCTGGTCGATCACGCCGATGGTCTTGCCCGAAGCGATGGACGACAGCACGTGATACAGGGCGAAGAAGAACGGGGACTGCGCCAGAATCGGAAGGCACGAGGAGAGCGGGTTGGTACCCGTCTCCTTGTACAGCTTCATCATCTCTTCGGACTGACGCTGCTTGTCGTTCTTGTAGCGCTCCTGGATCGCCTTCATCTTCGGCTGGAGCACCTGCATGTTCCTGGTCGACTTGATCTGCTTCACGAAAAGCGGGATCAGGCAGATCCGGATCAGGACCACCAGGGACACGATGGACAGGCCCCAGGCCCAGCCCGTGTCATCGCCGAAGAGGGCTCCGTACAGCTTGTGGAACTGGACAATGACCCACGAGACAGGTGTGGTGATAAAGCTGAACAGACTGGCAATCGTGTCCACTAATCAGGCTCCTTGAGCATTGGGCGAAGTCTCTGTGGCCGGGCTCAGGGGTTCGGAGACCGACCCCCCGGAAGGCACATCGGCGGCGGAGTCTCCGCCCTTGCCGCCACGCACACAGTTGCGCAGCAGTTCGTGCCAACGCGGACGTTTGCGTGGCGGTACGTGATCCACGCCGCCGGGTGACCACGGATTGCACCGCAGGATGCGCCAAGCGGTCAGCGCAGTTCCCTTGATCGCACCGTGCCGGTCGATCGCCGTATATCCATAGTGGGAACACGACGGGTAGTAACGGCAGACAGGCCCGAGGAGCGGGCTGATCGTCCACTGATACAGCTTGATAAGGGCCAGCAGCGGGTACTTCATCGCGCGCCCCCTCCCAGCAGCCGCTGAAGTGCGGCATCCAGGTCTCGGGCCAGCTGTGCATGGTCGGCGTCACCCGATCCGGGCAACGCTCGTACGACAACAAGGCTACCGGGGGGCAGCTGAGCCAGCCGTTCGCGCACCAGGTGGCGAAGGCGGCGCTTCACCGCGGTCCGGACGACCGCTCCACCCACTGCTTTGCTGACAACGAAACCCGCACGCGGCGGGGGAGCACTCTCCCCTGTCACGTGCGGGTCCGTAACACCGCTGCGTAGATGCACGACGAGTAGCGGGCGTCCGGCCCGACGTCCCCGACGTACAGCGGCTGCGAAGTCCTCGCGCCGCCTCAGCCGATTCTCGGAAGGCAGCACGTCATGACCTGGCCGCGATCAGGCGGACAGGTTGGCGCGACCCTTGCCACGGCGGTTCGCGAGAATCGCGCGGCCGGCACGGGTACGCATACGCAGCCGGAAGCCGTGGGTCTTGGCGCGACGACGATTGTTCGGCTGGAAGGTGCGCTTGCTCACTCGGGGGCTCCAGAAATGATTCGTGTGTTGGCGGGACATCGCCTGGCTGTCACCGTGCGCCCACGAGGAACTCGCGTAAACGCCTTAGTGCACCGCTTCACAATCACAGATCGTGATCTTTGCCCATCGGAGGCAGGCGGCAGCAGCCATCGACAACTCGACCTGGTCACGGTACGCGCGGCTACGCCATCCGGTCAAACCGGCTCCTCAGGGGGCCGTGCTGTACACAGCCTGTGGACAACAACTTGAACCACGCGGGTCGGCCTGACTACCGTGGCTGAACTCCGGTTCTTTTCCTTCCTGACTGCCGGGCCTCACCCGACCCGACCCATCCCGTCCCGAGAAGCACACATTCGTGGGACATGCGAGAGAGCGTGCCTTGTGGCTGACGTACCTGCCGATCTTGCCGCAGTGTGGCCACGAGTGCTGGAACAACTCCTCGGGGAGGGCCAGCAGGGCATCGAGCCGAAGGACAAGCAGTGGATCGAACGCTGCCAGCCTCTGGCTCTCGTGGCGGACACAGCGCTGCTGGCCGTACCCAACGAGTGGGGCAAGCGTGTCCTGGAGGGCCGGCTCGCTCCGCTCATCAGCGAGACGCTGACCCGCGAGTGCGGGCGCCCGATCCGGATCGCGATCACCGTCGACGACTCCGCGAACGAGCCTCCCGCTCCTCCCGCACCCCCCATGCATTCGTCGCACCAGGGCCAGCAGTCCCACCGCTACCAGGGGCCACAGCGCGACGACTCTCCGCACATCGACGGCTACGACGCCTACGGCCCGAGGTCTTCCGACGACGGCATGCCGACGGCCCGGCCCGCCTACCCGGACTACCAGCAGCACCGCCCCGAGCCCGGAGCCTGGCCCCGGGTCCAGGAGGACCTGTCCTGGCAGCCGCGGCACGGCGGGTACCAGGACCGCGACCCCTACGCGAGTCCGCGTCAGCAGCAGCCGCAGCACGACTACCGGCCGCAGCAGCCCGAGCACCAGGGCTACGAACAGCAGCGTGACGGCCGCGACCGTCATGATCTCCAGGACCAGCAGCCGCAGCACCGCCAGCCCGGACCCGGGCGAACCGGCGCCGGCCCCATGGGCACCCAGTCCGCGCCTCCGCCCGGCACGAACGAGCCGCACGCGCGGCTGAACCCGAAGTACCTCTTCGACACCTTCGTCATCGGCGCGTCCAACCGCTTCGCGCACGCGGCGGCGGTCGCCGTGGCCGAGGCCCCCGCGAAGGCGTACAACCCCCTCTTCATCTACGGGGAGTCGGGGCTCGGCAAGACCCACCTGCTGCACGCCATCGGGCACTACGCGCGGAGTCTCTACCCGGGCACCCGCGTGCGGTACGTGAGCTCGGAGGAGTTCACCAACGAGTTCATCAACTCGATTCGCGACGGCAAGGGCGACACCTTCCGCAAGCGTTACCGCGACGTGGACATCCTTCTCGTCGACGACATCCAGTTCCTGGCGAGCAAGGAGTCGACGCAGGAGGAGTTCTTCCACACCTTCAACACGCTGCACAACGCGAACAAGCAGATCGTGCTGTCCTCGGACCGTCCTCCCAAGCAGTTGGTGACGCTCGAGGACCGGCTGCGCAACCGCTTCGAGTGGGGCCTCACCACAGATGTCCAGCCGCCCGAGCTGGAGACGCGTATCGCGATCCTCCGCAAGAAGGCGGTGCAGGAGCAGCTCAACGCCCCGCCGGAGGTACTCGAGTTCATCGCCTCCCGCATCTCGCGCAACATCCGCGAGCTGGAGGGCGCGCTCATCCGCGTGACCGCATTCGCGAGCCTCAACCGGCAGCCCGTCGATCTCGGTCTGACCGAGATCGTGCTCAAGGACCTGATCCCGGGCGGCGAGGACTCCGCTCCTGAGATCACCGCGCCGGCCATCATGGCGGCGACTGCGGACTACTTCGGTCTGACGGTCGAGGACCTCTGTGGATCGTCGCGCAGCCGTGTCCTGGTGACGGCACGCCAGATCGCGATGTACCTGTGCCGCGAACTGACGGATCTCTCCCTACCCAAGATCGGCGCCCAGTTCGGAGGGCGGGACCACACCACGGTGATGCACGCCGACCGGAAGATCCGCGCGCTGATGGCGGAGCGCCGCTCCATCTACAACCAGGTCACCGAGCTCACCAACCGCATCAAGAACGGCTGACCGGCCGGACCGCGCCCCGGGGCGCCTCGCAAGGACCGTACGACGTCCTCGCGAGGCGCCCTTCGCCGTCCCCGGTACGGGGCTGAAGCTCGCACCAGCCCTGGCGCTGTGCCCAGAGGCGCGGCTCAGGAGCCTGGCGTGGAGGCCCTGGCGCCAGGCTCGGCAAGCTCCGGGAGCGGACCCAGGAATGACCGGCCCCGTGCCGGGGAACAGCTCCGGATACAGCGTGGCGCACCCGATCCGCTCCCGGTGGACCGCCCCTGGCACGGCCTCGCCGACAGGGAGTGTTCGAATACGGGCGCGGATACGGCCCTTCTCCACAGATGAAGCGGAAATCTGGCGTCCACAGCCTGGGGACTGTGAAGTTGTTCAGATTGCGTCCACAGAGCCCGCTGTCGATACTCCATCAGACCAGGTCACACGCCTGGGGATTTGTGGTCAACGGTGATCCACAGCCTGTGGACAGAAATTTCGTCCACAGGGCCTCTTCGATGTTGTCCACCGGCAGCCCACAGGCAGCGGCTCGTTGTCCCCAGCTTCTCCACACCCCTGTCCACTGTTCGGCAACGCGACACCGCCTTTCACTGCCGAGAGTGAAAGGCGTCACACCAGGGGCCTCGGTTGAGCTGTGGGGAACGTGGGTAAAGCTGGGGACAGCCCTGGGGAGAAGTCACCCAGCCCTGTGCATCGGGTGTGCAGAACTTTCGCGTGTCCACAGAAGCGCCTGGTTGTCCACCGGTGCCACCCACAGGTCCGGTGGACAAAAAACCGGTTCTGACCTGCGCAGATGACGTTATCCACGGTTTCCACAGGGCCTACTACTACTACCACTCAGAGTTAGCCAGGAATCAGCTTCGAAGTGGGACCTGTGCACAACTCGAGCGGCGAGCTCGGCGAACCTCTTGGCGCGACTTGACCCCGAGCAGCAACGAGTGTCGGTGCCGTACGTCAGACTGGACCCCGGCGGCCTCCCCAGCCCTTCGGCAGGGAGCCCCGGTCAGACGACGAAGGCCAGCAGGGCGAGCGAGCAACAGCAGGAGGCGGTTCCGGTGAAGATCCGGGTGGAGCGCGATGTACTCGCGGAGGCGGTGGCCTGGGTGGCCCGCAGCCTCCCGGCCCGTCCGCCGGCGCCCGTTCTCGCGGGCCTTCTGCTGAAGGCTGAGGACGGCGCCCTCAGCTTCTCGAGCTTCGACTACGAGGTCTCGGCCAAGGTCTCCGTGGACGCCGAGGTCGAGGAGGACGGCACGGTGCTCGTCTCCGGCCGGCTCCTCGCCGACATCTGCCGCGCTCTCCCCAACCGTCCGGTGGAGATTTCCACAGACGGTGTACGAGCCACGGTGGTCTGCGGTTCCTCGCGGTTCACACTCCACACCCTTCCTGTGGAGGAGTACCCGGCACTGCCGCAGATGCCGACCGCCACGGGCACCGTTCCCGGTGAGGTCTTCGCCTCCGCGGCGGCCCAGGTCGCGATCGCCGCCGGACGCGACGACACTCTGCCCGTCCTGACCGGCGTGCGGATCGAGATCGAGGGCGACACCGTCACCCTCGCGTCCACCGACCGCTACCGCTTCGCGGTCCGCGAGTTCCTGTGGAAGCCGGAGAACCCCGACGCCTCCGCCGTGGCCCTGGTGCCCGCCAAGACGCTCCTGGACACCGCCAAGGCACTCACGAGCGGTGACACGGTGACCCTGGCGCTCTCCGGGTCCGGCGCCGGCGAGGGGCTCATCGGCTTCGAGGGCGCGGGCCGCCGTACGACCACGCGGCTCCTCGAGGGCGACCTGCCGAAGTACCGCACCCTGTTCCCCACCGAGTTCAACTCGGTCGCCGTCATCGAGACCGCCCCGTTCGTCGAGGCCGTCAAGCGCGTCGCCCTCGTCGCCGAGCGCAACACGCCGGTGCGTCTCAGCTTCGAGCAGGGTGTGCTGATCCTGGAGGCCGGTTCCAGCGACGACGCACAGGCTGTGGAGCGGGTCGACGCCGTGCTCGAAGGCGATGACATCTCGATCGCCTTCAACCCGACCTTCCTGCTGGACGGCCTGAGCGCGATCGACTCCCCGGTCGCCCAGCTCTCCTTCACGACGTCGACGAAGCCGGCCCTGCTCAGCGGCCGTCCCGCCGTCGACGCCGAGGCGAACGACGCGTACAAGTACCTGATCATGCCGGTCCGCCTCTCGGGCTGATCCGGCCGTCGTCCCTGTCATGGCAGCTTCCGGTGGACAGGCTCAGCGCCGAGCGAGCCCGCCGGGCTGCACCCCGCCGTGCGTGCCGACCGGGCGTAGGCTCGGTCCCAGGTACGAATCGGCACAACGCTAAAGGAATCTCTGATGGAGCTCGGTCTCGTCGGTCTCGGCAAGATGGGCGGCAACATGCGCGAGCGCATCCGCCGCGCGGGGCACACGGTCATCGGTTACGACCGCAACCCGGACGTCGCCGATGTCCACAGCCTCGAAGAGCTTGTGGGCAAGCTCAAGGGCCCGCGCGTCGTGTGGGTGATGGTCCCGGCGGGCGCCGCGACGCAGTCCACCATCGACGAGCTGGCCGAGCTGCTCTCCCCGGGCGACGTGGTCGTCGACGGCGGTAACTCCCGCTGGACCGACGACGAGAAGCACGCCGTCGAGCTGGGCATCAAGGGCATCGGCTTCGTCGACTGCGGCGTCTCCGGCGGCGTCTGGGGCCTGGAGAACGGCTACGCCCTGATGTACGGCGGCGAGACCGCGAACGTCGAGAAGGTCCAGCCGATCTTCGACGCCCTGAAGCCGGAAGGTGACTTCGGTTCGGTCCACGCGGGCAAGGTCGGCGCCGGCCACTTCGCCAAGATGGTCCACAACGGCATCGAGTACGCCATGATGCAGGCGTACGCCGAGGGCTGGGAACTCCTGGAGAAGGTCGACTCCGTCACGGACGTGCGTGAGGTCTTCCGCTCCTGGCAGGAGGGCACGGTCATCCGTTCCTGGCTGCTCGACCTGGCGGTCAACGCGCTGGACGACGACGAGCACCTCGACCAGCTCCGTGGCTTCGCCGCGGACTCGGGTGAGGGCCGGTGGACGGTCGAGGCCGCCATCGACAACGCCGTGCCGCTGCCCGCGATCACCGCGTCCCTGTTCGCCCGCTTCGCCTCGCGGCAGGACGACTCGCCGCAGATGAAGATGATCGCCGCGCTGCGCAACCAGTTCGGCGGCCACGCGGTCGAGAACAAGAAGTAGGCCGGACGCCGAAAGGCGTCGGGCACAGCAGCACACAGCAGAGCACGCAGTCGGAAGGGTCGGCGACCATGCACGTCACGCATCTTTCGCTGGCCGACTTCCGCTCGTACGCCCGGGTCGAGGTTCCTCTCGACCCGGGCGTCACCGCGTTCGTGGGCGCCAACGGACAGGGCAAGACCAATCTGGTCGAGGCCGTCGGCTATCTCGCGACGCTCGGCAGCCACCGGGTGTCGTCGGATGCCCCACTGGTGCGGATGGGCGCCGAGCGCGCCGTGGTGCGCGCCGCGGTCACCCAGGGCGAGCGGTCCCAGCTGATCGAGCTCGAACTCAACCCCGGCCGGGCCAATCGCGCACGTATCAACAGGTCGTCGCAGGTCAGACCGCGTGATGTCCTGGGGATCGTCAGGACGGTGCTCTTCGCCCCCGAGGACCTTGCCCTGGTGAAGGGCGACCCCGGTGAGCGCCGTCGCTTCCTGGACGAGCTGATCACGGCCCGGTCCCCGCGCATGGCGGGCGTCCGCTCCGACTACGAACGGGTGCTCAAGCAGCGCAACACCCTGCTGAAGTCCGCGGCCATGGCCCGCAGACACGGCGGCCGGTCGATGGATCTGTCCACCCTGGACGTGTGGGACCAGCATCTGGGACGTGTCGGCGCCGAGCTGCTGGCGCAGCGGCTGGACCTGATCGCGACCCTGCAGCCGCTCGCGGACAAGGCGTACGCCGACGTCGCTCCCGGCGGGGGTCCCGTGACCCTGGAGTACCGCAGTTCCGTCGGGGCCGATGTCGAGCCCGCGCGCACCCGCGAGGAGCTGTACGAACAGGTGATGGCGGCGCTGGTCCAGGCCCGCAAGCAGGAGATCGAGCGGGGCGTGACGCTGGTGGGTCCCCACCGGGACGACCTGGTGCTCGGCCTGCGCGGCATGCCCGCCAAGGGGTACGCGAGCCATGGGGAGTCCTGGTCGTACGCCCTGGCGCTGCGGCTGGCCTCCTATGACCTGCTGCGCACCGAGGGGAACGAGCCGGTGCTGGTGCTCGACGACGTGTTCGCGGAGCTCGACGCACGCCGCCGTGAGCGGCTGGCGGAACTGGTGGCCCCGGGCGAACAGGTCCTGGTGACGGCGGCTGTGGACGACGACGTCCCGGGAGTACTGGCGGGAGCACGCTACGCGGTGTCCGCCGGGGTGGTGGAGCGGCTGTGAGCGGCTCCGGCGAACAGGGCGAGGCCACACCGGGTCCGGCGAAGCAGCCGGAGGTGTCGGGCGTCGACCTGGCGCGCGTGGCGCTGCGGGCGGCGAAGGAGCAGGCCCGGGCGCGGGGCGCCGCGGCACAGCAGAAGAAGCAGGCCAGACGCGGTGGCGGGCTCCGTTCGGGAGCACGCTCCGACGGCCGTGATCCGCTGCCGCTGGGATCGGCGATCAACCGCCTGATCACCGAGCGCGGGTGGGAGACGCCTGCCGCGGTGGGTGGCGTGATGGGGCGGTGGCCCCAGATCGTCGGTGAGGATCTGGCCAATCACTGCGTGCCCGTGCGGTACGACGAGGATCCGGCCGAGCGGGTTCTGACGGTGCAGTGCGACTCGACGGCGTGGGCGACGCAGCTGCGGCTGCTGGCACCGCAGCTCGTCGCGAGGCTGAACACGGATCTCGGGCACGGGACGGTGCGGATGATCAAGGTGCTCGGCCCCGGGGGCCCGCAGCGCAATTTCGGCCCTCTTCGCGCTCCTGGGAGCAAGGGTCCCGGGGACACCTACGGCTGAGCAGGCCTTTTGGCCCTCCGCGGCCGTCGGGATGCGGTCCGAGCTCCGGCCTCTCCGGTCCGGGCCCCAGTACGTGTCCGGGGCATCCCGGCGGCCGGCCTGTCTGCTTGTGTCCGGGTTTGCCGACGACTCGGTGATTCCGTTCTGTATGACTATGTCTGCTTCTGCTCCGTACGGGGAGCGCGAGGTGTCCCTCACCGTAGCGGGAGGTTGACAGCCCGAAGCGCACAAAGCCCTCGTGAGCCTCCCCGGGCCCCTTCCTGAATATGGGGAGTCGTCAGCGCCTCATTCAGGGCGGCACATGCGTACTCAGGCACCGGCAAACCCCCATTCATGTCGGCGCTACCGGTAGACTGGTGGACAATCCCGCTTCCTCGCGGGAGTCGTCGATACAAGCCGAACGACGCAGCCGCTCCCGCCTGCCGGAGAACGGCCTGTGCTGTGCCAGAAAGGGCGCTTCGTGGCCGATTCCGGCAACCCCAACGAGAACATTCCGTCCACAGCCGGTGAGTCCGGCGAGGTCACCGCGTCGTACGACGCGAGCGCGATCACCGTGCTCGAAGGCCTGGACGCGGTCCGCAAGCGACCCGGTATGTACATCGGGTCCACCGGTGAGCGCGGTCTCCACCACCTCGTGCAAGAGGTTGTCGACAACTCGGTCGACGAGGCCATGGCCGGGCACGCGGACACCATCGACGTCACGATCCTCGCCGACGGCGGGGTGCGCGTGATCGACAACGGTCGCGGTATCCCCGTCGGCATCGTGCCGTCCGAAGGCAAGCCGGCCGTCGAGGTCGTCCTCACAGTCCTGCACGCCGGCGGCAAGTTCGGCGGCGGCGGTTACGCCGTCTCCGGCGGTCTGCACGGCGTCGGCGTCTCCGTCGTCAACGCCCTGTCCACCCGGGTCTCCGTCGAGGTCAAGACGGACGGCTACCGCTGGACCCAGGACTACAAGCTCGGTGTCCCGACCGCCCCGCTGGCCAAGCACGAGGCCACCGAGGAGACGGGGACGAGCGTCACCTTCTGGGCCGACGGAGACGTCTTCGAGACCACCGACTACTCCTTCGAGACGCTCTCGCGCCGCTTCCAGGAGATGGCGTTCCTCAACAAGGGGCTCACCCTCAAGCTCACCGACGAGCGCGAGTCGGCCAAGGCCACGGCGGGCGCCGACAGCGCCGAGGCGGTCGAGGTCTCCGAGGAGGAGCCGAACCGGACGGTCACGTACCACTACGAGAACGGCATCGTCGACTTCGTCAAGTACCTGAACTCCCGCAAGGGCGACCTCATTCACCAGTCGGTGATCGACATCGAGGCCGAGGACAAGGACCGACTCCTCTCGGCCGAGATCGCCATGCAGTGGAACACGCAGTACACCGAGGGTGTCTACTCCTTCGCCAACGCGATCCACACGCACGAGGGCGGCACGCACGAGGAGGGCTTCCGCGCGGCGCTGACCTCGCTGGTCAACCGCTACGCGCGCGACAAGAAGCTGCTGCGCGAGAAGGACGACAACCTCACCGGTGAGGACGTCCGCGAGGGCCTGACGGCGATCATCTCGGTGAAGCTGGGCGAGCCCCAGTTCGAGGGCCAGACGAAGACGAAGCTGGGAAACACCGAGGCGAAGACCTTTGTCCAGAAGGTCGTCCACGAGCAGCTGACGGACTGGTTCGACCGGAACCCCAACGAGGCCGCCGACATCATCCGCAAGGGCATCGCGGCCTCCACCGCCCGTGTCGCGGCCCGCAAGGCCCGGGACCTCACCCGGCGCAAGGGGCTGCTGGAGAGCGCCTCGCTGCCCGGCAAGCTGAGCGACTGCCAGTCCAACGACCCGACGAAGTGCGAGATCTTCATCGTCGAGGGTGACTCCGCCGGTGGTTCGGCGAAGTCCGGCCGTAACCCGATGTACCAGGCCATCCTGCCCATCCGCGGCAAGATCCTGAACGTCGAGAAGGCCCGTATCGACAAGATCCTGCAGAACACCGAGGTGCAGGCGCTGATCTCGGCCTTCGGTACCGGGGTCCACGAGGACTTCGACATCGAGAAGCTCCGCTATCACAAGATCATCCTCATGGCGGACGCCGACGTCGACGGCCAGCACATCAACACCCTGCTGCTGACGTTCCTGTTCCGCTTCATGCGGCCGCTGGTGGAGTCCGGGCACGTGTATCTCTCGCGCCCCCCGCTCTACAAGATCAAGTGGGGCCGCGACGACTTCGAGTACGCCTACTCGGACCGTGAGCGCGACGCCCTGGTGGAGCTCGGCAAGCAGAACGGCAAGCGGATCAGGGAAGACTCGATCCAGCGCTTCAAGGGTCTCGGTGAGATGAACGCCGAGGAGCTGCGCGTCACCACGATGGACGTCGACCACCGTGTGCTGGGCCAGGTCACGCTGGACGACGCGGCGCAGGCCGACGACCTGTTCTCGGTGCTGATGGGCGAGGACGTCGAGGCGCGGCGCTCGTTCATCCAGCGCAACGCCAAGGACGTCCGCTTCCTCGACATCTGAGTCGGCCGTACAAGCAAGCCGCAGTGCGAAAGGACTTTGACCAGCAATGGCCGACGAGAACACCCCTGTGATGCCCGAAGAGGAGCCCGTTGTCCCGGGCGTGGGCATGCGTGTCGAGCCCGTGGGGCTCGAGACGGAGATGCAGCGCTCCTACCTCGACTACGCGATGTCCGTCATCGTGTCGCGTGCGCTGCCCGACGTACGGGACGGTCTCAAGCCCGTCCACCGCCGCGTGCTGTACGCGATGTACGACGGCGGCTACCGGCCCGAGAAGGGCTTCTACAAGTGCGCCCGCGTCGTCGGCGACGTCATGGGTACGTACCACCCGCACGGCGACTCCTCGATCTACGACGCGCTCGTGCGACTGGCGCAGCACTGGTCGATGCGCATGCCGCTGGTGGACTCCAACGGCAACTTCGGTTCTCCGGGCAACGACCCGGCCGCGGCCATGCGGTACACCGAGTGCAAGATGATGCCGCTGTCCATGGAGATGGTCCGGGACATCGACGAGGAGACCGTCGACTTCCAGGACAACTACGACGGCCGCAACCAGGAGCCGACGGTTCTGCCGGCGCGCTTCCCGAACCTCCTGGTGAACGGTTCCGCGGGCATCGCGGTCGGTATGGCGACCAACATCCCGCCGCACAACCTCCGTGAGGTGGCCGCCGGCGCGCAGTGGTACCTGGAGCACCCGGAGGCCTCGCACGAGGAGCTCCTGGACGCCCTCATCGAGCGGATCAAGGGCCCGGACTTCCCGACCGGCGCGCTGGTCGTGGGCCGCAAGGGCATCGAGGAGGCCTACCGCACGGGCCGTGGCTCGATCACCATGCGGGCGGTCGTCGCGGTCGAGGAGATCCAGAACAGGCAGTGCCTGGTCGTCACGGAGCTCCCGTACCAGACCAACCCCGACAACCTCGCGCAGAAGATCGCCGACCTGGTGAAGGACGGCAAGATCGGCGGCATCGCGGACGTCCGTGACGAGACGTCCTCGCGCACGGGCCAGCGGCTGGTCGTCGTGCTGAAGCGTGACGCGGTCGCCAAGGTCGTGCTGAACAACCTCTACAAGCACACCGATCTGCAGACGAACTTCGGCGCGAACATGCTGGCGCTCGTCGACGGGGTGCCGCGCACGCTCTCCATCGACGCGTTCATCCGCCACTGGGTGACGCACCAGATCGAGGTCATCGTCCGGCGCACGAAGTTCCGCCTGCGCAAGGCCGAGGAGCGGGCGCACATCCTGCGCGGCCTGCTCAAGGCGCTGAACGCGATCGAAGAGGTCATCGCGCTCATCCGCCGCAGCAACACCGTGGAGATCGCGCGGGAGGGCCTGATGGGCCTCCTGGAGATCGACGAGATCCAGGCGAACGCGATCCTGGAGATGCAGCTGCGCCGCCTGGCCGCGCTGGAGCACCAGAAGATCACCGCGGAGCACGACGAACTCCAGGCGAAGATCAACGAGTACAACGAGATCCTGGCCTCGCCCGCGAGGCAGCGGCAGATCGTGAGCGAGGAACTGGCCGCGATCGTCGACAAGTTCGGCGACGACCGGCGCTCCAAGCTCGTACCCTTCGACGGCGACATGTCCATCGAGGACCTGATCGCCGAGGAGGACATCGTCGTCACGATCTCCCGCGGCGGTTACGTCAAGCGCACCAAGACGGACGACTACCGCTCGCAGAAGCGCGGCGGCAAGGGCGTCCGCGGCACGAAGCTCAGGGAAGACGACATCGTCGACCACTTCTTCGTGTCCACCACGCACCACTGGCTGCTGTTCTTCACGAACAAGGGCCGGGTCTACCGGGCCAAGGCCTACGAACTGCCGGACGCCGGCCGGGACGCGCGTGGCCAGCACGTCGCGAACCTGCTGGCGTTCCAGCCGGACGAGCAGATCGCGCAGATCCTGGCGATCCGTGACTACGAGGCGGCGCCGTACCTGATCCTGGCCACCAAGGGTGGCCTGGTGAAGAAGACGGCGCTCAAGGACTACGACTCCCCGCGCTCCGGCGGTGTCATCGCCATCAACCTGCGCGAGACGCAGGACGGCAGCGACGACGAGCTGATCGGTGCGGAGCTGGTCTCCGCCGAGGACGACCTGCTGCTCATCAGCAAGAAGGCCCAGTCGATCAGGTTCACCGCGACGGACGATGCGCTGCGGCCCATGGGCCGTGCCACGTCGGGCGTGAAGGGCATGAGTTTCCGTGAGGGCGACGAACTGCTCTCGATGAATGTTGTCCGGCCCGGTACGTTCGTGTTCACTGCCACCGACGGCGGGTACGCGAAGCGCACCGCGGTCGACGAGTACCGCGTCCAGGGCCGTGGCGGTCTGGGCATCAAGGCCGCCAAGATCGTCGAGGACCGGGGTTCGCTGGTCGGAGCGCTGGTGGTGGAGGAAGCGGACGAGATCCTCGCCATCACGCTCGGCGGTGGTGTGATTCGTACGCGAGTCAATGAAGTCAGGGAGACGGGCCGTGACACCATGGGCGTCCAACTGATCAATCTGGGCAAGCGTGATGCCGTCGTCGGCATCGCGCGCAACGCCGAGGCCGGTCGCGAGGCCGAAGAGGTCGACGGGACCGATGAGGCCGAAGGCGCCACGGTCGAGGCCCATGCCGAGAACGTGGTCGAGGGCACAGTCGAGGGCACGGCGCCTTCGGCCGGGGAGCACGAGGAGTAGAGCGTGAGTGGAGCCACGGGCGCCGGTTCGGCCGCTTCCGGAGCAGGCGCGAACGGCGTCCGTGGTCCTGCCACGGACTCCCAAGGGGGCACTGTGACGGACACTCGGGGACCGCAGCCGCAGTACGAGGGGTACGCGACCGGGCCGCTGCCCGGCGAGCGTGAGCCCGCACCGGGCCAGGCGGGGCCCTACCACCCGCCGCAGGCGTACCCGTCCCCGGCGGGCGGTACGCAGGGCGGCGGCACACAGGGCGGAGCGCAGGGCGTGGGCGGCGTACAGGCGACCAGGCTGCCCCGGACGGGCGCGCGGACCACTCCGCGTACGCGTAAGGCGCGGCTGCGGGTGGCCAAGGCCGATCCGTGGTCGGTGATGAAGGTCAGCTTCCTGCTCTCCATCGCGCTCGGCATCTGCACGGTGGTCGCTGCCGCGGTCCTGTGGATGGTGATGGACGCCATGGGCGTCTTCTCCACCGTGGGCGGCACGATCAGCGAGGCCACCGGTTCGAACGAGAGCAACGGCTTCGATCTCCAGTCGTTCCTTTCGCTGCCGCGCGTCCTCATCTTCACCTCGGTCATCGCGGTGATCGACGTGGTGCTGGCCACCGCGCTGGCGACGCTGGGCGCGTTCATCTACAACCTGTCGGCCGGCTTCGTGGGTGGCGTGGAGCTCACTCTCGCCGAGGACGAGTAGGCCACCGGGTATCGATTTTGGGACTGGCCCCGACGTGCGCTAATCTTCAGAAGTCAGCGCAGCAGCGCGGCGGGGCTATAGCTCAGTTGGTTAGAGCGCATCCCTGATAAGGATGAGGCCACAGGTTCAAATCCTGTTAGCCCCACCAGACACGAGAACCCCTCACCGATCACGGTGGGGGGTTCTCGCGTATCCAGGTCTGCTTGCGAGGGCCCACCGCCCGTGGGTGCTGTTCACCGGCTGTGGACAGCGTGGTGTGAGCCAGTTCACCCGCGCTGCCGGTCGGTGGCCTCGGCGCTGCCCGGTCGTCGGGAGCGGTTCGTCCGCCTGCTGGGGGCGTGGGTGGGGTGCGCCGAGGCCGGGCCGGGTGGGCCCCGGCTCGGTTCAAGGGCGCCGTAGGGGCGCACGCCGTACGGGCGCACGCCGTACGGGCGCACGGAAAAGGCCCCCGCCGGTGTGAACCGGACCAGGGGCCTGGGCGAGTGTGCGGCGCGCTCAGGGTGGCAGCGGGGACGAGTCCCCGGCAGGGGCGGCGCCGTGGGTGGAGCGGGTGCTGTTCGTCGCGTGCGCGGTGTCCGTGGCGTCCGGGGACAGCTGGCGCGTGGCGGGGGAGGATCCGTGAGCCTCGGCGCGGATGCGCTGCTTCATGGTCGGTGGCAGCGCCCTGTCACGCGGAAGGGTCCATCGCACGGACGGGGTGGTCGCGGTTGCCGCGGTCGCACCCGTGTGCTCGTGGGTCGTGGTCGCCGGCTCCGCGGCCGTGGCCTGCGCGGTGGCCAGGCCCAGGGAGGCGAGAAGCGCGAAGAAGGCGGTGATGAAGGCGGTCCAGATGTTCTTGACCCTGAAGGTGCTCATGGCCCCTCGCTTTCAGGTGGTCCGGTTTGCTTACCTTTCCGATGATGTGGATCCGGGCCGGGGAATCCTGGACCGACGCCCCCGGTGCGCCGATCTTCTGATGAACACCACTCGTATGGTTCAACCGGCCCGAAAAACTGCTTCCGAGGCGTCGTGGGGGGTCCGGAAGGGGGCCGGGAACAAGGGGCCACAGGCTTCCGGGCAGGTCACCGAACGGTATCGGCCGGTGTGTATAGTCGGGCGGCAGAAGTCCCTTACGTCAAGGAAAGACGAGGTCGCGCGGTGAAGAAGCTTCTCCTGGTCGCACTGGCCGCCATCGGCGGGCTCCTCGTGTACCGCCAGATCCAGGCGGATCGCGCCGAGCAGGATCTGTGGACGGAGGCGACCGACTCCGTGCCCGCAGGTTCGGGTGTGTGAGACGGAACAGTCTGCTAAAGGCCCCGGTCGCTGAGCGGCCGGGGCTTTGTGCTGCTCGGGGTTGGCTGTGGCGCGCCCATGGCCCCCGCGCCCTTGAGTTCCCATCGGCAAATTATCGACTTGCTTTAGCGAAGCTGCGTGGTGAGCCGGGGCCGAGGGGGGACTCGGCGGCGGCACGGGTGGGGCGGAGTGACGCCGTGCGTCGAGTGTGGCGGACCAGGCCTGTCCGCCCTGATGGGGACGGTACCGACGGCCGGGTCTTCGGCTCCGTCGAGCGGAAGGCCAAACAGGGTTTCGGCAGAGCCCGTTGACTCTCGGCGCGGGCGGCGACGGCAAAACGGGGGCGGCGGCAGACATCGGTGGTACGGGCGGTGCAGGATGGACCGGCATCGTGACCGCTGTCGGCGCGGGCGCCGGGGCCGCACCCGGCCGCCGGGCTCGTACGCGGCCGGCGCAGGCAGGCACGCAGACGACGAGGGGAAGCGCGTGAACAGGCAGCGCAACAGGGGCCGGGTGACGCTGGCATCGCTCGCGGCGATGTGCGCGGTGGTGGCGCTGCCGGGCCAGGCGCACGCGGCCGACGGCCCCGCGGCGTACACCTTCGATCCGGCGGCGGCATCGGTCCAGGGCGCGGAGTCGAACGCCGAGGCTGCGGAGCTGGAGCCGGGATCGGTCTACAAGAGCTCCATCCAGGCGGGCCAGAAGCTGTACTACCGGCTGGAGCTCGACGCCGCCACCGACGCGTACGTCTCCGCGGTGGTCGTACCGAAGACCGGCGGAAAGGTCGCTTACGGGGACGGCATCACGATCAGCCTCAGGGACCTCGACGACAACCGGTGCAGTTCCGGGGACGCGGCCTTCGAGTCGGCCGAGTTCCCGCGCCCGATCGCCGCGTACGCCCACCGGACGGTGCGGAAGGACAGCACCATCTGCAAGGCGGGCGGTACGTACAACGTCCTCATCGAGCGTGCGAGCAAGGCGACTTCGTCGCCCGGCGCATGGGACCTCGAGTTGCGCTTCGAGACCGAACCCGCTCTGAAGGAAGGTGAGACGCCACCGACCGAGGCGCCGGAGAACTGGCCCTCCTCGTCACCGGCTCCCGCCGCGGGGAAGCAGAAGCGGGCCGGCGGCAGCAGTTACTACGACGCGACCAGTCTCGAGGCCGGCGAGTGGGTGGACGCCGTCGCGCCCGGCCAGACCCGCTTCTACCGGGTGCCCGTGGACTGGGGCCAGCAGATCTTCGCCACGGCCGCGCTGAGCAACAGCGGCAAGTCGACCGAGTTCCTCGGTAACGCCCTTGCGGTGGCGCTGGACAATCCCGTCCGGGGTCACGTGGAGGACGCGACACTGTCGTACTCCGGGGCTCCGACCTCGGTGGCGCTGAGCCCGCTGCCTCCTGTCGCGTACGAGAACCGGTACGACGTGGCGTCGGACGTGAGCGCGATGCGTTTTGCCGGTTGGTACTACCTGTCGGTGACGCTCTCCCCCAAGGTTGCCGAGCGCTACGGGCAGGACCCCATCGGCCTGACGCTCAAGGTCAATGTCGTCAACGACAGCAAACCCTCGCCCTACCAGGGAGATGCCGGCATCTTCGGCGTCACCGACGACGACAGGGACATGGCCAAGAGCGGTCAGAGCGCACCCGAGGCCGGTGAGAGCGCCACCATGAAGTTGGTGGCCGCCGCCGGAATCGGCACGGGTTCCGTGCTGGTGCTCGGACTCGGGGTGTGGACGCTGCTGGCCAGGCGCAGGGCGTCCGCCATGCCGTCCGGTACGGGTGGTGGGCACCAGCCGCTCGGAGGGCCGCCCCCGCAGGCCTGGTAGCCGGTCAGGTCTGGGTGAGAGCCCAGATGCCCACCGCGAAGCAGATCAGAGCCACCAGCAGAACCGGGATCGCCACCTTCGGGGGCGGTCCCGGCCGCTTTACCCTCGACGTCTGCGCGAGGGGCGTGGGAGGCGCGACCGTCCGGGGAGCCTGGGGGTGCTGAGCGGTGTAGGCCCGGGTGGGTGCCGAGCCGTACGGCACGGCTGCCGTGGCGGCGTGGGCGAGATCCGCCGGAGGGGCCTCGGCGTAGGGGGAACCCTGGAGCGGAACGGGCGGCGGAGGTTGCTGCGTCCCTGGCGCCCCCCGGGGCCCCTGCGGTTGCGGGGGCGGTGCGAGATGGAAGCTGCCCGTCTCCGACATCGCGGGATGCGGCGCGTACGGCTGCTGTCCCGCGTCTTGGGGCTGCTGTGACGGCTGTGGCGATGGCTGGGGCACTGGTGTGCGGCCGACCGCCTGAGCGGGCGTCTGAGGGCCGCTCAGCGAGCCGACGGGGCCGGCAGGGCCCGCCGGATTCTCGGGGCCCTCGGGGCCGAAACCGGCGGGCAGCGGGCCGATCTGATCGAAGACCTCTACCGGTTCGTCCTCAGCGCTCGCCTCCGGCAGCATCTCGACTGCCGCGGTCAGGGCCTTGCGCGCGCCGTTGGCCGTACGGAAGCGGGCGTGCGGGTCCGGCTGCAGCAGACCCGCGAGGACTTGCCACAGCGGCTCCGGCACACCCTGCGGGGCGCCGGGAGTGCCGTGCGCGGCGAAGTACTCGATCAGCGCCTGGGAGTCGGGCTTCTGCCCCTGGAGCAGATAGAGCGCGACGAGGCCCACGGCGAAGAGGTCCGCCGGGAAGTCGGGCTCCGCACCCATCATCTGCTCAGGTGCGAAGTAACCCGGCGTGCCGACCACGTAGTTGGTCTCGGTGAGCCGGGGCTCGCCCTTGCGCATCGAGATGCCGAAGTCGGAGAGCCGCAGGTGAGGCCGGCCCGTGCCGGTGGCCTCCATGAGGATGTTGGCCGGCTTGATGTCCCGGTGCACCACCCCCTCGGCGTGCACGGTGGACAGCCCGGAGAGCAACTGATCGAGCAGCAGGCACACGAAGCGTGGGGGCAGCGGGCCGTAGTCGCCGATGACATGGGCCAGCGATCCCCCGCTGACCAGATCCATCGTGAAGAGGACCTTGTCGTCGTCGGCCGCCCAACTGGCCGGTGCGAGAACGTGCGGATGCTCGATGCGCAGCGCCTGCTCGCGGACGAAGCGCAGCAGCGTGTGCGCGTCGCTCTGCTGGAGGACCTTCGCCGCCACATACCTGCGGCGTCTGTGGTCCCATGCACGCCATACGGCGCCGACCCCACCCCGTCCGATGGGATCCACCAGCTCGTACCGACCAGCGAAGACCTCACCCATTGCGCTGCGCCCGCTTCCGTTCACGTATCGGTTCGTGCCCCGGCTGTCGGGATACTGCCTCGGCCGCCCCGCCTCGGGGCGGCTCCCGGCCTCGGGTTCTGCTCTAGCTCTGGTGGCCCTCGTAGTGTGCGACCGCGTCGGCGGTGCGCCCCGCTCCGTAGACCCTGAGGAACTCTGCCAGTTCGGGGTGGGCCGGGGCGAGGGAGTCGGCGGCATCGATGATGTCCCCGGCCGCGGCGACCGAGCGCAGCAAGGACTGGATCTCCCGGACCACACGCCGCACGGTGGGGGCTCCGCCGGTGGTCGTGGTCTGACCGGTGTTGGTGAGGACCGACCCGCCCTGGGACTTCTTGATCTCTTCCATCCGGTCGGTGGCCTCTCCCGCGCTGATGCTGCCGTCCGCCACCTGGCCGGCGAGTTCCTGGAGGGCCTGGACCCGCTGGACGACCGCAGGATTGCCGATCTTGGCCCGCTGGCCGCTCATCAGCTGGGAGAGCATGGGAGCGGACAGCCCGAGCACGGCGGCGAGGCGCGCCTGGTTGAGGCCGAGGTCGTCGATCAGCCTGCGGAAGAGCGCCCCCAGCGGCTCCCCGTACCAGCTGCGCTGGAGCTCTCTGGCTCTAGCCGTGGCCTCTTGCTGCGCTGCGTCCATTGCGTCTCCCCTTCGCTGCGGCTTCGCTGCTGCGAACCTCGTCGTGCATCTTACGGAGAGCCGTTGCGGACGGGGAGTCCCAATCGTTTTGGAGGATTCAGGGGGTCACCCGGTACTCTGTTCTGCGACGGATGTCGCGGCATGAATGTGTCCCGTGGTGTCCGCATTTCGGGGCCTTAGCTCAGTTGGTAGAGCGCTGCCTTTGCAAGGCAGATGTCAGGAGTTCGAATCTCCTAGGCTCCACAGCCCGAGAGCCCCCCGTACCCGCTTCAGCGCGGGTGCGGGGGGCTCTTCGTGTGTCTGGGGCCCGGTGATGTCCGGTCTCACGGGGTGCGGGTGTCCCCGTTTCACGTGAAACACGGAGGCCCCTCTGCCGGGCCCTCTGTTTCACGTGGAACGACGGAGGGGCGCCGGAGACCGTGAGGTCCTCCGGCGCCCCTCCGAGACGCCCTGCCCGAGAAGGCAGTGGATGTTCCTAGTGGCGGTCGTCGCGCCCGTCGCCGTCTGTCTGGTCGGACCCGGCCTCGGCATCGTCCTGCTTGGCCCGGACCTCCGGGTCGAGCACGGGCTGGCCGCTGCCGTCGACCGAAGTCAGCGGAGAGCGGTCGTCGCCCACCTCGGTGGGGGCGGGCGGCTCGACCAGCCAGTCCGGGTTGGCCTGCTTGTCCCACCACTTCCAGGCGGCGAAGGCTCCGCCCGCCAGGGCTCCCAGGACGATGATGCCCTTGGCCAGCTTGCCCGCCCTGGCCCGTCGCTCGTGCTTCCTGACGAGCTTCTGGATCTCCTTGGCCGTCACCTGACCACGGAGTGCGGCCAGTGCGGCAGCGCTGCGGGCCGTCGCCTCTTCTGCCATGGGCCGGCTCGCCGCCACCGCGTACTCGACGCGCGGCACGGTGTAGTCGGCCGCGGTACGGGCAGCGCTGCGCGTCCGCGTCGCGGCCTTGTGCGCGGCCTGGTCGACCTTGGGGGGTACGTGGGTCAGTGCCTGTTCGATGCGCGGTGCGAGATGCGCGCTGTACTGGACGCGGGCCTGGGCGGCTGCCTTCGACACCTTGGGCGCGAGCAGTGCACGAGCCTCCTGCGCGTAGTGCGCGGCCTGTTCCTTGGCCGTGTCGGCGTAAGGCGCCACCACTTCCGCGGCGTGCTGCGCACTGTCCTTCGCCGAGTAGGTTGCGGCGCGCACGCTGTCGATGCGGGTCACGGGATCCTCCTCCTTGGTGGCGGGTAGGTACTCCGCCTATCCACCCATTTGAAAATCATGCCCGCTGAGGCATCGGGCGCCATGCGGGACGGGCATCCGGGTCATAAACGTCATTCTCGGGCATAACAGTGCAAGGGGAGCGTGCCGCAGACGATGCCACGGTTCGTGTCGGGGCGCTTCGCATCGTCGGGCACTTGGCCGTATCCGTCCCGCAGGAAGTGTGGGAAAGGTGCAGGAAAGCGGGCAACGAGGTGAGTGCCTCATGTCCCGGGCTGCGACCGGGCTGTCCGAGAGGTGCTCCGTGCGAGGATCGGGGGCCACCAGCGAGGACTTACGGAAGGCAGACCGTGGCCGAGGAGCTTTACGCCACTTTGAGGACCAGCCGGGGTGACATCGAGATCCGGCTGCTGCCGAACCACGCTCCCAGGACGGTCAAGAACTTCGTCGAGCTCGCCACGGGTGAGCGCGAGTGGACCAACCCCGAGACCGGCAGGAAGTCCTCGGACAAGCTGTACGACGGCACGGTCTTCCACCGCGTCATCGGTGGCTTCATGATCCAGGGCGGCGACCCGTTGGGCAACGGGACGGGCGGTCCCGGCTACGAGTTCGGGGACGAGTTCCACCCGGACCTCGCGTTCGACAGGCCGTACCTGCTGGCGATGGCCAACGCGGGACCGGGGACCAACGGCTCGCAGTTCTTCGTGACTGTGTCGCCGACCGCGTGGCTGACCGGTAAGCACACGATCTTCGGGGAAGTCGCCGGCGACGCGAGCAGGAAGGTCGTGGACGCCATCGCGGCGGCTCCCACGAACCCGCGCACCAACCGCCCGTTGCAGGACGTGGTGCTCGAGTCGGTCGTCATCGAGACCCGCTGACCCCTCGCCGGACAGGGGTGCGGCCACCACCCGAAGAGGCGCGTCACCGGCGCGGGGAACCAACCGCCCTGCTCGTCCGTACTGTTACATAACGGGCGTGCGGGGCGGACGCATGTGTGCCACCGCCACGGACGAGGACCGAAGGGGCCGTGACCGATGGAGCAGCAGCCGCCGAACGACCAGGACGGGTCCGCGGCCGCGGGCGTTCCTCCCACGTGCTACCGGCATCCGGGCAGGGAGACGGGGATCCGCTGCGTGCGGTGCGAACGGCCGATCTGCACGGACTGCATGATCGAGGCTTCGGTGGGCTTCCAGTGCCCGGAATGCGTGCGAGAGGGGTCCGGCACGGGTCATCACCCGGCGGCGAGCTGGCCGCGCACCCTGACGGGCGGCAGCGTCGCGGAGGATCCGAGGCTGATCACCAAGATCCTGCTGGTCATCAACATCGCCGTCTTCATCGCGGTCTCGGTGGCAGGGCGGCCACTCGTCGATGATCTGCTGCTGTTCGGCCGGGCCTACACGGGCGATCCCACGGCCGGAGCGCAAGGGGTGGCCGAGGGACAGTGGTACCGCCTGGTCACCTCGATGTTCCTGCACCAGGAGGTGTGGCACATCGCGTTCAACATGCTCGGGCTGTGGTGGCTCGGCGGCCCGTTGGAGGCCGCCCTGGGCCGTGCCCGCTATCTCGCGCTCTACCTGCTCTCGGGCCTCGCGGGCAGCGCACTCACCTACTGGATCTCCGACCCCGCGCAGGGATCGCTCGGAGCGTCCGGCGCCGTCTTCGGACTGCTGGGTGCGACAGCCGTACTGATGCGCCGGATGAACTACGACATGCGGCCGGTGATCGCGCTCCTCGTGGTGAACCTGATCTTCACCTTCAACCCCTGGGGTGCGATCGCCTGGCAGGCTCACGTGGGCGGGCTGGTCGCCGGCGCCCTGATCGCGATCGCCATGGTCCACGCCCCGCGGGAGCGCCGGAAGCTCGTGCAGTACGGCGCGTGCGCGCTGGTCCTGGTGGTGGTCGTGGCCATCGTCGTCGCCAGGAGCGCGGCGCTCACCTGAGCGGAAGGCGTTGCTCCAGAGGTGTGGTTGTCCACAGAGCGTGCCGGATCTTGTGCATGACGTGTGGAACAGGTGTGCCCCTTGTCGCTGAACCGGGTTTTCCCAGCCAGGACAAGGGGCGTAGGCTCCCGCGATGCGCAAGTGTGTAGTCACACCGGCGTCAACATCGAGGGAAGTTATCCACAGATCGTCTGACCTTTTCCCCTACCTGTGGATAACTCTGTGGGTAACTTCAGGGCAGAGCTACTTCCACTGTGTGGAGACGCCGAAGCCGCCCGCGATGAAGCCGAAGCCCACGACGATGTTCCAGTTGCCCAGTGCGCTGACCGGCAGGTCGCCCTCGGTGACGTAGAAGACCACGATCCAGGCCAGACCGATCAGGAAGAGCGCCAGCATCACCGGCGCCACCCAACTGCGGTTGGTCAGCTTTATGCTCGTCGCCTGCTTGGCCGGCGGAGGCGTGAAATCTGCCTTCTTGCGGATACGTGACTTCGGCACGAGGGACTCTCCTGTCGATGCGCTGCGTGACCGCGCAGGGATCTGTGGCTGGCGCCGGGGCGCGAGGGGGAATGCTGCCTCCCCGGGGCGTCCGTTAGCGTAGTGCTTCCGTGGCGCCTAAGGAGATAAGGGTACGTTGAGCAATTCTGCCGACTCTCCTCGAGGTCCGGGCCGGCGCATGTCCCGGTGGCCGGTCCAAAGCCTCACCGCTGCCGTTTTCGCCCTTGCCGGACTGATCTTCGTCACCAGCGCGAACACGGCCAAAGGGACCGACATCCGCACGGACTCCTCGCTGCTCAAGCTCTCCGATCTCATCCAGCAGCGCAGCGAGAAGAACGCGGAGCTGGACGAGTCGACCGCTTCCGTGCGAGCGGACATCGACACCCTGGCCCGGCGGGACGACGGGAGCACCCGCGCCGAGGACGCCGAGCTCGAAGCGCTGGAGAAGGCCGCGGGCACGACGCCGGTCACCGGGGAGGCCCTCTCGGTCACGCTGAACGACGCCCCGCCGGACGCCACCGCGAACCCCGGATACCCCGAGCCGCAGCCCAACGACCTGGTCATTCACCAACAGGACCTGCAGGCCGTCGTCAACGCCCTCTGGGAGGGCGGGGCGGAGGGCATCAAGGTGATGGATCAGCGGCTGATCTCCACCAGCGCTGTGCGCTGTGTCGGAAACACCCTGATCCTCCAGGGGCGCGTCTACTCGCCTCCGTACAGGATCACCGCCGTCGGCGACCAGGGGAAGCTGCGGCAGGCCCTCGACGAATCCTCAGCGATCCAGAACTACCAGCTGTACGTGAAGGCGTACGGCCTGGGCTGGAAGGTCGAGGAGGACGACAGGACGACGCTCCCCGGCTACTCGGGCACCGTCGACCTTCACTACGCACAGCCTGTGGAGTAGTCCGCGGGACGCCGACACCGGTGGCTTCGACAGGTCCGCCGCTCCGTGAGGGACGCGTCCCGGCGGCTTTCCACAGCTGACCCACGCCCGTGCCCCGGCCGTTTAGTCTGGTGCCGTACCGAATGGAGGCAACAGCATGTACGGCTGGATCTGGCGGCATCTGCCGGGCAACGCATGGGTGCGGGGCTTCATCTCGCTCGTGCTGGTCCTGGCCGTTGTCTACGCGCTCTTCCAGTACGTCTTCCCCTGGGCGGAGCCGTTGCTCCCGTTCGGTGATGTGACGGTGGACGGCGAGAGCACCAGCGGAGCGGGGTCCGGTCAGTGAGCGCACGCATTCTCGTCGTCGACAACTACGACAGCTTCGTCTTCAACCTCGTCCAGTACCTCTACCAGCTCGGCGCCGAGTGCGAAGTGGTGCGCAACGACGAGGTGACCACGGCCCACGCCGACGACGGTTTCGACGGAGTCCTGCTGTCCCCCGGCCCCGGCACCCCCGAACAGGCGGGCGTCTGCATCGAGATGGTGCACCACTGCGCGCGCGGTGGCGTTCCGGTCTTCGGTGTCTGCCTGGGCATGCAGTCGATGGCGGTCGCCTACGGCGGTGTCGTGGACCGGGCGCCGGAGCTGCTGCACGGAAAGACCTCACCCGTCCTGCACGAGAGCAAGGGCGTGTTCGCCGGTCTGCCGTCCCCGTTCACCGCGACCCGCTACCACTCGCTCGCCGCGGAACCTGCGACGGTCCCGCCCGAGCTCGAGGTCACCGCGCGTACCGCCGACGGCATCATCATGGGGCTGCGGCACCGTGAACACGCTGTGGAGGGCGTGCAGTTCCACCCCGAGTCGGTGCTCACGGAGCACGGTCACTTGATGCTCGCCAACTGGCTGGAGCAGTGCGGTGACGCGGGCGCTGTCGCGAGATCGGCGGGGCTCGCCCCGGTGGTGGGCAAGGCCGCGGCGTGACCTCACTCCGCCCCGGCGCCGGGCAGGAAGGCCCGTACGCGCAGGGTGCGTACGAGCCCGACGGCACGTTCGCGGCGGCGGTGGAGCGGCTCGCGGACCCGTTGAACGACCCGCTGCCGGGGCAGCATGCCTCGCCGTGGTTCCGGGCGGAGGGCGCTCCGGCCGACGGCGGGGCCGAGCAGATGCCCCGTCCGGCGGCTCAGGGCCCTGCGGAGCCCCCGGGCGAGTGGTACGACCCCGAGGGGTATCAACGGGACTGGTACGGGCAGCAGGGGCCCGGAGAGGCCCCTACGGCGAACACGGTCCAGGGCACGGCGACGATGCCCGGCCCGCAGGCGGCGCCCCGGCGTCCGGAGGCCGTGCGCGAACCGGCGTCACGGCCCGGGAACCCGCCCGGGATGCCCGTGCCCACGCCTGACGTCACGGCCGTCATGCCCGTCTCCGTTCCCGAAGGATCCGATCCCGCCCACGCACGGTCCGTGCCCGGTGCCCCGACGGTCCGGCACGACGAGACGGTCGCACTGCGGTCGGCCGACGCCCGGGAGGCCTCGCGGCAGGCCACCCCCGATGTCCCGGAGCCCGTGCCGGAGCCCTCGCCCACGGGCGGCCGGGCGGAACGCAGGCGGGCGGCCAAGGGGCGCGGACGACGGCGGCCGGAACCGCGGCCGGCCACGGACGCGTCGGAGTCGGCGGAGGCTGCGGTGCCGATGACACGGCTCGAGGCCCGGCGCGCGGCCCGCGCGGCCAAGGACAGCCCCGCGGTCGTGGCAAGCCGCGTCGTCGGCGAAGTGTTCATCACCTTCGGTGTGCTGATGCTCCTCTTCGTCACGTACCAGCTGTGGTGGACCAACGTCCGTGCCGATCAGATAGCCGGCCGAGAGACGAACAAGATCCAGGACGACTGGGCGAACGGCGAACGCTCCCCGGGAGCCTTCGAGCCCGGCCAGGGATTCGCCATCATGCACATCCCGAAGCTGGACGTGGTCGCGCCGATCGCCGAGGGCATCAGCAAGGAGAAGGTCCTCGACCGCGGCATGATCGGGCACTACGCCGAGGGCAAGCTGAAGACGGCGATGCCTTCGGCGGAGCAGGGCAATTTCGCGGTGGCGGGCCACCGCAACACCCACGGTGAGCCCTTCCGCTACATCAACAAGCTGAAGCCGGGCGACCCGATCGTCGTGGAGACGCAGGACGCCTACTACACGTACGAGATGGCCAGCATCCTTCCGCAGACGTCGCCGTCCAATGTGGCCGTGATCGACGAAGTGCCCCCGGGCTCGGGCTTCACGGGGCCGGGCAGGTACATCACGCTGACCACCTGCACCCCGGAATTCACGAGTACGTACCGAATGATCGTGTGGGGCAAAATGGTCGACGAACGCCCGCGGAGCAAGGGGAAGCCCGACGCGCTCGTCGGCTGAACATCATCACGACAGGGACGGGTGCGGTGGCAGCGAGGACCGAGCACGAAGAGCGCGTCGACGAGTCGGCACCCCCGGCGAGGTACAAGAAGCGCCATCCCGTGGCGACCGTGGTGAGTCTCTTCGGTGAGCTGTTGATCACGGCCGGTGTGGTGCTGGGGCTCTTCGTCGTCTATTCGCTGTGGTGGACCAACGTCCTCGCCGACCGCGCGGCCGACAAGGAGGGCAACACCGTCCGCGACCGTTGGGCCGGCGGGCCGGGCGACCTGGACACCAGGGACGGTATCGGCTTCCTCCACGTCCCGGCGATGAAGAACGGCGAGGTGCTGGTCAAGAAGGGCACCGACACCACGACCCTCAACAACGGCATCGCCGGCTACTACACGGATCCCGTGAAGTCGGCCCTTCCCTCGGACGAGCAGGGAAACTTCTCGCTCGCCGCCCACCGGGACGGCCACGGCGCGAAGTTCCACAACATCGACAAGCTGAAGAAGGGTGACGCGGTCGTCTTCGAGACCAAGGACACCTGGTACGTCTACAAGGTCTACGCGAAGCTGCCGGAGACCTCCAAGTTCAACGTCGACGCGATCGCCGCCGTGCCCAAGGAGTCGGGAGTCAAGAAGCCCGGCCGCTACATCACGCTGACCACGTGCACGCCCGTCTACACGTCGAAGTACCGCTACATCGTGTGGGGCGAGCTGGTCCGCACCGAGAAGGTGGACAGGGACCGCACGAAGCCGGCGGAGCTGCGGTAGCCACGGACGCACGCAAGGGCCCCGGTCACCGTCGGTGACCGGGGCCCAGTGCGTTCACGTCCGTACGACGCCGTGCGGTCAGTCGCCTGACGCTCCACCGAAGAGGTTCGCGTCCCCGCCCCCGACCGTGGTGAGCGTGACGGTACTTCCCTTCGGTACCTGGGAGTTGCCTCCCGGCTCGGCCTTCATCACCAGGGCGTTCGGCTTGTCGGGCGAGTTGGGGGCGAGTGCCACGACAAGGCCCAGGCCTTCGAGCGCGGCCTTCGCGTCCTGGTACCGCTTGCCGAGGATGTCGCCCGGGATGGTGACCTGCTCCGGCTGAGCGGGCCCCTTCGAGACCTTGAGAACGATCTGGACGTCCTTGGCCTGCTTGCTGTTCGCCTCGGGGGTCTGCTCGATCACCGTGTCCACCGGCTGGTCCGACTCGACGTCGGTCCTGGAGACGTTGGCGAAGCCGACGCCCTTGAGCTGGGCCTCGGCGTCCGCGTAGGACCGGCCGACCACGCCCGGTACGTTCTGGGTGGCTTCCTTGGCCACCGTGATCGTGATCTCGGAGTCCTTCTCCACCTCCGAGCCGCCCTCGGGGTCCTGCGCGATGACGGTGTCCGGGGTCTTGTCGGACTCGGCCGTCTTCACGTTCACCGTGAAGCCCTTGTCCTCCAGCGCCTTACGGGCACTGTCCTCGGACTTCTCCAGGACGTCCGGGACCTCGACCTTGGGGGCACCGGAGGAGACGACGACCGTCACGGTCTCGCCCGCCTCCATCTGCTCGTCCGGGGACGGGCTCTGGCTGCAGATCGAGTCCTTCTCCTGGGTCTCGCAGGGCTCGCTGGGGCCGACCTTCAGGACGATGTCGGAATTCTTCGCGAGCCTCTGGGCCTCTTCGACCGTGGAGCCGATCATGTTCGGCACGTCGAACTTGCCGCCGCCGCTGTCCGTCTCGCTGAACACCGCGCGGCCGATCAGGATCGCGCCGATCAGCACCAGGACGCCGGCGACGACGAGGAGGATCGTCGAGGTGTTGCTCTTCTTCTGGCGCCGGCGGTCCGGACGGTCGTCGTAGCCGTAACTGCCGTCGTCGGGGTTGACCGGGGGCAGCATGGACGTCTGCGCGCCACCCGGGTCGGCCGCCCGCAGAGCGGTGGTGGGCTGGTCGTTGTTGTAGCCGTCGTAGCCGCCGTAGCCGACCGCACCCATCGCCGCCGTGGCCGCGACCGGCTGGCCGTCGAGGCAGGCCTCGATGTCGGCCCGCATCTCGTCGGCCGACTGGTAGCGGTAGTCGGGGTCCTTGGTCAGCGCCTTCAACACGATCGCGTCCATCTCGGGCGTGATCTCGGGATCGAAGTTGCTCGGAGGCTGCGGCTCCTCGCGTACGTGCTGGTAGGCGACCGCGACGGGAGAGTCACCGACGAACGGAGGCCGGACGGCCAGCAGTTCGTAGAGCAGGCAACCGGTGGAGTACAGGTCGGAGCGCGCGTCCACCTGTTCGCCCTTGGCCTGCTCCGGGGAGAGGTACTGGGCGGTGCCGATGACGGCGGCGGTCTGGGTCATCGTCATGCCGGAGTCACCCATGGCCCGGGCGATGCCGAAGTCCATGACCTTGACCTGCCCGGTGCGCGTCAGCATGACGTTCGCCGGCTTGATGTCGCGGTGGACGATCTGGGCTCTGTGCGAGTACTCCAGCGCCTGGAGGATCCCGACCGTCATCTCGAGGGTCCGCTCCGGCAGGAGCTTGCGGCCGGAGTGCAGCAGCTCTCTGAGGGTCGACCCGTCGACGTACTCCATCACGATGTACGGGATGGAGACCCCGTCGACGTAGTCCTCGCCGGTGTCGTAGACGGCGACGATCGCGGGGTGGTTGAGCGAGGCGGCGGACTGGGCCTCACGGCGGAACCGTGCCTGGAAGGACGGGTCACGGGCGAGATCGGCCCGCAGCGTCTTCACAGCTACGGTGCGGCCGAGCCGGGTGTCGTGCGCGAGGTAGACCTCGGCCATGCCACCACGGCCGAGCACCGAGCCCAGCTCGTACCGGCCGCCGAGGCGACGCGGCTCTTCCATAACTGATCCAGCCCTCTCCGTCAGTCCCGACCGCACCCGTGTGTGGTCCGGCGGTGCGCTGTTCGCGCATACGCTACCGGGCACGCCCGGCGTGATCGGCCCGCACCCTTCAGCTGATATCCGACCGGTATCCCAATGTGCTGGTGTGGACAGAAGTTGTGACGGTTGTCACTTCTTTCCGTCGAGTACCGCCTTCATCACGCTCTTGGCAATCGGTGCCGCCAGACCGCCGCCGGAGATGTCGTCCCGGTTGGCGTTCCCGTCCTCGACCACCACGGCCACGGCGACCGGGGAGCCGCTGTCGGTCTTGGCGTACGAGATGAACCACGCGTAGGGCTTCTCGCTGTTGTTGAGGCCGTGCTGTGCGGTGCCGGTCTTGCCACCCACGGTGACGCCGTCGATCTGCGCGTTGGTTCCCGTGCCGTCGGCGACGACGGTCTCCATCATCTGCTGCACCTTCTGGGCGTTCTCCGCCGAGAGCGGCTGGCTGAGCTGCTCCTTCTCGTGCGTGTAGATGACGTCCAGGTTGGGTGCCTGGCGCTCGGCGACCATGTACGGCTGCATGAGCTTGCCGTCGTTGGCGATGGCGGACGCCACCATGGCCATCTGGAGCGGAGTGGCGCGGTTGGAGGCCTGCCCGATGCCCGCCATGGCGTTCTGCGGGCGGTTGTCCTCGGGGTAGACGCTGGCGTCGGCCCTGACCGGAGTGAAGACTTCCTCGTTGAAGCCGAACTTGTCGGCCTGTTCGATCATCTTCTTGTTACCGAGGTCGTCGCTCATCTTGCCGAAGACGGTGTTGCAGGACCAGCGCAGAGCTTCGCGGAGCGAGGCGTCCTTGCAGGGGATGTTGCCCTCGTTCTGCAGCAGGTTGGTCGACTGCGGGAGCTTCCAGGGCAGCGGGGAGTTCGTCTTCGCGTCGATGTCGGTGTAGAGGCCGTTCTCCAGAGCCGCCGCGGCCGTGACGACCTTGAACGTCGAGCCGGGCGGGTAGGTCTCCCGCAGGGCCCGGTTCAGCATCGGCTTGTCCTCGTCCTTCAGGAGCTTCTGCCGCGCGTCGGAGTCCTTCATGGAGTTGCCCGCGAAGACGGAGGGGTCGTACGAGGGGGTGCTGGCCAGCGCGAGGATCGCACCGGTCTGCGGGTCGAGCGCGGCGACGGCGCCCTTCTTGTCGCCCAGGCCCTTGAAGGCGGCCTTCTGGGCCTCACCGTCGAGGGTGGTGACGATGTTCCCGCCGGTCTTCTTCTCGCCGGTGAACATCGACAGGGTGCGGTCGAAGAACAGCTGGTCGCTGTTGCCGGTGAGGATGCCGTCCTCGATGCTCTCCAGCTGGGAGGAGTCGAAGGCCTGCGAGGAGTAGCCCGTGACCGGCGCCCACATGGGCCCGTTCTTCCAGACCCGCTTGTACTTGAAGTCGCTGTCCGTCGTCTCCACGGAGCCCGTGACGGGTTCGCCGTCGACGATGATGTTGCCGCGCTCGTGGGCGTAGCGCTCGATCTGGACGCGGCGGTTGTGCTCGTTCGAGTTGAGCTCGTCGGCGCGGACGTACTGGATGTAGTTGGTGCGGATCAGCAGGGCCAGGACCAGGATCCCGCAGAAGATCGCGATCCTGCGGAGCGGCTTGTTCACGGTCGGACCACCTGGGTCATCTCGGCGTCCGGGGACGGTGCGGGGGCCGGGGCGGGACGGCGGGCGGTGTCGCTGATTCTGATCAGGATGCCGATGAGGGCCCAGTTGGCGATGACGGAGGAACCACCGGCCGCGAGGAACGGCATGGTCATACCGGTCAGCGGGATGAGCCCCATGACGCCGCCGGCGACGACGAACACCTGGATGGCGAAGGAGCCGGAGAGCCCGATCGCCAGGAGCTTGCCGAAGGGGTCGCGGGCGGCGAGCGCCGTGCGGACGCCGCGCTCGACGATCAGGCCGTAGGCGAGGAGGACCGCCATCATTCCCGCCAGTCCGAGCTCCTCGCCGACGGTGGCGAGGATGAAGTCGGAGTTGGCCGCGAAGCCGATGAGGTCGGAGTTGCCCTGCCCGAGGCCGGTGCCGAGGGTGCCGCCGGAGCCGAACGCCATCAGGGACTTGGCCATCTGCTCGCTGGCCGCCAGCTCGCCCCATCCTGCGAAGGGGTCCAGCCAGGCGGTGACGCGCTGCTGGACGTGCGGCTCGAACATGGCCACGCCGACGGCGCCCGCGGCGGACATCAGCAGACCGAAGACGATCCAGCTGGTGCGCTCGGTGGCGACGTACAGCATGACGACGAACATGCCGAAGAACAGCAGCGAGGAGCCGAGGTCGGTCTCGAAGACGAGGATGAGGATCGAGAAGGCCCAGACCATCAGGATCGGTCCCAGGTCACGGCCACGGGGCAGGTAGAGCCCCATGAAGCGGCGGCTGGCCAGGGCCAGTGCGTCACGCTTGACCATGAGGTACCCGGCGAAGAAGACCGCGATGATGATCTTCGCGAACTCTCCCGGCTGGATCGTGCCGACTCCGGGGATCTTGATCCAGATCTTGGCGCCGTTCACGGCGGGGAAGAACATCGGGAGGATCAGCAGGAACAGCGCGACCAGCATGGAGATGTAGGTGTAGCGCTGGAGAATGCGGTGGTCCTTCAGGACCAGCAGGACCACGACCAGCAGGGCCACACCGGCCGCCGAGAACAGCAGCTGCTTGGAGGCCGCTGCCACGAAGTTGTCGGTCTGCTGGAAGCGCACGGACTGGTCCAGACGCCAGATGATCGCCAGGCCGAGCCCGTTCAGCAGGGTGGCCAGCGGAAGCAGCAGCGGATCCGCGTACGGCGCGAATCTGCGGATGGCGAGGTGCGCGACGCCACCGAGCAAGGCGAGGCCGAGCCCGTAGCCGAGCATGCCGGAGGGCAGCTCCCCGTTGATGGCGAGGCCCACGTTGGCGTACGCGAACACCGAGATGAGGACGGCGAAGGCGACCAGCGCCAGTTCCGTGTTGCGGCGGCTCGGTGCGTCGATCGCGCCGATGGTGGTCGTGTTGGTGACAACGCTCATGTGCTGAAGGCCCCCTACGGCTTACTGCTTACCGCACTGCAGGGCCAGCTTCTTCTCTTCCTCCGAGAGGCTGGGGCCGGGAGTGGGAGTCGCGTTCGTCTTGGTCCCCTCGGCAGGGGACTTGGCGGAATTGCTGTCGGCCGTCTCGTTCTGGTCCTTGGCGGCGTCCGCCTCGGCGGCGCGGCGCTGCGCGTCCTTCTTGCAGGCGGAGGCCTGGGCTTCGAGCTCGCCGATCTTCTTGCGCGCGTCGGTGATGTTGCCCTCGGCGATGGTCGCTTCGACCTTCTTCCGCTGGTAAGGCGGGAGGTACTTGAGTTCGATCTCGGTGTTCTCCTCGACCTTCGAGAGAGACACCCAGGCGAGGTCCTGGCTGATGCCACGGAACAGCGCGACGTTGTCGTCCTTCGTGCCCACGTAGAACTGCGTCTGGGTCCAGCGGTAGCCGCCGTAGACGCCGCCGCCGATGACGGCGAGCGCCAGCACGATGTAGAACGAGCGCTTCAGCCACTTACGCCCGTTGCGGGGCTTCACGAAGTCGTCGTCGCTGTACGAGTTGAAGGCGCCGTCCGGACCTGAGCCGTAACCCACGTCGTCACCGCTGCCGGGAGGACCGAAGCCTCCGGCCGGAGGAGGCACGGGGCGGCCGAGGCCGGCCGCGCGTCCCGCCGGGGTCTCCATGGCTCGGCCGTCGTTCGCCTGAGCCGCCTGGTTCTCGGCGACCGCCCCGACGACGACGGGGGTGTCGTTGAGCTGCCCGGCCAGGGTGTCGTTGCTGTCGACGTCGAGGACGTCGGCGACGATGCAGGTGATGTTGTCGGGACCGCCGCCGCGCAGGGCGAGCTGGATGAGGTCCTGGATGGTCTCCTGCGGGCCCTGGTAGCTGGCCAGGGTCTCTTCCATCGTCTGGTGGGAGACCACGCCCGAGAGGCCGTCGGAGCAGATCAGGTAGCGGTCGCCGGCCCGGACCTCGCGGATGGAGAGATCGGGCTCCACGTGGTCACCGCTGCCCAGGGCCCGCATCAGCAGGGAGCGCTGGGGGTGTGTGGTGGCCTCTTCCTCCGTGATCCTGCCCTCGTCGACGAGGCGCTGGACCCAGGTGTGGTCCTGGGTGATCTGCGTCAGGACGCCGTCGCGCAGCAGGTAGGCGCGGGAGTCACCGACGTGGACGAGCCCGAGACGCTGACCGGTCCAGAGCAGGGCGGTGAGCGTCGTGCCCATGCCCTCCAGCTGGGGGTCCTCCTCGACCATGACGCGCAGCTGGTCGTTGGCCCGCTGGACCGCCGTACCGAGCGAGGTGAGGATGTCGGAGCCAGGTACGTCGTCGTCGAGCTGGACGAGGGTGGAGATCACCTCGGAGCTGGCGACCTCGCCGGCCGCCTGGCCGCCCATGCCGTCGGCGATGGCGAGAAGCCGGGGGCCGGCGTAACCGGAGTCCTCGTTGCCTTCCCGGATCATGCCCTTGTGCGATCCGGCGGCGAAGCGCAGGGACAAGCTCATGCGCACCTCGCCCGTCGGTTCGGGGTACAGCCGGTCTCGAGCCACACTGCCCACCCTCCGGTCGGGAGCCGGGCGGGGTCCTTCGTCAGGGCCGCCGAGGCTCGCTCGCTCCGCTCGCTCATTGTCGTACTACTTCCGCAGCTCGATGACGGTCTTGCCGATGCGGATCGGCGCTCCCAGCGGAACAGGTGTCGGGGTGGTGAGCCGGGTCCGGTCGAGATAGGTGCCGTTGGTGGACCCGAGATCCTCGACGATCCACTGGCCGTCACGGTCCGGGTAGATCCTGGCATGCCTGCTGGACGCGTAGTCGTCATCCAGCACGATCGTTGAATCGTGCGCCCGGCCCAGGGTGATGGTCTGTCCCTGGAGCGTGACGGTGGTGCCCGTGAGTGTGCCCTCGGAGACGACCAGCTTGGTGGGCGCCCCGCGCCGCTGGCGCCCGGACTGCTGGCGCTGCTGAGGCGGCGCCGCCTGCTGCTGGCGCGCCTGCTGCGGGCGGGCGTCACCGGCAGTGCGGCGAGAGCCGCGCTGCGTGACACGCGTACCGAACAGGTCGCTTCTGATGACCTGGACGGCCACGATTACGAATAGCCACAGAACAGCCAGGAAACCTAGCCGCATGACCGTCAGGGTCAGCTCTGACATTGCCCCCGCTTCACCCTTCGGCTTGCCGGTAAACGATGGTGGTGCTGCCCACGACGATCCGCGAGCCGTCGCGGAGCGTAGCGCGGGTGGTGTGCTGCCCGTCCACCACGATGCCGTTGGTGGACCCGAGATCCTGGATCGTCGAGGGCGTTCCGGTCCGGATCTCACAGTGCCGGCGGGATACACCGGGGTCGTCGATCCGCACGTCGGCGTCGGTGCTTCGTCCCATCACCAACGTCGGGCGGGAGATCTGATGGCGGGTGCCGTTGATCTCGATCCAGCGCCGTACCTGTGTGTCCGGCACGGGGCCGGACGCGGCCGGCTGGCGCCAGTCGCTGGAGGGGCCTCCGGGGCGCCCGGATCCCGGCGGCGGTGCCGCGGGCATGGGAGGAGCGGAGGTCGGGGGGTAGCCGTACCCGCCCTGCCCCTGAGGGCCGGGCCGGTTCGGCTGGGGGTGAGGAGCGGGGCCGCTCGGGCGCCCCTGCTGCTGTGACGAACTCGACGCCAAGGTCCGGCTGCGCACACGGTAGAGACCCGTGTCCAGGTCGTCCGCCTTCTCCAGGTGGACCTTGATAGGGCCCATGAAGGTGTAGCGCTGCTGCTTGGCGTAGTCGCGTACGAGGCCGGCCAGCTCATCGCCCAGCTGTCCGGAGTACGGGCTGAGGCGCTCGAAGTCGGGGGTACTGAGCTCGACGATGAAGTCGTTCGGCACCACGGTCCGCTCGCGGTTCCAGATCGTCGCGTTGTTGTCGCACTCGCGCTGGAGAGCTCCGGCGATCTCGACCGGCTGCACCTCGGACTTGAAGACCTTGGCGAAGGTGCCGTTGACCAGACCTTCGAGACGCTGCTCGAAACGCTTCATGACTCCCATGGGGCACCTCCTCCGGTGTCGTCATCCCTGTACTGCTTACTGATCGTATCCACGCGTCGGGAAATCGGCTGGTTCCCCTTGTCTGCACAGTGGATGAGTGTCACCTCTCACACGGATCGTAGAGGTGGCCTCCTGACAGTGTCCCGCACTCCGGGTGCACTCAGGAGGAGTGGGGCCGGGCTTCCCGCGTTCCCGGTTCCCTCCGTGGTTCCCGTGAAACAACGGATGTGAATCCACCCTGTCCAGCGTGCTAATCTTCCGTTTGTCGCCAGGCGCTCGCACCACACGGTGGGAGAGCTTGAAAGCACCACTCTTGCGCGAGTGGCGGAACGGCAGACGCGCTGGCTTCAGGTGCCAGTGTCCTTAGGGACGTGGGGGTTCAAATCCCCCCTCGCGCACAACGGGCAGTTGACTGCAACTGCCGGGTTGGTTCGACAGAACCCCCGCACCGGATCTCATCCGGTGCGGGGGTTCTTCGTTGTGTGCATTTGTCTGTGCGTCCTCTGTGCGGTCGGCGTGGCTCGTGTCCCTGGGGGATTCGCCAGGTCGGCGCGTGGCCGGCCGGGTGCTGTGAATCTGGAGCACCGCAGGCCCGACGGGTGCCGTCGGGCCTGCGCGGCCCTGCGTCCGGGGGAGCGTGCATGAGGGGGTGGCTGTGAGGCGGGTCGTGGTGGGGGCGTCCTTTGATGAGGGGGCCCGGCCGCGGTAGCTGCTGCCTCTGTTTCACGTGAAACGTCGGATGCGAATGGCGGGTTCCAGGGGGCGCTTCGGCCCAGCGGGCCGCTCGGCGCGCCTGGCGTGGCGGCGGAGTGAGCTGCCCCGCTGTCGGGTGGCGCGGGATGCTCCCTTCGGGCGCCGGGGAGAGCTGCCGGGTGCCCAGGTGTACCCGCGGCCGGTGTGGGGAGCTGTCAGGCGGCGAAGCGGGCGGCCAGTGCCTTGGCCTTCTCCGTCGCGTCGTTGAACGCCTTGGCGCGGGAGGCGTCTGCGAGCGGAATGAGTTCGGCCATCTCGGGCTTCGAATGGGCCAGAGTCAACTCCGGCACGATGAAGTCGACTTCGGCTCCCAGCATGCCCGTCAGGACCTTCTCCAGATAGTTCTGGACGAACTCGAAGTCCTCCCGCGGGGTGCCAGGCGCGTACGAACCGCCTCGGCTGGCCACGACCGTGACAGGCGTGCCGGCGACGGGGCCGTCAGGGCCGGAGTTGTGGCCGACGATGATCACCTGATCCAGCCATGCCTTCAGGGTGGACGGGATCGAGAAGTTGTACATCGGTGCGCCGATGAGCACTGCGTCCGCCTCGGTCAGCTCGGCGGCCAGTTCCCCGCGCAGCGCGTCGTCGGCGCCGGCGGCCACGGCGGAGGCGTCCAGGTGGGGCAGAGGATCGGCGGCGAGGTCGCGATACACGACACGGCCCTCCGGGTGCTGCTCGCGCCATGCCTCCACGAACGCGGCGGTGACCTCACGGGAAGCGGAGCCCTGGGGAAATACGGCGGAGTCGAGGTGAAGGAGCGTGGCCATGGTGATCTCCAGATGAATCGGACTGTCGGCCCGGAGCGGATCGCAGGAACCGTCAGAGGTGGCATGGGCTGCCAGGTTTTCGTATGTAGCTATTAATAACACAGTAGCTTACTAAAAATAAGCCCCTCACTGTGACGCAGTACCCTGGTGCCATGGCGGATCACAGCGAGCAGGCCTGTCGGCGGGTCGACGTGGGCATCACCCGCGTCTTCGAGCTGTTCGGGAAGCGCTGGACCGGCCCGATCGTGTCGGTGCTCATGCAGCAGCCCGTCCACTTCGCGGATCTGCGCCGGGCGATTCCAGGCATCAGCGAACGCATGCTGTCGGACCGTCTCACCGAGCTGGGTGCGGCAGGCCTCGTGCTGCGTGAGGTGGACGAAGGGCCCCCGCTGCGTGTGTCCTACAGCCTCACCGAGGCCGGTACCGCCATGGGGCCCGCCCTCGCCGAGCTCGGCAAGTGGGCGAACTCGTACCTGAGGGACCCGGGCGGCGGCTGCTGATCGGTCGCGACAGACAAGCGGCGGCCGGATGACCGCGCGGTGGGTGAACGGCCCTGGCGAGGGCCGGATTCATTCGTTGGCCGCCTCGTACCGCAGCAGGGAGACAGTCGGCGTGTGACCCGCCGGGCGGCGCAGGTCGCGAGGGTCTTCCTGTCGCTCCACCTGGTTGTCCACAGGCTGCCTCCGTAGTTGTCCACAGGGGAAGACGGCTGTGGCAGGACAGTTGTACGGTCGTCCGAAGTTGATGTCGGTCGGACGGAACGGCTGGACAAGGGCGGGGGAGGCGGCGCTCCATGGGCGAAGTCAGGACGACGGTGCCGGGACAGAGGGCGGCGGGGGACGGGCGCATCCCGGTCGTGCCGGGCTTCGCGCCGCGGGTGCCCGCAGGGGTGCGGCAGCCAGGACCCGTTCCGGTCTCCCCCAAGGAAGCCGGCAAGGCCCTGCGGCGTAAGGTCCCCAGGTCTTCCCACAGTTCACTGGTCCTGCCCGCCGGCCGGCCGGACGCGGTGCAGGCCGTCGAGGAGTCGAACCGGGGCCGGGTGCCCGGTCTGACACCCATCCGGGTGGGGCGCATGGCGGCGACGCCGTTCGCGTTCCTGCGCGGAGCGGCCGGGCTGATGGCCCATGACCTGGTGGGCACGCCGGTCACGGGCGTCGGTGCCCAGCTCTGCGGCGACGCGCACGCGGCCAACTTCGGTCTGTACGGCGACGCGCGCGGCAGCCTGGTCATCGATCTCAACGACTTCGACGAAACCGTCTTCGGCCCATGGGAGTGGGACCTCAAGCGGCTCGCCACCTCGCTGGTCCTCGCGGGCCGTGGGGTGGGGGCGGACGAGGCGACGTGTCGGCAGGGTGCCTACGACACCGTCGGCGCGTACAGGCGCACGATGCGTCTTCTGGCCGGGCTGTCGGCGCTTGACGCCTGGAACGCGATCGCCGACGAGGAACTCGTCTCACACACGGACGCGCGTGACCTGCTGGGGACTCTGGAGCGGGTCTCGGCCAAGGCGCGCAACAACACGAGCGCCCGATTCGCGGCCAGGTCGACGGAGCTCTGCGAGGACGGCGGCCGTCGCTTCGTGGACGCGGTGCCCGTACTGCGCAGGGTGCCCGACGCGGAGGCCGCAGCGGTCGCGGCAGGACTCGAGGGCTACCTCGGGACGATCTCGGAGGACAGGGTTCCGCTGCTGGCCCGCTACGCGATCCACGACGTCGCATTCCGGGTGGTCGGCACGGGAAGCGTGGGGACCCGGTCGTATGTGGTGCTGCTCCTGGATCACCGCGGCGAGCCGCTGGTCCTGCAGGTGAAGGAAGCCCGTCCTTCAGCCTTGGCGCCCTACCTTCCGCAGGTCGGCTTCGACGTTCCCGACGTCGTGCACGAAGGGCGCCGGGTGGTGCTCGGGCAGAAGCGGATGCAGGTCGTCAGTGACATGTTGCTCGGCTGGGCCGAGGTCGACGGCAGGCCGTATCAGGTGCGCCAGTTCAGGAATCGCAAGGGGAGCGTGGATCCGGCCGCACTCTCGGCCGACCAGGTCGACGACTACGGGCGGATGACCGGGGCGTTGCTGGCCCGGGCCCATGCGCACAGTGCCGACCCCCGGCTGCTGGCCGGCTACTGCGGGAAGAACGCGGAGCTGGATTCAGCGGTGGCCGATTTCGCCGTGACGTACGCGGACAGGACCGAGGCGGACCATGCCGAGCTCGTCCGGGCCGTCCGAAACGGACGAATAGCCGCCGAGCTCGGCGTCTGAGCGTTTTCGCGTCCGCCGCGTGTCCTCACAGGTCGGGGCATGGCCATACGCTGGACGGGTGACCCACGAAGCCGCCGGGGTGCCGACCACCCGGAACGACGAAGACCGGCAGGACCAGGACCGGCAGGAACAGCCGCAGCACGCGCAGGAGGCGCCCGAGGCGCCCCAGGGTGATCTGCGGGCAGGGCCTGCCGCGGGTGACGGGGCCGACGAGCCGGAGTCGGACGCAGCCGGCGAGGCGGGGAGTGGTGGCGCGCCGACGGGTGAGGCGGGCGCGCCCCGGCCGGAGGAGCGGCTCGCGAAAGCTGTCCGCGTGGCCGAGCAGGCACTGATCGAGTTCGAGATCGCGGTGGAGACCTTCCGGGTGGAGGTGGAGAACTTCTCCCGGCTGCACCACCAGAAGCTCGGCCCGATGTACGCCCGCCTGGACGAGCTCGATGCGCAGATCGCCGAGGCGCGGGCCGCGAGGACCGGTGATCCGGAGGATCTGCGCAAGGCTCAGGAGGCGCGCGCGATCGTGATGCCGATGCCGGGCGTCGACGAGCTCTTCCACGACTGGATGGACTCGGACGGGCTCTCGCCCGAGGCATCGGCCATGCTCACCGAACAGCCCGTCCGGCCGCCGAAGAGGGTCAGGCCGAGCGAGGAGGCGCGCAAGCTCTATCGGGAGCTGGCCCGCCAGGCCCATCCGGACCTGGCGCCGGACGAGAAGGAGCGGACACGGCGGGACGAGTTCATCGCTCGTGTCAACGCGGCTTACGGGCGTGGCGACGTGGCCCTGCTGAAGGAACTGTCCGCCGAGTGGGAGGCAGGGCCGGTGGCGCCGGAGCTGAGGTTGAGCGAGAGCGAGGAGCTCTACGCGCGGCTGGAGTGGCTCACCCGGCGTAAGGAACTGCTCACCGTCCTGGCGCAGGAGCTGGAGGGGAGTGCGATCGGTTCGATGCTGCGGATGGCGCCTGAGGATCCCGACCGGCTGCTGGACGACATCGGCGAGCAGCTTCTGGCGACGGTGGCCGAGCGTGAGGCGGAGCTCGCGGGCCTGGTGCAGTAGCGTTTCCGACAGCTCTGGCGCGTATCCGCGACAGTCCTGGCGTGTATCTACGAGAGAAGGCATGACCCATGAATTTCGCTCCGCTGCCCTCGGTTGATGCCGCGGCGGTTCCGTCGGACGGCTTCGTGCTGGATGTCCGGGAGAACGACGAGTGGGCGGCCGGGCATGTCGAGGGCGCGCTGCACATTCCTATGAGCGACTTCGTGAACCGCTTCGGCGAGCTGACCGAGGCGGCCGACGACGGTCGGCGTGTGCACGTGATGTGCCGGGTCGGGGGTCGGTCCGCACAGGTCACCCAGTATCTGGTGCAGCAGGGCATCGATGCCGTCAACATCGACGGCGGCATGTTGGCCTGGGACGGTGCAGGCCGCCCCATGGTCACGGACACCGGGAACTCGGCTTTCGTCCTCTGACGGGGGGCCAGACGCTCAAGGCCAGACGCTCAAGGCCAGACGCTCAAGGCCAGACGCTCAAGGCCAGACGCCCAAGGCCGGACGAACCCGCTCTGACGGACCGATGGGCGGGCGGTCAGGAGGGTGGATGGTGCCCTCCTGACGCCGACGGCAGGCACACCAGAGACGGCCGCAGGCGCGCGACGCCGGGGCCGAGGCCGGTCCTGCGGCCCCGACGCCCGGGCCGCGTCTCGGGCGTCGGAGGGCGTGCCCGCCAGCGAGGTTCGTCCTTGCCAGGCCTGCCTCGCGGGCGATGCCCCGGCCCCGCCGGTGAGGCACGGGCCATGCCCGGGCCCCCGCCCGTGAAGGTCGGCGGGGGCGAAGCCGTCAGCGGTCGAAGTCGATCTCCACTTCCGGTGTGACGGGGTGCGACTGGCAGGCGAGCACGAAGCCGGCTCCCGTCTCCTCCGGTTCCAGCGCGAAATTGCGGTCCATCCTGACTTCGCCCGCGACCAGGAAAGCCCGGCAGGTTCCGCACACTCCCCCCTTGCAGGCGTACGGAGCGTCCGCGCGGCTTCTCAGCACGGTGTCCAGCAGTGATTCGCCTGCCACCACCGGCCAGCTCCCCGACCGTCCGTCGAGAGTCGCCGTCAGCGTGCTCTCCGCCGGAGCGTCCCCCCGGGCGGCAGGCGGCCCTGCCGCACCCTCGTCGGCGACGTGGAAGATCTCCTGGTGGATGCGCGACCGGTCGGCGCCGAGTTCACGGAGCGCGCCCTCGGCCCCCTTGACGAGACCGAGTGGCCCGCACAGGAACCAGCCGTCCACGTCGGGCACGGACAGCAGTGCGGGCAACAACCCGGTGAGCCGTCCGCGGTCCAGCCGACCGGAGGGGAGCCCGGCTGCCTGCTCCTCCCGGGACAGTGCGGTGACCAACTGGAACCGATCCGGATACCGGTCCTTGAGCTCTGCCACCTCGTCGAGGAACATCGTCGAGGCCGCCGTACGGTCGCTGCGGATCAGGCAGAAGCGCGCCCGAGGCTCCCGCGCCAGAAGCGTCGACGCGATCGACAGCACCGGTGTGATTCCGCTGCCGCCGACAATCGCGGCAAAGTGCCCAGGACGTGGGTCGAGGATGAATCGGCCCATCGGGGCCATCGCCTCCACCTGGTCTCCGACGGCCAGCTCCTTGAGGGCATAAGTGGAGAACGCTCCACCGTCGACCATGCGGATGCCCACTCGCAGGGTGGGATCGGCCGGTTGTCGCGTGGCTGGTGCACAGATCGAGTACGACCGCCGGATCTCCTCGCCATCGATCCGGTATCGCACATTCAGGTGCTGGCCGGGCCTGTGCCGGAAAGTCTCGCGCAACTCTGGGGGCACGGCGAAGGTGACAGCCACCGCGTCGTCCGTGATCCGTTCGATCGCGCTGACCCGGAGCGGATGGAACATCTACAACTCCTTGAAGTGATCGAAGGGTTCGCGGCAGGCCACGCAGCGGCGCAGCGCCTTGCACGCCGTCGAGGAGAAGCGGCTCAGCAACTCCGTGTCCGTGGAGCCGCAGTGGGGACAGCGGACCGAGAGCGTGAGCGGAACCGGCCCGCCCGCTCGGCCTCCGGGCCGTGGCGGCGCTATCCCGAACTCCGCCAGCTTGCGGCGTCCTTCGTCACTGATGTCGTCCGTCGACCATGCCGGGGCGAGCACGGTGACCACGGACACCTCTTCGACACCGTGGGCGCGCAGGACACGCTCGATGTCGCTGGACATGGCTTCGATGGCGGGGCAGCCGGTGTAGGTGGGGGTGAGCCGCACAGTGACCCTGTCCGGCCCGTCCGCCCGCACTCCACGGAGCACGCCGAGCTCGTCGAGGGTGATTACCGGGAGCTCGGGATCGGGCACGGATCCCGCCAGCCGGTGGAGCTCCGCCTCAAGTGGGGTCTCGGTCACCATGACGCCCCCGGGTGGCTGCGGTGCAGGTGCTGCATCTCGGCGAGCATGCGCCCGAACGGCTCCGTGTGCAGGCCCTGCCGCCCCGCTCCGGCTGTCCAGGCGCCTGCCTGCGGACCCGACGGGACGGTCAGGGTGGCCTGCTCCACCACGGAGGTCACCCCGGCCAGCCAACCGTCACGCAGGGAGCGATGATCGACGTCGATGCCCTCTACAGGCTCGAACAGCTCGCCGGTGAACTTCCAGAGTGCGTCCAGAGCGCGCTGTGTGCGCTCATGGCTCTCCGCGGTCCCGTCACCGAGTCGCAGGACCCACTGTTCCGCGTGGTCGCGGTGGTAGGCCACTTCCTTGACGGCCTTCGCCGCGAGGTCCGCGAACTCGCCCTCCCCGGCCGCCAACCGCTCGTACAGCAGGTGCTGGTACACGGAGAAGTAGAGCTGGCGGACGATGGTGTGAGCGAAGTCGCCGTTCGGCTGCTCCACCAACTGCACGTTGCGGAAGGCGCGCTCCTCGCGCAGGTAGGCCAGCTCGTCCTCGTCCCCCACGAACGAGAACAGCATCCGGGCCTGTCCAAGGAGATCCAGGGCGATGTTGGCCAGAGCCACCTCCTCCTCCAGGACGGGAGCGTGACCGGCCCACTCCCCCAGGCGGTGCGAGAGCACCAGTGCGTCGTCGCCGAGGGCGAGGGCGGCGCTCACAGGTGCTTCACCCCTTCCGGGATCTCGTAGAAGGTGGGGTGGCGATAGGGCTTGTCGCCGGCGGGCTCGAAGAACGAGTCCTTCTCGTCGGGCGAGGAAGCGGTGATCTCCGTCGAGGGAACCACCCAGATGGAGACACCTTCCGAGCGCCGGGTGTACAGGTCGCGTGCGTTGCGCAGGGCCATCTCGGCATCCGGCGCGTGCAGGCTGCCGGCGTGGGTGTGGGACAGACCGCGCCGGGAGCGCACGAACACCTCCCACAGGGGCCAGTCGGTCGAGCTGGTCATGCGGTGGCCTCCACTGGCTGGGCGGCCGGTCCGGCTGTGCCGGGCCGTGCCGCGTGCTTGTCCGCGTATGCCGCTGCCGCCTCGCGGACCCAGGCGCCCTCTTCGTGAGCCGTGCGTCGCTGGGCGAGCCGCTGTTCGTTGCAGGGGCCGTTGCCCTTGAGGACCTCCTGGAACTCCGTCCAGTCGATCGCGCCGTAGTCGTGCTGCCCGAGCTCCTCGTTCCACCGGATGTCCGGATCGGGGAGCGTGAGTCCCAGTGCCTGTGCCTGGGGGACGCAGATGTCGACGAAGCGACGGCGCAGCTCGTCGTTGGAATGCCGCTTGATCTTCCAGGCCATCGACTGCGCCGAGTGCGCCGACGCGTCGTCGGGCGGGCCGAACATCATCAGCGACGGCCACCACCAGCGGTTCACCGCGTCCTGTGCCATCTCGTGCTGGGCGGGCGTGCCCCGGCTGAGGGCGAGAAGCAGCTCGTACCCCTGGCGCTGGTGGAAGGACTCCTCCTTGCAGATCCGGACCATCGCGCGGGCGTACGGGCCGTAGGAGCAGCGGCAGAGCGGCACCTGGTTGGTGATCGCGGCGCCGTCCACCAGCCAGCCGATCGCTCCGACGTCCGCCCAGGTCAGCGTCGGATAGTTGAAGATCGAGGAGTAGCGCTGGCGGCCGGCGTGCAGTTTGTCGAGCATCTCCTCGCGGCTGGTCCCCAGCGTTTCCGCCGCGCTGTACAGATACAGCCCGTGTCCCGCTTCGTCCTGGACCTTCGCCATCAGGATCGCCTTGCGGCGGAGCGAGGGCGCCCGCGTGATCCAGTTGGCTTCGGGCTGCATGCCGATGATCTCGGAATGGGCGTGCTGCGCCATCTGGCGGACCAGTGAGGCCCTGTAGGCGTCGGGCATCCAGTCCCGTGGCTCGATCCGGTCGTCGGCGGCGACCGCGGCGTCGAACACCGCCAGGCGTGCCGCATCCGCCGCATCCGCCGCATCCGCGGTGCCTGCCGTCCTCTGCGTCGTCTGGTCCGCAGCCACTGCCGCCATCCCGGGCTCCCTACCGACCGATCGTTCGGTTCCTTGACTTCAATGGTGGGTCGCAGGCCCGTAGGGTGTCAACCCTGTGGATAACTGAGCGGTGATCGAAGGCGATCGGGGCGGGATGGACGCGGACCGCGGTGGGCGCACCGAAAACGAGAAAACCGCCTGGCCAAGCGTGACGAGCAGCCCGTACGCCGATCAGGACGGGAGGGCCGCGCCCGCAGGCATACCGAATGCCCGGACCGACGCTCCGGGCCCTCCGGCCGCCGAGACGCCGCCGGGCACCGCGGAAGGGCACGGCCCGGCCTTCCTCCCGGGTGGCGGCATGGCGGCTCTGTCGCTTCCGTACCAGGTGGTCGCGGCGCTGGCGCTGTCCGTCATAGGGCTCCTGGCCGTAGGCCATCTGGCCGTGATCTTTCTGCACGTCGCGCCGTCCAACACGCTGACGAAGCAGCACGGCGAGGTGGTGGACGACTGGGTCTACCCCGAGTTCGAGCAGAACTGGAAGCTCTTCGCTCCCAATCCGCTTCAGCAGAACATCGCCGTCCACGCCCGCGCCGAGGTGTGGGGGGCCGAGGGTCGCACCACCACTCGATGGATCAATCTGTCGCAGCAGGACGGCGAGGCGATACGCGGGAACCTGCTCCCCAGCCATGTGGACCAGAACGCACTCCGACGCGCCTGGGACTTCTACACGGGCTCGCACGACGGAGAGAACCGTCCCAACGGCCTGCGCGGAGAGCTGTCCGAGCGCTACATCCGCCGCATCGTGATGCTGCGCCTCCTCGAAGGCGATCACGGCGGCACGGTCGAGCGCATCCAGGTGCGGTCCGCCGTCCGGTCCGTCGGGGCTCCTGCGTGGAGCGACGAGAAGATCAGCACCCGGCCGGACTACCGGGTACTCCCGTGGTGGACCGTCACGCCCTCCGATCTCCCGGATACGCCCGGCGCGGATCGAGCAGCCGCGTCACAGGACGGGCCGGCCGGGAAATGAGCGCATCCACACAGTTCCGGAACAGGGCCGGAGCCCGCCGCCGCTCGCTCGCCGAGGCCGTCCAGCACATCACCGCCTCGCCGCTCGGTGCCCACCAGAGCGCCGTGGTGCGGATCGGTGTCTCCGCCACGTATCTGCTGTTCCTACTGCGCGAGCTGCCGCACCGGCACGAGTTGTACGGCCCCGACAGCCCGTGGCGCTGGGACATGGCCCGTCGGCTCATCAGCAACAACGACGCCTTCACCGCCCTCATGTGGTCGGACAGCACGATCTGGTTCGAGACCGTCTACGCGCTGACGCTGATCTCGGCCGCGCTCCTGATGGTCGGCTGGCGGACCCGCGCGACCTCCGTGCTGTTCATGGCCGGTGTGCTCTCCCTGCAGAACCGCAGCATCTTCATGGGCGACGGTGGCGACAACGTCATCCACCTGATGGCGATCTACCTGATGCTGACGCGCTGCGCGCGCGTGTGGTCCCTGGACGCGCGTCGTGCCGCACGGAACGCCGCGTGGCACACGGACGGCGTCGGACGCCCCCGGGACGTGGGCGTCGGACGCCCCCGGGACGTCGTGGGGCCGGTCCTGTGGGTGGTGCTCGGGGCGTTCCTCCTGCCCGCCACGCTGATGGGAGGCCTTGGCGGCACCTGGTGGCTGCCGTCCCTCCTGTGGGCCCTGTGGATGGGGAACGGAGCCTGGTGGGCGGTGAACAGGTACGCGCCGGACCGTGAGCTGCGGGCGCTCTTCGACGTGGTGGCCAACCTCGCCCACAACGCCGCACTGCTCGTGATCATGGCCGAGGTCTGTCTGATCTACGCGACCGCCGGCTGGTACAAGATCCAGGGCTCCCGCTGGCAGGACGGGACAGCTCTCTACTACCCGCTCAAGCTGGACTACTTCACGCCGTGGCCTGAGCTCTCCGGCATTCTCGCGTCCAGCGCGCTGGCGGTCCTGGTGCTGACGTATGCCACGGTGATCGTGCAGGTCGCCTTCCCGTTCACGCTGTTCAACCGGCGGGTCAAGAACGTCCTGCTGGTCCTCATGATCGGTGAGCACGCCGGGATCGCCGTTCTGCTGGGGCTTCCCTTCTTCTCGATGGCGATGATCGCCGCGGACGCCATCTTCCTGCCGACGGTCTTCCTGGTGTGGCTCGGACGGAGGGTGACCCTCGGCCGTCAGCGGCTTTTTCCGGGTGCGGCGGGCAAGGTGCGTGTCCCGGGCCGGCGGCGGGCGGAGGCCGGCGAGGAGGAGGCCCCGCGCAGCGGTGACGGCCGTGGCCATACGCTCGTCAGGTGAGCAGCGAGACCGGCAGTACAGAAGAGCGCAGGGCGACAGCGGCATCCGATCCGTCCGCGGAACCCGTCCAGTACGACGACGGATACGGCGAACCGGTCGGAGTGGGGCCGCACCCGCTGCCCTGGCCCGAGGGGGAGCGCTACGACCCCGAGCTCCTCGCGGCGGGTGACCGGCGCAACGTGGGTGACGCCTACCGGTACTGGACGCGGGAGGCCATCGTCGCCGACCTCGATCTGCGACGGCACGACTTCCACGTGGCGGTCGAGAACTGGGGCCACGACTTCAACATCGGCTCGGTGGTGCGCACAGCCAACGCCTTTCTCGCGAAGGAGATCCACATCGTGGGGCGCCGCCGCTGGAACCGCCGCGGTGCGATGGTCACCGACCGCTACCAGCATGTGCGTCACCACCCCGACACGGCTGATCTGACGGCCTGGGCGGAAGCGGAGGGACTGCCGATCATCGGGATCGACAACCTTCCCGGTGCCGTACCTCTGGAGCGCACGGAACTGCCGCGCCGGTGTGTGCTCCTGTTCGGACAGGAGGGGCCGGGGCTGACGGAGGAAGCCCGCAAGCACGCTGCCGTGGTTTGCTCGATCGCGCAGTTCGGCTCGACGCGGTCGATCAACGCGGGAGCGGCTGCCGCCATCGCGATGCATGCCTGGGTGCAGCGGTACGCGGACATCCCGGATCCCCGGACACCGTGACGGGCGGGGACCGACGGGCACGGTGACCGGAGGCTCCGGGCACGATGATCGACGGAGCCCGGGCGTGGTCACCGGTGGAGCGGAAGTCCGCTCCACCGGGTCTGTCCCCGCCCGCCGGCAGCCTTCGCCTCAGGCCTGGCGGCGCACCTCCACCACGCGGAAGCGGTTGGAGACGAACGCCCCGTCGCAGAGCGCGGCGTTGGCCGCCGGGTTGCCGCCGGACCCGTGGAAGTCGGAGAAGGCCGCAGTCTGGTTGACGTAGACGCCGCCGGTGAGGTTCAGCGAGAGCTGGGCCGACTCGTCGAAGCAGACGTCCTCGACCGCGCGTTCCACCTCGGGGGATGTGGTGTACGCGCCGACGGTCATCGCGCCCTTCTCGCGGACCGTACGGCGCAGCAGACCGAGGGCGTCGGCGGTCGAGTCGACGGCGACCGCGAACGCGACCGGGCCGAAGCACTCCGAGAGGTAGGGAGCGCCGTCGTCGGGCTTGGAGCCGTCCAGTTTGACGAGGACAGGTGTGCGCACGACGGCGTCGGGAAAGTCGGGGTTCGTCACCGGGCGTGAAGCGAGGGCGACATCACCGAGGGCCGCGGCCCCGTCCAGGCGCGCCTTGACGTCCGGGTTGACCAGGGCACCCAGCAGGCCGTTGGCCCGGGCGTCGTCGCCGAGGAGGCCGTTCACCGCCTCCGCGATGTCCGTCACCACGTCCTCGTAGGACCTGGGCCCCGCGTCGGTCGTGATGCCGTCGCGCGGGATGAGCAGGTTCTGCGGGGTCGTGCACATCTGGCCGCTGTAGAGCGAGAGCGAGAAGGCCAGGTTGGAGAGCATGCCCCGGTAGTCGTCGGTGGAGTCGAGGACGACTGTGTTGACGCCGGCCTTCTCCGTGTAGACCTGGGCCTGGCGGGCGTTGGCCTCCAGCCACTCACCGAAGGCGGTGGAACCCGTGTAGTCGATGATCTTGACCTCGGGCCGTACCGCAAGGGTCTTGGCGATGCCCTCGCCGGGCTGTTCGGCCGCCAGCGCGACCAGATTCGGGTCGAAGCCCGCCTCGGAGAGGACCTCGCGGGCCAGCCGGACGGTGAGCGCCAGCGGCAGGACCGCCCGGGGATGCGGCTTGACCAGCACGGGGTTGCCGGTCGCGAGCGAGGCGAAGAGCCCCGGGTAGCCGTTCCACGTGGGGAAGGTGTTGCAGCCGATCAGGAGCGAGATGCCCCGCCCTGCCGCCGTGAACGACTTACGCAGCTGGAGTGGATCGCGCTTGCCCTGCGGCTTCGACCAGTCGGCGGACTGCGGGGTGCGGGTCTGCTCCTGGTAGGCGTACGCCACCGCTTCCAGGCCACGGTCCTGGGCGTGCGGGCCGCCCGCCTGGAACGCCATGACGAACGCCTGCCCGCTCGTGTGCATCACGGCGTGGGCCAGCTCGTGCGTACGGGCGCTGATCCGGGCGAGGATCTCCAGACAGACGAGCGCCCTCGTCTCGGGCCCCGCCGCGCGCCAGGACGCCATTCCGGCGCTCATCGCGGGCAGCAGGACGTCCGGATCGCAGTGCGGATACTCGACGCCGAGCTCCGGCCCGTACGGCGAGACCTCTCCGCCGGTCCAGCCGTCGGTCCCGGGCTGGCCGAGATCCAGCCGGGTTCCGAGGACGGCCTCGAACGCGGCCTTGCCCTCCGCGGCTCCGAGGCTGCCGGCCAGCCCGCCCTCGCCGTAGGCCTTCGGGTGCTCGGGATGGGGGGACCAGTAGGCGCGTGTGCGGATCGCGTCGAGGGCTTGGTCGAGCGTCGGGCGATGGATGTCGGACAGCTTCTCTGGGGAAAGCGCGGCGGCCATGACGGACCAACTCCTCGTCGAGCTGGGCAGGGATGTGCGGACGGAGTTAGAGTAACCGAACGATCGGTCGGGACAAGGGGCCCCAAGGAACCTGTGGACAACTCATGGGGGAGGATCGCGTTCATGACCACGGCCAAGCGGGACACGTACACCCCGGAGACACTCCTCGGCGTTGCCGTCCGTGTCTTCAACGAGCGCGGTTACGACGGCACGTCCATGGAGCACCTCTCCAAGGCGGCGGGCATCTCCAAGTCCTCCATCTACCACCACGTGGCGGGCAAGGAGGAGCTGCTCAGGCGTGCGGTGAGCCGGGCCATCGACGGTCTGTTCGGCATCCTCGACGAGGCGGGGGCGATACAGGGACGGGCGATCGCCCGGGTCGAGTACGTCACGCGCCGCACGGTCGAGGTGCTCATGGACGAGCTGCCCTACGTCACGCTGCTGCTGCGCGTACGCGGCAACACGAAGACGGAGCGCTGGGCCCTGGAACGGCGGCGTGAGTTCGACCAGAGGGTGTCCGATCTGCTCAAGGCGGCGGTGGCGGAGGGGGACCTTCGCGCTGATGTGGACATACGTCTGGCGACCAGGCTGCTCTTCGGCATGGTGAATTCCCTGGTCGAGTGGTACCGGCCGCAGCCAGGCGGGTCCGCGGAGGCGGATCAGCTCGCCGACACGGTCGTGCAGCTCGCCTTCGAGGGCATGCGAGCCGGCTGATCCCGGCGCCTCAGGCGAGCTCGGAGGGGCGGTCCGGGCGCGGGCCCAGGTCGGTCTCCTCGAACACCAGCAGGGTGCGGGTGGAGAGCACTTCAGGTATGGCCTGGATCCGGGTCAGGACCAGCTCGCGCAGCGCCTGGTTGTCAGGGGTGTGCACAAGGAGCAGGACGTCGAAGTCGCCGCTGACCAGCGCGATGTGGGTGGCGCCCGGCAGTGCCTGGAGCTCTTCGCGCACGGTGCGCCAGGAGTTCTGGACGATCTTGAGCGTGATGTAGGCGGAGGCGGCCTGCCCCGCCCGTTCGTGGTTCACGCGCGCGCTGAAACCACGGATGACGCCGTCCTCGACGAGGCGGTTGATCCTGGAGTAGGCGTTGGCCCTCGACACGTGGACGCGTTCGGCGACCGCCCGTATCGAGGCCCGGCCATCCGTCTGGAGGATGCGCAGGATCGCGCGGTCGGTGGAGTCCAGCGGGCGTGGAGGCGGAGTGCGGACCGGATCCCCGCCACGGTCAGCCATTTGTTCAGCTGCCATCTGCCCGCGCCTCCCTGTTGTGGACGACCTGCCTCTATCTCAGGCTGTGGACAACCGTTTGTCCACAGGCTGAAGGTGCCTGTAGCCAAATTGCGCCCGCGACCGAACAATCGGTAGGTGAGGCACGCCACACCGGTGCCCGCCCACGTCCGGACATCCCCGCAGATATCGACACCCCTCGTTCCGACCCGATGCCAGGAGGTGCTTGTCATGACGGTCCAAGAGCTGCCCGGCGCAGCCGCCTACCGGCCCACGCCGCCCCCGGCCTGGAAGCCGCTCACCGACCCCGCGCCGCTGCTCCCGGACCCCGAGCCGTACCGCGTGCTCGGTACGGACGCCGCGGCCGACGCCGATCCCGAGCTGCTTCTGCGGCTCTACGCGGAGCTGGTGCGCGGCCGACGGTACAACGCGCAGGCCACCGCCCTGACCAAGCAGGGCAGGCTCGCGGTGTACCCCTCCAGCACCGGTCAGGAGGCGTGCGAGATCGCGGCGGCGCTCGTCCTGGAGGACCGTGACTGGCTCTTCCCCAGCTATCGCGACACCCTTGCCGCGGTGGCGCGTGGTCTGGACCCGGTCCAGGCGCTGACCTTGCTGCGGGGGGACCGGCACACCGGGTACGACCCGCGTGAACACCGCATCGCCCCGCTCTGCACGCCGCTGGCCACACAGCTGCCGCACGCCGTGGGACTGGCGCACGCGGCTCGCATCAAGGGCGACGACGTGGTCGCACTCGCGATGGTCGGTGACGGCGGCACCAGTGAGGGCGACTTCCACGAAGCACTGAATTTCGCGGCCGTGTGGAAGGCGCCGGTCGTCTTCCTCGTGCAGAACAACGGCTTCGCGATCTCCGTCCCGCTGGCCAAGCAGACGGCTGCGCCGTCCCTCGCGCACAAGGCCGTGGGGTACGGGATGCCGGGACGGCTGGTCGACGGCAACGACGCGGCGGCGACGCACCAGGTGCTGAGCGAGGCGGTGGCGCGGGCCAGGCGTGGTGAAGGACCAACGCTCGTCGAAGCGGTCACATACCGCATGGACGCCCATACGAACGCCGACGACGCCACGCGGTACCGAGTCGACAGCGAGGTGGAGACGTGGCGCGCCCACGACCCGATCGGCCTTCTCGAACGGGAACTGACCGAGCGAGGGCTGCTGGACGAGGACGGTGTGGAGAAGGTGCGGGAAGCGGCGGAGCGGATGGCGGCGGGCCTGCGTGAGCAGATGAACGCGGATCCGGTACTCGACCCGATGGACCTGTTCACCCATGTCTACGGAGAGCAGACCGAGCAGCTTCGTGAGCAGGCCGCGCGGCTGCGCACGGAGCTCGACGCGGAAGCTGCCGGGCACGACGAGACCGGTGCGGAGGGCGGCCGATGAGCACGGTTGCGGCGGCGCCCGGCAGTCGGGCGGACCGCGCCAGGCCCGCCACGATGGCGCAGGCTCTCGGCCGCGCCTTGCGCGACGCGATGGCGCAGGACCCGTCGGTGCATGTCCTCGGCGAGGACGTGGGCACGCTCGGCGGAGTCTTCCGTGTCACCGACGGGCTGGCGAAGGAGTTCGGCGACGAGCGCTGCACGGACACCCCGCTGGCCGAGGCGGGGATCCTCGGTGCGGCCGTCGGCATGGCGATGTACGGCCTGCGGCCGGTCGTGGAGATGCAGTTCGACGCCTTCGCCTATCCGGCGTTCGAGCAGCTGGTCAGTCATGTCGCCAAGATGCGGAACCGCACCGGAGGCGCCATGCCGTTGCCGATCACGGTGCGGGTGCCCTACGGCGGCGGTATCGGCGGGGTCGAGCACCACAGCGACTCCTCGGAGGCCTACTACATGGCGACTCCCGGTCTGCACGTCGTCATGCCGGCCACGGTCGAGGACGCCTACGGTCTGTTGAGGGAGTCGATCGCCTCCGACGATCCGGTGGTCTTCCTGGAGCCGAAGCGGCTCTACTGGTCCAAGGCCGACTGGTCGCCGGACGCGCCGGTCGCGGTCGAGCCGATCGGACGGGCCGTGGTCCGGCGTGCCGGCCGCAGCGCGACCCTCATCACCTACGGTCCCTCCCTCCCGGTGTGCCTGGAAGCCGCCGAGGCGGCCACGGCCGAGGGCTGGGACCTCGAGGTGATCGATCTGCGTTCGCTGGTGCCCTTCGACGACGAGACAGTGACCGCCTCGGTCCGGCGCACAGGACGCGCGGTGGTCGTCCACGAGTCGTCCGGATTCGGCGGCCCTGGCGGCGAGATCGCGGCACGGGTCACCGAGCGGTGCTTCCACCATCTGGAGGCGCCGGTCCTGCGCGTCGCGGGATTCGACATCCCTTACCCGCCGCCCATGCAGGAGCGGCACCATCTGCCGGGTGTGGACCGGGTGCTCGACGCGGTCGCCCGTCTTCAGTGGGAGGCCGAGAGCTGATGGCGCAGGTGCTCGAATTCAAGCTGCCGGACCTCGGTGAAGGGCTGACCGAGGCCGAGATCGTGCGCTGGCTGGTGGAGGTCGGCGATGTCGTGGCGATCGACCAGCCGGTCGTCGAGGTGGAGACGGCCAAGGCCATGGTCGAGGTGCCGTGCCCGTACGGGGGCGTGGTGACGGCCAGATTCGGGGCGGAGGGCACGGAGCTGCCGGTCGGTGCACCGCTGCTGACGGTGGCGGTCGGGTCGGTCGAGCCGGTGAGGGGAGACCCGGAGACCCGAGCGCGCTCTGACGCGGACACGGTCGCAGGAGCGCGCGCTGACGCGGATACGAGCAGCGGGACGTCCGGCAACGTGCTGGTCGGGTACGGCACGGGCGCGCCGGTCGCCCGGCGCCGACGGGTACGGCCCGCGCCGATGTCGACACCGGGCACGGCTTCCCGTGAAGCGACGTCTCCGGGCGGGACGTCGTCGGACGCGCCGTCCGGCAGGACGGCCCCCACTGCGGCTCCCGAGCAAGCCTCGGCTCCCGGCACGGCGGTGACGCCGGGTCCGGTCGCCGTCATCTCCCCGCTGGTGCGGAAGCTGGCACGTCAACACGGTCTCGACCTCCGGCAGATCGTCGGCACGGGACGGGACGGGCTGATTCTGCGTACCGACGTGGAGTCCGCGATCAGTGCCACGGACGAGGAGCGTACGGCCGGGGCGGCACCGGCCGAAGCGGTACCGGTGGCCGGGCAGGTGCGGGACATGACGGAGGAGCGCATCCCGCTGCGCGGGGTGCGGGGGGCTGTCGCGGAGAAGCTGGCGCGCAGCCGGCGGGAGATTCCGGACGCCACCTGCTGGGTGGACGCCGACGCAACCGAACTGATGGCGGCACGAGCCGCGATGAACGCCGTCGGCGGCAAGGTCACAGAGCCGAAGGTGTCGGTGCTGGCCCTGCTGGCCCGTATCTGCACGGCCGCTCTCGCCCGCTTCCCCGAGCTCAACTCCCGGGTGGACACCGAGGCCCGGGAGATCGTGCGGCTGTCCGGGGTGCATCTGGGATTTGCCGCGCAGACGGACCGAGGCCTGGTCGTCCCGGTCGTCAGGGACGCGCATACGCGCAGTACGGAGTCGATCGGTGCGGAGATCGCCCGGCTGACCGAGGCGGCGCGCGAGGGGAAGCTGACCCCGGCGCAGCTCACGGGCGGGACGTTCACGCTGAACAACTACGGGGTGTTCGGCGTGGACGGTTCGACGCCGATCATCAACCACCCGGAGGCGGCCATGCTCGGCGTCGGGCGGATCGTGGCCAAGCCATGGGTGCACGAGGGCGAGCTGGCGGTCCGCCAGGTCGTCCAGCTCTCGCTCACCTTCGATCACCGGGTCTGTGACGGCGGCACGGCGGGTGGCTTCCTGCGGTACGTGGCCGACTGCGTGGAGCAACCGGCGGTGTTGTTGCGCTCCCTGTGACGGAGGCGGGTCGGCGTTGGGCACGGGGCGGCGACGGCCAATGAGACCGGCGCGGGGGGCAACGCTGCGGCGAAGGATGCGGGGCAGGGCCGTTCCCTCGGCCTCGGGCAGGGGCCCGGGCGGCAGTTCCGTCCGGTCAGAACGGGCACGGGCCCGGTCCGTGACTTCGGTCCCCAGGGGACCGTCGTGAGCGGAAGGCCCGCATACTCGGGGCATGACCGCGTATGACGCCATCGTTCTGGCCGGTGGGGCCGCGAAACGCCTCGGGGGAGCCGACAAGCCAGGGCTCCGGGTGGGTGGCCGGGCGCTGCTCGACCGGGTGCTCGCCGTGTGTGCCGACGCCGGATCCACCGTGGTGGTCGGTGGGCGCAGACCCACGGCGCGGCCGGTCTCCTGGACGCGAGAAGTGCCGCAGGGCGGTGGCCCGTTGGCCGCTCTCGGGGCCGGGGTCCGGCACACGCGTGCGGAGAGCGTGCTGGTGCTGTCCGCGGATCTGCCGTTCCTCGGCGAGGCGACCGTCCGCTCGTTGCTGGAGGCGAGCCGGGCCGAAGGCCGTGAAGGCGCCCTGTGCGTAGATCCGGACGGTCGGGACCAACCGCTGGTGGCGGCGTACCGAGCCGAGCCGCTGCGCCGCGAGCTGGCCCTTCTGGCCACCGAGCACGGCAGCCTGGCCGGCCTTCCGCTGCGATTGCTCACGGCCGAACTGGACCTGGCCCGGGTCGAGGCGGGGCCACTTGCTTCGTTCGACTGCGACACCTGGGAAGACATTGGTGCCGCCAGGGCGCGGATCAGGGAGCATGGGACCGTGCTGGACGAATGGATCACCGCAGTCAAGACCGAACTGGGCATCGAACTCGACGTCGACACCGGCGTCCTGCTCGACCTCGCCCGTGATGCCGCCCACGGTGTCGCCAGGCCTGCCGCGCCGCTGACCACTTTCCTGGTGGGGTACGCCGCGGCGAAGGCAAGCAGCGGCCTGAGCCCGGAGGCCGCAGCCGAGGCAGTGGCGGACGCCTCTCGCAAGGCCACGGCCCTCGCACTCCGGTGGGAGGAGGAAACGGGGGCGGGCAGCGGACCCGGAACGCCATGACGGCTCACGGAGGCGAGGCCCAGGCAGCGGCAGCTGCGGCCGAGGTTCGGCGTGCCACCGAGGCGGAGCGGGCGGCTGAGGAGGAGCGCGCAGTCGAACAGGCATTGGCTCTGGTCGGGCGCCAGCCGCAGACCGCTCGTTCCATGCCGGACCGGCCTGGAACGGCAAGTCCGGCCTCTTCGCCCACGCCACGGGACTCGGGCGTGCGCATGAGCACTCCCCCAGGCCCCGTGTCCTCCGGTGCGGGGACACCAGGTCCCGCGTCTCCTGGCCCCGACTACTCCGGCCCGGCAACCCAGGGTCCTCCCGTGACCTCACGCCCCGCGCCGACCAGCCCCGCGTCTTCCGATCCCGGGGCTTCCGGTTCTGCGCCCCAGGGCTCGGCGACTCCTGAGCCTGCTGCTCACGGCTGCGAGGCCTCCGGCGCCCCCGGCACTCCCACTCCCGGCGCCCCCGGCACTCCCACCCTCACTCCCGGTGATCCCGGCATGCTCGGTACCTCCGGCACCCCCGACAATCGCCGTACCCACCGCCCCGCTCGTGCCCACCGCACCCCCGAGCCGCCGTCGCCGGCCGGTGGTTCTGCCTCCTCCACGCACTCCCATCGCACCGCGGCCACGCCCTGGGCCCGCGCGCGCGTCCTGGCTGGTGCCATCGGCCGCGAGGCGCCCCTCGCAGCCCATCGGCTTCCCCTGAACCGTTCCCTCGGGCATGTGCTGGCTGAGGCGGTCGTAGCTCTCACCGACCTTCCCTCTTTCGACACCTCGGCCATGGACGGCTGGGTCGTCGCCGGGCCGGGGCCATGGACCGTAGCGCAAGCCGAAGGCCTGCTCGCCGGGCGTGGCGCCGTGGAACCGCTGCCGGACGGGGAAGCGCTGCGGATCGCCACGGGTGCCCGCATCCCGGCGGAGGCGACCGCCGTGCTCCGCAGCGAGCACGCGCACTTCGACGAGATCAGAGGGTTGCTGCACGCGACGCGTGAGGTGTTCCCGGGGCAGGACATCCGACCCCGGGCCCAGGAGTGCCGTTCCGGTGACGAGTTGCTGCCCGTCGGGACGGTGGTGACCCCGCCCGTGCTCGGGCTGGCGGCTGCCGCGGGATACGACGGGCTCGTCGTCGTCCCGCGCCCCCGCGTGGACATTTTCGTTCTCGGGGACGAGCTGCTCACGGCGGGGCTGCCGCGCGAAGGGCTGATCCGCGATGCGCTCGGCCCCATGCTCGGCCCCTGGCTTCAGGCCCTGGGTGCGGAGGTCGCCGAACCCAGGCGCCTCGGAGATGATGCCGGTGCGCTCCACGACGCCCTGGTCTCTTCCGACGCCGACCTCATCCTCACCACGGGCGGGACCGCCGCCGGCCCGGTGGACCATGTCCACCCGGTTCTGGCGAGGATCGGAGCCGAGCTGCTGGTCGACGGCGTGGCCGTACGCCCCGGCCACCCGATGCTCCTGGCCAGGCTCGCCGGGGGCGGCCCCTGTCTGGTGGGCCTGCCGGGTAATCCGCTGGCCGCGGTCTCCGGGCTGCTCACGCTGGCGGAACCTCTGCTCAGAGGGCTCGCAGGCCGGGCTGCCCAGAACCCGTATCGCACGCCCGTCCATGAAGAGGTGCACGGACATCCGCACGACACGCGACTCGTCCCTGTAGTCCACCGAGACGACAAGGTTGTGCCCTTGCATTACAACGGCCCCGCAATGCTTCGTGGGATCGCCGCCGCCGACGGGCTGGCCGTTGTGCCGCCCGGCGGGGTACGGTCCGGCACCGAGGTGGAGATCCTCGATCTACCGTGGGCCTCGGCGACGCCGTGGACGGAAGGGTGTTTCACGTGAAACTTCCCGGCCACGATGCGATGGCCAGGCGCGCAGACGAGAACGTCGTACCCACCCGGGTGCTGCTGCCGCGCAGGGTGGTCGACAGACCGTTGCGCCAGGTGGCCAAGCGACTTGTCATGGCTCTCACGGTGCTGGCCGCCACGGTCTTCATCGTCTGGGCCGACCGGGACGGGTACCACGACAACGCCGACGAGAAGGTCGACTTCCTCGACGCCGTCTACTACGCGACGGTGACCCTTTCGACGACCGGTTACGGCGACATCGTCCCGCAGAGTGACGCGGCCCGGCTCGTCAACGTGGTGCTGGTGACGCCACTGCGCGTGCTCTTCCTGATCATCCTGGTCGGCACCACCCTCGAGGTCCTGACGGAACGGACCCGGGAGGACTTCCGGCTGAACCGTTGGAGAACCAACTTGCGTGAACACACCGTTGTCGTCGGCTTCGGCACGAAGGGCCGTTCGGCGATTCAGACGCTCTGCGCGACGGGTCTGAAGAAGGAACAGATCGTCATCGTCGATCCGGCCGGCAAAGTGATCGAAGCAGCCAATGCCGAAGGCTTCGTGGGTGTACTGGGAGATGCGACGCGCAGTGACGTGCTGTTGCGCGCCGAGGTACAGAAGGCCCGTCAGATCATCATCGCCACCCAACGCGACGACACCGCCGTACTGGTGGCACTGACCGCGCGGCAGCTCAACAAGGGCGCCAAGATCGTGGCGGCCGTACGCGAGGAGGAGAACGCGCCCCTGCTGCGGCAGTCCGGAGCGGACGCCGTCATCACCAGTGCGAGTGCGGCGGGCCGACTCCTGGGTCTCTCCGTCCTCAGCCCGAGCGCGGGCACGGTGATGGAGGATCTGATCCAGCAGGGCAGTGGGCTCGACCTCGTCGAACGGCCGGTCATAAAGGCCGAGGTGGGCAAGAACGTCCGGGAGACCGACGATCTCGTGGTCAGCGTGTTGCGTGGCCACCGGCTGCTCGGTTACGACGATCCGGCGGCCAGCCCCCTGCAGCTGACGGACCGGGTGATCACGATCGTGCGTGCCTCACCGTTCCACCCGTCGCCGACAGGGCTCCCTCAGGGCCCCAATCAGCGCCACTAGGGTCTCGCGCCCCGGTTCCGCGACGGGCGGCGGCGTGTGCAGGTCCTTCGGCGCCCCTGGTTCAGGGGCGAAGCGGTGGCGCGGGCAGGTCCGCCCTCGTCCTGGAGCCCGCACGGAGTAGCCTCGCGGCCATGTATGCGATCACGATCCCCGAACCAGGCGGACCCGAAGCGCTCGTATGGGCCGAGGTCCCCGATCCCGTACCAGGCGAGGGCGAAGTCCTCGTCGAGGTCGTGTCCAGCGCGGTCAACCGTGCCGACGTCCTCCAGCGGCAGGGCTTCTACAACCCGCCGCCCGGCGCCTCGCCCTACCCGGGTCTGGAGTGCGCGGGCCGGATCACCGGGCTCGGCCCCGGGGTGACCGGGTGGTCGGTGGGCGACGAGGTGTGCGGGCTGCTGGCAGGTGGCGGCTACGCGGAGAAGGTCGCCGTACCGGCCGGCCAGCTCCTGCCCGTACCCGAGGGTGTGGATCTGGCGGACGCCGCCGCGCTGCCCGAGGTGGCGGCGACGGTCTGGTCGAACGTCTTCATGGTGGCCCATCTGCGCCCCGGTGAGACCGTCCTCATCCACGGCGGTTCCAGTGGCATCGGCACGATGGCGATCCAGCTCGCCAAGGCCGTCGGAGCCCGCGTCGCGGTGACGGCGGGTGGCCCGGAGAAGCTGGCGCGCTGCCAGGAACTCGGCGCGGACATCCTCATCGACTACCGCGAGCAGGACTTCGTGGAGGAGCTGCGCCAGGCGACGGACGGCGCCGGTGCGGACGTCATCCTCGACATCGTCGGAGCCAAGTATCTGGACCGGAACGTGCGGGCCCTGGCCGTGAACGGCCGGCTGGCGATCATCGGACTCCAGGGCGGAGTGAAGGGCGAACTGAATCTGAGCGCCCTGCTCAGCAAGCGCGCTGCGGTCATGGCCACGTCGCTGCGCGCCCGCCCGCTCGCGGAGAAGACCGCGATCATCGCAGCGGTACGGGAGCACGTCTGGCCGCTGATCGCCGGTGGCGTCGTCCGGCCGATCGTGGACCGCACGATGCCGATGGCGGAGGCGGGCGAAGCTCACCGGGTGATGGAGTCCAGCAGCCACATCGGCAAGATCCTCCTCATCGCGCCGAAGGCCTGACGCCCGAGGCCTGACAAAAGCCTGACGCCCGAAGGCCTGACACCCGGCGGCCTGGCACCGAAGGCTTGCAACAGAGTGGCCCGAGCGGCGGAAGCAGCAGGGGCAGCCCGCCCGCCCGGCCGAGGCCTGACCGTCCCCACGACCGCACAGGGGCCCGGCACACGCGATGTGTGCCGGGCTCCTGTGGTGAGACGGCGGTCGGTGGCTCAGGCCCTACAGGTAGGGGCCGGAGCGAGCCGGTCCGTGCGGATCCACCGCACCTTCCTCGTCCTCATGGCCGACGCCCGGAGGGAGGGCCCGGCGCATCTGCTCCAGCTGTGCGCGGGCCGCCATCTGCTGGGCGAAGAGAGCCGTCTGGATTCCGTGGAAGAGCCCCTCCAGCCATCCGACCAACTGGGCCTGAGCGATCCTCAGCTCGGCCTCGGAGGGTACGGACTCCTCGGTGAACGGCAGCGAGAGCCGCTCCAGCTCCTGCACGAGCTCGGGAGCCAGGCCGTCCTCCAGCTCCTTCACCGAACTCGCGTGGATCTCCTTGAGGCGGACGCGGCTCGCCTCGTCGAGAGGTGCCGCCCTGACCTCCTCGAGAAGCTGCTTGATCATGCTGCCGATGCGCATGACCTTCGCGGGCTGTTCGACCATCTCCGTCACCGGGACCTCGCGCGAGTCGTCGTCACCGCCACCGCCGCCGATAGCCATTCCGTCCTGCCCCACTACGAGGACTTGGGGGTGCTCCTGCGACCGTTCATTCCTCGGCATCTCCATGAGGCCATTGTCTCGCACACGGGCCTCACCACATGGTGGTGCCCCCGGTAAGGGGTGATCACCCCTTACCGGGGGGACCAGGCTGCCCCATCAGCCGCAGCCGGTCACCCCGTGCGCCGCGCCAGGGCCTGCCGCGACCCGGCGAACGCCGCGGCCAGCAACCCGGCGACGAGGGGGACGACCACCGCCAGCAGCCCGATCGTCTCCCAGGGCAGCACGACAGGGGTGTACGCGGAATCCATGGGCTGTTCCCGCATGGCAGCCATCGCCTCGCGCAGATCGACCAGGCGCAGCGCCACCGCGGGTACGATTCCGGCCGCCGTGCCGAGCAGCACGCCCGTGAGCGCCACCACCACGCACTGGAATCCGGAGAGCGAGCGCCGCACCCCCGGGGGCGCGCCCACCGCGCTGAGCGTGGTGAGGTCGGCCTCGGCGTCGGCCTTGGCGAGCCCGGTGGTGATGGCGGCGGCACCCACCGTCACCACTCCCGCGAACAGGGCGAGGATCAGCAGGATCACATCCTCGTCCCGTGACCGGGGCCCTTCCGCTGTCTGGAGGTGCACCCCGTCCCCGGCCTGGGCGAACGCGGCCGACATCGCCTGCTGCTCCGCTTCCGTGGGCGTGTGCGACACGGGGAAGACGCTGCCGTAGTCCTCCGTGTGCAGGCCCAGGCGCTTCGCCGTACTCCGCGGAAGGATCATGCGGATCCCGGGTGTGGCGGCGTACTCCGCCGGTGCGACGTACACCTTCAGCCGGTCCGTCGTGGTCCTGGCCTTGCCCGGGTGCAGCTCCCGGTTCTCCTTGTCCCGGGGGTTGTATCTGTGCACGGCCTTCAGGGTGACCTGGCCGTTCTGCGCGTAGGCGGAGTTGAGCAGCACGGGAGTCCCGGCTGCCAGCGCCTCGGCGGCCGAGGGATCGTCGAGCTTCACGTACGAACCGAGCAATGAGGCGTCGCCGACGACGATGTGACTCTCGCTCGTGTAGAAGGCCGCGGCGCTGATGTACTCGTCGATGCAGGCGGGGGTGCGCATCAGCTTCTGGTGCGCCTCGGCGGAGAGCGTTTCGGCGAGCCTTCCGGCGCCCGTGCCCTGGAGCGGGCAGCTGTGGCCCTCGCCGGTGGGCTTGACCAGGGTGAGCGTGCCGCAGCCGTTCTCCTCCTCGTAGTAGACCCCGCAGTCGGAGCCGGCCCAGACCCGTGCGATATCGGCGCGCCCGCCGCTCACCGGCAGGTGCTGTCGTGCTGCCGCCCTCGCGTGGGCCAGCTGGTCGACGGCCGCCGGACTGCCGGCCACGAGCGCGGCGGTGCCGGGGGTGAGCGTGGGGATGTGGTCGTAGGTGTGCTCAGCCATCACGCTGCTCGTGTACGTCGCGATGGCGACGGTGCCCGCGACCGCCGCCATCACGGCGGCGACGGCCGGCGCCGTGCGCCCCCGGTTGCGGGCGGCGTCACGCAGCGCCATTCGCGGGGAGAGCGGCAGCCGCGCCCCGAGCCGGCCGAGGAAGCCGACGATGACCGGGATGCAGGCGAGCACCCCCAGCTCGGCTACGACCGAGCCACCGGCGACCAGCGTGGTATCGCCCTGGGTGCCGCCGAACACGGCGACGGCCACCCCGCCCGCCATGACCACACAGCCCACGACCGGCAGGACACGGGAGCTCCGCCGCGTCCCCCGCCGGCCGGTCAGCGACTCCAGGACGGACTGGCGCCCGGCCACGACCGCCGGGGCCAGCGCCGCGAGGACACCCGTGACGAGGCCGATCACGGCGATCGCCAGCACCTCCCACGGCCTGATCTCCAGCTCCCCGAACCGGCTTCCGGTCCAGCCCTCGATCAGCGGACGGAACAGGACCGTGAGCACGAGGCCCGCGGCCACACCGGCCACCGCACCCGCGGCCCCGAGCACCACGCCTCCGGCCAGGACCACCGCGCGTACCTGGCTCCGGTCGCCTCCGCAGACCCCCAGGAGGCCGAGTTGCCGACGCGAGCGCCGGGCGCCGACGGCGAAGGCCGGGCCGGCCAGCAGCACGATCTCCAGGACGGCCATGGCGACGACCGTCACGACCGCGGCGCCGAGTTCCGCCGAACCGTCGCCGTAGGCCGGGGCGGAGTGAGTGGCGTAGGGGACCTCGGAGTCCGGCGGCGGGTCGAGGACCACCTGACGGGACAGCACGAGGAGGCCCGTCCGGTTGGCCACGAGGACCTCCGACCAGCGGATACCGGACCCGGCCGGCCCGTCGACCAGCCACTTCGGTTCGCCCGGGCGGGGTGGTGCGATCCCCGGGTCACCTTGGGCCGCCTTCTTCCACGGCGCGACGACGGTGCCCGGATCGGCGTAGAGGGCCTTCTTGCCGAGATCGGCGGGCAGCTCCACGCTGCCGGTGATCGTGTACGTCAGACCCGGACCCCGCAGGGTCGTACGCGATCCGATGTGGAGTCCCGTGGACGCCAGGAAGGGCTCGGTGGCGACGACCTCGTCGTCGCGGGCCGGGTAGGCGCCGTCGACCAGGTCGACCTTGCCGCGCACGGCGGGGTCGGAGGTGCGCAGCTCGACGATCTCGGTGTCGGTGATGCCGTGCCGGGTGGTGACGGCGGCGGGCACGGACTGCTCGGTGAGGTACGTGGAGCCCTTGGGCAGCGCGCCCCGAATGTTGACAGGCTCCGGGGTGCCGTCCGGCGGCGTCGGCCCCCCGGGCGCGGTCTCCCAGAGCGTGCGGTCCGGCAGCTGCTCCACCGGTACGCGCCCGGCCCCCGCAGCGCTGAACACCGCGTCCGCCGCCCCCATCTCCGCCGTCAGCTTCTCGGCGGTCGTGGACGTGGAGCTGCGGTACGTGACGTCCGCCGCGGTCACCCCGAGCACGGGCAGGGCGATCATCGCGACGACGAGCGCGCTGCGGCCCTTGGCGCGCAGGGCGTCACGCCGGGCGATCCGGAGGGCGGCCCGCCACCCCGTCAGGACGCTCACTGGGCACCCTCGGCGGTCAGCAGCGCGTCGGCGCCCGACGACAGCGTCTGGTCGACGATGGAGCCGTCCCTGAGGAAGACGACCCGGTCGGCCCATGCGGCGTACCGGGGTTCGTGGGTCACCATGACTCCGGCCGCGCCCCGGTCGCAGCGGTCACGAAGCAGGGCGAGGACGGCCTCGCCGGTCTCGGAGTCGAGCGCGCCGGTCGGCTCGTCGGCCAGGACCAGACGCCGGTCACCGATGAGGGCGCGTGCGATGGCGACGCGCTGCTGCTGGCCGCCGGACATCTCGTCGGGGAAACGGTCGGCGATCTCGGAGAGCCGCATCTCCTCCAGCGCTGCGAGGGCCTCCTTGCGGGCCTTGCGCACGGGTACGCCGTCGAGCTCGCGCGGCAGGGCGATGTTCTCCGCGGCGGTGAGGGCCGGGATCAGGTTGTAGTCCTGGAACACATAGCCGACGCTGCGGCGGCGCAGGGCCGCGACGTCCTTGTGGCCGAGCGCGGAGATGTCCTGGCCCTCGATGACGACCTGGCCGCTGCTCGCGGTGTCGAGACCGCCGGCCAGGGTCAGGAGGGTGGACTTGCCGGATCCGGACGGACCCATGACGGCCACGAGTTCCCCGGCGCGCACGGAGAGGCTGACGCCGCGCAGGGCGTGCACCTCGGCGATGCCGGAGCCGTGGGTGCGCGTGAGCGCCCGTAGTTCCAGGACGGGCGTGCCCCCGGGCACGGCGACGGGCGGGGAGGAGACGGACGAGGGCATGGCGGCGTGTTCCCCCTAGGAACGACGGGCGGCGAGCGGGACATGGCGTACGGGAGGCGGAGGCAGAGGCAGAAGAGAGGCGGAGCCTGTGGGCGGCCAGGAGAGTCAGCGCCGGAGCCGGGACCGGCTCCGGCCGGTACGGGAGGCACCGCGACCGGCGCCCGGACCGGAGGCCGTGCTCGATCCGTCGCCCGGCCCGGCGCCCGGCCCCGATCCGGACGACGGCTCGGTGGCGGCGGCTGCGGCCAGGCGGACGAGGCGGGACTCGCAGTGGTCCAGCCAGCGGGCCTCGGCCTCGGCCTGGAAGATCAGCTGTTCCACTACGAGCAGCCAGGCGACCTCGTCGCGGTCGGTGGGTACGTCGGCCAGGGCCTGGGCCTTCAGCCGGGTGTAGTCCTGCATCGCCTTCAGTGTGTGACTCCGCTGGGCCTGGATGACGGCCCGGATGTCGACGCCGGGAGCCCCGACCGCCATCGCGAGCTTGATCGCCAGCTCGTCACGTGGAGGGCTGGTGCGGTCGACGGGCGTCTCGAACCAGCTGCGCAGCTCGTCGCGGCCGCCGTCGGTGATCGAGTAGAGCGCGTGTCCGGCGTCGTCCTCGCCGTCCTGGGCGACCAGCCCGTCGCGTTCCAGGCGACTGAGCGTCGTGTAGACCTGCCCGACGTTCAGAGGCCAGGTGGAGCCGGTGCGGGACTCGAATTCGGTACGGAGCTGGGAGCCGTACCGAGGCCCTCGCTCCAGGAGGGCCAGCAGCCCGTGGCGGATCGACATACTGAGTATGTATACCCAGTATGTTGTTGGACGCAAGCTCCGCCGGCCCGGGCCGTGAACGGCTACGGGCCCTCTCGCGGGGTCAGTCGGCGCGGCGCACGCGGAACGCGAGGAACGCCAGCCCCAGGCCGACCAAGGTGATTCCGGTACCCAGCGACACGTCGCGCACCTGTCGTACGGCGGGCTCGTCCAGTGCCTGCCGCTGCCGAGCGGTCTCGCCCGGCTCGGGGAAGGCGCCCGGCGGGGGCGTGAAGGGGGGTACCGCACCGGGATCCGCCTCGGGGGGCACCTCGTCGGCCGCGGCCTCGGACTGCGCGAGCTCCAGCGGTGACAGTGAGCGGCCCGGCCGTGCCCGGCCCTCCCCGGCCTGTCGGCCGGCCATGGACGGCTCCCCGGCGGAGGGGCTCCCTGCGGCGGAGGGGCTGGCGTCGGGGGAGGGTGAGCCGGCATGTGGCGTGGACACCGGCAGTGCCGAATGCGGGGAGGCGGCCCTGGCGCCCTCGCCGTGCGCCCAGGCGGCGGGGCCGAACGCGACTCCGGCCACCGTCACCAGGCAGATCACGCACCGTGACGACCGTGAAGCCAGGAGTCCTGGAGGCATGGGATCAGCGTCACATGCCCGAATTTGTCCGGCATCCTGGGTGCGGCCGACCGTTGGACGTCGAGCAGCTTCGAGGCGGCACGCAGGGCCCGGTCGCCCCGTCCTGAACCAAGCGGACTGGTGAGCCGGCTCCGGACGGGATCACCGGCGGGGCCGGAGCGGCCGGCCGAAGCCGCACAGCCCGAAGCGGCACTGCCTGCCGAAGCCGCGCTGCCTGCCGAGCCGCGCTGCCGGTCAGACGGGATCGCCGGTCGGACCGGGGCGTCGCTCACGTCCGCCTGCCGGTCGGACGGGATCGTCGGTCAAGCCGGATCGTCGCCCGAACCGACCTGCCGATCAGGCCGGATCGCCGGTGGAGACCCTCAGCTCGAAGTGGGCGCCATCCTCGGAAACCGCCGTGCCGGAGGACGGGAACTGGTCCACGACCTGTCCCTCCGCGTACGTGTTTCCGGGCTCCTCGACTTCCTTGATCGTCCAACCGGCGGCCAGGGCACACTCCTTCACCGAGAGGATGTCCTTGTAGAGGAAGCTCGGCGCCTGGACCTTCGCCGGGTCGTCCGTGTCCTCCGTGGCGTCGGTGCAGTCCTCCGTCTCCATCGTCCGGTTCCGCTCGGGGGCCTTGTGCTCGCCGGCCACCGTGGTCTCGCCGGAGCTCGGGTCGTCCTTCTTGCCGGACGGGTCGTCGTCCATGTTCAGGAAGGTGACCAGACCGCCGATCGCGAGCAGGGCGACGACGATCGCACCGACCAGGACCGGCATGTTCCGCTTGGAGCCGCCGCTGCCCGCACCGCCCGTGGTCTGGGGGGACATCGTGTACGGAGGCGGCGTCTGGTGCCCCAGGGGCCCCTGCGTTCCGTACGGCTGGGGCGCCTGCGGGTAGCCGTAGCCCGGCGTGGGTGCCGGAGTGGGCGCGCCGTACGGACCCGGCTGGTGCTGCTGGTGGGGGTGGGGCGCGTACGGCGTCTGCACGCTCTGCGGCGCTGGCGTGCCCTGGTCGACGGGCGGGAAGACGGCGGAGCCGACACCCGCCCCGCTGTTCGCCGGGCTGCCGCCACCGATGATCGCCGGTGCGCCCGTGGAGCCGCTCGCGTTCAGCACGCGTGCGATCTCGTCCTGCATCGCCGCGGCGCTGGGGAAGCGCTCGTTCGGGTTCTTTTTGAGCGCGCGGGCGACGAGGGCGTCCATCGCGGGAGTGATCGAACGGTTGATGCTGGACGGGGCGACCGGCTCCTCCTGCACATGCGCGTACGCGATGGCGAGAGGCGAGTCCGCGTCGAACGGGATGCGTCCCGTGAGCAGCTGGAAGAGCATGATGCCGACCGAGTACAGGTCGGAGCGCGCGTCGACACCGCGGCCGAGCGCCTGCTCGGGGGAGAGGTACTGCGGGGTCCCGACGACCATGCCGGTCTGGGTCATCGACGTGACGCCCGACTGCATGGCGCGGGCGATGCCGAAGTCCATCACCTTGACGACGCCGCGCTTGGTCATCATCACGTTGCCGGGCTTGATGTCGCGGTGGACCAGGCCCATCTCGTGGCTGGTCTCCAGGGCGGCCAGCACATCGGCCGTCACCTTGAGCGCCTTGTCGGCGGGCATCGCGCCGTACTGCTGGATGTCCGACTGGAGCACGGAGCCGAGCGGCTGCCCCTCGACGTACTCCATGACGATGTACGGCATCAGCGCGCCGCCGAGCTCGTCCTCGCCCGTGTCGAACACCGAGACGATGTTGGTGTGCTGGAGCTTGGCGACGGCCTGCGCCTCGCGCCGGAACCGCTCGCGGAAGGACTGCTCGCGCCCCAGCTCCGTGTGCAGCGTCTTGATGGCGACCTGGCGGTCGAGGGCCGTGTCGTAGGCGAGGTAGACGGATGCCATCCCGCCTTCGCCGAGCAGGTCGCGCAGCTGGTAGCGGCCGCCGGCCACGGAACCGCCCGCGTAGCGCCCCTGTGCGCCGTGTGCGCCGTCGTGGCTCATGACTTGCTCCCCCTCGGCGCCCGACGGACGCGATCATCCTTATTACGGGCCAAGTCTGCCCGAGGGGTACGACACGTCAAGCCAGGTGCCCGTTCCGTGACCCTACGCACAAGAAGCGTCTCGGAAGCGTTACAGGAACCGCATGGAATTTGCGCGAGCGGCGCGCGAGCCGATTGGATGGCCCGTCACTCTGTGAACCGGCGCGTCGCACGGAGGCTGTAGCGTGACGTGGCAATGCAGCAAGGCACCGTGAGAACCCGCGGACGCGCGGACAGAAACGACGGCGAGGACTGATGGCACCCGAATCCGAAGCAAACGGCGGCGGAGTTTCGGATGGCACCGACTCCTGGGGCGTCGGAGGTGTGGTCGGGGACGGCCGGTACCGCATGACGCACCGGCTCGGCCGCGGCGGCATGGCCGAGGTCTACGCCGCGGAGGACGTCCGTCTGGGCCGCACGGTCGCGGTGAAGCTGCTCCGTTCCGATCTCGCCGAGGACCCGGTCTCCAAGGCGCGCTTCACGCGTGAGGCGCAGTCGGTCGCGGGGCTCAACCACCATGCGATCGTCGCCGTGTACGACTCCGGCGAGGACGTCGTCGGCGGGGCGACCGTGCCCTACATCGTGATGGAGCTCGTCGAGGGCAACACCATCCGGGACCTCCTCCTCGAGGCCGAGGCCCCGCCGCCCGAGCAGGCTCTGATCATCGTCTCGGGCGTCCTGGAAGCCCTGGCGTACTCCCACCAGCACGGCATCGTGCACCGTGACATCAAGCCGGCGAACGTGATCATCACGCACTCCGGCGCGGTCAAGGTGATGGACTTCGGCATCGCCCGCGCCCTGCACGGCGCGCAGTCGACGATGACGCAGACCGGCATGGTCATGGGCACGCCGCAGTACCTCTCCCCCGAGCAGGCCCTCGGCAAGGCGGTCGACCACCGCTCCGACCTGTACGCCACCGGCTGCCTGCTCTACGAACTGCTCGCCCTGCGGCCCCCGTTCACCGGTGAGACCCCGCTCTCGGTGGTGTATCAGCACGTCCAGGACATGCCGGTCCCGCCCTCGGACGTCGCGGGGTCCGTCCCGCCGGAGCTGGACGGCCTGGTCATGCGGTCTCTCGCGAAGGACCCGGACGACCGGTTCCAGAGCGCGGAGGAGATGCGCGGGCTCGTCCAGTACAGCCTGCAGATGCTCCAGGTACAGGGCGGCCACACGGGCACGTGGAACACCGGCCCGGTCGAGACGCACGGCGGCGACCGCACGGCCGCGATGAACATCGGCGGCGGTACGGCGGCCATGGGGCGCCCGATGCACGGGGACACCTCGCAGGGGCCGATCCTGCCGCCCATGAACCCCGACGACGGGGCGTACGCCGGCGGTCACCACAACGGGGGCGGCCGCGGCAAGATGTGGCTGTTCGTGCTCCTGGCGCTGATCGCGATCGGCGCGGGTGTGGCGTTCGCCGTCCAGGCGGCGAACGACGACGGCGGCAAAAAGAAGACCCCGACCGCGCCCTCCACCTCGGTGAGCCCCTCGCCGACCCCTTCGTCGGCGGAGCCGACGGACGAGGAGACGGAGGAGACCGAGGAGCCGGACAGTTCCACGGGGGGCCAGACGTGGCCCACCAGCGATCCGACGTGGACGCCGACGCACCAGCCGACCGAGCCCACGGAGAAGCCGTCGGAGACTCCCACGTCGCCCGACCCGGGCACGAGCGACGGTGGCACGACGACGGACGGCGGAACCGGCGACGACGGCGGGACCACCGAGGGTGGTGGCGACGACGGCGGCACCGGTGACGACACGGGAGGCACGACGACCGAGGGCACCACGACCGGTACCTCGGCCGGAGCCGCGGCGGGATCCGCCGCCGGGGCTGCCGGCACCACCGCGGGCTGAGGGAGGCCACCCCCGGGAACCGAGGGCGCCCTCACTCCGGCGCCCTTCGCACCCGGCGCTTCGCACCCGGCGCCTTTCACCCGGGCCCCTCACCCGGTGAAGGCCTCGCCCACCGCCTCGTACTCACGCGTCCACCACACCGCCAGGGCCGACACCGCAGGGAACTGCGGGTCGGCCCTGCGGTCGTGGAAGCGGTAGCGCCAGCTCAGTATCCAGAAGTCGTTGAGGCGTTCCCACCACACCCGGTGCACGGCGGCCGCCATCTCCGCCGCGCCCGCGCCGGCGGAGCGTCGGTACGCGCGGGCGTACGCCCGCACTTTCTCCAGCGCCAGCTTCCCGTCCGGCCGGACGAAGAAGATGGCCGCGGCGCGTACGGCCTCCTCCGCGCGCGGCTGCACGTCGAGCCGGTCCCAGTCCACGATCGCGACGGGGTCGGCGCCCCGGTAGAGCAGATTGAGCGGGTGGAAGTCGCCGTGCACCCAGCCCCTGGCCGCCCCGCCCGGTGTGGGCGGGCGCCGGTGCGCGTGCCGCTCCAGCAGGGCGCGCCGCTCGACGAGACGGTGCACGGCGAGCTCGTCGAACGCGTCCCGCGGCCCCATGCCCCGCGCTGCCGTCAGCAGTTCGTCGATCAGCGTGAACGTCTCGGCGGGGTCGGGGCTGGTGCTCTGCCCCCGCCGTACCGGAGGCGGCGAGTCCGCCTCCATGACCTGTTCCAGGCCCATGTGTACGGCCCCGAGGAGCGCCCCGAGCCGGCGCGACTGGGCGGTCGTGAGCTGCGTGCCGTCCCGGTGGAGGCCGTCCACCCACCGGTGCAGGGCATAGCGCTGCCCGTCGATGACCGTCACCGTGTGACCCTGTGTGTCCGCGAGGGGCGGGGCGACCGGCACGCCGAGGGAGTGCAGCTGCTGGGTGGCCCGGTGCTGCCGGACGATCGTGGCGTGGTCGCCGCTGGCGTCGTCGAGGTGGTGCTTGTCGAGGTGGTGCTTGAGGAAGTACGACCCGCGGGTGGTGGACACGCGGTAACCGTGGTTGAGCAGGCCCTTGGTGAGGGGCTCGCAGGCCAGGGGTTCACCGGCGTCCGGGTAGCGGCGCATGACCTCGCCGACCGGAGGAACAGGTGGGAGGGTCACAGATGAGCGCAGCACTCGCCACATGTTAGGTGACGCTGTGTGTCCGCCCTGACGGAGTTGCGTCGAAGGCCAGAGTGTGCATGTGCGCGACGTGCGGGTCGAGCCTGAGGTACACGGGATCGAAGTGCTCCCCGTTCACGTCGGCGGGGCCGGTCCCGAAGCGTTCGCGCTGGTCGGCGGCGGGACGGACGATCTCGGCGGGCCCCGTGAACTGCACCGACCAGAGGTCCTGGACGCCGGAGGCCGGGGAGTTGAAGTTGTCCGCCCCGTAGGCGATGACGCTTCCGTCGCAGGACTCGTGGAAGCCGAGCCCCCGGTGCATCCGCAGGACGACGCGGCCCTCGATCACCAGGTGCCGGGCCACCGCCAGGAACGGCAGGGCACGCATGCTCATCGCCAGCCGGCCGTAGCGGACGCTCCCGAGCAGCTCCATGGCACGGGAGGTGTCCGAGCTGGAGGTCGCGGAGGGGCCCGTGTGGCGGGAGCGGCCCGACACGCCGGGTCCGGCGCCGAGGGAACCACCTGACACACCGGGACCGGCCTCGGCGGCGGTGCCCGCGGTGTCGGAGGTGGCGGTGCGGCCCGAGGTGCAGGAGGGGCGGGAGGAAGGCATGCTTCCCACTTTCGGCGACGTGTAGGGGCCGAGTAAGAGTCCGCCGCCCCGGACGGGCCGGGACCAAGGTCCCGGACGGAGCCCGTGCCGTCAGCGCTTCTCGGCCTGAAGCCTCGCCACGTACGCCGCCGCCTGCGAGCGCCGCTCCATGCCCAGCTTGGCGAGCAGACTGGAGACGTAGTTCTTGATGGTCTTCTCCGCGAGATGCAGCCGCTCGCCGATCACGCGGTTCGTCAGACCCTCACCGATCAGATCGAGGATCCTGCGCTCCTGGTCGGTCAGACCGGCGAGCCGCTCGTCGCCCTTGCCGTCCTTGCCCTCACGCAGCCGCTCCAGTACGCGGGCGGTGGCCGCGGGGTCCAGCAGGGACTTTCCCGCCGCCACGTCCCGTACGGCACTGAGCAGTTCGTTGCCGCGGATCGCCTTCAGGACGTATCCCGAGGCCCCGGCCATGATCGCGTCGAAAAGGGCCTCGTCGTCGGCGTACGAGGTGAGCATCAGGCACTTGATGTTCTCGTCCCGCGAGCGCACCTCGCGGCAGACCTCCACCCCGCTGCCGTCCGGCAGGCGTACGTCGAGGACGGCGACGTCGGGCCGGGTCGCGGGAATGCGCGCGAGCGCGTCCGCCGCCGTGCCAGCCTCGCCCACGACCTCGATGTCCTCCTCGACGGAGAGCAGCTCGTGGACGCCACGCCGGACGACTTCGTGATCATCGAGCAGGAATACCGTGATTTTTCCTTCTTCGCGCACATTCGCAGTCTCACACACTCGCTTGTCGTCCGCCCTTCCCTGGGGCTGTCGGCCGGGATAACGTGCCGTTGTTCCGGCCGCCTGCCAGGCCGTTGCCAGTGCTGTGACCAGCAGGAGTTCACGAATTTTGCGATTTACTTGGAAATCCAAGCAAAATCGCAGGTCACAAGGTGTTTCGCAGTTATGCGATGCACTGGGTAACGTGCTTATGGCAGGACGCTCGCCGGGGCACCTGTCACGCCTGTTCCCGGCCGAGCGGCACCCACCCCGTGCACGGGTCCGGACACAGGCGAGCCGCACTGGTTCCCGGCCATCCCGGGGGCCGGACCGACGGAGGAGCACGCACGTGACCGTGGAGAGCACTGCCGCGCGCAAACCGCGACGCAGCAGCAAGCGGACCAGCGCCGCGAAGACGCCCGCGAAGACGACGGAGGGTTCTGACCCCCAGCTGGTGCAGCTGCTGACGCCGGAGGGCGACCGCGTCGAGCACCCGGACTACGAGATCGACCTGAGCGCGGACGAGCTCCGCGGTCTCTACCGGGACATGGTCCTGACCCGGCGCTTCGACGCCGAGGCGACCGCGTTGCAGCGGCAGGGTGAGCTCGGCCTGTGGGCTTCCCTGCTCGGCCAGGAGGCCGCGCAGATCGGCTCCGGCCGTGCTCTGCGCGACGACGACTACGTCTTCCCGACCTACCGGGAGCACGGCGTGGCCTGGTGCCGGGGCGTCGACCCGACCAATCTGCTCGGCATGTTCCGCGGCGTGAACCACGGCGGCTGGGACCCGAACACCAACAACTTCCACCTGTACACGATCGTCATCGGCTCGCAGACCCTGCACGCCGCCGGCTACGCCATGGGCGTCGCCAAGGACGGCGCGGACTCGGCCGTGATCGCGTACTTCGGTGACGGCGCGTCCAGCCAGGGCGACGTCGCGGAGGCCTTCACCTTCTCCGCCGTCTACAACGCGCCCGTCGTGTTCTTCTGCCAGAACAACCAGTGGGCGATCTCCGAACCGACCGAGAAGCAGATGCGCGTGCCGCTCTACCAGCGTGCGCAGGGCTTCGGCTTCCCCGGCGTCCGGGTCGACGGCAACGACGTCCTGGCGTGCCTGGCCGTCACCAGGTCGGCGCTGGAGCGTGCCCGCCGTGGTGAGGGGCCGACCCTCGTCGAGGCGTTCACCTACCGCATGGGTGCGCACACCACCTCCGACGACCCGACCAAGTACCGGGCGGACGAGGAGCGGGTGGCCTGGGAGGCCAAGGACCCGATCCTGCGGCTGCGCGCGTACATGGAGAAGCAGGACCTCGCCGACGCGGCCTTCTTCACCGAGCTGGAGGAGGAGAGCGAGGCCCTCGGCAAGCGGGTACGCGAAGCGGTACGGGCCATGCCCGACCCGGACCGGCTGGCGATCTTCGACCACGCCTACGCCGACGGCAACCCGCTGGTCGACGAGGAGCGCGCCCAGTTCGCCGCCTACCAGGCATCGTTCGCCGAGGAGGGCAACTAGCCATGGCCGTTGAGAAGATGTCCATCGCGAAGGCGCTCAACGAGTCGCTCCGCAAGGCACTGGAGACCGACCCGAAGGTCCTCGTCATGGGCGAGGACGTCGGCAAGCTCGGAGGGGTCTTCCGCATCACGGACGGGCTCCAGAAGGACTTCGGGGAAGGCCGGGTCATCGACACCCCGCTGGCCGAGTCCGGCATCGTCGGTACGGCGATCGGTCTGGCCCTGCGCGGCTACCGGCCCGTCGTCGAGATCCAGTTCGACGGATTCGTCTTCCCCGCGTACGACCAGATCGTCACGCAGCTCGCGAAGATGCACGCGCGCGCACTCGGCAAGATCAAGCTGCCGGTCGTCATCCGCATCCCGTACGGCGGTGGCATCGGTGCCGTCGAGCACCACAGTGAGTCGCCCGAGGCCCTGTTCGCGCACGTGGCGGGCCTGAAGGTCGTCTCGCCGTCCAACGCGGGCGACGCGTACTGGATGATGCAGCAGGCCGTCCAGAGCGACGATCCGATCATCTTCTTCGAGCCCAAGCGGCGGTACTGGGACAAGGGGGAGCTGGACACCGAGTCCATCCCCCTCCCGCTCCACAAGGCCGTCGTCGCACGTGAGGGGACCGACCTCACGCTCGTCGCGTACGGCCCGATGGTGAAGGTCTGCCTGGAGGCCGCCGCCGCGGCGCAGGAGGAGGGCAAGTCGATCGAGGTCCTGGACCTGCGGTCGATGTCCCCGATCGACTTCGACGCCGTGCAGGCCTCGGTGGAGAAGACCGGCCGGCTCGTCGTGGTCCACGAGGCGCCGGTGTTCTACGGCTCCGGCGCCGAGATCGCGGCCCGGATCACCGAGCGCTGCTTCTACCACCTCGAAGCCCCGGTGCTGAGGGTCGGCGGCTATCACGCCCCCTACCCGCCCGCCCGGCTCGAGGACGAGTACCTTCCGGGTCTCGACCGGGTGCTCGACGCCGTCGACCGCTCGCTGGCGTTCTGAGGAGAGGGGTCGTGACGACGATGACCGAGACGTCTGCTCGTTTCCGCGAGTTCAAGATGCCCGATGTGGGCGAGGGACTGACCGAGGCGGAGATCCTCAAGTGGTTCGTCCAGCCCGGCGACACCGTCACCGACGGTCAGGTGGTGTGCGAGGTCGAGACCGCGAAGGCGGCCGTGGAGCTGCCGATCCCCTTCGACGGGGTGGTGCACGAGCTGCGCTTCCCCGAGGGCACCACCGTCGACGTGGGCCAGGTGATCATCGCGGTGGACGTGGCGCCCGGCAGCGGTGACGCTCCGGCCGCGACTACGGAGACCGTCCAGCAGCCCGTGGCGGAAGCCGAGCCGGAGGCGGAGGCCCCCAAGGGCCGCCAGCCGGTGCTGGTGGGCTACGGCGTGGCCGAGGCCTCCACCAAGCGCCGGGCCCGCAAGGGCGTCGAGATCCCCGGCCCGGCCGCCGCGGCGATTCAGGCGGAGATGAACGGCCACAGCGCGGCTCCGCGGGAGGCCCGTCCGCTCGCGAAGCCGCCGGTGCGCAAGCTCGCCAAGGACCTGGGCATCGACCTCACCACGGTCACGCCGACCGGCGAGGGCGGCGTCATCACCCGTGAGGACGTCCACGCGGCGGCGGCCCCGGCCCCCGCCGAGGTCCGCGAGCAGGCCGTGGCGCAGCCCGCCGCGACCGCCGAGCCCGTCGCCGTGCCCGCGAGCACGGACGGGCGCGAGACCCGCATCCCCGTCAAGGGAGTGCGCAAGGCCATCGCCCAGGCCATGGTCGGCAGTGCCTTCACGGCTCCGCACGTCACCGAGTTCGTCACCGTCGACGTGACGCGCACGATGAAGCTCGTGGCGGAGCTCAAGGAGGACAAGGACATGGCGGGGGTGCGGGTCAACCCGCTCCTGATCATCGCCAAGGCCCTCCTTGTCGCGATCAGGCGGAACCCGGGCATCAACGCCGCCTGGGACGAGGCCAACCAGGAGATCGTGCAGAAGCACTACGTCAACCTGGGCATCGCCGCCGCCACCCCGCGCGGTCTGATCGTGCCGAACATCAAGGACGCGCACGCCAAGACCCTCCCCGAGCTGGGCGAGGCACTGGGCGAGCTGGTCTCCACGGCGCGTGAGGGCAGGACCTCCCCGGCCGCCATGGCCGGCGGGACGGTGACCATCACCAACGTCGGCGTCTTCGGCGTCGACACGGGTACGCCGATCCTCAACCCCGGGGAGTCCGCGATCCTGGCCGTCGGGGCGATCAAGCTCCAGCCGTGGGTGCACAAGGGCAAGGTGAAGCCCCGCCAGGTCACCACGCTGGCGCTGTCGTTCGACCACCGGCTCGTCGACGGAGAGCTCGGATCCAAGGTTCTCGCGGACGTCGCGGCGGTCCTGGAGCAGCCGAAGCGCCTGATCACCTGGGCCTGACAGACAAGGGGTGCGGCCACCGATCGAGAAAGCCCTGCCATGGGAGGTCCGGGTAGGTGACGGTAAGGGTTCCGCCCTCCTGGGTCACGACCAGCGGAGGGCCGTCGAT
>NZ_JBEXPD010000008.1:0-326368 GCF_040611875.1 Streptomyces sp. NPDC006516
CCGGTGATCAGCCCGTCCACGGCGGAGAACTGGCCGGTGACACCGATCGCGGCACGCACCGCCTGGGGTTCGGTGGCGAGGTCGTGGCCGGCGACACGGATGTCGCCGGAGCCGGGGTCCGGGGTGATGAGGGTGGAGAGCAGTTTGACGGCGGTGGTCTTTCCGGCGCCGTTGGGGCCGAGCAGGGAGAAGACCGTCCCCTCCGGGACCGTCAGATCGATGCCGTCCAGGACGGTCCTGCCGTCGTAGGACTTGCGCAGCCCGTTCGCCGCGATGGCCGGGTTCGTCATGCTGGTACTCCTTCGGATGTCGCGGTCAGAGGCTGCGGGCGGTGATGTCGCCCTGGGAGGTGGTCGCCTTGATGGTCAGACCGGGTGTGCCGCCGGTGTTCTTCAGCGCGTTGTCGATCCGGCCGTAGGCGGTGCCGGCGTCCAGGGACGCGGAGACCTCGCGGGCGGCGCCGACGGTGATGTCGCCCTGCTGGGTGGTCAGGGTGAGCTGTCCGCGCACCGCCTCCACGATGTGCACGTCGCCTCGCTGGGTGCTGATCTCGCCGGGGCCGTTCAGCCGGCCGACGGTGATGTGGGCGTCGAGGCCGGTGAGGCGGGCGCTTGCGGCTTCGTCCACCTTGACCGAGCCGTGGCCGCCGTCGAAGTCGACGTCACCGAGGCGTCCCACGCCACGGAACTCGGCGGCGGCGGCCTTCGCCTCGACGCGGGAGCCGGCGGGCAGCTGGACGGTGACCTCGACGGAGCCGGAGTCGCCGAGGATCCGGTTCTTCGCCTCCGGTGCCTGGATGCGCAGGACGCCGTCCTTGTAGGTGACTTCGGTCTGTTCTGCCGCCTTCACGTCGCGGCTCCTGGAGGGGTTGGCGGGGCGGACCTCGACGGTGGTGTCGGTGCGGTCCGCGGCGATGATCTGGAGGCGCCCGGCGGGGATGCCGAGGTGGGCGGAGACCGGGGTGGGGGTGTCGAACTTCTGCATCGTGCGCTCCTTGTTTCCTGGGTTCCTTGTTTCTGATGATGGAAACGCTACGTTGCGTTCAAGGAACCGGCAACAAGCTTGTTGCGCTAAATCCCTGTCATTGCAGGTGATGGCCAGGTTTTCGTTGCAATGCTTTTGAAGTCAATGCAACGGCAAGCTCCGGGTTCGTTGCAATGGTCGACGAGTGAACGCTATGTGGCGGACATGACGGACCTCCACGCGGCGAAAGGGTCTGCCGTCAGGGACGGGGAAACGCGACCGGGCCCGGCACCCCTCCAGGGGGTGCCGGGCCCGGTGCGCGGGTGCGGGTCAGTACATGAGCGCGTCGTCCATGTCGGTCTGCCAGTACGTGACGGCCAGGGTGCTGTCGACGTACACGGGCTTGCTGAGCGGCACGTTCGCGGTGGGGCCGGTGGAGCCGGAGCCCGCAGCGCCCTGGAAGCTGACCGTCAGGTCCTTGGTGGAGTAGCCGCCGGTGCCGCTCCCGTCGGCGGAGGAGGTCATGACACCGGCGTAGGCGGACTCTCCGGGGCTGAGGGTGACGACGGCCTGCGGCTTGCTCTCCTCGTACGCCTGCGGGGCGGACTGGGCCTCACCGAACCGCAGGAACGGGTAGTAGTAGGCGTTGCAGGCCTTCGAGCCGGTGTTGGTGACCGTGAGCAGCATGTGGTTGACGGGCCGCGGCACGGCGGTGATGGTCACCTTGGAGTTCCCGCCGTCACACGCGAGGGTGACGGGGGCGGTGTCGCCGTTGCCCTGCTGCTTCGCGCCGGACTGCCCGCCGGTGGAACCGGAATCCTTGGCGGTGCCCGAACCGGAACCAGATGCGCCCGACCCTCCGGTCGTCGCCTTGTCCGTCCCCGTGCTCGTGCCCCGGTCCGTACCGGTGTCCGCGTCCTTGTCCGACACCGGCGCCGCCGAGGCGCCGTCGGCAGGCTGCTGGGACGACGTGCCGGCGGCGGCGTCGTCGGCGGCGGGGCTGTCGCTCTGGCAGGCGGTGAGGGACAGGGCGGCGACGAGGGCGGCGGCGCCCAGGACGGAGGTGCGGGCGGCGCGGCGGATGTGGAGGTTGCGCATGAGTGGTTCTCCCCGTTCGTTGGTGAGGTCTGCCCGGGGCGCCGTTTGGCGCCTTGAGGTGCGGGCGGGTGTACTGGGTGGTGACGCGTGATCAGAGGCGTTACAGGAGTGAGATGACGACCGCGATGCAGGCGATCAGGACTCCGGTGGCGACCGCGTCGGTCAGGCTGAGTTCAGGTCGAGTACGCACGGCGGCTCCCGGGACGGGTGAGGGTGGGATGTGCTGGTCGCGGGGAACGCCGCGGTGTGTCCACATCTTGTCCAGGCTCGGATTTCCGCCGCAACGCCTGGCGGGCCATGCGGGACGCTGGAACGCTCGCACACACTCTGACCTGCGCGAACAGCACTTCCCTGGGACGCCGTTCCGGGAAGGAACAGAAGGGGAACGGTCGGGGTGGACACAGAGATCCAGGACTTCGCGGCGCTCTTGAGGGGGTTGAAGGAGCGGTCGGGACTGAGCTACGGGGCCCTGGCCCAGAAGCTGCACATGAGTACGTCGACCGTGCACCGCTACTGCAACGGCGACGCCGTCCCCCACGAGTACGCGCCCGTCGAGCGGTTCGCGCGGGCGTGCCGGGCCTCGTCCGACGAACTGGTCGCCCTGCACCGGAAGTGGATCCTGGCCGACGAGGCCAAGCGGCGGGGTGCGCGGAAGCCGGCGCCGGCTCCGGCCGCCGTTCCCGAGGCGGGCGCCGGGGAGTCCGGCGCCGGGGAATCCGGGGTCGAGGACTCCGTCGCAAAGGGCGCCACGGCCGAGGGATCCACGGCCGGGGAAGCCAAGCCCGAGGTCCAACCGGAAGCTGTTCCTCAGCCGGAAACGGAATTCCCCGCGCAGGATGTGACACCCGAGGCTCCCCGCCCCGGCGAGCGCCCGCCCGAGCGGCGGCGGCCCACACGGCGGCTGCGGGTGCTGCTCACCGCGGTGGCCGTCGTGGCGCTCACCGTGCCCGCCGCGTTCGCCGTCCGTGGCCTCACGGGTGACGAGCCGTCCGACGACGGGCGTACGCGGGCGGAGCCCAGTCTCGCGCAGGTCGTGCCCAGCGGCCGTGTCAGCGGCAGCGCCAAGCCGGGCAAGGGGGTGGGCACGTCGGCGAAGCCCAGCAAGGACGCCACCCCGGCCGGCGGGCGCAGCTCGTCCGCGGCCCCTTCGGCGGCCTCCGGAGCCCCCGACGAGAGCAGTGGCGTACCCGTGAACGCCACGATCAGCTCGTACAACTGGGAGTCACCCTGCGGGCAGTACTACCTCCTCGACCAGGAGCCCGACGACGTGCCGCCGAACCCCCCGCCCCAGGACTCCCGCAGCTGGGCGCGGGCCCTGGGGGGCGTGGACGGCGGCGACATGAAGCTCGAGCTCACGCTCCAGGGGACGTCCGGGGAGGCGGTCGTGCTGAACGCCCTGCACGTGCGGGTGCTGGGGCGCGAGGCGGCGCTCCCCTGGAACGCGTACTCCATGGGCAACGGCTGCGGGGGTGGCATCACGCCGCAGACGTTCGACATCGACCTGGACGACAGCCGGCCCCGGTCCACCCCCGTCGCCGGGGAGGACGCGGGCAAGGTCGTCCCCGCGAAGGACTTCCCGTACCGGGTGAGTTCCACGGACGTCGAGGTGTTCCACCTCGACGCCCATGTGGAGGGGCACGACGTGACCTGGTACCTGGAGCTGGAGTGGACCAGCGGCGGGCGGAGCGGGACCCTGCGGATCGACGACCGGGGCAAGCCGTTCCGTACGAGCGCACTCGCGGCCCGGCCGCACTTCTACTACCGCGCGGACACGGACCAGTGGGTCCCGGAGGAGGAGTACTGAGGGTGGTGCCGGGGCGGGCGTCGCGCGCCCCGGCACCCCGGCGTGCGCCCGTCCCCGTAAGGGGTCAGCGGCGCAGGGATGTCTCCTGCCGCATGTGGGAGAGCTTCTGGGGGTTGCGCACGGCGTAGAGCCCCGTGATGAGCCCGTCGTCGATGCGCACCGCCATGACGGTGTCGAGTTCGCCCCCGAGCCGGACGACCAGGGCCGGGGCGGCGTTGACGTGAGCGGGCCGCAGCGTCGGTCCGGACTTTCCCAGTCCGGCCACCAGCAGCCTGGCGACCTTGTCGGCTCCCACGATCGGCCGCAGGACGGCCTGCTTGACCCCGCCCCCGTCACCCAGGAGGACGACGTCCGGCGCGAGGATGTCGAGCAAGGTCTGCAGATCGCCCGTTTCCACCGCGCCCCGGAACGCGTCGAGCGCCTCGCGGGTCTCGTCCGGGGAGACGACCCCGCGCGGCCGTCGCGCCGCGACGTGGACGCGTGCCCGGTGTGCGATCTGACGGACCGCTGCCGGGCTCTTGTCGACGGCTTCGGCGATCTCCTCGTAGTCGAGGCCGAACACCTCGCGCAGCACGAACACCGCACGCTCGCTGGGCGCGAGGGTTTCCATCACCAGCATCATCGCCATCGAGACGCTGTCCGCCAGTTCGACGTCCTCGGCCACGTCGGGCGCGGTGAGCAGCGGCTCGGGCAGCCAGGTGCCGACGTAGGACTCCTTGCGGCGGCCGAGCGTGCGCAGCCGGGTCAGCGCCTGCCGCGTGGTGATCCGGACCAGGTAGGCGCGCCGGTCCCGTACCGCGTCGAGATCGACGCCCGCCCACCGCAGCCAGGTCTCCTGCAGGACGTCCTCCGCGTCGGCGGCCGAGCCGAGCATCTCGTAGGCGACGGTGAAGAGCAGGTTGCGATGGGTCACGAACGTCTCGGTGGCGGGATCGGTGCGCCCGGCCTCGTCGGGACGTCCGGACGGGTTCTCCGCGTGCGCTGGTCCGCTCTGCTCGCTCTTCACGGGCTGCTCCTGCCTGTTGGCTCCCGACGGTGTCACGCGCACAAGACGCCGGACCCCGCCTCTCTGTGACACCCGCCGACGGTGGCGTACGTCACGTCGGCGCCCTGTCACACGCGGCGGGTCGCCGGCATCTCGTGTTCGTCCGGTGCGACGGAGGCACCGATCCGGCAGAGGCACCACGAGTGAGGACGACATCATGAACGACGCACGGTTCGACATCTTCGGGAACGACCTCGGCTCCAGGTTCGCCAAGCGCTTCGCGGGCGCCGGCCTGGTGATCCAGCAGTCGACCCTGCCGAAGTCCACACAGGAGCTGGTGTCACTGCGCGCCAGCCAGATCAACGGCTGCGGGCACTGCATCGACATGCACGTCAAGGAGGCGGCTGCCGCGGGCGAGAGCGCGGTACGGCTCCACCTCGTGGCCGCCTGGCGGGAGTCCACCGTGTTCACCGAGGCCGAGCAGGCCGCGCTGGCGCTCGCCGAGGAGGGCACCCGGCTCGCCGACGCCCACCAGGGGGTGTCCGACGAGACCTGGGCCCTGGTGCGCAAGCACTACGATGACGACCAGATCGCCGCGCTGGTCTCGCTGGTCGCCCTCATCAACGCGGCCAACCGGCTCGCCGTCATCCTGCACCAGCGGGGAGGCTCCTACGAGCCCGGCATGTTCGCCGCCGCTTTCGACTGAGCCACCGCCGCGGGCGGGTACGAGATCGCCCGTGCGGGACCATGTCCCGCACGGGCGATCCGTGCTGTCCCGGGCCCGGCGCCGGGCGGCGCCGGATGCCGGTTCAGAGGCGCTCGGGCGTCCTGATGCCGAGCAGCTTCATGCCCTGGTGCAGGGTCCGGGCGGTGAGCTCCACGAGGAACAGCCGGTTCTCGACGACCTCGGGCGGGTTCTCCTCGCTCAGCACCTGGCACTGGTCGTAGAACGTGGTGAGGTGCGAGGCCAGCTGGTACAGGTACGCGGCCAGCTTGTGCGGCTCGTATCCCTCGGCGACCTCCTCCAGGACGGCGCCGAACTGGTCCAGGTGCAGGCCGAGCGCGCGCTCGGCCCGGGCCAGCTCCAGCTCCGGGTGCGCGGCCGGCTTCGCGTCGCCGGCCTTGCGCAGGATGGAGCGGATCCGGGCGTAGGCGTACTGGAGGTACACCGAGGTGTCGCCGTTCAGCGACACCATCTGGTCCAGGTCGAACTTGTAGTCCCGGACGGCGGAGGTCGACAGGTCCGCGTACTTCACGGCGCCGACGCCGACGTACCGGCCGTTCTCGACGATCTCGTCCTCGGACAGGCCCACCTTCTCGGCCTTCTCCCGGACCACGGCGGTGGCCCGCTCGACGGCCTCGTCCAGCAGGTCCTCCAGCCGGACGGTCGTGCCCTCACGGGTCTTGAACGGCTTGCCGTCCTTGCCGAGGACCGTGCCGAAGGCCAGCTGGTGCGCCTTGACGTCCTCGTTCAGCCAGCCGGCGCGGCGGGCCGTCTCGAAGACCATCTTGAAGTGCAGGGACTGCCGGGCGTCGACGACGTAGACCAGGGAGTCGGCCTTGAGGTTCTGCACCCGGTCGCGGATCGCGGAGAGGTCGGTGGCGGCGTAGCCGTAGCCGCCGTTGGTCTTCTTGACGATCAGCGGGACCGGGTTGCCGTCCGGGCCCTTCACGTCGTCGAAGAACACGCACAGGGCGCCCTCGGAGCGGACGGCGACACCCGTCTCCTCCAGGATCCGGCAGGTCTCCTCGAGCATGTCGTTGTAGCCGGACTCACCGACGATGTCGGGGTCGGCGATCTCCATGTCGAGCTTGTTGAAGACGGAGTAGAAGTAGATCTTCGACTCGTCGACGAAGCGCTGCCAGTGCGCCAGCGTCTCCGGGTCTCCGGCCTGGAGGGCCACCACCCGGTCGCGGGAGCGGGCCTTGAACTCCTCGTCGGAGTCGAAGAGGACCCGCGACGCCTTGTAGACGCGGTTCAGCGAGGACATCGCCGCTTCGCCGTCGGCCTTGTCGTCCTCGTGCGTCAGCTCGTCCGGGTGCTCGAAGAGGTACTGGATGAGCATGCCGAACTGGGTGCCCCAGTCGCCGATGTGGTGGCGCCGGACGACGTTCTCGCCGGTGAACTCCAGGATCTGGACCATGGCGTCGCCGATGACCGCCGACCGCAGGTGGCCGACGTGCATCTCCTTGGCCACGTTCGGCTGGGCGTAGTCGATCACGGTCGTGCCGGGGGCGGCCTTCGGCGGGACGCCGAGCCGGTCGCCGTCGGCGGCGCGCGCGGCGAGCGTGCGGATGATCGCCCCGTCGGTGAGCGTGACGTTCAGGAAGCCGGGGCCGGACACCTCGATGTCCTTGATCAGCTCGCCCGCGGGAAGGGCCGCGGTGACCTTGGCGGCCAGCTCGCGCGGGTTGCCCTTGAGCTTCTTGGCGAGTGCCAGGATGCCGTTGGCCTGGAAGTCGGCCCGGTCGCTTCGGCGCAGCAGCGGGTCCGCGGTGCCGGCTTCCGGCAGTGCTGCCGTCAGGGCGTCCGCGAGCTGCTGCTGGAGCGTGGAAGCGAGGGAGGGGACCGAAGCCATGAGCCGGCTGCCGTTTCGGTAGAGGACAAGGGATCACCCCAGTATCCCACGGGCCGTAAAGCCGTTTTCGCGCTGCGGTCGGTACCTGGGAGAATGGGGGTGCCCTTCGTGGGCGTCCCCTACGAGTCCTACACGAGAGAAGGACGTGCCGACCGTGGCTTCGAGTCAGAGCAGCACCGAGACCGACTGGGTCTCCCGCTTCGCGGACGATGTCATCGCCGAATCGGAGCGACGTGCGCCTGGCAAACCGGTCGTCGTCGCGTCCGGCCTCTCCCCGTCGGGTCCGATCCACCTCGGCAACCTCCGCGAGGTCATGACCCCGCACCTGGTCGCCGACGAGATCCGCCGCCGTGGCCACACCGTGCGCCACCTGATCTCGTGGGACGACTACGACCGCTACCGCAAGGTGCCGAACGGCGTCGAGGGCGTCGACGACTCCTGGCAGGCGCACATCGGCAAGCCGCTGACGTCGGTGCCCGCCCCGGCCGGGTCGGCGTACCCGAACTGGGCCGAGCACTTCAAGGCCGCCATGACCGAGGCGCTGGACGAGCTGGGCGTCGAGTACGACGGGATCAGCCAGACCGAGCAGTACCTCGCGGGCACCTACCGCGAGCAGATCCTGCACGCGATGAGGCACCGCGCCGACATCGACGCGGTCCTGGACCGCTACCGCACCAAGAAGGACGGCGCGGCGGGCGGCAAGAAGCCGCAGCAGAAGAAGGTCGACGAGGCCGAGCTGGAGGCCGCCGAGGGCTCCGGCGCGGCGAGCGAGGACGACGGCAGCTCCAACGCGGCCGGCTACTTCCCGTACAAGCCGTACTGCGGCAACTGCGAGAAGGACCTCACCGTCGTCACCTCCTACGACGACGACACGACCGAGCTGAACTACACCTGCTCGGCCTGCGGCTTCGCCGAGACGGTCCGGCTGAACGAGTTCAACCGCGGCAAGCTGGTCTGGAAGGTCGACTGGCCGATGCGCTGGGCCTACGAGGGCGTGATCTTCGAGCCCAGCGGCGTGGACCACTCCTCGCCGGGCTCCTCGTTCGTCGTCGGCGGCCAGATCGTGCGCGAGGTGTTCGACGGTGTCCAGCCGATCGGCCCGATGTACGCGTTCGTCGGGATCTCCGGCATGGCGAAGATGTCCTCCAGCAAGGGCGGCGTGCCGACCCCGGCCGACGCGCTGAAGATCATGGAGGCGCCGCTGCTGCGCTGGCTGTACGCCCGCCGCAAGCCGAACCAGTCCTTCAAGATCGCCTTCGACCAGGAGATCCAGCGCCTGTACGACGAGTGGGACTCGCTGGCCCGCAAGGTGGCCGACGGCACGGTGCTCCCCGCCGACGCCGCCGCCTACTCCCGGGCCGTCGGCACCGCCGCGGGGGAGCTGCCCAGCACCCCCCGCCCGCTGCCGTACCGCACGCTGGCCTCGGTCGCCGACATCACCGCGGGCGCCGAGGACCAGACGCTGCGCATCCTCAGCGAGCTCGACCCGGAGAACCCGCTGACCTCGCTCGACGAGGCGAGGCCCCGGCTCGACCGTGCCGAGAACTGGATCACCACCCAGGTCCCGGCGGAGGCCCGCACCGTCGTCCGTGACGAGCCCGACAAGGAGCTCCTGGGCTCCCTGGACGAGCAGGGCCGTGAGTCGCTGCGGCTGCTGCTCGAAGGGCTCGACTCGCACTGGTCGCTGGACGGGCTGACCACGCTCGTCTACGGCGTTCCGAAGGTGCTGGAGGGCCTGGAGCCCGACGCCAAGCCCACGCCCGAACTGAAGGTCGCGCAGCGCTCCTTCTTCGCGCTGCTGTACCGGCTGCTCGTCGGCCGGGACACCGGGCCCCGCCTGCCCACGCTGCTGCTCGCGGTCGGGGCGGACCGGGTGCGGACGCTGCTCGGGGCGTGACACCGCGGATGTGAGAACGGGCGGGCCGCTCAGCGGCCCGCCCGTTCTCCTGTGCCCGCTTCCGCGGCTACGCGATGTGGTCCGCGGCCATCTCGCTGTCGAAGCGCTGCTTGAAGCCCGGCAGCAGCCTGCGGAGCAGGGCGGCGCTGCGCGGGTGGCGGACGTTGTGGCCGTCCGAGAGGTGTATGTCGAGCACCTCGGCGCTCGGGTAGTCCTGGTGCTGGTGCGTGTACGCGGTGAACACCTCGTACGCGATCTCGCTGAACTCGATCTCGGCCTCGGCCCATTCGGCCGGGTCGTCCTGCTGGACCTGGTCCTGGTGCTCCGGGCCCTGCTCCTCGGACGCCTGCTGCGCGAGCTGGTGCCCGGCCTCGGGTTCCGCGGCGCGGGGGTGCGGGAACGCGCCGATGGTGCCCACGCTGCCGAGCGGGCGGGTCCGGCCGCCCGGACCCGAGGGGACCATCACCGGAGTGGGCTCCAGGCCCTCGACGTACGTCGGGTTGTACGCGCTCTCGTACGCGTCCTCCGGCACCTGCGGTGCAGCGAACCACGGGCTGTCGTGCGAGCCGGGGCCCTCCTGCGGGTACTGCTGCTGCGGCTGGGCCCGCTGCTGGTGCGCAGGATCCTCGTGCTGTGCCTGGGGCTCCCGCTGTTCCCGCCGGGGCTCCTGTTCCTGCCGGGGCTCCTGTGCCTGCGGGGCGTACGGGAGCTGGGGCTGCTGCTCCGCTTCCACCGCGACCGGGGCCGGGGGCAGCAGGGCCGGTTCGATGCCCGCGGCGGCGAGGCCCGCCGGGGCGGTCTCGGCGAGCGGGACGCCGTACTTCGCCAGGCGCAGCGGCATCATCGACTCGATGGGTGCCTTGCGGCGCCAGTTGCGGCCGAAGCGGGCCTGGAGGCGGGCCTGGTAGATCAGCCGGTCCTGTTCGAGCTTGATGACCTGTTCGTAGCTGCGCAGCTCCCACAGCTTCATCCGGCGCCACAGCTTGAAGGTGGGGACGGGGGAGAGCAGCCAGCGGGTGAGGCGGACGCCCTCCATGTGCTTGTCCGCCGTGATGTCCGCGATCCGGCCGACGGCGTGCCGCGCCGCTTCGACGGCGACGACGAACAGGATCGGGATCACCGCGTGCATGCCGGTGCCCAGCGGGTCCGGCCAGGCGGCGGCGCCGTTGAAGGCGATGGTCGCGGCGGTCAGGAGCCATGCCGTCTGGCGCAGCAGGGGGAACGGGATGCGCATCCACGTCAGCAGCAGGTCCAGTGCCAGCAGGACGCAGATGCCCGCGTCGATGCCGATCGGGAAGACCAGCGAGAACCGGCCGAAGCCCTTCTCCTCCGCGAGTTCGCGGACGGCGGCGTACGAGCCCGCGAAACCGATCGCGGCGATGAGCACGGCGCCGGCGACGACGACCCCGATGAGTACGCGGTGCGTGCGTGTCAGCTGCATTGCGGCCACCCGCGATCCCCTCCCGACTTGAACGAACCGGCTCCGCTTTCGGTATCCGGCGCGGGCACAGCCTGGCACATGCCGGCCGGGCGTGTTGCGCGGGGAGGGGGCGAAGCCCGGTACTCGCGGGAGCACCGGGCTTCGTAAGGAGCCATCCGATCAGGGGAGTTCGTGCGCCTGCCGGGCGTAGGTCACGACTTGGCGGTCGCCTTGGACGTCGTCTTCGCGGGCGTCTTCGCGGTCGCCTTCGACGTCGCCTTCGCGGAGGACGAGGCCTTGGCGGAAGCGGAGGGCTTGGCGGAGGACGAGGCCTTGCCGGACGGGGAGTCCGCGGGCTTCTCGACCGCGGCGACGGCCTCGGTGGCGGCCTTCCGGGCACCCTTGAGGATGTCGGCGGCGGAGGGCGTCTTGGCGCCCGCGAACCCGGCGCCGTTGTAGGTGACGCTGACGACGACGTTTCCGGTGCGGGCCACGACCGTCGCGTACTCGAAGTCCTCCTTCGACTTGGTCAGGCTGTACGTGACCGCGGTGGCCTGCTCACCGATGTCCTCGGCGGGCTTGGCCGAGGCCTTCTTCGCACCCTCGGTCGCCTGCGCCTTGGAGACCTGCTTGGTGTACTCCTCCGTGGCGCGCTTCGCGCCGCTTCCCAGGGACTGGTCGGAGTCGAAGCGGGTGAAGCCGACGTCGAGCCAGCGGTACTGCGAGCCCTTGACGCCGTTGTCGTCCAGGCCGTTCCAGGAGCAGCCGCCGCGGGTGGCGGCGTCGCTCGACTTGCCCGGGGTGCCGCTCTTGGTCTTGGTCTTGGGGACCAGGTCCTCGATCGTCTTCTTGCCGATCGACGCGCAGGCGTCGGGCAGGGTGGAGAACTTCGCGGGCTCGACGGTCGGCTCCGTCTTCTTCGCGCTGGGCGAGGTCGAGGAGCCCGACTCCTTCGCGTCGCCGGAGTCCGACGAGCAGCCGGCGACGACGAGCATCACCGGAACGGCGGCGCAGGCGAGTATGCGGGACAGTCGCGGGGCTGATCGGTGCATGGTTCCTTCACTCGGACGGCACGGCGGTCTCGGTCGTGCGGGCGGTCGGGCTGTACGGAAGCCGGTCTTCGCGGCGGTCGGTCGTCGGTCGGTCGCCACGGCGGGCGAGTGTCCTGGCGGTCGGTCGTCGGTCGGTCGGCGGGGCGGTCGGGGGCCACGGCGGTCGGGGGCCACGGTACGACGGACCGCGACCGGATGCCGCCCCCGCCCGGAGGTCACGGGGCGTGCGGGAGAGCACGGCCGGTGACCTCCGCAGGGAGGTCAGTCGCTGAGGGCCTCGTCCAGATTCCGCGCCAGGGCCTGGGCTTTCTCCTGCAGTTCCCGGCTGTCGGGCACCCCGGTGACGTCGGCGGGCTGCTCCGTGTACTGGACGGTCACGATGACGTTCGATGTGCGGAACACCACGCTCACGGTGCGGTGCTGCGCGGTGGAACCCGCCCGGGTGAGCACATCGTCCAGGAACGCGGCGTCCCCGAGCCCGTCGAGCAGACGGGGCCGGAGATCCTCGTCGGGGTCCACCCCGGTGGTGCCGGGGGACGGCTCGGCGGAGGAGGACGTGGAGGACGAGCCGCTCGGGGAGCCGGAGGGGGTGCCGCCGGGGGAGCCCGAGGCCGATTCAACGGGCTTCTCACTGGGGGTGGCGCCGTTCGGCGCCGGAAGGGCCGCGGCGTCCTGCTTCTTCCCGTACACCTCGCGGGCGCGGTCGTCGTCGCTCACGGCCGGGTCGTACGACACGACGCGTTCGAAATCGATGGAGAGGTTCCGGGAGGCGTCGGGGGCGTCCGACTTCCAGCGGCAGCCGACCTTGCGGTCGGTGTCGTAGGTCACGGTGGCCGTGCCCTCGTACACCTTCTCCTGCTGTTCCTGCGAGAGGTCGGCGGCGCCCGGGAGCAGGTCCTGGAGGGTGGAACGCGGTACGGCACGGCAGGATTCGGGCAGCGTCCGGTACTTACCGGGAGGCGCGGCCGTGACCGTCGGGCTGCCGGGCTTGCTGTCGGCGTCGGAATCGTCGGCGTCGGAGCCGGCGCTGCAGCCGGCGACGAGCGCTGCGAGGAGCGCGACGCCGGGTACGTACGCCATGTGTCGCACGGTCCCAGGCTCCCTTCGGTACGAAAACGGGTTGCCGCTCGTCGGCGGCCGATGGACACAATGTGTATCGCACGCGCCGCTGTGAATGCCGGTCGGTCAACCGCTATGCCGACCTTTGGCACCGGTTTTGCGCTTTCAGTCTTTTTCGGGGGAATCGAGGGGTTATGTCGTATGTAGAGGTACCGGGCGCGAAGGTCCCCATCCGCATGTGGGCGGACCCGGCGTCGGTCGAGGACGTCGCGATGCAGCAGCTGCGGAACGTGTCCACGCTGCCCTGGATCAAGGGCCTCGCCGTCATGCCGGACGTCCACTTCGGCAAGGGGGCGACCGTGGGCTCCGTGATCGCGATGCACGGCGCGGTGTGCCCTGCGGCGGTCGGCGTGGACATCGGCTGCGGAATGTCCGCGGTGAAGACGTCGCTCACCGCCAACGACCTGCCGGGAGACCTTTCCAGGCTCCGGTCGAAGATCGAGCAGGCGATTCCCGTGGGCCGGGGGATGCACGAGCACATGGTCGAACCCGGCAAGCTGCACGGCTTCCCGACTGCGGGCTGGGACGACTTCTGGTCGCGTTTCGACGGGATCGCCGACTCCGTCAAATTCCGGCAGGACCGTGCCACGAAGCAGATGGGCACGCTCGGATCGGGCAACCACATGATCGAGTTCTGTCTCGATGAGGCCGGATCGGTGTGGCTGATGCTGCACTCCGGGTCCCGGAACATCGGTAAGGAGCTGGCCGAGCATCACATCGGGATTGCCCAGGGACTGGCACACAACCAGGGCCTGGTCGACCGGGACCTGGCGGTCTTCATTTCGGATACCCCGCAGATGGCGGAGTACCGGAACGACCTGTACTGGGCCCAGGAGTACGCAAAATACAACCGCGCGATCATGATGGCGCTCTTCAAGGACGTGGTCCGCAGGGAGTTCAAGAAGGCGAAGCCGGTCTTCGAGCACGAGATCTCCTGTCATCACAACTACGTTGCGGAAGAGCGGTACGAGGGCCTGGACCTGCTTGTCACCCGCAAGGGCGCGATTCGCGCGGGGACCGGCGAGTACGGGATCATCCCGGGTTCCATGGGGACGAGCTCATACATCGTGAAGGGTCTCGGCAACGAGAAGGCGTTCAACTCGGCCTCCCACGGCGCTGGTCGGAGGATGAGCCGGCACGCGGCCAAACGCCGTTTCACGACGCGCGACCTGGAGGAGCAGACTCGGGGCGTGGAGTGCCGCAAGGACTCCGGCGTCCTGGACGAGATCCCGGCAGCGTACAAACCGATCGAGCAGGTAATGAAGCAGCAGAGGGATCTGGTGGAGGTCGTCGCGAAGATCAAGCAGATCGTGTGCGTGAAGGGCTGAGACGGGCGGGGGGCCACGGAGTTCGCGGGCGGCTTCCTGCCCGTCTCAGCCGGTGCCTAGTAGCCGGGCGGCGCAGGGGGTGGACTCTTTACCTGGCCGGTTTTCAACCGCCAGAGACGTACCGAGCAACTCGCCTCACTCCGGTTCAGTTCGGTGGCTGAGGCGGCGGCGTCGCCGAGATCCAGCAGAATGCGGTCCTCCCATGGCCTCCAGCGGCGACTCGGTGGCCGTACACGCATTGCCGCGGGACGCTCCCAGGAGATCAGCGTCTTGGCCGCCGCCTGCTTGCGTGCGAGGAAGAGGCACCCCGGATAATAGAGATGCCCGGCCAGAACGACAGCAGCCTCTTTCGTGTAGAGGACGTTGTAGATCTTGTCCCGCGCATTACGTGTGATCTCCCGGCGGGCGCCCGTGACCTCCTTGGGTACCGGCACAAATAGGCTCCCACGGCGGCGCTGGCCGTTGTCAGTGAGATGAACGGCAGATCCTGGCTCGTGCGGCCGACGGAACCATCAGCGTCGATGATGCCGCGCAGGTAGTCGCGGCGGGAGAACTCCACTCGTGGTGGAGTGATCCGCTTCGATTTCCGCCCGTAGGGGAGGCCCAGCCCGTTGATTTTGTTCCTGGCTTCCAGGGCGCAGAGGGACCAGGTGGCCGAGTGGTGGCTCTCCGAGAAGTTCGTGGGCCGGACGCGCTCGGTGATGCTGCTGTTGTACGGAGTCAGGCGCTGGAACTCGTGGAGGATCGCGATGTCCCGCACGTTGATCTCGACGGTCAGCCGTCCCTTCCGGCCGGTTCCAGCAGCGAGATGGCCGTCGGCCTGCAGGAAGCCGAACATGTAGGCATAACGGGGATCGGCGAGGTCCATGAACGACGTGTCGGCCGACAGGAGCCCGTCGACTTCGAAAAGACCGGGGGCACTAGGGTCGTGTTCAGCCACGAGGAAGCCCTACTTCCTTGGTGGTGAGGCCCTCGGTCAGGACTGCAATCCGGACCGGGGGCCTTTCTGTGTGCTGTTGTTCACGACCATAGGAAGGGATTCGGGTGCCTTGGTGCGTGATAAGTCGCGATCACCCGTACGAGTGTCGACAGCCCATGTGCGTGTTTCGCCTTCAGCGGGTGCGGTGCACCTTGGAGTTGGAGGCCTGGGCGCGGGGGCGGACCACCAGGAGGTCGATGTTGACGTGGCTGGGGCGGGTGACGGCCCAGGTGATCGTGTCGGCCACGTCGTCCGCGGAGAGCGGGGCGTCGACGCCCGCGTAGACCTTGGCGGCCTTCTCGGTGTCGCCGCGGAAGCGGGTGGTGGCGAACTCCTCGGTCTTGACCATGCCGGGGGCGACCTCGATCACCCGGACCGGGGTGCCGACGATCTCCAGACGCAGGGTCTCCGCGAGGACGTGCTCGCCGTGCTTGGCGGCGACGTAACCGCCACCGCCCTCGTAGGTGGAGAGGCCCGCCGTCGAGGACAGGATCACGACGGTGCCGTCCCCGCTCGCGGTGAGGGCGGGGAGCAGGGCCTGGGTGACGTTGAGCGTGCCGATGACGTTGGTCTCGTACATCTGGCGCCAGTCGGAGGGGTCACCGGTGGCGACCGGGTCGGCTCCCAGCGCGCCGCCGGCGTTGTTGACCAGGACGGCCAGCGAGCGGAACGCCGTGGCGAATTCGTCCACCGCCGCGCGGTCGGTGACGTCGAGGGCGTACGCCGTCGCCTGGTGGCCGGCCTCGGTGAGCTCGGCGGCGAGCGTCTCGATGCGGTCCTTGCGGCGCGCGGTGAGCACCACGCGGTATCCGGCGGCGGCCAGCTGCCGGGCGGTCGCGGCGCCGATGCCGCTGCTCGCACCGGTGATGACGGCGATGGGGGTGGCGGCCATGCGAACTCCTCGGACAGCTGATCGGTACGGGGCCAGGATAGGCGGGCGTTCCGACGGCCCCTTCAGTGGTCGCGGGGGGCGTACATGATCACGGCCATGCCGGCCAGGCAGATCAGCGCTCCCGTGACGTCCCAGCGGTCCGGGCGGTAGCCGTCCGCGACCATGCCCCAGGCGATCGACCCTGCGACGAACACCCCGCCGTAGGCGGCGAGGATGCGGCCGAAGTCGGCGTCCGGCTGGAGGGTCGCCACGAAGCCGTAGACGCCGAGGGCGGCGACGCCCGCGCCGATCCAGATCCAGCCGCGGTGCTCGCGCACGCCCTGCCAGACGAGCCAGGCGCCGCCGATCTCGAAGAGCGCGGCGACGGCGAAGAGTGCGACGGAGCGGGCGATGAGCATGGCCTCAGCGTGCCACGCGGGGCACGGGAGGCGGGACGGCGGGAGTGTGAGGGCGGTCGAGATCGGCAGGAGGTCCGGCTCGCACCTGCTCGGCGCCGCGCGGTGGGCCGTGCGGGTGGGCGAGGCGCGGCGAACCGGGCCTCACACAGGGATGATTGAGGGCGATCGGTATGTTCGGCGCATGGGAGTGATGCGTAGAGCTGCACTGAAGGCATCCGTCGCCACCGCGCTGACCACGGCCATGGTGTTCGGCGGCCCGGGACTGTCCGCCGTCGCCGAGCCGGCGGCCGTCGCGGGGCCGGTGTCCGCTGCCGTGTCCGTCGCCGAGCCGGCGGCCCGGCGGATCGTGCCGGAGGCGGATGTGGCCCACCACGGTCGCGTCTCGCTGTGGGGCGACCGCCTCGGGGTCCTGCTGCGGTCCGGGAGCCGGGGGCCGTCCCGGGTCGAGGACGTGACCGTCCGGCTGCGCTTCTCCGTGCCGCTCGCAGCCGGACAGGAGCTGCCCCGGAACTGTCTGCGCGGCGGCGCCCGGACGGTGCTGTGCGGCACCGGCCCGCTGACCGCTGCCGGGGAGGCACGGCGCACGGCGGTCGGCCTCCACCTCGTGGGCCGCCCGGCCGAGGTGGTCGTGCGGGTGGACACGCTCTGGAACGGCGGCGCGAGCGACCGGAACAGGCGCAACGACACCCACCAGGTTCTGGCTCCCGCCACGGGCGACGCCTACGCCTTCTGACGCGCCTTCCGGTCTGCCGGGTCCGGCGGGTCCGAGGCGATCAGGTGGGCTCCGGTGAGGCCCGAGGGAATCCGGTGGATCCCGGGTGTTTCCCTCCGGCCGGGCGTGCCGGCCCGAGCGGTCGTGGGTGGTCGCGGTGCCCCCGAGGGCTCGCCGAAGCCTGCCACCGGGTCATCGTAGAAGAGAACAGGGGAGGACGTCAGGCGGTCGGAGCCTCGCTGCCCGCGCCACCGAACTCGCGCACGGCGTCCGCGACGATGGTCTCCAGATGGGAGTGGTGGGCGCCCCGCCAGTACACCCGGCCACAGGCCGCGCACTGTGCGAACACGTCGTACGACGCCTGCGTGCCCTGCTCCAGGCGGCCACGCACGGAATCCTTGTCCGCCTCGGCGAGTTCCCCGTTGCACGCGGTGCAGCGGGTCCACGGCGCGAGTACGGGAGCGAAGCGGCCCAGTACGTCGCGCAGCTGCTCCGCCGGGCGGTCGCTGTAGACGTAGGCCCCCGCCCAGATCTCCCTGCGCCGCAGCAGCCCCCGGTCGCGGGAGAGCAGGACGCGCTGCTCCTTCGCCGAGAGGGCGGCCAGCGCGGGATCGCCGATGTCCTCGCTCTCGTACGCCGCGTCCACGCCCAGCAGCCGCATCCGGCGCGCGAGCGTGCCCAGATGGACGTCGAGCAGGAAGCGCAGGGGCGCGCCGGGGACCGGCTGCGGGCGCCGTACGGCCCGGACCTCGACCAGTTCGCCGGCCCCGGGGATGTGGGACGCGGGCACGGGCCGGCCGTCGACGAGCAGCTGTCCGGCCTCGGTGAGCGGGACGCCGAGGGACTCCACGACGTGTCCGAGGGTCGACGACCCGTCGGTGGTGACGGCCGTGCGTCCGTGGCGGCGCTCGTGGGCGACGAAGAGCCGCAGTTCCGGGGCTACTTCGAGGGTGATCTCGGGTCCGTTCACCTGGTCAGGATGCCACCCCGCGCGGCCGGGCGGCCAAGGGTTTCCGGCGCGGGTCGGAGAGCGGTGAGGTCCAGCCGCCAGTCGTTCGCCACCATGGGGCGGCCGGGTGGGTATTCGAGGTCGCAGGGGCCGACGAGGACGAAGCCGCTCTTGCGGCACACCGCGTTCGACGCGCCGTTGCCGACGGACGGACAGGCGTGGAGCCAGCGGTGTCTGCCCGCGTCCCGTGCGTGGGCGGCCACGGCGGCGGTGGCCGAGGAGGCGATGCCGAGGCCCTGGAAGCCGGGGAGGACCGCCCAGCCCGTCTCGTAGACCTTCTCGCCCTGTCAGCTGTTCCTCGGTCTCCGGGCCGCCGAGGTGGCCCATGAGCTCCGGGGCGTTCGCCAGGCGGCGCAGCCCGAGGTCGTCCGCCGACCAGGGCGTGATCCGCACGGGGGCCGGGGACGCCGGGCGGGGCGCGCTGGGTTCCATGGGGCGGCTGTAGGGCGCCGCACCGTCAGCGGAGGGGCCTCAGCGCGACGCGAAGGCCGTCGGGGGGACCCCCACCGTGGCGGTGAAGTCTCTGACCAGGTGTGCCTGGTCGCTGTAGCCGAGATCACCGGCGAGCCGCGCCCAGTCGGGCTCCGTGTCCGTCTCGGCGCGTTGGAGCGCCTCGTGGATGCGGTGGCGGAGGATGACCCACTTGGGGCCGACTCCCACATAGCCGGAGAAGAGCCGCTGGAGCGTACGTACCGACATGTCCCCCGCGCGTGCGAGGGCGTCGACCCGGAGCAGGGAGCGGTCCGTGCGCGCACGTTCGGCCAGTGCCCGCGCCAGCTCTGCCTGCGGATCCGGCGGGGGGAGGAGCGGCAGCAGGAACGCGTCGAGTGCCGCGACCCGGGCGTCCTCGCCGGACGGGTCGAGTACGTCCCGCGCTGAGGGGAGCGGTCCGCTCTCCGGGGCGACCATGGCCTCCTCGGCGGGGACACGGCGCCCGGTCCAGGCCGACACGGGCCGGTGCGGGGCGAACGGCCGGAAGGCCCCCGCCCTGAACTTCACACCGCAGACCCGGCCGCGGCCCTCCAGTCGCTGGGTGAACAGGCCCTCGACGACGCCGTAGACCTCGGCGGAGCCCGCCCGTTCGCTCTCGCTGCCGGTCTCGGTGCGCTGGAAGACCAGGTGGACGCAGGGGTGCGGCACCACCTGCGAGGTGTACGGCTCCGGGAGGTCCCAGTCGATCAGCCAGTAGTGCTCCACGTGGGGCCGCAGCTCCGGGGCGGGGTCGCGGAGGCGGAAACGGACGCGGGTGAACAGGTCGGGGGCGTCGACGATCCCCCGTGTCTCGCGTCCAGGTCCGGCCATGGACGGATCTTAGGACGGTCCGAGCGCGTCGCTGTCGCGTTTCTTCAAGACGGACGGCCCCGCGAAGCGCACCGTGGGAGGCATGAAGACGATCAGCGAACTTCTGGAACGAGCCGCCGCGCAGGCCGGCCCCGTGGTGCGGGGGATCGGTGACGACCACCTGTCCGACGCCACGCCGTGCAGCGACTACGACGTACGGGCCCTGCTCAACCATCTCTTCGGCGTGATCGCGAACTTCCGTGTCCTGGCCGCGAAGGAGCCCGTGGACTTCAGCCGGACACCGGACGTCATCGAGGGGGACTGGCGAGGCCGCTTCGACGACGAGACGGCGCATCTGGTGAAGGCGTGGGCGCAGCCGGGCGCGGAGGACGGCGTGAGCGGAGGCATGGGGCTGCCCGCCAGGACGGTGGGCCTGATGGTGCTGGGTGACCTGACCGTGCACGCATGGGACCTGGCCCGGGCGACGGGCCAGGACTACGTGCCGGACCTCGAAGCCGTGGAGGAGATGGAGCCCTGGCTGGCCGAGATGGCTCCGCAGGCCCGGAAGATGAAGGTGTTCGGCGAGCCCTTCCCGCTCGGACCCGGGGCTACGGCCTTCGAACGGGTGCTGGCCGGGACGGGGCGCGATCCCGGCTGGCGCCCGCCCCGCCGCTGACGGTGGGGCCCGCCCCGGCCGGGTACGGGGCGGCCGGGTCGGCGTAGAGGCTGCCGAGGGCGGCGTACGCGCCGTCGACGACGGCCTCCGCCCGGTGCAGGGCGTCGTGCGCCGCCAGCTCGGCGGCCCGGCGGGTGTACGGCGAGGGTGGGCGCTGCCGCTGCCGCCTGCAGTCGCAGACCGCGTACACCCCGCCGGCCAGGACCACGGCCGGGACAGCCAGCGTCAGCAGCAGGTCATCCATGCGGGGCGCCCTCCTCAGGAGTCGGTGCTCCTTGCATCGGCAGGGCGGCCCAGGTGGCTGAAGATCATTCTTCGGCCAATGAATGGCCGAAGAGCGACCTCGGGGCCGTTTTTGCACTCGGGACCGCGCCTCCGGATACCGGGGGTCGGGTCATGCCTCCGGCGGACCCGAGCGTTCCGGATCCGGCAGAGCGTCCCCGCCCCCGGCCGGGTCCTGTGGGCCGCTCCGCTCCAGCCGCGTGCGCAGGGTCAGCGCGAACTCCTCGGCGCGCGCGAGTTGCGTCCGCAGCTTCGCCACCTGCTCCGCCGCTGACCGCTCGTACGCGCGCACCCGCTCCAGCAGTGCCTCCCGCTCACCTGCGGCGAGCGGTTCTCCGGCATCGGGTGCTTCCCCGGCGTCGAGGCGGTCGACCGCCTCCAGAAGGTCCCGCATCTCGTCGAGGGTGAAGCCGAGCGGTTTCATCCGGCGGATGACCATCAGCCGGGCCACATCGCCCTCGGTGTAGAGCCGGAATCCGCCCCGCGACCTGGCCGATGGCACCACGAGCCCGGACTCCTCGTAGTGCCGGATCGTGCGCAGCGACAGCTCGGTGCGCCGGGCGACCTCGCCGATCTGCATGTGCTGGCTGTTCACGGTGCCCCTTCGACGTCCGCCGTGCCCGTGGAAGGGCGGCGCTTCCATCCCTACTCTAACGTTAGGGTAGAGTTGGCCGGTACCCGGATGCCGGGGCCGATGACGCCTCCGGAGAAAGCCGGTGCCCGGTGGGGCGCGCCTCCCGTGCGTGGCCGTTCACCGCGTTCCTGCGGTCCCGTGCCGTACGCCTTCCCTGCCCGTGTCCGCCTTCTCGGAGCTGCGGGACGGCGCCCGCCGCATCCGTACGTCCCGCATCCCCCCGGCTCCCCCCGGGTGTGCCCGAGCAACGACAGGTCACGCTTCCTTGCCTTCCTCCGTTCCGTACCCGGCCGCCCGGCTGCGTCTCTCCAGGCCGCCCTGGCTGTCGCCGAAGGTCTTCCGCACGGAGGCCCTGGCCGGTCTCGTCGTGGGCCTGGCCCTCATCCCCGAGGCGATCTCGTTCTCGATCATCGCCGGTGTCGACCCGGCGGTCGGGCTGTTCGCCGCGTTCACGATGGCCGTCGTCATCTCCTTCGTCGGTGGCAGGCCGGCGATGATCTCCGCGGCGACGGGGGCCGTCGCCCTCGTCATCGCACCGCTCAACCGTGAACACGGCTTCGGCTACCTGGTCGCGGGCGTCATCCTCGGCGGGGTGTTCCAGATCGTCCTCGGGGCGCTCGGCGTGGCCCGGCTGATGCGGTTCGTGCCGCGCAGCGTGATGGTCGGTTTCGTGAACGCGCTGGCGATCCTGGTCTTCCTCGGCCAGATCCCCGAGGTGAGCGATGTCCCCTGGCCGGTGTACCCGCTGGTCGTCGGCGGTCTCCTGCTCATGGTGTTCTTCCCCCGGATCACCAGGGCGGTCCCGGCTCCGCTGGTCTCCATCGCCATCCTGACCGCGATCACCGTGGCCGCGGGCATCGCCGTTCCGACCGTCGGAGACAAGGGGGAGCTGCCGTCGTCCCTGCCGGTGCCGGGTCTGCCGGACGTGCCCTTCACGCTGGACACGCTGACCACCATCGCCCCGTACGCGCTGGCCATGGCGCTGGTCGGCCTGATGGAGTCGCTGATGACGGCCAAGCTGGTCGACGAGATCACCGACACCCACTCCAGCAAGACCCGTGAATCGATCGGGCAGGGCGTCGCCAACATCGTGACGGGCTTCTTCGGTGGCATGGGCGGCTGCGCGATGATCGGCCAGACGATGATCAACGTGAAGGTCTCCGGCGCCCGTACCCGGCTGTCCACGTTCCTTGCGGGCGTCTTCCTGATGGTGCTGTGCATCGCGTTCGGGCCGCTGGTCTCCCGTATCCCGATGGCGGCCCTCGTCGCGGTCATGGTCATGGTCTGCTTCGCGACCTTCGACTGGCACTCCGTCGCGCCCAGGACCCTGAAGCGGATGCCGGCCGGGGAGATCGCGGTCATGGTGATCACCGTGGTCTGTGTGGTCGCCACCGAGAACCTCGCTGTCGGTGTCGTCGTCGGCTCCGTGACGGCGATGGTCATCTTCGCCAGGCGGGTCGCCCACGTGGCCGATGTCACCACCGTCGTCGACCAGGACGGCGGGCGGATCGTCTACTCGGTGACCGGCGAACTCTTCTTCGCCTCGTCCAACGATCTGGTCGGACGGTTCGACTACGCGGGAGATCCGGAGCGGGTCGTCATCGACCTCGGCGCCGCGCACATCTGGGACGCGTCGGCCGTCGCGAGCCTGGACGCGATCACCACGAAGTACGAGCAGCGCGGCAAGAGCGTGGAGATCGTCGGTCTCAACGAGCGGAGCGCCCGTCTGCACAGCTCCCTCAGCGGCGAACTCACCGGAAGCGCCTGACCGGTGCTGCCCGCTGGGGGCCACAGGGGCCGCCGGGCTCCTGTTCAGCGTCCCGGCCGGGTCGTCGCCGGGCCGTGGCGGGTCCCCGGGACGCGCTGCCTATGCGGTACGCCGGCGCTCGTGCGGGGGGCGGCTCGCCGCCAGCGGCGGTCCGCCGGCCGCCTCGCAGAACGCCGAGAGGCCGGCGGTCAGCGCGTGGCGGGCGGCCGGGGGCATCTCGCCGATGGTCTTGCGAAGGTACTGCTCGCGCCGGTGCCTGAGCATGCGCAGGTGTGCCCGGCCGACCTCGGTGAGTCGCAGTTCCATCTCGCGGCGGTCCTCCGCCCTGGGCGTCCTGCGGAGGAAGCCGGTGGCCTGGAGCCGGTCGCACAGCCGGCTCACCGAGGGCGCCGCCATCGCGAGGTGACGTCCCAGGTCGCGCATGTTGATGCCCGGCTCCCGCTCGACGACGTACATCACCCGGGTCTGGGTCGGTGAGACCGGTGCCGTGTCGAAGGCGTCCCGGCCGCGTTCCCACGCGATCTCGAGGAGTTCCAGCAGGTGCCCGGCGTCGAGGGAGCCGTCCGGTGCGTCCTGGGCGTCCGGGACGGAATCCTCGCGCATGTGACACTCCCGAGTGAGCTCTCTGTGGGCCGTGCCTGCCGGCCGGTGTGAGCGACTGTGCATTCGAAGATATGTCAAGGAAAGCGAGACCAGTACAAGTGGACAGACCCAGCGCGGTCGAACGCCTGATGCGTGAGGCCGCGCCCCACCGGATCGTCGAGGTGCTGCGCACCCAGATCGAGCTGCGACACCAGGCCCTGGGGGTGGAGTTGCTGCTGGCCGACTACGCGACGTCCCGGCTTCAGCCCGTAAGTGACATGAATCACCCCCGCGGCCCCATGCCGGTCCACGGCAGCGATGCCGGAAGGGCCTTCGGCGCGCAGGAGCCGCACTGCGTGCACGACCCGGAGTCCTCGACCACGACGGTGCACCTGCCGGTCACCGTCCGGGGCGACCGCCTGGGAGTGCTGAGTGTCACTCTGCCCGACGGCGACGGTACGGGTCCCGGCGGCGACGCGCTGGACGACCTGCTGGGCTGCGCACAGGCGCTGGCCCACGAGGTCGTCGTCGCCGAGCGGGACACCGACCTCTTCCTCCAGGCCCGCAGGGCGGAGCGCCTGACCCTGGCCGCGGAGATGCAGTGGCAGCTCCTGCCGGGACGCTCCTGTACCCGCGACGAGTACAGCATCGGCGCCCAGCTCCAGCCCGCGTACGCCATTCACGGCGACAGCTTCGACTGGTCCACGACGGCGGACGAACTCGTACTGACCGTCAACAACGGTATGGGCGAGGGCATCGAGGCCGCGCTGCTCACCAATCTGGCCGTCAACGCCCTGCGCAACGCCCGGCGGGCCGGCCTGGGGCTGGCCGATCAGGCGTACCTGGCCGACCAGGCCGTCTACGGCCAGCATCACGGAAGCCGGCATCTGGCGACCCTGCTGCTCCGCTTCGATCTGCCCACCGGGAACGTGGAGATCATCGACGCGGGGTCACCGCGGATCTGGCGGCTGCGCGCGGGAGTCGTCGAAGCCGTCGAGCTGGAGGCCCAGATGCCGCTGGGCATGTTCCAGGACACGGTCTACACGGTGCAGGACTTCACGGTGGAGCCCGGCGACCGGCTGTTCTTCGTGAGCGACGGGGTGTACGACGCCCTGTCACCCACCGGCGAGAAGTACAGCCTGCGCGCCCTGGCCAGGGCGATCACCGAGACGCGTCTCCTGCCCGCGTCCCAGGTGCCGCGCGCCGTGCTGGAGACGCTGCTCGGTCACCGGGGCGACGGTCCGGCCCTGGACGACGCGCTGGTCCTGTGCCTCGACTGGCACGGCCGTCCAGGGGAACGCTGACAGAAGGGCCCGCCCTCCGCGCGGTGCGCCGGGGCGGGCCCGAACTGTGTGCTCGCCGTGAAGAAACCCGTCAGGGCTGATGTGTGGACCCGCCGCGAGACCCTCGCCACCCAGGGAGCGGGTTGCCATCCGCACCGCTTGTGGGCAATGGTTGCCGAAGGGAAAGTAATTTTCGTCCAGTTGGAAGGTGGTGCGACTCGCTCATGGCGGGTCCCCCCTCATGGCTCCTCCGAAGGAACACATCGCCACGAAGACACATCCCCGGTCCGTGTCCGACGTCTGGGGCGCTGCCCCGTATCCGGTGATCATCGCCGACAGTACGGGGGTCGTCGTCGACGTCAACCCGATCGCCGCCTCTCTGATGGGTGGCGCCGCGCCCGGCACCACGCTGGCACAGGCGGTGCCGTACTGGCTGGCACGTGCCCACGAGGAGACGGTGGATCCCGTCGATCCTCCCGGCGGGGAACCCCGCCGGCCCGTGTACCGGGGGGAGATCGGCGCGCAGAGCTTCGAGGCGCATCCGACGCCCGGGGTGGACGGGAACGTGGTGTGGTGGCTGGTCGACGACACCGACCGGCGGCTCGCCGAGGAGGCACTGGCCGCGGAGCGGGAGCGCACCACCTTCCTGGCCGAGGCGTCGAACGTCCTGCTGGCCTCGCTGAACACCGACCGCTGCATGGGCGCCACCGCCCAACTGGCCTCCCAGCACCTCGCCGACGCCGCCGTGGTCGTCGCTCCCGCCGCGGGCCGGAAACTGCCCATGGCGTACGCGGTCGGTGGCCGGGCCCCTGTCCGCGGAACGGTGACGGCCGATCCCTCCCAGGTGCCCGGCCTGAGTGAGGCCCTCCAGGGCTTCCCGCCCGTACCCTCCCGGTGGATCGACCCCGCGTCGCTGCCCGACTGGCTCATCCCGGACGACTTCACCGGCCCCGTCGGGTCGGCCGCCGTCACCCCCCTCCCCGGCCACGGCGTCCCGGCGGGCGTCCTGGTGCTGCTGCGCAGCGCGGGGTCCGTCGAGTTCAACGCGAACGAAGAGGTGTTCGCCCGGCTGTTCGCCGCCAGGGCCGGCGCCGCCCTGTCCGCCGCGAGGCTGTACGCCGAGCAGAGCGACATAACCCGGACCCTCATGCGGGACCTGCTGCCTCCACAGCTGCACTCCGTACACGGCGTCGAGTTCGCCGGCGGCTACCAGCCCGCCGCGGCGCGCGACAGGGTGGGCGGTGACTTCTACGACGTACACCCGGGCAGTACACAGGAGGACGCCTCGCTCGCGGTCCTCGGTGACGTCTGCGGCAAGGGCCTGGACGCCGCCGTGCTCACGGGCAAGATCCGCAACACGCTGCAGGCGCTGACGCCGATGGCGGGCGACCACGAACGCATGCTGCGACTGCTCAACGGGGCACTCCTCAACTCGCACCACACCCGTTTCGCGACCCTGGTGCTGGCCTCGGTCCAGCGCGTGGAGAACCGCGTGCGGCTCCGACTCACCTCCGCCGGCCACCCCTCCCCCCTGGTGGTCCGCAACGACGGGCGGGTCGACGCGATCGACACCCGCGGCACCCTGGTCGGGGCGCTGCCCCACATCGAGGCCCGCACGGTGGAGACCCACCTCGATCCCGGCGAGACCTGCCTGCTCTACACCGACGGCGTCACGGAGGCGCGCGGGGGCCCTCTGGGCGACGAACTGTTCGGCGAGGAACGGCTCATGCGTGTCATGTCGGAGTGTGCGGGCATGCCCGGCCAGGCCGTGGTCGAGCGTGTGCAGATGCTCGCGTCCCAGTGGCTGCAGGACGGCAGACACGACGACATGGCACTCGTCGCGATCACCGCTCCGCCGACCACCCACCTCAGCGCGGTGGACGGGCACACCCGGGGCAGGTACACGGCATGAACACGCACACCCCTGCCGCGCCCCGGCTGCGCGGCCTCCAGGACGCGTTGTGGACCGCGGTGACCGGGCGGGACGAACGCGCCGCCGCCGAGCTGCTCTTCGCGGCCCTCGACGACGGGATCGACGCCGAGACCGTGCTGCTGGACGTCATCGCTCCCGTACAGGCGCGGGTGGGCGCCGAGTGGGCGGCCAACCGCCTGAGCGTCGCTCAGGAACACGCGGCCAGCGCCATCGCCGAACGGATCATCGCCGCGCTCGCCCACCACCGCCCCGCCGCGCGTGCCACGCCGAGGCTGGGGCGGGTCACCGTGGCCTGTGTGGACCAGGAGTGGCACGTCCTGCCGGCCCGTCTGCTGTCCGAGGTGCTGACACTGCGCGGGTGGCAGGTGGACTTCCTCGGCGCACAGGTGCCCACACCGCACCTCATCGCGCATCTGCACACCTACGGCGCGGACGTCGTCGCGCTGTCCTCCTCGATCCCCACCCGGCTGCCCGCCGCGCACGCGGCGATCACCGCCTGCCAGGCCGTGGGCGTGCCGGTGCTGGCGGGCGGAGCGGCCTTCGGACCGGCCGGACGGTACGCGCGCAGGCTGGGCGCCGACGCCTGGGCGCCCGACGCACGCTCCGCGGCGCACCGCATCGCGGACGGCATCGAGGTCCCGCTCATGGCCGTCGGCAGGCAGCAGATAGACGACCTGCCACACCTGGGGGACCAGGAGTACACCCTCGTGGTCCGCAGCAGACCCCAGCTCGTCCGTGAGGTGCTGGCCCAGCTCGAGAGCCGGTTCCCCGAGTCGGCGGCGTACACGGAGCAGCAGCGCGAGCACACGGCGCAGGACATCTCCCACATCGTCGAACACCTGGGCGTGGCCCTCTACATGGACGACGACGACCTCTTCGCCGGTTTCCTGACCTGGACCGGGGGAATCCTCGGCGCCCGCGGCGTCCCGGCCGGGTCCTTGCGGCCGGTCCTCGACGTCCTGGGGACGGAACTCAAGGACTTCCCCCGATCCACCCGGCTGATCGACCAGGCGCGCACGGCGCTGGACGCGCTCCTGGCACCGGCCGGCCATACCTCTTCCGGAGCCTCGGATGACAGATCTGACCAGCCCGCCCTTCTCCCTGACCACTGAAGCCGTGCCGGGAGCCGTCCGGCTGCGCCTGGCAGGTGATCTGGACCACGACACGAGCGAGCAGCTCGTGGAGCGCGCCCGGGCCTGCCTCGCGGCCGACCCGGGCGTGCGCGACCTGGTCCTGGACTGCGCGCAGCTACGGCTGTGCGACTCGATGGGCGTGTCCAGCCTTCTGATGATCCACCGCGCCACCACGTCCCGGGGCGTGGGGCTGCACCTGGTGGACCAGCCGGCGTTCCTCCGCAGGATCCTGGAGATCACCGGCATACGGCAGATATTCGGCCCGCGCGGTCCGGGCCGGCTCGCGGGGCAGGCTCACGTGGAGGACGGCCCACCGTCCGCACCCTCGGGCTGACGCCGTGTCACGCGGGCCGGGCGGACGGGGGCGCGTCGAGGGCCGCGTCGAGGGTGGGGTACGTGCGGATCACCCGGTCGACGCCCGCAGTCCGCAGGAGCCGCGTCACGGCCGTGCCCGGGGCGGCGATCCGCAGCTGCGTCCGCTGGTGCGTCTCGATGAGAAGGCTGAGGAAGGAGGAGTCCGCGAACGTGATCGCGGAGGCCTCCAGCACCACGACGTCGTACCCGGCCACGGCCTGCCAGAGGGCGATGAACAGCGGATCGACGCTGTCGGAGTCGATCTCGCCGCGCGCCCGGACGACCCAGCAGCCGTTGATCTCACCTTCGGCCGCCACCACCGTCGACGCGGGGGGCGTGGAGTTGTCGAGAGGCTCACGGACCATGCGGGAAATTATGCCAACCGCCTATGCCCGCACGCACCGACATCCCGCTCAGACGAGGGCGATCAGGGCGACGACGTCCTTGCCGTCGAGGTGGTGCCTCACCGACACCCACTCCGTCAGGCGGCGCACCAGGGGCCATCCGTAACCGCCGATGGGAGCGGTGGCCGGGTCGCGTTCGGTGACCACCGGCGCCTCGGGGCTGGCGTCGGCGACGGTCAGGAGGAGCCCGTCGTCGGTGATCTCCGCCGTGAAGCCGGTGAGTCCGCCGCCGTGCCGGACAGCATTGGTGACCAGTTCCGAGGTCACCAGCAAGGCGTCCGCCAGCACGACCTCGGCCGGGCCTTCCCCGGCCTGTCCGTGGAACCACGCTTCCAGGAGCCGGGTGACGACGGCACGCGCGGCGGCCGCGTTCCGCGGCACGTCGGGCGGGTCGTTCCCGTCCGCGGGTTCCCGCGGACCGTTTCCGCTCGCTGGTGGCCGCGGCTCGGTCCCGTCCGCCGGGGCTTCCGGCAGGTCCGTCGCGGCCGGCTTCTCGGCTTCCTGGTCCGCCGGGGCCGTCGGGGCAGGTGTGGCGGCGGCCTCCTCCGGCCCATCGGCCGGACTCACGCCGTCGTGCAGCACTTCTCGCTCCCCGTTCATGACACCCTGCGCCTGCCCGAAGAGGCCGGAGTCATTCGTCCGCGGTCCGGGCGGCGTGGCTCCGGAAGGGCCGGACGCGGGGGTCAGCATGTGAGCGCCGCGTCCACCGTGTCCGCGAAGCTGAAGGCGCCGAGGGTGCCCGAGACCTCGAAGAGCCGGTGCACTCCGGTGGCGAGGGGGCCCGCCAGCACCAGCCGCACCCCCGCCTCGGTGTGCCGGCGCTGGGCGTTCAGCAGGGCGTGCAGCCCTGTGGAGTCGGCGAATTCCAGCCGGGACAGATCGGCCACGGTCAGCCGCCCGCCGGCGTCGGCAGCCTTCTCCAGTGCCTCGACCAGACCGGAGGGACCGGTCCATCCGTCGAGGCTCCCTCGCACACGTATCACGACGACACCGTCGTCCGTGGTCTCCACGACCACACGCAGTTCATCTGCCGACATGCGTCATATCTTGCTACATGGCGGGAGTGGCGGGGAGCGGACGCGGTGACAGGGCCCAGGAGGGCCGCCACACCGGCCCGGGGAGCGGTGCCAGGCCTGCGAGATGACCGACGACCGCACGCAGCCCCGGGTGCGGATTCACCCGGGGGAGGAGGAGCGAGAGCGGGTACGCGAGCGTCGGACCGGCGATCGGGATGCGGCGCAGGTCGTGGCCGGCCGGCCAGAGGTACCGGTCACGCGAGCCCACGAGGGTCGCGACGTCCGGGGAGTCCGCGAGGATGTCGAGGAGTACCTCGTTGCCGAAGTTGGGGCCCGCGGCGTCGACACGGAGGCCGAACGCGGTGACGAGCTGATCGTAGAAGTCCGCCCACTCGCTCAGCGGCGCGATGCCCGGCACCCAGATCCGGTGCCGGCGCAGCTGGGGCGGTGTCAGACGCCGGGCGGAGGCGAGCGGGTGCTTCGGGCCGACGAGGAGTTCCAGCGGGGAGTCGAACGCGTGGATCATCCGCACGTCGCGCGGCAGCGTCGCCGGGTCGGTGACCGAGCGGAACGAGGCGTCGACGTCGCCCGCCCGGACGGCGGAGACGGCGACGCGCGGATCGTCGGCCCGGAGGGTCACCACGTCGAGCTCGGTCCCGGGGCGCGACCGCCAGTAGTCGTGCAGGACGACGGCCTGCGCGGATCGCAGGCCGAGGACGTCGATCCGCAGGGCCCGTGAGCCCGGCCTGATCGCGGTCACGGCGCGCTCGGCTGCCGTGACGATGCCCCGGGCGTGCGGGAGGAACGCCTGTCCGTCGAGGGTCGGTTCGACCCCCTTCGGGGTGCGGGTGAACAACCGGACACCGAGTTCCCGCTCGAGGGCCGCGATCCGTTTCGACACGGCCTGTTGCGTCACGCCGAGCTCGTCGGCCGCGTGTCGCAGCTGCCCGAGCTCGGCCGCGCGGACGAATGTACGCACCGCCTCGGTATCCATCGGACCAGCCTACGGATGCACAACCGATGGTTGTAGCCACCCGCGAGCCGGTTGTTTGATCCCGGCTGGGCGCGGCCGGTGTGATGCGGGGGACGGGCACCGCAGGGAGTGAGGAGTCGCATGCGTGCGCGGCTGGGTCGCGATTTCGGTCTGCTGTGGTCGGCCTACGCCGTCAGTACGTACGGCACGTGGATCGCCTTCGGTGCGTTCCCGCTGATCGCGGTGCGGGTGCTGCACGCCTCGGCCTTCGCCGTGGCGTTCCTGGAGGCGGCCGGGCTCGCCGTCGCGGCGGTCGTCGCCTTCTCCCTCGGGCCGTGGGTGGAGCACCGGGCCAAGCGGCCCGTGATGATCGCGGCGGACCTCGTCCGGTTCGCCGCGATGACGAGTCTCCCGCTGGCGTACGCCGTCGGTGTCCTGACCTATGCCCAACTGCTGGTTGTGTCGGTCGTCTCCGGCACCGCGGGCATCGCCTTCACCGCCGCGTCCGGCGCACACCTGAAGCACCTCCTCCATGGGGAGCACCTCCTGGTGGCGAACGGGAGGTTCGAGGGCACGAGCTGGGTCGCGACGGCGGCGGGCCCGCCTCTCGGCGGCGCGCTCGTCGGACTGCTGGGCCCGGTCGTGACCGTCATGGCGGACGCTCTCAGCTATCTGCTGTCCGCGCTCGCGGTCCTCCGCATCCGCGGCAGCGATGTCGCGGTACGGCGCGAGCGGGCCGGCGATCCGCGCCGGTCAGGTCTTCCCGGCGGCTGGCGGTTCATCCTCAGCGACCGGGTGCTGCGGCGGCTGTTCCTCAACTCGGTCCTGGTCGGCGGCCTGATCATGGCCACCGCCCCGCTCCTGGCCGTCCTCCTGCTGGACCGGTACCACTACCCGGCCTGGCAGTACGGCCTCGCCTTCGGCGTCCCGGCACTCGGCGGCTTCGTGGGCGCCCGGCTCTCCCCGCGCCTGGTGAACCGCTACGGCCGGTACCGGGTCATGATCGTCTCGGGCCGGCTACGAGCGCTCTTCCCGCTCGGCCTGGCCTTCGTCGGCCCCGGAGCCGCAGGGCTCCTCACCGTGATCGTCGTCGAGGGACTGCTGATCACCTGCATGGGCGTCTTCAACCCGGTCCACGCGACGGAGCGTCTGCGCAGGACACCCGCTGATCACACGGCCCGTGTCCTCGCCACGTGGAGCGCCGTCGGCAAGCTCGTACAGGCCTCGCTGATGGTGGGGTGGGGCCTCCTCGCCACACTCACCGGCCCGCTCACCGCGATCACCCTGTCCGGAGTGCTCCTGCTCGCGACCCCGCTGCTGCTGCCCACGCGGGCAGACATGTCCGCTCCCCGTCCGGCCGAAGCGCCCGGCGGTCTCCCGGCCCTGTGACGCACCGTGGGGCCCGTCGGATTCCCGGCCCTGTGACGCACCGTGGGGCCCGCCGGGTTCCCCGCCCTGTGACGCACTGCGGCGCCAGGAGCGTTCCCGGTGCGGGCGCCGCGCCGGCCCGCTCGCGCCGGGCGGAATCCCGCGTCACGGCCACACGAGGCAGTACGGCTGGTGTCCCGCCTCATGCAGCCGGTGGGAGAAGTCCTGCCACTCGTGGAGCAGCTGGTAGACGTTGAACGCGTCGCGCGGTCCGCCGCGGTCCGGGACCGTGGACCAGATGAAGGCCGCCGCGCCGACGGATTCCTCGCCGACGTCCCGCAGCGGGTCGACCACGGTCATCGGCAGCTTGACCACCGCGTAGTCGGGATGGAGCACGACCAGCTCCAGCGGGGGGACCTTGTTCAGGGGTATGCCCTGTATGCCGGTGAGGACCATGGCCGCCACCGTCTCGGGCTTGATCTTGCTGAACATGCCGCCCATGCCCAGCTCGTCGCCGCCCAGTTCCTCGGGGCGCATGGAAATGGGCACACGTGCGGCGGTGGCCCCGTCAGGGGCCCCGAAGTACTTGTAGGTCACCCCCACCCGTCCACTGCTCCTGCTCCCCGAACCGTCGACGTCGCCGGCCCTGGCGTCCCGTACGCGCTCGGCCTCGCGTTCGGCCTTACGCCGGTGCCGCCCTCGCCGGGCAGGCTCGGGCCCCAGGTCGTCGGTCCCTTCGCCCACTCCGCCACCGCGATGCATATCTCATCCACCCGACTACTTCTTAGGAGACACAGCCCCGCCGCGCAACCCGATCATCGTCAGTGACCTCCCCCACGGGCGTGCGGTGAAACACCTGTCCGCAAGACCGTCGATGCCTCTGACACCATGGCATGTGTGAGCTTTCCCTATGACGCCCCAGTTTCGCAGACGCGAGGAGACTGACGCCCTTTCGTTGTACGAGCCTCATACGGGGAGAGCGCGCTCCCTGCTCACCGGCTGCCGGGAATTCCCGTCAGACCCCCCTGAACCCCGAATCGCAGATCAGGACCAAAGTGGCCTATTCATACGAAGCCCCAGTTTCGCAGACGCTTTTCGACCGTGCGTCCCACGTGACGCCCGGTGGCGTGAACTCTCCCGTGCGCGCCTTCCGTGCCGTGGGCGGTACGCCCCGGTTCATGGTGTCCGGTACGGGTCCGTACCTCACCGACGCCGACGGCCGTGAGTACGTCGACCTCGTGTGTTCGTGGGGCCCTATGATCCTGGGCCACGCGCACCCCGAGGTCACCGCCGCCGTCCAGGCCGCGGTGGCCCGCGGCACCTCCTTCGGTACGCCGGGTGAGGGGGAGGTCGCTCTCGCCGAGGAGATCGTGGCCCGGATCGAGCCCGTCGAGCAGGTGCGGCTGGTGTCGTCCGGCACCGAGGCGACCATGTCGGCGATCCGGCTGGCCCGTGGCTTCACCGGGCGCTCCAAGGTCGTGAAGTTCGCCGGGTGCTACCACGGGCACGTCGACGCGCTGCTCGCCGCCGCCGGCTCCGGGGTCGCCACCTTCGGCCTCCCCGACACGCCCGGGGTGACCGGGGCGCAGGCGGGCGACACGATCGTGCTGCCGTACAACGACCTGGAGGCCGTGCGCGCCGCCTTCGCCGCGCAGCCGGGCGAGATCGCGTGTGTGATCACGGAGGCGTCGCCGGGCAACATGGGCGTCGTCCCGCCGCTGGACGGCTTCAACGCCGGCCTGAAGGAGATCTGCGCGGCCGACGGCGCGCTGTACATCTCCGACGAGGTGATGACCGGCTTCCGCACGTCGAAGGCCGGCTGGTACGGCATCGACGGGGTGCGACCCGACCTGATGACCTTCGGCAAGGTCATGGGCGGCGGCTTCCCCGCCGCGGCCTTCGGCGGCCGTGCCGACGTGATGGCGCACCTCGCCCCCGCCGGTCCCGTCTACCAGGCGGGCACCCTCTCCGGGAACCCCGTCGCCACCGCCGCGGGCCTCGCCCAGCTCCGGCTGCTCGACGACGCGGCGTACGCGAAGGTCGACGCGGTCTCCGCGGAGCTGCGTTCCCTGGTGGGCGAGGCGTTCACCAAGGCCGGTGTCGCGCACACGGTGTCGGCGGCGAGCAACATGTTCTCCGTGTTCTTCACCGACGAGCCGGTCCGTGACTACGAGGACGCGAAGAAGCAGGAAGCTTTCCGCTTCACGGCCTTCTTCCACTCGATGCTGGAGCAGGGCGTGTATCTGCCCCCGTCCGCGTTCGAGTCCTGGTTCGTCTCCACCGCTCACGACCAGCGGGCGGTGGAGCGGATCGCCGAGGCGCTTCCCGCCGCCGCCCGTGCCGCATCGGAGGCCACCGCATGAGCGAGAACAGTGCGAAGGACATCACCGTCGTCCATCTGATGCGCCACGGTGAGGTGCACAACCCCGACGGAGTGCTCTACGGGCGCCGCGCCGGCTACAGCCTGTCCGAGCTCGGCCGCCGGATGGCCGACCGGGTCGCCGAGCACCTGGAGAAGCGCGACATCACGTACGTCGTGGCCTCTCCGCTGGAGCGCGCCCAGGAGACGGCCACGCCGATCGCCAAGTCGCACGACGTGGAGCTGGCCACCGACGAGCGCCTCATCGAGGCGGCCAACGTCTTCGAGGGCAAGACCTTCGGGGTCGGCGACGGCGCCCTGCGCAGGCCCGAGAACTGGAAGCACCTCACCAACCCCTTCAAGCCGTCCTGGGGCGAGCCGTACATCGAGCAGGTCGTGCGGATGATGGGCGCGCTGGACGCGGCGCGCGACGCCGCGCGGGGGCACGAGGCGGTCTGCGTCAGCCACCAGCTGCCGATCTGGATCGTGCGGAGCTTCGTGGAGCGGCGCAGGCTCTGGCACGACCCGCGGAAGCGGCAGTGCACCCTGGCCTCGCTGACGAGCTTCACGTACCAGGGCGACAAGATCGTGTCCGTCGGATACACCGAGCCGGCCCGGGACCTGGTCCCGGCGCACCTGCTCGCGGGTGCGAAGCCGGTCAAGGGCAAGTCGAAGGCGTTCGGGGCATAGCTCCTCGCCACCCGCGCCCCGGACGCTCGCGGGTGCGCTGTTCTGACTGTCATGTGCAGCACCTGTAAGGGTCTGTTCACGTGACAACTTTTGTGATTATCAGCGGAACCGTCGTGTTGTTTTCCTCATCTAAGCCATCGCCAGTTTGTATGGCATTGAGGTAATACGACCGCAGATGGGGACGCTATGCGTGAAATCAACCGAAGGGGCCTGCTCGGGGCCGGACTCGGAGCCGCAGCCGCACTGTCGATGACCGGCTGCGGCTCCCTCGGTTCCCCGGAAGGCGGCGAGCCGGAGCCAGGGAAGGGTCCCAAGGGCGGCAAAGGGACGCACGGGAATGGCGGAGGTTCTCCCGAAAAACGCGTCCGGCTCATCGGGGACGGTTCCACGGCCGACACCGGAAAGCAGCCGAACCAGCCCGCCGCCCCCGTCCCGCTCGAACCCGGTCAGACGCCCCCGCAGTTCGTGATCTTTTCCTGGGACGGGGCGGGCGAGGTCGGCAACGGACTCTTCCCGCGCTTTCTCGAACTCGCCCGGGAACACGACGCGGCGATGACCTTCTTCCTCTCCGGCCTGTATGTGCTGCCCGAGTCGAAGAAGTCCCTCTACCAGCCGCCTAACAACCCGCGGGGCGCGTCCGACATCGGCTATCTCACCGACGACCACGTCAAGCAGACCCTGAAGTACGTCCGCCAGGCGTGGCTGGACGGGCACGAGATCGGGACACACTTCAACGGGCATTTCTGCGGCGGTTCCGGATCCGTGGGCAACTGGACGCCCGAGCAATGGCGGAGCGAGATCGATCAGGCGGTCTCGTTCGTCACCGAATGGCGGACGAACACCGGCTGGCAGGATCTCGAACCCCTGCCGTTCGACTACCGCAAGGAACTGGTGGGGGGCCGCACCCCGTGCCTGCTCGGCCAGGACAATCTGCTGCCCACCGCGAAGCAGCTGGGCTGGCGCTACGACGCGAGCTCGCCCGGCGGACTCCAGATGTGGCCCGAGAAGCGCCAGGGAGTATGGGATCTTCCGCTCCAGGGCATTCCGTTCCCCGGGCACAGCTTCGAAGTCCTCTCCATGGACTACAACATCCTCGCCAACCAGTCGAAGAATTCGACCAACGGCATGCCGTCGCGCTATCCGGGCTGGCGCACCCAGGCCACCGGGGCCTATGTCGCGGGATTCGAGCGCGCCTACGAGACGAACCGCGCGCCTTTCTACGTCGGCAACCACTTCGAGGAGTGGAACGGCGGCATCTATATGGACGCCGTGGAAGAGGTCCTCAAGCAGATCGCGGGCAAGCCGGACGTGCGCCTCGTCTCCTTCCGGCAGTTCGTCGACTGGCTCGACGTACAGGATCCGGCGGTGCTCGCGAAGCTTCGTACCCTTCAGGTCGGAGAGGCGCCCGAGGGTGGCTGGAACGCCTTCTTCAAACAGGCCTGACAAGGGGCTTCACGGGCACCGAGGGGGGTGCGGAAGATCCCTGGAACTGCCATGCGAAACTTTTCACATGAGCTCTGGCCGTGCACCCCGACGCCGCTCCACCCTGCTCGCCGCCACCGTCGTGGCCGGTGCCCTGACCCTGTCCGCGTGCGGCGGGGAGGGCAGTCGGGCGGGCGGCGGCGGCAACACGAACTTCGTCACCGGCAGTGGCGGGATCTCCACCGTCGCCAAGGGTGAGCGCACCGACGCGCCGAAGCTCGCGGGCCCCGCCCTGGACGGTACGACCCTGGACATCTCCGACTACAAGGGCAAGGTCGTCGTCCTGAACTTCTGGGGATCGTGGTGCGGTCCCTGCCGCGCGGAGGCCAAGCACTTCGTGAAGGTCTCCGAGGAGATGAAGGACCAGGGCGTGCAGTTCGTCGGCGTCAACACCCGCGACCCCCAGAAGTCGCTCGCGGTCAGCTTCGAGGAGGACTTCGGGGTCACCTACCCGAGCCTCTACGACCCGACGGGCAAGCAGCTCCTGCGCTTCCCCAAGGGCACGCTGAACCCGAAGGCCATCCCGTCGACCGTGGTCGTCGACCGCGAGGGGAAGCTCGCCGCCCGCTCGCTCGCGGCGCTCGACGCCACGAAGCTGCACGAGATGATCGACCCGCTGGTCGCAGAGAAGTGACCCCCGCACTCCAGCTGGCCGCGACCACCGGTGGAAACGAGACGGTGGTCAGCGGGGCCCTCATAGTGGCGCTGCCCATCGCTCTGCTCGGCGGGCTCGTCTCGTTCTTCTCACCGTGCGTCCTGCCGCTCGTGCCCGGCTACCTCAGCTACGTCACCGGCGTCAGCGGCGCCGATCTCGCCGAGAGCCGACGGGGCAGGACTGTCGCCGGCGCCTCGCTCTTCGTCCTGGGCTTCACCGCCGTGTTCGTGTCGGGCGGCGCGCTCTTCGGCTTCTTCGGCCAGACGCTCCAGGAGTACAGCGGGACCCTCTCCAAGATCCTCGGCGCACTGATGATCCTCATGGGGATCTTCTTCATGGGGCTCCTGCCCTGGATGACGCAACGCGAGTTCCGCATCCACAAGCGGCCGGTGACCGGGCTGGCCGGGGCACCGCTCCTCGGCGCCCTCTTCGGGATCGGCTGGACGCCCTGCCTCGGCCCGACGCTCGCCTCCGTCAACGCGCTCGCCTTCGACCAGGCGACCGCCGGGCGCGGGGCGGTCCTGTCGGTGGCGTACTGCCTCGGGCTCGGCGTCCCCTTCGTCCTGGCGGCGATCGCCTTCCGCCGGGCGCTCGGCGCGTTCGGCTGGGTCAAGCGCCACTACGCATGGGTCATGCGGATCGGCGGCGGCATGATGATCGTGACCGGAATTCTCCTGCTGACGGGTGCGTGGGACGTGCTCATCCAGGAGATGCAGGTCTGGTCCAACGGCTTCACTGTGGGGATCTGAGTCCATGAGCAACACGAACACCACGGACGAGCGCGACCTCGGCCGGGCCGGGGAGCAGCTCTCCACCGCCCCGCGCGAGGAGTCCGCCGCCGCCGTGCCCTCGATGGGCGTCATCGGCTGGGCCCGGTGGTTCTGGCGGCAGCTCACCTCGATGCGGGTCGCGCTGATCCTGCTGTTCCTGCTGTCCCTCGGCGCCATCCCCGGCTCGCTGATCCCGCAGAACAGCGTGGACGAACTGAAGGTGCAGACCTTCAAGGAGGCCCACACCACGCTCACCCCGGTCTACGAGAAGCTGCAGCTGTTCGACGTCTACAGCTCGGTGTGGTTCTCCGCGGTCTACATCCTGCTGTTCGTCTCGCTGATCGGCTGCATCGTCCCGCGCACCTGGCAGTTCGTCGGGCAGCTGCGTGGCCGCCCGCCGGGCGCGCCGAGGACGCTGACCCGGCTGCCCGCCTACACCACGTGGCGCACCGACGCCGCGCCCGAGCAGGTCCGCGAGGCCGCGCTCTCCATCCTGCGCAAGCGGCGCTTCCGCTCGCACGCCGTCGGTGACGCGGTGGCCGCCGAGAAGGGCTATCTGCGCGAGGCCGGGAACCTCCTGTTCCACATCGCGCTGATCGTCATGCTCGTGGCGTTCGGCTGTGGACAGCTCTTCAAGTCCGAGGGCGGCAAGCTCGTCGTCGAGGGCGACGGGTTCGCCAACACCATCACCCAGTACGACGACTTCAAGTCCGGTTCGCTCTTCGACGACGACGACCTCGCCCCCTTCAGCTTCGACCTCGAGGACTTCGTCGGCACGTACGAGCGCAGCGGTCCCCAGCGCGGTACACCCCGGACCTACGAGGCCCGGGTGACGTACGCCGAGGGCGCGGACGGCAAGGCGAGGAAGAAGGTCATCGAGGTCAACAAGCCGCTCGTCGTCGACGGTACGAAGGTCTACCTCAACGCGCACGGCTACGCCCCGGTCCTCTCGGTCAAGGACGGCAGGGGCAAGGAGGTCTACCGGAGCGCGGTGCCGCTGCTGCCCATCGACAACAACGTCACCTCGACCGGTGCCATCAAGGTGATGGACGGCTACAAGGACAAGAACGGCAAGAAGTCGCAGCTGGGCTTCCAGGCGTTCTTCGTGCCGACCTTCGCCGGTGACGGCCAGGGCACGATGTTCTCGCAGTACCCCGGCCTCGACTACCCCGTCCTCGCGCTCAACGGCTATCACGGCAGCCTCGGCGTGGATTCGGGGCTGCCGCAGAACGTCTACCAGCTCGACACGTCCAAGATGAAGGAATTCAAGGACAGCAACGGGGACCAGCTCAAGAAGCGGCTCCGCCCCGGCGAGACCATGCAGCTGCCCGACGGCGCCGGCTCGATCACCTTCGAGGGTGTCGAGGAGTGGGCCAGCTTCCAGATCTCACGTCAGCCCGCCAGCGGCTGGGCCCTCACCGGCGCCGTCGCGGCCATCGCCGGACTCGCCGGCTCGCTCTTCATCCAGCGCCGCCGGGTGTGGGTGCGGGCCGTGCAGGGACCTGACGGGACTACCGTCGTCGAGATGGCCGGCCTGGGCCGCAGTGAGTCCGCGAAGCTTCCCGAGGAGCTGGCGGACCTCGCCGTCACGCTCAACACCGTGGCGCCGACCGCGCCCGACCCCGAACCCGAGTCCGCACAACCCTCCGAAGAGCCTGCCGAAGGGGCTGAGAAGTGAATCTCGCCGCCGCAACCAACGAGAACCTGGCGAATGTCAGCAACACGCTGATCTATTCGTCGATGGCCGTCTACACCCTGGCCTTCTTCGCGCACATCGCGGAGTGGGTGTTCGGCAGCCGCAGCAAGGTCGGCCGCACGGCCGCAGCGCTGAAGAAGGACTCGGCCGCCGGCACCGGCGCCGTCACGGTGCGGGTCGCGCAGCAGGGCGGCACCGCCGTGCTGGAACGGCCCAAGATCATCACGCGTTCGGCCGCGGGTGACCGCGACGTACCGGACGGTCCCGGTGCGGCGGGCGGCACCGTCAAGGGCGACCTGTGGGGGCGCATCGCGGTCTCGCTGACCGTGCTCGCCTTCGCCGTCCAGGCGGGCGGGGTCGTCGCGCGCGCCCTGTCGGTGCAGCGTGCCCCCTGGGGCAACATGTACGAGTTCTCGATCACCTTCTCCACGGTGGCCGTCGGCGCCTACCTGCTCCTGCTGGCGCTGCGGAAGAACGTCCGCTGGATCGGCCTGATGCTGGTCACCACGGTGCTGCTCGACCTCGGCATCGCGACCACCACGCTCTACACCGACAGCGACCAGCTGGTACCTGCCCTGCACTCCTACTGGCTGTGGATCCACGTCTCGACGGCCATCATCTGCGGCGCCGTGTTCTACCTCGGGGCCGTCGGCACGCTGCTGTACCTCTTCCGCGACAGCTACGAGAACAAGATCGCGAATGGCGGGACCCCCGGCAAGTTCGCCACCTCGGTCCTGGAGCGGCTGCCTGCCGCGAAGTCGCTGGACACCTTCGCCTACCGCATCAACGCGGCGGTCTTCCCGCTGTGGACGTTCACGATCATCGCGGGCGCGATCTGGGCGGGCGACGCCTGGGGCCGTTACTGGGGCTGGGACCCCAAGGAGGTCTGGTCCTTCATCACCTGGGTCGCGTACGCCGCCTACCTGCACGCCCGCGCGACGGCCGGCTGGAAGGGCCGCAAGGCCGCCTACCTGGCGCTCGTCGCCTTCGGCTGCTGGCTCTTCAACTACTACGGCGTGAACATCTTCGTCACCGGCAAGCACTCCTACGCCGGGGTCTGACCGTCACGGCCACGAGGGCGCGACCGCACCGGAGCGGTCGCGCCTCGTGGCGTGTACGGCCGTCAGCCGAGCGGGGTGTCCAGGACCGCCTTGCGGTGGCTGAAGGTGTCCAGGGAGTACCGGCCGTGGTAGCTGCCCATGCCGCTCTCGCCGACCCCGCCGAACGGCAGGTCCGACACGGTCAGATGGGCCAGCGGGAGCCCGAGGCCCACGCCGCCGGACGAGGTCTCGGTCAGCAGCCGTTCCCGGACCGCCGGGTCCTCGGTGAACGCGTACAGCGCCAGCGGCTTGTCCCGGCCGTTGACGAAGGCGACGGCCTCGTCGAGCCCCTCCACGGTGAGGACCGGCAGGACCGGGCCGAAGATCTCCTCGCGCATCACGGGCGAGTCCGGCGCCACGTCGGCCAGCACGGTCGGCGCGATGTACTTCGTCCCACGGTCGTGGGTGCCGCCGGTCACCGTACGGCCGGAGCCGAGAAGGCCTACGAGCCGGTCGAAGTGCCGCTCGTTCACGATCCGCCCGTACTCGGGGTGGACCGACGGGTCCGCGCCGAACAGGCCCTCGACCGCGGCGGCGAGCGCCTCCTCCAGTGCGGGGGCGGTCTCCGGGTCGGTCAGGACGTAGTCCGGGGCCACGCACGTCTGGCCGGCGTTGAGGAACTTGCCCGAGACCAGCCGGGCGGCCACCGTCCTCAGATCCGTGCCGCGGTCGACGAACGCGGGCGACTTGCCGCCCAGTTCCAGGGTGACGGGGGTGAGGTGGCGCGCGGCAGCGGCCATCACGATCCGGCCGACCGTGCCGTTGCCCGTGTAGAAGATGTGGTCGAAGCGCTCGGCGAGCAGCGCGGTGGTCTCCGGCACCCCGCCCTCCACCACGGTGACCGTGTCGCGGTCCAGATACTCCGGCAGCAGCCTCGCTATGACGGCCGAGGTGGCGGGCGCAAGCTCGCTGGGCTTCGCCACCACGGTGTTGCCCGCGGCCAGCGCGCCGGCGACGGGGGCGAGCAGCAGCTGCACCGGGTAGTTCCAGGGCGCGATGACGAGGACGACCCCGAGCGGGTCCCGCACAGTGCTCGCGGTGGCTCCGGCGAGCACCGCCGGTACGGGGGCGGGCTCCGGGCGCAGCCATTGCGCCAGGTGTTCGAGGGTGTGGTCGATCTCGCGGACCGTGAAGTCGATCTCGGTCCGGTAGGCCTCCTTGCGGCTCTTGCCGAGATCGGCGTGGAGCGCTTCGGCCAGTTCGTCACCGCGCTCGGTCAGGAGCGCGCGCAGCCGGGCCAGCCGGTCCTCACGCCAGGCGAGGTCCCTGGTGTGTCCGGTGCGGAAGGCGGCGCGGAGCCGTGCGACGACATCGGCGGGGGACTCGGTGGTACGGGCGCCGGCGGGGCTCACAGGGCCGCCACGATCTCGCGCGCCAGCTGTTCCGAGGAGGCGGGGTTCTGGCCGGTGTGCAGATTGCGGTCGTGCACGGTGTGCACCGCCCACGGGTCCGCGGCGGAGTACTGGGCACCGAGTTCCACGAGCCGGTTCTCCAGCAGCCAGGGTGCCTTGGCGGCGAACCCTGCCTGGGTCTCCTCGGCGTTGCTGAAGCCGGTCAGGCGGTAGCCGGCGAAGGGCCAGCTGCCGTCCTCACGCCGGGCGGGCAGCAGGGCGGCGGGGGCGTGGCACAGGACGCCGACGTGCGTGCCGTTGTCGAGGGCGGCGGTGAGCAGCCGGCCGGACACCGCGTTGACGGCCAGGTCCTCCATGGGACCGTGTCCGCCGGGGTAGAAGACGACGTCGTACGAGGTGGGGACGACGTCCTCGAGCCGCGCCGGGATGCGAAGCGTCTCGTCGATCGAGGCGAGGTACGAGGCCACGGCGTCGGCCCGCTCCTGGCCGCCGTTGGCCTCGGCGGCCAGGCTGGCCTCGTCCACGGTGGGGGCGACACCGCCCGGGGTGGCGACGGTGATGTCGTAACCCGCCTGGGTGAAGACGCGGTGCGGTGCGGCGAGTTCCTCGGCCCAGAAGCCGGTGGGGTGGGTGGTGCCGTCGTTCAGGGTCCAGTGGTCGGCACCGGTGAGGACGAAGAGTACGGAGGGCATGGGGGGCTCCCTACGAGACGCGAGGCACATGAGACATGAAGCTTGATATGCTCAAGCAATACCGTTCATGTAACGGCCCAAAGTTGAGCATGTCAAATGAATGCGGGTGCGTGGCGGACAGAGGCCCGGGCCTCCGGAGCACGTACCGATCGAAGGATGACCGACCATGACCACGGAACCGGCACCCCGCGCCGTCCCTACTCCGGACGAACTGCTGGAACCGCTCGCGGTGGTCGTCCGCGGCCACCACGACGACCTCACCGCCGTCGCCGGCCGTCATGGCCTCAGTACCTCGCAGGCGAGGGCGCTGATCGCCCTCAACGAACCCATGCCCATGAGTGCCCTGGCCAGTCATCTGGTGTGCGACGCGTCCAACGCGACCGGCCTGATCGGCCGCATGGAGGCCCGCGGCCTGGTCACGCGCACCCCGGCGCCGGGCGACCGCCGCTCCAAGGTGGCCTCCCGCACCGCGGAAGGCACCGAGCTGGCGCACCGCATCCGCGCCGAGATGCGCGTGGTGCACGGCGCGCTGGAGGCGCTCACCCCCGAGGAGCGCACGGCTCTGCTGCCCCTGCTCGACCGGCTGGGGCGACTGCTGTCCTCATAGGCCCCTCACGAGGACGCCCTCATGAGGGGGACGTCATGAGCCTGCCGGCGGGGTCGGACCCTCGGGGCCGGCGCCGTTCTCCCGGCGCTTGATCTCCTCCTCGCGGCGGCGCAGGTCCGCCTCCCAGTCCTTGAGGAGCGACTCGTCCTTCTTGTTCTCGCCCTTCAGCGACTTCAGGAAGTCCGGGTTGTCGTCCGGTGCCACCCAGGTGGTGCGGTGGGAGCGGTGCCACTCCGAAGGCGTACGGCCCCCGGTGGGCGGCGTGCGCATCTTGCCCGCGGCCAGCCAGACGATCGGGCCGACGATCCAGAACAGCAGGATGATGAAGACCCAGGCCACCTTCGGCAGGTGCTTCGCCTCGTCCTCGGGGGTGTTCAGGCAGTCGATGAACGCGTAGATCGTCAGTGCCAGCGGCAGAAGGTAGATCAAGGCCCTGAGCATCGTGAAGGTCCCCCGCGATGAGATGGGGAGGCGCTGTCCCGCCCCCGGTGACGGGCCCAGGGTAGCCGGTGGCAGATACTGGACGTTATGGCTTACGACGATCTTCGCTCCCTGCTCCGGGCTCTGGAGCGCGAGGGCGATCTCAAGCGCATCAAGGCCGAGGTCGACCCGTATCTGGAGGTCGGCGAGATCGTCGACCGGGTGAACAAGGCGGGCGGCCCCGCGCTCCTCTTCGAGAACGTCAAGGGGGCGTCCATGCCCCTTGCCATGAACGTCTTCGGGACGGACAGACGGCTTCTCAAGGCGCTGGGGCTGAAGTCCTACTCCGAGATCAGCGACAAGATCGGCGGCCTCCTCAAGCCGGAGCTGCCGCAGGGGTTCGTCGGGATCCGGGAGGCGTTCGGGAAGCTCGGCGCGGTGACCCACCTGCCGCCGAAGAAGGTGAAGTCCGACAGCGCCCCGGTCCAGGAGGTCGTCCTGACCGGTGACGACGTGGACCTCGACCAGCTGCCCGCGCTCTTCACCTGGCCCGGCGACGGCGGCTCCTTCTTCAACCTGGGGCTCACGCACACCAAGGACCCGGAGACGGGCATCCGCAACCTCGGGCTCTACCGCCTCCAGCGCCACGACAAGCGCACCATCGGGATGCACTGGCAGATCCACAAGGACAGCCGCAACCACTACCAGGTCGCGGCCCGGCGCGGTGAGAAGCTGCCCGTGGCCATCGCCTTCGGGGCGCCGCCCGCGGTCACGTACGCCTCCACGGCTCCGCTGCCCGGGGACATCGACGAATACCTCTTCGCCGGCTTCGTGCAGGGCAAGCGGATCGAGATGGTCGACTGCAAGACGGTGCCGCTCCAGGTGCCCGCGCAGGCGGAGGTCGTCATCGAGGGCTGGCTGGAACCGGGCGAGATGCTGCCCGAGGGCCCCTTCGGCGACCACACCGGCTTCTACACCCCGCAGGAGCCTTTCCCCGCGCTGAAGATCGACTGTGTGACGATGCGCAAGCGCCCTCTGCTCCAGTCGATCGTCGTGGGCCGGCCGCCCACCGAGGACGGTCCGCTGGGGCGGGCGACCGAGCGCTTCTTCCTGCCGCTGCTGAAGATCATCGTTCCGGACATCGTGGACTACCACCTGCCGGAGGCCGGCGGTTTCCACAACTGCGCGATCGTCTCGATCGACAAGAAGTACCCGAAGCACGCCCAGAAGGTCATGAGCGCCATCTGGGGGGCGCACATGATGTCGCTGACCAAGCTGATCGTGGTCGTGGACTCCGACTGTGACGTGCACGACCTGCACGAGGTCGCCTGGCGGGCGCTCGGGAACACCGACTACGCACGCGACCTGATGGTCACCGAGGGCCCGGTCGACCATCTCGACCACGCCTCCTACCAGCAGTTCTGGGGAGGCAAGGCGGGCATCGACGCGACGCGCAAGCTGCCCGAGGAGGGGTACACGCGGGACGGGGGCTGGCCGGAGATGGTCGAGTCCGACCCGGAGACGGCGGCGAAGGTCGACCGCCGGTGGAAGGAGTACGGCCTGTGAGCGCATCGGCCTCGGCGGCGGCTGTCCCGCATCCGCGCGGCAAGTCCCGCGCGTTCCTGCGACTGGTGATGATCGAGCACTCGGTCTTCGCGCTGCCCTTCGCCTACATCGCCGCGCTGACCGCGATGTTCCAGCTGGACGAGAACATCCACTGGGGCACGCTGCTGCTCGTGACCGTCGCGATGGTCGGGCTGCGTACGTTCGCCATGGCCGCCAACCGGATCATCGACCGGGAGATCGACGCCCGTAATCCGCGTACGGAGGGCCGGGAGCTCGTGACCGGTGCCGTCACGGTGAGGTCCGCGTGGACCGGGGCGATCGTGGCCCTCGCCTTCTTCCTCGGCGCCGCCGCCCTGCTCAACCCTCTCTGTCTGGCGCTTGCGCCGGTCGCCGTCGTGCCGATGATCGTCTATCCGTACGGCAAGCGGTTCACGAACTTCCCCCACGCGATCCTGGGTCTGGCCCAGGCCATCGGCCCGATCGGCGCCTGGCTGGCGGTGACCGGGAGCTGGTCGTGGGACGCGGTGATCCTGGGGCTGGCCGTCGGCATCTGGATCGGTGGCTTCGACCTGATCTTCGCGTGCCAGGACGTGCGGGCCGACCGGGCCCACGGCGTGCTCTCCTTCCCCGCGCGCTTCGGCATCCCCGCCGCGCTGTGGGGCGCGAGGGTCTGCCACGTGGTGACAACCGGGCTGCTGGTGTGGTTCGGCCTCGCGACGGACGCGGAGATCTTCTACTGGATCGGCATGGCGATCGTCGCCGTCGCCTTCGTGTACGAGCACCGGGTCGTGCGGCCCCATGACCTGTCGCGGCTGAACCGGGCCTTCTTCTCCGTCAACGGCTTCATCGGGATCGCGCTGTTCGCCTGCGCGCTCCTCGACCTGCTGGTGCGGGGCCTCACACCGTGACGTAGTCCGGCCCCTGGGGGCGGCGGGGGCGGCGGAAGGCGAACGCCGCCACCACCCCGCCTATGAGGCCGAAGAGATGACCCTGCCAGCTGATGCCGGAGTCGGTCGGCAGCACGCCCCAGAGCAGCGAGCCGTAGACCGCGGCGACGAGCACGCCGAGGATGATGTCCAGGGGGCGCCGGTCGACGAAGCCGCGGACCAGCAGATAGCCGAAGAGGCCGAAGACCACGCCGGACGCGCCCAGCGTGACGGTGTTCGCGGGCGCGGTGAGCCAGACACCCAGACCGGACGTCAGGACCACCACGAGGACCACGGCGGCGAACCTGCCCGCGCCGCCCAGCGCCGCGATGAAGCCGAGGACGAGCAGCGGGACGGTGTTGGACGCCACGTGTTCCCAGCCGCTGTGCAGGAAAGCGGACGGCACGATGTCGGCCAGCTCCGCCGGCTCGCGCGGGCTGATGCCGTAGGAGTCCAGGGAGTGGCCCGTCGCCGTGTCGATGCCCTCCAGCACCCACAGCAGCGCGACCCAGGCCGCCATGACCGCACCGGCCGTGACGGCCCGCGCGGCGGCGCTCGTGCGTGTGCCCCTCATGGTCACCCCCTGTCCATCGCCGTTCCCTCATCCGTTGCAACGTCCGAGGGGCCTCGCCCGGTTCCTGTGAGGGCGCGCCGGATAGGCTCGGTGGTGTGAGAGCCGGGACTTCGATGAGTCAGCAGCAGCGTAGGCCTTGGATTGTCGGGGTCTCGGGCGCATCGGGCACGCCCTTCGCGGCCTCGGTGCTGCGTGGACTGCTCGCCGCGGGCGAGAGCGTCGATCTGGTCGTCAGCCGGGCCTCGCGGCTCACGCTCCTGGACGAGACGGGCATCGCCTTCCGTGACGCCCACTGGCGGGAGGACCTCCGCGACTGGCTGGCACGGGGCGCCGACGGGAAGCCGGACACCTTCCGGCCGGACATCGGCGCGGTGCGCCACTGGGCGGCGGGTGACCTGGCGGCCGGACCGTCCTCCGGGTCGTACCCGGCCAAGGGGATGCTGATCGTCCCGGCGTCGACGGCATGTGTGGCCGGGGTGGCGCTGGGGCTCTCGAAGGATCTGCTTCAGCGGGCCGCGAGCGTGACGCTCAAGGAGCGGCGCAAGCTGGTCGTCGCCGTGCGGGAGACCCCGCTCAGCGGCTCGACGCTGAAGCAGATGGTCGCGCTCGACGAGGTGGGCGCCGTGGTGCTGCCCGCCTCTCCGGCGTTCTACGCGGGGGCGACGCACATCCAGGACCTGGTGGACTTCGTCGCCGGGCGGGTGCTGGACGCGGCGGGAGTGCCGCACCAGCTGTACCGCCGATGGGAGGGAGAGCTCGGTGGAGCCTCCCGGGGCTGATCCCGAGGGGTCAGCGCTTCTTCCTGAACGCGCGCGGGGCGCGGGTCCGGTCGACGCGCTGGGCGGCGGCGGGCTGGTGGGCACGCGAGCGGTTGGCCAGGTCCTGCAGCTCGCGCATCCGGGCGTAGGCCATCTCGATCGAGTACACGGTGTCGTTCACTCCTGAAGATTCGAAAGCGTTTCTAGGGCGATGAGAAAGATTTACAGGGTGTAACCCCTGTTGTGCCTTAAATTCTACACGTAAACTCGCGGTACTGCTGAACAATGGAAGGTTTCAGTCATATGGACGCGGTGGACAGGCAGCTCATCCAGGCCCTCAGGGAGAACGGCAGGGCCTCGTACGCCGAGCTGGGACGGCTCGTCGGGCTCTCCGGGCCCAGCGTCACCGACCGCATCAACCGGCTGGAGACCGCCGGGGTGATCACCGGTTACCGCGCGACCGTCGACGCCGCGTCGCTGGGTCTCGGCGTCACCGCGCTGATCGGTATCTCGCTCTCGGACGCCGCCGACCACGAGGACGTCGCGCACCGGCTGAAGGAGCTCGCCGAGATCGAGGACTGCTGGTTCATCGCGGGCGACGACTCGTTCATGCTCAAGGTGCGTGTCGGTGACGTGGACGGCCTGGAGAAGACCATCCGCAGGCTGAGCGGCACCAAGGGCGTGTCCCGGACCCGCACGACGGTGGTGCTCTCCACCAAGTGGGAGAACCGGGTCGGGGAACTCCCCGAGGAGGCGTAGGCCCTCCCGTCCGGATCGCGCGGGACTCCGCCCGATCCGGACGTGAAGGGCCTGGCCACGGCCGGGCGGACGGGGGTGCCTGCGCCCGGAGGGCGGGGGAGTACGGTTGGCTGCCGGAGTCTGTTACGTAGATATGGAGGCGCCCTGGTGGACGCGGGACTCAAGCGCGAGCTGGAGGAGAAGGTCCGGGCCGGCGAGCGGCTGACCCGCGAGGACGGGATCGCGCTCTACGAGTCCGACGACCTGGCCTGGCTCGGCGGACTGGCCCACGAGGTCCGGACGAGGAAGAACGGCGACGTCGTCCACTTCAACGTCAACCGGCACCTCAACATGACCAACGTGTGCACCGCGTCCTGCGCGTACTGCTCGTTCCAGCGGAAGCCGGGCGAGAAGGACGCGTACACGATGCGCATCGAGGAGGCCGTCCGCCTCGCGAAGGCGATGCAGGGCGAGAACCTCACCGAGCTGCACATCGTCAACGGGCTGCACCCCACCCTGCCGTGGCGCTACTACCCGCGCTCGCTCAGCGCGCTCAAGGAAGCCCTGCCCGAGGTGGCGCTCAAGGCGTTCACCGCCACGGAGATCCACCACTTCGAGACGATCTCGGGGCTCTCGGCCTCCGAGATCCTCGACGAGCTGATCGACGCCGGGCTCGAGTCGCTGACCGGCGGCGGCGCGGAGATCTTCGACTGGGAGGTCCGCCAGCACATCGTCGACCACAACACCCACTGGGAGGACTGGTCGCGCATCCACCGGCTCGCGCACGAGAAGGGGCTCAAGACCCCGGCGACGATGCTGTACGGGCACATCGAGGAGCCCCGTCACCGCGTCGACCACGTGCTGCGGCTGCGGGAGATGCAGGACGAGACCGGCGGCTTCCAGGTCTTCATCCCGCTGCGCTACCAGCACGACTTCGTGGACATGAAGGACGGCAAGGTCCGCAACACCCTCCAGGCGCGGACGTCGATGGCGACCGGCGCGGAGGCCCTGAAGACCTTCGCGGTCTCGCGGCTGCTCTTCGACAACGTCCCGCACGTCAAGGTCTTCTGGGTGATGCACGGCGTGCAGACCGCGCAGCTCGCGCTCCAGCACGGCGCGGACGACATGGACGGCTCCGTCGTCGAGTACAAGATCACGCACGACGCCGACGACTACGGCACCCCGAACAAGCTCGGCCGTGAGGACCTGCTCGACCTCATCCGGGACGCGGGATTCCGGCCCGTCGAGCGCAACACCCGGTACGAGATCCTGCGCGAGTACCCGGGGCCGGACGCCGGGCGGCGCGAGACGCCCCAGCCCATGCGGGTCTGACGCCGTACGCCTCCCGGAGCCCCCGCTGCGCCGAGGTGTCCCGTGTCCGAAAGCCCCGGCCATCCGTCCCCAGGCCGGGGCTTTCTCGCGTGCTGGACGTCATTTGAGCACGCGGGCCGTAATGGTTAATGTGCCGCTATGGCACTTACGTTTGAGGTGGACCCGGCGTTCGACCGGGCGCTGCGGGACGAGATCACCGCGCTCTGGGCCGATGTCAGCAACGCCGGCGGGGCCGTCGGTTTCGTGCCGCCCGTCACCGCCGACGAGGTACGGCCGGAGCTGGTCAAGCACCTCGCCGCGATGGTCGAGGGCCGCACCCGCCTGGTCGTCGGCCGGGACGAGGACGGTGTGGTGGCGGCCACCGCCTTCCTCACCCACAACACCCACCGGCTGATGCGGCACTGGATCGGCGCCTACACGGTGATGGTCCACCCCCGCCACCAGGGCAAGGGCTACGGGCGCGAACTGATGGCGGCCACCGCCGACGCCGCCCGCGCCATCGAGGGCATCGGCGCCATCCGGCTCACCTGTCGCGGTGGCACGGGGGCGGACCGCTTCTACGCCTCCTGCGGCTACAAGGAGGTGGGCCGGGTCCCCGACGCCATCCGCGTCGCCGAGGACGACTACCGCGACGACATCATCATGCTGCTCCCGCTGCAGCGCTAGAACACGGACGGGCCCGGCCCGAAGCGCCCCGCCGGAGACTCGGGACAACCCTGCGAACTGATCGAATTCGGGGCATGCTTCACTGGTCGGGCAGGATTCCAGACTGCACGACCGCAGGAACGTCGGACGTAGAGAGAAGGCCAGCCGTGTCCGCTGCCAAGCCGAGCGCAACGATCCGGTACACCGCGATGCGCCTGCTGATTTTCGTCGGCTGCTTCTTCGTCGCCGGTGTGGCGGTCCACTTCGGTGTGCTGCCCTCGGGTGTCGGCGGCTCCAACGCCGTATGGGTCATCCTTCTCGGCCTGCTGCTCTCCGCGCCGCTCAGCTTCGTCCTGCTGCGCAAGCAGCGCGACGAGATGTCCGAGCAGCTGATCTCCACGGTCGACCGGACCAAGGCCCGGCTCGAGTCGAACCGCACCCGCGAGGACAGTGTCACCAGGTGAGCGCCGCGTAAGCTTCCTCACACCCGCGACCTGCGCGCGGTGAACCCCGGTACCGGAGCAGCCGCTCCCGCACCGGGGTTTCGGCGTTCACGGACGCTTCGCCGCGCATGTCGGTGAGGGGGCGAGGTCCGGCGATCGAAAAGCGGACCTTTGAGGTTCTCAAAGTTTCAGTGTTAACGTGTTCGACATGATTGCAGCAGTGCGCACCCACCACACGCCGGGCATCCCGCTCGTGGCGCGCCTGCATGTCGATCTCTGCCGCTGTATGTCCGCGGTCTGTTGCCGCAACGTCTGAACCGGCATCATGCAGCGGCGCCGCCTCTGACGCGGGCGCCGCACCCCCGTCCCCCTTGTTCGACCGCACGACCGTACGTCTGTCCTCGTACGTCCCGATGCGTCCCGTCTGGAGTGTGTCCGTGTCCGCGAATTCCGCGCCCCCCGCAGAGACCGAGGCGGGCAAGCCGTCCGGTTCCGGCTTCCGCATACCGAGCATCCCGTTCTGGATCCAGATCGTCGCCGGTCTGGTCGCCGGTGTGCTGCTCGGCTGGCTCACCCGCAGCTACGACATCGACTGGCTGTACACCACGCTGGACCAGGTCGGCCACATCTTCGTCCAGCTGCTGAAGCTGGCCGTCGCGCCGCTCGTCTTCTTCGCGATCCTGGTGTCGATCACCAACCTGCGCAAGGTCAACAACGCCGCCAGGCTGGCCACCCGCACGCTGCTCTGGTTCATGATCACGTCGCTGATCGCGGTCGCCATCGGCCTCGCGATCGGTCTGGTCACCAACCCGGGCGCCGGCACCGGCCTCACCCCGAAGGACGGTTCCAAGCCCGAGAGCGCGGGCTCCTGGCTCGACTTCCTCACCGGCATCATCCCCACGGACGTCATCACGCCGTTCACCGAGCTCAACGTCCTGCAGATCGTCTTCATGGCCGCCGTCGCCGGCATCGCCGCGCTCCAGCTCGGCGAGAAGGCCAAGCCGATCCTCACCCTCAGCGAGTCGATCCTGGAGCTCCTCCAGAAGGCCCTGTGGTGGGTCATCCGCCTCGCCCCGCTCGGCACCGTCGGCCTCATCGGCTACGCGATCGCCGACTACGGCTGGGACCTGATCGGCAAGTACGCCACGTTCACCGCCGACGTCTACATCGGCTGCGCACTGGTGATGTTCGGCGTCTACCCGCTGCTGCTCGCGACGGTCGCCAAGGTCAGCCCGCTCCAGTTCTTCAAGGGCGCCTGGCCCGCGATCCAGCTGGCCTTCGTCTCCCGCTCCTCGGTCGGCACCATGCCGGTCACCCAGAAGGTCACCGAGCGCCTCGGCGTCCCGAAGGAGTACGCCTCCTTCGCCGTCCCGTTCGGTGCCACGACCAAGATGGACGGCTGCGCCGCGATCTACCCGGCGCTGGCGGCGATCTTCATCGCGCAGATCTTCGACGTCCAGCTGGGCATCGGTGACTACATCCTGATCGCGTTCGTCTCGGTCATCGGCTCGGCGGCCACCGCCGGCCTCACCGGCGCCACGGTCATGCTGACCCTCACCCTGTCGACCCTGGGCCTCCCGCTGGAGGGCGTGGGTCTGCTGCTCGCCATCGACCCGATCCTGGACATGATGCGGACGGCCACGAACGTGGCGGGTCAGGCGCTGGTCCCGGTCATCGTCGCGGCTCGCGAGAAGATCCTCGACCACGACGCGTACAACTCGGCGTCGGCCTCTCCGGTCGACGAGCCCGAGGTGGAGGACGCGCGCCCCTCGGGTGTGCCCGTCACCGCGTAGCGACACCGGCACGGCCGTGACACATACGGAGAGCGCCCCCGGACCTCGGTCCGGGGGCGCTCTCCGTACGCCGTGTGCGCCGCGCCGGTCAGGGGTTCTGGAAGACGACCTCGGGGTTCTGCGCCGTTGGCCCGTCCAGGAGCGGCTGTTCCCCGCCCCGCAGGGACAGGTCGAGGAAGGCCGCCACGTAGTCCCGGGTGATCTCCGTCGAGCGGTCGGCGGACAGCGGCGCCGCGGGGTCCGGCGGGAGCCCCAGCTCTCCCGCGAGGGCGGGCAGGTCGGTGAAGGTGAAGTGCCCCGACTCCTTGACCGTCAGCCAGCGCTTCCAGCCGTCCAGATGCCGCCAGCCCTCGTCCCAGGACGTGTCGGCGCTGCCGGGGCGGTGGTCGGCCTCGGTGCCGAGCATGAGGAACGGGCGGCCGTCCAGGCCCGAGGCGGGGACCGGCTCGAAGAAGGTGCCGTCCATGTCGGCCCCGGCGTCGACGCGGGGATCCGCCAGCATCGTGGAGGCCGCGGCGCTGCCGCCGACGGAATGGCCGACGGCGGCGATCCGGCGCCGGTCGATCATGCGGGAGTGGCCCCAGGCCGGGTGGGGGCCGGTCAGCCGGTCGAGTACGTAGGAGAGGTCGGCGGCCCGTCCGGTGGAGACGGTCCGCAGCACCTCCCGCTCGGCCTCGTCGTCCGGCGCCGCCTCGGCCACGTCGCAGGCCACGCAGGTGAGCATCCGCCCGCCGGGGAAGGCGGTGCCGGTGGACTCGTAGGCGTGGTCGACGCTCGCCACGACGTAGCCTCGGCTCGCCAGCTCCCCGGCCAGGGAGGTGAGCGTGGCCCGGGGTGTGTTGAAGCCGGGGGAGAGCAGCACCAGCGGGAACCGGCCCCGGGCGGGGCGGGCGTCCGTGCGGGCATGGGTGACGGTGGAGCTGACGACGCCGGCGGACACGATGCCGTCCAGCCCGCGCTCCGCCAGCAGCAGCCTGGCCTCCTCGGCGCTCATGTAAGGGGCGGGAGCGCCCCCGCCGCCGGGGCGGGCGGGGTAGTGCACCGACACCATCAGTTCACGGGGCCCCGCCTGCGGCACCCATGGATCGGCCCGGCCGGAGTCGGTGAGGTGCAGGACCTCGGTTCCGACGGCGTACGGTCCGGTCGGGCCGGGCAGTGCGAGTGCGGCGGCGGACGCGGCAGAGGCGTGCGCGGTGTGCGGCAGGGCGTGGGCGGCGGTCGCGGGCGTGGCGAGCAGGACCATGGCGGCGAGGGCGGCGAGCCCCGTCCGTCTGCGGAGTCTCATCGTCATGCGAAGGACACTAGGCAGCGGGATGCGACGGGGCATCGGCCTGAGGCGTGACCTCGGGGGGACCTGAGACGTACGCGGGGCGTCGGACCCGGTGGACGACTACCGGCCATCGTGTCCGGTGCGTTTCGTCCGTCCGGCGGGAGCCCGGCCCGCGCCGTACTCTTACCGAGGAGTAGCGCAGTGGGGGCGGGAGGACGTCTGACGTGAGTGCAGTGAAGAGCAAACGGATGCCGCGCGCGGTGCGTGAGCAGCAGATGATGGACGCGGCCGTGCGGACCTTCGCCCGGCGGGGGTACCGGGCCGCCTCGATGGACGAGATCGCGGAACTGGCCGGTGTCTCCAAGCCCTTGGTCTATCTGTATCTGAACTCCAAGGAGGAGCTCTTCTCCGCGTGCATCCGCCGTGAGGCGAAAGCCCTGGTGGAAGCCGTGCAGTCGGGCGTGGAGCCAGGGTTGCCCGCCGACCGGCAACTCTGGTCGGGGCTGCGGGCCTTCTTCACCCACACCGCGGAGAACCCGGACGGCTGGTCGGTGCTGCACCAGCAGGCGAGCTCGCACGGGGAGCCGTTCGTCAGCGAGGTGGGGGCGCTGCGGAAGGAGATCGTTGCGTTCGTGACGGGTCTGATCGGGGCTGCGGCGCGGGAGGCGCACCATGATCCCGCGCTGCCCGACCGGGATGTGGCGGGGCTCGCGCAGGCGCTGGTGGGGGCCGCGGAGGCGCTCGCGGGGTGGGCGAACGTCACTCCGGGCGTCTCTGCCAAGGAGGCTGCCGCCACGCTGATGAACTTCTCCTGGGCGGGCCTGGAGAACCTCATGCACGGACGCGGCTGGCAGCCCCGGGAGGACTGAGCCTCAGTCCTCCCGGACCGTCCGCCCGGTGAGGTGCGTACGGCTGCCGCCGCGCAGTTGGAAGGCCTCGCCGTCGGTGGCGTAGGTGACGGTGGAGGGCAGCAGGACGGGCGCCTTGAAGTCGGCCCGTACGCTGCGGATCCCTCCCCGGGCCCCGGGGCCCCCTCGCCGCTCCGCCTCCGCCAGGCAGCGGGCCAGGGTCCACATGCCGTGCGCGATGTGCCGGGGGAAGCCGAACAGCTTCGCCGTCACCGGGTGGAGGTGGATGGGATTGCGGTCGCCCGACGCGGCGCCGTAACGCCTGCCGAGGTCGGCCGGCAGGCGCCACTCGGCCACGGCGGGCAGCTCCTGGGGGGCGGCGGAGGGCGCCGCCGGGGAGCCCGCGGTGGTCGCGTGCCGGGACAGGTAGCCGCTGCGGGACTCCCAGACGAGCTCGTCCGCGAGCCGCGCCTCGGTCACCACCGTGACCTCGGTCCCTCGCCGATGGGGATTCAGCCCGGCCGCGTACACCGTGAGTTCGGGCTCGTCCGCCGGGTGCAGCGGCCGGTGCGAGGTGATCTCGATCCAGGTGTGGACCAGACCCAGCACCGGCAGCGGGAAGTCGCGGGCCGTCATCAGCCGCATGGCGAGCGGAAAGCCCAGCACGTGCGGGTAGGTCAGCGGCAGTACGTCCGACGCGGCGAAGCCGCAGATCCCGCTGTACGCGGCGAGCGGGCCGGGAGCGACGCGGGCGGGCGGGAGGACCTCGCGGCGGGTGGCCAGCGTGGCTCCGGTGCGCCCGGCCCGCTTGAACGGTGAGATGAGGGCTCCGCGGACGAGGGTCAGGCCGAGTCCGGTCATGGCTCAGGCCCCCAGCAGGCTCTGGCCGCAGACCCGGACGACCTGGCCGTTGACGGCGCCGGACGCGGGCTGGGCGAACCAGGCGGTGGTCTCGGCCACGTCGACCGGGAGGCCGCCCTGCGAGAGGGAGTTCATCCGGCGGCCGGCCTCCCGGATGAAGAGCGGCACGGCGGCCGTCATCTTCGTCTCGATGAAGCCGGGCGCGACCGCGTTGACGGTGACGTCGTGCTCGGCGGCGGCGCGCGGGGCCAGGGACCGGACCAGGCCGATGATGCCCGCCTTGCTGGCCGCGTAGTTGGTCTGGCCGTTGTTGCCCGCGATCCCGGCGATGGAGGCGGTGGCGACGATCCGGCCGCCGCGGTTCACCGTGCCCGTCTTCAGCAGGGCGTCCGTCGTGCGCAGGACGCTGTCCAGGTTGACCTCGATGACCGAGGCCCAGCGGTCGGCCGGCATGTTGGCCAGCCGGCGGTCGCGGGTGATGCCCGCGTTGTGGACGAGGACGTCCAGGCCGTCGGGCACCGCCGCGGCGATCCGGTCGGCCGCGTCGGGCGCGGTGATGTCCAGGGGGAGTGCGGTCGCGCCCAGGCGGTCCGCCGTGCGCACGAGTTCGTCCTGGGCCTGCGGGACGTCCAGGCAGATCACCTGGGCGCCGTCCCGGGCGAGCACGGAGGCGACGGACGCCCCGATGCCGCGAGCCGCGCCGGTGACCAGCGCGGTGCGCCCGGACAGCGGCGCCGCCCAGTCGGCGACCTCACCGGGGGCGTCGGCGGTGAGCTCGATGACCTGGCCGCTGATGTACGCGGAGCGGGGGGACAGCAGGAAGCGGAGGGTGGATTCGGCCGAGGCGGCGTCGGCCCCCGGGGCGAGCCGCAGCAGCTGCGCGGTGGAGCCCCGGCCGATCTCCTTGCCCAGGGAGCGTACGAATCCTTCGAGCGCCTGCTGGGCAGCCGCCTGGTGGTGGTCGTCGGGCGACGGCGTGGCGCCGAGTACGACGACGCGGCCCCCGGCTGCGAGGGAGCGTACGACGGGGTGCAGCGCGCCGTGCACGCCGGCGAGCCCGGCGGCCGTGGTGACCCCGGTCGCGTCCAGGACGACGGCCGCCGGGCGGTCGGCCTGGCCGGTGACCTCCAGGCCGGTCGCGGCGAGCACCGGGCCGAGCGCACCGGGGAGGGCCGAGGCGCCTGCGGTGAGGTGCAGCAACGGTCCCGTGAGGGACGGCGTTTCCAGAGTCCAGCGGCGCAGCGGTGCCGGCTGCGGCAGGCCGAGCCTGCGGGTCAGGAAACGGCCGGGCGCCGTGCCGGTGAAGTGCAGATAGCGGTCGGCCATTGTCTGGACTCCTGCTCGGTCGTAGATTTACTCCGGAGTAAGGTTACTCAAGGGTCAGGTCTTGTCGAGATGAGTTGGTCGAGTTGATTCCCCTCGCACTTCCCCAGCCGCGCCGCGTCGCGGTCGTCGGCGGCAGTCGCATCCCGTTCGCCCGCTCCGACGGCCCCTACGCGCAGGCCTCCAACCAGCAGATGCTGACCGCCGCGCTCGACGGCCTCGTCGAGCGCTTCGGCCTCCAGGGCCGGCAGGTCGGCGAGTTCGTCGCCGGCGCGGTCCTCAAGCACAGCCGTGACTTCAACCTGGCGCGCGAGACGGTCCTGGGCTCGGCCCTGGACCCGCGTACCCCCGCGTACGACATCCAGCAGGCGTGCGGCACCGGGTTGCAGGCCGTCATCGCCGCGGCCAACAAGATCGCGCTCGGCGCCGTGGACTCGGCGATCGCGGGCGGGGCCGACACCACGAGCGACGCGCCCCTCGGGGTGAACGACCGGCTGCGCAGGATCCTGCTGGAGGCGCGCCGCGCCAGGTCGGCGGGTGCCCGGATCAAGGCGCTGGCCGCCGTCCGGCCCAGCCACCTCGTCCCGGACATCCCGCGCAACGCCGAGCCCCGCACCGGACTCTCGATGGGGGAGCACGCGGCGGTCACCGCCCGGAAGTGGGGCGTGACCCGCGAGGAGCAGGACCTGCTGGCCGCCACGAGCCATCAGCGGCTCGCCGCCGCGTACGACCGGGGCTTCCTGGACGACCTCGTCGTCCCGTACCTCGGTCTGGAGCGTGACCAGAATCTGCGCCCCGGCTCCACCGTGGAGAAACTCGCCACGCTGAAGCCGGTGTTCGGCGCCGGCCACCCCGACGCGACGATGACCGCGGGCAATTCGACCCCGCTCACCGACGGCGCGGCCACCGTGCTGCTGGCGAGCGAGGAGTGGGCCGAGGAACACGGGCTGGAGCCGCTGGCCTATCTGTCGCTGTACGAGACGGCAGCCGTGGACTACGTCGACGGTGAGGACGGACTGCTGATGGCCCCGGCGTACGCCGTGCCGCGCATGCTGGAGCGGGCCGGGCTGGGCATCGAGGACTTCGACCTCTTCGAGATCCACGAGGCCTTCGCCTCCCAGGTGCTCGCCACTCTCGCCGCCTGGGAGAAGCAGGGGCTCGCCGCCGTCGACAGGGACAAGCTGAACGTGGTGGGATCGTCGCTCGCCACCGGGCACCCCTTCGCCGCGACGGGCGCCCGGATCGTGGCGACGCTGGCCAAGCTCCTGGCGGAGCGGGAGGCGCCCGGCCGGGGCCTGATCTCGGTCTGCGCGGCCGGCGGCCAGGGCGTCACCGCGATCCTGGAGCGCCCCTGACCCTCCGTGACGTCACCGCGGTCCCGGAAGACCCCAGGTCACGGAAGGCCCCCTGGCCTCCGTATCGTCACCGATCCCGGAGCGCCCCTGACCCTCCCGGACGACTCCAGCAGGACCCGCCCACCCGTACGTGAACGACCCCACGCATCCAGCAGCCGCACCGGCGGCGGTCCCAGGACCGGGACCGCCGCCGGACCCCATGCCGAGGAGCCGCTCGTGTCCACGCCCGCACCCGCCGCCGTAACCGCCGCGCCCGCCGTTCCCGTCCTCGTCGAGCCGACCAAGGTCAGAGCGGCGGACGGCACCGTACGGGAGGTCGCCGTGCCGCCGCTCGCGCCGGTCGTGCGGCGCGGTTCGCTCGCCGAGATACCGTTCGACAACGCCCGGGAGGCCCCCGCCGAGGCGGTCCTCAGCCGCAAGCGGGCGGACGGCGGCTGGGAGGACATGACGGCGGCGGAGTTCGCCGCCGAGGTCCATGCCGTCGCGAAGGGGCTGATCGCGGAGGGTCTCCAGGCCGGTGACCGGATCGCGATCATGGCCCGCACCACCTACGAGTGGACGCTGCTCGACTTCGCCGCGTGGGCGGCCGGGCTGGTCACCGTGCCCGTCTACCCCACCTCGTCGGCCTTCCAGACGCGCTGGATACTCCAGGACTCCGGAGCCGTCGCGTGCGCCGTGGAGTCGAAGGAGCAGGGCCGGCTGGTCAGCCAGGAGCGCCAGCAGCTCGGGGATCTCGTGCATCTGTGGCAGTTCGACACGGGCGCGACGGGACGGCTGAAGACGCTCGGCAAGGACGTCCCCGACGAGGCCGTCACCGCCCGGCGCGCCGCCCTGGAACCGGACAGCCCCGCGACCCTCATCTACACCTCCGGCACCACGGGGCGCCCCAAGGGCTGCGTCCTGACCCACGGGAACTTCTTCGCGGAGGTCGACAACGCCATCGAGCTGCTCCACCCGGTCTTCAAGTCGGTCTCGAAGTACCCGGCGTCCACCCTCCTGTTCCTTCCCCTGTCCCACGTCTTCGGCCGGATGGTCGCGATCGGCTGCCTGCGGGCCCGGGTGCGGCTCGGGCACGCGCCGTCCATCCAGACCGAGGACCTGCTCGCGGACCTGGCCGGCTTCCGGCCGTCGTTCCTGCTGGCCATCCCGTACGTCCTGGAGAAGGTCTACAACACCGGCCGGGCCACCGCCGAGAAGATGGGCCGCGCCTCGTCCTTCGACCGCGCGGCCCGCATCGCGCAGCGGTACGGCGAGGCGGTCGAGGCCGCCGAACACGGCACAGGCCCCGGCCCCGGTATCGGCCTGCGTGCCGCGCGCGCCCTCTACGACCCGCTGGTCTACCGCCGTATCCGCGCCGTGTTGGGCGGTCACGTCCGTTACGCGATCTGCGGCGGCTCCCCGCTGGGGCGACGGCTCGCCGCGTTCTACGCGGGGGCGGGCATCCAGATCTTCGAGGGCTACGGACTGACGGAGACCACAGCAGCCGCCACGGTCACCCCGCCGCTCAAGCCGCGCCTGGGCACGGTGGGCTGGCCGCTGCCCGGCACCGCCGTGCGGATCGCGGACGACGGGGAGGTCCTGCTCAGCGGCGGCCAGGTCTTCCGGGGGTACTGGGACACCGAGCGCGGCGAGGCCACCCCGTACAGGGACGGCGAATGGTTCCCCACGGGCGATCTGGGCGCCCTCGACGAGGACGGCTACCTCACGATCACCGGCCGCAAGAAGGACATCATCATCACCTCCGGCGGCAAGAACGTCACCCCGGCCCCCCTGGAGGACTGGCTGCGCGCACACCCCCTGGTGAGCCAGTGCATGGTGGTCGGCGACAACCGCTCGTTCATCAGCGCCCTGATCACCCTGGAGCCGGACGGACTGGCCCACTGGCGCCGGATGCGGAAGAAGGAGGGCATCCCCCTGCGCGAGCTCGTCCACGACGAGGAGCTCCGCTCGGCACTCCAACGCGCGGTCGACGAGGCCAACCGGCTGGTCTCGCGGGCGGAGTCCATCCGCAAGTTCACGGTCCTGCCGCAGGACTTCACCGAACAGAGCGGGCATCTCACGCCGTCGCTGAAGCTCAAACGGGACGCCATCGCGCGGGACTTCGACGCGGAGATCGAGGAGCTGTACCGCAAGTAGGCCGCCCGTCCGGCCCGGGGGAGACCCCGCTCCGTACGTACCGGGGCCCGGTGCCCCGTACGTACGGAGCGACGGGGCACGCCGGCCACGAAATAATGAGGCGGGAAAATTTTGAACCGGCACAAAGTGGACAGGGCTGCGATTCCCGTACGCCTCCATGCCTCCTGTGGGGACGTTGATCGTAAGGTCCAGTTCATCTGTGGCCTTTGATTTCCCGGTCCCGGCGTCGCTCTTGTGTGTGTAGTCAAGGGTGAGACGCCGGAGTCTCATCCTCCGGATGTGGAAACCGCAGGGCATAACGTCCTGCCCATGACTCAGCTGGACGCGCGGCCACAGGCCGGAGACACGGTACGGGGAAGCGCCCCGGCCGACGGTGGCGTACGCGAGAAGGGACTCGGCGGGAACTCCGTCGGGCTGATGGGCAGCGCCGTCCTCGGCATCTCGACGGTCGCTCCCGTGTACTGCCTGACCTCCACACTCGGCTCCACCGCCGGCGAGGTCGGCATCCAGATGCCCGCCGTGTTCCTGGCCGGGTTCCTGCCGATGCTGCTGGTCGCCTTCGCCTACCGCGAGCTCAACAAGGCGGTGCCGGACTGCGGTACGTCCTTCACCTGGACGGTGAAGGCCTTCGGGCCGCGCCTGGGGTGGATGTGCGGCTGGGGCCTGGTCATCGCGACGATCATCGTCCTGTCCAACCTCGCGGGCGTCGCCACCTCGTACTTCTGGCTGCTGGCCGGCGAACTCTCCGGCAGTGAGTCGGTCGCGGCGCTGGACGACAGCAAGCCGGTCCACATCCTCACCTGCCTCCTCCTGATCGCGGTGGCCACGGCGATCAGCTACCGGGGCATGACGGCCACCAAGGGCATCCAGTACACCCTCGTGGCGCTCCAGCTCGTCGTCCTCGCCGTCTTCGTGGTCATGGCCGTGCAGAAGGCGGGCAGCGGTGACTTCGCCGCGACCTCGACGGACTTCTCCTGGTCCTGGCTGAACCCGTTCGCCGTCCAGTCCTTCGCCGCCTTCACGGCGGGGCTGTCGCTCTCGATCTTCATGTTCTGGGGCTGGGACACCTGCCTGACCGCCAACGAGGAGACCACCGGAGCCGAGAAGACGCCCGGCCGGGCCGCTCTCATCGCGATGGTCGTCCTGGTCGGCTCCTACCTCGCCACCGGCATCGCGGCCCAGATGGCCGTCGGCGCCGGAGACACCGGGCTCGGCCTCGCCAACCCGGACACCTCCGACAACGTCTTCGCCGCCCTCGCGGGTCCGGTCATGGGCCCGGGCCTGGGCATCCTGCTCTTCCTCGCGGTGCTGGCCTCGGCCGCCGCGAGCCTGCAGACCACGTTCATCCCGGTGGCGCGCACGGTGCTGGCGATGGCGGCGTACGAAGCGCTGCCCGCCTCGTACGCCCGTGTCCACCCCCGCTTCCGCACCCCCGGGAAGGCGACCGTCGTCGCGGGTGTCTCGACCGGGGTGTTCTACACGGTGATGACCCTCGTCAGCGAGCACGTCCTCGTGGACACCATCTACGCGCTGGGCCTGATGATCTGCTTCTACTACGCGCTGACGGCCTTCGCCTGCGCCTGGTACTTCCGCGGCGAACTGACCCGCTCCGTTCGGGACCTCGTCTTCAAGGGACTCTTCCCCGTGGCCGGCGGCATCCTGCTCACGGCGGTCTTCGGCAAGACGCTGTACGACATGTGGGACCCGGCCTACGGCTCCGGCTCCTCGGTCCTCGGCGTCGGCTCCGTCTTCGTCATCGGCGTCGGGCTGCTGCTGCTCGGCGTGGTGCTGATGGAGGTCATGCGGCGCCGCAGCCCGGCGTTCTTCCGCGGTGAGGTGCTGACGAAGGAGACGCCGGCCCTCGTGGTGAGCGACTGAGCCGCTCAGCCGGCGCGCCAGTAACCCAGCGCGTCGACCCGGTCCCTGGGAACCGCCAGCTCCTTGCGGGCGTACGAGGCCAGGGCCCGGGTCGTCGCCGTGTCACAGGCGATCCAGACGTACGCGTCCGACGCGTCCGTGCCGATCAGCCCGGGCAGTGCCGCCTTCACCTCGGAGACCAGGTGCGCCCCGGCGTCGCGGCGCGGGACCGCGTGCAGGGTGTGGTGCTCCTGGTCGAGGCGGAGCGGCAGCTCGTGCGCCGGGGTGCGGGTGGTCTCGAACCAGATCGTCGCAGGGATGCCCGCGAGTGCGTCCAGCAGCGAGTTGACCGCCGGCAGGGAGGCGGCGTCGCCGATCACGAAGAGCCGCGCGGGCCGTGGCTCGGGCAGGGTGAAGCGGCTGCCTTGCAGGGTCGCGTCGATCGTGTCGCCCGGCCGGGCGGCGCGGGCCCAGTCGCTGGCCGTCCCGTCGTGCAGGGCGAACTCCAGCGCGAACGTCCCGGTGGCCGGGTCGGGGTCGACGAGCGTGTATCCGCGCTGGTGCGGCTTGCCGTTCCGCTCGAACCAGAGCCTGACCCACATGGTCGGATGGGCGCCTCCCGTGGCCGCGAGCAGGCCGCCGTCGGTCACCCGTATCCGCCGGAAGCCCTCGGTCACCTGCTCGGCGCCGGTGACGGTGAACGTGAAGTCCCGCCCTCGGAAGAGTCTGAGGACAGCGCCCTCCCAGCCGTGAGCCATGACCGTCCTCCTGTGACGCGGGACCAAGAAAAGTTAGGTTAGCCTAACTTTTGCTCTTCCCGCAGTGTGTGAACGGGAGTTGCGGCCGCACGGGAATCGGCCGGGCGAACCGGGATCGGGCGGGCGGAGTGGGTTCGCCGGCCGGGGCGACCGCATACCGTGGAGCCGTACCGGACGACGACGGAGGTGCCTCGCATGCGGATCGCCACAACGATCTTCCTCACCGACGAGACGATCAGGCCTGTACGGCTCGCTCGCGAGCTGGAGCAGCGGGGGTTCGCCGGGCTGTATCTGCCCGAGCACACCCACATCCCGGTGAGCCGCGAGACGCCCTACCCCGCGGGCGGCGAGCTGCCGCCCGAATACGGCCGCACCCTCGACCCCTTCGTCGCGCTGGGGCAGGCCGCGGCCGTCACCGAGCGGCTGGCGCTGGGCACCGGCATCACGCTGATCGCCCAGCACGACCCCATCGACCTGGCCAAGCAGGCGGCCACGCTCGATCACCTCTCGGGCGGCCGTCTCACGCTCGGTATCGGGTTCGGCTGGAATGTCGAGGAGGCCGCCGACCACGGTGTGGAGTGGTCGACCCGGCGCGCGCTCGGCAGCGAACGGCTCGCCCTGATGCGGGCGCTGTGGGCGGACGAACCGACGGCGTACGAGGGTGAGTTCGGCTCCGTGCGGGCCAGCCACGCCTACCCCAAGCCGGTGCGGAAGCCGCGCGGCCCGGTGAGTGGCCCCCGCACCCTGATCGGCGGGGCGGCGGGCCCGAAGCTCTTCGCGCAGATCGCCCGGGAGGCGGACGGCTGGCTGCCGATCGGCGGGCGCGGCCTGTCGGAGTCCGTGCCGAAGCTGCGTGCGGCCTGGGAGGAGGCGGGACGCGACCCGGAGCAGCTCCAGGTGGTGCCGTACGCCGTCGTGCCCTCCCCGGGCAAGCTGGCGTACTTCGCGGATCTGGGCGTCGAGGAGGTCGTCCTCCAACTGCCTCCGGCGGGGGACACCGAGGTGCTGCGCGCGCTGGACGCCTACGCGGCGCACCTGTGAGGAACCTGTGAACGAGAACTCGCCCGGGTGATCTTCCGGTGGAACCGGCGACGCTAAAATCGCATCTATCACCTCCGGACATCGATGGTGCGGCCCGTGTGCGTGTGTGCCCGGCTGCCTGGGAGCGGGAGCACGATGAACAGGCCGTTGCGGCACATAGCCATCTTCTGCGGGCTCTTGATGCTGGCCCTGCTGATCAGGGCGAACTGGCTCCAGTTCGCCGAGAGCGAGGAGCTGGCCACCCACGAGCACAACCGAAGGGTCAAGATCACCCAGTTCGCGACGCCACGGGGCGACATCATCGTGGACGGCAAGGCGATCACGGGGTCGAAGGAGGTCGAGGGGACCGACTTCAAGTACCAGCGCACGTTCAAGCAGGGCGCGATGTACGCCCCCGTCACCGGCTACGCCTCGCAGGCCCAGGGCATGTCCCTCCTGGAGAAGACGTACGACAGCATCCTCAGCGGCCAGGACGAGCGTTTCGCCTTCCGTCACGCCAAGGACATCCTCACCGGTGAGGAGCGGCGCGGGGGCGATGTGATCACCACCATCGACTCGAAGGCGCAGGAGGCGGCCTACAAGGGCCTGACCGACCTCGACGCGCGCGGCGCGGTCGTCGCCCTCGACCCGGCGACCGGCAAGGTCCTCGCCCTGGTCTCGACTCCGTCGTACGACCCCTCGGTCTTCGCCGGCAACTCCTTCAAGGAGGGCGACAAGTTCCAGAGCCTGGTGGACGCGAAGAGCAAGCCGCTGGCCAACCGGCCGCTGCGGGAGACCTTCCCGCCCGGTTCCACCTTCAAGATCCTGACGGCCGCCGCCGCCCTGGAGCACGGCGTCGTCACGGACGTGAACGCGCCGAGCAAGGCGGCCTCCCCGTACAAGCTGCCGCTGTCGTCGAGCACGATCAGCAGCGAGGCGGGCGACGGGACGTGCAGCAAGGCGTCGATGAAGACGGCCATGCAGTACTCCTGCAACAACGTCTTCCTGGACGCCGCGCTGGAGGTGGGGGACGAGGGGATGCGTGAGACGGCCGAGAAGTTCGGGTTCAACGAGGACGTCTACTCCGAGTCCTTCGGCGACATGCTCGCCACGAAGAGCCTTTACCCGGCCGAGCTGGACAAGCCGGGCACCGCCCTCACCGGCATGGGCCAGGGCAGCCTCACGAGCACCCCGATGCAGATGGCGATGGTCACGGCGGCCCTCGCCAACAACGGCAAGCTGATGCAGCCGTACATCGTCGACGAACTGCGCGGCCCGGACCTGTCCACCCTGGAGAAGCACGAGCCGGAGCTGAAGAGCCAGGCCGTCTCGGAGGAGACCGCGAAGAAGGTCCAGGAGATGATGGAGTTCACCGCCAAGGAGGGCAGCGCGAAGCGCGCCCTGATCGACGGTGTGACGGTGGGCGGCAAGACGGGTACGGCGCAGCGCGGCAACGACGTCAGCAAGGAAGTCCCGTACGGCTGGTTCGTCTCGTACGGCAAGAAGTCCGACGGGCAGTCGGTTGCGGTCGCCGTGTTCATCGACCCGACGGCGATGGACATCTCGCGCTCGGACATCTCGGGCGGCGGGCTGGGTGGCCCGATCGCGAAGAAGGTCATGGAAGCGGTCCTGCTCCGCAAGTAACGGCCCCCCGATCCCCCCGCATCAAGGTCGCTGGGAGGTGCCGGACCGAACGGGGGGCGTCATGTCCGATTCCGGTGTCCGCAGCTTCCCTATGACGGTTGAGGGCATGCGAAGGCCGGGCCCTCCACCCCTGATGGAGGGCCCGGCCGGCCGTGCGGGAGACCGAGCGGGGAACCGGTGGTCAGGACCGGGTCAGCGCTTGATCTCCTTGATCTTGAGCATCCGCGTGATGACCTTGTCGAGCTCGTCGTCCTTGAAGACGTTCTTCCAGTCGTCCCGGACGATCGACTCGCGGCCGTAGTCCATGGCGATCAGGCACGCGTCGGAGAACGGGTTGGAGCCCTTGAGGGTGTTGGCCAGCGCGACCTGCGTGTGGCCGAGCAGCATGGCGCGCGCGGCCTTCTCCGGGACGCCCACCGTGTGGACCGTCTCGTGGAGGGCCTCCGTCAGCAGGGCGCCGACCATGCAGGCGATCGTCTCGACGAGGGTCGGCTCCAGGACCGCGAGCTGCTTGACGGTCACCCAGTGCACCTCGACGACCGGGGCGTACATGGTGGAGATGACGGCCTCGGCCAGCTCCTGGGCCCCCGGGTCCGCCGTCTCGGCCGCGGGCTCGAAGGAGGCGACGACCTCCTGCGGGGCGGCGATGCCGCCGAAGGTGTCCGCCCACTCCTCCTTCGTCGTGCGCTCCAGGAACACCGACGGGTGGCAGGGGTGCGCGACCGCGTTGTGCACGTCGGCTCGGCGGGTCAGCAGACCGGCGTAGGCGGCGGCCGGGTCCAGGGTCAGAAGGATCGCGCCGGGCTTCATGACGGGGACGAGCTGCTCGGAGACCGTGCCGAGGACGACGTCCGGGACGGCGAGGATCACGACGTCGGCCTGCGCGGCGGCGTCGGCGCTGTCCGTCAGCTCGCGGCCGAGCTCGCGGACCAGCTCCTGGCCCTTGGGGGAGTTCTCGGCGAAGAGGGTGGTGAAGTCGCTCTTGACCAGGTTGTCGGAGACCCGCCGGCCCATCTTGCCTGCGGCCCCGATGACGGCGACGGTCTTGGATCCGGTGGCCATTACTTGCTCCTCAGAAGGGTGTTGATGCTGTGCCGGGTCCACCGGTCCTCCAGGCGGGCGGTCTCTTCGAAATCGCCCTGCCAGGGGAGCCAGTGCTCCACGATCTGGTTGATGCCCCGCTCGTCCGGTCCGACCGTGTCGATCATGTGGCGGTGGTCGAGCAGGCCCTCGCCAAGGAGGCAGCCGGCGAAGGTGAAGCCGACCCAGCCGTCACGGCGGGAGAACGAGAAGTCCTTGACGTGGATGTTCACCACGTGAGGGGCGGTCGCCTCGACGACGTCCACCGGGCGCTCCAGCCGGGCGACGCTGTTGCCCGGGTCGAGGACGACGCCGAGGTGCGGGCTGTCCACGCCGCGTACGACGGCGAGCAGGTCGTCGGTGGAGACCTGTTCGTAGGTCTCCAGGCCGAGGGTGACGCCCGCCGCGGCGTAGGCGGGGACGGCCTCGCGCAGGAGCGCGGTGGCCTCCGCGACGTCCGGCCGGTGGTCCGCCGTGTTCAGCATGGAGCGCACCAGGGTGACCCCCAGGCGCCGCGCGATGCGGAGGTAGGCGGCGAGGTGTTCGGTGCCCACGCCCCTGGTGCCGAGCTCCAGCGTGATGCCGTGCCCGGCCGCCGTGGCGCGCAGGGCGTCGAGCCGCTCGTCGTCGTACGTCTCGATCAGCGGGTAGTCGCAGATCTGGAAGACCTCGCCGCCGAGTTCCCGGGTCTGCGCGAGCATCTCGTCGAGGGTGAGCGGGCGGGGGGCCCGGTCCGAGATGCGCCAGAAGTAGGCGTAGGTGCTCAGGCCGTAGGACATGCGAGAGCTCCTTCCTGTGCCTCGTCGAGGATGCGTTCCACCGCTGCCGGGTCGTGGGCGAAGCGGCCGAGGAACAGCCCGTCGACGCAGGAGCCCAGCTCGGTCAGGAGACCGGGACCCGCGCTGCCGCCGTAGATCACGCGGCTGCCGGCCAGCGGAGGCTGGGTGGCGAGCCACGCCGTGAGGGCCTCGCAGACGGTGCTGATGTGCTCCGGGGAGGCGGGCCGGGGGGCGCCGATGGCCCACTGCGGTTCGTAGGCGAGGACGACCGGGGCGAGGGGGCCGTCGTGGGCGGCGGTCGCCAGGACGCGCTCGGCCTCGGCGACCGTACGGGCGGCGGCCTCCGCCGGGGCGACCTGGTCGAGTTCGCCGACGCAGAGCACCGGGGTCAGCCCGTTGCGCAGGGCGGCGGCCGTCTTGGCGGCGACGACGGTGTCGCCCTCGCCGAAGAGCCGGCGGCGCTCGGCGTGGCCGACCTCGGCGTAGCGGGCGCCGATCTCGTGCAGGTGGGCGCCGCTGACCTCGCCGGTGTACGGGCCGGAGTCCTCGCTCGCCAAATCCTGCGCCCCCGTCCGTACACCGGTACCGGCCAGGATCCCGGTGACCGGGACGAGCGCGGGGAAGGCGGGCAGCACGAACAGCTCGGCCGTGCCGCCGGTGAGGGCCGGGTGCCGGGCGGCGAGGGAGGCGATGCTGCGGGCCCAGTTGAGGGTCTGGTGGTGGCCGAAATACATCTTCAGGCTCACCCCGATCGTGACCCGGGGGCTCTGCGGGGCGGACATCAGGCTGCGGCTTCCTGCTGGTTGTTCTCGTAGTCGTCCATGAGCGCGACCTTGGCGGCGGACGCCGACGCCTCGTCGAAGCGGTACGTCAGCCACTCGGAGGCCAGCCGGCGGGCCAGTTCCAGGCCGACGACGCGCTGGCCGAAGGTGAGGACCTGGGCGTTGTTGGAGAGGACGGCGCGCTCGACGGAGAAGGAGTCGTGCGCGGTGACGGCCCGGACGCCCTTGACCTTGTTGGCGGCGATGGCCACCCCGAGACCCGTGCCGCAGACCAGCAGGGCGCGGTCGGCCTCGCCGCGGGCGACCATCTCGGCGGCGGCGATGGCGACCTTGGGGTAGGCGGTGTGCCCGTCCGCGTCGACCCCGACATCGGTGACGGTGGCGACGAGGCCGCTGGCCTCCAGGTCCTGCCTGAGGGCTTCCTTGTACGCGTAGCCGGCGTCGTCGGAGCCGACGACGATGCGGAGCTTTTCGGACATCAGTGGTTCTCCAGAGTGGGTGCGAACACGCCGTGCACGGCGCGGACGATCAGGGCGAGTGAGTGGGCTCCGGCGTCCGGAGTGCCGAGGCTCTTTTCGGCGTGCGGGCGGGCGCGGCCCATCCGGGGGAGCAGGTCCGCGGTGGCCTCGGCGGCGGCGGAAGCGGAGTGCGCGGCCGTGCCCCATGCGGTGGCCAGGGGTTGGCCCGCCTCGGTGGCGGCCGTGAGCGCGTAGGAGAAGGGGACGAGAACGTCGACCATGGTCTTGTCGCCGACCTCCGCCTTCCCGAGGCGCATGACGCCCGCCGCGGCCTCCGCGACGCCTGCGGCGACCATGGGTGCCGTGGGCCGCTCGGTGTCGCCGAGCGCGGAGCCGACCGCGCGGAGGATGACACCCCACAGGGCACCGGACGTCCCCCCGGCCCGGTCCGCCCAGGCATCGGCGGCCCGGTGCAGGAGCGTCCGGGCTCCCGCGCCCAGCGCCTCGGCGCGCAGGGCCGCCTCGTACGCCCCGGTGGAGCCGCGCTGCATGCCGATGCCGTGGTCGCCGTCGCCCGCGACCGCGTCGATCCGGCCGAGTTCGTCGGCGTGGACGTCGACGGTGTCCTTGAGGACACGCAGGGCGGCGAGGGCCGTCCGGGCTGCCTCGCGGGAGGCGTCGGTGGCGGGAGGGACGGCTTCCTCGGCGGTGCCGGTGGCGGGAGCGACGGCTTCGTCGGAGGTGCCGGCCGCCGCGTCGTCCGTGATCAGGTCCGCGGCGTCCACGGTGCCCTTGCGGTAGGCGGGGGCGTCGGCCGGGGCCGTCCACAGGGGTTCCAGCTCGTCGGTCAGCCAGCACAGGGTGAGCGAGACGCCCGCCATGTCGAAGCTGGTGACCAGTTCGCCGACCTCCGGGTCCACGGTCCGGACACCGGCCTCGTCCAGGAGCCGCGCGACCCGGCGGTAGACGACGAACAGCTCCTCGTACTTCACCGAGCCGAGGCCGTTGAGGATCACCGCGGCCCGCTGCCCGCCCGGCGAGGTGACGCCGTCGGGGAGCTCGCCGAGCACGGTGGAGACCAGGAGCTCGGCCGCCTCGTCGGCGCTCGGCACGGGCCGCTCGCCCATGCCGGGTTCGCCGTGGATGCCGAGCCCGACGGCCATCCGGCCCTCCGGCACGGTGAACAGCGGGTGGTCCGCGCCGGGCAGGGTGCAGCCGGAGAAGGCGACACCGAAGGAGCGCGTACGGGCGTTGGCCAGCTCGGCGATCCTGGTCACCTCGTCGAGCGGGAGCCCGGCCTCGGCCGCCGCCGCGGCCGTCTTGAAGACGACCAGGTCACCGGCGACACCACGGCGCTTGTGGGCCTCGTCGGGCGGGGCACTGGACATGTCGTCCGTGACGCCGACCGTGCGGGCGGGTATGCCGTCGGCAGTCAGCTGCTCGGCCGCCTGGCCGAAGTGCAGGACGTCGCCCGCGTAGTTCCCGTAGGCGAGGAGGACGCCGCCGCCGGCCTCTGCGGCCTGCGCGACCCGGCGCACCTGGTGGGCCGAGGGCGAGGCGAAGACGTTGCCGACCGCCGCGCCGTGGGCGAGGCCCTGGCCGACCAGTCCGGAGAAGGCCGGGTAGTGCCCGGAGCCGCCGCCGACGACCACGGCGACCTGGCCGGGGGCGGTGCGGGTGGCCCGGACCACCCCGCCGGGGACCTGGCGGACCCGGCGGGGGTGGGCGGCGACGAAGCCTTCGAGCGCTTCGTCGGCGAAGGCGGCGGGGTCGTTGGACAGGCGGGTCATCAGCGAACCTCTGCGAGAGGGCGGCCGTGGTGCGCGTCCCGGTCCTCGGACCGCTTGGCGAGCCACAGCATCAGCGCGGCGGACATGAGCATGAAGGCCCCGACGAGGAACAGCGGCAGGTAGTACGCGCCGCTGAAGTCCTTCAGCCAGCCGGTGACGTATCCGGCGGCGAAGCCGGCCACGTTGCCCGCGGTGTTGATCAGGGCGATACCGGCGGCGGCTGCCGCGCCGGTCAGGAACTGGGAGGGGACGGACCAGAAGACCGGCAGCGCGGCGAAGATCGCACAGGCGGTGACGGTGATGACGGCGACCGTGGCGGCCGGTGAGCCCATGTAGAGGGCGAGGGGGATGGAGATCCCGCCGACGACGGCCGGTCCCGCGATGTGCCAGGTGCGGACGCCGTGCCTGGTGGCGTGACGGGACCAGAAGTAGAGGACGATCGCGGCCGGGAGATAGGGGATGGCCGTGATCAGGGCCTTGTCCATGACGCTGAACGTCGTGCCGAACTGCTCCTGGAAACCGTTGATGATCGTCGGCAGGAAGAAGGCGAGGGCGTACAGGCCGTAGATGAAGCCGAAGTAGATGAGCGCGAGGATCCAGACGCGGCCGTTGGTGAAGGCGGCCTTCAGGGCCTCCTTGCCGTGGGCGCTCTTCTCGTCGGCGCCGGTCTTGCCCGCGTTCTCCGCGGCGAGCTCCGTCGTCAGCCAGTTCTTCTCGTCGGTGGTCAGCCACTTCGCGTCGGCCGGCTTGTCGATCAGGTAGAACCAGGCGATGACGCCCAGCAGGATCGCCGGGATCGACACACCGAGGAACATCACGCGCCAGCCCTCGAGCCCGAACAGCCCGTGCTGGTTGATGAACCAGCCGGCCAGCGGGGCGCCGATGACGGTGGTCAGCGGCTGCGCCAGGTAGAAGAGGCCGAGCACCTTCGTGCGGTGCCGGGAGGGCACCCACTGGCTGAGGAAGAGGATCGCGCCGGGGAAGAACCCGGCCTCCGCGACCCCGAGCAGGAAGCGGAGCGCGTACAGCTGCTCGCTGTTCTGCACCCAGGTGAAGAGGAGGGCGACGATGCCCCAGCTCACCATGATCCTGGCCAGCCAGCGCCGGGCGCCGAACTTGTGCAGGGCCATGTTGCTGGGCACTTCGAGAATGATGTAGCCGATGAAGAAGACGCCCGAGGCGAAGCCGAACTGCGCCGCGGTGAGTGCGAGGTCCTGCCCCATGCCGTTCGGCTCGGCGAAGGAGACGGCCGTGCGGTCCAGGTAGTTCACGAAGAACATCAGGGCCACGAAGGGGACGAGCCGGATCGAGACTTTCCTGATCGCTGATCTCTCGATGGCTGAATGCGCAGTGGCGCCCATGGGAAGACTCCTCGCTTGCGGACCGCTTTGTCCGGTTCTGTGTCTACTCCGGCAGGCGAAGTCGAACCGTTGAAGCTCGCGTTTCCAGCCGGTGAACAACTCCAAGCTAGTCCCGGATCCTGAATTGGTCACCAATTTACCAAAGTGACGTAGGTCGCTCCCCTGAGCTCTTCTCCTGGACCGATGAGCGCGTTATGGTCCGCCCGCTCCGGGCGTCCGCCGCCCGGTCTGATGTACTGGTCAGCGTGTCCACGCAGCCCGAAGAGCCCGATTTCACGTCACTTCTGCGCCCTGTCGTCCGGGAGTCCTCGGTCAGCGAGGTGGCCAAGCGACTCCTTGATCATCTGTCCGAGGGCAATCTGAAGCCGGGTACGCGGCTGCCCGCCGAACGCCAGCTCGCCGACGCGCTCGGCGTCGCGCGCTCCAGCGTGCGCGGGGCGCTGTCGGCGCTGGACGTGCTGGGCATCATCGAAATCAGGCCGGGCTCGGGCTCGTACGTCCGTGAGGGGACCTCGGAGTTCCTGCCGCGGGCCATCAACTGGGGCCTGATGCTCGGTCAGCGCCGTACGCAGGACCTCGTCGAAGTGCGCACGTTCATGGAGGGCATGTCGGCGCGACTGGCCGCGGACCGGGCGTCCGAGGAGGACGTGCGGCGCCTGGAGGAGCACCTGGAGCGGATGCGGGAGGCGGGGACGGACGTGAAGGCGTTCATCGACGCCGACATCGCCTTCCACCTGGAGACCGCGAACATCGCCCGCAACACGGTGCTCAGTGACATCCTGCACTCCATCCGGGCGCTGCTCCAGGTGTGGATGGAGAGGGCGGGCGACATCGAGGGGACGGTCAGCGGGACACTGCACGAGCACGGCGCGGTGCTTGACGCGATCCGGGCGGGTGACCCGGAGGGGGCGGACGCGGCGATGGCCGAACACATGCGCCTGGCGAGCGACCGGCTGAGGCTCTCGCTGCGCGGCGACGAGAGCTGACGCCCCGGCGGCGGCGCCGCCGGAGGCCCGCGTTCAGCCCCGCGCCGCTTCTGCCTCCGCCTTTGTTTCCGCCTCCGTGGCCGCCGTCGCGGCCGGGGCCGGGGTCTTTCGCCGTCCGGCCGCGCCCACCAGCCCCGGCAGTTCGGTCAGGGCGTCGACGCGCCAGTCCGCCGTCTCCACGACGTCGGGGTGGTCCGCCCACCAATGGCCGTACGGGCCGCGCCGGATGTGCGCCGTGCGCAGCCCCGAGGACTTCGCGGGGAAGAGGTCGTCCGCCGGGTGGTCACCCACGTAGAGCGTCGCTTCCGGAGCCGCGCCCGACACCTCCAGCACGCGGGCGAAGAACTCCGCGTCCGGCTTGGCCACGCCCCACTCCTGCGAGGTGACGACCAGGTCGGCCGGCAGGTCCAGCGCCCGCAGCAGCTCTCCCGCCCGCGCCGACCGGTCGCCCGCGACGACGACCCGCAGTCCGAGCGCGCGCAGTTCGGCCAGGGCGGGCCGGACATCGGGATAGAGGTCCGTCTCGTCCAGGTGCTCGCCGCGGCCCGCCGCCGCACGGGCGTGGTACGCCTCCATGACGTCCATGTCCGGCCGCAGGACGCGCAACGCGTCGGCGCCGTCGCGGCCCTGGACGACCGAGGCGCCGACGAGGGCGCTGACGGTGTGCGGCGGGACCCCGAGCCAGTCGGCCCAGGAGGCCCAGAGGCGGTCGTCGCGGACGAGGGTCTCTCCGATGTCGAAGACGATCGTTTCCATCACCTCTCCGAGCCTACGGGGCAAGGGGGACATAACGGCCAAGGCGCCAGGGGGGAACGCCCGGTTACGCCGGACAGAGGCCCTGGTCCGGACGGAGCGCCGCGCTCGTATGCTCGGATCATGACCGTTCCTCAGCGCCCCACGACCAACGCCATGCGGCGTGCCCTGCGGCGGGCTCGCGACGGTGTCGCCCTCGACGTGGCCGAGGCCGCCGTCCTGCTCCAGGCGCGCGGGGAGGATCTCACCGATCTCGCCGCCTCCGCCGCCCGGGTCCGGGACGCGGGCCTGGAAGCCGCCGGCCGGCCGGGTGTGATCACGTACTCCCGGAAGGTCTTCATCCCGCTGACCCGGCTCTGCCGCGACACCTGTCACTACTGCACCTTCGTCACCGTGCCCGGGAAGCTCCGCCGGGAGGGCCACGGGATGTTCCTCTCGCCGGACGAGGTGCTCGACATCGCCCGTAAGGGTGCGGAAATGGGCTGCAAGGAGGCGCTGTTCACGCTCGGGGACCGCCCCGAGGACCGGTGGCCCGAGGCGCGGGAGTGGCTGGAGGCCGAGGGTTACGACGACACCCTGGCGTACGTACGCGCCATGGCGGTCAGGGTGCTGGAGGAGACCGGGCTGCTGCCGCACCTCAACCCCGGGGTGATGACGTGGACGGATCTGCAGCGGCTCAAGCCCGTCGCCCCGTCCATGGGCATGATGCTGGAGACGACGGCGACCCGGCTGTGGTCCGAGAAGGGCGGCCCGCACCACGGGTCCCCGGACAAGGAACCGGCCGTCCGGCTGCGGGTGCTGGAGGACGCGGGCCGGTCCAACGTGCCGTTCACCACCGGCATCCTGATCGGGATCGGCGAGTCGTACGAGGAGCGGGCCGACTCCCTCTTCGAGCTGCGCAAGACGGCCCGTGCCTACCACGGCATACAGGAAGTGATCGTCCAGAACTTCCGCGCCAAGCCGGACACCGCGATGCGCGGGATGCCGGACGCCGAACTGGAGGAACTGGCCGCCGCGATCGCTGTCGCCCGCCACATCCTCGGCCCGTCGGCCCGCATCCAGGCCCCGCCGAACCTCGTCGACGCCGAGTACGCCCTGCTGATCGGCGCGGGCATCGACGACTGGGGCGGTGTCTCACCCCTCACCCCGGACCACGTGAACCCCGAACGCCCCTGGCCGCACATCGATGAACTCGCCGCCAGGACGGCCGAGTCCGGCTTCCAGCTGCGCGAACGCCTGACCATCTACCCGGAGTTCATCCAGCGCGGCGAGCCCTGGCTCGACCCTCGCCTCCTCCCGCACGTGCGGGCCCTCGCCGACCCGGAGACGGGTCTCGCGAAGGAGGGCGCGATCCCGTCCGGACTGCCCTGGCAGGAGCCCGACGAGGGCTTCAACGCCTCCGGCCGCACCGATCTGCACCGCACCATCGACACCGAGGGCCGCACGGGCGACCGGCGCGACGACTTCGACGAGGTGTACGGCGACTGGGAGGCCCTGCGCGAGGCCGCCGCCCCCGGCATGGTGCCGTCCAGGATCGACACCGACGTGCGCCAGGCCCTGAGTCAGGCAGCCGACGACCCCACGAAGCTCACCGACGACCAGGCCCTCGCCCTGCTGCACGCCGACGGTCCGGCGCTGGACGAGCTCTGCCGGATCGCGGACACCCTGCGCCGCGACGTGGTCGGTGACGACGTCACCTACATCGTCACCAGGAACATCAACTTCACCAACGTCTGCTACACCGGCTGCCGCTTCTGCGCCTTCGCCCAGCGGCGTACGGACGCGGACGCCTACACCCTCTCCCTGGACCAGGTCGCCGACCGCGCCGCACAGGCCTGGGACGTCGGCGCGGTCGAGGTCTGCATGCAGGGAGGCATCCACCCCGACCTGCCGGGCACCGCCTACTTCGACATCGCACGGGCGGTGAAGGAGCGGGTCCCCGGCATGCACGTCCACGCCTTCTCGCCGATGGAGGTCGTCAACGGCGCCACCCGCACCGGCATGTCCATCCGCGACTGGCTGACCGCCGCCAAGGAGGCCGGGCTCGACTCGATCCCCGGCACGGCCGCGGAGATCCTCGACGACGAGGTGCGCTGGGTCCTCACGAAGGGCAAGCTGCCGACCGCCACCTGGCTGGAGGTCATCCGGACGGCGCACGAGACGGGTCTGCGCTCCTCCTCCACGATGATGTACGGCCATGTCGACCAGCCCCGCCACTGGCTCGGGCACTTCAGGACGCTGGCCCGCCTCCAGCAGGAGACCGGCGGCTTCACGGAGTTCGTCACCCTGCCCTTCATCCACACCAACGCCCCGGTCTACCTGGCGGGCATCGCCCGCCCCGGTCCCACCGACCGGGACAACCGGGCCGTCACCGCGATGGCCCGCCTCCTGCTCCACCCGCACATCACCAACATCCAGACCAGCTGGGTCAAGCTCGGGACCGAAGGCGCGGCCGAGATGCTGCGCTCAGGCGCGAACGACCTCGGCGGCACGCTGATGGAGGAGACCATCTCCCGTATGGCGGGATCGAGTTACGGCTCGTACCGCTCGATCCAGGACCTCGTCGCCATCGCCGACCTGGCCGGCCGTCCGGCGAAGCCGCGTACGACGCTGTACGGCGAGGTGCCCGAGGAGCGCGTCACGGCCGCCGCGGCGTCCGACGGCCACCTGCCGGAACTGCTGCCGGTCCTGGAGGGGTGAAGGGCGCGCCCTGGTGTTCCCGTCCCGGTGTCCCGTCCCGCGGCGGGAACACCAGGGCGGCGCACTCAGCCGGCGTCCTGCGCTCCGCCCGCCGCCGTGGCGATCACGTCGTCCAGTACCTCCCGGGAGCGGCGCAGTTCGTCGATCTTCCGGTCGATGCGATCGCGCTCCGTGGTGAGGTCGCTGACCAGGCGCGGGGTGGCGATCGCGGAGGGGCCGCCGTCCGTGTCCCGTACGCAGGGCAGCAGCTCGGCGATCTTGGAGCTGCACAGCCCGGCGGCGTAGAACTCCTGGATCCGGATGACGCGGTCGACGGCGCCCTCCGGATAGTCGCGGTGGCCGCCGGGGGTACGGTCGGCCTTCAGGATTCCCTGGGTCTCGTAGTAGCGCAGGGAGCGTTCGCTCACGCCCGTACGCCGGGCCAGCTCGCCGATCCGCATGAATGCCTCGCCTCCGGGACTTGAACCTGACACCGGTGTCAATTCTTACCGTTCCGGCATGACGAACGCAGCCCCTTCCCCCGCGAAGCTCTTCGAGACCGTCGAACTGGGACCCCTGACCCTTCCCCACCGCCTCGTGATGGCGCCGCTGACCCGGAACCGCGCCACCGCCGAGGGTGTCCCGACCCCGCTCATGGCCACGTACTACGCGCAGCGCGCCTCGGCGGGGCTGATCATCGCGGAGGCGTCCACGCCGAATCCGGTGGGGCAGACCTACCCGAACATCACCGCCATCCACAGCGCGGCCCATGTCGCCGGCTGGCGCCGGGTCACCGACGCGGTCCGGGCGGAGGGCGGCCGGATGTTCCTCCAGATCCAGCACGGCGGGCGCGCCGGACACCCCGACACCAGCGGACTGACGCCCGTCGCCCCCTCGCCGATCGCACTGCCGGAGACGATCCACACCCCGGCCGGGCGCGTGCCCTCGGTGGTGCCCCGCGAGATGACGGCGGAGGACATCCGCACCACCGTCGCGGACTTCGCCTCCGCGGCCCGCAACGCGATCGAGGCGGGCTTCGAGGGCGTCGAGGTCCACAGTGCCAACGGCCATCTGCTCCACCAGTTCCTGGGCCAGGGGACCAACCGGCGGACCGACGCCTACGGCGGGTCCGTGGCCCACCGCATCCGCTTCGTCGTGGAGGTGACCGAGGCCGTCGCGGAGGCGATCGGCCCCGAGCGGGTGGGTCTGCGCGTCTCCCCGTGGAGCACGGTCAACGGCATGGAGGAGGGCGACACCGAGAAGATCTACCCCGCGCTCCTGGCCGCCCTGGCCGACCGGGGCCTGGCCTATCTGCACGTGGGGTACGCCGACCCCGAGGACCCCGTCTTCCAGCGCATCCGCAAGGACTGGCCCGGGACGCTGATCGCCAACCCGGTGCTGCCCAAGGACCGCATCCCGGAGGACGGCGGCATCGCACACGCCGAGCGGCTGCTGGCTGCCGGAGCCGACGTCATCGCGCTCGGCCGCCCCTTCCTCGCCAACCCGGACCTGATCCGCCGGATGCGCACGGGCGCCCCGGTCAACCAGGTCCGGGACGCGTACTTGATGTACGTGGGCGGGGAGACGGGCTACACGGACTACCCGGCCCTGCCCGCCGAGGCGTGAACGGCACCGCGCGGCCGCACGGACAGACCCTGGAAAACCCTGGGCAATGCTGGCCAAAGGGGGTTCTGGAGAGGTACTGCGTACATACCGCTGCACCCCTGAGAGGGCCCTTTCCGTTCGATTACAGTGCTTGCGCGGTCGCACACCAAGGCGGACGGAAGGGGCACGGTGAGCACAGGGACCACAGCTGTCTGGGGCCGTGCCCAGCAGCAGGACTTCCGCAGCCGGGTGCGCGGCTCCCTGCTCGGGGGCGCCATCGGTGACGCGCTCGGGGCGGGGGTCTCGGGGCTCACGCTGGAGGCGGTCCGCGAGGCCCACGGCACGGACGGGGTGGCCGACTTCGTCGCCGTGCACGGCAGGCGGGGCGCCGTCACCGCCGTCACCCAGCTCACCCTGTTCACCGTCGACGGCCTCATCCGGGCCCAGGTCCGGCGCGACACCGGCGCCTGGCACCCGCCCACCGACGTGTACCGGGCCCATCTGCGCTGGGCCGCCACCCAGAGCGCCTGGGGGCCCGACGAACGCCGTAAGGACAACGGCTGGCTCGCCATGGAGGAGTGGCTGTACACCCGCCGCGCCCCCACCAGGGAGTGCCTCGCCGGGTTCGGTGACGCCACCATGGGCACCCTCGCCGTGCCCAAGAACCCTGCCGCACGGGACTCGGCCGCGCTCACCCGCTCCGCGCCCTTCGGGCTGCTCGTCGGCTGGGAGCCCCAGCTCGTCCTCCAGCTGGCCGTCGAGTGTGCCGCCCAGACCCACGGCCACGCCACGGCCCAGTTCGCGGCGGGCGCCTTCGCCGTGATGGTGCACGGTCTCGCCCGCGGCGAGACCCTGGACGGCTCGGTGCAGCACGCGCTGGCGCTGCTCACCGAACGGCCGGGCAGCGAGCAGGTCACCGAGGCGCTGCGGCAGGCCCTCGGCTCCGTACGCCAGGGGATACCCGGGCCTGCCCTCATCGAGGCACTCGGGGACACCGACTCCGCCGACGAGGTTCTCGCCGTGGGCCTGTACTGCGCGCTGGTCGGCGAGGACGTACGGCACGGCCTGCGGCTGGCCGTGAACCACTCCGGGCCCTCCGCCGCCACGGGAGCGGTCTGCGGTGCTCTCCTCGGGGCGCTGCACGGCGAGACGTCCCTGCCGCCGGCCTGGCTGGCCGAGCTGGAGGGCCGCTCGACGCTGCTCGAACTCGCCGACGACTTCGCCATGGAGATGACCCAGGGCCCGGCGCTGCACAGCCCGACCGCGGTGGCTCCGGGCTGGCTCGCCCGTTACCCGAGGGACTGAGCACGGCCGGATCGCTGAGCGCGGTCGGAGACGGAGATGGGCGGACGCCGCCGCGCCCGCCCACCGTCCCCGTGCCCCGCGTGCGGGGCAGGTCAGTCCTTCACGGCCTCAGGGACTCCGGTGCCCTCAGGTCCCTTCTGAAGGGGGATGCCGGCCGCCGCGGCGGCTCCGCCCACCGGCCCCGGGCCGTCCGAGTTGATCTGCTCGATCAACGCGTCACGTTCCGGGGTGTCCTCGGGCTTGATGAAGCCGATGACGATGTACAGCACCAGCGAGATCGCGAGCGGCAGCGCCACCTGGTACTGCAGCGCGACGTCCGTCTTCACCGAACCGTCGAAGTTGTAGTTGGTGAAGTAGAAGGCCAGCAGACCCGCCGCCCAGCTGGTGAGCGCCGCCGTCGGGCCCGACCTGCGGAACCTGCGCAGCAGGCCCAGCATGAACGGGATCGCGATCGGTCCCATCAGACCGGCCACCCACTTGATCACGACCGAGATGATGTCCTTGAACGTGGGCGAGTTGATCTGGGTCGCCAGCGCCATCGACAGTCCGAGGAAGGCCAGCGTGGAGAGCCGCGCGGCCAGGAGGCCGCTGCGGTTGCTCCAGGTGCGGGCCGCCTTGGAGAAGACCGGCGCGATGTCCCGGGTGAAGACCGCCGAGATGGCGTTGGCGTCGGAGGAGCACATGGCCATCGTGTGCGAGAAGAAGCCGACGACGACCAGTCCGAGCAGACCGTGCGGCAGCAGCTGCTCGGTCATCAGCGCGTAACTGTCCGAGGCGTCGGGCTTCTTGGCCTCGACGAGCAGCGGGGCCACCCACATCGGGAAGAAGAGCACGACGGGCCAGATCAGCCACAGAGCGGCGGACAGGTATGCGGAACGGGTCGCCGAGCGCGCGGAGTCCGTGGCCATGTAGCGCTGGGCCTGGTTCCACATGCCACCGTTGTACTCGAAGGTCTTGATGAAGAGGTACGCCAGGAGGAAGGTCACGGTGTACGGGCCGGCCGTCGGCTCCGTGTGGCCCTCGGGCAGCTTGTCCCAGACCGTCCACAGCGAGCTGAAGCCGCCGAGCTTGCTCATGACGATCACCAGCATGGCCAGACCGGCGAAGAGCTGGATGATGAACTGCCCGAGCTCGGTGAGCGCGTCGGCCCACAGGCCGCCGACCGTGCAGTAGACGGCCGTGATGATGCCGGTGATGAAGATGCCCTGGGTGAGGGTGATGCCCGTGAACACGGACAGCAGCGTGGCGATGGCGGCCCACTTGGCGCCGACGTCCACGATCTTCAGCAGCAGACCGGACCACGCCAGGGCCTGCTGGGTGGGGACGTTGTAACGGTTCTTGAGGTACTCGAGCGGCGAGGCGACGTGCAGTCGCGAGCGCAGCCGGTTGAGCCGGGGCGCGAAGAGCTTCGCACCGATGCCGATGCCGATGGCGATCGGCAGTGACCAGGTCACGAAGGACGTGACGCCGTACTGATACGCGATACCGGCGTAACCGGTGAACATCACCGCGCTGTAGCCGGACATGTGGTGCGAGATGCCCGACAGCCACCACGGCATCTTGCCGCCGGCCGTGAAGAAGTCGCTGACGTTGTCCACGCGCTTGTGCGACCAGAGTCCGATCGCGACCATCACACCGAAGTAGCCGATGAGCACGGCCCAGTCGAGACTGTTCATGTGCCCCCTCCAGGGGTCCGCCTTGTGAACGGGAACGCACTTCGTCAGTACGGCCGTTCAGCGGGGCCCCGTGCGGGAACGGGGGCTTCGGGGATTGAACCGCCTGCCCGGGTCCCTGGTCAAGGTTTTCTCGATCAGGGATGTGAACGCGGATCAGCAAGGCGAACGATTTTACTAGTTCTTGACCTTGCGGGGCGTTGTCGTGAACGTGACCACGGCCACACGATGAGCGAGCACTTCGTCAGGCTGTGCAGAGATCGAAGCAACAGATCACGAACACCGAGAAACGCAGAACGACCGCACGGGATGCGGGTCCCGTGCGGCCGGAGAAGGGGAGGAGCTGACCACGTGAAGCTTGTGTACGGTGTGCGCCGACCGCGCAGTCTGTGAGGACCGCGCTGTCCGCGCCCGCACAGCCGAGGCAGTGCTGTGCGGGGTGCGCCGAACGGCGGGCGCTGTGTCCGGGTGACGGTCGAGCCCCCTCGGCCAGGACGGCGAGCCGGGCGAGAGGGCTCCTGACGGTCGTGAGACCGGACGCAGCGTGGCGCAACCGGCCGGGCATGCCGGTCGGTCGAGCGGGTCAGGCGTTGATCGAGCCCGACGCGACGTCCCGCACGAAGGTGTTCCATGCTCCCGGCACGAAGGTGAGCGAAGGGCCTTCGGGGGCCTTCGAGTCGCGCACGGCGATGGCCTGCGTGACGGGCGACTTCACTTCGACGCACGCCCCGTTGCCACCGGAGTACGACGACTTCGTCCAGTTTTCCGTGGCGCCCTGAAGAATAGCCATGTTCACTCCGGTTCAGAGAGTTGATGTGAGTGGCACCAACTTCGTTCCTGTTGGCGTGATCGACGCTACTCGCCAACATCGCCTGGTGGTGGAGCCGTTCACTCGACCGGATGGCATATTCCATGCGGGTCTTCCGTGGTGAGGCGGTGACGGTGTATCTTCCCGCCCCCACCCCACTCACAGGGATTTCACCGGGTGTACTCCTTGACGATGTCACCGATGAACTGACGGGTCTGGTCCACGTTCAGCGCCTGGGCCCGCAGGTGCTCGTACATGACGCTGTAGCGCTGTACGTCGTTCGCCTTCTCCAGGTAGAGGTCGCTGGTGACCCCTTCGATGTAGACGACACTGGAGTCCGCGGCGTCGGGGAACTCCAGGATGGCGTACTGCCCGTTGATCCCGGGGTGCGCCCCCATCTCGAACGGCAGTACCTGCACGGTCACATGGGGCAGCTGGGACTGCTCGATGAGGTGTTCCAGCTGCTGGATCATGACCTGCTTGCCGCCGACGAGCCGGCGCAGGGCGGACTCGTCGATGACCGCCCAGAGCCGCAGCGGGTGCTCCGGGGCGTTGACCCGGTCCTGGCGGCGGGCCCGGACGTTCACGCGCTTCTCGATGTCGGACGGCGGCGTCTCCGGCAGCGCGCCGTTGATCAGCGCCTCGGCGTAACTCCGGGTCTGAAGCAGCCCCGGTACGACCTGGGGCTCGTACACCCGGAGGGACTCCGCGTCGGTCTCCAGCCCGATGTAGACGCTGTAGGGGATGTCGCCGAACGCGTGCCACCAGCCCTGCTGACGGGAGTCCTTCGCCATCTGCATCAGCGAGTCGACGACGCGGTGATCCTCCACCTCGTACACCCCGCAGAGGTCGCGTACGTCGCGCTGGCTGATGGAGCGGCGGCCGTTCTCCAGGCGGCTGATCTTCGACTGCGAGACGAGCAGCCGCTCCGCCACCTCCTCGGCCGTCATGCCCTTGATCTCGCGCAGGCGGCGCAACTCCTGGCCCAACCGGCGTCGCCTGACGGTGGGATTGACGTTGGTCGGCACGGAAACGGCACCTCCGGCTATGCAGCTCTTGTAGCTGTGCGTGTCTACTGCTCAGCAGATTGCCACCCGCGCACCCGGCCGCGCTGGAAAACGGCCACACGGGACGAGCGCGTGCAAAAGCGCGGGGCAGCCGGTGGATCCGGCTGCCCCGCGCCTGGTGCGGCTCCCGAACCGGGTCATGGGGACGTCGGTGCGGCGGTACGGCGGTATTCAGAACTCCGCGCAAGTGTCCGCGCGGTCGTGCGGTCAGTGGACGGAGGTGTGCGCCATGCTTCCGCGACGCGCTTGCGCTTGCGGCTGCAACGGCACGCCTGCCGCCTGCTGATTGCGGCGTGGCTGGACGGCCACACCGTTCTGGACGTCCATCACGGCATGCGCCACGAGACCGCCCATCGGGTCGTGTCTGATCAGGTCCCGGAGCCGGGAGCGCGATGAGCGCCCCTCGTTCCCGGGGTACAGGTGCTTGCCGAGTCCGACCGCGTGGGCCAGTGCGGCGAGCGCCGCGGTCCGCGGGTCCGGCGGTACGCCGGTGCGGATCGCACTGTCCAGCCGGGACCTGATGTCCCGGCTGATCGCCGTGTCCGTCGCCTGGTAGCGAGTCGTCGGCAGCACTCCGCACATCTGGCCCGCCACGGCATGCACCATGCCGCACCGCTCCAGATGAGCGAGATAGATCTGGCGAAGTCCCAACCGGGGCCCGCCGATCCAGTGGACCGCCCGAACCGGACTGCCACGACGGCGCAGCAGTTCCAGTGCGGAGTCCAGAGTCGGATCTCCTGTCGGCCGTGGCATCACCACGGCGATACGATCCCCGTCAGGGGCTATCCGTCCTGCCAGAGCCAGCTCCACTAGCTGTGCCCCGGCCAGGCCGAGGTCGAGCGACTGCGGCTGCGCTGTGGTACCCGTTGTCGGGTCCAGAGCGAGCAGCAGAAGCTCCTCCGGAATTGTTCTGCGGCTCCTGCCCATCCATGCCTCCCCGCGTGGATGTCTGACAGGGTGACCCCTCTCACATTGGTCTGTCGAGGGTGCCTGGGTGCTTTGTGAGGGAACCGTTAGGTATGTCGTTCTCGTCTAGCGGCTCGGCCAAGGGTTCACACAGGACACTGGTAGATGGTTCGGACAGTGCGGGCACGACCCCGCGGCGCATCAAGGAGGCATCGGTGGCGGGCGAGTCCCCCGACAAGTCGGAGCAGCGGAAGTCGTCGGGGACGGCTGAGGAACGCGATCCGCGTCTCGCCGTGTTCCGTGAACCGGCCGCCGAGGCGGACGGGAACACGGCGGGCGGGACGGCGGAGGCCGGGACGGACAGCGCGACGGCGGTCTTCCGCCTGCCGCGCTCCTCGGAGGCGCACGCCTCCGAGGGCGTCTCGGGGCCCCTGGAGGACACGGAGGCGGCCGAGGGGGCCGAGGAAGGCTCCAGGGCCCGTGGAGAGGCCGGGGAGGCCACCGAGGCCGCAGAGGGCGAGACGACGGACGCGGCCGCGGCGGCGACGGGCTCGGCGCGTTCGGTGGGTTCGGCGGGTTCCGCTTCCGGGAACGCGAAGGGGTCGGAGGACGCGAAGGGGTCCGAGGACGCCGAGAACTCCGGGGCTTCCGAGAGCTTCGAAGAAGACGCCGAGGGCTCCGGGACCTCCGAGACGTCCAAGAGCCCCGAGGACGCCGAGCCGTCCGATGCGCGGCTGCGGGCCGGCGTCGCGGCCTGGGTCGCGGGCCAGGACGACGAGGAGGACGCAGGGCGGGCCGGTACCGCCGAGGACGAGGGCAAGCCCGCCGATGACGACGCCACCGACCCCGCCGGCGTCACCACCGACGCGTCCGCGCCTGCCGACGCCGAGGACGACGCCCCGGCCGCTGATGAGGCCGACGCCCTGGCCGAGCTGGAGGACAAGGCTCCTGCGGCCGAGGACAAGACCGCTGAGGTCGAGGACAAGGTCCCGGCCCCTGCCGAGGACGAAGACGCCGCCGTCGAGGACGACGTACCCGCCGAGGACGACGTACCTGTAGAGGACGTCGTACCCGTCGCGGACGAGGACGCCGAGGACGCTGCCCCCGCCGAGAACGACGCGCCGGCCGACGCCCCCCGTATCCCGAAGACCCGCGAGCAGCCCGCTGACGAGGACGACAAGGCCGAAGCCTCCGCCGTCGTCGCGTCCAAGGGTGAGCAGCGAGGAATCGATCATCCGACCACCGCCTTCAAGGCGCCGCGTGTCCCGCAGGTCGACCAGCCGACGACCGCGCTGAAGCTCCCCCCGAGGGAGGAGGCCCGTAAGCCCGCCTCCTGGGGCGCGAAGGCCTCCGGAACCTCCGGCACCCCTGAGGCCCCCGAGGCTCCCGCCGAGCGGACCAGCAAGTTCGTCCCGCTGCGCTCGGACGACGTGCGCCCCGCACCTCCGGTGATCGGCCCCACGGTCACGCCCGACGTCTCGATCGCCGCAGGCGCCCCCGGAGCGCCGGGGGCCGGGCTCACCGAGGCCGAGCGGACCAGGCAGCAGCCCATGCCGCCCAAGCCGCCGCTCGACCTGCTCGCCGAGCTCACCAACACCCCGCCGCCCCCGGAGACACCGGTCCGCACCGCGGTCCGCCGGGTCAAGATCTGGACGCCGCTGCTGCTGCTCCTGGTGATCGTCTTTGCGATCGCGCAGGCGATGCGGCCGCTGCCGGAGCCCACGCTGACCCTGACCGCCTCACCGACCTACACCTTCGGCGGCGAGAAGCTGGACATGCCGTGGCCCGCCGAGGGCCAGGGTGCCGTGGAGGTCGAGGGCGTGGGCGCGATCGGCTCGTACGGCAAGGAGAAGTCCGCGCCGATCGCGAGCATGGCGAAGGTGATGACCGCCTACGTGATCCTCAAGGAGCACCCGATCACCGGCAAGCAGACCGGTGAGCAGATCGAGGTGGACAAGCGCGCCGGCGAGGAGGCGAGCCTCGAGGACGAGTCACGGGTGGCGATCGAGGAGGGCCAGAAGTACTCCGAGTACCAGATGCTCGAGATGCTGATGATTCCTTCGGGGAACAACGTCGCCCGGCTGCTGGCCCGCTGGGACGCCGGCACCGAGAAGGCATTCGTCGAGAAGATGAACCAGGCGGCCGAGGATCTCGGTATGACCAACTCGACGTACACGGATCCGAGTGGCCTCAAGTCCTCCACCGTCTCGACGCCCGCCGACCAGATCAAGTTGGGCAAGGCGGTCATGCAGAGCGATGTCTTCCGGGAGATCGTGAACCAGCCCCAGGCCGACATCCCGAACGTCGGCCGGATCTACAACAACAACTACATCCTGCTGGAGCCCGGCGTCAGCGGAATCAAGACCGGCTCGTCCACTCCGGCCGGCGGCAACCTGCTCTGGACGGCCGACACGGTCGTCGACGGCAAGTCCCGGCGCATCATCGGTGCGGTGATGGGAGCGACGCTCGACGGCACGCTGGACGCGAAGCTGGAGCGCGCGAGGCAGAACAGCCTCAAGCTGATCAAGGCCGCCCAGAAGGGTGTCGACTCCGCGACCGTGGTGAAGAAGGGCCAGGTCGTCGGCTACGTCGACAACGGCTTCGGCACGCGGACTCCCGTGGTCGCCACCAAGGACCTGAAGGCGGTCGGCTGGGGCGGGCTGAAGGTGGAGCTCGATCTCGGCGCCGGTGACGAGCCGCTCCAGCAGACGGCGAAGGCGGGCACCGTCGTCGGAGAGGTCACGATCGGCACCGGCACGGGCAAGGTCTCGGCCCCCGTCGCCCTGCGGAGCGAGATGACGGAGCCGGGCTTCGGGGACAAGTTCACCCGCATCACCTGAGCAGCCCTCCGCCCCGAGCTGCTCGTACGGCCCCCTGTCCCACAGCTGTGGGACAGGGGGCCGCCCTGTGGGGCAGCGCGGACAAAATGCCGCGTGCTAGCGTCCCGAAAGCAACGGACGGGCGTCGGGACGCGTCCTTCCGGACGGATGAGGCCGCAGTACACCGACGGTTCGGCAGGCCCGGGCGAGGACGGGGAGAGTCGCAGTGACCACCGCTGAGCCGACGCGGGCGAAGGACGGGCCGTCCGCCGCGAGCGTGTCCGTGCGCATTCCGGCCCAGGCCACCGGGGACGAAGGGCGCCCGGACGGCTCGGTACGCAGCCGCATACGGCGCCACCCCGTGCTGCTGACGGCCGCCGTCGCCGGGGTCGCGCATCTGCTCTGGTTCTTCTTCTTCGCGAACAGCGGCGGCGACATCGCGGCCCAGGACGCCTGGGCCGAGTTCGTCGGCCGCCACCCGGGCACCGCGTACAACCTCGCCTGGTACGGCGGGATGCACCCGGTCTCGTACAGCGTGGTGTCCCCGTACCTGATGTCGGTGCTCGGCGTCCGTACGACGATGATGATCGCCGGCACGGTGTCGTCCGCGCTCACCGCGCTGATCCTGGTCAGGGTGCCCGCGGTGCGTAACCCGCTCGCGTGTGCGCTCGCCGGGGTGTTCGCGTACCTGTGCAACGCCCTGTCGGGCCGCGTGACGTTCGGGCTCGGCATGATGTTCGCGGTGGGTGCGGTCGCCGCCGTCTTCTGCTGGCCCCACCGCTGGCGGTACAAGCGGTGGGCGAAGGCCGTCGTCGCCGCGCCGCTCGCCGCGCTGGCCACGGCGGGCAGTCCGGTCGCCGGGCTCTTCCTCGGCGTGGTCGCCGCGGCGCTCTTCCTGAACAAGAGACGTCCCGGGGCGTACGCGATCGGGCTGCCCCCCGTCGTGGTCGTGGTCCTGTCGGCGTGGTTGTTCCCCTTCTCGGGTACGCAGCCGATGTCGCTCGGGACCCTGTCCCTGCCCTTCGTCTTCTCCGTCCTGGTGTTCTTCCTCGTGCCCCGGACCTGGTACACCGTGCGCACGGCGGCCGCGGTGTACGGCGTCGGGACGCTGCTCACCTATGTGATCGACTCGCAGATCGGCTCGAACGTCTCGCGCATGGCGATGCTGGTCGCCGGTGTGGTGCTGCTCGCCGCGCTCCCGTACACCGTGCCGCGCACCCGCCGCTGGTACGCCCTGGTCATCGCCTTCGCCGGGCTGAACTTCTGGATCGGCTTCAAGGGCGTCGACGACATCGTCCGTACGGCGCCCACCGCGTCCTGGAACCGCGAGCTCGCCCCCCTGATCAACCAGCTCCAGAGGGTGGGGGCGGAGCGGGGCCGGGTCGAGGTGGTCCCGGCGAGCAGCCACCGGGAGGCGTCGGCGCTCGACTCGTACGTGAATCTGGCCCGTGGCTGGAATCGCCAGGCCGACATGAAGCGCAACCCGCTCTTCTACGACGACACCCTCGACGCCGTGAACTACCGCGAGTGGCTGGACCGCTGGGCGGTGCACTTCGTGGTGCTGCCCACCGGCAAGCCGGACTCCAGCGGGGCGGAGCAGGAGGCGGGGCTCGTCGAGAAGGGGCAGCCGTATCTGAAGGCGGTCTGGAGCGACGCCAACTGGAAGCTGTTCCGGGTCCTGGACCCGGTGCCGCTCGCCGACCCGCCGGCCACGGTGGAACGGGCGGGCGCCGACGAGCTGACGATCCGGGTGCGGGCCGCGGGCCGGGTCCTGATCCGCATCCCGTACTCCCGGTGGCTCGCCGTCGTGGACGGCGAGGGCAAGGGAGTGGAGCGCCCGCAGGAGACGGAGGAGTCCAAGCGGCGCTCGGCGAAGGACGAGAACGCGCCCAAGGACTTCACCAACACCCACGGCTGCCTGATCAAGGTGGAGGAGGACGCGGACGGCGACGAGTGGACCGAGCTGCTCGCCCCGCGCCCCGGTGTCTACCGGCTTGCGGCCCCTTACCAGTTCCAGCCGGGCACGCCGTGCCCGGAGGAGCTGCGCTGATCCTGCCGGATCCCTCCCTCCGGGCGGGCCGCACTGGCAAGGTGTCCTGTCATGAGGTGCCAACGGTGCGGCGGCGAACACATCGGCGGGCTGCCGGGCATGAGCTGCCCCCGGTGCGGTTCCGTGGCGCGCTCTCCGGTGGGGAACGACTCCTGGATCGCGCGGGAGACTCTGGCGGGCAGGCTCTCCACGCTGTCCCGGCGGCGGAAGGCCCTGCTGGCGGCGGGTGTGGCGGTGGCCGTCGGGAGCCTGGCCACCGCCGTGTCCCTCCTTGCCGCCGGTGAGGGGGGAGGCCGCCCCGAGGCCGCGGGCCGCGCGGGCGCCGTACCGGCGCCGGTCGGCGGCGGAGCCCCGACCCGGATCGGCCCGGCGGACCCGGACCTTCCGGACCCGGACCTCCCCGGTGAGGCCACACCGGGCGCGTCGGCGGGTACCACGGCGGACCCCGGCCGCTACCGCTATTCGGTGTGGGCGGGTCCCGGGTGCACCACCGGCGTCTACGAGGAGTTCGGGCGCTTCGAGAGCGGGGACGCGGGCTGGTACACCGTCGGATCGGGCGGTTTCGAGGGGAGGGCGTGCGACGGCCGGTTCGTCGCCGTCCCGATGTCGGGCAGCCCCGTGGAGGAAGGGCGGAGCAGCGCCGTCTGGTCCTGGCACCTGGGCGACGGCTACCGGGAGTGCGCGCTCACGGTCTTCGTGCCCCGGAGCATCCGCGACACGGACGTGGCGGGTGACCCCTCCGAGTACCGGGTCCGCTCCGATCCGCGCGACCCCGACTCCGCCTACACGGGCTTCTCGGTGCGCCAGCCCGGCCATCGGGGGACCGCCGTGGCGGTGGGGACCTATCCGGTGAAGGGAGACACCTTTGCCGTGCAGCTGACCGACCGGGGCCGTGACTGGGGCGACGCGTCGCTGGTGGGAGCGCACCACGCGGCGGCGCAGATGAAGGCGTCCTGCCGCTGACCTGTCGCATCCCGGTGAGCGCGGGCAGCGCCCACCGGAGCACACCGGGCCCCGGGCGGTCCGACGAACGTGGCGCCCGGCCGCCTGCCCGAGTCACCGTACGAACGCGCTGTCCCGTTCCGTCAGGTGCGCGGCGGGACCGGCGGCCCTGAGTACCACCTCCAGTGCGCGGTCCGGGTCCGAGGCGTAACAGCCGCTGGCCCAGGCGGCGTTGGCCTCCACGACCGCCCACTGCCCCGCATCGGTGACCCCCACGTCGACCACGATCGCGGACGGCAGGGTGTGTCCCGCCGCGGAGAGCAGCTCGTGGCCGAACGCGCGCGCCTCGGCTGAGAGCGGGGCCGGGCGTAGCTGCCCCGCGACCCCGTACCTGCTGCCGGTGTGGACCCGCCCGTCGAGAACGTACAGCCGGTACTCCTCGTCGAAAGCGAGGACGTCGCTCACCAGCACCACCGTATCCGGATCGACCGCGTCCGGGCCCGGCAGCCGGGAGCCGTCGGCGTAGACCAGTGCCGGAATGCTCTTGTCGTTCGGTGACTTGACGAAGACCGGTCGGCGCAGCCCGTACGCCTCGCGGATGGGCACGGCGCGGATCTCACGCCGGACGAACATGGCGGGGAGCCCGGCCAGCCAGTCGGCGGGAGCTTCGAGTGGTGCGACGCCCAGCGCCGGGGCCACGGCGTCCGCGAAGGAGGGGCCCGCGTGCAGATACGCGTCGCCCTCGCGCAGAGCGTCGGGCACGTCGTGGTCCGGCAGCTGCACGGTGTGCAGGCCCCGCCGCCGTGCGGCCTCGCGGAGAGCCCGGGCGGAAGCGGTGAGGCGGGGCGGGAGTATGAGGGCCATGGGCCCAGATCCTGCCTCAGTGGGCAGACACGGCCCACGGAATATCGCTCGACAGCCCCTACCGGATCGGTTTGCATGGGACGGATGCACGCCGAAGAGACGAAGACCGACGTGGCACTCGTACGACGCCTGCTGGCCGCCCAGTTTCCCGCCTGGGCGGATCTTCCCGTCGAGCCGGCCGCCTCGCACGGCACGGTGAACGCGATCTACCGGCTGGGCGCGGACCTGACCGTGCGGCTTCCCCGGGGCGAAGCCGGTTCGAACGACGTGGCGGCCGAGCACCGCTGGCTGCCCCGCCTCGCCTCCCAGCTCCCCTTCGCCGTACCCGTGCCCCTCGCCGAGGGGGTGCCGGGCGAGGGATACCCCTGGTCCTGGTCGGTGTACGGCTGGCTCGAAGGCGAGAATCCGGCCGTGGGCTCGGGCCGAGCGGAACTCGCCGCCGACCTCGCCGAGTTCGTCCTCGCGCTGCGCCGCGTCGACACCGCCGGAGGCCCGCCCGCCTACCGCTGCGAACCACTGGCCGCGCGCGACACGGCAACCCGTGCCGCCCTGGACACGCTGCACGGGGTCATCGACACGGTTACGGCGGCCACCGCCTGGTCGGAGGCTCTGGATGCCCCTGAGCCGCAGGGTCGCGCCGTATGGGTCCACGGAGACCTCCAGCCGGGCAACGTCCTGGTCGCGGACGGCCGGTTGAGCGCGGTCATCGACTTCGGCTGCATGGGTCTGGCCGACCCCGCGGTGGACCTGATCCCCGGCTGGTACCTGCTGTCGGCAGGAGCGCGGCGGATCTTCCGTGCGGCGGTCGGCGCGGACCGGGCGACCTGGGCGCGGGCGCGCGGCTGGGCCCTGTCCGTGGCGCTCATGGAGCTCTCGTACTACCGGACCTCGAACCCGGTGATGGCCGGGACGGCACGGCACGTGATCGCCGAGATCCTGGCGGAGGCGGAGGCGCAGAGGTGGACGTAGGCGTGGGGGTGGGTGTCAGCACCGGGCGCCGGCGCACGCTGCGGCCGCCGGCACAGCCGGGCGCCGAACGGGCCCTGGACGGAGGGGAGTTCCCTCGGAGCAGGCTCCGAGTGGGCCGAGCGCCGTTATCCTGAGCCGGTGCAGGCCCGGTCCATCTGTGCCTCCGCATGCGCGCGCCTCATCGGAATTTCATCGCCTCTGCATCGCCTGCGGCCATGGTGGCAGACAGACATCGCACCACCGCGCGGCCGCGCAGCCGAGCCATCGGAATCGCTCGTCGGCGGCGGGCGCGGGCCGCGGGGTTCATGGCCGGTGCAGTAGTACCGGGCCCACCGGCGCCGTGCCGCTCGACGGTCAGCGGGCGAGGCCCGACTCCCAGGTCCAGGCCGCGATCTCGACCCGGTTGCGGACCCCCAGTTTGCTCTGGATGTTGGTGAGATGCGTCTTCACCGTCCCCGCGCTGATGTGCAGAGCGGCGGCGATCTCCATGTTCGTGTGTCCCCGGGAGACCAGTGCGGCGACCTCGGTCTCGCGCTGGGAGAGGGGCGAAGGACGCGCCGGGGCGGCTGCCGCGGCGGGGCGGGCGAACTGCTGGAGCAGGCGGACGGTGATGGAGGGGCTGATCAGGGCCTCGCCGGAGGCCGCGGAGCGGACTGCCTCGGCCAGCAGACGAGGACCCGCGTCCTTGAGGAGGAAGCCGCAGGCTCCGGCGTGCAGAGCCTGATGGACGTACTCGTCGTCGTCGAAGGTCGTCACCATGACGACCTTCGGGGTGTGCGCCGCCCCGGGACGGTGGAGGTGCCTCAGCGCCTCGATGCCGTTCAGCCGCGGCATGCGGATGTCCATGAGGACCACGTCGGGGCGGTGCTGGTCGGCCTGCTGGATCGCGGCGACCCCGTCGGCGGCCTGGGCGACGACCTCGATGTCGTCCTCGGCCCCCAGAATCATGGCCATGCCGGTGCGGACGATCGTCTGGTCGTCCGCGAGAAGGACACGGATGGTCATCAGGACACCTGCCGGAGGGGGAGAGGGAGTTCGAGCTCGACGTGCCAGCCGGTCTCGGGGCCGGGGCCTGCGGTCAACGTGCCTCCTGCGGCGTCGGTGACCTCGCGCAGGCCGCGCAGTCCGTAGCCGGAGCCGTCGGACGGGACGTGGGTACCGTCGTCGGTTATCCGCGCGGTGACCCGGCGGCGCGAAACGTCGAGGTGCACCTGTGCGTCGGTGCAGTCGCGGGCGTGCTTGCGGACGTTGGTCAGCGCCTCCATGACCACGCGTTCCACGAGGTGGGCGGCGTTCGCGGGGAGACTGTCGGCCGGGCCGGTCTCGGTGAAGCCCACCGTGGCACCAGGCAGCCGGCACTCGGCGACGAGAGCGCGGACGGCGCCCGTGCCCGGTGCCTGTGCGTGCGGCAGGGTGTCGTCCCGCAGGGCGCCGACCATCTTGCGCATGGCGGTCAGGGCTTCGGCGCCGGTGGTCTCGATCAGTTCGAGGGCGTCACCCACCGCCTGCGGTCTCTTCGCCGCCACGGCACGGGCACCCTGCGCCTGGACCACGATGCCGGATATGTGGTGAGCCACGAAGTCGTGCAGGTCGCGGGCGAAGCCCAGTCGCTGTTCGAGTCTGATCTGAGCTTCGCGCTGCCGGCGGGAGACGGCGACCAGCCGGCTGGTGAGGCCGGAGGCGAGCGCTCCGCCGGCCAGCAGAGTCAGGATGAGCGCGAGGATGCTGCTGGACTCGTCCACCTCGACCACCAGCGGACGCAGGATGAGCGCGGTCATGAGCAGCGGCAGGGCGACGGCGGTGCCGGCCGGGGAGCCCCGCCGTGCCGTCACGTGCAGCAGCACCATCAGGGCGGCCGGCTCGAACAGGGTGTAGGCGTCGGAGGCGTCGTCCAGGTTCGTACCGCCGCGCGCCATCACACCCAGTCCGGCCGAGCAGGCCAGCGACACCACGGCCACACCGCACGCCGCCCACGCCAGTGGCGCGGGGGGCAGCTTGATGCCCACGGCCGGAAAGGCCCCCGCCCCCGCCACGGCCGTCGACACGAACAACACGATCCCGGTGCCCTGATGTTCGAGGGTGCCGACGCTCAAGTCGATCAGCAGGGCCACCCCGAGGACGCAGAACAACAGGGCGCTGCCTACGAACCGGCCGACGGCCGCGGCGCGCGGTGATCTGAACATGGTCAGACCCTAGCCGCGCTCGCCGAGGGGGACGCTCTGCCGAAAGTCGTAGCCGTCCGCCGGGGAATGGGCCTTTCGGAAGATCCGCGGGGCCTGGCCCCGGAAGGAAAGTGGAGCACGTCAGCGCAGCTCGACCCGACCGAAGGATCGCCCCTCATGGACATTCGCATCCAGGTGGACTCCGCACCCGTTCTCGGACCCCTGCTCGTCCTGTTCGCCGCCGGCACCGTCGTCCAGGTGTGGCGCGGAGCGTGGAACAAGCGTCGCGCCCTGCTTCAGCTCGCCGCAGCTGTCTACGTGGCCGCCGTACTGTCCCTGACGGTCTTTCCGCTGAACGTGACGTGGGGCGAATACGCCAACCAGGCTTCCTGGGTCGGGCAGATCAACCCCGTACCGCTGCTCACCGCCGACGTCACCATGGTCCCCAACGTCATCATGATGGTGCCGGCCGGCTTCCTGCTGCCGCTGTTGTTCCGGCACGCGACCTCATGGTCGCGGGCGGCTCTGATGACGGCGGCGGCCAGCCTGTTCCTGGAAGCCGCGCAACTGCTGTCCTACATCGTCCTGAACAACGGCCGCTCCGTGGACATCAACGACGTCCTGGCCAACACGCTCGGCGGAATCGCGGGCTACGCCCTGGTGACGCTCGCCCTGCGCGCACCGGCCCTGAGCGGGCCGCTCCTGGCGGCCTCGCTGCCTCGCTCCGCCGCGCTCCAGGACGACCGCGGCCGGACAGCACCCGCCGGCGCACCTGGACAGGCCCCGATCGCGGCCCCTGTCGTCCGCCCCTGACCCCACGCTCCCTCTGCTTCTTCCTCTGCCTCTTCCGCCGCACTCGGGGCGTACGGCGCGTACGCCCGCTCCCGAACACCTTTTGATCATTCCGGGAAGGAAACCCGCCCCCATGAACCGCCGTCTGCGCAACGCCCTCGTCACCGTCGCTGTCACCGCCGGATTCCTGACAACCGCCTGCGAGGAAAGCAGGACCGGAGCGTCGCCCGTCGCCGAGTCCGACGCCGGCACCCCTGAGGCCGCCGCTTCGGCTTCGCCCGAGAAGTCCCAGGAGCCCCAGAAGTCCCAGGACAAGACCGCGGACTCCGGTTCCGGCCAGGCTGAGGGCAGCGCGGCGGACGCCTCCGCGGACTCCACCTCCACCTCCTCCTCGGGCTCCTCGGAGGCAGGCGACAAGACCGGGTACGGCCAGCCCTGCGGCACGAACGACCTGGACTGGAACGGTGAGGAGAAGACCCAGGCAGGCGGCTACTACCAGATCAGCGTCAAGGCGAAGTCGGGCATCACCTGCGTCCTCCCCGGGGGCCTGCCCGTCATCGCCTTCGGCTCGGGCGGCACGGAGGCCGGGCCCGCGGAGCAGTCCGCCGGCGAGGAGATCACCTTGTCCGGCGGCAAGACGGTGTACGCCGGGGTGAGCCCGAAGAGCACCAACAGCGACGGCGGCACCGAGTACAGCACGGCCATCGTCTCCGTCACCGGCGACGACCCGAACCCCGTCTCGCTCAATGTCGGCAGTGTTCTCGTCGACGAGCCGATCGTCACGAACTGGCACACCGATCCGCAGGCCGCCGTCCCCTTCACCTCCTGAGACCCACCCCGGCAACGGGGCGAGCGAGCGCGGGATGCGCCTCCCGGCCCACCGGACGCAGGCGCTCGCCCTCCGGGCCGGCCGGCGGCACCGGATGTGCGTCACCGGATGTGCCGATTCACCCGTCCGGATCTCCCGGACTGCGCAGAGTGTGTGATCGGCATCACGCTGGAGGACAAGCCCGTAGGAGGGCCGGAGACTGGGCCGGACGTCTTCGTTCCGGGGGTGACATGACGAACTGTCCGCCGTGCTGTCCACCCTCCAGGAGCGTGATCATGGCCCGGAATCGCCGGCTGATCCTGAGCTCGCCGTCCGAGATCTGGCGCCTGCTCTCGGACGGCCGCCGCTACGGGGAGTGGGTGACCGGGACCCAGGAGGTCCTCGCCGTGGACCCGCACTGGCCGCCGGTTTCGTCAGAGCGCGCCGGGCCGGCCAACTGCGTTCCGGGCGGGGGGCCGAGCGCGGCGGCGAGGGCCCTCGCGGTCTCGTCCGTGCTTGCGTTCAATGTGGCGTCGACCCGTGCCCTTCGCAACTCGTACAGGTCCGGTCCGATGCTGTCGTCGCCCGGTGTGTGCGTGCCGGACGGGTGTGTTGCGGGGAGCGCCGGCTGGGGGAATTCGAATAGATCGTGGGCGCCGGCCAGGCCGAGCAGCCGCATGAGTTGGGCCCCGGCCCCGAACAGGCCCACTGTGTTGCGGGTGCGGGCCCGGAGTAGCAGGTTCAGGCCCGAGCAGTCGCAGAACGAGAGGCCGCGCACGTCGAAGTACAGGATGTGGGGCGGGCCACGGCGGGGGGCGATGTCGAGTGCGGCCTGAAGTTGGGGGGCGGTGTCGTAGTCGAGCTCCCCGGTGAGAATCAGCAGCGGATGGCCTTGGTGGAGGCTGGTTCGTATCCGCAGGCCCCTCACGGGGACAGCTCCTCGCTGGGGCCCAGGGTGAGGTACTCGCGGATCTTGCCCCGCACCATAGGGCGTGCGTCGCCGAGAGTGAAGGGAAGGACGGGGAACTGGTCCGCCAAGTGGGCCGCGGACAGGGGTGGTCCGACGGGCACGGCTACCTTGCCCTGCTCGTTCTCCTGCCAAGGGCCATCCAGGACAGCGCGTACCCGGCGCACCCGCCCGTCGGCGATGTAGACCAGGGCGCGCAGCAGGGGCCGCTTGTCCTGGGCGATCGTGAACCACATGCGGTCCGCATCGCGCTGGGCCGGGCTGTCCTCCTCGCCGGTCTCACCGTAGACACGGCCATCGGGACCCACCTTCTCGGTGTTGCTCCCCCGGTACAGGACCAGCGCCAAGTCGGTGGCCCGCTCCCGGGCCCGGACCGTCTTGCGGTCCAACCGCAGCAGCGCGGCGGCTTCCTTCACTCCGCCGGACGCCAGCACCAGCGACCGCATGACAGCGGCACGTCGCAGCCCGAGCTCATGCTGCTGTTTCTCGATCCGGTGGAGCTCGTTGACGAGTTCCCGCATACGATTTCCCTCAATGGTGCGGATATGACTCCCCTTCATGAGGCGGACTGTCCTCTGATCCACCCTCTATGTCAATGGAGTGGATAAGAGCGGGCATCATTGCCTCTTTCGGTGACGTAAGCAGTGTTCGCCTTATGACCTTGCTCGTATCCGGCGACATCGCGGACCATTGCTGAGCGCTTCCGGAGACGTACCCGGCCCCCGGCCCAAATGAAGCGGGGGTGACGCTCGCCACCCAACTCCCCTCGGACGGCAACGCCAAAGCCGCCCCCGCAGTCGGCGCGACCGGCGGAAACGGTGGGCTCGGTGGGTCTGGCGGTACGAGTAGCTAGGGGGAGCGGGCGGCTACGGCGGGGCAGGGGCGGGAGCTGCGGCTGCCGCGACCGGCGAAGAATGCGGAGGCGGCGGGGGGTGACGGCGGTGATGCCGGAGCGCCGGTTCCCTCGTCGGGGCCCCGGTGGCTACAGCGGTGACGCCGGTTCTGGCGGCAGCGGAGGCGGTGGCGGCAGTCGGAACCCGTCTGTCGGCGGCGACGGATCGCTGGGCACCGAAACTGGAGCAGCACCTCGGCGGCCATTTCTCGGTGCACAACCGCCCCTGGCCGGGCTGCAGATGGCTGCGTTCCCGATCGGGGCGGCCTGTAGGCGGCATTTCCAGCGAGGTGAAGCCGGTCCCGGCCTTGCCGTGCTCGACGGGCGCAGGGGCGGGCCGGCACAGAGTGGGCCAGGTTATTTGGTCCTACTGGTGTCACATGCCGGGAATCACTCCTTCCGCCGGTCTTCGTCGGCGGGCTCGTCCTCCCACTCCCCTTCTGCTTCGTCTTCTTCTCCGTCTTCTGCGGCTTGGTACTCGCCGTCATCCTCCGAATCCTCGGCCTGTGCTGCTTCTTCCTCTTCCAGGGCTTCGTCGTGAGACATGACGACTTCGCCGTCTCGGATTTCGCCGCGCCAGCCCTCCGGCTCTTCCTCGGTGAGAGTGACGTATCGCTGGAAGTGCTTGAAGTCCAGCCTGAGTCGGCGGCCCTGCGCCCGCCACAGGTTTCCGGTTTTTTCGAAGGGCCCGGACGGGTAGTACTCCACGACCAGGACGATCCGAGTCAGTGTGGGCGCCAGTTCGTGGAAACTGACCACCCCCTTGGTCGTCCCCTTTGCGCCTTCGGAAGTCCAGACGATCCGGTCGTCCGGGATCTGCTCCTGGACGGTAGCTTTGAAGCTGCGCGAGGAAGGGCCGACCTTGACCTTCCAGTCGCTGGTCATTTCGTCGCTCATTGAAACGCTGCGTACGCCCTTGGTGAAGCTGCTGAACTCCTCGTACTGGGTCCAGTAGTCGTAGGCCGTGCGAAGGGGCACGCCGACGTCGAGGACCTCAATGATGTTCATGCTCTTGCTGCTACCGGAACTGCCCTTGCCGCCGCCGAACGCTTCCTTGATCTTGTTCACGACGCTGTCCTTGAGGCCCTTGGCCTTCTCGGACAGGAATGCCTTCAGAGGGGATTCGCCCCCGAGGACGCGCGAGCCGATCTTGAGCAGGCTGCCGTTCTCGGCGGCATCGGTGAGCTGACCGGCGACGTCCGTGAGCTTGTCGCCGGCCTTCTCTGCAAGCCGTTCGACCTGCGAATCGACGAAACCCGACAGTGCCTCGCGCAGTCCGCCCATCCCCGACTCCTGCGTCTCCGGCTGCTTCATGTCCTTCCCGGTCATGACGGGCTACCTCCGGCGATCAGCGAGCTTGGACATCTTCTTCGCCGCTCGTCCTGAAGACGCAGCCTTCTTGCTTGGAGCCTGCTTCCGGGCGTCGGACTTCTTGGCTCGGGATGCCTTCTCCGCGGCAGGCTTCGTCGCGGAGGACTTCTTCGCTGGGGCTGCCTTCTTCGCCTCTGCGTTTTCGTCCGGTTTCTCGTTCGCTTCCTCCTCTTCCTCTCCCTTACCGAGACCGGCCGCGCGGTCACGGAGGGTGCCCGTGAGCGCTCCCACGCCGCGTGTGGCAGCAGCTGTCACTGCCTTGCGGTCGGCGTCGGCGAACTCCCCCTTCGTCTGTTCCTGTAGTTCGGCGACCTGGGGTAGTTCGCCCAGCCTGCGCATTCCCTCGGCAGCAAGCTGGCGCGGGTCAAGGCCGAACCGTCCGCCCGCCAGATACGTCCCCACGCTCAGGGCGAGCTTGCCTTTCTTCGTACGGCCCAGCACGTAACCGCCGACAACCGCCGCGGCGAGAGCAATTTTGGTCTGATCGTCCATGCGCACGTCACCTGTATCCCCGGGGCCGCCCGTGCCGCGCGAACTGCTGCGGTGAACGGTCCTGCCCAGCGGTGGCCACTGCGCCGGTTTTGGGCACCGCAATGAAGGGGACCTGGTCCCGCACAATTCAGGCGGGGCCGGTCATTTGCCGACACGATGACTCCGGCTACGACGGGCGGTCGCCTCAGCCCGAGAGCATCACTCAATGCCGGTCTTTTACCCCCAGTCTCGTCCGAATGGTGTCGGTCGCATCTTGACGCCCTGGTTCCTGCTGCGGAGCCGGGGGCGCCGGCAGTCCGGGGTTGCGCGCCGGGCAGGCGAGGTCCGACGCCAGCCGTCGAGTGCTTCGCCGCGGCCGTCGCCGATCAGTCTGTGATGTGAGGTGCTCGTCCACGCAGTGGTTGAGCCGCGGGAGAACTCCGCCGTACCAACCACCGCAGGCGTACGCGTATGTCGTGCAGAGCTGCCTGGACTTTGACCGACCGGATGCCGTCGGCGCAGTCGAAGAACTCGCGCCAGGTGGCCATCGGAGATGCTCGGCCACTCGTCGATCAACATCCCGGCGGACACGTACACCAGCCGAATGGTGCCGATCCGTGGGGACAGATCGGGGACAGCTACTCCCCGTCCGCTCACGCATCGCTCACGCAAACGGCCCCGGACTAGGAGTCCGGGGCCGAGTGGAGCGCCTCCCTGAGGGAGAAACCCCAGGTCAGCGGCTTGTTGTGTTGTGCCCCCGGCAGGATTCGAACCTGCGACACCCGCTTTAGGAGAGCGGTGCTCTATCCCCTGAGCTACGAAGGCGGGGAACCGCCGGTGACCGTGGGCCGGGCCCGGCCCGGGTGGGCGGTGGGCTGCGGACGGTTGCCGACAGGTTTGTGGTGGTCTGGTCCCTGGGGATCGGGCCACCGCCGACAGTGTAGCGGGTGGGCAGAGGTCGCTCCCTCGGGTTTGTGCCGTGCGCCCTGTGCCCGGGGCACTACGGTCCCCGGCCGGCGCGAAGGGCGCCGGAGGGGCGCCGGCAGCGTGGCCGGGGCGGTCGACGCCGGACCGCCGCCTGCGCCTCCGTACCCGTTCCCCGCGCCCCCCCGGGCGGGTCGGTTGACGGGGGCCGGGTGCGGGCATAGCTTCGCCGGGTCGCTGAGCCAGTACGTGGAGAGGCCGCTCGTGCCGCATGCCGACCCCAGCCCCCCGCCCGACCCCCGCCATTCCCCCGACCGCAACCTCGACCGTACCCCCGACCAGACCCCCGACCCCGCCGTCCGCGCCCGCGACCGTGTCGAGGCCTCACTGACCGCTCCCGGCGCTCCCTTCGCCGTCGTGCGGGACGAGCGCGGGGTGCTCGTCTACGCGAACGGGCCGCGCACGCTGCGGGAGTTCGTGGAGGCCACCTGGGCCTTCGGCGAGCAGCCCTTCCTGATCTCGGGTGGACGGACCTGTACGTACGGGGAGTTCTTCGCCGCCGCGTCCGCACTGGCCCGGCGGTTCACCGAGACGTACGGGCTCCGGCGCGGCGACCGGGCCGTGGTGGCCATGCGCAATCATCCCGAGTGGCAGATCGCGTTCTGGGCGGTCCAGCTCGCCGGTCTCGTCGCCGTACCGCTCAATGCCTGGTGGACCGAGGCGGAGTTCCGGCATGCCCTGGACGACTGCGAGCCGCGGGTGTTGCTGGTCGACGGGGAGCAGTTGCCGAAGGCCGCGGCCTGGGGCGAGAAGGCGGGGGCGCGCGTCGTCGTCTTCAATGAGGTGCGCGGCGCGGGGGAGAGCGCGGCCGGGGCCGAGCGGTACGTGGACTTCCCGGAGCCCGATCCGTGGGCGGCGCCTCCCGACGTGGAGATCCGGCCGGAGGACGACGCCACGATCATCTACACCTCCGGTACCACCGGCCGGCCCAAGGGCGCCGTGGCCACCCACCTCGCCCAGGCGGGCGCGGCCCTCAACCCGCGTTACCAGGCGGCGGTTTCGGCGCTCCGGCGCGGGGCCGTCCCCGGGCAGGGGCCCGCGCCGGTCACCTTGATGACCTTCCCGTTCTTCCATGTCGCGGCGTTCACCAGCCTGTACGCGGCGATGGCGGCCGGCGGCACCCTCGTCCTGATGCCGAAGTGGGACGCCGCAGAGGCCCTGAGGCTGATCCGGCAGCACGAGGTCACGGTCTACGCGGGCGTGCCCGCCACCGCGCTCCAGCTGCTCGCCGCCGCTGACCGGGCCGGCGACGGGCTGGAGAGCCTGCGGATGCTGAACACCGGGGGCGCGGCGGCCCCGCCGGACCTGGTCGCGCGGCTCACCGCCGGCCACGGCGAGCGGATCGAGCCGCGCAACGGGTACGGGCTGACCGAGACCAGCGGCGGGGTGCTGGCCAACTTCGGCGCCGAGTACCGGGCGCACCCCGGCTGTGTCGGCACCCCGACGCCCGTCACCGAGGTACGGATCGCCGGCCCCGCTGGGGAGGCCGTTCCGGACGGGGAACCCGGTGAGCTGTGGCTGCGCGGTCAGTCCCTGGTCCGTGGTTACTGGCGCGACGAGGCGGCCACGGCCGGGGCGTTCACCGGCGGCTGGTTCCGTACGGGGGATCTCGCCGTGGTCCGGGACGGGCGGGTGGCCGTCGTCGACCGGATCAAGGACATGGTGGTCAGGGGCGGCGAGAACGTCTACTGCGTCGAGGTCGAGGCCGTCCTGCACGATCACCCCGATGTCGATGACGCGGCGGTGCTCGGCGTTCCGCATCCGGTGCTGGGGGAGGAGGTCGCGGCGGTCGTCCGGTTGCGCCCCGGGTCCGTGGTCACGGCCGACGCCCTGCGCGCGCACGTGGGACGGAGTCTGGCCGGGTTCAAGGTCCCCGCCCATGTGCTGGTGGCGAAGGAGCCGCTGCCGCGGAACGCCACGGGGAAGGTACTCAAGCGGGAGCTGCGCGACGCCGTTCGGGAGCACGTGCGCGAGGGGGAGGGCCGGGGGTGACGGTTCAGGGCCGGGTGATCCGTACCCGGTAGTGGCCGTCGGCGTCTTTCTCCAGCACGGATATGCGTATGCCGTTGGTGCGGTCGGTGAACGTCTCGCCGGGCTGGAAGGCGGCGTCCGAGAGCTCGGCATGGACGTTCGGCCGCCGGGTGCAGCCGCCGCTGTCCTGCGTGCTGTCCTCGACGGAGACCGGCCCCTGGCCGGTGTCCACGTCGGAGCTCACCTTGTAGATCAGGACGCCGGGCCGGCACACCGCCTCGTCGTTGCCCTCCGCGGTGCGTACCTCGATCGCGTAGCCCGACTGGCCGCTCAGCGGCACGAACGCGAGTTTCGGTCCGCCCGGTGCGGCCAGCGGCTCCAGGGTGTGGTCGCTGGTGCCCGGCATCGCGGCGCAGCTGATCTGCTCGCTGCCCAGCCAGCCGAGCTTCCACTTGTGCCAGCCGAGGAGGTCGTTGTTGGCCCCCCAGTCCTCGGACATGATGTCCCAGTGCCCCACGGAGCCGCCGCCCTCCATCGTGTAGAGGTCGGGCAGCCCGAAGACGTGGCCGTTCTCGTGGGGGAGGACCCGGTAGCCGGTCTCGGCGTACGAGCCCGAGCCGTCGTCCTGGCGGCTGTAGACGAAGGACGTGTTGGCGAGCGGGACGCCGTCGGCGAACGGGGCGTCGTCGTTGCCGGAGAAGGTCACCGACAGGACGGTGTCCAGGGCGGAGGGCCCGGCGTTGGGGGTGACGAGCACGTTGACCAGGTCGTACCCGGAGAAGTCGACCTTCGGATCGGCGACGCTCACGAGGTCCTTGACGAGCTCGCGGTAGCCCGGTTCGTACGGTGAGCCGCGCTCGATGCCGTATTCGGAGAACGGCAGCGGCATCCGGAGCCAGTCGTTCACGGGCGCTTCCGGGACGTAGGTCAGCCGGCCGTAGGAGCTGGTGCGGAACCAGTCCGAGGTCTGCGGGAAGAACTCCGCGAGCCGGTCGGCGGCTGGTTCCGTCGCCTGCGCGTCGGGGAAGTCGATCATCAGGTTGAGGGCCCTGATCCGTCCGGTGGACCGTGCGTACCCGGGGGGAGTCGGCATCCCCTCGGACATCTGTACGCCCATGGTCGCGGGTATTCGGCAAGGGGCGAGGCCGGTGCCCCGGGGGGCGGCCACCGGTCCCGCGGAGGCTCGGCTCGCGATCGGAAGTGTGGAGCTGGCCGACGCCATGGTCGCGATGACCAGGGCCGTCGCTCCCGCGAGGGCGAGAGGCCGGCGGTATCCGCGTATCCGGTGGCGGGGCTGCTGCATAGGGCTCGCCTTCGGTGCCACGGCAGCCGGCCGGCCCGAGCTGCGCTCTGGCGATCAGCCTCTGCGGGGTGACGGGGGCTCGCCCGCTGGGTGCGCCGGTCGGGTGAAGCCGCACCGGGAAATGTGTGACCCAGGTCACAGGGAGGTGGGAAATAACCGGGGACGGCATCCCCGTTTGCACCTGTGTCCCCGCGAAACGGGGAAGCGGTCCCCGGTTGAAGCCGAGGGCCGGCCACACACCGCAAGGGAAGGGCAGCAGTCGTGGAGACCGTCGCCGAAACCGCCACCTGTGCCGCGCGGCGCCGTACGCCCCGCCCGCGGGCCGACGCGCTGCGCAACCGGGAGCGGATCGTGACGGCCGCGCGCGAGATGTTCGTCGAGTTCGGGCCGGATGTGCCGCTCGACGAGGTCGCGAGGCGTGCCGGAGTCGGCAACGCCACGCTCTACCGCAACTTCCCCGACCGCGCCGCCCTGACCCATGAGGTCGTCCTGGCCGTCACCTCCCGCACGACCGAGCGGGCGGAGGAGGCCATGGCGGCCGAGTCCGACCCGTTCGCCGCGCTCAGCCGCTTCGTGCACGCGGCGGCCGACGAGCGGATCGGTGCCCTGTGCCCGATGCTCTCCGGCGGCTTCGACCAGGACCACCCCGAACTGCTCGCCGAGCGCCGTCGCCTCGAAGGGGCGGTCGAAGGGCTCGTGGAGCGCGCCATGTCCGCCGGGAGGCTGCGCACCGACATCGCCGTCGGTGACGTACTCGTCGCCCTTTCCCAGCTCACCCGGCCTCTGCCCGGCATCGCCTGCCTGGACATAGACCGGTTCACCCACCGTCATCTGCAGCTCTTCCTGGACGGCCTGGAATCCCCGGCCCGCTCCGAACTGCCCGGATCGGCGGCGACCTTGGAGGACCTGCGCCGCGGGCGCTGACGCCCGCGCACCGGAGACCCAGCAGACCCACGGGCCCACAGAGGCCGACCCCACGCCCATGACGCAGGCCGGGACCTGAGCAGCAGGTCCGGTCGTCAGTACAGCTCGCCCTTTTTCGGTTGCGGGCGCCGGTCCGTTCGCGGTCCGCCGCCGGCACCGCAACTCCTCGTGTCCTTAGGTGGCTACTCCCATGTCGAAAACAGCCGGCACACTTCCGGATCCCAGTCGCTGGAAAGCGCTGGCGTTCATCGCCCTCGCCCAGCTGATGGTCGTGCTCGACGCGACCATCGTGAACATCGCCCTGCCCTCGGCCCAGACCGACCTGGGCATCTCCGACGGAAACAAGCAGTGGGTCATCACGGCCTACGCGCTCGCGTTCGGCGGGCTCCTCCTGTTCGGCGGACGCATCGCGGACCTCTGGGGCCGTAAGCGCACCTTCGTGGTCGGCCTGCTCGGCTTCGCCGCGGCCTCCGCGCTGGGCGGTGCCGCCACGGGCGAGGCGATGATGTTCGGCTCCCGTGCCCTCCAGGGTGTCTTCGGCGCCCTGCTCGCGCCGGCGGCCCTGTCACTGCTCGCGGTGATGTTCACCGACGCCAAGGAGCGGGCCAAGGCCTTCGGTATCTACGGAGCCATCGCGGGTGGCGGCGGAGCGGTCGGCCTGATCCTGGGCGGCTTCCTGACCGAGTACCTGAACTGGCGCTGGACGTTCTTCGTCAACATCCCCTTCGCGATCATCGCTGCCGCTGGTGCCTACTTCGTCATCCGTGAGCCGGCCGGCACCCGCAACCGTTCGCCGCTCGACATCCCCGGTGTCGTCCTGTCCACGCTGGGACTCGTCGCCCTCGTCTACGGCTTCACCCGCGCCGAGTCGGCCGGCTGGTCGGACTCGCTGACCGTCGGCATGTTCGTCGCCGCCGGAGTGCTGCTCCTGGCCTTCGTCCTCACCGAGTCGCGCGTGAAGTCCCCGCTGCTGCCGCTGCGTGTCCTGACCGAGCGCAACCGCGGAGGCGTCTACCTCTCCCTGGGTCTGGCCATCATCGCGATGTTCGGCCTCTTCCTCTTCCTCACCTACTACCTGCAGGTCGTGAAGGGATACTCGCCGGTCAAGACCGGCTTCGCGTTCCTGCCCATGATCGCGGGCATGATCACCGGTTCCACCCAGATCGGTGCGCGGCTGATGACCCGCGTGCCGCCCCGGCTGCTGATGGGGCCGGGATTCCTGGTGGCGGCCGTCGGCATGCTGCTGCTGACCCAGCTGGACGTCGGCACCTCCTACGCGGCGGTCATCCTCCCGGGGCAGCTGCTGCTCGGCCTGGGTATGGGTACGGCGTTCATGCCGGCCATGTCGCTGGCCACGCACGGCATCGAGCCCCGTGACGCCGGTGTGGCGTCGGCGATGGTGAACACCTCGCAGCAGGTCGGCGGTGCCATCGGTACGGCGCTGCTCAACACGATCGCCGCAGGCGCCACCACCGCGTACATCGCCGATCACGCGGCGGGCGCGACCGACCCGAAGCTGCTCGAGCTCCAGGCCATGGTCAGCGGTTTCGCCAGTGCGATCTGGTGGGCGGTCGGCATCCTCGTCGCCGCCTCGGCGATCGCGGTGGCGCTGATCAACACCGGCCGCCCGGGTGCCGGAGCGGCCGGCCAGGCCGACGGCTCCGGCCGGGCCGACGGTGTCGAGGACGAGTACAAGATCCCGGTCGTCGCGCACTGACCGGTCACGGGTCACCCCGGTGAGATCTGCCCTGGCTCCGCTCAGCGGAGCCAGGGCAGATCCGCGTCGGTGCCCTCCGGCTGCAGGCCTGCGGCGATGACCTGCATGATCTCGCCGAGGCTCTCCACCTGCTCGGGGCTGAGCCGGGCGAACATCGCCTGGCGCACGGCCTCGACGTGTCCCGGCGCGGAGCGTGCCAGCATCTCGTAGCCCTCGTCGGTGAGGACCGCGTTCTGGCCGCGCTTGTCGGAGGGGCACTCCTCGCGTCGCACCCAGCCGTTCTTCTCCAGCCGGGCGATGGCGTGCGAGAGGCGGGAGCGGGTGATCTTGGCGTCCTTGGCCAGCTCGGTCATGCGCTTCTGCCGTCGGGGGGCCTGGGAGAGCTGGACGAGCAGACCGTAGTAGATGTGCGGCATGCCGGCGTCGCGCTGCAACTGGCGGTCGAGGTGGTCCTCCATGAGCGTGGTGGCATGGAGGTAGGAGCGCCACACGCTCTGCTCTTGGGCGGTGAGCCAACGGGGCCCGCCGGTGGTTGCCGTGGTCATGTACTCCACTGTACGACCTTTTCTTGAAAGTTGAACTAGATAGAGCTAAGGTCTCCGGAAGTGGGAACTTGAAGATTCAAGAGCCTGGTTCGAAGAGACGATCTGCCGAAATCCCGGTGCTTGCCGCAGCTGCCCGTTCCCGGTGCCTGTAGAGAACACACATACCTTGATCGGCAGAGGAATGGGAGTGCCATGACGGCCACCGACGAACGCATGCCCGCCCTCTACCTCTCGCACGGGGCCCCGCCGCTCGCCGACGACCCGGTCTGGCCCGGTGAACTGGCCGCCTGGTCGGCCGGGCTGCCGCGCCCCAGGGCGATCCTGATGGTCTCCGCGCACTGGGAGGAGGCCCCGCTCGCGCTCGGCGCCACCGAGACCGTGCCGCTGGTCTACGACTTCTGGGGATTCCCCGAGCACTACTACCAGGTGCGGTACGCCGCCCCGGGTGCCCCGCGGCTCGCCGAGGACGTCCGCAAGCTGCTGCGCGGCGCGGGGACCCCGGTCCAGGACATCCCCGACCGTGGGCTCGACCACGGGGCGTATGTGCCGCTCGTCGAGATGTTCCCGGACGCCGGCATCCCCGTCCTCCAGATCTCCTTGCCGACGCTCGACCCCCGCAGGCTGATGGACATCGGCCGCAAGCTGGCCCCGCTGCGTGACGAGGGTGTGCTGATCGTCGGCAGCGGGTTCTTCACGCACAACCTGGCCGCCCTGCGGCACGGCGGAGGCACTCCCGGCTGGTCGGCGGAGTTCGACGACTGGGGGCATCGTGCGCTCCAGGCGCAGGACATCGACGCCCTGCTGGACTTCGAGCACAAGTCACCGGCGGGCCGGCTGGCCCATCCCCGTACGGAGCACTTCGCGCCGCTGTTCGTCACACTCGGGGCCGCCGGGGACGAGCTCGGTCAGGGCCGCAGTGTCATCGACGGTTTCTGGATGGGTCTGGCGAAGAGGTCGGTGCAGTTCGGCTGAGCAGCGCCTTCTCGTACCAGGAGACGTCCCAGTAACGGCCGAACTTCCGGCCCACCTCGGTGTACGTGCCGACGTGCCGGAAGCCGAACGCGTCGTGCAGCCGGACCGAGGGTTCGTTCGGCTGCGCGATCGCGGCGTAGGCGCGGTGGATGTCCTCCTCCGCGAGGGCCTCGAACAGCGCCTCGTAGAGGAGGGTCCCGATGCCGCGGCCCGTGGCCCCAGGGGTGAGGTACACGCTCACCTCGACCGAGGTGCCGTACGCGGCCTTGGGGCGGTACGGGCTGCTGGTGGCATAGCCGAGGACATGCGGCGCGCGGTCCCGGGTATTCGGGTCCAGAGCAACCAGGAGCCTGTGAGGGCCGTCCTCAGGGTGGGAGCGCAGCCATGGCAGGCGCTCCTCCGGAGTGAAGGTGGCCGTGTCGAATGTGAGCGCGGTCTCACGGACGTAATGGTTGTAGATGTCCGTAAGGGGCTGCAGATCGGCTTCAGCGCCCGGCCTGACCTGCACTTCTGTGCGTATCTGCGACATCTGTCCTCCGTTGGGGGGCGACAGGGTACTGCATGATCTCGAAAGTGAATGGGCGCCGTGGGAATTCTGTCCGGATTCCAGTCGTTGTTTCCATCGGATGCAGGGCACCCGAGAGGGTGTCGCGACCTACTCAGCAAGGGAGCACGCATGGCAACCCGTGCCGTCGCCCGTCGTTCGTCCGCCAGCACCGGCGGGACCGACCGGGCAAGCAGTGTTCGCGCCTCTGGCGGGGAGATCGCCGATCGCGACCTGGTCGGCATGTACCTCGACGAGATCGCCCGCACGCCGTTGCTCGACGCCGCCAAGGAGGTCGAGCTCTCGCAGACGATCGAGGCCGGTGTCTATGCCCAGCAGATCCTCGACGGCGTGGTGGAGAGCGAAGCCGGCGGAGCGAAGCGTGAGGAGCTGGAGGCGCTGGTCGCCGAGAGCGAGCGCGCCAAGGACATATTCATCCGCTCCAACCTCCGGCTCGTCGTCGCCGTGGCCCGGCGCTACCCGAGGGCGGGCCTGCCGCTGCTCGACCTGATCCAGGAGGGGAACGCGGGCCTGGTGCGCGCGGTCGAGAAGTTCGACTACGCCAAGGGCTTCAAGTTCTCCACCTACGCCACGTGGTGGATCCGGCAGGCCATCACCCGCTCCATCGCTGATCAGTCCCGCACCATCCGCCTCCCCGTGCACCTCGTCGAGGAACTCGGCCGGATCCGGCGGGTGCAGCGCGAGTTCAACCGCGAGCACGGGCGCGACCCCGAGCACGCGGAGATCGCGGCCGAGCTCGACTCCAACGCCGAGCGCGTGGGCAACGTCCTGGACTGGGCCCGTGATCCGGTCAGCCTGAACATGTCGGTGGACGACGACGGCGACACGCAGTTCGGTGACCTGCTGGAGGACACCTCCGCCGTGTCACCCGAGCAGTCCGTGATGACCCTGCTCCGCAGTGAGGAGCTCGAGGACCTCATCGGCAAGCTCGACAACCGCACCGCCTCCATCATCAAGATGCGGTACGGAATCGAGGACGGCCGTGAGCGGACCCTCACCGAGGTGGGCAAGCAGCACGGTCTGACACGGGAGCGGATCCGCCAGATCGAGAAGCACGCATTGCTCGAATTGAAGCGAATGGCTCACGACACGGGCTTTGACGCTGCGGCGTGAGCCGATAACCCGTAATCTCCCCATCAAGCCGGTTCGCACCGGCCCGACGACCGGTCTCCCTACCGGTCCCATGAGCTGAGTCCCGGCGCCCACCCCCCCGGCGCCGGGGCTCATCCATGTCGGGCCCCGGGAGGCGGGTCAGGCCGAGAGCGTCGGTTCAGGTCCCGACGGCGCGGCGGCGCGGGTGAGGCGGGCGCCCAGACCGCGGAGGTGCTCCACCAGCGCCGGTGGGCCGTGGGCCTCGAATTCGCAGTCCGCCATCGCGAGCCGCAGAGCCACCCACTCCAGCGAGTCCGTCGAGGTCGTGCGCAGGCGGCACCTGTGCTCCCCGCTCGGTTCCACCGTGCCGAGTCCTGCGGGCAGTCTGGCCCGCACGGACTCCGCCGCCCCGTGGAACGTCACGTCGAGGTGCAGCTCCGGCTGCGTCCGGGACATCGCCACGGCCAAGAACTCCGCCGCGTCCCCGTCCCCGGCGGGCAACTCGCGCGGGGTGAAGCGGGCGCCCGTGGCGAACGGCTCGCTCACCCGGTCCACGCGGAAGGTCCGCCAGTCCTCGCGGTCCAGGTCGTAGGCCACGAGGTACCAGCGGCTGCCCGTGCTCACCAGCCGGTACGGCTCGGCCTGCCGTTTCGAAGGCGTCCCGTCCCCCGCGCGGTAGGCGAAGCGGAGCCGCTCCCGCCCGGTGACCGTCGAGGCGATCACGGTGAGCGTCCGGGGGTCGATGGACGCACCGTCGCCCCGCGTGAAGGGCACCGTGGCGTTCTGCAGCGAGGAGACCCGATGCCGCAGACGTGACGGGAGGACCTGTTCCAGCTTCGCCAGCGCCCGTACGGACGCCTCGTCCACGCCTTCGATGGCGTGCCCCGCCCCGGCCCGCAGCCCCACCGCGATGGCCACCGCTTCGTCGTCGTCCAGCAGGAGCGGCGGCATGGCGGCGCCTGCGACCAGGCGGTAGCCGCCGATCGAACCGCGCGACGCCTCGACGGGGTAGCCGAGGTCGCGGAGCCGGTCGATGTCCCGGCGGATGGTGCGCGGACTCACCTCCAGGCGCTCGGCGAGCTCGCGGCCCGGCCACTCCCTCGGAGTCTGGAGCAGCGACAGCAGGGTCAGCAGCCGTGCCGGGGTATCCGTCATGGGCTCAGAATGCCTCCCCTTCAGGTCATGTTCTGACCTGAAGGGGAAAGATCTCGAGGCGCGGCAGATGTCGAGGCCGAGGCCCGGGGTCCTGGAGGCTCAGCGGACGTCGGAGGCCGAGGCCCGGCGGACCTGGAGGCTCAGCAGATCCGGGTGCGGTTCTCCATGGCCCGGCGTGCGGCGTGCTCGTCGTCGTACACCTCGCACATGTGGCGGCCGTCGGGCGTGGCCGTGTGCTCGACCTCCCACAGGCTGGTCTCGCTGCCGTCCAGGAGCAGGAAGGCGTGCTCGTAGAGCGTGAAACCGGCGTCCTGGCCGTCGACTCGGCACTGGCGGCCGAAGATCTGGGTGATGTGGTGGGCGAAGGCGGCCCGGAGCAGCCGGGCCGTCGCGGAGCCCGGCCGGTCCGCGTTCTCCGCGCGGCGCAGGACGCGGCGGGCGTGGTCGGCGGAGTTGTCCGGGGCGTACATCCGGGGGAGCGGCACCGGAGGCACGCTCATCAGGAGCGTGAGGGCCTCCAGGTCCTCTCGCAGGGTGTCGTCACCGAAGGCGGGGGTGTCCCAGAAGCTGCCGGCGAGGCGCGCCGCGGCGATCTGCGCGTCGCCCTCGTCGTCGTACAGCTCGTGCCGCAGGGGCTCACCGGTGTCCCTCGCGCCGCCGTGCACCAGCTCCCAGAGGGTGAGCGCGGTGCCGTCGGTGAGCAGGTAGGTGTGCCGGTAGGTCTCGCGGTGCAGGACGGCGCTGTGATGGGACGAATGCAGGGCGCTGCTGTGCGCCAGAGCCGTCCCGAGCCGGTCGACCGTGGTGTCGGACAGATCGAAGGAGTTGAGGGCGCATCGCAGGAGTCGCTCGAGGTGCTGCTCGGTTGTCTCGTACGGATCGCTCAAGGTGCTGTCTCCAGGCCGTTGCCGCGTGTTACCCGATGCGTGCATAACGTAGTCCCTGGGTCTGACATCGTGACCGGGGTTCGCAAAAAACGTACGGCTCGTGCAGAAAGTTCCCACCCCCGTCAGGGTGCGGCGTGAAGCCCGCCGCCGTACGTGCTTGCCGGACCTCCGGCCTGCAGGTCGCCGGAGCGGCCGGCGGCCTCGCCGTAGAGCTCCCCGTACGAGGGGAACGTGCCGGCCGGCCCGTCCACGCCCCGGGCCGCCCTGGCCGCCTTCACCACGGCCCGGGCCAGGGTGTCGGCACCCGCCGCCAGGATGTCGTTGAGCGCGGCGACGGGTTCCGCGGGCAGGGGGACGTCGCCGGTGGCGAGGGTGAAGACGGTGTCCCCGTCGGTGAGCAGGTGGACCGGCCGCACGGCGCGTGCCAGCCCGTCGTGCGCCGTGCCGGCGAGCTTCTGTGCCTGGGCGCGGTCGAGTGCCGCGTCGGTGGCGACGACGGCGATGGTGGTGTTGAAGGCGCCGTGCTCCGCCGTGCGCTCCCCCCGCGCCTCCCGGATCTCCTTCAGCCGCCGGCGAGCGGCCTCGTGCACCTCACGGGCAGGATGCGCGGGCGGCTCCCCTGCGCCGTACTCCCCGTACAGCACGCCGGTCCGCGGGTCGACGACGGACCCCGCCGCGTTCACCACGGCCAGCGCGGCGACCGTGGTCCCGCAGGGCAGCCGCAGGCTCGCCGTGCCGACACCGCCCTTGAGCTCGCCGGCGACGGCCCCCGTGCCGGCGCCGACCGTGCCTTCGGCCACCGGGGAGCCGGGTTCGGAGGCGGCTGCCGCCTCCACGGCGGCCCGGCCGGTCGACGCGTCGGGGCGCGCCCGCGGGTCCTGGCCCCGGCCCAGATCGAAGAGGCATGCCGCCGGTACCACCGGCACCACCTGGGAGGGGCCGACCGGCACGCCACGCCCCTGCTCCTCCAGCCAGGCCATCACACCGGACGCGGCGTCAAGCCCGAACGCGCTGCCGCCGGTCAGGACGACCGCGTCGACGCGCTGCACCAGATTGCGCGGATCGAGCGCGTCCGTCTCCCGGGTGCCGGGGCCGCCCCCGCGTACGTCGACGGCCGCCACCGCGCCGCCCTCGGGGGCGAGGACGACCGTGGTCCCGCTCAGCGCCCCGGCGCCCGGCACCCGGGCGTGCCCGACGCGGATTCCGGCCACATCCGTCAGTGCGTCCAGCGGACCGGCTACAGGCAGGTTCTCGGCGTCCTCAGGCATCACGGGCTCCTCGTGGCGTGCGGCAGTACGCGGCCGGGCGGGCGGCGGGGTGGGCGGCTCGGGGCTGTGTACTGGCGAACGTACAGGCGCCTGCCCCGGATCGGGGCCCGGACGTACGACGCTCCCGGCGCGGGCCACCTGGGCGACGCGCTCACCCCATAGGGGCACAGAACGGGACCGAACGCCGTTTCCGGACCTACGGTGGCCGGGTGACCGAGCCACCAGAACCGCCCGCCGCAGCCGAGCAGTCCGCTTCCGGTGCCCGCACCTCTTCCTCCGGCAGCCCGGAGGGCCACCGACCCGCCCAGGGCCCCTCGCTCGCCACGCGGGCGGCCGAGGCCCTCCCCCGCTCCGTCTCCGGCCGCGCGACTCTGGCCGGTGCCGTCGTCTCCGCCCTGCTGATCATCGCGATCGTGTTCGGCAGCCGCCTCCTGCACGACTTCGACTCGGCACTCCTCCCGTACGCCGTGGCCACGGTCTTCCTCGCCTTCGGCGTCGCCTACCGCTACACGGTCTGGGTCTCGGCCCCCGGCGCCCGGCGACTGTTCAAGAACGGCTGGCGCAGCCTGTTCTCGGCGGAGAACTTCCGCAAGGCCCCCACCGCACTGCCGAAGATGATCGCCACGTACCTCGGCTTCCAGAAGTTCCTGGGCGCCCGGTCGCATGCCCGCTGGGCCGCACATCAGCTGATCTTCTGGGGTTGCGTCCTCGCCTCGCTGATCACCTTCCCGCTGACCTGGGGCTGGTTCACCTTCACCTCCGGCAGCGGCTCGGGCCCCGGTTACGAGATGCGCATCTGGGGTTTCAAGATCCTCGGATTCGACTCGCTGAACTTCATCGGCTGGGTCATGTTCCACGGCCTGGACCTCGCCGCCGTGCTGGTCATCCCGGGCGCCGCCTACTTCCTGTGGCGCCGGATGAAGGACCGCGGCGCCATGACAGGCCAGCGGTTCGCCTACGACCTCGTCCCGCTGCTCGCCCTGATCATCATCTCGGTGACCGGCCTGCTGCTCACCTTCTCGTCGATCTTCCTGCACGGGGGCGGCTACGAGTTCCTGGCGATCCTCCACATGGTGTCGGTCGTCTTCACCCTCATCTACATCCCGTTCGGGAAGTTCTTCCACATCGTCCAGCGCCCGGCAGCGGTCGGCATGCAGCTCTTCAAGTACACGTCGCGCCAGGGCGACGAGGTCTTCGCCTGCCGCCGCTGCGAGGAGCCCATCGACACCGGGGCGTACGTCGAGAACCTCCGCGGCACGATGCGCGACCTCGAACTCGGCTTCGACGAGTGGGCCGAGTACTGCCCGCGCTGCAAGCGGGTGCTGCGCGGCAACGCTTATCTCTCCCAGGTGAAGAAGGGCTACAAGTGACCGCGGATCCACGCGCAGCCGACGGCCGTACCGTCCTCCCCCTCGACCCCTCCCTCGCCCCGCCCGGCTCCCAGGGCTTCCGGGACGCGGGCGGCATTCCGGCCGACAAGTGGCACGCCGACCAGAACGGCGAGACGCTCGTCCCCACGCACTGCTGCTTCTGCGGGGTGCAGTGCGGGATGTACCTCCGCGTGGACCGAGGGGGCAAGGTCTTCGGCGTGGAGCCCCGCAACCACGACATCAACCGCATGCGGCTCTGCCCCAAGGGCGTCAACGCCTACCAGCAGGTCAACCACCCCGACCGCCTCACCGCCCCCCTCATGCGCCGCTCCCGCGACGAGGAACTGCGGGAGGTCTCCTGGGACGAGGCCCTCGACTTCACCGTCTCCGAGATCAAGCGCATCCAGGAGGCCCACGGGAGGGACGCCTTCGGTGTGCTGGGCGGGGCGAGTCTCTTCTCCGAGAAGACGTATCTGGTCGGCAAGTTCGCCCGGGTCGCCCTCAGGACCAGGCACGTCGACTACAACGGCCGGCTCTGCATGGTCAGCGCGGCGGGCGCCAACAAGCTCGCCTTCAACATCGACCGGGCCGGCAACCCGTTCTCCGACATCCTGCTCACCGACTGCCTGCTGCTCGCCGGGGCCAACGTCGGCGAGTGCTTCCCCGTGCTGACCCAGTACGTCTGGGGAGCGCGGGACCGTGGCGCCACCCTGATCGTGGTCGACCCGCGCGAGACCGCGGTCGCCCGCACGGCCGACATCCATGTCGCGCTGAAGTCGGGCACCGACTCCGCCTTCTTCAACGCCGTGCTGCACGTGGTGATCGAGGAGGGCCTCACCGACGAGAACTACCTCGCGGCCCATGCCGTCGGCTGGGAGGAGGTCAAGGCCAACGCCGCGCTGTACCCCCCGTCCCGCGCCGCCGAGATCTGCGGGATCCCCGCGGAACAGGTCGTCCAGGTCGCCCGCGCGTTCGCCCGCGCTCCCAAGGCCATGGCCTTCCACGCCCGGGGCATCGAACACCACACGCAGGGTGTGGAGAACTGCCTCAGCGTGATCAACCTCTGCACCGCCACCGGCCACATCGGCAGGCCCGGGGCCGGCTACGGCACCCTCACCGGCCAGGGGAACGGTCAGGGGGGCCGCGAACACGGCCAGAAGGCGGACCTCCTCCCCGGTGGACGCTCGATCCTCAACGAGGAGCACCGCCGGCAGATCTGCGAGATCTGGGGCATCGAGGAGTCCGAACTCCCGGCCGCGGGGACGTCGATGATGGAGATGGTCTGGCAGATGCAGCGCCAGGAGATCCGCGGCCTGATCGGCATCTGCAACAACCCCTTCGTGTCCCTGCCCAACTACGCGGTGGTCAAGGACGGGTACGACAAGACCGAGTTCCACGCCCAGTTCGACTTCTTCCTCTCCGAGACCGCCGCCAACGCGCACGTGGTCTTCCCCGTCACCATCTGGGCCGAGGACGAGGGAGTGATGGCGAATGCCGAGGCGAGAGTCGTCAAGCACAACAAGGCCCAGGAGCCGCCGGCGGGTGTGCGGACCGACACCTGGGTGATGTGCGAGATCGCCCGGCGTCTCGGCGCGGGGGACAAATTCGCCTTCGGCGGCTCCCGTGACGTCTTCGACGAACTGCGCAGGGCCTCCGCGGGCACGATCATCGACTACTCCGGCATCACCTACGAACGGCTCGAGGAGACCGGCGGGATCTCCTGGCCCTGCCCCTCCACCGACCACCCGGGAACCCCCCGGCTGTTCGAGGACGGGAAGACCTACCACGCCGACGGCAAGATCCACATGCAGGTCGTCGAGTGGCATCCGCCGGCCGACCCGTACGACGACGAACACCCGATGACCCTGACCACCGGACGCACCGTCGCGCACTTCCTCTCCGGCAACCAGACCCGCAGGCTGGGCGCCCTCGTCGAGCAGACCCCCCGGCCCTGGGCGGAGGTCCATCCCTCCCACGGATTCCGCAACGGCGAACCCGTCCGGGTCGTGACCCGGCGCGGCAGCGAGGTCTTCCCCGCCCTGGTCACGAAGGCGATCCGGCCGGACACCGTGTTCATTCCCTACCACTGGCCCGTCCCCACCGCGGCCAACGCGCTGACCATCGACGCCCTCGACCCCCGCTCCAAGATCCCCGAGTACAAGGTCTGCGCGTGCCGCATCGAGCACGCGGCCGAGATCGACGTGGTCCCCGCGCCCCCGGTCGCGCCGGGCCATGTCGCCTACCCCGAGACCCAGGTCTCCCGTACCGACCCGCTGCCGCCCACGGCCCCGCAGGGCCGTGGTACATCGGAGAGGGGCTGATGCCCGCATGATGGGCCGAACGATCTTCATCGACCCGGGGCGCTGCATCGGCTGCCAGGCCTGTGTCTCCGCCTGCCGGGAATGCGACTCGCACCGCGGCAAGTCGATGATCCACCTCGACTACACGGACGAGGGTTCCTCCGTCGCCTCCCTCCCCACCGTCTGCATGCACTGCGAGGACCCGGTGGCCCCCTGCGCCGAGGTCTGCCCGGCCGACGCGATCCTGGTCACCGCCGACGGCGTCGTGCAGCAGGCCGACACCACCCGGTGCATCGGCTGCGCCAACTGCGTCAACGCCTGTCCCTTCGGCGTCCCGAAGATCGACCTCCAGGCCAAGCTGCAGATGAAGTGCAACCTCTGCTACGACCGCACCGCCTACGGACTCGCCCCGATGTGCGCCACCGTCTGCCCGACCGGCGCCCTCTTCTACGGCACCGTCGAGGAACTCCAGGCGGAGCGCCCCGGAGTGCAGGTCGCCGACACCTTCGTCTTCGGCGAGAGCGAGGTCCGCACCGGCGTCGCCATGGTCGTGCCGGCGGAGCGGGTCCAGTGGCCGGTTCCCGGCGGACTTCCCGTCGTCGAGATCAACGGGAAGGACGTCCGCCGATGAGCGTCACCGAACAGCCGCAGCCGGGCCACGACCACGACTCGGGCGGCGACCCCCGCGAGGCGTTGCACGACAGGATCGCCGCCGACTCGCTCACCACCCGCAGGGACTACCTCCGGATCGTCGCCACCGTCTCCGGTGGCCTCGCCGTGGGCGGCCTGGCCGTGGCAGGCGGGATCCTGCACCGCCACGGTGAGACGGAGGACGGGAAGGCGCCCGCCCCGAAGCAGATCGCCACGCAACTCCTGCCAGGTGAATCCCTCGCCTTCCGCTATCCCGGGGACGAGGACCGGGCGGTCGCCGTGCGGATGGACGACGGCACACTCGTCGGTTACTCCGCCGTCTGCACCCACCTGGCCTGCGCGGTGCTGTGGCGCAAGGACCGCGGCACGGAGGGCGAGCTCTACTGCCCGTGCCACGAAGGGGTCTTCGACGCCCGCACCGGCGAGGTCACCGCCGGGCCACCGCCTCGCGGACTGCCCAAGGTGGTACTGACCGAGCTGGACGACGGCAGCGTGTGGGCCGTCGGCACCACCCGCTCCGGGGAGAGCGTCGAGGCGGGGCTGTGCCGCCAGCTCGGCGAGGACCGCCCGGATCTCGCCGCCCGGATCGGCTGCCCCGGCACCGGCGGCGGTGCGGAGGGGCCGTCGGCCCCGGCTCGTTCGGCTGTCCCCGTGCCCTCGGCGGCGGGTGAGCCACGCGGATCCGGCGACGCCCCGGCCCCCGGGAGGCCGTCATGACCGAGCCCCTGGACCCGATCGAGCCGCCACGGCCTCCCAACCCCGCCGGAACGGCGTATCCCGACTATCACCCGGGCAGCGCCCGTGCCGAGCTGAACCGCCCTGTCCACGAGCGCTATCCGCAGATCCGGCCCACCAGTGGCTACGCCGACCCGCGAGTACGGCATACAGGTCCGGGGCCCGGGGCGGGCTCGGAACAGGAGCCCGAGCGCTCCGCGAAGCTGACGGCCCGGCTGGTGCTGGCCCTGAGCGTGGTCGTCGGTCAGCTCTGGGCGCTCACCGAGGTCGTCAATGTGTGGATGGAGGGCGACACCGGCACGGCCTGGTGGGGTGCCGGTTTCCTGTGCCTGTCGTTCCTCGTCGTGCTGGGGCTGTGGCTGATCGATCCGAAGGACCGGTGAACGCGGCCGTACCCTGGAGGTATGAGTACCGCCCCCGCCCCCGGACCGCGAGAGTCGAAGCCGCCGCAGCCGCAGGAGCGGCAGCCGCAGGAGTCGAGGCCCGAGCCGCCGGCTCTGATCTTCGACGATCCGCTGGACCGGCAGTCCGCGGACGACACGGACCAGGGGTGGGGTGAGCGGGCTCCGGCCGGTGGCAGCGCGGCCGATCTGGCGCGTTTCCTGGACGAGAAGCCACCCCACCACATCTGATCCCGGCCGGTCTCCCGCCCGGCCGTTCAGGACGGGCGCCGTCGGGCGACCAGCTCGTCCCGGATCTCCTTCAGCACCTCCAGCACGCTCACCTCCAGCGTCTCCTGGACCCCTTCCCCGGTTCATGCCGGACGGGGAGCCAACTGCCCCGCCACACAAGGCGACAGAGGGGTGCACTGTCCGATCCCGTCCTTCCGGGGAGTGAGTTCCCGGGACCGCTGTGCTACTCGGCATGGGACACCGCCACCGCGAGCCGTCCCGAGACGCCCGCGCCGGCCAGAGCCGTGGCGGTCTTCCGCTCGACGGACAGGACCACCAGTGCCCCGCCGCCGGCGATCGCCTCGCCGTCCGGCGCGGCGTACGTGCCGCGGGCGCGCGTCTGCCGCGGCACCTCCGCGACGCGCACGTCGCGGGCCACCACTCGGGCTTCCGAGTCCCCGTCGACCGCCGCGATCACATCGACGCGGTCTCCGGGCCGCAGCAGCCCGACCGTGGCCGCGTCGGCGATGCGCACCGGAGCGGACACCAGCCGCACGGTTCTGGGCTCCGGCCCCGGTGGCGCACCCCCGGCGACGGCCGCCGCCCCTCTGTCACCGCCCAGCCCCGACGCGGCGAGCACGGCCGAGGCCAACGCGAACCCCGCCGCCAGCGCGCGGCGCTGTCCCCGCAGCGCCCGCCGGAGCCGCTGCCCTCCGCCGCCGCGGACTCTGAGCGGCTCGAAGAGCGGCACCCCGCAGGGTGGGGGAGGGACGGGACGTGTATCGGACACCGAGGGGAACATGGCCAGCACCACCTGCCGTGAAGTAGTCCGCGAAGGACGTCGAGGGACGTCGAAGGGCATCGAGAGACGTCGAGGGCGTCGAAGGACGTCACCTGGGGTATCGAGGAGCAATCGAGGGGCATCGACGGACCTCGAAGGACGTCGGTCGAGGGAAGTTCGTCGAAGCGAGGGTCGATGTGAAAGAGGGGAGTTCCGCGGGAATCCCCGCCGAACTCCCCTCACGATGCATCCTCCGCGCACATCCCGCTCTGCCCTGTGGACAACTCCCACGGTGTGGAAAAACTGGCCACCCGTACGAGTTACCCGACCCAGTTGGTGCGGACACCGAGCCCGGTCAGGGCAGCGCGATCCCCGTGTCGATTCCGTCCAGCGCGTGCCGGCACACGCACGCGCGGTCCTCGTTCGCGGGCAGCGCGGCCACCGCGTCGAACAGCACCGTTCGCAGCCGGTCCACGTTCTCCGCGAAGACCTCCAGCACCTCCGCGTGGTTGACGCCCTCCCCGGCCTCGGCCCCCGCGTCCAGGTCCGTCACCAGCGTCAGCGTCGTGTAGCAGAGCTCCAGTTCACGGGCGAGGACCGCCTCCGGGTGCCCCGTCATGCCGACGACCGACCAGCCCATGGCCGCGTGCCAGCGCGACTCCGCGCGGGTGGAGAAGCGCGGGCCCTCGACGACGACCAGGGTCCCGCCGTCCACCGGCTCCCAGTCACGTCCGCGTGCCGCGGCCAGGGCGGCCTTGCGGCCCTCGGGGCAGTACGGATCGGCGAAGCCGAGGTGCACGACGTTCGACTCGGCGCCGTCGGCGCGGGGTACACCGTCGTAGAACGTCTGGGTGCGGGCCTTGGTGCGGTCGACCATCTGGTCCGGTACGAGCAGCGTGCCCGGTCCGTACTCCGGACGCAGGCCGCCCACCGCGCACGGGCCCAGCACCTGGCGCGCACCGACGGACCGCAGGGCCCACAGATTGGCGCGGTAGTTGATGCGGTGCGGCGGGAGGTGGTGGCCGCGGCCGTGGCGGGGAAGGAAAGCCACTCGGCGGCCCGCGAGTTCACCCAGGAAGAGGGAGTCGCTCGGTGCCCCGTACGGGGTGTCAACCTCGACCTCGGTCACGTCCTCCAGGAAGGAGTAGAAGCCCGATCCGCCGATGACACCGATTTCCGCTGTGCCCGTTTCTGCGTTCACCATGCGATCACACTAACGGGCGCGCACGACCGGGACCCCGCCGATCCGATCGGCGGGGTCCCGGTGAAGCGTGTGGGCGGCGCGGGCTGCCTCAGGCGGCCGACGTACCGCTCGACGACGTGGACGACGCCGAGGACGAGGACGACGACGCCGTGGACGACGCCGAGGCGGCCGGCTTCGATTCCGTCTTCGACGCGGACGACGTGGAGGCGTCGGACGCCTTGGGGGACGACGTGGCCGGCGTGCTGCTCGACGAGGAGCCGCGGCTGTCGTTCCGGTAGAAACCGGATCCCTTGAAGACGATGCCGACGGCCGAGAACACCTTCTTCAGGCGTCCCTCGCAGTTCGGGCACACGGTCAGGGCATCATCGGTGAACTTCTGCACCGCTTCGAGGCCCTCGCCGCATTCGGTGCACTGGTACTGATAGGTCGGCACTTGCTCCTCCTGGCACTCTCACTCAATGAGTGCTAACGACGCTCCATACTGACGTATTCCGAGCGATCAGTCCACCGTGACCGGCTCGCGGTGACCGATCCCACGTGCCACCGTCCGCCCCTCGGACCACGGGGCCAGCCGCGAGCGCAGGGTCAGCAGGGTCGCCAGGGCCAGTGCGGTACCGGCCAGCGGGACCAGGAAACCGGTGCTCGCGCCGTGGGCGTCCGCGAGCTGTCCCGCCACCGTGACGGCCGCCGCCTGGCCGAGCGCCACCGCGCCCGTCAGCCAGGTGAAGGCCTCGGTCCTGGCGGACGCCGGGATCAGCGCCTCGACCAGCGTGTAGCCGCTGATCAGGGCGGGGGCGATGCAGAGCCCGACCAGCAGGCCGAGGCCGGCCAGCAGCGGCACGGAGTGCACGGCCCAGAGCCCGGACGCGGTCAGGGTCAGGGCCACGTATCCGACGATCAGCCGACGGCGCGGGCCGCTCTTCCAGGCGATGGCCCCGCAGGCGATGCCGGCCAGCATGTTGCCGGCCGCGAAGACCCCGTACAGCAGCCCGTTCACGCCGGGGTGGCCGACCTCCTCGGCGAACGCCGTCAAGGAGACCTGCATGCCGCCGAAGACCGAGCCGATGCCCAGGAAGGCGATCGCCAGGACCCGGACCCCTGGCACGGACAGGGCCGAGCGGTGCGGCTCGGCCGCCGTGGACGTGTCACGGGGAGCGGGCTGGGTGGAGCGCTGTGCGGCGAACAGGAGGCCGCCGACCAGGGTCAGCGTTCCCTCGGCGATCAGTCCCGCCGCCGGGTGCACGCCGGTGCAGAGCGCCGTCGCGAGCACGGGCCCTACGACGAACGTGAATTCGTCCGTCACGGACTCGAAGGCGGCGGCCGTGGCCATCAGAGGGGAAGCGGGCCGCCCGGGGGCGGCCCCGAGCAGTGCGGCCCAGCGGGCCCGCACCATCGGTCCGACCTGCGGGATGGACGCCCCGGTGGGCACCGCGGCCAGGAACAGCGCCCACAGAGGGGCGTGCGCCAGCGCGAGGGCGGCGAGAGCGCCGACGGATGCGGCGTGCACCAGGACGCCGGGCAGCAGGACGGCACGCTGCCCGAACCGGTCCGCGAGCCGACCGCTCTGCGGCGCGAACAGGGCCATCGAGACCCCGGAGACGGCCGCCACGGCGCCGGCGCTGCCGTAGGAACCCGTGGTGTGCTGAACCAGCAGGACGATGCCGATGGTCAGCATCGCGAAGGGCTGCCGGGCGGCGAAGCCCGGGAGGAGGAACGTCCACGCACCCGGGGTGCGCAGCAACTGCCCGTAACCGGGGCGGTCGGAGACCGTGGTCGCCACGGTCCTTGCCTTTCTGCCGCCTGGTGGCCGTGCCCCCCGGGCACCCGCGCACCGGAGTGCGGGGGGTGCGGGGGCTGCCGAGAGCTGTCCTCTTCGCGCGGGCTGCGGTAGATGCCGGGCGCTCGCTCCAGAGGCGAAGGCGCCACGACCGCCATACGGTCGCGCCAGCTCTGCGTCAGGCAGAGTTGGTCGATCAGAACTGGTCGATCAAGTGGAAATCAAGCGGATCATGAGATCCGGCCTTCATGTTACAGGTTCCTGCACTCCCGGACCTGCGTTTGCCTCCGGGCCGCCGGCCCCGCCGACCGCCGACGTACGCCCGCCCGCAGGACCCATCCGCGGGGCCCTCCCCCCAGGACCCGTTCCCCAGGTCCCGTTCCCCAGGACCGCCCCCAGGGCCGTCCCTCCACTCAGTGGTGCGCCCGTCTGTCGCCCGCCCTGTCCTCCGGCCGGTCGCCGCCCACGCCCAGCCTCTTGGCCAGCCGTGCGAGGTGGGGCGGCTCCGGCGTGCCGGGCTGCGCCTTGACGCCCGGGCCGCCGGTCCCCAGCCAGCCGGCCAGCTTGCCGCCCTCGCCGACCGCACGCAGCCGGGCCTCCGTCGCGTCGCGGACCGGGTCCGTGGCGACGACCAGCAGTTCGTCACCGCGGCGCAGCACGGTCGACGGCGCCGGGACGAAGCTCTTGCCGTCCCGTACGACGAGGGTGACCGCGGCTCCTGCGGGCAGCCGCAGTTCCGCGACCTCCACGCCGTGCATCTTGGACCTGCCGGGCACCTCGACGGACAGCAGGTGACCGCGCAGGCGCTCCAGGGGCGCCGACTCGATGCCGAGGTCCGCGGTCTCGGAGGGGTCGTCCCCGATCTTCAGGGCCCTCGCGAGCCAGGGCAGTGTCGGTCCCTGGATCAGCGTGTAGACGATCACGAGCACGAAGACGATGTTGAAGACCCTGGTACTGCCCTCGATCCCGGACACCATCGGGATGGTCGCCAGGATGATGGGCACGGCGCCGCGCAGCCCCGCCCAGGACATCAGCGCCTTCTCGCGGTGCGGCAGCCGGAAGGGCGCCAGGCTGATGAAGACCGACAGTGGCCGGGCCACGGCGGTCAGTACGAGGCCGACGACCACGGCGGGCCAGAAGTCGTCGATCAGGTCGTGCGGGGTGACCAGCAGACCGAGCAGGACGAACATGCCGATCTGGGCCAGCCAGCCGAGCCCGTCGGCGAAGCCCCGGGTGGCCGGCCAGTGCGGAAGCTTGGAGTTGCCCAGGACCATCGCGGCCAGATAGACGGCCAGGAAGCCACTGCCGTGGGCCATGGCGCCCGTGGCGTACGCCGAGACCGCGATGGCCATGACGGCGATGGGGTAGAGCCCGGACGCGGGAAGTGCCACATGGCGCAGCCCGAAGGCGCCGAGCCAGCCCACCGCGAGGCCGATCGCCGCGCCGATGGCCAGCTCCAGGGCTATCTCACCCACCAGCACGTACCAGTGCTCCACGGGACCGACGGCGGAGAACGCCACCACCAGGATGACCACGGGGGCGTCGTTGAAGCCGGATTCGGCCTCCAGGACACCGGTGATCCGTGAGGGGAGCGGAACCTTGCGCAGCACGGAGAAGACGGCCGCGGCGTCGGTCGACGAGACGACGGCGCCGATGATCAGTGCCTGCCGCCACTCCAGCCCGACCAGGTAGTGCGCCGCGCTCGCGGTGACGCCCACGCTGATGCCCACGCCCACGGTCGACAGGACGGCCGCCGCCGGCAGCGCGGGTTTGACTTCTTTCCACTTCGTGCCCAGCCCGCCCTCGGCCAGGATGACGACCAGGGCGGCGTAGCCGATCACCTGGGTCAGCTCGGCGTTGTCGAACTTGACGTCGAAGATGCCGTCCTGCCCGATGGCGATGCCGATGCCGAGGTACAGGAGCAGGCTGGGGAGCCCGCTGCGGGACGAGATGCGTACGGCCGCCACGGCGACCAGCAGGACGAGAGAGCAGACGAGCAGAAGTTCGTTGAGCGCGTGGACAGTCAGGGTCCGTTCCTTCCCTGCGTACGCCTTCCGGATCGTTCTCCGGCGGCCGGTACTTCGTTACCTTACCTAATCTTTAACGTTTTCTTGACGCCTTCGAGTGTTCGTGCGAACCGGTGCGCAAATGGATGCATCCCCATACCGCGTCCGAGTGGCTTCGGCGGGGCGCCTATGGTTGCTCCTGCACTCCCAGGACCACCCTGCCCCTCGAAGGACAGCGATGCCCGCCAACACAACCGCCCCTTCCGGGTCTTCCGATGCGAAGAAGACCGGCAGGAAGAAGGGGCGACGCGCCCGCCTGTTCGTGCTCGTCCTGGTGCTGGCGCTTGTCGCGGGTGTCGGGTACGGCGCGTTCTGGTCCGTATCCACCGTCCGGGCCTCGTACCCGCAGACCACCGGGTCGATCGACCTGGAAGGTCTGACCGGCGACGTCGACGTCAGACGCGACGAGTACGGAATCCCGCAGATCTACGCCGACACCGACGGCGACCTCTTCCGCGCCCAGGGCTTCGTCCAGGCCCAGGACCGCTTCTGGGAGATGGACGTACGCCGTCACATGACGTCCGGCCGGCTCTCCGAGATGTTCGGCTCGGGCCAGGTCGAGACCGACGCCTTCCTGCGCACCCTCGGGTGGCGCAAGGTCGCGCAGAAGGAGTACGACGAGGTCCTGGACGAGGACACCAAGAAGAACCTCCAGGCGTACGCGGAGGGGGTGAACGCGTATCTGGACGGCAAGGACGGCAAGGACATCTCCGTCGAGTACGCGGCGCTCGGCCTGACCAACGACTACAAGCCCACCGAGTGGACCCCCGTCGACTCGGTCGCCTGGCTGAAGGCGATGGCCTGGGACCTGCGCGGCAACATGCAGGACGAGATCGACCGCTCGCTGATGACCAGCAGGCTCAGCGAGAAGCAGATCAGGGACCTCTACCCGGACTACCCGTACGAGAAGAACAAGCCGATCGTCGATCAGGGCGGGATCTCCCCGGCCACCGGCAAGTACGACCCGGAGGCGGAGCCGTCGGACGACATCAGCTCGGGGACCGTCGAGGGCGCCACCGAGGGCCTCAACACCCAGCTCTCCGCGCTCTCCGACACCCTGGACGAGATCCCGGCGCTGCTCGGTCCCAACGGCAACGGCATCGGATCGAACTCCTGGGTCGTCTCCGGTGACCACACGACGACCGGCAACGCGCTGCTGGCCAACGACCCGCACCTCGCGCCGCAGCTCCCCTCGCTCTGGTACCAGATGGGGCTGCACTGCCGGCAGCTCTCGGCGACCTGTCAGTACGACACCGCCGGGTACACGTTCTCGGGGATGCCGGGTGTGGTCATCGGTCACAACCAGGACATCGCCTGGGGCTTCACCAACCTCGGCGCCGACGTGACGGACCTCTTCCTGGAGAAGGTCTCCGGCGACGGCTACCAGTACGACGGCAAGACCGAGCCCTTCGTCACCCGCGAGGAGACCATCAAGGTCGCCGGCGGCAGGAGCCGGAAGATCACGGTCCGTGAGACCAACAACGGCCCGCTGGTCTCCGACCGCAGCGGTGAGCTGGAGAAGGTCGGCAAGAAGGCCCCCGTCACCAACTCCGCGCCCGACCGGGGCGACGGATACGCGGTCGCCCTGAAGTGGACCGCGCTGGAGCCCGGCAGGACCATGGACGCGGTCTTCGAGCTCAACCGTGCCAAGGACTTCACGAGCTTCCGCAAGGCCGCCTCCCTCTTCGAGGTGCCGTCGCAGAACCTCATCTACGCCGACACCGAGGGCAACATCGGCTACCAGGCGCCCGGCACGATCCCGGTCCGTCTGGAAGGCGACGGCACGATGCCCAGCCCCGGCTGGACCTCCAAGTACGGCTGGGAGAAGAAGCGCATCCCGTTCGACGAACTGCCGTACGAGTACAACCCGGAGCGCGGCTACATCGTCACCGCCAACCAGGCCGTCGTCGACGACAGCTACGAGCACATGCTGACCAAGGACTGGGGCTACGGCGCCCGCAGCCAGCGGATCAACGACCTCATCAACACGAAGATCGAAGGCGGGGAGAAGATCTCCACCGACGACATGCAGACGATGCAGATGGACAACCAGAGCGCCATCGCGGCGGAGCTGGTGCCGGAGCTGAAGAAGATCGCCGTCTCCGACCCGAGCGTCCGTGAGGCCCAGAAGCTCCTGGAGGGATGGGACTACCTCCAGGAGTCCGACTCGGCGGCCGCCGCCTACTTCAACGGCGTCTGGCGCAACATCCTGAAGCTGGCCTTCGGCAACAAGCTCCCCAAGGAGATGCGGGCCAAGGGCGACTGCATCTACGTGGAGCCGGCCACCGGCACCGGACCGGTGGACGAGCAGGACAAGCTCGTACGGGAATGCGGCCAGCGCGCCCCGGAGGCGGCGCAGCCCGACGGTGGCGACCGCTGGTACGAGGTGGTCAAGAACATCCTGGACGACCAGGACAACGAGTGGTGGAAGGTCCCGGCCAAGGGCCGCGAGGAGGCCATCGACAGCCGGGACGAGCTCTTCGCCCGCGCCATGGAGGACGCGCGCTGGGAGCTGACCGCCGAGCTCGGCAAGGACATCACCACCTGGAGCTGGGGCCGGCTGCACCAGCTGACCCTGCGCAACCAGACGCTCGGCACCGAGGGCCCCGCTCTGCTCCAGCGGGCGCTGAACCGAGGCCCCTGGGACCTCGGCGGCGGTGAGGCGGCCGTCAATGCCACCGGCTGGAACGCGGCGGGCGGCTACGAGGTGATCTGGGTGCCGTCGATGCGGATGGTCGTCAACGTGGGGGAGTGGGACAAGTCCCGCTGGATCAACCTCAGCGGCGCCTCCGGGCACGCGTTCAGCGCCCACTACACCGATCAGACCGACAAGTGGGTCGAGGGTGAACTGCTCGACTGGTCCTTCGGTGACGAAGCGGTGAAGGAGTCGACCGTCGACACCCTCACGCTCAAGAAGCCCTAGAAGGGAAGCGCCGCGCTCCGCCCGGCGTGACCACGGCGTCCACGGGGTGGTCGTGCGGTTCCTCCGGAACCCGCGCGACCACCTCGTCGTCGTACAGCAGGACGATCAGGGCGGGGTGGGCCCCGGCGTCCGAGAGCCGTGCGAGTACCCGGTCGTAGCTGCCGCCGCCACGCCCCAGCCGCATCCCGCGCCCGTCCACCGCCAGTCCCGGCAGCAGGACGGCGTCCGCGTCCAGGACCGCCCGGGGCCCGAGACGGGCGCCGTCGGGCTCCAGGAGCCCGCGGCCCGCGGGCAGGAGATGCTCCGGACCCTCGAACACGGCCCAGTCCAGGTCGTTGTCCTCCATCAGCACCGGCAGCAGGACGCGTACACCCCGCGCGCGCAGAGCGTCCAGGAGCGCGTGGGTCCCCGGCTCGCGTCCGACGGACACGTAGGCCGCCACGGTCCGGGCGTCTGCCAGCTCGGGGAGGTCCAGTGCGGCCGAGGCGAGAACCGTGGCCGCCTGCCTCACGTCCTGCGAAGTGAGGAGCCGTCGCGCGGCGAGCAGTTCACGCCGCAGCGTCGACTTTCGGGACATGTCGTGGTTCAACGAGTGCTCGCAAAGCTCGTGTATGTGGATGAATGAGAACGAAGTTAACCGGACGCTCATCTTCCGCCCATAGGCACCGGTTACAGTTCTGCGCATGACTCAGTCGCGCCCCAGGATCAGCAAAGCTGTCATCCCAGCTGCAGGTCTCGGCACCCGGTTCCTGCCGGCCACCAAGGCCACTCCCAAAGAGATGCTGCCTGTCGTCGACAAGCCCGCCATCCAGTATGTCGTGGAAGAGGCGGTCGCGGCCGGTCTCTCCGACGTGCTGATGATCACCGGCCGGAACAAGCGTCCCCTTGAGGACCACTTCGACCGGAACTACGAGCTGGAGTCCGCGCTGACCCGCAAGGGAGACGCCGAACGGCTCTCCAAGGTCCAGGAGTCCAGCGACCTGGCCACCATGCACTACGTACGCCAGGGAGACCCGCGCGGCCTGGGCCACGCCGTCCTGTGCGCCGCGCCCCACGTCGGCGACCAGCCGTTCGCCGTCCTCCTCGGTGACGACCTCATCGACCCGCGCGACCCGTTGCTCGCCCGGATGGTCGAGGTCCAGGAGCGCGAGGGCGGCAGCGTCGTCGCCCTGATGGAGGTCGACCCCGCGCAGATCCACCTCTACGGCTGCGCGGCGACCGAGAGCACGGCCGACAGCGATGTCGTGCGGGTCACGGGGCTGGTGGAGAAGCCCGACCCCGCCGACGCGCCCAGCAATCTCGCCGTCATCGGCCGCTACGTCCTCGGCCCCGCGATCTTCGACATACTGCGCCGGACCGAGCCCGGCCGCGGTGGCGAGATCCAGCTCACCGACGCCCTCCAGCTGCTGGCCGAGGACGAGAAGATCGGCGGGCCGGTGCACGGCGTCGTCTTCAAGGGCCGCCGCTATGACACCGGTGACCGAGGCGACTATCTGCGTGCCATTGTCAGACTCGCGTGCGAACGTGAGGACCTGGGCCCGGACTTCCGGTCCTGGCTGCGCGGTTACGTCACCGAGGAGTTGTAACAGCTTGAGCGGCACGATCTGGTCGGTGGACGAGCACCTGGACGACATCCTCGCCGCGGTGAGGCCGCTGGAGCCCATCGAGCTGCAGCTGCCCGACGCCCAGGGCTGCGTCCTGGTCGAGGACGTCGTGGTGGGGGTCGCCCTGCCGCCCTTCGACAACAGCTCGATGGACGGATACGCCGTGCGCGTCTCCGATGTCGAGGGTGCCACGGAGGAGTTCCCCGCCGTCCTCACCGTGATCGGTGACGTCGCGGCGGGTGCCGGAGGGCTGCCCGAGGGCCGGTCCGTCGGCCCCGGGGAGGCCGCTCGCATCATGACCGGAGCCCCGCTGCCCGCGGGCGCCGAGGCGGTCGTCCCGGTCGAGTGGACCGACGGCGGTACGGGCGGCGGTCCCGCCTCCGCGATGCGGGCGCACAGCGAGTCCCCGGAAGGGGCGAGCGGCGAGGTCCGCGTACACCGTCCCGTGAAGCCGCGCGCCCACGTCCGGGCCAAGGGCAGCGACGTGCGGCCGGGGGACCTGGCGCTCCGGGCGGGTTCCGTCGTCGGACCGCCGCAGATCGGGCTGCTCGCCGCGATCGGCCGGTCGACGGTCAAGGTGCGGCCCCGCCCGCGCGTCGTGGTGCTCTCGACCGGGAGCGAGCTGGCGCAGCCGGGCGAGGAGCTGACCGGCGGCCAGATCTACGACTCGAACAGCTTCGCCCTGACGGCCGCCGCCCGGGACGCGGGCGCGATCGCCTACCGCGTTCCCGCCGTCGCCGACGACGCGGAGACGCTCCGGGCCACGATCGAGGACCAGCTGATCCGTGCGGACATCGTCGTCACCACCGGCGGGGTGAGCGTCGGGGCGTACGACGTGGTCAAGGAGGCGCTGTCCTCCGTGGGTGACGACTTCGCCGGTGACGGGTCCGCCGATGACGAGGGCGGCGCGGGCGGGGGCCGCGCCGGCGGGGGTGTCGACTTCCGCAAGCTCGCCATGCAGCCGGGCAAGCCGCAGGGCTTCGGCTCGATCGGCCCCGACCACACGCCGCTGATGGCGCTGCCCGGCAATCCGGTCTCCTCGTACGTCTCCTTCGAGCTGTTCGTCCGCCCGGCGATCCTGACGCTGATGGGCCTGCCGGATGTCCACCGCCCACGGGTCCGGGCCACGCTCACGACGGACGACACGCTCTCCTCGCCGCCCGGCAAGCGTCAGTTCCTGCGCGGGACGTACGACGCCGATGCCGGGACGGTGACCCCGGTCGGGGGAGCGGGATCGCATCTGATCGCCGCGCTCGCCCAGGCCGACGCGCTGATCGTGCTGCCCGAGGACGTCACCTCCGTCGAGTCCGGCACGCGGACCGAGGTGATCCTCCTCCGCTGACCGCCGCGCGGTGGCGGTACGGTATCTGGCGCTGTGCCGTACCGGGGGAAGCCCCCCGGGCCCCACGGACCGCGCTCTCGCGTGGGAGGTGCGGGCAACCGGCGCCCTACCGCTAGGCGGAGTGAGTTGAGTACGCAGAACAGGCTGACGCACATCGACGAGGCGGGCGCGGCCCGCATGGTCGACGTGTCGGAGAAGGACGTCACGGCGCGCGTCGCCCGGGCGAGCGGCCGGGTCCTCGTGTCCCCGCGTGTCGTCGAACTCCTCAGAGGCGAGGGCGTCCCCAAGGGCGACGCACTCGCCACCGCGCGGATCGCCGGGATCATGGGTGCCAAGCGCACCCCCGACCTGATCCCGCTCTGCCACCCCCTCGCCGTCTCCGGCGTGAAGGTGGATCTGAGTGTCGCCGACGACGCCGTGGAGATCCTGGCCACGGTGAAGACGACCGACCGTACGGGGGTCGAGATGGAGGCCCTGACCGCCGTTTCGGTAGCCGCGCTCACGGTGATCGACATGGTGAAGGCGGTCGACAAGAGCGCGGTCATCACGGACGTACGGGTGGAGGCGAAGTCCGGCGGCAAGTCCGGCGACTACCGGCGCCCCGCGCAGGAGGGGACGCACGCATGAGCGCCCCCGGCAGTACCCCGACGCCGGAGGCCTACCGCGCCCTGGTCGTGACCGCGTCCAACCGCGCGTCGGCCGGTGTGTACGCCGACAAGGGCGGCCCGGTCATCGCCGAGGCGCTCAGCGGCCTGGGATTCACCGTCGAGGGCCCCCAGGTCGTCCCGGACGGCGACCCGGTCGAGGCCGCTCTGCGGGCCGGCGCGGCGGCCGGTTACGACGTGATCGTCACCACGGGAGGTACGGGCATCTCGCCCACCGACCGCACGCCCGAGGCCACCCGTCGTGTCCTGGACCACGAGATCCCGGGCATCGCCGAGGCGATCCGCGCCGAGGGCCGGGACAAGGTCCCCACCGCCGCGCTCTCCCGGGGCCTCGCGGGTGTCGCGGACCGCACCCTCATCGTGAACCTCCCCGGCTCGACGGGTGGCGTACGCGACGGTCTCGCCGTCCTGAGCAGACTTCTGGTGCACGCCGTCGACCAGCTGCGCGGTGGCGACCACCCCCGACCGGGGAGCCCGAGCTGAACGTCCGGACCTGGCCGGTGATCCTGACCGACGGCGCCGTCACCCTCCGGCCGATAAAGCTGCGGGACCAGAGCGTGTGGCGCGAGGTCAACCGGCGTAACCGCGACTGGCTGCGCCCCTGGGAGGCGACCGTCCCGCCGCCGGCTCCCGGCGGCCCCGTGGCCCAGCGTCCTACCTACCGTCAGATGATCCGTCACCTGCGTGCCGAGGCGAACGCGGGCCGGATGCTGCCCTTCGCGATCGAGTACGAAGGGCGTCTGGTGGGGCAGTTGACGGTGGCCGGCATCACCTGGGGCTCTATGTGCTCAGGCCACGTCGGTTACTGGGTCGACCGGAGCGTTGCGGGACGCGGAGTCATGCCCACCGCCGTGGCGCTCGCCGTCGACCACTGCTTCCGTACCGTCGGGCTGCACCGGATCGAGGTCTGTATTCGACCCGAGAACGCGCCCAGCCGGAGGGTCGTGGAAAAACTCGGATTCCGCTCGGAAGGGCTGCGTCCGCGCTATCTGCACATCGACGGCGCCTGGCGTGACCACCTGATCTACGCCCTCACCGCCGAGGAGGTGCCCGACGGGCTCCTGCGGCGTTGGCGCAGGGTGCGGCCGGGTACACCGGATACGCCGCGCACGCCCGGGGAAATAAAATAAGTGTTCGAATTTGATTGCTCTCCGACGGTAATCGATCCCACTTCTGTCGACTGTTGACCCGAACAATCGCAAAAAAAGTCCGTCATATCAGCTGGATCGTGCGACACACCGGGCCAATTGGCGGATGCTGCCGTGCAAACCCCTCTACGGTGTGAGCGTGAGCAGCAGCGGCCTCATCTACGCAGTCATCGTCGGGGCCTGGGCCGCCTACTTGGTGCCGATGTGGCTCCGCAGGCAGGACGAGCTCAATGAAGCCCGTCCGACGGAACGCTTCAGCACCGCCATCCGGCTGCTGTCCGGACGGGCGGCCATGGAGCGCCGTTACGCCAAGGAGCTGCGGGAGCGGGATGCCGAGCAGGCGCCTGGCGACGTGGACCCGGATGCCGTCACGGACCGACTGGAGTCCGTCGACGTCCGGGCCTTTTCCGCGCCTCCGGCACATACGGAAGCCCGGTTGCGCGACCCGGCGCTCGAACGACCGGACCAGCAGCGGGCGCACGACCGGCCTGCCCGGCCGGCGCCCGCCCGGCGGCCTTCCGGCGCCGAGTCCGAACGGGAGCGGCGACGGCGGTCGCAGGTCCTGGCGCGCCGTCGCCGTACGACCACCGTCCTCTTCATGGCGTTCACGCTCGGCGCGGTCGTCGCGGCCGTCGGCGGTCTCCGCTTCCTGTGGGCTCCCGCCGTTCCCGCGGTGCTGCTGAGCACGTACATCGTGCATCTGCGGTCCCAGGAGCGCCGCCGGTTCGTCTTCACGATGGACCGGCGCCGTGCCGAGGTCGCCGCGCAGCGGCTGCGCGAGAACCGCCCGCGCAGGAACCAGCCCGCGGCGTCGGCTCCCGCCGATCCCGACGAGGAGCCCGAAGCGACCGCGCCCACCCCCACGGTCTCCCCGCAGGAGGCCGGCCGCCGCGCCCTGGTCGAGCAGACGGACCACGCCGAGTGGGTGGACCAGCAGCGTGAACGCGGCCCGGCCCAGGGCGACAGCTGGGAGCCGGTCCCGGTCCCGCTCCCGACGTACGTCACCGCCCCGGTCGCCCCGCGCGCCACGGGCGGGGTGGAGGTCGGCGACCCGGAGACCTGGAGCGCGGCCCGCTCCAGCCCGGCCGAGCCCACCCGCACCGGTTCCACGGACTCCGCGGAGCCCGACGCCGACCCGGCCCCGCGCCGCCGCGTGACGCCGCCCAGGCGCACCCGCGACCGCGGCCGGACGCCCCTCTTCGACCAGTACGACGACGAGGACCGGCCGCGCGCGGCCAACGAGTGAGACCACCGGTGAACCCGACTCGGTGACCTGCCGGGATACGGATTTCCGAGCACCCCGATGAGGGTGCTAGAGTTTCACTCGTTGCAAGGGCCTGTGGCGCAGTCTGGTAGCGCACCTCGTTCGCATCGAGGGGGTCTGGGGTTCAAATCCCCACAGGTCCACCGCACACATGAGATCCCGTCCGATCGTCACGATCGGGCGGGATCTCTGCTTTCCGGAGCGGGCGGAGGCAAGGGGCGTGACCGCCCCGATGATCAGCCGAAAACCGTCTGCGTTCCCGCCGATCACGCGGGTTAGGGTGCGCGGCATGACTGCCTTGACCCTGCGTGGCGCCACGATCGAGTACGACGACCTCGGGCCCTCGACCGGGGTGCCGGTCCTCCTGATCCACGGCCATCCCTTCGACCGCACGATGTGGGCGCCCCAGGCCGATGCCCTGACCGGAGCCGGGTACCGGGTCGTCACCCCCGACCTGCGCGGGTACGGCCGCAGCGAAGTCACCCCGGGCAAGGTCTTCCTCGCCGACTTCGCCGACGACCTGGCCGCGCTCCTGGATCACCTGGGCATCGAGCGGGCGGTGGTCGGCGGCGTCTCCATGGGCGGTCAGATCGCGATGGAGACGCAACTCCGCCACCCGGGGCGGGTACGCGCTCTCGTCCTGTCCGACACCTCCGCCCGGGCCGAGACCGACGAGGGCAAGGCGTTCCGCAACCGGGTGGCGGACGAACTGCTCGCCGAGGGCATGGACGGCTACGCGACGGGAGCGATCCACAAGATGCTCGCGGCCTACAACGTCGAGGCCATGCCGGACGTCGCCGCGCGCGTCCTGGCCATGATGCGGGCCACCGACCCCCGCGGCGCCGCCGCCGCACTGCGGGGAAGGGCCGAACGCCCGGACTACCGGGACACGTTGGCCGGCGTCCGGGTGCCGGTGTGGATCGTCGTCGGGGCGGACGACGCCTACACGCCCGTCGCGGACGCGGAGGCGATGCTCCGGCTGGTGCCGACGGCGTCCCTGAGCGTGATCGAGAAGGCGGGGCATCTGCCCGGCGTCGAACAGCCCGAGCTCTTCAACGCCGCGCTGCTGGACTTCCTGGCCACCCGGGTGGACGCCGGCGACTGAACCGCACCCGCCGTGGTGACCGTGGCCGACAGTGATCAGGCGTACGTCAGGCGCGCGGGACCGCCTGTTCGCGAATTCGTATGGAGGGCACCCTGTGACAGCCGGAACACCCAGCTCCCGAATCGACACCGGCAGGCCGCACCCCGCGCGTGTCTACGACTGGCTGCTCGGCGGCAAGGACAACTACCCGGTGGACCAGGCAGTGGGCGAGAAGCTGCCCGCCGAGGCACGGGCCAACGCGGCGCGGAACAGGGCGTTCATGCACCGGGCCGCAGCCTGGCTGGCCGGCCGGGGCGTCGACCAGTTCCTGGACATCGGCACGGGCATTCCCACCGCGCCTAATCTCCACCAGATCGTCCAGGCCGTCACCCCGCACGCCCGGATCGTGTACGCCGACAACGACCCCATCGTCCTGCGCCACGCGGAAGCCCTCCTGGTGAGCAGCCCCGAGGGTGCGACCGACTACATCCACGCGGATGTGCGGCAGCCCGAGGCGATCCTCGAACGCGCGGGTGAGCTGCTGGACTTCACCAGGCCTGTCGCGCTGTCCCTCATCGCGCTGATGCACTTCCTGCCGGACGACCAGGATCCGTACGGCATCACCCGCAGGCTGATAGCGGCGCTGCCGTCGGGGAGTCATCTCGTCCTGTCGCACGGGACGGCGGATCAGCACCCGGAGCTGAAGCAGGAGACCGAGTCCGCGTACAGCAAGGGCGCCATCGCGCTGCGGATGCGGACCCGCGAGGAGGTCGAGCCGTTCTTCGACGGGCTGGAGCTCGTCCCGCCCGGGCTGGTCACGGCACCCGAGTGGTACCGGGAGGAGCCCGCACCGGTGTATGAGCGGAGCGGGTTCTACGTCGGCGTGGCGCGCGTGCCGTAGGCCGTCACAGCGGCTTGGCCATGCAGATGCTGCTGTCGTACGTGCGGTAGTGGCCGAACTTGGGGCAGGGCGCGTAGCCGCTCGACGTGTACAGCGCGATCGCCTCAGGCTGCTGGTCGCCGGTCTCCAGGACCATGCGGGTGCGGCCCGCCGCGCGGGCGTCGGCCTCCAGCGCGGCGAGGATGCGGCGCGCCAGGCCCCGGCCACGGCCCTCCGGGACGACGAACATCCGCTTGATCTCGGCGTCGCCGTCCGAATAGCCCTCGTCGTTCCGCTCCTGGCTGCGCCAGCCACCCGTGGCCACCGGGCGGTCCTGTTCGTCGTAGGCGAGCAGGTACAGTCCGCGAGGCGGGTCGAACATGGTGGCGTCGAGCGGTGTGATGTCGCCCTCGTCCCCGTAGCGCTCGGCATATTCGAGCTGCACCTGGTCGTTGAGTTTGACGGCGTCGGGGTGGTCGAAGGGCCGAGGCTGGATAGTCATGCGATTCATGGTACAAGTATGCACGTCCGCATGTAGGTACTGTACCGGGATGCTGACCGTTACCTCCGTCAATGTGAACGGGCTCCGTGCCGCCGCGAAGAAGGGCTTCGTCGAGTGGCTGGGGCGGACCGAGGCCGATGTGATCTGCCTCCAGGAAGTCCGCGCCGAAGTGCAGCAACTCCCCGACGAGGTGCGTGAGCCCGAGGGTTGGCACGTCGTGTACGCCCCCGCCGCCGCCAAGGGGCGTGCGGGAGTCGCCCTCTTCACCCGGCGCGCGCCGGAGCGCGTACAGATCGGGTTCGGCGGGTTCGAGGTCCCGGGCTGTGAGGAATTCGACACCGCCGGCCGCTACGTCGAGGTGGATCTCCCGGGCGTGACGGTCGCCAGCCTGTACCTGCCCTCGGGTGAGGTCGGCACCGAGCGGCAGGAGGAGAAGGAGCGCTTCATGGCGGCCTTCCTTCCTTATCTCCAGGGGCTGAAGGTGCGGGCCGCCGCCGAGGGGCGCGAGGTCGTCGTCTGCGGTGACTGGAACATCGCCCACCGGGAGGCCGACCTCAAGAACTGGAAGTCCAACAGGAAGAGCTCCGGCTTCCTCCCCGAGGAGCGGGAGTGGCTGACCCGGGTGTTCGACGAGGCGGAGTACGTGGACGTGGTCCGCGCGCTGCACCCGGACGAGGAGGGCCCGTACTCCTGGTGGTCCTACCGGGGCCGGGCCTTCGACAACGACGCGGGCTGGCGGATCGACTACCAGGTGGCGACCCCCGGTCTCGCCGGCCGGGCGGTCAAGGCATGGGTGGAGCGTGCCGCCACGCACGGTGAGCGGTGGAGCGATCACGCGCCGGTGACGGTCACGTACGAGCGCTAGGAGGCCCGCGCCCTCGCGTCCGGCGGGTCAGGGCTCCTCGCGCAGCCGGCGGTCCAGGGCCATGGACAGCTCCGCGTCCACCACCGCCTGGGCGAGCGTGCGCAGCTGGTCCGGCTCGGTCCGGGCGGTATGGGTGCGCAGGACGCGCACGAAGAGGTCGGCGAGGGCGTCGGCGTGCTCGCGGACCTGGCGGCCCGCGGCGAGTACGGCGTCGAGCGGAACGCCGGCCCGGACGAGTTCGGACGAGGCCTCCAGAAGGCGGCGGCTGATGTGGACGATCTCCTCGCCGTCGGTGCCGAGGTAGCCGAGCTCCATGGCCGCGGCGAGGTTCTCCGCCGTCGCCTGGTCCTGGAAGTAGTCGGCCAGTTGCTCGGGTGTGAGCCGGACCGGCGTCTCCTCGGTGGGTTCACCCAGGCCGAGCACCTCGGCGACGTCCCGGCCGCTCTCGAAGGTGCTGGCGAGGTCGGCGATGCCGTTGAGGGTGTGGCCGCGGTCCAGCAGCCCGGTGATCGTGCGCAGCCGGGCCAGGTGATGGTCGTCGTACCAGGCGATACGGCCCTCGCGGCGGGGCGGCTGGATCAGTCCGCGCTCCCGGTAGAAGCGCAGGGTGCGCACGGTGATGCCGGCCTCCTCGGCCAGCTCCTCCATGCGGTACTCGCGGTGCTCGCGTCCTTCAGCCACACCCGCACCCTATGTTGTACCGCCGGTAACTTTCCTTGTCCCGCCCCCTACCCATCAGTACGGAGCTGCTCTACCCTCCCAACAATGCCAGTGATTGCTGGCAGAGTCGCGTGACGTACCGCGGGGAGGCGGCAGCATGGCCCAGCACGAGCACGTACGAGTGGCGGTGATCGGATCCGGATTCGGCGGCCTCGGAGCCGCTGTCCGGCTCCGCCGCGAAGGGATCACCGACTTCCTGGTCCTCGAACGGGCCGGAGCCGTCGGAGGCACCTGGCGGGACAACAGCTACCCGGGCTGCGCCTGCGACGTACCGTCCCACCTGTACTCCTTCTCCTTCGCGCCCAATCCCGAGTGGCCGCGCACCTTCTCCGGGCAGCAGCACATCCGCGCCTATCTGGAGCACGTCGCCGACACCTTCGGGCTGCGGCCGCACATCAGGCTGAACCACGAAGTCACCGTCATGCGCTGGGACAACGACGAGCTGCACTGGGTGATCGAGACGGCGAACGGCTCCACGGTCACCGCCGACGCGGTCGTGTCCGCCACCGGTCCGCTCTCCGATCCGAAGCTGCCGGACATCCCGGGGCTGGCCGGCTTCCCGGGCAAGGTCTTCCACTCCGCGCAGTGGGACCACGACTACGACCTGAGCGGCAAGCGCGTCGCGATGATCGGCACCGGCGCCTCCGCGATCCAGATCGTCCCGGAGATCCAGCCGAAGGCCGGCCGGCTCACCCTCTTCCAGCGGACCCCGCCGTGGGTGATGCCGCGTATGGACCGCGCCATCAGCAGGGCCGAGAAGTGGCTGCACCGCACGCTGCCCGTCACGGCCACCGCGCGCCGCGGACTCCTCTGGGGCATCCGGGAGTTGCAGGTCGGTGCCTTCACCAAGCACCCCGACCAGCTCGGTCTCGTCGAGTCGATAGCCAAGGCGAACATGGCGCGGGCGATCAAGGACCCCGCGCTGCGGGCCAAGCTCACTCCCTCGTACCGCATCGGCTGCAAGCGCATCCTGCTCTCCAACGCCTACTACCCGGCGCTGGCCCAGCCCAATGTGGACGTGGTCGCGGCCGGCCTGTCCGAGGTGCGCGGCTCCACCCTTGTCGGCTCGGACGGTACGGAGACCGAGGCCGACGTGATCATCCTCGGCACCGGCTTCCACGTGACGGACATGCCGATCGCCGACCGGGTCGTCGGCGCCGACGGCATCACGCTCGCCGAGTCCTGGAAGGACGAGATGCAGGCGTTGCGCGGTGCGACCGCCGCCGGCTTCCCCAACTGGATGACGATCATCGGCCCCAACACCGGGCTCGGGAACTCCTCCATGATCCTCATGATCGAGTCCCAGCTGAACTACATGGCCGACTACCTGCGCCAGCTGGACGTCCTGGGCGGGCGCGCCGCACTCGACGCGCGGCCCTCCGCCGTCGGCGCGTGGAACCGCCGGGTCCAGGACAGGATGCGGCGCACCGTCTGGAACACCGGCGGCTGCACCAGCTGGTACCTCGACGCCAACGGGCGCAACACCACCGTCTGGCCGGGTACGACGGCCGAGTTCCGCCGCGCCACCCGCTCGGTCGACCTGGGCGAGTACGAGGTCGTCCGTCCCCCCGCCACCCACTCCGCCACGCGGGCCGTGCCCGAGGAGGCCGCACGATGAGCCGGCTGACACAGCTCCGGGACATCCCGCCGGTGCCCGTACGCGAACTGAGCGTCGTCTCCGCGGACGGTTCGCGCGTCCACGTCGAACTGCATGGCCCCGAGGGGGCGCCGGCCGTGGTCCTGGCCCACGGCTGGACCTGCAACACCCGCTTCTGGGACGCCCAGGTGCGTGACCTGGCGGTGGACCACCGCGTCGTCGTCTACGACCAGCGAGGGCACGGCCGTTCGCCCGAGGCCGGGCCCGGCGGCTACAGCACGCGCGCGCTGGCCGACGACCTGGAAGCGGTGCTGAAGGCCACGCTCGAACCGGGGCAGAAGGCGGTCCTCGGTGGGCACTCCATGGGCGGGATGACGCTGATGGCGGCTGCCGGCCGGGCGGCCGTGCGGGAACACGGGGCGGCCGTGCTGCTGTGCAGCACGGGCAGTTCGCGGCTGACCGCCGAGTCGCTCGTGCTGCCGATACGGGCGGGCGCCCTGCGCACCCGGATGACGGCCGCGGTCCTCGCGGCGCGCGCACCGCTCGGACCGGTCACGGCGGTCTCCAAGGTCATCCTCAAGTACGCGACGATGGGGCGCGGTTCGGCCCCGGATCGCGTCGACGTCTGTGCCAGGATCGTCCATGCGTGTCCGCGCAGGGCACGCGTCGCCTGGGGGCACGTGCTCGGGGAGCTCGACCTCGAGGCACGTGTACGGGAGCTGCGGCTGCCGACCGCGGTGATCGCGGGTACGGAGGACCGGCTGACGCCGCCCGTGCACGCGAGGGCCATCGCAGCGGCGCTGCCGCAGAGCCTCGGGCTCACCGAACTGGCGGGCATGGGCCACATGACGCCGGTCGAGGCACCCGAGGTGGTCACGGCGAAGCTCCGTGAACTCGTGGCCTCGTACGTCACTCTTGAAGGCGCGGGCAGCACGGCGGAAGCCGTGAGCGAGGAGGAGGTCGCATGAGCGGCAGGCGGAGTCTCGAAGGACAGGTCGTCGTCGTCACCGGTGCGGCGCGGGGAGTGGGTGAACTGCTGGCCCGCAAACTCTCGGCGCGGGGCGCCACGCTGGCGCTGGTCGGCCTGGAGCCGGACGAGCTGAAGAAGGTCTCGGAGCGGCTGCACTCCGAGAGCGACCACTGGCACGCGGACGTCACCGACCACGTGGCGATGAGCCGGGTCGCCGAAGAGGTCAAGGCGCGTTTCGGGAAGGTCGACATCGTCGTCGCCAACGCCGGTGTCGCCACCGGTGGTCCGCTCGTGGACTCGGACCCGGAGGCGTGGCGGCGGGTCATCGAGGTGAACCTGATAGGCGGCGCGGTGACCGCGCGGGCGTTCCTGCCGGTGCTGATGGAGAGCCGCGGCTACTTCCTCCAGATAGCGTCGCTGGCCGCGATCACCCCGGCGCCGATGATGAGCGCGTACTGCGCGTCCAAGTCCGGCGTGGAGGCGTTCGCCCACTGTCTGCGCGGGGAGGTCGGCTACCGGGGCGTGAAGGTGGGGGTCGGCTACCTGTCCTGGACCGACACCGACATGGTGCGCGGCGCCGACGAGGACGACGTCATGCGGGAGTTGCGGCAGCGGCTGCCGTGGCCGACGAACCGTACGTATCCCCTGGGCCCGGCGGTCGACCGGATCGTGGCAGGGATCGAACGGCGCTCCGCGCACGTGTACGCCCAGTGGTGGCTGCGCGGGATGCAGTCGATCCGGGGGTATCTGCCGATGGTCATAGGGACCGTGGGGCAGCGCGAGATGAAGCGGTTCGGGCCCCGGCTCGACGGCGTCGGCAAGGGGCTCGTGGGGGCCGGAGGGCGGGCCGACCAGAGGGAGCGCGTCCAGGGCGGATGATCGAAATGCGGTGAATGTCCGGGTGTGTAAGTCTGAGCGAGGCCCCACCGGGGCCGACCCCACGCACCCACATAGGAGTGAACAGCATGGGTATCGCAGACCAGTTCAAGGACAAGGCGCAGGAGCTCGCCGACCAGGCCAAGCAGCAGAAGGCCGGCGGCAAGCGGCCCGAGGCGCGCGAGCGCTCCGCCGGCCGCCCGGACCGTGCCCAGGACCAGGCGCAGGGCCGTCGGCCCGAGGCGCGGGACCGGGCGCGCGACGCCGGTGAGCAGGCCCGTGAGCGCTCCGAGCGCTGACGGCCGACGCGCCTAGTCGCGCGGTCTGTTGGGGCGTACCCGGTTGCCGGGTACGCCCCTTCCGTGTGTGCCGCTGGCGCGTGTGCGGACCCCGCCCCGGAGGGCCGGGTCAGCCGGGCCGGCGCGCGGTCACCTCGGCGGCAGCGGGGGGCGGCGCAGGTTCGGAGCCGTGTCGTACGTGGGAGGCGTGGCCGCCGGGTGCGCGCCCAGCAGGTCCAGCGCCACCCTGACCGCGTCGTCCAGCACCGCGTGACGCCCCTCCGCCCAGTCCAGCGGTGTACGCAGGGCCTCCAGGTCGGGCTCCACGCCGTGGTTCTCGACGGACCAGCCGTAGGTGTCGAACCAGGCCGCGTTCATCGGCACCGTGATCACCGTGCCGTCGCCGAGCCGGTGCCGACCGGTCATGCCGACCACCCCTCCCCAGGTGCGCTGACCTACCACCGGCCCCAGCTTCAGCAGCCTGAAGGCGGCGGTGATCATGTCACCGTCGGAGGACGTCGCCTCGTCGGCGAGGGCCACGACCGGCCCCCTGGGCGCGTTGGACGCGTACGAGACCGCCTGCGCGTTGCGGGTCAGGTCCCAGCCGAGGATCGTGCGGGTGAGCTTCTCGACGACCAGCTCGCTGATGTGGCCGCCCGCGTTGCCGCGCACGTCGACGATGAGGGCGGGGCGGGCCACTTCGAGCCGCAGGTCGCGGTTGAACTGCGCCCAGCCGGATCCGCCCATGTCGGGGATGTGCAGGTACCCGCACTTGCCGTGGCTCAACTCCCGTACGACCTCGCGCCGTTTGGCCACCCAGTCCTGGTAGCGCAGCGGCCGTTCGTCGACCAGGGGGACGATCGCGATGCGGCGTGACCGGCCGCCGCCCTCGCCTCCGGCGGGGCGGAACGTCAGCTCGACCGTGGTGCCGCCCGCCGCCGTCAGCAGCGGGTACGGCCCGGCCACCGGGTCGACCGGCCGGCCGTCGACGTGCGTGAGGACGGCGCCCTCCCGGATGCCCGTACCGGAGAGCGGTGAACGCGCCTTGGAGTCGGAGGAGTCGCCGGGCAGGATGCGCTGCACCGTCCAGTCCCCGTCCCGGCAGACGAGGTTGGCGCCCAGCAGCCCGATCGCCCGCTGGTAGTGCGGCGGGCCCTCGTTGCGGCGGGCGGGCGAGACGTACGCGTGCGAGGTGCCCAGCTCACCCAGGACCTCGCGCAGCAGATCGGCGAACTCGTCGGGAGAGGCGACGCGTCGGACCAGCGGACGGTACTGGTCCAGCACGGCGTCCCAGTCGATGCCGCACATGTCCGGTTCCCAGAAGTAGGACCGGATGATGCGGCCGGCCTCCCCGTACGCCTGGCGCCATTCCGCAGCGGGGTCGACGTCGTGCAGGATGCGGCGCAGGTCGATGTAGACCGTGGAGTCGTTGTCGCCGGGCTCGTTGGACGGTACGGCGCGCAGCTCCCCGTCGTCCATGACGACCAGCCGGGTGGCGTCACCGCTGACCGCGAACCAGTCCAGGTGGCCGACCAGTTCGGTCTTGCGGGCCTTGGCGATGTTGAAGTGCTCCAGGGTCGGCCGTCCCGACATGTCCGCCGGGTTCGCGAACGTCTCGCCCAGCGCCCCGGAGATCGGCCAGCGGAGCCAGACCAGACCGCCGCCGCTGACCGGCTGGAGCGCCGAGTACTTCGACGCGGAGACGGGGAACGGCGTCACCCTGTTCTCCAGGCCCTCGAACTCCACGGTGACCGTCGGCCCCTCGACCGTCCCCTCGGGGATGTCCACGGGGTCCAGGCCGCCCGCCGCGGGCCTCCCGTCGGGGAGCAGCGCGAACGGGGAGGGGGTGGCCGAGGAGAGGGGGACCAGATACGGCCGGCAGCCCAGCGGGAACGAGAGGTCGCCGGTGTGGACGTCGTACACCGGGTCGAAGCCGCGCCAGGAGAGGAAGGCGAGGTAACGGCCGTCGCCGGTGAAGACGGGGTTCTCGTCCTCGAAGCGGCCGTTGGTGACATCCACTATCACCGGGGCGTCGGGGCCGGAGATCCGTGCCAGCTTGATCTGCCGCAGGGAGCGTCCGACGCCGGGGTGCGACCAGGTCAGCCAGTGCCCGTCCGGCGAGAACGCCAGATCGCGGACCGGGCCGTTGACGGAGCGGATCAGCTCGGTCACCTGGGGCGCGGGCGCCTCCGACGCCGACGCCGACGCCGGATCGGGCTCCGGTGGGGCCGCCCCTGGCTCCGGGCGGGCCGTCCCCGGTTCCGTGCCGTCCAGGTCCAGAGGTTCCGCCTCCTCCCTGGTGTCCAGGAGCAGCAGCCGGCCGTCGTTCGACGCGATGGCCAGCCGTTCGCCCTCCGGGTCGGAGATCAGCTCGTGGACCCTGCCCAGCTGCCCGGCTGCCAGCCGGCGCGGCGGGCGGTCGCCGCTGGCGCGGGGGAGATGGGCGATCTCGATCGCGTCCTCGCCCTCCGCGTCGGTGACGTAGGCCACCTGCCCGCTGCTGCCGAGCATCTCGGGCAGCCGGACGCGCACCCCCGGGGTGTCGGCGATGGTGCGCGCGGGGCCGTCGCGGTGGGTGAGCCAGTAGAGGCTGCCGCGCACGGAGACGGCGCTCGCCCGGCCCGTCTCGTCCACCGACAGCGCGTCGACGTGGCTGGCCGCCGGTACCTGGTACGTACGCCGTCCGGTCCGTGGCCCGCCGAGCCGTACCTCCAGTTTCCGGGGTTCCGCGTCAGGCGACTCCAGGTCCTCGACCAGCCACAGATCGCCCGCGCACTGGTAGACGACCCGTGTGCCGTCGCTGGAGGCGTGCCGGGCGTAGAACGCGTCGTGGTCCGTGTGCCGGCGCAGGTCGCCGCCGTCCATCAGGCAGCTGTACAGGTTGCCGACGCCCTCGTGGTCGGAGAGGAAGGCGATGCGCCGCCCGACGAACATCGGTGCGTCCAGATGGCCGCCGATGTCCGGCAGCAGGCGCTTGCCGTGCAGCCACAGGCGGCCCGTCGCCCCGCCGCGGTAGCGCTTCCACGCCGCCGGTTCGTGCGGCGGCTTCCCCGTGAGCAGCAGGGTGCGCCGCTCCCCGTCGATGTCGGCGACCGCGATGTCGGAGACGGGCCCCCAGGGGAGTTTTCCGCCGGGGCTGCCGTCGGTGGGGACGCTGTAGGCCCACGAGAAGTACGAGAACGGCTGGTTGTGCGAGGACACGGCGAGGATCTGGGAGGAGTCCCCGGGATCGGGACTCCAGCCGCAGACCCGGGCGTCGGTCGACCCCCAGTAGGTGAGCCTGCGGGCGGGGCCGCCGTCCACGGGGGCGATGTGGATCTCTGGGTCGAGCGTGCGCCAGGTCGTGTAGGCGATGCGGCTGCCGTCGGGCGAGAAGCGCGGATGGCTGACCCTCGTCCGGTCGACGGTCAGCCGCCACGCCCGGCCTGGCCGCTGCCCCGCCGGGGCGAGAGGGGCGACCCAGAGGTCGTCCTCCGCCGCGAAGCAGAGCAAGTCCTTGTGGAGGTGCGGGAAACGGAGATACGCGACGTCGTCACTCACCCTCCAATGCTTTCCGCGCGAAGGGCCAGCGGCAACTTGTGGTGCACGACACAAGCGAAACTGTCTCGTTTCGCTCAGAGAGAGGGTAGCTTCGAAGTGTACGAAACGGTTTCGTTCCGCTAGTTGATCTTCGACTGGCGTACCATCCAGCAGGCGCAACTCAGGAGGAGGTCGACCCATGGCACGCAGCCGGCTCACGCCCGAACGCGAGAGCGAGCTGTACACCGCCGTGCTCGATCTGCTCGGCGAGGTCGGCTATGAAGCCCTGACCATGGACGCCGTTGCCGCCCGAACCCGCTCCAGCAAGGCCACCCTCTACCGCCAGTGGGGGAGCAAACCCGAACTCGTCGTCAAGGCGCTCCGGCACAACAAGCCGGTGCAGCTCGGCGAGATCGACACCGGTTCGCTGCGCGGCGACTTCCGCGCCGCGCTCCTGCAGACCGACGACTGCCAGATGGAGAAGAACTCCGCGCTGATGCGGGGACTCGGCCAGGCGGTCCACGGCAACCCCGATCTGCTCCAGGCGCTGCGTGAGCTGATGATCGAGCCGGAACTCACCGGCCTCGGACTGATGCTCAGGCGGGCCGTCGACCGGGGTGAAGTGCGTCCGGACAACCCGGCGCTCTCCTATGTCCCGCACATGATGATCGGTGCCTTCGCCGCTCGTGAGCTGGTCGAGGGCCGCGCCGTCGACCAGGCGTTCCTCACCGACTACGCGGAAGCCGTGGTGTTCCCCGCCCTCGGCGTCTGACGTCCCCGCATTCCCTTCATCCGTACGACCTGACTCCACGACGCTCCACCTGACACGCCGCTCTCGTCGTCGGGCTGGTTCCACACGCCCTCTTCCGCACAACGACCTGACCGGGAGTACATCCTCCGTGGCCACATTCCTGTACAAACTCGGACGGCTCGCCTTCCGGCGCCGCCGTTATGTCGCTCTGATCTGGGTGGCGCTGCTGGCTCTGGCCGGCTTCGGCGCCGCCTCCGCGTCCACCGCCACATCGAGCTCCTTCTCGATCCCCGGCACCGAGGCCCAGCGCGCCTTCGACCTGCTGGAGGAACGCTTCCCCGGCGGCAGCGCCGACGGAGCGACCGCCCGGGTCGTCTTCAAGGCGCCCGAGGGCGAGAAGGTGACCGGGGCGGCCAACAAGGCCGAGATCAAGGGGATCGTCGGCGAGCTGAAGTCCGGCTCGGACCAGATCGCCTCCGTCGCCGACCCGTACACGGCCGAGGCCGTCAGCAGGGACGGCTCGACCGCGTACATCTCCGTCTCCTACAAGGTGAGCTCCATGGAGCTCACCGACGGGACGCGGGAGGCGCTCGAGGACGCCGGGGAGACCGCGCGGGACAGCGGGATGACCGTGGAGATCGGCGGTGACGCGCTCCAGGTGATGCCGGAGACCGGCGCCACCGAGATCATCGGGGTCGCCGTCGCCGCCGTGGTGCTGGTCATCACCTTCGGGTCGCTGATCGCGGCGGGTCTGCCGCTGCTCACCGCGCTGATCGGCGTGGGGATCGGTGTCTCGCTGATCACCGCCCTGGCGAACGTGCTCGACCTGGGCTCCACCACCTCCACGCTCGCGATGATGCTCGGCCTCGCGGTCGGCATCGACTACGCGCTCTTCATCGTCTCCCGCTACCGCGCCGAACTGGCCGAGGGCCGGGAACGCGAGGAAGCCGCCGGCAGGGCCGTCGGGACGGCGGGTTCCGCGGTCGTCTTCGCGGGCCTGACCGTCGTCATCGCCCTCGTGGGCCTCGCGGTCGTCAACATCCCGATGCTGTCGAAGATGGGCTTCGCCGCCGCGGGGACCGTCGCGATCGCCGTGCTCATCGCGCTCACCCTCGTCCCGGCGATGCTGGGCTTCGCGGGCAAGCGGATCATGGGGCGCAAGGCGCGCAAGGCCGCCGAGGCGGAGAACAGCCCCGAGGCGAAGCCGAACATGGGCACCCGCTGGGCGCGGTTCGTGCTGCGCAAGCCCGTGTGGGTGCTGCTGGCCGGTGTCATCGGTCTCGGTGCCGTCGCCGTACCGGCCGCCTCGCTGGAGATGGGCCTGCCGGACGACGGCTCCCAGCCGACGAGCACCACCCAGCGCCAGGCCTACGACCTGCTCTCCGACGGCTTCGGCCCCGGATTCAACGGTCCGCTGCTCGTCGTCGTGGACACGAAGGACAGTGCGGACGGCAGGACTGCGGTGGACCGCGTCTCCCAGGAGATCGAAGGCATCGACCACGTCGCCGCCGTCACCCCGGCCGTCTTCAACAAGGCCGGCGACGCCGCGACCATCACGGTCGTCCCGCGGGACCGGCCGAGCTCCAAGGAGACGGAGGACGTCGTCCACGCCATCCGTGACGCGGGCGCGGACGTCAAGGGCGACACCGGCGCGGAGGTGCTGGTCACCGGCGCCACGGCGATGAACATCGACTTCTCGGAGAAGATGAACGACGCCCTGCTGCCGTACCTGGCGCTCGTGGTCGGGCTGGCCTTCCTCCTGCTGATGGTGGTCTTCCGCTCGCTGCTGGTGCCGCTGAAGGCGGCCCTCGGCTTCCTGCTCTCGGTCGTCGCGGCCCTGGGCGCGGTCGTCGCGGTCTTCCAGTGGGGCTGGCTGGCCTCGCTCTTCGGGGTCGAACAGACCGGACCGATCATGAGCATGATGCCGATCTTCATGGTCGGTGTGGTCTTCGGTCTCGCGATGGACTACGAGGTCTTCCTGGTCACCCGGATGCGTGAGGCGTACGTACACGGGGAGACCCCCGGGCAGGCCGTCGTCACCGGCTTCCGGCACGGGGCGCGGGTCGTCACCGCGGCCGCGGTGATCATGATGGCCGTCTTCGCCGGCTTCATCGGCTCCAGCGAGTCGATGGTGAAGATGATCGGCTTCTCGCTCGCGATCGCCGTCTTCTTCGACGCCTTCGTGGTGCGCATGGCCATCGTGCCGGCGGTGCTCGCCCTGCTCGGCAAGCGGGCCTGGTGGCTGCCGCGCTGGCTGGACCGGGTGCTGCCCAACGTTGACGTGGAGGGCGAGGGCCTGCGCAAGGACCTCGCCGACGGGCCCGCCGAGGGCGGCGGGGAGCGCGAGCTCGTCCGCGTCTGACACATCAGGACCCCGGGGCTCGCTCCCTGAGCGGACGAGCGAGCGTGGCCCCGGAGCGCCGGTCACCTGTGGGGACGGGGGACCGGGGCGGCGATGAGCCCCCGTGCGCGCGGCACGGGGGCTCTTGCCGTGTTCAGGTGCGGGTGGCCGTGGCCGGTGCGGCGGGGGTGGGGGTGGCGGCCGGGGGTGTGGCCGGCGGGCGTGCCGGTGCCGACGCGTGCGTACGCGCCAGGAACCGGATCAGCGGGGCGTTGTCGAACTGGAGGACGGCCACGCCGTCGGTGGCGTGCAGTTCCAGGATCAGCTGGGCCCGGCCGCACGGCCAGACCCGTATGTCCCCACGGCTGACGGGGGTGCGCATCCCGCGCTCCAGGAGGTCGAGGCCGAAGACCCAGTCGACGCCGCCGGGGAGGCGGACGTGGACGGTCCGTGGCTCCTCGGGGTCGTAGCGGAGTTCGACGGGAACACGCCGCGGGTCCGGGCCGTCCGTGATGAGCCGGGCTCGTGCGTCTTCTTTGATCGTGAGGGACATGGCCGGCTCCTCCTGTGTGTTTATCGCTTCCCCTAATGTCCCATATCTTCCCATTTGGGCATGTTGAGGGGTGTATCTAGTTGTCACCTCTGCGCTCTTGCGAACTCTTTGCAACAGGGCCCTATCATTGAGCGGTTCTCGACCCCGCCCGCAGCAACGCCCGAAAGCGGAGCCACTCCATGCATGTACCCGACGGATTCATCAACGCACCCGTCTCCGCCGTCGCGGGCGTCGTCGCCGCAGGCGCGGTCGCCGTCAGCCTCCGTGGCGCCCGGCGCGAACTGGACCAGCGGACGGCACCGCTCGCCGGGCTCGTCGCCGCCTTCATCTTCGCCGTGCAGATGCTGAACTTCCCGGTGGCGGCCGGTACCAGCGGACATCTCCTGGGCGGGGCGCTGGCGGCGATCCTCGTCGGGCCGTACACAGGGGTGCTCTGCATAGCGGTCGTCCTGCTGATGCAGGGTGTCCTCTTCGCCGACGGCGGCCTGACGGCGCTCGGCGTGAACATCACGGTGATGGGCGTCGTCACCACCGTCGTCGCCTACGTGCTCTTCCGCGGCCTGACCCGTGTGCTGCCCCGCACCCGCCGCTCCGCGACCGTCGCGGCCTTCGTGGCCGCGCTGGTCTCCGTGCCGGCGGCGGCCGTCGCCTTCACCGCCGTCTACGCGATCGGCGGGACGACCGACGTCCCCATCGGCAAGGTCCTCACCGCGATGGTCGGCGTCCACGTCCTGATCGGCATCGGGGAGGCCGCCATCACCGCGCTGACCGTCGGCGCCGTGATCGCCGTACGCCCCGACCTGGTGCACGGTGCCCGTGGACTCGCCGCCCCGCTCAAGCTCCGCGTCGACGGTGAACTCGTCGACGCCCCGGCCGCCACGCCCGCGCCCGCCCCGGCCGCCGCACGCTCCACCCGCAAGGTCTGGGCCACCGGCCTGGCCACCGCGCTCGTCCTCGCGGGCTTCGTCTCCTTCTACGCCTCCGCGAACCCCGACGGCCTGGAGAAGGTCGCGGCGGACAAGGGCATCGACGAGAAGGTCCAGGAACACGACACCGCCGATTCCCCCCTCGCCGACTACGGCGTCAAGGACGTCAGCAACGCCCGGATCTCCGGAGGTCTCGCCGGAGTGATCGGCGTCGGGGCGACCGTCGCCGTCGGCAGCGGGGTGTTCTGGGCCGTACGCCGCCGTACGCCGGCGGAGTCCGGCACGCGCACCACCGAGACCGTCTGACATGGGCGCCGGCCACGCGCACAAGCTCTACCGGCACGGGCACTCGCCGGTCCATGAGCTGCCCCCGCACTGCAAACTCGCCGCCGTCCTCTGCTTCGTCGTGGTCGTCGTGTCCACCCCGCGCGAGGCCGTCTGGGCCTTCGCGCTGTACGCCGCGCTGCTCGCCGCCGTCGCCGCGGTGGCCCGCATCCCCGCCGGGTTCCTGCTGAAGCGGCTGGTCATCGAGGTGCCGTTCGTCGCCTTCGCGCTGCTCATGCCGTTCGTCGTGCCCGGCGAGCAGACCGAACTGCTCGGGGTCTCCGTCAGCGTCCCCGGCCTCTGGGGCGCCTGGAACGTCCTCGCCAAGGGCACGCTCGGCGTGGCCGCCTCGGTGCTTCTCGCCTCCACGACCGAGCTGCGCTCCCTGCTGCTCGGCCTCCAGCGGCTCAGGCTGCCCCCGCTGCTCGTCGAGATCGCGTCCTTCATGATCCGGTACGGCGACGTCATCACGGACGAGCTGCGCCGGATGTCCGTCGCCCGCCGCTCCCGGGGCTTCGAGGCGAGCGGCGTACGGCACTGGGGTGTCCTCGCCAAGACGGCCGGCGCCCTGTTCATCCGGTCCTACGAGCGCGGCGAGCGTGTCCACCTCGCGATGGTCAGCCGCGGCTACACCGGCACCATGCCGGTGATCGACGAGGTGACCGCGTCCCGCACCCAGTGGGCGCACGCCGCGGCCCTCCCCGTGCTCGCCCTCGTCGTCTGTCTGCTGGGATGGACCGTATGAGCCTGCCCACCGCCCCCGCACCCTCCCTCGAGGTCAGCGGCCTCGCGTACGCCTACCCCGACGGCCACCAGGCCCTCTTCGGTGTCGACCTGACCGTGGCCCGCGGCGAACGCGTCGCGCTCCTCGGCCCCAACGGCGCGGGCAAGACCACCCTCGTCCTGCACCTCAACGGCATCCTGGAGGCCGGAGCGGGGACCGTCCGGGTCGCCGGCCTGCCCGTGGTGAAGAAGAACCTCGCCGAGATCCGCCGCCGGGTCGGCATCGTCTTCCAGGACCCCGACGACCAGCTCTTCATGCCGACCGTCCGCGAGGACGTCGCCTTCGGCCCGGCCTCGGCCGGACTGCGCGGCCCCGAGCTGGAGGAGCGGGTCATGGGCGCGCTGAAGCGGGTCGGCATGGAGGAGTACGCGACGCGGCCCCCGCACCACCTCTCCTTCGGCCAGCGCCGCCGGGTCGCCGTGGCCACCGTCCTCGCCATGGAGCCGGAGATCCTCGTCCTGGACGAGCCCTCCTCCAACCTGGACCCCGCCTCCCGGCGCGAACTCGCCGACATCCTGCGGTCCCTGGACGTCACCGTGCTGATGGTCACCCACGATCTGCCGTACGCCCTCGAACTCTGCCCGCGCGCCGTCATCCTCAGCGACGGGGTGATCGCCGCCGACGACCGCACGCAGGACCTGCTGTGCGACGACGCGCTCATGCGCGGCCACCGGCTGGAGCTGCCCTTCGGCTTCGACCCGCGTTCCGTGTCCGTTCCGCGTCCGTGAACAGATGGTGACCCGCCCCCCGTTCCACCTGCGGCGGGATGCACCATGGGGGGATGAGCGGGAGCACGGGAGCAGGCGTGGACGTACGAGGCACGGTGGCACCGGGGTTCGAGGCGGTACGGGACGCTTTCGTCCGTAACTTCGAACAACGCGGGGAACGGGGCGCGGCGGTCGCCGTCTACCATCACGGCCGCAAGGTCGTCGATCTGTGGGCCGGCACGAGAGACGTCGACGGCGCCGAACCATGGGCCGTGGACACCGTGCAGATCGTCCGCTCGGCCGGAAAGGGAGTGGCCGCCGCCGTACCGCTGTTGCTGCACCAGCGCGGACAGGTGGACCTGGACGCCCCTGTCGGCACGTACTGGCCGGAGTTCAAGGCGAACGGCAAGGAGCGCGTCCTCGTACGCCACCTCCTCGCCCACCGCGCGGGGCTGGCCGCCCTCGACACGGCGCTGACCCCCGAGGAGGCCGCGGACCAGGTCTCCGGGCCGCAGGCCGTCGCCGCGCAACGGCCCCAGTGGGAACCCGGCACCGACCACGGCTACCACGCCCAGACCTACAGCTGGCTGATCGGCGAACTGGTGCGCAGGGTCACCGGGCGGACCATCGGCCGCTGGATCGCCGAGGAGATCGCACGCCCGCTCGGTCTGGACTTCTGGTTCGGGCTCCCCGAGGACGAGGCGCACCGCATCGGCCGGATCGGCCCCGTCGAGCCGCCGCCCGTCGAAGGCAGCGGCGCGCTCCGCGTGCGCCCCAAACGTTCCGTCGTGGAGGCCTACGGCGACCCGGCCTCGCTCACCCGCCGCGCCTTCGGCGCGATCGACCCCTTCCCCGACGAGAACGCCCCGGCCTACCGCGCCGCCGAACTCCCCGCGTCCAACGGCGTCGCCACCGCGCGGGGCCTGGCCCGCTGCTACGCCGCGATGATCGGCGAGGTCGACGGGCAGCGGCTGTTCGCCCCCGCCACCCTCACCCTGGCCCGCACCGAGGAGTCCGCCGGCCCGGACCGGGTGCTCGTCGTCAGCACCCGCTTCGGCCTCGGCTACATGCTGCACGGTCCCGCCGCCCCGCTCCTCGGCCCCGGGTCCTTCGGACACCCCGGCCGCGGCGGCTCGCTCGGCTTCGCCGACCCCGAATCGGGCATCGCGCTCGGCTATGTGACGAACGGTCTGCAGAAGGGAGTTACCGCCGATCCCCGTGCCCAGGCCCTGGTCAGGGCAGTACGGTCGGCGCTATGACTCCTCCTCGCTTCGACGGGTACGCCGCGCTCCTCACGGGCGCGGGACAGGGCATCGGGGCGGCCACCGCCCGACGGCTGGCCTCCGAGGGCGCGGCCGTCCTCGTCACCGACCTGGACGCCGAGCGCGCCGAGCGCACGGCGGCCGCGATACGCGCCACCGGCGGTACCGCCGAATCCCTCGCCTGCGACGTGGGTGACCGGGCGGCGGTCGAGGCGGCCGTCGCCCACGCCGTCGCCTCCTTCGGCCGGCTCGACGTCCTGGTCAACAACGCCTACGGCAACCACGACGACGCCGCGCTCTTCGAGGACGAGGCCGACGAACCCTGGGCCCGGACCCTCGACATCACCCTGAGCGGGCCCTACCGCTGCTCCCGGGCCGCACTGCCGCACCTGGTCGCCTCGGGCCGGGGCGCCATCGTCAACATCGGTTCCGTCAACGGTGAACAGAGCTTCGGCGGCCACGCGTACAGTGCCGCGAAGGCAGGCCTGGCCAGCCTGACCCGCACCCTCGCCGGCCACGCCGGACCGCGCGGCGTCCGCGTCAACCTCGTCGCCCCCGGCACGATCCGTACGGACGCCTGGGCGGGCCGCGACGCCGAACTGGAGCGGGCCGCCGCCCTCTACCCGCTCGGCCGGATCGGCGAACCGGAGGACATCGCCTCCGCCGTCGCCTTCCTCGCCTCCCGTGACGCGGCCTGGATCACCGGCACGACCCTGCGGGTCGACGGCGGGCTGCTCGCCGTCAACACGGGCTTCCGCAGGGCGATGACGGGCGAGGAGGAAACCGGGTAGCGGGACCGGCGGGCCGCGCTCTACCCTCCACCGATGATCGACCACGGCTTCACCGACAGGACCGGCCGGCGCGTCACGCTGCGCGAGGTGACCGACGACAACTGGCGCGTGGTCGCAGACGTCGCGCCGCTCGACAGCCAGCGCGCCTACGTCCCCGCCCTCGCCGCCCGCTACCTCCTGCTGACGATGCGCGAGGACACCTGGAACTCGCTCGCCGTCCACGCGGACGAACTCCCGCTGGGGCACGTGATGTGGGCCCGGGACGAGGACGGGTCGTACTGGATCGGCGGGATGCTGATCGACGGACCCGAGCAGGGCAGAGGTGTCGGGCGGGCGGCCGTCCGTACGCTCACCGCGTGGCTGGCAGGCAGGGAGGGCTGCGAGGTCGTCCGGCTGTCGTACGACCCCGCCAACACGGGAGCCGCGGCGCTGTACACCTCGCTCGGCTTCCGTCCGAACGGCGCCTTCGAGGACGACGAGGTGGTCGTCGAACTCGTCGCCCCCGCTGTCGGTGCCGTGTGACAGGGTGACGAGCCCGGTACGAAGCGGACTCCGACACGGAAGCACGGGTGGCACCGATGGGTGATTTCTTCCAGCGCGTCGTCGATCTGGAAGTGACGGGCGAGGAGGCCGGACCGCTCGCCGGGCGGATGGTCGACTGGATGGTCGCTGAGGGCATCATCACGCGTGAGATGACCAAGGACGCGATGTACAGCCTGTTCGCCGACCTCGGTCACGAGCCGGGCCCCGACTGGGCGCGGGCGGTGGCCGACGCCTCCGATCCGACGTGGCTCCCCGGCCCCGTCGCGGTCGTCGTCGGCCGCCACCACCATGTCGGCGGCCAGGGCCAGGACGTGGCGGACGCGGCGACCTGTCCCCGGTGCGGAACACGCACGGTCGTCATCGACTATCCGCAGAGCTTCGAGCCGGACGAGGAGGTCTGGCAGCCGTTCAGGGCCGGCATCGAGACGTGGCGCGCGACGGGGCGGGGTGACGTGACCTGTCCCGCCTGCGCCGTTCCCGTGCCGGTCACCGAGTGGGAGTTCGGCCCCGAATTCGACCTCGGGGCCCTCGCCTTCGACTTCTGGGGATGGCCGCCGCTCTCCGTGCGCTTCCTCGCGGAGTTCCGCGCCCGGCTCGGCCACCGCACCGAGGAGCAGTCGGGCAAGTTCTGACGCCCGGAGGGCGCCCCGCGGGAGCGCGGCTCCCGCGTCAACTCGTGTGCAGCATCAGCCTGATGCCGACAGCGTGCCTATCGCCGTGCCGACGATGATCGAGGACGCGCGCAGCGCCGCGAACGGCGGACCGCCGCGACCACCGGAGGGGTCACGCGGTCCGTTCGCGCACGTCCACGAGAGTGCCGCCCGCGAGCTCGATCAGGGTGGCCGGATCGAGCCGGAACACGGCGTGCGGATGACCCGCAGCCGCCCACACCACCGGGTGGCCCAGCAGCGCCCGGTCGGCCAGCACGCGCGTCTTCGTGCGGTGACCGAAGGGCGGCACGCCGCCGATCGCGTATCCGGTGGTCTCCCGGACCATGTCCGCCCGCGCGCGGCCGACCTCGCCCGCCCCCAGCGCGCTCCGTACGAGCTCCACGTCCACCCGCGAGGAGCCGTCCATCAGGACCAGGACAGGTACGCCGTCCGCCTGGAAGATCAGGGACTTCACGATCTGGCTGAGCTCGCAGCCGATCGCGGCGGCGGCCTCGGCGGCGGTGCGCGTGGCATCGGGGAAGCGGCGTACCTCGACCTGGAGGCCGAGCTCCCGCAGGGCCTCGGCGAAACGCGGGTGCGCCTCGGAGGAGGCCGGGACCGGGGTGGTGTCGGAAGTGCTCATGCGCCGCACGCTACTGAACCGGCCGCCGAGCGGGCCACCGAGATGTCGCCGCCTGTGCCGGTCCCACGTACCGCCCCGGCTCCGGGTCAGCCGCTGAGTTCGATCCTCGTACCCGTGTGCCGCTCCTGGGCGGCGTCGATCAGAAGCCTGGCCACGGCCAGGTCCTGGAGGCCGATGCCCACGGAGTCGAAGAGCGTCAGCTCGGCGTCCGAGGTCCGCCCGGGCTTCGTGCCCGCCAGGACCTCGCCCAGCTCGCAGCGGAAGTCGTCCTCGCGGAGCGCGCCTTCGGCGAGCGGTATCAGCACCTCGCCGGACTTCGCGCGGGCCGTGGAGTACGCGTCGACGACGATCCGGCAGCGCACGACGCCTTCCGTGTCGATCTCCCGGTGGTCGGGCCGCGGCGGGGCGCCGACGGCGTTGATGTGCTGGCCCGGGGACAGCCACGCCCCGTGGACGAGCGGCTCCCTCGACGGCGTCAGCGTGCACAGGACGTCCGAGGACTCCGCCACGGCCTGCGGCCCGTCCAGCACGCTCGCCTCCACGCCGAGCTCCTCGGTGACCCAGGCCGCCATCTCCCCGCTGCGGCCGGGGTCGCGTCCCCACAGCACGATCCGCTCGTAGGGGCGGCCCGGGAGCAGGGCGCGGGCGTGGGCCCGGGCGAGCGGCCCGGTGCCGATGAGACCGAGGACCCGGGAGTCCTGCCGGGACAGCGCTCGGGTGGCGACGGCGGTCGCGGCGGCGGTTCTCGCCCGGGTGACCTCCGCCCCGTCGAGGAGCGCCTCGCACGCCCCCGTATCGGCGGACACCGCGAGGACGGCCGAGCGCTGCACCGGCAGCCCCCGTTGGCGGTTGGCGGGGAGGTCGGCCAGCAGTTTCACGGCGGCGAGACCGGCGGGGGCGGAGGCGGAGGCCATCGCCAGGAAGGTGCCGTCCGAGCCGGGAAACGGCATGGCGGGCGGAGGCGGCAGGACGGCCCTGCCCAGGGCGAGGTCCCGGTGGCACTCCTCCACGGTCGCCTCGATGTCGTCGCGCAGGTCCGCGAGCAGGGCCCGGATGTCGGACCGGGTCAGGATCAACGTCATTCGTATGTCCTCAGGGAAGGTGTGCGGGCGGCGGCGGTCGGTCAACTGCCGCGCAGGAAGGGGACGGTCAGCCCCGAAGGCGCACGGCTGCGGCCCACGAGCCCGCTGACGGCCAGCAGCGCGATCACGTACGGGAGCGTCGTCAGCAGCGGCGCCGACAGATGCAGTCCCAGCGCGGGCGCGGCGAACTGGAGGGACTGCGCCACTCCGAAGAAGAGGCAGGCCACGATCGTGGGCCAGGCCCGCCAGCGGCCCGCGATCACCGCGACGACCGCGAGATAGCCGATGCCGCCGGTCATGTTGTCGCTGAAGGCGTGCACCTCCGACAGGGCCAACTGGGCGCCGGCCAGGCCCGACACGGCGCCGGTGAGCAGCACGGCCGCGAAGCGGACGGTCCGCACCGGAAGCCCGCAGCGGTCCGCTGTGGTCGCGTCCTCGCCGATCGCGTCGACGGCGAGGCCCCAGCCGGTACGCCTGCTGAAGCCGAAGGCCAGGGCGGCGGCGATGACGAAGGCGGCGTACCCCAGGGCGGTCTGCTCGAACAGGGCGGGCCCGAGGACGGGGACGGAGTGCAGCCCCGGGATCGCGATCGGGTCGAAGCCCGGCACCGAGTCCGCGGCCCCGTCCCCGAACAGCACCCGTGAGCCGTAGGTGGTCGCGCCGAGTGCGAGGGCGTTCGCCGTGATGCCGGTGACGATCTGATCGGCGCGCAGGACGACGCTGAGCAGCGCCTGCAGGGCCGCGAAGAGCAGTCCCGCGGTCAGCGCGGCGAGCACGCCGACGCCCGCGCTGCCCGAGGCCAGGGCTCCGGCGGCCCCCGCGAAGGCGCCGGTCAGCATCATGCCCTCGACGGAGAGGTTGAGCACGCCGGCACGTTCGCTCAGCAGCTCGCCCGACGACGCCAGCAGGAGGGGCACCGCGAGGCGCACGCCTCCGGAGGCCAGCTCCTCCACGACCGCACTCATGAGCCGCTCCTGTCACGTGTGGTGGTGAACATGGCCGCGGCGACGAACAGCACGAGCAGGCTCTGCACGATCTGTACGGAGGAGGCGGGGACCTCGGCCGCGAGCTGGAGGTTGATGCCGCCGTTGGTGAGGAAGCCGAAGAGGAGCGACACCGCCGCCACGGCGGTCAGTGAGCCCCGGGCGAGCAGCCCCACCACCAGGCCGGAGAAGCCGTAGCCCGAGGAGAAGTGTTCGGCCAGCACATAGGGGGCGATGGCGACGAGGGCCGCGCCAGCCAGCCCCGCGGCGGCGCCGGCGAACGCCAGGCTGCCCGCTTCGAGACGGCCCACGGGCAGTCCCAGCCGGGCGGAGGCGGCGGGCGAGTGCCCGACGGACCGCAGCCGCAGCCCCACGGCCGTGTGCCGCAGCACCAGTCCGGTGAGCACGGCGGCGACGGCCGCGATCACCACGATCGCCGTGGCGGGGGACTCGACGCCGCCGATCAGTGGCAGCCGTGCGCCTTCGGGCAGCGGGGCCGACTGCGGCAGCGTCTCGGACGACGTGACGGGCTGGCGCAGCAGCGCCTCCTCGTGGACCGCGACCGACACGAGCCCCACACCGATGAAGTTGAGCAGCAGGGTGGTGATGACCTCGCTGGTGCCACGTGCGGACCGCAGCCAGGCAGCGACACCGGCCCAGGCGCCGCCCGCGAGGCATCCGGCGGCGAGGACGAGCGGGACCCCGAGCGCGGCGGGGACCCCGGAGGGCAGGGCGGTCCCCACAGCGGCGGCCGCCAGCCCACCCGCGCAGAGCTGGCCCTCGCCGCCCACGTTCACCAGTCCCGCGCGGTGGGCGACGGTGAAGCCGGTGGCGATCAGAGCCAGTACGGCAGCCGAGTTGAGGGAGCTGCCGACGGCGTACGACGATCCGAACATGCCCTCGACGAGGGCGTCCCAGGCGACGGCCGGCTGTGTTCCGGCGCCCATGACGAGCCCGAGACCGGCCAGCCCCGCGAGCATGACCGCGAGCACTCCGACGGCGACGGGATGCCTCAGCGCGGTCACGAGACGCACTCGCGCCGAAGGAGAGGCGGGTGCCGGTGCGGACACCGGGGCCGGGGCTGGGGTGGACAGGTGAAGCGGTGGGGGCGACATGGCGGCTCCTTGCTCCGTACGGGTGTCGAGGCGTGCGACCGGGGCGGGGGCGCCGGTGCGGGAGTTCTGCGGGGGGCGGGCGGGCGCGCCTTCGGGGATCGGCGGTGTGTGCCTGCGGGGTCCGGCGGGCGACGGTTCAGCGCCCGGCCGGCCCCCCGCCGGGGAGGGGCCGGGGTGCGGCCCCGGGGGCCCCGGGGACGGCCAGGGCTGGTGCCCCGGAGGCTGGGCCCTCCTCCCGGGTTCCTGGGTCCGACGGGTGTGCGCCGAGCATCAGGGCGCCGATCCGCTCCCGGGCGTCCGGCTCCGACGGGTCCACGGGGCCCAGCAGCTTCCCCCGGTAGGCCACGGCGATCCGGTCGCACAGCGCGAGGAGTTCGGGCAGTTCGCTGGAGACCACCAGCACCCCCGTCCCCGCGGCGGACGCCTGACGGATGCGGGAGTGCACGGCGCCCACCGCGCCGATGTCCAGTCCGCGGGTCGGCTGCGACGCGGCAAGGCAGACCAGCGGGTCGAGGGCCAGCTCCCGTGCCAGCACCACCTTCTGCTGATTGCCGCCCGACAACGACGACATGAGGGCCCCCGGGCCGTCCGCACGGATGCCGTGCTCCGTGAGCACCGCCTCCGCGGCCCGGGCCATGGACCGCCGGTCGAGGAACGCCCCGTACCGGCGGAAACGGTCGAGCCGGCCGAGGAACAGGTTCTCGGACACCCGGAGGCGGGGCACGCAGCCCTCGTGGAGCCGGTCCTCGGGCACCACGCCCAGGCCCGCCCGGCTCCGCTCGCGCGGCGCGGCACGCGTGACGTCCCGTCCGCCCAGCTCCACCTGACCCGAGCCGGGGGTGAGCGAGCCGCCGAGCAGAGCCATGAGCTCGCTCTGCCCGTTGCCCTCCACCCCGGCGATCCCGACGATCTCCCCGTACCCGACGTCCAGGGAGACCGCGTCGAGGGCGTACGTCCCGTCGGGGCGCCGCACGCTGACGTCATGGAGGCGCAGCGCCTTTCCCGTACGGTCCGGGGCGGAGGTCGTGTCCTCGCCGCCGGGAGCCCCGGTCGACGGTGCCGCCCGGGGGCCGCCGTCGACCGCCAGGCCGATCGTCCCTGCCGTTCCCGCGCCCAGCGACTGTGCGGGCCGGCCGATCATCAGCGGTACCAGCCGCTCCGGCGGGAGTTCGGCCAGCGGCCCGCCGCCGGACACCCGGCCGCCGCGCAGCACCGTCGCCGCGTCACCGGCCCGCGCGGCCTCGCCCAGCTTGTGCGTCACCAGCACCACGGCGTGACCCGCGTCGGCGATCCTGCGGCAGGTCGCGAGCAGCGCGTCCGTCTCGGCGGGCCCGAGGACGCCCGTGGGCTCGTCCAGCACGAGGAGCCGGGGCTCCCGCAGCAGCGCCTTGACGATCTCGGCCCGCTGGCGCACCCCGACGGGCAACTCCGCGACCCGGGCGTCCAGGTCCAGCTCCAGCCCGTACTCCTCACGCACCCGGGCCACCCTCCGGTGCAGGTCACGCAGGCGCAGCAGGCGCAGGTTCTCGCCGACGGTCAGCGTCGGTACGAGGCTGAAGTGCTGGTGCACCATGGCGATTCCGGCGGCGAGGGCGTCGGCGGGTCTGCGGGGGGCGTAGGGCGCGCCGTAGAGCCGGAGGGCACCCTCGTCGGGGACCAGCGAACCGCCGACCATGTGGCACAGGGTCGACTTGCCGGCGCCGTTCTCCCCGAGCACGCAGTGCACGGTGCCGGCCTCGACGACGAGGTCCACGGCGTCCAGGGCGCGCACCGCGCCGAAGGACTTGGTGAGACCGGTGATCTCCAGAGCGGGAGCGATCGCGTTCATCGGGTCGTGATCTCGCCGGCCGTGATCTTCCGCTTCAGCTCGTCGAGCTTCTCGCCCACCGCCGGGTCGGCGGTGTCGCAGAGCACGATGTCGTTGTGCGGCTCCTCGAAGGTCAGCCCGAAGTGGACGGCCTCGGCCTTCCAGTCCCCGGCGACCAGGTGGTCCACCGCGTACTCGATCTCCGCGCCGATGTCCGTCTCCACGTACCCCGCGTACGCCGGGTCGCTTCCGCACGCGTGGGCTATCGGGCCGCCGATGAGGGCCCCGTCGCGCTGGCCGGCGGCCTGGGCGACCCCCTTGTGGCCGAGGTTGAGGACCTGCCCCAGGACGTCCGCGCCGGCGCCGAAGTCGGCCAGCGCCGACTGCTTGGCCTTGGCGACGTCGTTGAAGTCGCCGACGTACTGCGGAGCGAGGACCTTCACACCCGGGTCGGCCGCCTCGGCTCCCCGGCTGAACTCCTCGGCCGCGTTGACGATGGCGGGCAGTTCCGCGCCACCGATGAATCCGACCGTGCCGCGCTTGGAGAGCAGGGCGGAGGCGGCACCGGAGAGGAAGGCGGCCTCGGCCTGCTGTGGGTCGTACAGCGAGAGGTTCGCGAGCGGCTTTCCGTCGGCCGGGCCGCCGATCTCCGCGAACTTCACCTGCGGGAAGCGCGCCGCCACATTGCGCACATCGGCGTCGGTCTGCCCGCCGATGGAGATCACGAGGTCGGAGGTGGTGGCGAAGCGCACCAGCGCCTTCTCGTAGTCGGCCGTGGCCACCTGCTCCACCTTGCTGAACTCCACGGCGCCGCCGTGCTTCTTCGCCGCGCGCTGGTATCCGAGGTACGCCGATCCCATGAAGCCGTCGTCGGAGAGCGAACCGGGGAAGAGCACACCGACCTTGAGCTTGCCGGAGTCTTCCCCGCCCTCGGCCGCGGACGAACCGCCGCAGCCGGTCAGCAGGAGCAGCCCCGAGACGACGGAGGCGGCGACGGCGACGGAGGAGAGGGGAGTTCGGGATGGTGCCACTGGGATGCCTCCAGGAGACGGGGCCCGCGAGCCGGTTAGTGGTATACCGCTATGGCGCCCCAGTTTCCGGGTCGTATGTTGCCGCCGTGTCACCGAGCGGTTAGCAGTAGGCGCCCAGCCGCGTGGTCCGCTTACGGTGGGACCGGCCCGACATCGGAGGAAGAGCCTTGGTGACAGCAGCCCGACCGTCCGACGAGGGGCGCCCCTCGCTGCGCGACCATGCGTACGAGACCCTGCGGCGGCGCATCATCGAGGTCGAACTCCAGCCGGGGGAAAGGCTCGTCGAGCGCGACCTCGCCGCGGAGCTGGAGGTCTCGCGCATCCCGCTGCGGGAGGCTCTGCGCCTCCTGGCGGCCGACGGGCTGGTGGTCCTGGTACCGCACCGGGGGGCCCTGGTCGCGCCCTTCACCCCGAGCGATGTACGTGATCTCTTCGACGTCCGCGAGTCACTGGAGTCCCTGGCGGCCCGGCTGGCGGCGGAGCGGGCGGACGCGGACGGACTGGCGCGGCTGGCGGACGGCCTCGACGCGGCCCGTGCCGCGACCCGGGCGCACGACCGAGCCGCCATCGCCGCGGCCAACGCGGCCTTCCACAGCGACATCGTCGAACTCGCGGCCAACGCGCTGCTCAGCGGGGTGATGCGCCCTCTTGAGGCGCGCATGCACTGGCTCTTCCGCCTGACGGCCCGGCGGGACCCGGACCGGCAGTGCGCGGAGCACGAGCAGATGTACGAAGCCATCGCCGCACGCGACGCGGACCGGGCGGCGCGGCTCGCGCACGAACACGTCGCCGACGGACGGGCCGCCAGCCTCGCCCTCGCGGCGCAGTGGTCGCGGCCGGACATCGACCCGGAGGTGATCGCCGCGCGCAGGCGGCGTGGCCGGGGCGACGCCGGAAAGCAGGCCGGGCCGGCGGCGTGATCCGCCACCGGCCCTGAAGGGATCCGCGTCCGCTACGACCCGGCGCGCAGCACCGCCGCCACCACGGGGCCCGCGGCGTCGCCGCCGTGGCCGCCGGACTGGACGACGGCCGCCGCGGCGAGGTCGTTGCTGAAGCCGGTGAACCAGCTGTTGGACGTGCCCTGTCCGTCGACCTCGGCCGAGCCGGTCTTGGCGCCCTTGTCGCCGCCGACGGTGGCCATGGCCGCCTTGCCGGTGCCCCAGGAGGCGGTGGCCCGCATCATGTCGTTCAGCTGCCGGGTGACGTTCTGCGACAGCGAGCGTGACGCGGTGGCGAGCTGACGGCCGTCCAGGGACTGCGGGACGATCACGGGCTGGTGGAACGTGCCGGTGCGGGCGGTCGCCGTGATGGACGCGATGTTCAGCGCGTTCATCTGGACGGTGCCCTGGCCGATGTACTGGGCCGCCGCCTCGCCACCGGTCTCGTCGGGCACGCTGCCGTCGAATGAGGAGATACCGGACTTCCAGTCGAGCCCGATCCCGAAGACGTCGCGGGCCTCCTTCGGCAGCGCGGAGTCGTCCTTCGTGTCGTCGATCAGCTTGATGAAGGCGGTGTTGCACGAGCGCGCGAAGCTGGTGGTGAAGCTGCTGGAGCCGGGCAGCTCGAAGTGGTCCAGGTTGTGGAACGTACGCCCTTGGTACAGCACTTCCCTGGGGCATTCCGTCGCGCCGTTCGCCGTGACGAGGCCCTTCTCCAGGAGCATCGCGGCGGTCACGATCTTCAGCGTGGAACCGGGCGCCTGCTTGCCCTGCATCGCGGCGTTGAAGCCGGTCGCCGGGTTGTTGGCGACGGCGCGGATCGAACCGGTGGACGGCTTCACGGCCACCACCGACGCCCCGCCGAACTGCTTGACCGCCTTCTCCGCCGCCGCCTGGGCACCCGCGTCGAGCGTCGTCCGCAGCGTGCCCGGCTTCCCCTTGGCCAGGGTCAGCAGCGTGGTGTTCGCCGCGGCCTCGTCCTCGGGCTCGATCCAGGTCTCGATCCCCGGGGAACCGCCCGCCTTGTCGCCGTACTTCTCGCGCAGACTGTCCAGGATCGGCCCGAGCGAGGGGTAGGTCTCCTTGTCGAGCACCTTGCCGTCGTGGTCGACGGCCTCGATCGCCGCCGTCGCGGACTCGCCGGTCCGGAGCGACGCACCCTCGGTGAGCTGCGGGTGGATCACCGTGGGCTGCCAGTCGACCAGCGCCTTCCCGGTGGTCAGGCCCCGCACGACGGTCAGCTCGGAGGCGTACGACCAGGGCTTGGACTTCCCGTCGTAGGAGACGGTCGCCTTCACCGTGTACGGCACCTTCGTGCCGACGGCGGGGCCCGGTGTGATCACCGCCTTCGTGACGTGGGCCTCCTCGGCGTACCCCGCGAGCAGCGGCTCGGCCACCGACTCGTTGTTCGTGAGCTGGGCCGCGGCGGTCGCGTCACCGGACGCCCACGCCTTGAGGAAGCCCTCGGCGGTCTCCTTGATCTCGTCCTTGCCGGGCGGCCCGGTCCGCACCTCCGAGGACGCGGACGCGCTTTCCGTCCCCCCGGCGTCCCCGCCTCCCAGCACCACGTCGTACACGCCGTAACCGACTCCTCCGGCCACGAGTACGAACACCCCGCCGACCATGGCGACCTTCGCCCCACCGCGCATCTGTGCGGCCCCCCTCCCCATGAGTCCCTTCTTGAACGTGTTCAAGAAAGGGCCTTCCTTCGGCACCATACGGGACGGCAGGGGACTACGAGGAGGTTGTTACCGGACCGCGACGCTCTCCCGGAGAGCGCTTTCCGCCATGTTCTACGCAGGCCGGGCAGTTCCGGCGCGCCACCCGGCCCCGGCCCTGACGGCCGGCCACGCGGGAGAAGCGGCGAGCTGAGCGGGTCAGGACCCCTCACCCTGGAGCGGTGGCTTCCTGACAGCCTGCGGGGGCCAGCCCGCGCAGGCCACCAGTGCGCTGCCGTCCTCGGTGAGGAAGAGCAGGGTGGTCCATGACCGGTCGACGGCATCGATGAGCCCCGTGCGCACGGGGCGGCCCTGTTCGCGGACGAGCCGAACCGCTCGTTCCAGGCCGAGAGGTTCGAGTCCGTGCCTGCGCATGCGCCGAAGCCGGAGCCCGAAGACTCCGGTATGCACGACGGCGGGTTGTGCCGTGTCTCCCACCCAGTAGGTGGCGCCGGCGCGGAGAGTGGCCAGAGCTCTCGACGACGCCTCGTCGTCACCGGCCAGCAGCGATTCCAGCACGTGCCGTTCCATGATCACCCCCGCATGCCCGCCGCCGCTACACCCAGGTGTCCAGCCACATCCGGTCGCGCCAGGAGGTGTCCGGGATCGACGTGCCCGTGTAGATCGGCCAGAAGTAGACGAAGTTCCAGACGATCAGCAGTACCAGCACACCCGCCGCGATCGCCCCCAGGGTGCGTCTGCGTTCGCCCGCGGCGTCGTCCTTCTCCGGGCCCTGACCGTGCCCGGTGCCGGTTCCCGGGCCCAGCAGTGCGCCGATCATCATCGTGACCGCCAGGCACAGGAACGGGACGAACACGACCGCGTAGAAGAGGAAGATCGTGCGCTCCTGGTAGAAGAACCAGGGCACCCAGCCCGCCGCCACACCGCACGCGATCGCCCCCGCCCGCCAGTCGCGCCGGAAGAACCAGCGCCACAGCACGTACAGCAGCGCCACGCACGCCGCCCACCAGAGCAGCGGCGTACCGAGCGCCAGGACCTCGCGGGCGCACTTGCCGGTCGCGGAGCCGGCGCAGCCCGTCTGCTCCTCGTAGAAGTAGGAGACCGGGCGGCCCAGGACGATCCAGCTCCACGGGTTGGACTGGTAGGTGTGCCCGGAGGTCAGGCCGACGTGGAATTCGTAGACCTGGTTCTCGTAGTGCCACAGGCTGCGCAGCCAGTCCGGCAGCCAGGTCCAGCTGCCGCCCTTGCCGTCGGTGGTGGCCCAGTTGCGGTAGTAGCCCCTGTCCGTGACGATCCAGCCGGTCCACGAGACGATGTACGTGCCGATCGCGACCGGCACCGTGGACACGAACGCGGGCAGCAGGTCACGCAGGACCACCGCCCGGTAGGGCTGTACGGCGCCGGCCGTGCGCCGCGCGCCGACGTCCCAGAGCACCGCCATCACACCGAACGCGGCCAGGATGTAGAGGCCGTTCCACTTCGTGGCGAAGGCCAGGCCGAGCATGAGGCCGGCCGCGATCCGCCAGGGCCGCCAGCCGAGACGGAGCGTTTCGGCGGTGTGGGCGTCCGGCCGCAGGAGACCCTCCTCGTCGACCGGCAGGGCGGCGGCCAGCTTGCGGCGGGCCCAGTCGCGGTCGATGAGGAGGCAGCCGAAGGCCGCGAGCACGAAGAACATCAGCACCAGGTCGAGCAGCGCCGTGCGGCTCATCACGAAGTGCAGCCCGTCGACGGCCAGCAAGGTGCCCGCCAGACAGCCCAGGAAGGTCGAGCGGAACAGCCTGCGGCCGATCCGGCACAGCATCAGGACCGAGACGGTGCCGAGCAGCGCCACCATGAAGCGCCAGCCGAACGGGGTGAACCCGAAGAGCTGCTCACCGATGCCGATGACCCACTTGCCGACCGGCGGATGGACGACGTAACCCGGGTCCACCGGGACGTCCACCGACGACCAGTCCTTGAGGATCTGCTTGTCGATGTCCTTCGGCCAGGAGCCCTCGTACCCCTGGTTGACCAGCGCCCAGGCGTCCTTGGCGTAGTACGTCTCGTCGAATATCACCGCCTTCGGGCTGCCCAGGTTCCAGAACCGCAGCACCCCGGCGACCAGGGCCACCAGCAGCGGGCCGCCCCAGGCCGCCCAGCGCTCCAGGCGGCCGGCGAGCACCGGCGGCACGGCGAGTACGTTCCAGAACTGGCGGCCCGGCCGGGTGTACGGCGGGATCAGGCGCTCGCGCAGTCCCGCCTCGGGCCGTGGGGAATGGCCGAAGCGGCGCAGTCGCAGCTGCCAGGAATGCGGCTGGTCGCCGGTGTGATCCCCGGCGTCGGTGCCCTGCTGGGCCTCGGGCGCAGTACTCGTCACCGTGCCATCGTAGGGAACGCATCTGTGCGAGGGGTGCCGTCCGTGCTGGGAGGATGGCCGATGTGACTGGAACGACTGGAACGCTCGTACTCGCAGGGACCCCCATCGGCGACGTGGCGGACGCCCCGCCACGGCTCGCCGCCGAGCTGGAGACGGCCGATGTGGTGGCCGCCGAGGACACCCGGCGGCTGCGCAGGCTCACCCAGGCGCTGGGCATCCATACGACGGGACGTGTCGTCTCCTACTTCGAGGGGAACGAGTCCGCGCGTACGCCCGAGCTGGTCGAGGCGCTGGCCGGCGGCGCGCGTGTCCTGCTCGTCACCGACGCGGGGATGCCGTCCGTGTCCGACCCCGGCTACCGGCTCGTCGCCGCGGCCGTGGAGCGGGACATCAAGGTCACCGCGGTGCCGGGACCCTCCGCCGTGCTGACCGCGCTGGCCCTGTCCGCGTTGCCCGTGGACCGTTTCTGCTTCGAGGGCTTCCTGCCGCGCAAGGCGGGCGAGCGCCTCGGGAAGCTGCGCGAGGTCGCGGACGAGCGCCGCACGATGGTCTTCTTCGAGGCGCCCCACCGGCTGGACGACACCCTCGCCGCGATGGCCGAGGTGTTCGGCGCGGACCGCAGGGCCGCCGTGTGCCGGGAGCTGACCAAGACGTACGAGGAAGTGAAGCGCGGCCCGCTCGGCGACCTCGCCCTCTGGGCGGCCGAAGGCGTGCGCGGCGAGATCACCGTCGTGGTCGAGGGCGCCACGGACACCGGGAACGAAGGACTGGACGCCGCCGAGCTGGTGCGCAGGGTCCAGGTGCGCGAGGAGGCGGGGGAGAGGCGCAAGGAGGCCATCGCGGCGGTGGCCGCCGAGGCGGGGCTGCCCAAGCGCGAGGTCTTCGATGCGGTGGTCGCGGCAAAGAACGCGGCTCGGACCGGCCAGGAACAGGGCAAAGGACTAGCCTGAAATGTAAAGCCCGAGCCGCGAACCGGGCCCTTCGGCCACGGATCGGCCAAAAGCGTTCCAACACTCGGCAGACCTGGTGCTTCGCCGCCGGTGAGGGCGTCCACTTGAGGGTGGAACGCACCGTCCGGAGTGCTCGTCCGGAGTGCTTGTCCATCGGACAAGAGGAGCAGGCATGAGTGAGATCGCAGCGACCACCGTGCACGAGGCGTACGCCTTCGCGTGCATGCGGTGCGGGTACGGCTGGGAGCAGGCCTACGAGATAGAACACCACGTCGACCACTCGGGCCACGCCTTCGTGGTCTACAAGGCGGACGGGCAGCGCGTGCCCTCACCGCTGTCCACCCCCACCTGCGCGAAGTGCGGCAGCCATGTCGTCCGGATCATGCGGGCGGGCCGGGTCTCCATGGTCCAGCAACTGCTCCGGCCCCAGCAGACCGTACGCCCGGAGAAGCCCGGCGAGCAGACGGCGGCCGAGGAGATGGCCGTCGCGGCGGTGCGCGCCCCCGGACCCGAAGGACACCACTGGCACCTGTCCGACCTGCTCCGTCCCTTCCACCGGCGGTGAGCGCGGGGCTCACGCCCTCGTAGAGTCGGGGCATGAGCCGTACCGACGCCCCGCCGCTCCCCGAACCCCTCAGGGTTCCGGTCGCCGATTCACACACCCACCTGGACATGCAGGACGGAACCGTCGAGGAGGGCCTGGCCCGGGCCGCGGCGGTCAACGTGACCACCGTCGTCCAGGTGGGCTGCGACGTGAAGGGCTCGCGCTGGGCCGCAGAGACCGCCGCGGCGCACCCTTCCGTCCACGCCTCCGTCGCCCTGCACCCCAACGAGGCGCCCCGCATCGTGCACGGGGACCCGGAGGGCACAGCCCGGCAGGGGGCGCGCGAGCCCGGTGGGAAGGCGGCGCTCGACGAGGCGCTCGCCGAGATCGACGCCCTGGCCGCCCTCGCGCACGTACGCGCCGTGGGGGAGACAGGACTCGACTTCTTCCGCACCGGTCCCGAGGGCGTCGCCGCCCAGGAGGAGTCCTTCCGGGCGCACATCGAGATCGCCAAGCGGCACGGAAAGGCCCTGGTCATCCACGACCGGGAGGCCCACGCGGACGTGCTGCGCGTCCTCGCCGACGCGGGCGCGCCGGAGCGGACCGTCTTCCACTGCTACTCCGGGGACGCCGAGATGGCGCGGATCTGCGCGGAGGCCGGTTACTTCATGTCCTTCGCGGGCAACGTCACCTTCAAGAACGCGCAGCCGCTGCGCGACGCGCTGGCCGTCGTCCCCGCGGAGCTGGTGCTCGTCGAGACCGACGCCCCCTTCCTCACCCCTGCCCCCTACCGCGGACGGCCCAACGCGCCCTACCTCATCCCGGTCACCTTGCGGGCGATGGCCGAGGTCAGGGGGACCGACGAGGACAGCCTCGCGGCGGCCGTGTACGACAACACCGCGCGGGCGTTCGACTTCTGAGCGCTGCCGCCGCCGCCTCGCGACACGTTGGGTAATCGTACGACTTTGGAGGGTGACGGGACCTCGGCTATCGTGCCCGCGCAAACGGGTCGGCAGCCGGAGTCTCGGGAGCGTCGTGGGCCATTCGCAGGGCAGTCACCGTGCACCGCGCGGCGGGCCGCGTACGCGGCAGGCCCTGGCGCGGGTCCCCGCACCGGCGCCGCCGCGCTCCCTCCACGAGGAGCGGACGATCGTCGCCGTTCTCCGGCCCGGTCCCCTGCCCGTCCACGACCCGACCGTGCTGGACACCCCCCTCGTGCCACCACGGGAACCCGCACGGAGGAGGCCCGCCGGACACCGGGCCGCCCGGCACCGGAGCGGCCCGGAGAGCCTGCGGCGGCTCGTCCCCCGCGCCCTGGTCCTCGCCGTCCTGGCCGGGGGCACCGCCGCCTTCCTCGCGCAGGACAAGGCCGTCAGCGTCAGCGTCGACGGCAGCTCACGCACCCTGCACACCTTCGCGGACGACGTCGGGGAACTCCTCGACGCCGAGGGCGTCAGGCTCGGCACCCGCGACACGGTCGCACCCGCCCCGGGCACCGGGCTCGACGACGGCGACGAGATCGTCGTCCTCCGGGAGACGCCCGGCCCGGGGCCCGCGCCGGGCGGCGGAGGAAGGGGCCCGCGACGGCCGTAGGCTTGACGGGTGAGCACCACAGAGCCCGACGCCCTCCTGGGCCCCGCAGACATCCGCGAGCTGGCCGCAGCGCTGGGCGTACGCCCCACGAAGCAGCGCGGCCAGAACTTCGTCATCGACGCCAACACGGTCCGCAGGATCGTACGCACCGCCGAGGTGCGGCCCGACGACGTCGTGGTCGAGGTCGGACCCGGCCTGGGCTCACTCACCCTGGCCCTGCTGGAGGCGGCCGACCGGGTCGTCGCCGTGGAGATCGACGACGTGCTCGCCGGCGCCCTGCCCGCCACGGTCGCCGCCCGGCTGCCGGAGCGCGCGGGCCGCTTCGACCTCGTCCACTCCGACGCGATGCTCGTGACCGAACTGCCCGGCCCCGCGCCGACCGCGCTCGTCGCCAACCTGCCGTACAACGTCGCCGTACCGGTCCTGCTCACCATGCTGGAGCGCTTCCCCAGCATCGAACGCACGCTCGTGATGGTTCAGGCGGAGGTCGCCGACCGGCTGGCCGCCCGCCCCGGCAACAAGGTCTACGGGGTGCCCTCCGTCAAGGCCAACTGGTACGCCGACGTCAAGCGCGCCGGATCCATCGGCCGCACGGTCTTCTGGCCCGCGCCCAACGTCGACTCGGGCCTGGTGTCCCTCGTGCGGCGCACGGAGCCGATCCGGACCACCGCGAGCAGGGCCGAGGTCTTCGCCGTCGTGGACGCCGCCTTCGCCCAGCGCCGCAAGACGCTGCGCGCCGCCCTGGCCGGCTGGGCCGGCTCGGCGCCCGCCGCCGAGGCTGCCCTGACCGCCGCAGGCATCTCGCCGCAGGCCCGCGGCGAGGCGCTGACCGTCGAGGAGTTCGCCGCCATCGCCGAGAACAAGCCGGAGCCCTCCGCATGACCCACAGCGTCACCGTCCGCGTACCCGCCAAGGTCAACGCCCAGCTCGCCGTCGGCGCCGCCCGCCCCGACGGTTTCCACGACCTCGCCAACGTCTTCCTCGCCGTCGGTCTGTACGACGAGGTCACCGTCACCCCCGCCGACGAACTGCGCGTCACCTGCTCAGGGCCGGACGCGGACCAGGTCCCGCTGGACACCACGAACCTCGCCGCGCGCGCCGCGATCGCCCTGGCCGCCCGGCACGGCATCGAACCCGCCGTGCACATCCACATCGCCAAGGACATCCCCGTCGCGGGCGGCATGGCGGGCGGCAGTGCCGACGGCGCCGGAGCCCTGCTGGCCTGCGACGCCCTGTGGTCCACCGGCGCCACCCGGGACGAACTCCTCGCGATCTGCGCCGAGCTGGGCAGCGACGTACCGTTCAGCCTCGTCGGCGGAGCCGCACTCGGGGTCGGCCGCGGCGAGCAGCTGACCCCCCTGGAGGTCGGCGGCACCTTCCACTGGGTCTTCGCCGTCGCCGACGGCGGACTCTCCACCCCCGCGGTCTACGGCGAGTTCGACCGCCTCACCGCGGGGACCGACGTCCCGGAACCCGCCCCGTCCACCGCCCTCCTGGCCGCCCTGCGCGGCGGGGACACCACCGCCCTCGCGGACGCCCTCGCCAACGACCTCCAGCCGGCCGCGCTCTCCCTGCGCCCCTCGCTGGCCGGCACCCTCGGCGCGGGCACCGCGGCCGGGGCCCTGGCCGCACTCGTCTCGGGATCCGGGCCGACCACGGCCTTCCTGGTGTCCGACGCGGAGTCCGCGCACAAGGTCGCCGACGCGCTGCTCACCTCCGGCACCTGCCGCGAGGCCCGCACCGCCGTGTCCCCGGCACCGGGCGCCACCCTCGTCTGACCGCCGGTACTCAGACGGGAATTGAGTACGGTCGCGCTGCCACCCTCCGGGGGTCCGGCGCGACCGTGGGCGCATGGGATCACCTGTTCGTGAACTGGCCGAGGCCACGCCCGCCACCCGGGACCGCTACATCGACCTGTTGCGCGTCGCCTCGCTCGGCACGGTCGTCCTCGGCCACTGGCTGATGGCCGCCGTCACCACCGAGGGCGTCGGCAACCTCCTCGCCGTCGTACCGGGGCTCCAACTCCTCACCTGGGCCCTCCAGATCATGCCGGTGTTCTTCTTCGTCGGCGGCTTCTCCCACGCGCTGTCCTACCGCTCCCTGCTCCGCAGGCGGCCGGACGGCTCCACGGGGTCCGTGTACCCGTCCTTCCTGAGGGCCCGGCTGCAACGGCTCCTGCGGCCGACCATGGTCTTCGTGCTGGTGTGGGGCGTGGCCGCGCTCGTCGTCCAGCTCCTGGGCGGTGGCGGCGGACTGACCGGGGTGACCCTGCGGCTGGTGACCCAGCCCCTCTGGTTCATCGGGATCTACCTGGCGATGGTCGCGTTCACCCCCGCCCTGCTGAAGCTCCACGACCGCTACGGCTGGGGCGCGTTCGCCGCGCTCGCGGGAGCCGCGGCCGCCGTGGACCTGATGCGCTTCGCCGCCGGCGTCCCGTACGTCGAGTTCCTCAACTTCGCCTTCGTCTGGCTCGCGGTGCACCAGCTCGGGTTCCTGCGCGCCGACGCACGCATCCGCAGGCCCGCGCTCCTCGCCGGGGCCGGCCTGGCCGCCGCCGTCGCGCTGGTGGCCCTCGGCCCGTATCCGCTGTCCATGGTCGGCATGCCGGGTGAGCGGATCAGCAACATGGCGCCTCCCACGCTCGCCCTGCTCGGGCACGGCCTGTGGCTGGTGGGCGCGGTCGAGCTGCTGCGGGCCCCCGGCGCCCGGCTGGTCGCCCGGCCCCGCGTCTGGCGCGCGGTCGTGGCCGCCAACGGCCTCGCGATGACCGCGTTCCTGTGGCACCTCACCGCGATGCTCGGCGTGTACGGGGCGATGACCGCCCTCGGTCTGCCCCTGCCCGAACCGGCCACCGGCGCCTGGTGGGCGCAGGTGCCCGTGCGGATCCTGGCCGCGGTGGCGCTCACCGCGGCCCTGGTCGCGGCCTTCCGTACGTTCGAGCGGCCCGTCCGTGTCGTCCCCACCGGGGCCGAGCGCGGCGCCGGAGCCGTCTCCGCGCTCGGGGTGGCCCTCGCCCTGCTCGGGGTGCTGGGCCTGTCGATGGTCGGCTACGCGGGACTCCTGGAGGGGCGCACCGCGCTGCTGATCGCCTTCCACGTCAGTGCCCCGGCGGCCGTGGCGATGGCCCTGGGCGGCTGGCTGCTCGTCGAACGGGCGGGGCGGCGAGCCGGGAGGGGGGCGGCGGGGGTGGGGTGGCGGGGGTGGGGTGGTACGGGCGGAAGTGGTCAGCGACCGTAGTGGTAGCGGCACGAGACGATGCGTACTTCGTCCTCGACCACGCGGTAGATGAGCCGGTGCTCCTCGCTGATCCGACGCGACCAGTACCCGTGGAAGTCATGCCGGAGAGGCTCCGGCTTGCCGATGCCTTCGTTTCCGTTGCGGTCGATGTCCTGGAGCAAGGTGTTGATCCGCTTGAGGATCTTCCGGTCCTGGGTCTGCCACCACACGTAGTCCACCCATGCGGATTCGTGCCAGACCAGCTTCATTCGATGAGCTCCCGTACAGTGCCGCCGCCGTTTTCAAGATCATCGATCGCTGCCAGAACGCGACGCGCGTTCTCGGGACTGCGGTACAGGTAAGCCGTCTCCTTCATGGCCTCGTACTCGTCGAGTGCGACGATCACCACGGGCTCATGGCCGGCGCGCGTCACTATGACCTCTTCGCGGTCGTTGACCACGGAGCTCAGGGTCTCGGCGTATTTGGCGCGAGATTCGGTATAGGTCATCGTCCGCACAGCAGCCTCCTCATGGACGTACGGAATCCTGTACGTACAGAATAACGTACGCGGTATTCCGGTAGGCGGCAACGAGTGCGCAGGCGGCGTCAGCCCAGCTTCAGGGTCTTCCTCGCCAGCTCGTACGCCGGCAGCATCTCCTCGTGCTCCTGGGAGTCCAGCCCGCCCAGGTGCACCACGAGGGGCCCCAGGGGAGTGGCGACCGCGAAGGCGCGCTCGGTCTTCTGCTCGTCCAGGAGCTCGATGTCCACCGTGTAGGTGACCTCCGCCGCCGCCACCGACCCCGCTTCGGTCTCCTCGTACGAGGCCCCGGTCGCGTTCGGGTCGCCGGCCACGAAGTCCTCCAGCGCCGCGCGAGGGGCAGTACCGGCGCCCTTGCCCTGCCAGACGCGCAGGTAGCCGATGTTCCCCGCCGGCTTGGCGTCGATCTCGCAGACCATCGTGGCCGAGCCCTGCCGCCCCAGTTCCGCGAGCTCGGAGCCGGGCTCCACCTCCACGGCCCGCGGCTTCCAGCCCGCCGCCAGGTCGAAGGTCACCGGCAGCTCGCATGCCGAGCCGGGGGCGCCGAGCGTGCCCCCCTTCTCCGGGGCCGTGCCCTTCGCAGCCGTGCTCTCCGCGGCCTGCGAAGGGGCGCTGTCCCCGTTCTTGGCGCTGTCCGTGCCGGGATCCGTGCCGCCGCCGGACGACGAGGAGCAGCCGGCCAGCACCACCGTCGCCAGGACCGCGGGAAACAGAGCCCGTATCGCGTGCCGCATCATGAAGTCCCCACCCCATACATGTTCCGAACCGCTCCGACCTGGGGTTACTCCCCATGATCGATCGCCGCACGCTATCGCACCCCGCGCGGCGACTACTCTGGGACGTCGAGCGGTCCCCGACGCAGGGATCCCCGAGGCAGGAGTGAAATGGCCGTCAATCTGGTCAATGTCGAGCAGGTCAGCAAGGTGTACGGCACCCGTGCCCTGCTCGACGGTGTATCCCTCGGGGTGTCCGAGGGCGACCGGATCGGCGTCGTCGGCCGCAACGGCGACGGCAAGACGACGCTCATCCGGATGCTGGCCAAGCTGGAGGAGGCCGACACCGGCCGGGTCACCCACAACGGCGGGCTGCGCCTCGGCGTCCTCACCCAGCACGACTCGCTGGACCCGGAGGCCACGATCCGGCACGAGGTGATCGGCGACCTCGAGGACCACGAGTGGGCGGGCAGCGCCAAGATCCGCGATGTGCTGACCGGCCTCTTCGGCGGCCTCGCCCTCCCCGGCTTCGAGCACGGCCTCGACACCGTCATCGCCCCGCTCTCCGGCGGAGAGCGGCGCCGGATCGCGCTGGCGAAGCTCCTGATCGCCGAGCAGGACCTGATCGTGCTCGACGAGCCGACCAACCACCTCGACGTCGAGGGCATCTCCTGGCTGGCCGGACACCTGCGCGCCCGGCGCTCCGCACTCGTCTGCGTCACCCACGACCGGTGGTTCCTGGACCAGGTCTGCACCCGCATGTGGGACGTCCAGCGGGGCAGCGTCCACGAGTACGAGGGCGGCTACAGCGACTACGTGTTCGCGCGGGCCGAGCGGGAGCGCATCGCCGCAACCGAGGAGTCCAAGCGGCAGAATCTGATGCGCAAGGAGCTGGCCTGGCTGCGGCGCGGTGCCCCCGCCCGTACGTCCAAGCCGCGCTACCGCATCGAGGCCGCCAACGAGCTGATCGCCGATGTGCCGCCCCCGCGCGACACCAGCGAGCTGATGAAGTTCGCCAACGCCCGGCTCGGCAAGACCGTCTTCGACCTGGAGGACGTGACCGTCCAGGCCGGCCCCAAGACCCTGCTGACGCACCTCACCTGGCAGCTCGGCCCCGGTGACCGCATCGGCCTCGTCGGCGTCAACGGAGCGGGCAAGACCTCGCTGCTGAGGGCACTCGCGGAGGCGTCCCGCAGCCAGGGCGACGTCCAGCCGGCCGCCGGGAAGATCGTCGTCGGCAAGACCGTCAAGCTCGCCTACCTCTCCCAGGAGGTCGCGGAGCTCGACAAGAACCTCCGGGTCCTCGAAGCCGTCCAGCAGGTGCGCGACCGGGTCGACCTCGGCAAGGGCCGCGAGATGACGGCCGGCCAGCTGTGCGAGCAGTTCGGCTTCGCCAAGGAGAAGCAGTGGACCCCGGTGGGTGACCTCTCCGGTGGCGAGCGCCGCCGGCTCCAGATCCTGCGTCTGCTGATGGACGAGCCCAACGTCCTCTTCCTCGACGAGCCCACCAACGACCTGGACATCGAGACCCTGACCCAGCTGGAGGACCTCCTCGACGGCTGGCCCGGATCGATGATCGTGATCTCCCACGACCGGTTCTTCATCGAGCGCACCACGGACAAGGTGATGGCACTCCTCGGCGACCGCGCGCTGCGGATGCTGCCGCGGGGCATCGACGAGTACATCGAGCGCAGGCAGCGCATGGAGGAGACGGCCACCCCCGCCTCCGCCGCGGCGTCCTCCGCGCCGAAGGCCGCTCCCGTCGAGTCCGTCTCGCCGCAGGCGGCGCGTGCGGCGAAGAAGGAGCTGCAGAAGGTCGAGCGGCAGCTCGACAAGATGTCGACGAAGGAGACGTCGCTGCACGCGCAGATCGCCGACAACGCCACCGACTTCGAGAAGGTCGCCAAGCTCGACGCCGAACTGCGCGAACTGGTGGCCGAGCGCGACGTGCTGGAGATGCGCTGGCTGGAGCTGGCCGAGGACGCGTGATCCGCGTGGAGTGATCGCTGCCTGCGGGGAGTGATCACTGTGGTCCATGGGGCGGGTGGTGCATGGGTGGTACAAAGAAGCCCTGCCCGCTCCAGGGCACCGGACGCGAACGCACGAAGGGGGACGTGCTGATGACCCAGCCGCCCGGCCAGCAGCAACCGCCGCAGGGGGGCTTCGGAGCTCCGTACGATCCCCCGCCGGGCACGCCGCCTCCACCTCCGCAGCCCGGCCACGGCCACCAGCCCCCGTCGAACGGCCCCTGGACGCAGCCGAATCCGCAGGAACCGGGGCCGTACGCACAGCAGCCCGGCCCGTACACGCCCGCGTATCCGCAGCAGCAGCCAGGCCCGTACGCACAGCAGCCGCAGCAGCCCCAGGCGTATCCGCAGCAACCCGGCCCGTACGGACAGCAGGCGGGCTACGGCTACCCGCCCCAGCCGCCGACCGTCGTGGCGCCCCCGGCCACGGGCGGGCCCGGCGGCGGGGGCCGCCTCAAGGGCAGGACCGGTGTGCTCATCGGCGCCGTCCTCGCCGTGCTGCTGCTCGCCGGCGGTGGGGTCTGGCTGGCCACGGGCGACGGCGGTGACGGGAAGAAGCCCGTCGCGGGTCCGAGCGACGACGGGAAGAAACCCACCGGCTCACCCACCTCCGACGACGAGACGTTCGCCGGGCCGACCGCCGCCGAGCTCAACGCCGGGCGTGAACCGGGCGAGGCGAAGGTGGCCTGGCTCCAGGAGAACGGCGTCGACCTCCCGCAGTACGGCGAGGAGACGCACGGCCCCTGGTTCGCCGGGGACATCATCGCCAAGGGCATGTACCGCAAGGTGAGCGGCTACGCGGTGGACGACGGGACCGAGCGGTGGAGTCTGCGACTGCCCACCGACCTCTGCGCCTCACCCACCGCCCCCACGGCCGACGGCAAGGTCGTCGTCGGCATCGAGGACAACGTCTCGGAGTCGGAGGCGTCCTGCTCCGTCCTGCAGATGATCGACCTGCGTACCGGCAAGGCGGGCTGGAAGAAGACCGTCGACCGTTCCGGCCTGCAGGACGGCCTCTCGCACGTCGCCATGTCCATCAGCGGGGACACGGTCACCTTCGGGCGCGACACCGCGTCGAACGCCTTCCGGGTCAGCGACGGCAAGGAGCTCTTCGGCAGGCGTGAAGGCGTCTGCCAGCCCTTCGCGTTCACCGGCGGCGAGCGGATGCTCGCGGCCGTCAGCTGCCAGGCCGAACCCGCCGACCCGGTCCGCCAGCAGGTCCAGGAGGTCGACCCGGTCACCGGAGCGCCCAAGTGGACGTACGAGCTGAAGTCCGGCTGGTCGGTCGCACACATCTACTCCACGAGCCCGCCCGTCATCTCGATCAAGCAGCCGGAGAAGTGGGCCGTCGTCGTCCTGAACGACAGCGGGACCTACCGCTCGCAGGTGGTGGGCGAGGAGAACTACGGCGTCCGGTGCGGTGAGGAGTCCGTGCAGACCGGCAGCAACCTGGACGACTGCGCTGGGGTCGCCGCGGACGCGAGCAGGCTCTATCTCTCGACCCTTCCCGAGGAAGGGTCGAAGACCCAGACGAACAAGGTGGTCGCGTTCGACCTGGCCACCGGCACATCGGCGTGGAAGGCGCCCGCACCGGCCGGACGCCTCATGTTCCCCCTGCGCATGGAGGGCGGGAAGGTGCTGGTCCACGTGCAGTCCGTGTACCGCGAGGGCGGCGAGATCGGCACGCTAACCCCGTCCGCCGGGACCTACGCGACCCTGCTCAAGCACCCGGCGTCGGCGGCCGAGACGGAGAATTCGCTCTTCGCGCCGAGGGTCGCCTACCGCGACGGCCGGTCCTATCTGCTCCCGCAGAGAATCAGCCACGACGAGGACGAGGAGGAGAAGGCGGCGACCGCCGTCCTCGTCTACGGCAAATAGTGCCCGGACCGGGGGGATTCCGTGAAAACCGCCCCCCTGGGACGAACTTGACGGACCATCGGCCGAGCGGACCGCCACGCCCCCCGGTCAGGTGCGTAACGAGGGCATCACGGGCCGGTTCTCCCTTGGGTACAGGGGATGGACCGAGCCCGTGCCCCTCCGGTGCGGGTGGTACAAAGAAGCCCCGCTCGACTGTCTTGAAGCCGCGGAAGCCATGCCCGATTCGCTCCTTTCCGGGGGGAATTCAGAGATGTCTCGCACCTGACCTCTGAACCCAGCGGAATCGCGGGGGAGACCGGACCGGGCACCGGACCGCACGAAGGGGGACGTGCTGATGACCCAGCCGCCCAGCCAGCAACCGCCGCAGGGGGGCTTCGGAGCTCCGCAGGAACCGCAGGGCTCTCCTCAGCCGCCCCAGCAGCCGCCGTCACCACCGGCGGCCCCGCCGCAGATGCCGCCCACGCCCCCGCCCACGCAGCCCGGTTACGGCTACCCGCAGGCACCCGGTGCGCAGCCCGGCTACGGCTACCCGCAGGCACCCGGCCAGGCAGTGCCAGGCCCGTACGCCCAGCAGCCCGGCCCTTACGGCGCCCCGGCCGGTCCGTACGCCCAGCAGCCCGGCCCGTACGGCCAGCAGCCGACCGCCGGTTACGGCTACCCGCAGCAGCAGTACCCCGGCGCCCCCACCCCCGGCGGCTCCGGCGGCGGACCCTTCAAGGGCAAGCCCGCGCTCGTCATCGGCGCGGCGCTCGCCGCGCTCCTCGTCGTGGGCGGCGGCATCTTCGCCCTCACGAGCGGCGGTGACGAGGAGAAGAAGCCCGTCGCCAAGCCGAGCAGCGGCGCCCCGGCCCCGAGCGACTCGCCCACCGTCGACCAGGGAGACGGCAAGGGCGACGGCCGCGAGGCGAACGACGACCTCAACGCCGGGCGCAAGGCGGGCGAGGCCAAGGTCCTCTGGCTGACCACGAACGACGTCGACCTGCCGCGCAACGGCGCCGACGTCTACGGCCCCTGGATCGTCGGGGACACCCTCGTCAAGGGCATGTACCGCTCGGTCACCGGCTACTCGGTGGCCGACGGCAAGGAGAAGTGGACCCTGGCACTGCCCGCCGACATGTGCGCGGCACCCGCCACGGCCACCGCCGACGGCAAGATCGTCATCGGGGTGAAGAACGGCACCACGGACAAGGCCGACTGCGCCGACCTCCAGATGATCGACCTCAACACCGGCAAGGCCGGCTGGAAGAAGTCGGTCACCAAGAACGGCACCTGGGACCTGCTGTCGGACATCGGTCTGGCCATCAGCGGCGACACCGTGACCGTCGGCCGCACCAGCAACTCCAACGCCTACCGGGTCAGCGACGGCAAGGAACTGTTCGGCAAGCCCTCGGGCAACTGCCAGCCGTTCGCCTTCGCCGGCGGGCCCAAGCTGATCGCCGCGTCCAGCTGCCGTACGGCCGACGTGGACAACCCGCAGCACCAGATCCAGGAGGTCGACCCCACCACGGGGAAGCCTAAGTGGACGTACACCCCCAAGCGCGGCTGGGAGGTCGACAAGGTCTACTCGGTGAGCCCGCTCGTCGTCTCGCTGACCCAGTCCGAGGAGAAGAAGTGGTCCATCCTCGCGCTCAAGGAGAACGGAACGCTCCGTTCCCAGCTGGTCGGTGACAAGGAGGACAAGTTCTCCGTCGACTGCGGCCACGACTTCGCCATCTTCGGCCAGCAGCTCGAAGGGTGCAGCGGCCTCGCCGCCGACGCCAACACCTTCTACATGATGACCGAGGACGACACCAGCGGCACCGGCCGCACCAACAAGGTCATCGCCTTCGACCTGAACACGGGCAAGCCCAAGTGGAAGGCCGCGGCCCCCGCCGAGCGCACCATGAAGCCGCTGCGCATGGAGGGCGGCAACGTCCTGGTCTACCTGGAGCCTTCCTACGACAAGGGCGGGGCGATCGCCACGATCGCCCCCACCGGCGGCGCGCCCAAGGTACTGCTGCAGCACCCGGACTCGACGACGCAGATCGAGAACTTCTTCTCGTCCAAGATCGCGTACGCGGGCGGCCGGTCCTTCATCGTCAGCGAACGCGTCAGCGCGAGCAACGACGAGGAGGAGAAAGAGCAGACGACCATGATGGCCTTCGGCAAGTGACGGCCGAGCCCGGTAACCGCAGCCCCTCCTTCTCAGACCCCGCAGAGGTACGTACGCCATGAGCCAGCCGCCCAGCGAACCGCCCCAGGGCGGATTCGGCGCCCCCCAGGACCCGCCGCCCGGCGGATTCGGCGCGCCGACCCCGCCTCCCGCCGACCCGCTCGGCAAGCAGCCCCCGGCCACCCCGCCGACTCCTCCGGCGGGTGGCTACGGCGCCCCGCCGACCCCTCCGGCCGGTGGCTACGGCAGCCCGACGCCCCCGCCCGGCCAGCCGCAGCAGGGCCCGGCCTACGGATACCCGCAGGCGCCGCCCCCCGGCCAGCCGCCCACGCAGCCCGGTTACGGCTTCCCGCAGGCGCCGCCCCCCGGCCAGCCGCCGACGCAGCCCGGCTACGGCTTCCCGCAGGGCCCGCCCCCCGGGCAGCACGGCGTGCAGCAGGGGTACGGCTATCCGACCGCTCCCATGCAGCCGCAGTACGGCGCCCCGCAGCCGAGCGGCAACAAGAAGTTCAGCACCCAGATGCAGATCATCGTCGCCGCGGTCGTCGCCGTGGTGCTGATCGTCGGCGGCGGAGTCATCTACGCCTCCAGCGGCAGTGACGGCGGGAAACAGGACGAGGCCTCCTCCGGGGGGTCCACCGGCGGCGAGGGCAAGGGCGGCGAGGGCGAGGGCCTGAGCGGCGGCAGCGAGAAGGCTCCCGCCGACACCGCGTCCAAGGTCGGCTTCCAGCTCCCGCACCCGAAGGTCACCGACACCACGACCGTCGACGGCTCCTGGGTCACCGACAAGGCGTACGTGAAGACTGGCGTGTACGAGATCGTCGGCTACGACCTCGCCAAGGGCACCAAGCTCTGGTCCATCCCGCTGACCGGCCAGGTCTGCGCGGCGTCCCGGCACATGAGCAAGGACTACAGGACCGCCGTGGTCTTCGAGGAGGGCAAGCCGACCGCGGCCGACAAGTACCCCTCCTGCAACAAGGTGGGCGCGCTGGACCTGGCCACCGGCAAACTGCTCTGGAGCAAGTCGGTCACCTCCGCGTCCAACGGCGACGAGCCCATCAGGTTCAACGAGGTCACGCTCAGCGGCAGCACGGTCGCCGCGGGCGGCACCAGCGGCGGCGCGGCGTTCAACCTGGCCGACGGCGCCGAGCTCTGGAAGCCCCAGACCGACGCCAACAACTGCTCGGACCGGGGATACGGCGGCGGTGAAGCCCTCGCAGTCGTCCGCAGGTGCGGCAGCTACGACGAACCGCAGCTCACCATCCAGGCGCTGAACCCGACCACCGGCGCACCGCTCTCCTCGTACGAGATGCCCGCCGGTGTCGAGTACGCGAGCATCGTCTCCACCAAGCCGCTCGTCGTCGCGGCCGACGTCGGTGACACCGCCGGTGACGGCAGCGGCATCTCGGACTTCTTCTCCATCGACGCGGCGACCGGAAAGCTCCTCGTCCGGATCTCCGCCGACGCGGACAAGTACGCCGCCGAGTGCGGCTCCACCGAGGTCGAGACCTGCAGCTCCGTGGCCGTCGGCAACAACAGGCTCTACGTGCCGACCGAGGAGCACGAGGGCGGCGGCGAGTACGGCGACACCAACGAGATCGTCGCCTTCGACCTCACCACGGGCAAGCTCGTCGGCGGCAAGGCCGACGCGGGCGACCGCTACACGCTGACCCCGCTGCGCATGGACGGCTCCAACGTCATCGCGTACAAGCGGCCCCCGTACGACAAGGGCGGCCAGATCGTCTCCATCGACGGCTCCTCCTTCAAGGAGACCGTGCTGATGGTCAACCCGGACGACGAGACGGTCCGTGACGCGGAGACCAGCTTCTCCACCGACTACGCGGAGTTCATCTACGAGAAGGGCCGGCTGTTCATCTCCGAGAAGATGATCAGTGAGCCCAGCAAGAGCGCGAGCTCGCTGGACGACAAGCAGTACCTCGTCGTCTCGTTCACCACCGTCTGACGCCGCCCCCCCGTTCGCGGGACAGCGGTCACGGCCCTGCCGGTCGATCTTCCGACCGGCAGGGCCGATCGTTTTCTGTCGTGCAAGTAGCCCTGAATGCAGCAGAATTCGGCATTCTGGGGGGCTTCTGCCCGGGAGAGGGCGCGCGACGTCGAACAAGCGTGTAACTTGCCGGGTCAGAGGGGCCGGGGGGCCTGATCAGGTTCGCGCAGCGGTACGGCGCTGTACACATGGGGGCTATCTCGAATGGGCGTGCGGCTCATGGTGGTCGATGACCACCGTCTGCTCGCCGAGGCACTCGCCTCGGCGCTGAAACTCCGTGGTCACCGGGTGCTCGCCGCTGCCGCGCCGACGTCCGGATCGGCGGAACTCGTCGTCAGCCGGGCACCCGAGGTCTGCCTGTTCGGCACGGCGGCGCCCTCGCAGCCCGGAGTCTTCGACCCGATCGCGCGGATCGGGCGGGAGCGCCCTCAGGTGGCCGTGGTGGTACTCGGCCCGGTGCCCAGTCCTCGCGGCATCGCCGCCGCCTTCGCCGCGGGAGCGGCCGGCTACGTACGGCACGACGAACGCATCGAGGGCGTCGAGCGCGCGATGGTCAAGGCCCGCGCCGGTGAGGCCGCGGTCGCCCCGCAACTGCTCCGGGGGGCGTTTGCCGAGCTCCTCCATCCCGCGGTCCAGCCGGACGACGAGGGCCAGCGGCTGCTGCGGATGCTCACCCCTCGCGAGGTCGAGGTGCTGGTGCGGGTCGCCGAGGGCGAGGACACCCGGCTGATCGCCGCGGGGATGGGCATCGCGCCGAGCACCGCGCGCACGCACGTCCAGCGGGTGCTGATGAAGCTGGGCGTCGGCTCCCGCCTGGAGGCCGCGGCGCTCGCGGCGCGTACGGGGCTGCTGGACAGGGCGGTGGGAACGGCGCAGGGGCCGGACGGCCTCGCGTGAACGCGTGACGGTCCGGCCCCCGCGGGCTCCCGGCCGGCTCTCCGGCGTGCTGGTCAGCTCTCCGGCGTGCCAGGGGCCTCGTCCGGCACCTGGGCCGGGCGCAGCTTCATCCAGATGAGGAAGAACAGCCCGAGCGCCAGCATGGCCAGGCCGGTCCAGAGGTTGATGTGGACGCCTTCGGCCTTCTTCAGGTCGGCCTCGGACGGGTCGATCCCGGCGATGGTGACGATCACTCCGTAGACCACGAAGAGACCGCCGATGATCCGCCGGATGTCGAAGAGCCGGGCCGCGGTCGCGGACGTGCGCTCCAGTTCGGAGACTTCCTTGTGCAGGTCGGACATGGTGATGCCTCCGATCAGAGCGAGTAGGGCAGGTAGCAGAGGGTGGCGAGGACGATGGCGCCCCAGCCGAGCAGAGCGGGCTTGCGGTACCAGGCGTCGTCGCCCTGCTCCGGCGCCTCGTCGGCGTCCGGGGACTCCGTCCCGTAGACCAGACCGGCCAGTTCGGCCTCGGGCTTGGGAGCGGTGAAGAGGGTGACGGCGACCATGACGACCGCGCCCGCCACGAATCCGACGATGGCGGACACGAAGTTGGCGCCCTGGTCGGACGGGATGTCGATGATCCCCTGCTTGTAGATCACGAAGTAGTTCACCATCGCGGCCGTGGTGCCCGCGACGAGGCCCCAGACACCGGACTTCATCGAGGCGCGCTTCCAGAACATGCCGATGATGAAGACCACGAACATCGGGACGTTGAAGAACGAGAACAGCGTCTGGAGGTACGTCATGATGTTGGAGAAGCTGGCGGCGATGAACGCCGTGCCGATCGAGGCCAGTACACCCACCGCGGTGATCAGCCGCCCGAAGCGCAGGTAGTACGCGTCCGGCTGGTCCTTCTTCACGTACCGCTGCCAGATGTCCGTGGTGAACACCGTGTTGAACGAGGACACGTTGGCAGCCATACCGGCCATGAACGCGGCCAGCAGACCCGTCACCGCGATGCCGAGCACACCGTTGGGCAGGAGCTCCTGCATCAGCAGCGGGATCGCGTCGTTGTAGGTGAGGTCCGAGCCGGGGGTGCCGATCTTCGGCACGACGACGGCGGCGACCAGACCCGGGATCATCACCGCGAAGACGATGAAGATCTTCGGGAAGGCGGCGATCAACGGGGTGCGCTGGGCGGCCGACAGGTTCTTCGCGGACAGCGCGCGCTGCACCTCGGCGAAGTTGGTGGTCCAGTAACCGAAGGAGAGGACGAAGCCGAGGCCGAGGATGATCGTCAGCCAGTTGGCACCGAGCGGGTTGGCGTCACCGATGCCGGTGCCGCCCCAGGCGGACATGAAGTCCGTGCCGTGCTGCTTCTCCAGCGAGCCGCTGAGTCCGTCCCAGCCGCCGACACGCTTGAGGCCGAGCAGGGTCAGGGGTATCAGGGCGGCGAGGATGACGAAGAACTGCAGCACCTCGTTGTAGATCGCCGAGGAGAGACCGCCGATGGTGATGTAGACGAGGACGAAGAGCCCCGCGACGACGATCGCGACCCACTGCGGCCAGCCCAGCAGCGCCTCCACGACGATCGACAGGGCGTAGAGGTTCACACCCGCGATCAGGATCGCCGCGAAGGCGAAGAGTATGGAGCTCAGCAGGTGCGCCGACTTGTCGAAGCGCTGGAGCAGGAACTCCGGCACCGAGCGGACCTTCGACCGGTAGTAGAAGGGCATCATCACCAGGCCGAGGAAGACCATGGCCGGGATGGCGCCGATCCAGTACCAGTGGACGACCGCGACGCCGTACTGCGCGCCCGTCGCCGCCATGCCGAGGATCTCGGTGGCCCCGAGGTTCGCCGCGACGAACGCCAGACCGGTCACCCAGGCGGGCAGGGACCGGCCTGAGAGGAAGAAGTCGAGACTCGTCTTCACGCTGGCCCGGGCGGCGAAGCCGATGCCGAGCACCACGACGAAGTAGATCGCCAGGATTGTGTAATCGAGCCCGTTCGTGGGGAGCCGGAGCCCTTCGGCCAGATAGTGCATGGGGGGTACTCGCTTCGTTGCGCGAACTGAACCCGTCGGAACCTACGCCTTTGTGTTCAGAAAATGAACAGGTCGAGTGGCGTTCTTTGTTTGATCGTGATCGAGCGAGTGGAAATGTCCCTTCTGGTCACCGAGATCCCCGGTGACTTCAGAGGAACCGACGCCATTGACGCGCCATGTTTACTTGTGATTTGTTATGTGCGGTTCTGTTTGAGGGCGTCACATGGAGGAGCCTGGTGAAGAAGACGGTCACGACCCTCGCCGACGGCCGGGAGCTGATCTACTACGACTCGGCCGACGACACCGTCCGCGACGCCGTCGACCTGCGGCCCCTGGACGCCGTCTCCGCGTCCGAGGGGGCCTCGGAGATCCGCCGCGACCCGCTGCTCGGCGACTCGGTGGCCATCGCCTCGCACCGGCAGGGGCGCACCTACCACCCGCCGGCCGACGAGTGCCCGCTCTGCCCCTCGCGCGACGGGCGGCTCAGCGAGATCCCCGACGCCGGCTACGACGTCGTCGTCTTCGAGAACCGCTTCCCCTCGCTCGCCGGCGACTCCGGCCGCTGCGAGGTCGTCTGCTTCACCTCCGACCACGACGTGTCCTTCGCCGGCCTCACCGAGGAACAGGCCGCCCTGGTCCTGGAGGCGTGGACCGACCGCACCGCCGACCTCGCCGAGCTCCCCCAGGTCGCCCAGGTCTTCTGCTTCGAGAACCGGGGCGCCGAGATCGGCGTCACCCTCGGCCACCCGCACGGACAGATCTACGGCTACCCCTTCGTCACCCCGCGCACCGAGCAGATGCTGCGCTCGATGGAGAGTCACCGCGCCGAGACCGGCCGCAACCTCTTCGACGACGTCGTCGCCCGCGAGCTCGCCGACGGCGAACGCGTCGTCCTGGAGAGCGAGCACTGGGTCGCCTTCGTGCCCTACGCCGCCCACTGGCCCTACGAGGTGCACCTCCACCCGCGCCGCCGTGTGCCCGACCTGCGGGAGCTCGACGAGGGCGCCCGCACAGAGTTCCCACAGATCTATCTGGAACTCTTGAGGCGATTCGACCGGATCTTCGGCCCCGGCGAGCCGCCGACCCCGTACATCTCGGCCTGGCACCAGGCTCCCTACAGGGCACCCGGCCGCGAGGAGTTCGCGCTGCACCTGGAGCTTTTCACCATCAGGCGGACCTCCGGCAAGCTGAAGTTCCTCGCGGGCTCCGAGTCCGGCATGGGCGCGTTCATCAACGACGTGCCGCCGGAGGCCGCGGCCCAGCGACTGCGAGAGGTAGCGAGCGAATGAGCAGCAGCACCGGCAAGAAGTACCTGGTGACGGGCGGTGCCGGATACGTCGGCAGTGTCGTCGCCGCGCACCTGCTGGAGGCCGGCCACACCGTGACCGTCCTCGACGACCTGTCGACCGGCTTCCGCGAAGGCGTCCCCGCGGGCGCCGAGTTCATCGAGGGCCGCATCCAGGACGCCGCCAAATGGCTCGACGCCTCGTACGACGGGGTGCTGCACTTCGCGGCGTACTCCCAGGTCGGCGAGTCCGTCGTCGACCCGGAGAAGTACTGGGTCAACAACGTCGGCGGGACGACGGCCCTCCTCGCGGCGATGCGCGACGCCGGGGTCCGGACCCTGGTCTTCTCCTCCACCGCGGCGACCTACGGCGAGCCGGTCTCCAGCCCCATCACGGAGTCCGACCCCACCGCGCCCACCAGCCCGTACGGCGCCTCCAAGCTCGCCGTCGACCACATGATCAGCGGCGAGGCGACCGCCCACGGCCTGGCCGCCGTCTCCCTGCGCTACTTCAACGTCGCGGGCGCCTACGGCAGCTGCGGCGAGCGCCACAGCCCCGAGTCGCACCTCATCCCGCTGGTCCTCCAGGTCGCACTGGGCCGGCGTGAGTCGATCTCCGTCTACGGCGACGACTACCCGACCCCGGACGGCACCTGCGTACGCGACTACATCCACGTCGCCGACCTCGCCGAGGCCCACCTGCTCGCCCTGGAAGCGGCCACCGCGGGTGAACACCTCATCTGCAACCTGGGCAACGGCAACGGCTTCTCCGTACGCGAGGTCATCGAGACCGTCCGCCAGGTCACCGGCCACCCGGTCCCCGAGACCGCCGCACCCCGGCGCGGCGGCGACCCCGCCGTCCTCGTCGCCTCCGCAGCCACCGCCAGGGAGCGGCTCGGCTGGCAGCCGTCGCGCGCCGACCTGGCCGCCATCGTCGCCGACGCGTGGACGTTCGCCCGCCGAGAGGAGCCCACCGCACCATGACCGACAACGCCGAGCTCACCGCTTCCTTCACCGAGCTCTACGGAAGCGCACCCGAGGGAATCTGGGCGGCACCCGGACGAGTGAACCTGATCGGTGAGTACACCGACTTCAACGACGGCTTCGTCATGCCGCTCGCCCTCCCGCACCACGCCCGGGCCGCCGTCGCCCGCCGCACCGACGGGCAGCTGCGCCTGCACTCCACCGACGTTCCGGGCGGGGTCGTCTCCCTGCGCGTCGACGAGCTGGTCCCGCACTCCGGCCACGGCTGGGCCGCCTACCCGGCAGGCGTCGTCTGGGCGCTCCGCGAGGCCGGCCACGAGATCACCGGTGCGGACATCCAGCTCACCTCCACCGTGCCCGTCGGCGCCGGCCTCTCCTCCTCGGCCGCCCTGGAGGTCGTCACGGCGCTCGCCCTGAACGACCTCTTCGGACTGGGCCTGAGCGCACCGGAGATCGCCGTGCTCGGCCAGCGAGCCGAGAACGCCTTCGTCGGCGTGCCCTGCGGCGTCATGGACCAGATGGCCTCCGCCTGCTGCACCGAGGGCCACGCCCTGTACCTCGACACCCGCGACCTGACCGTGCGCCAGGTCCCCTTCGACCTGGCCGCGCACGGGCTGCAGCTGCTGGTCGTCGACACCCGCGTCAAGCACGCCCTGGGCGACGGAGCGTACGCGGAGCGCCGCGCCGGCTGCGAGGCGGGCGCCCGGGCGCTCGGCATCGGGACCCTCCGTGACCTCCCGTACGAAGGGCTGGAGGCGGCGCTGGAGGCCCTGCGGGCCGCGGGCGAGGACGAGTCGGTCGTGCGCTACGTCCGCCATGTGGTGAGCGACAACCACCGGGTGGAGCAGGTCATCGCCCTGCTCGACGCGGGGGACGTACGGGCCGCGGGCCCCGTGCTCGACGCGGGTCACGTCTCGCTCCGCGACGATCTTCGGGTCTCCTGCGCCGAGTTGGACCTCGTGGTCTCGGCGGCGACCGAGGCCGGGGCGCTCGGCGCCAGGATGACCGGGGGCGGCTTCGGCGGCTCGGCGATCGTGCTGGTGGAGGAAGCGGTCGCGGACACCGTCGCCAAGGCCGTGACGGAGGCGTTCACCTCCGCCGGCCACGCCACCCCGGGAATCTTCCCCGCCGTTCCCTCTGCGGGCGGCCGGCGGCTTTCCCCAGCTGCTTGACCAGGATGAACTCCACGACGCCCGGCGGGTAGTTCTCGACCGTGCCGACCACTTCGTACCCCTGCTTCCGGTAGAAGGCCGGGGCCTGGAAGTCCCAGGTCTCCAGCCGGGAGCGGAGGCAGGAGCGGTCGTCGCGGGCGAGGCGCTCCGCCTCGGCGAGCAGCCGCGCACCGTGGCCCAGGCCGCGGTGGCGGTCGTCCACCCAGAGCAGGTCCACATGGAGCCAGTAGGCCCAGGTCCGTCCGCTCAGTCCGCCGGCCAGCGCCCCCTGGTCGTCCAGCAGCCACACCTCCAGCGGGACTTCGTGTTCGGCCGGGGTGCTGTGCAGGGCGCGCAGCCGCGGTGACCCTTCCCAGTTGTCCTCGTGCAGCCGGCGGCCAAGCAGAATACGACGTTCCTTGTCGACTTCCGTCTCAAGACGGAACATGCACAACACCCCAAACACCTCGTGTGGTCAGTTCTGCGAATCGCCTTCCGCCGCCCACCGCCCGCCGTACGCTGTGCACAACACCGGTGGGGGCCGGTGTCGTTTCAGGGGACGAGACAGTCGGACGCGACGCCCGGGGCGGGTGGCGGCCGGCACACGGCGGCGGCCGTGGCCGGTGGTCACCGGAGTGCTCCGGGCGTCGTGTCCGCCGTGATCCTGTCCTCGTCGGGGCAGGCCATGCACGCCGCGCCCCAGGAGCTCACACAGCATGGGGGTGTCTGTGGCGCGTATCCGGGTTCTGGTGGTCGACGACCACCGCATCTTTGCCGAGTCCCTCGCCGCGGCCCTGGCGGCCGAACCGGACGTCGACGTGTCGGCGGCGGGCAGCGGTCCCGCCGCGCTGCGGTGTCTGGAGCGCGCGGCCGCCGAGGGGCGCCGCTACGACGTGATGCTCGTCGACGCCGAACTGGGCATCCTCACCGCGAACGGCGTGCGCACCGTGCCCGCGCCGCGCGAGGCACCGGAGGGCGGGCCCGGGGCGGGCGGTCCGGTCGACGGCATCGCGCTGGTGACCGGGGTCCGGTCGGGGTATCCGCACATCCGGACGGTGGTGCTCGCCGAGAAGGACGACCCGCGCAGGGCTGCGGCGGCGCTGCAGGCCGGTGCCTCGGGGTGGGTCGCCAAGGACTGCTCGCTGCAACGGCTGCTGACCGTCATACGCGGTGTGCTGCGCGACGAGACGCATCTGCCGGCCGCCCTGCTGACCGGGGTCCTGCGGGAGCTGACCGCGGCCCGCAAGCACCGCACCGAGAGCGAGCAGCTCGTGGAGTCGCTGACGCCCCGCGAGCGCGAGGTGCTGCGCTGCATGGTGGCCGGCCTGGGCCGCAAGGCGGTCGCGGAGCGGCTCTTCCTGTCCCCGCACACCGTGCGTACCCACATGCAGAACGTGCTGGGGAAGCTGGGAGTGCACTCGACGCTCGCCGCCGTGGCGCTCGCCCGGCGGGCCGGGGTGGGTCCGGCCCAGCTATCCGGGGACGTTGTCGAACGGGGCGGTCAGCTGGCGTAGCAGTCCGGCCAGTTCGGACCGCTGCTGGGACGACAGCTCGCCGAGGATGGCCCGCTCCTGGTCGAGCAGTCCGGCCAGCGACTGGTCGGCCTTGTCACGGCCCCGCTCCGTCAGCCGGACGAGGACACCCCGGCGATCGCTCGGGTCGGGGAGCCGTTCCACGAGGTTCTTCTTGGTCAGCCGGTCGATGCGGTTCGTCATCGTGCCCGAGGTGACGAGGGTCTGGGTGAGGAGCTGCCCGGGGGAGAGCTGGTACGGAGGGCCCGCGCGCCGCAGGGACGTCAGGACGTCGAATTCCCAGGGCTCCAGCTCATGCTCGGCGAAGGCGATCCTTCGGGCCCGGTCCAGGTGCCGTGCCAGGCGGGAGACGCGGCTCAGCACCTCGAGTGGTTCCACGTCGAGGTCGGGGCGCTCACGGCGCCATGCAGCGACCAGACGGTCGACCTCGTCCTCCATGACGATCAGTGTAGAGGGTCCCTCGACATGAAGTCTCTTGAATTCAAGTGTCTTGACATCAAGAGACTTGCCTGGTGATCCTGAGACCATGACCCCGCCCACCTGGGACCCCCTCCAGTACCTCCGGCACGCGGACCACCGCACCCGCCCCTTCCACGACCTCCTGGCCAGGGTCGGGCCCCTGCCCCACGAACCCGCACCCCGCATCGCCGACCTCGGCTGCGGCGCCGGCAACGCCACCGCCGTCCTCGCCGAACGCTGGCCGGACGCCCACGTCACCGGCTACGACAACTCGCCCCGGATGCTCGAACGCGCCCGCACCACCCACGCCGGCCCCCGCCTCGACTTCACCGAGGCCGACGCCGCCACCTGGACCCCCACCGAGACGTACGACCTCATCGTCTCCAACGCACTGCTCCAGTGGGTCCCCGGCCACACCGCCCGCTTCCCCCACTGGCTCGACGCACTCACCCCCGGCGGCACCCTCGCCTTCCAGGTCCCCGGCAACTTCGGCGCCCCCAGCCACATGCTCATGCGCGAACTCGCCGAGTCCCCCCGCTGGCACGGCCGCATCGGCGGCCTCCTGCGCCACGAGGACGCCGTACACAGCCCCGCCGCCTACCTGGAGCACCTCACCGCACCCGGCCGCACCGTCGACGTCTGGGAGACCACCTACCTGCACCTGCTCCAGGGCGAGGATCCCGTACTCGACTGGGTCAAGGGCACCGGCCTGCGCCCCCTCATCGACGCCCTCACCGACGACCCCGAAGCCCGGGACGCCTTCCTCATCGAATACCGCGACCGGCTCCGCACCGCCTACCCGACAGGCCCGCACGGCACGGTCTTCCCGTTCCGCCGGATCTTCGCGGTGGCCCGGACCGCAGGGTGACCGCTCAGAGCCGGTCGAGTGCCTCCGCCGAGATGTCGACGTCGACGGGGAACGGAACCCCGGTCTTGAGCCGGTCGTGGTGGATACCCGTCAGGGCGTACGCCTTGTTCACCGGGTCCAGCTCGTAGACCCGCACGACCGGGTGCTTGTCGCTCCCGGCCATCTCGACCAGCCAGAAGTTCGGGATGCCGGCCGCCGCGTACTTCTGCGGCTTGGTGTCACGGTCCCGCGCCTCGGAGTCCGGGGAGACCACCTCGACGGCGAGGAGCACGTCGGCCGCCTCGAAACGGGTCTGCTCCCGGCCGGTCACCGCTCCCGCCCGGACGACGCAGAGGTCAGGCTCGGGGGCGTTGCGGCGATCGAGGACCACGGTCATCTCTCGGCGTACCCTCATCTCCGGCGGAGCGCTGTGCCGGAGGCCTGTCACCAGAAGGTCGATCATCGTGCTGTGGAAATCACGCTGTGGACTCACAAAGACCAGGCTCCCGTCGAGCAATTCCGTGTGCGGCGGGAGATCGGGCAGCGTGAACAGGTCGTCCACGGTGTATCCGTCCTGCGGGGGCACCGGCCAGCGGCTGCTGTGCCCGGTGATCGGCTCGGCGGTCATGGTTCCTCCCATGGACGGGATCCTGGTCCTGCCCCACCACAGTAAGGTCCGGTTCGCGACTCCGTCATCACAACGAGTGATCACGCGCTGACCGGCGGGGTCAGCTCTTCCGGTGGCCTATCAGCCGCGGCTTCGACTCCAGGTTCTCCAGCCCGTGCCATGCCAGATTCACCAGATGCGCGGCCACCTCGGCCTTCTTCGGCTTCCGCACGTCCAGCCACCACTGACCGGTCAGCGCCACCATCCCCACCAGCGCCTGCGCGTACAGCGGCGCCAGCTTCGGGTCGAAGCCCCGGGCCTTGAACTCCAGGCCCAGGATGTCCTCGACCTGCGTCGCGATGTCACTGATCAACGACGCGAACGTGCCCGTGGACTGCGCGACCGGGGAATCGCGGACCAGGATCCGGAAACCGTCCGTGTACGTCTCGATGTAGTCCAGCAGCGCGAACGCCGCCTGCTCCAGCAGCTCCCGGGGATGCCCCGCCGTGAGCGCACCCGTCACCAGATCCAGCAACTGGCGCATCTCACGGTCGACCACCACGGCGTAGAGCCCCTCCTTGCCGCCGAAGTGCTCGTACACCACCGGCTTGGAGACCCCGGCACGCGCCGCGATCTCCTCCACCGATGTGCCCTCGAAACCCTTGTCGGCGAACAGGGTGCGGCCGATGTCCAGGAGCTGCTCGCGGCGCTCCTTACCCGTCATACGGACCCGCCTGGCCCGCCGGGTGGGGACAGGCATGCTCTTCTCGCCGCTGGTGCTTCCGTCGGTCGCCACGTCGTCAATCATGCCGGGTCGACGGCCGCGGACTTGCGGCGGGAGGCGATACGAGACGCATCCGGCCACCGCACGTCGTGCGCCCAGCCCAGCTTCTCGAACCAGCGGATCAGCCGGGCACTGGAGTCGATCTGGCCCTTCATCACCCCGTGCCGCGCGCTCGTCGGATCCGCGTGGTGCAGGTTGTGCCAGGACTCACCGCACGAGAGCACCGCCAGCCACCACACGTTCCCCGACCGGTCACGCGACTTGAAGGGGCGCTTGCCGACCGCGTGACAGATCGAGTTGATCGACCACGTCACGTGGTGCAGCAGCGCGACCCGCACCAGCGAGCCCCAGAAGAACGCCGTGAACGCACCCCACCAGGACCACGTCACCAGGCCGCCGACCAGAGGCGGGATCGCCAGCGAGAGGACCGTGAAGCTCAGGAAGTGACGCGAGATCGCACGGATCGCCGGGTCCCTGACCAGGTCCGGCGCGTACTTCTGCTGCGGCGTCTGCTCCTCGTTGAACATCCATCCGATGTGGGCCCACCACAGCCCCTTCATGAGCGCCGGCAGGTTCTCGCCGAACCGCCACGGCGAATGCGGGTCGCCCTCCGCGTCGGAGAACCGGTGGTGCTTGCGGTGGTCGGCCACCCACCGCACGAGCGGGCCCTCCACCGCCATCGAACCCGCGACGGCCAGAGCGATACGGAGCGGACGCTTCGCCTTGAACGATCCATGCGTGAAGTAGCGGTGGAAACCGATCGTCACGCCGTGGCAGCCCCAGTAGTACATGACCACCAGGAGGCCGAGGTCGAGCCAGCTGACCCCACGGCCCCAGGCCAGCGGCACCGCCGCGACCAGAGCCGCGAACGGCACCACGATGAACAGCAGCAGCGCGATCTGCTCGATCGAACGCTTCTTGTCGCCACCGAGCGTGGCCGAGGCGGACGCGCGACCGCCCGCTTCCGTCGGCAGGCCGTCGTCGATCACATCAGGACTGGTGGGCATGGCGAGTCCCCCGTGGGGTGAGGAGATAGGACGAAATGAGCGGGCTACGCTTCCGTAACCTACGGCAACGTAAGTATGGCAGCGACCAACCCCGCGACACGAGAGCGTCGCCGTCGCAACCCTTGGGAGAACCGGTCCGCGACACCGCCACGGACCACCCCCAAGGGCAACGAGCACGCCCGCCGCCAGGACACCTATCCTGGGGGCGTCGGACAGCGCGGTCCGCACTCTGCATATCCGGGGTGCCCCCGTCAGCACCGCGAGCGCCCCGGCCCCCCTGACAGACGTGCTCAACCACTGCAAGGAGCCGCACACTGTGAGCAGTGCCGACCAGACCCCTGCCGCCAGCACCGAACTGCGGGCCGATATCCGCCGCCTCGGCGACCTGCTGGGCGAGACCCTCGTACGACAGGAGGGCCAGGACCTCCTCGACCTCGTCGAGCGCGTCCGCGCCCTGACCCGCACCGACGGCGAGGCAGCAGCAGAGCTCCTCGGCGACACGGACCTGGAGACCGCCGCACAGCTCGTGCGCGCCTTCTCCACCTACTTCCACCTCGCCAACGTCACCGAGCAGGTCCACCGCGCCCACGAGATGCGCGACCGCCGGTCAGCCGAAGGCGGACTCCTCGCCCGCACCGCCGACCGCCTCAAGGACGCCGACCCCGAGCACCTGCGCGAGACGGTCAAGAACCTCAACGTCCGGCCCGTCTTCACCGCACACCCCACCGAAGCCGCACGCCGCTCCGTACTCAACAAGCTCCGCCGGATCGCCGAACTGCTCGAAACACCCGTCATCGAGGCCGACCGCCGCCGCCAGGACATCCGGCTGGCGGAGAACATCGACCTCATCTGGCAGACCGACGAACTCCGCGTCGTCCGCCCGGAGCCCGCCGACGAGGCCCGCAACGCCATCTACTACCTCGACGAACTCCACGCCAACGCCGTGGGCGACGTCCTGGAGGACCTGGCCGCAGAGCTGGAGCGCGTCGGCGTCGAACTGCCCGCCGGCACCCGCCCGCTCACCTTCGGCACCTGGATCGGAGGCGACCGCGACGGCAACCCCAACGTGACGCCCGCCGTCACCTGGGACGTCCTCATCCTCCAGCACGAGCACGGCATCACCGACGCCCTCGAACTCGTCGACCAGCTGCGCGGACTGCTCTCCAACTCCATCCGCTACACCGGAGCCACCGACGAGCTCCTCACCTCGCTCCAGACCGACCTGGAGCGCCTCCCCGAGATCAGCCCCCGCTACAAGCGGCTGAACGCCGAAGAGCCCTACCGGCTCAAGGCCACCTGCATCCGCCAGAAGCTCGTCAACACCCGCGAGCGCCTCGCATCCGGCACCCCCCACCGCCCCGGCTGCGACTACCTCGGCACCGCCGAACTCATCGCCGACCTGGTCCTCATCCAGACCTCCCTGCGCGAACACCGCGGCGGACTCTTCGCCGACGGCCGCATGAACCGCACCATCCGCACCCTCACCGCGTTCGGCCTCCAGCTCGCCACCATGGACGTCCGCGAACACGCCGACGCCCACCACCACGCCCTCGGCCAGCTCTTCGACCGGCTCGGCGAGGAGTCCTGGCGCTACGCCGACATGCCCCGCGACTACCGGCAGAAGCTCCTCGCCAAGGAACTCCGCTCCCGTCGCCCCCTCGCCCCGACCCCTGCCCCGCTGGACGCCGCGGGCGAGAAGACCCTCGGGGTCTTCCACACCATCAGCCAGGCATTCGAGCGCTTCGGCCCCGAGGTCATCGAGTCCTACATCATCTCGATGTGCCAGGGCGCCGACGACGTCTTCGCCGCCGCCGTCCTCGCCCGTGAGGCCGGCCTCATCGACCTCCACGGCGGCTGGGCCAAGATCGGCATCGTCCCGCTCCTGGAGACCACCGACGAGCTCAAGGCCGCCGACGTCATCCTCGACGAGATGCTCGCCGACCCCTCCTACCGCCTCCTCGTATCACTCCGCGGCGACGTCCAGGAGGTCATGCTCGGCTACTCCGACTCCTCCAAGTTCGGCGGCATCACCACCTCCCAGTGGGAGATCCACCGCGCCCAGCGCCGCCTCCGCGACGTCGCCCACCGCTACGGCGTACGCCTGCGCCTCTTCCACGGCCGCGGCGGCACCGTAGGCCGAGGCGGCGGCCCCTCCCACGACGCGATCCTCGCCCAGCCCTGGGGAACGCTCGAGGGCGAGATCAAGGTGACCGAACAGGGCGAGGTCATCTCCGACAAGTACCTCATCCCCGCACTGGCACGGGAGAACCTGGAGCTGACCGTCGCGGCCACCCTCCAGGCCTCCGCCCTGCACACCGCGCCCCGCCAGTCCGACGAAGCCCTCGCCCGCTGGGACGCCGCCATGGACACGGTCTCCGACGCGGCCCACGACGCCTACCGCAAGCTCGTCGAAGACCCCGACCTGCCCGCCTACTTCCTCGCCTCCACCCCGGTGGACCAGCTCGCCGACCTGCACCTGGGCTCGCGGCCCTCCCGCCGCCCCGGCTCGGGCGTCTCGCTCGACGGCCTGCGCGCCATCCCGTGGGTCTTCGGCTGGACCCAGTCACGGCAGATCGTCCCCGGCTGGTTCGGCGTCGGCTCCGGCCTCAAGGCACTGCGCGAAGCCGGACTCGACACCGTCCTGGAAGAAATGCACGAACAGTGGCACTTCTTCCAGAACTTCCTCTCCAACGTCGAGATGACCCTCGCCAAGACCGACCTGCGCATCGCCCAGCACTACGTCGACACCCTCGTCCCCGACGAGCTCAAGCACGTCTTCGACGTCATCCGGGCCGAACACGAACTCACCGTGCAGGAAGTCCTCAAGGTCACCGGCAGCAAGGAACTCCTCGGCACCAGCCCGGTGCTCCAGCAGACCTTCGCCATCCGCGACGCCTACCTGGACCCGATCTCCTACCTCCAGGTGTCCCTGCTCGCCCGCCAGCGCCAGGCCGCCGAACGCGGCGAGGAAGCCGACCCGCTGCTCGCACGCGCCCTGCTGCTCACCGTCAACGGCGTCGCCGCGGGCCTGCGCAACACCGGCTGACCCGCACGGGAAGCGGGTGCGGAACCCTCACAGGGCGATGAACGTCGCCGTCAACAGGGCCGCACCCGCGATCCCCGTACCCCACGCCGTCCGCGTCAGCCGCATACCGCCGCCCATCACCAGGGCGGCCAGCACCAGCGCACCACCCAGCGGAACCCAGGCGTGCAGAAAGCCCGGGACCCCGGTACGCACGACGTGCCCGGTCCCGGGCTTCACCACGACGGGGAAACGCTCCCCCTTCTCCGCCGCGACGGACCGCTCGATCGTCACCGCCGCCCGGTCCCGCGCATCCGCGTCCGGCGAGAACGACCCCGTGCAGGCGTCCTCACCGCACGACGTCACCGCCATCGTCCCGTGCTCACGCCCCTTGGCCAGGATGATGTGGTGCGCGCTGTCCCACGACGACCACACCCCCGCCGCCAGCAGCAACAGGACGACACAGCCCGCCGCGAACGTACGGCCATGGGCCATCAGCCGGTGGGAGGAACTCCGCTTCATGGGGGCCGATCCTTGGGCAGAGCCCTGCAGTCGGTCAACCTGTGGCCGGAAAACACCCAAGAAGCAGCAGAAATGTCAGGAGTTGTACGCGGACTGAGCCCGCTCCAGCCCCTCCGCCAGCAACGACTCCACCGCATCAGCCGCACGGTCCACCAGATACGCCAGCTCCTTGCGCTCCGCCGACGAGAAATCCTTCAGCACGAAATCAGCGACCTGCATCCGCCCCGGCGGACGCCCGATCCCGAACCGCACCCGGTGATAATCCGGACCCATCGCCTTCGTCATCGACTTCAGCCCGTTGTGCCCGTTGTCACCGCCACCCAGCTTCAGCCGCAGCATCCCGAAATCGATGTCCAGCTCGTCGTGCACCGCCACGACATGATCCGTCGGCACCTTGTAGAAGTCCCGAAGCGCGGTGACCGGCCCACCCGACAGATTCATGTACGACATCGGCTTCGCCAACACCACACGCCGGCTCAGCGGCCCGGGCGGACCCATCCGCCCCTCCAGCACCTGCGCCTGCGCCTTCTGCGCCCGCTTGAACTTCCCGCCGATCCGCTCCGCCAGCAGATCGGCCACCATGAAACCGACGTTGTGACGGTTCGCCGCGTAATCAGGGCCGGGATTACCGAGGCCCACGATCAGCCAGGGGTCGGTGGCGTCGGACATCAGAGCTCGGTCTCCTCGCGGTGCGTACGTACCGGTCGATACAGGGAAACGGGGCGGCGGAACCCCCGGAAGGGAACCGCCACCCCGTCAGTCAAGCAGGTGGAGCGAGGCTCAGGCCTCGGCACCCTCGGACTCGGTGCCCTCGGCGGCCGGCTCCTCGGCCTGCGCCGAGACGACCTGGAGCACCACGGCGTCCTCGTCGCCCGCCAGCACCGAACCCTTGGGGAGCGGGATGTCCTTGGCGAGGATCGAGTCACCGGCGTCCAGGCCCGCCACGGAAACCGTGACCGACTCGGGGATGTGGGTGGCCTCGGCCTCGACGAGCAGCGTGTTCTGCACGTACTCGAGAAGGTTGCCGCCCGGGGCCAGCTCGCCCTCGACGTGCACCGCGATCTCGACGTTGACCTTCTCGCCGCGCTTCACGGTCAGCAGGTCGACGTGCTCGATGTTGCCCTTGATGGCGTTGCGCTGAACGGCCTTCGGGATCACCAGGGCGTCCTTGCCGTCGATCTCCAGACCGATCAGGACGTTGGCGGTACGGAGCGCGAGAAGCAGCTCGTGACCCGGGAGGTTGATGTGAACCGGCTCGGCACCGTGGCCGTAGACGACTCCGGGAACCAGGTTGGCGCGACGGGTGCGACGGGCAGCGCCCTTGCCGAACTCCGTGCGGACCGTTGCGTCGAGCTTGATCTCAGCCATGCTGCACTCCTCGTAAGGTGACGAAAAACCGATGGTCACCCGGCCCACGACAGGCCTGCTACGAAGAGCGCGTCGATAACGGACCACCGGACCCATGCCTGCGCATGAGAACGGCCTCCCTCGCCGAGCAACTCACTGAGTCTACCCGGCGGGGAGGCCGCACCCAAAGTCGATCACCCGCAGGCGGTCGTCCCGGAGCCAACGGCCCCGGAAGTGACTACTCCTGCTCCTCGAAGAGGCTCGTCACCGAACCGTCCTCGAAGACCTCACGCACCGCACGCGCGATCGTCGGCGCGATCGAGAGCACCGTGATCTTGTCGATCTCCAGCTCACCCGGCGTCGGCAGCGTGTCCGTGAACACGAACTCGCTCACCTTCGAGTTCTTCAGCCGGTCCGCCGCCGGACCCGACAGCACACCGTGCGTCGCGGTCACTATGACGTCCTCGGCACCGTGCGCGAACAGGGCGTCCGCAGCGGCGCAGATCGTGCCGCCCGTGTCGATCATGTCGTCGACCAGCACACACACGCGGCCCTCGACGTTACCGACGACCTCGTGCACGCTCACCTGGTTCGGCACGTCCTTGTCGCGGCGCTTGTGCACGATCGCCAGCGGGGCGTCCAGACGGTCGCACCAGCGGTCGGCGACCCGCACACGGCCGGCGTCCGGAGACACCACCGTCAGCTTGGACCGGTCGACCTTCGCGCCCACGTAGTCCGCGAGGATCGGCAGAGCGAACAGGTGGTCCACCGGGCCGTCGAAGAAGCCCTGGATCTGGTCCGTGTGCAGGTCCACCGTGAGGACACGGTCCGCACCCGCCGTCTTCATCAGGTCCGCCACCAGGCGGGCCGAGATCGGCTCACGGCCACGGTGCTTCTTGTCCTGACGGGCGTAGCCGTAGAACGGCAGGATCACGGTCACCGACCGCGCCGACGCGCGCTTCAGCGCGTCCAGCATGATCAGCTGCTCCATGATCCACTTGTTGATCGGAGCCGTGTGGCTCTGGATCAGGAAGCAGTCGGCGCCACGGGCGGACTCCTGGAAGCGGACGTAGATCTCACCGTTGGCGAAATCGAAGGCCTTCGTCGGCACGAGACCGACACCCAGCTGGTGTGCGACCTCCTCGGCCAGCTCGGGGTGGGCGCGGCCGGAGAAGAGCATCAGTTTCTTCTCGCCGGTCGTCTTGATCCCGGTCACAGCACAGTCTCCTCAGACGTGTATCTGGCACCGCGCGCATGTGTCCCGATGAGCGACGAGCCAGCCGAAATGGGTGAGCATCTATCACGGTACGCCGCCTTTGGCGCACCTGTTTCCGGTCAGCTTTCGCCGTCGGTCTCCTGCGCGGCGGCCTGAGCGGCCTGAGCCGCCGCGCTCCCGGGGCGCTTCCGGGCGACCCAGCCCTCGATATTCCGCTGCTGGCCCCGGGCGACGGCCAGCGAACCGGCCGGTACGTCCTTGGTGATGACCGAACCCGCCGCCGTGTAAACGCCGTCCCCGACCGTGACAGGCGCCACAAACATATTGTCCGACCCGGTCCGGCAGTGGGACCCGATCGTGGTGTGGTGCTTGGCCACCCCGTCGTAGTTCACGAAGACGCTGGCCGCACCGATGTTGGTGTGGTCGCCGATCGTCGCGTCCCCGACGTAGCTCAGGTGCGGCACCTTCGTGCCCTCGCCGATCGTCGCGTTCTTCATCTCGACGTACGTACCTGCCTTGGCCTTCGCTCCCAGGCGGGTGCCCGGACGCAGGTAGGCGAAGGGGCCCACGGTCGCTCCAGGGCCCACCTCCGCGCCGTCCGAGACGGTGTTGTCCACCCGTGCGCCCGCGTGGACGACGGTGTCCTTCAGCCGGGAGTTCGGGCCCACCTCGGCGTCCTCCGCGAGGTGCGTGGTCCCGAGCAGCTGCGTGCCCGGGTGCACGACCGCGTCACGCTCGTACGTCACCGTCGCGTCGATCAGCGTCGACGCCGGGTCAACCACCGTCACGCCGGCCAGCATCGCCCGCTCCAGGAGCCGCTCGTTGAGCAGCCGGCGGGCCTCGGCCAGCTGGAGCCGGTTGTTGATCCCCAGGATCTCCCGGTGGTCGCCCGCGACCGAGGCGCCGACGCGGTGCCCGGCCTCACGCAGGATCGACAGCACGTCGGTGAGGTACTCCTCGCCCTGGCTGTTGTCCGTGCGGACCTTGCCGAGCGCGTCGCTCAGCAGCCGGCCGTCGAAGGCGAAGACGCCGGAGTTGATCTCCCGGATGCCGCGCTGGGCGTCGGTGGCGTCCTTGTGCTCGACGATCTCGGTGACGGCGCCGGTGGCCGCGTCCCGGACGATCCGGCCGTAGCCGGTCGAGTCCGGGACCTCGGCGGTCAGGACCGTGACGGCGTTCGCGTCGGCCGCGTGGGTGGCGGCGAGCGCGGAGAGCGTCTCGCCGGAGAGCAGCGGGGTGTCCCCGCAGACGACGATCACGGTGCCGTCGACGGTGCCGCCGAGCTCCTCCAGGCCCATCCGGACCGCGTGGCCCGTGCCGTTCTGCTCGGCCTGGTAGGCGGTGCGCACGGGGGTGTCCCCGGCGGAGAGGTGCGCTGTGACCTGCTCGCTGGCGTGGCCGACGACCACGACGAGGTGCTGCGGGTCGAGCTCACGGGAAGCGGCGACGACATGTCCGACGAGCGAGCGCCCGGAGATCTCGTGCAGGACCTTGGGAGTCTTCGACTTCATGCGGGTGCCCTCACCCGCTGCGAGGACGACGACGGCTGCCAGTGGGGCATCCCCTGTTCGAGCGGAGCCGAGAACTTGGGGAATGTTGGCGCTCACGGATGTGCCCTTCGGCTTCGGGTGGTGGACATCCGCAGGATACCGGGGGCGTATATGCCCGAAACTGGCGCGGGCCCCGACCGGTGAGGTCGGGGCCCGATGCGTGGGCTCCGCCGGCTGGATTCGAACCAGCGTCTCAAGGCTCCAAAGGCCTGCGGGATGCCGCTACCCCACGGCGGATCACTGCGTCAGACCCTACCTGAGGTGGAGTTGGGCCTGATCCACGATTCCGCGCCACCAGCCCTCGACTCGACGATACAACTCGGCTCCTTGCGCGACACGGATCACCAAGCATCCGTGGTAGGTCTCGCCCGTGTTCTTCCGTGAGGTCTTGGGGTTGTGCTTCTTCAGCGTCGTCTTTCGGAGCGCGGAGGCGTCGATGCCCACAAGCTTTGCCCAGTAGCGTTCGGCGGCCTCGATGTCGGCTGTCTCGTGGATCATGACCCGGAAGCAGATACGGTCGGGCGTGACCCCCACCACGGCCAGCCAGGCCAGATAGGTCTCGATCATGCCCGGGTCGCTATTGACGAATGTCAGGTTCTCTCGTCGGTCGTACGGTTTGTCCTTCGCCCCCTCGGACCAGTAGAGACCTACGCCAACAAGGAGAAGCTCCCGGTCCGTGAGGCCGCCGATCTCTGCCTGTGCAGCGGTCTTCGTCCGCTGTCGCTCCTCGTCGCGCACGGCCAGTTCGTGGTCCCAGCGCAGGCGCCCGGCGGGCCGGGCCTGTTCGATGGCACTTCGGCTGCGCTCTGGCTTAGGCAGGTCCCGCACCCATAGCGAGATGGAGCCTTTCGAGCAGCCCAGCTCCACCTGGATCTGGTCGTAGGTCATGCCCTGGAGCCGCAGCTCCCGGGCCCTGTCACGGAGGTCGTCCTTGGCGTTGGGGCGCTTCGTCCACTCCGGGGCCGGCTCGCCCTCCAGGAGACGGTTCAGGATGTCGTTGTTGTCGACGTACAGCCGGTCACGGATCTGGCGGCGGCTGAGCCCCTCCCGCCGAAGCGCGATCGCCCGCTCCCGCAGCCCCTCGAAGTCCGCGTACTTGCCGGTGGCATGTGTCATAAGGACAGCCTCGTCCGGAATGCGGACGACCGGGTCAAAGGGTGCGCGGTTCGCCGGATCGGGCGATCTGCGTGCGTTCATGGCGCGACCGGTCACTTCCTGTGCTGTCGGAGTCTCCGGAAAATGAGATGCTTGCGCCCGTACGCTGGATGCCATGACCGCAACGGGGGCAGACCAGGAAGCGGCGGGGTCGACCACCCGCGGCTACTGGTGGTGGGAGCGGCGGCGCGGTGTCGCCCTGGACGTGGGGCTGGCGCTGGTCTCGGCGCTGGAGTGTGCGCTGGAAGGGGTGACGTTCGCCGGGGACACCGGGCTGCCGGTGCCGCTCGGGGTGCTCTTCGGGCTGCTGGCGGGCTCGGTGCTCGTGCTGCGCAGGCGCTGGCCGATCGCGGTGGTGCTGGTGTCGATAGCGACGACGCCGGCCGAGATGGGCTTCCTGATGGGGATCGTCGGGCTGTACACGCTGGCGGCGTCGGAGGTGCCGCGCAGGATCACGGTGGTGCTGACGGGGATGACGCTCGTCGGCACGTTCATCGTGTCGTACGTGCGGCTGCGGCAGAGCGTGAGCGGGGACACGGACTTCGGGCCGGGCGACTGGTACGTCCCGGGGGTGTCCCTCTTCATGTCGCTGGGGCTGACGGCGCCCTCGGTGCTCTTCGGTCTCTACGTCGGGGCCAGGCGCAGGCTGATGGAGAGCCTGCGGGAGCGCGCGGATTCGCTGGAGCGGGAGTTGTCCCTGCTCGCGGACCGGGCGGAGGAGCGGGCCGAGTGGGCGCGTACGGAGGAGCGGACCAGGATCGCGCGGGAGATGCACGACGTGGTGGCGCACCGGGTGAGTCTGATGGTGGTGCACGCGGCGGCGTTGCAGGCGGTGGCCCCGAAGGATCCCGCGAAAGCGGTGCGCAACGCGGCGCTGGTGGGGGACATGGGGCGGCAGGCGCTGACGGAGCTGCGGGAGATGCTCGGGGTGCTGCGGAGCGGGGACGCGCTGGTGGCTCCGCGGGCGGGCCGGGTGCCGCTGGCTTCGGTGGGGCGGGTGGCGGCTGCCGCGGCGGCTGCCGCGGTGGAGGACGGGCCGCGGTTGCGTGAGGTGGAGGCCCTGGTCGCGCAGTCCCGCGAGGCGGGGATGACGGTGGAGCTGTCGGTGGAGGGGGAGCTGCGTCCGTATGCGCCGGAGGTGGAGCAGACGGCGTACCGGGTGGTGCAGGAGGCGTTGACGAACGTGCACAAGCACGCGGCGGGCGCGAAGACGTGGGTGCGGCTCGCGCATCGGGGGGCCGAGGTGGCGATGCAGGTGGAGAACGGTCCTTCGGACGGTGCGACGGCTGACGCGGGGCTGCCGAGCGGGGGGAACGGTCTGGTGGGGATGCGGGAGCGGGTGCTGGGGCTCGGTGGGGTGTTCGTGTCGGGTCCGACGGATGCGGGGGGATTCCGGGTGTCGGCGGTGCTGCCGGACGGTGACGCGGCCTGAGCCGGCCGTGCGGGGCTCTGTGCGAAGTCGGGTCCAGCCTGACGGGAGGCGGGCCGTGCCGGGTCTCAGCCGGAGGTGAGGCGGGCGGGCTGTACGCCGGTCATGAGGGTTTCGAGGGCGCGGTCGATGTCGGAGCCGAGGTACCAGTCTCCGGTGTGGTCGATGGAGTAGACGCGTCCTTCGCTGTCGATGGCGAGGACGGCCTGGCCGTCGGCTTCCTCTCCGAGCGGGGCGACCTCGGTCTCGAGTGCGCGTCCGAGGTCGCCGAGGGTGCGTGCCAGGTGGAGGCCGCTGAGGGGGTCGATGCGCACGGTGGCGGTGGCGATCTGCCGGCCGGGTGCGGTCGAGGTGATGCGGAGTCCGCCGAATTCGGCCCAGGCCTCGACCGCCGCGGGGAAGACGGCGTGCTGGTGTCCGGCGGGGGAGGCGTGGAGGCGGAGGGCGTCGGCCCATTCCTCGGCCTGGCGGATGTCCCAGCGTCCGGGCTGCCAGCCGGCGTCGCGGAGTGCGGCGTCGACGGCGACGGGGAAGCGGGTGGTAGAGGTGCGGTTCTGCTGGGCGGGTACGTCGGGTCGTCCGTGCATGGTGCTGTGCTCAGCCCTTCTCGGCTGTGGTCGCCGTACCGGTGGTGAGGTCGACGGGGCGTACGCCGAAGTGGGCGAGCATCTCCGTGCAGGAGCGGCAGGGGGGCGCGTAGCTGCCGTGGAGGGGGTCGCCGTCCTCGCGGATGCGGCGGGCGGTGAGGCGGGCGTGCTTGAGGGCGCGGCGGGCTTCACCGTTGGTGAGGGGCTTGCGCTGGGCGCGTTTGGAGCGGCTCGCGTCGGCCGCGGTGAGCTGGCGTGACAGGAGTATGGCTTCGGGGCAGCGTCCGGTGAAGCGTTCGCGCTGGTTGCTGGTGAGGGTGTCGAGGAAGTCCTGTACGAGGGGGTGGAGGACGGGTGGCTGGTCGCCTTTGCCCGCGGTGCAGGTGAGTGTCTCTCCGCGTACGGACAGGGCTGCGGCCACGGCGGGCAGGATGCCGTCGCGGCGGTGGTGGAGCTGGGGTGGGCGGTTGGGCTCGGTGGTGCTCCAACTGAGTCGAGGATCTCCGGATGTGACTGGTTGTGCTGTGTGCATGGCGCTGGTGTCCCTCCCTGCAATCCCCCGAGTTGCGGGGGACAGCCTGCCAAATGTGCAGCGTGGTCGGGAAGCTGGGTGGGCGAAACGGGGGCGCGTGTCGCGGTGGGGCGGCCTGGTTGTCGCGCGTCCGTCACGCGCCGGTGACGTTCGGTGAGTGGTGGTGCGGGGGCGGGGGGCCTTGTTGCGCCACCGCATAGGCTGTGCGGAACACCAGACGCAGCAGGGGGCAACCGCCATGACGACAGGTCGGCTCGGGCAGCAAGCCGCGCCACCGAACGCGGCCTATGCCGGGCAGGTCGTGCATTTCCCGGATCCCGTCCGGGCGTCCCGCCACCCCAGGGGTGTGCATGTGGACGGGAACGGCTTTCCGGTGCTTTCGCCGTACGCGCGTGCCGCCGCGGAGATCGCGGATCCTCCTCCGGGTTTCGGGATCGACGAGCTGCGGCTGACGGACTACGTGTCGGCGAACGCGGCGCTGGCGGCGAGCGGTCATGAGCTGTGGGACACGATTCCCGCGGTGGCGACCCCGCACGGCTGGACGTGGCATCACGTGGCGGGTGGCCGGCGGATGGAGCTGGTTCCGGTCGAGGTGAAGGCGCTGCTGCGTCATCACGGTGGTCTGGCGACGACTCCGGTGGATCAGCACCGGCGGGGTACGCGTCCGTTGCAGGAGACGCGTCCGGCTCATTTCCGGCTGCCGAAGGGCGCTGTGGCGGTGGGCGAGGAGCAGATTCTCGGGGTCGAGGAGGATCTGGGGTACCGGCTTCCCGGTCCGTACCGGTCGTTCCTGAAGGCTGCGGGTGGTTCGGCTCCGGTGGGTGCCGCTTTGGACGCCGAGCTGGGGCTGCTGGTGGATCAGCCGTTCTTCACCGTGCGTGAGGAAGCGGCGATGAATGACCTGGTGTACGTGAACAAGTGTCTGCGTGATCACTTCACGAAGGATTTCCTGGGTGTGGCTTTTGTCCAGGGCGGGATCCTGGCGGTGAAGGTGCGGGGTGCTGACGTGGGGTCGGTGTGGTTCTGCGCGTACGACGACGCGCGGGATCAGGACGGCTGGGGTGTGCAGGATCGGGTGGATCGGCTTCTGCTGCCGTGTGGTGAGGACTTCGATGCTTTCCTCCAGCGGCTCGCGGGTAATCCGCCGGAGCTGGAGACGGTGGCGAACCTGATGGTGGACGGTGGCTTCGCGCGGGCCGTCCCGGTGGAGGGGTGAGCGCGGTGGTGACGTTCGCGCAGGCGCAGGAGCGTGCGGATGAGTGGGTCAACGGTGGTGTGCCCGCGTATCAGCACCGTGAGGTCCGGGTTCGTGAGTTCGAGCTGGGTTTCGTGGTGTGGGCGGAGGACCGTGCCGAGGGCCCGGTCTCGGACGGTGGCCGTCAGCGGCTGGTGATCGCCCGTGACAGCGGTGAGGCCACGTTGTGGCCGGGGCTGCCGGTGGGTGAGGTGATACGGCGGTACGAGGAGGAGTACGGGGCGCCCGCGGGTGCGGAGCCTGCTCCGGAGCCGCCGCAGCGTATCGATCTGAATCAGACGTCGTTCCTGCTGAGTCCGCCGGAGTGGCTTCAGGAGGCGGCGGACAAGCTGGGGATTCCGGACCGTCGTGCGGCGTCGGAGGAGTCGTCCTCCGGCGGTGCCGGTCCTGCTTCTGCACCGTCCGCCCCCCCTGTTCCCTCCGCGCCTTCCGTTCCCGCGCGGGCGGCTGCGGACGACTGGCCGGTCGCTGTTCCCGCTCGTGCGGATGACTGGCCGGCTGCCGGTGGGCAGACGGATCATGAGCCGACGGCGTCGGACGGGGTGCCTGCCGGGGGGACTCCCTGGGCGGGTACGGACACGAACGCGGGCGTGGACGAAGGGAGCGTGCCTCTTCCGGCGACGGTCTTCGCTCCGCCGCTCTCGGGGTCGGACGACGACGGGACGCCGCCGCCGGTGGTCTCGGCGGAGGCTCCGACGGCGTTGATGTCGGGCGGGAGTCAGCTGCCGCCGACGGCGCTGGTTCCCGGGCTCGCCCCGCATGCGCCGACGCCCGGGCCTCGCGGTCCCGGCCCGGCTGCTCCCGCGGCGCCGGCCGGCCCCGGTGGGGGCGACATCGCGGACGCGGCGACGAGCAAGGCCGCCGTGCCGCCGAGGGGTGGCCGGGGGACGGGTCCGACGCCTCCGCCGCCGCCGGGTGCGCCGGGTACGCCCGGGGCGCGGCCGGGGGCGACCCCGCCGCCTTCGGGCCCGGGTGCGCCGGGTGTGCCGGCCGGTGGGTACGTGCCGACGCAGATGGTCTCGCAGCTCGGCCCTCCCGGTGCTCCGGGTGCTCCGGGTGCGACGCCGCCTCCGGGTGTGCCGCAGCCGCCTGCTCCTCCGGGCCCTCCTGGTTCCACGCCGCCTCCGGGTGGTGGGATGCACCAGGCGGCGACGATGTTCGCCGATGCGAGCATCGGCGGCCCGAACGCGCCGCGTCCTCCGGGCCCGCCCGGTCCTCCCGGTCCTCCGGGTCCTCCTGGTGCTCCTGGTGCGATGCCGCCTCCGCCCGGCTCCACGCCGCCTCCCGGTCCTCCGGGTCCGCCCGGGCCTCCTCCTGGTGCGACGCCGCCTCCGGCTGGTGGGGTGCACCACGCGGCCACGATGCTCGCGGGCCCTGGGCAGATGGGGCCGGGGGCCATGCCGCCGCCCGGTCCTCCGGGTCCTCCCGGTGTGCCTGGGCCGCACACTCCGCCGCCTCCCGGTGCGTACGGGTATCCGCAGCAGCCGCAGGGGCAGCCGACGGTGGGTCCGGGGTATCAGGCCGTGCTGCGCTTCCGTGCGGCCGACGGCAGTGAGCAGCAGCTGATCCGGCGTTCGGCGCCGGGTACGCCGCATCCCGAGTGGCAGATGCTGCACGAGCTGCGTGCGATGAACGTGCCGCCGCAGCAGGTGATCGAGCTGCACACGGAGCTGGAGTCGTGTGAGCTGCCCGGTGGTTACTGTGCGCGGATGATCCGGGAGACGTGGCCGCAGGTCCGGATCACGAGTGTGGCTCCGTACGGCACCGATCACGCGAGCCGGCAGCAGGGCATGCAGCATCTGCTGACGCATCAGGGTGAGCTGCATCAGGTGGCGGACGGTCCGGCGCGTCCGGCTCCGGTGCGGGCGCCGTTGCCGCAGATGCCGCCTGCGATGGCGGTGCCTCCGGAGGCGCTGGCGGAGGAGTTGCACGGGGCGTTCGGTCCGGGTGTGCTGCGGTTCGACCAGCGGGCGGTGTCCCGTCAGGGTGTGCCGGAGCTCGTGGCGCAGACGTTGGTGTGGGCGGGGCTGCCTGCTGATTTCGGGCCGTTCTTCTGGGCGCAGCCGGGGCATCCGGTGGTGCCGACGCTGGCGGAGCTGGCGGCGCAGCGGCAGGTGCAGCCGGCGTCGGACGCGGGTTCGTATCTGGTGATGGGTTCGGACTTCGGCCGGGCGATCTGTGTGCAGTACGGGACGGCGAACATCGTTGCCGTGCCGGTGGAGGCGGGCCCGGGTGGTCAGCCGGTGCCGCCGCAGTTCGTGAACACGGGTCTGCCGGAGTTCGTACGGTCGATGGCGTTGCTGGGCCGGATGTGGCGGCTGCGGTTCGGGCTGAATCCTGAGCAGGCGGGTCGCTGGACGGTCGATTTCCAGGCGCAGCTGGTGGCGATCGATCCGGCGGCGCTGGCGTCGCCGGAGAGCTGGTGGTCGGTTCTGCTGGAGCAGATGTGGGACGGTCTGCTCTGATCCGGCCGGTTGTGTGCGAGAGGCGTCCGTTCCCTGTGGGGGCGGGCGCTTTTTGCGTGCGCTTCTGTGATGCGGAACGCTTCCGTCCTGAAAGCGGCTGATCGATTCCGACTTCCGTGCCAATTACCGCATCCTTGACGTATTGCGTCAGGGCCGGGTGTCGGAGAGCGGGAAAGAGGGCTTCAGGGATGAGTGGTGGACCGGTGTCCGGGCTCGGTTTCGTCGGTGTACGGGGGCGTGGGTATCGCCCTGAGCAGGTGGACCGGGTGGTGGCCGAGCTGTCCGCCGAGCGGGACGAGGCTCTGGATCGCCTGTCGCGGCTGACGGACCTGGCCGGTGAGCTGGCTGTGGAGTCGGCGCGGCTGGGTGAGGTGGTGGCTTCTCTCGCGCCGCAGACGTATCAGTCGCTGGGGGAGCGGGCGCGGCAGATCCTGGCTCTGGCGGAGGCCGAGGCGGAGTCGGTGCGGGGGGCGGCGCTGGAGGAGGGGCAGGCGCTGCGGGACGCGGCGGACGCGGCGGGCCGGGAGCTGCGTGAGGCGGCGCGTGAGGACGCGGGGGCGGTGCGGGCGGCTGCGGATGCCCGTGCGGAGGAGTTGCTGGCCGAGGCGCGGGGCGCGGCCGGTGCTCTGCTGGAGGAGGCGCGTGCGGAGGCTGCCGGGCTGCGGGGGGCGGCGGAGGCGGAGATGGCGCAGACGCGTCGCCGTACGGCGGGTGTGCTGGCGCATCAGGAGCAGGAGCACGGTGAGCGGGGCAAGGCCGCGGAGGCGGAGTTCGCCGCGGCTCAGGCCGCCGCGGCGGAGCGCGAGGCGGAGCTGACGGCCCGGGGTGAGGCGTTGCTCGCGCGGGCGCGGCGGGAGCTCGCGGAGGCGGAGGAGGCGGCCCGGCACGGCCAGGAGGACGCGGAGGCCCGGGCGGCGGAGCTGCTGGCGGGGGCGAGGGTGGCGGAGGAGCGGGTGGCGCGGGAGACGGAGCGGATCCTGCGGGAGCACGAGGAGGGCCGCGAGGAGGTGCAGGCGCACATGGCGCACGTGCGTAATTCGCTGGCGGCGCTGACGGGGCGTGCGGCTGTGGGGCCGGCGGAGTAGTGCGGGTCTGACGCGGCGGTCTGCCGGGCGGGGTGACCGGTGGGGCGAGCGGTCCCGGCCGGTCCCTGGTGGCGGGTGGCCGGGGGCCTCGTGGAGGCGGGCCCCCGGGGGACGGCGCGGTGCGCGTACCCCCGGGGGCCCGTTTCGTGGTGGAGGGCCGGTTTACTTCAGGCCGAGGATCTGTTCCAGCGGGTCGATGGCGAAGTAGACGAGGAAGAGCACCGCGGTGCCCCAGAGCAGCCAGTGGACCTCGCGGGCCTTGCCCAGGCAGGCCTTGATGACCACGTAGGCGATGAAGCCGGCGCCGATGCCGTTGGTGATGGAGTAGGTGAACGGCATGACGACGATGGTGAGGAATGCGGGGACCGCGAGTTCGTAGCGGTCCCAGTCGATGTGCTTGACCTGCGTCATCATCAGGAATCCGACCGCGACGAGCGCGGGGGACGCGGCCTGCATCGGCACGATGGTCAGGATCGGGGTGAAGAAGAGGGCCAGGGCGAACAGGCCGCCGGTGACGAGGTTGGCGAAGCCGGTGCGCGCACCCTCACCGACGCCCGCGGCGGACTCGATGTAGGTGGTGGCGGACGAGGAGGAGGCGGCGCCGCCGGCCACGGCTGCCGCGCCGTCGATGAGCAGGACACGGCCCAGGCCGGGGACCTGGCCCCGTTCGTCGAGGAGTCCGGCCTCGGCGGTGACGCCGACGACGGTGCCCATGGTGTCGAAGAAGTCCGACAGGATGAGGGTGAAGATCAGCAGGACGACGGTGAGGACGCTGATCTGGCCGAAGGAGCCGAGCAGGTCGAACTGGCCGAGCAGCCCGAAGTCGGGGGCGGCGACGGGCTTGTCGGGCAGGGTGGGGGCGGTCAGGCCCCAGGACGTGACCGTGGCGAGCTGGTTGACGACGATGGAGAGCACGGTCATCAGGACGATGCTGATGAGGATGGCGCCCTTGACCTTGCGGGCGAGGAGGACGACCGTCAGGATCACGCCGAGGCAGAACACGAGCATGGGCCAGCCGGTGAGTGCGCCGGTGCCGAGCTGGACGGGCACGGTGGTGTTCGCGGCGTCCGGGATGCGGGTGACGAAGCCGGCGTCGACGAAGCCGATGAAGGCGATGAACAGGCCGATGCCGACGCTGATGGCTTGCTTGAGTGCCTGCGGGATGGCGGTCATGATCGCCTCGCGCAGACCGGTCATCACCAGTACGCAGATCAGCAGACCCTCGAACACGATGAGGCCCATCGCGTCGTCCCAGGCCATCAGGGGTGCCACCTGGTAGGCCACGACGGCGTTGATGCCCAGTCCGGCGGCCAGGGCGAGCGGCAGGTTACCGCCCACGCCCATGATCAGGGTCATCACCGCGGCCACGAGGGCGGTGGCGGTGACCAGCTGGACGGGGTCCAGCTGCTCGCCGAACTTGTCCTTCGCGCCACCGAGGATGATGGGGTTGAGCACGAGGATGTACGCCATGGTGAAGAAGGTGGCGAAGCCACCGCGTACTTCCCGGCCGTAGGTCGATCCGCGCTCGGTGATGCGGAAGAACCGGTCGAGAGCACCACCTGATCTGTTCGGTGGTATGTCGGCCGGGCTGGTGCTGGGGTGCATGACGGTTTCTCCTGGGCCTGCGATCGATGGAAATCAGGGAACCGCCACTGCCCGACAGGCGGCAGGCAGTTGTGCGAACACACATACGGCGGCTTGCGAGCGGATCATATGTGCACCGCGGCTGTCCACAAGTCCCTTGCGGTTGCAGGAAGTTGCCGTTGAAGCAGTTCTGTCGGTTCCTACGGAATCGGCGGTGATCTATCCCTCCAAACCGCCATGCAGGCGACAGCGCCCATGGATTTTTCCGTCACGCTCCCCTTACGTTCTGTGCGTGCACCCTCCACTCCCCTTCAATGCGCGTGCTGCCCGAGCCCTGCGTGAAAAGCTCGGGATGGCACACGGTCACGTCGCCTACGGCATGCGGGCCTCCTTCGGGATGGCCCACGTCGGTCCCGAGCACGTCGAGGCCTGGGAGCGCGGCTCGGCGCTGCCCGACCCGAACGAACTCGCAGCGCTCGCAGGGGCGTTGTGGTGTCACCCCCGCGAACTCATGGGACGACCGCGCACGTTGCGCGAGCACCGCATCGCGCAGGGGATCGCGCCTGAGGACGTCGCCCGGGGTACGGGTCTGTCACTGGACGCCTACCTCCGCATGGAGGAGGCCGGCCAGTGGTCGGGGGACAGCCGGCAGTCGGCGAAGCTCGGCAGTGTGCTCAGGCTCCCTCCGCGTGACTTCGTCGCCGTCACCGGACTCGAGGGCGAGCTCGCCCGGCTGCTCACCGAGGCCGTCACCACCCGGTGGCAGGCGCACGTCCGCGCCATCGCCAAGCTCCTGTCCGTGGAGCGCAAGGAACTGCACAAGCCGCTGGACAGCATGTGCCAGGAGTACCAGGCACTCATGGCGGCCACGCTCAGCCGGGCCGGTGGCACCACCGCCTCCGGCGAGGACGGACGGCGTTACCTGGAGGAGATCGTCGACCACTTCTGGGCGCGGATCCCCGAGTAGCCGTGCCCGGCCGGGACGGGGCCGCTCAGCCCTGGGAGATGGGGGCGGTGTCCTCGTGCTCGTCCAGTACCGGGAAGCGGCGCGGGGCGACGAACACCACGACCAGCAGGGCCAGTCCGGCCGCCACGCCCGCGCCGACGAAGACGTGGTCGACGGCGGTGTCGACGGCGCGTCGCAGATAGTCGATCGCCTCCGCCGCCAGGCCTCCTGGTTCCTCCAGGGCGTGGGACATGCCGTCGAGGTCACCGGGAAGGCCGGCGACGGGGGCGTCCGCCAGCCGTGAGGCGAGCGTGGCGTTGGCCACCGCCCCGAAGAGCGCCGCGCCCAGACTCTGGCCGACCTGGCGGCAGAACAGCACGGACGCCGTCGTCGTCCCCCGCTCCGTCCAGCCGACCGTCGACTGGACGCCGACGATCAGCGGGAGCTGGAAGAGGCCGAGCGTCGCGCCGAGCAGCAGCATGAGCAGGGCGGGCTGCCAGGCGGCGCCGGGGTAGGGCAGCAGGGGGAAGCAGAGCAGGACGACCAGGGCGCCCGACATGCCGGTCATCGCCGTGCGGCGGAAGCCGATGCGGTTGTAGACGCGGTCGGATAGGGCCGCGGCGACCGGCCAGCTCAGGGTCATCACCGACAGGACGAAACCGGCGGCGATCGGGCCCAGCCCGAGGACGGACTGGGCGTAGGTCGGGAGGAAGACGGTCGGCGCGACCATGAGCAGCCCCATCGCGCCGAGGGCGAGGTTGACCGAGGCGATGGTGCGTCGGCGCCAGACCCAGCCGGGGATGACGGGTTCGGCGGCGCGGCGCTCGATGACGACGGTCAGCGCGGCCATCACGGCGCTCGCCCCCAGCAGTCCGAGCGAGGGGGCGGAGAGCCACGGCCAGGCGACACCGCCCTGGACGAGCGCGGTCAGCAGGAGCGCGCCGGTGGCGAAGATCGCGAGGGCGCCCGCCCAGTCGACCCGGGGGCGGACGGCGGGGCGCGGCCGGGCCGGTTCGTGGAGGTGACGGACCACTAGCCAGAGGGCGACGGCGCCGACCGGCAGGTTGATCAGGAAGATCCAGCGCCAGTCGGCGTACGCGGCGAGCAGTCCGCCCACCGCGGGGCCCGCCACGGCCGATGTGGCCCAGACGGTGGAGAGTTTGGCCTGGATCTTCGGGCGTTCCCGGAGCGGGTACAGGTCGGCGGCGATGGTCTGCACCGTGCCCTGGAGCGCGCCGCCGCCCAGCCCCTGCACGACGCGGAAGGCGATGAGGGCGGCCATGTTCCAGGCGGCGGCGCACAGCACGGAACCGGCCAGGAAGAGGATGATGCCGGCGACCAGGACGGGCTTGCGGCCGAAGGTGTCGGAGAGCTTTCCGTACACCGGGAGCGTGACGGTCACGGCGAGCAGGTAGCCGGAGAACAGCCAGGAGAAGACCGCGAAACCGCCGAGGTCGCCGACGATCTGGGGTACTGCCGTGGCGACGATGGTTCCGTCGATGGCGGCGAGGCCCATGCCGAGCATGAGGGCCGCGGCGACGGGTCGGCGTCCCCGTGCGGTGTCCTGCGCCGCCTCGGGGGTGGCCGCCCCGTGCACCGCTCCCGTGCTGTCCGTGCCGCCGGTACGGTCCTTGCCGCCCACAGAGTTCCCTTCCCTATGCATCTATTTTCTGGAGGCCACTGTCTCACCGCCGGTGGATTCGCGGGAGGCGTAGGCCGAAAGCGTGGGTCCCCTACTCAGGTCTCGTCCTGGGGGCCCGGACCCCTAGGGGGAGCTACGTAGTTGTGTCCAGGGGTCGTTCCTCCCGGCGGAGGACGAGACGCGGGGGCCCTGTTCCTTACCGTGTTCCTACATCGCTGATGTGGCCCGCCGCAGGGGGAGGGGTGGGGAAAACCCCACATGAAGACTGCGCCGGGCACCAGCGCGCCGGACCCCCTTCGCGACCCAGACTCGGAACGTACCCAGAGACGTCCGCGCATCGACCGACATAGGAGACTTACCGTGACAACGGCTGTGACCATTCCCAGGCACGGGGACACTGGAGGGCGTACGGCCGTCGCCGCGCGAGCTCGGCAGGTCGTCAAGGCGTACGGCGCGGGGGAGACCCGGGTCGTGGCGCTCGACCACGTCGATGTGGACATCGCCCGCGGGCAGTTCACGGCGATCATGGGCCCCTCCGGGTCCGGCAAGTCGACGCTGATGCACTGCCTGGCCGGCCTGGACACCGTGACCTCGGGGCAGATCCACCTCGCCGACACCGAGATCACCGGCCTCAAGGACAAGAAGCTCACGCAGCTGCGCCGGGACCGCATCGGTTTCATCTTCCAGGCGTTCAACCTGCTTCCCACGCTGAACGCGATCGAGAACATCACGCTGCCGATGGACATCGCGGGCCGTAAGCCCGACGCCGACTGGCTGCGGCAGGTCGTGGAGACCGTCGGCCTCTCCGAGCGCCTCAAGCACCGGCCCACCCAGCTCTCCGGCGGTCAGCAGCAGCGCGTCGCGGTGGCCCGGGCGCTCGCCGCCCGCCCCGAGATCATCTTCGGGGACGAGCCCACCGGGAATCTGGACTCCCGTGCCGGCGCCGAGGTGCTGTCCTTCCTGCGGAAGTCGGTCGACGAGCTCGGCCAGACCATCGTCATGGTCACCCACGACCCGGTGGCCGCCTCCTACGCGGACCGGGTGCTCTACCTCGCCGACGGCTCCATCGTCGACGAGATGCAGAACCCGACGGCCGAGCAGGTCCTGGACCGGATGAAGGACTTCGACGCGCGCGGGCGGACCTCATGACCGTGTGGAAGACCTCGATGCGCAACTTCCTCGCGCACAAGGGGCGGATGGCGCTCTCCGCCGTCGCGGTCCTGCTGTCGGTGGCGTTCGTCTGCGGCACGCTCGTCTTCACCGACACGATGAACACCACCTTCGACAAGCTCTTCGCGGCGACCTCCGCCGACGTGACGGTCAGCCCGAAGGCGGCGGGCGGCGCCGACGACGTCCCGGAGAACGGCAAGCCCGAGGCGCTCCCCGCCTCCGTCGTGGCCGAGGTCGCAGGCGCCGACGGCGTGAAGAAGGCCGAGGGCGCGGTCACGAGCATGGCCGTCACCCTCGTCGACAGCCGCAACAAGAACCTCGGGTCCGACACCGGTGCCCCGACGATCGCGGGCAACTGGACCGAGAACGACCTGCGGTCCATGGAGATCACCTCCGGTCACGCCCCGCGCGGTCCCACCGAGGCCATGATCGACGCCGACACCGCGCAGAAGCACCACCTGAAGCTCGGCGACGAGGTGCGCACCATCGCCGTCACCGGTGACATCAGGGCCACGATCAGCGGTATCGCCTCGTTCACCGTGACCAACCCCGGCGCGGCCGTCGTCTACCTCGACACCGCCACCGCGCAGCAGATGCTGCTGGGTGCCCCCGGCGTCTTCACGCACATCTCGGTCACGGCCGAACCAGGGGTCGGCGACACCGAGTTGAAGCGCAACGTCGCCACGGTCCTGGGCGGCTCGGGCGCGTACAAGCTCCAGACCCAGAAGGAGGCCGCGGCGGCCAACAAGGACTCGATGGGCTCCTTCCTGGACGTCATGAAGTACGCCATGCTCGGCTTCGCCGGGATCGCGTTCCTCGTCGGCATCTTCCTGATCGTCAACACCTTCTCGATGCTGGTCGCCCAGCGCACCCGTGAGATCGGCCTGATGCGGGCCATCGGGTCGAGCCGCAAGCAGGTCAACCGTTCCGTGCTGGTCGAGGCGGTGCTCCTGGGCATCGTCGGGTCGGTCCTGGGCGTCGGGGCCGGCATCGGGCTCGCCGTCGGGCTGATGAAGCTGATGGGCGCGATGGGCATGGAGCTGTCCACGAAGGACCTCACCATCGCCTGGACGACACCGGTGACCGGGCTGGCGCTCGGCATCGTCGTCACGGTCCTCGCCGCGTACGTCCCGGCCCGGCGGGCCGGAAAGGTCTCCCCGATGGCCGCCCTGCGCGACGCCGGTACCCCGGCGGACACCCGGTCCGGCTGGGTACGGGCCGCACTCGGCCTGGTCCTCACCGGCGCGGGAGCGGCCGGGCTGTGGGCGACGGCCCAGGTGGACGAGGCGAGCGAGGGTTCGCTCTACCTCGGCCTGGGCGTGGTCCTCACCCTCGTCGGCTTCATCGTGATCGGTCCGCTGCTGGCGGGCGTCGTGGTCCGGGCCCTGGGCGCGGTCGTCCTGCGGCTGTTCGGCCCGGTGGGCCGGCTCGCCGAGCGCAACGCGCTGCGCAACCCGCGGCGTACGGGAGCGACCGGTGCGGCTCTGATGATCGGCCTGGCGCTGGTGGCCTGTCTGTCGGTCGTCGGCTCGTCCATGGTCGCCTCCGCCACCGACGAGCTGGACAAGTCGGTCGGCACCGACTTCATCGTCCAGTCGAACACCGGTCAGCTCATCGTGCCGCAGGCCGCCGAGGCCATCGAGAAGGTGCCGGGCATCGAGTACGTCACGAACTACAAGGTGCTGGCGGCGAAGTTCACCAATCCCGACGGCTCCACCGCCGACGAGCACGTGACCGCGGCGGATCCGACGTACCCGCGGGACCTGCGGCGTACGACCGTCTCCGGCGACCTGGCGAAGGCGTACGGCGCGAACGCCATGTCCGTGGGGTCCGACTACGCCGCGCTGCACAAGATCGAGGTCGGTGACGAGATCACCGTCGCCTTCAAGGCCGGCGGCACCGCGAAGCTGAAGGTCGCCGCGATCACGTCGGACGACACCAACGTGGACCAGGGGGCGATGTACACCAACATCACCACCGCCGAGCGCTTCGTCGACGCCGACAGCATGCCCAAGAACATGATCATGTTCGCCGCGGCGGAGGACGGCAAGGAGAAGGAGGCCTACGCGGCCCTCAAGAGCTCGCTCGCCGCGTACCCGCAGTACAAGGTGCAGAACCAGGCCGACTTCAAGGAGGACCTGAAGGACCAGATCGGCCAGTTGCTGAACATCGTGTACGGCCTGCTCGCCCTCGCGATCATCGTCGCGGTGCTCGGTGTGGTGAACACCCTGGCCCTGTCGGTCGTCGAGCGGACGCGTGAGATCGGCCTGATGCGGGCGATCGGTCTCTCCCGCAGGCAGCTGCGCCGCATGATCCGGCTGGAGTCCGTGGTCATCGCCCTGTTCGGCGCGCTGCTCGGGCTCGGCCTGGGCATGGGCTGGGGGACCTCCGCCCAGAAGCTGCTGGCGCTGGAAGGGCTCGGGGTCCTGGAGATCCCGTGGCCGACGATCCTCACGGTCTTCGTCGCCTCGGCCTTCGTCGGGCTGTTCGCCGCCCTGGTCCCGGCCTTCCGGGCGGGCCGCATGAACGTCCTGAACGCGATCGCCACCGACGGGTGACGGCGGCGGACGTAGGATGACTGATCCGGCCCCGGGGCGTTCCTCCAAACGCCCCGGGGCCGGTTCGCGTCCGGCTTCCGTCCTCAGGCGTGCATGACCGGCACGTCGTACTGAGGGATCCACTTGTCGCGGGTGACGACCGTCAGCCCTTCCGTCTGGGCCTGGGCGACGATGATGCGGTCGAAGGGGTCGCGGTGGAGCGGGGGGAGGCGGCCGGCCTTGACGCCGTGCCCCGCGGTGATCGCGAGGCTGGTCAGCTGGCAGTCGCGGACCCGTTCGGCCAGATCATCGGGCCCTGCCAGCTTCCCCGCTGACTGCTTGATGGCAATCTCCCACGGAGTCGCGGCGCTGAGGTAGACCGCCGGCTCCGTGTCGATGAGGTCCTTCAGCTCGTCGGAGAGCTCACAGGAGTCGTCGAGCCACCACAGGGCGACATGGGTGTCGAGCAGCAGGCGCATCAGCGCATCCCGAAGGCGTCGGCGATGTCGTCCGGGAGCTCGTCGAAGTCCTCGGGGATGTGGATCTGTCCCCGGAGAGATCCACGACCGGTCCGGCGGACCTTAGGGTGGAGGGGCACGACCTTCGCGACGGGCTCGCCCGCCCGGCTGATGACGACCTCCTCGCCGGTCTCGACCTGCTGCAGTATGCGCGAGAAGTGGGTCTTGGCCTCGTGCACGTTGTACTGCCGGGCTGCCATGACGCCTCGCTCGGGCCGGAAGTGGACTAGCTACGGACTAAGGCTAGCCCCGCTGCCGCCGTACGGACAACGGCGTTCCCTCGCGCGGGTGACACACCGGCGTCGTACGCTGGAGGCCCCGGCCCGTCCCACGTGTCGGGCCCTTCGCGTTGCTCACTCGCCACACCGGACGGAACCTTCATGAGCCTGCACGGTCTGCTGGACGTCGTCGTCACCGACCCGGCGCTCTCCGAAGCGGTGAAGGCCGCGACCGACGGCCACCGGCCCCAGGTCGACCTGGTCGGCCCGCCCGCCGCGCGCCCGTTCGCCGTGGCCGCGCTGGCCCGGGAGGCCGGGCGCACGGTGCTGGCCGTCACCGCGACCGGCCGCGAGGCCGAGGACCTGGCGGCGGCGCTCCGGACCCTGCTGCCGCCCGACACCGTGGCGGAGTTCCCCTCCTGGGAGACCCTGCCGCACGAGCGGCTCTCGCCCCGCTCGGACACCGTGGGCCGTCGCCTCGCCGTGCTGCGCAGGCTCGCTCACCCCCGGCCCGACGACCCGGAGACCGGGCCGGTGAAGGTGGTCGTCGCCCCGGTCCGCTCGGTGCTCCAGCCCCAGGTCAAGGGCCTCGGCGACCTGGAGCCCGTGGCGCTGAGCAGCGGGCGGAGCGCGGATCTGGGCGAGGTCGTGGACGCCCTCGCGGCAGCGGCGTACGCCCGTGTGGAGCTGGTCGAGAAGCGCGGCGAGTTCGCTGTGCGCGGCGGGATCCTGGACGTCTTCCCGCCGACCGAGGAGCACCCCCTCCGGGTGGAGTTCTGGGGCGACGACGTCGAGGAGATCCGGTACTTCAAGATCGCCGACCAGCGGTCCCTGGAGGTCGCCGAGCACGGGCTGTGGGCCCCGCCCTGCCGTGAGCTGCTGCTCACCGAGGACGTACGCGGCCGGGCGGCGGCGCTGGCGGAGGAACACCCGGAGCTGGGTGAGCTGCTGGGGAAGATCGCGGAGGGCATCGCCGTCGAGGGCATGGAGTCGCTCGCACCGGTCCTCGTCGACGAGATGGAGCTGCTGCTCGACGTCCTGCCGAAGGGCTCGATGGCGGTGGTCTGCGACCCCGAGCGGGTGCGGACCCGGGCGGCGGACCTCGTCGCGACGAGCCAGGAGTTCCTCCAGGCGTCCTGGGCGGCCACCGCGGGCGGCGGCGAGGCGCCGATCGACGTCGGCGCGGCCTCGCTGTGGGGTATCGCCGACGTCCGGGACCGGGCGCGTGAGCTGGGCATGCTGTGGTGGTCGGTCTCGCCGTTCGCGGCGGACGACGAGCTGGACGACGACACCCTGAAGCTCGGGATGCACGCTCCGGAGGCGTACCGGGGCGACACCGCCCGCGCGCTGGCGGACACCAAGGGGTGGCTGGCCGAGGGCTGGCGCACGGTGTACGTCACCGAGGGGCAGGGGCCCGCCTCCCGTACGGTCGAGGTGCTCGGCGGAGAGGGCATCGCGGCCCGGCTCGACCCGGAGCTCGGCGAGATCACGCCCTCGCTCGTCCACGTCTCGTGCGGTGCCGTCGACCACGGCTTCGTCGACCCGGGCCTGAAGCTCGCCGTGCTGACGGAGACGGACCTGACGGGCCAGCGCACGGCCAGCAAGGACCTGGGCCGGATGCCGGCCCGGCGCCGGAAGTCCATCGACCCGCTGACCCTCCAGGCGGGCGACTTCATCGTCCACGAGCAGCACGGTGTCGGCCGCTACATCGAGATGGTCCAGCGCACCGTGCAGGGCGCGACGCGCGAGTACCTCCTCGTCGAGTACGCCCCCGCCAAGCGCGGCCAGCCCGGCGACCGCCTCTACATCCCGACCGACCAGCTGGAGCAGGTCACTAAGTACGTCGGTGGCGAGGCCCCGACCCTGCACCGGCTGGGCGGCGCCGACTGGACGAAGACGAAGCAGCGCGCCAAGAAGGCGGTCAAGGAGATCGCCGCCGACCTGATCAAGCTGTACTCGGCGCGGATGGCGGCCCCGGGGCATGCCTTCGGCCCGGACACCCCGTGGCAGCGCGAGCTGGAGGACGCCTTCCCGTACGCGGAGACGCCCGACCAGCTGTCCACGATCGCCGAGGTCAAGGAGGACATGGAGAAGTCCGTCCCGATGGACCGGCTGATCTGCGGCGACGTCGGCTACGGCAAGACGGAGATCGCGGTGCGGGCCGCGTTCAAGGCGGTCCAGGACGGCAAGCAGGTCGCGGTGCTCGTGCCGACGACGCTCCTGGTGCAGCAGCACTACGGCACGTTCACCGAGCGGTACGCCCAGTTCCCCGTCAACGTGCGGGCGCTGAGCCGCTTCCAGTCGGACACCGAGTCGAAGGCGACGCTGGAGGGGCTCAAGGACGGGTCGGTGGACCTGGTCATCGGCACGCACCGGCTGTTCTCGTCGGAGACGAAGTTCAAGGACCTGGGTCTCGTCATCGTCGACGAGGAGCAGCGCTTCGGCGTCGAGCACAAGGAGCAGCTGAAGAAGCTCCGGGCCAACGTGGACGTGCTCACCATGTCGGCGACCCCCATCCCCCGTACGCTCGAGATGGCCGTCACGGGCATCCGCGAGATGTCGACGATCACGACGCCCCCGGAGGAGCGGCACCCCGTCCTCACCTTCGTCGGGCCGTACGAGGAGAAGCAGATCGGCGCGGCGGTGCGGCGTGAACTCCTGCGTGAGGGCCAGGTGTTCTACATCCACAACCGGGTCGAGTCGATCGACCGGGCCGCGGCGCGGCTGCGCGAGATCGTGCCCGAGGCGCGGATCGCGACGGCGCACGGGCAGATGGGGGAGAGCCAGCTGGAGCAGGTGGTCGTCGACTTCTGGGAGAAGCGGTTCGACGTCCTGGTCTCCACGACGATCGTCGAGTCCGGCATCGACATCTCGAACGCCAACACGCTGATCGTGGAGCGCGGCGACAACTTCGGTCTCTCCCAGCTGCACCAGCTGCGCGGCCGTGTCGGCCGTGGACGGGACCGGGGTTACTCCTACTTCCTGTATCCGCCGGAGAAGCCGCTGACGGAGACCGCGCACGAGAGGCTGGCGACGATCGCCCAGCACACCGAGATGGGTGCGGGCATGTACGTGGCGATGAAGGACCTGGAGATCCGCGGCGCCGGAAACCTGCTCGGGGGCGAGCAGTCCGGCCATATCGCGGGGGTCGGCTTCGACCTGTACATCCGGATGGTCGGCGAGGCGGTGGCGGACTACCGGGCGGCGGTGGACGGCGGGGTCGAGGAGGAGCCGCCGCTCGAGGTCAAGATCGAGCTCCCGGTCGACGCGCACGTCCCGCACGACTACGCCCCGGGGGAGCGGCTGCGCCTCCAGGCGTACCGTGCCATCGCCTCCGCGAATTCGGAGGAGGACATCCGGGCGGTGCGCGAGGAGCTCACCGACCGCTACGGCAAGCTGCCGGAGCCGGTGGAGAACCTGCTGCTGGTGGCGGGGCTGCGGATGCTCGCCCGGGCCTGCGGGGTGGGCGAGATCGTGCTCCAGGGCCCGAACATCCGGTTCGCCCCGGTGGAGCTGCGGGAGTCGCAGGAGCTGCGGCTGAAGCGGCTGCACCCGAAGACGATCTTCAAGCCGGCCGCACACCAGATCCTGGTACCCCGGCCGACGGCGGGCCGCATCGGCGGCAAACCGGTGGTGGGTCGTGAACTCCTGTCGTGGACCGGGGAGTTCCTCACGACGATTCTGGGGTCGTAGGGGGCGTGACTCCCGCTGGCGGCGCCCCGGCGGCGGGAGTCCGTGTCATGAGGGCTGCGGCGTCGACGGCTTCTTGAACACTGCCCAGACGGTCTTGCCGACTGTGTGATGCCGGACGCCCAGTTCAGCCGCCAGCTGGTGGGCGATGTGCAGGCCGCGCCCCGAGCAGCTCGCACTGTCCGGTTGCCGGCAGACGGGGGTGCCGTCGCCACTGTCCCGGACCTCGAGCCTCACGAGGTCATCCGTGGTGCTCAGTTGTACGGCGAACTCCCTGCCAGGAGGTGCTCCGTGCAGGAGGGCGTTGGTCGCGAGCTCGGAAACGCAGAGCCGCATGTCCTCGATCAAGGGGGTCAGTCGCCATTCGGTGAGGACATCGGTGACGAAGTCGCGGGAGGCACGGACGGACGTTTTCCGTCGGGCGAAGCGTCGTTGCTGCGACAGAGACACGGTGGTTCTCCCCCGCCCGCACGATCCGCTGGCTGCCTCGCCGTCCCGCAGCTGCCGCCTCGGCGGCCCAGGTGGCAGCGTCCGACCGCGTGGCCGACCTGCTCGGTGCAGCCCGGGGTGCGTCCGTTGTCGAGCGGCGGCGGATCATGTATCTGGACGATGTGCCGTGCGAGTTGACCGACACCTACTACCCGCTGGAGATCGCCCGGGGCACCGCGCTGGCCGCGACCGCCAAGATCCCGGGGGGTGCGGTGGGGCTGCTCGCCGGACTCGGGCACGTCGGCGTCCGGGCCCGGGAGGATGTCGCCGCGCGGCTGCCCACCGGGGGTGAGCGGGAAGCCCTGGCGCTGGAGGAGGGGCAGCCGGTCCTGGAGCTCGTCAGGCTCACGCTGGGCGCCGAGGACAGGCCGATTCAGGTGGACGTGATGGTCATGCCCCCGCGCGGGCAGAGACTGCGGTACGAGATCAGGATCCGATGAGCGCACCCGGACGCGACGTGGAGCATGAGGACCGGCGGTCGCTCCACGAGCGGATCGCCGCCGACCTGCGGGAAGAGATCATGTCGGGTGACCTGGCCCCCGGCGCGAGTCTGCCGTCCACAGCCCAGTTGAAGGAGCGGTTCGCCGCCTCGAACGCCACGGTCCAGAAGGCCCTGCAACTTCTCAAGGGTGAGCGGCTGGTCGTCGGCAGGGCCGGAGCGGCGGTGACCGTTCGCGACCATCGGCAGCGGACGATACGACCGGCCGCGTACATGGCGCCGGTGGCCGAAGGGGAGCCGTACCGCTGGCTCACCGAGGCGGCCGAGTCGGGAAGCCGGGCGCACAGCACCCTGGTGGAGGTCGGCGAGGCTGTTCCCCCGGCGGACGTGGCCGATGCGCTGGGGCTGAGTCAAGGGCGCACAGCGGTCCTCCGGCGCCAGGTGCTGTCGATCGACGGCGAACCCGCTGAACTCGTCGCTTCCTACTACCCGTCGGAGATCGCCGAGGGAACCGCGCTTACGCAGTGCCGCCGGATTCCCGGCGGCACGCCCACCCTCCTGGCGGCGTTGGGTCATCCTCCCCGGCTCAGCGTGGACCGCGTCTCGGCGCGGGTGGCCACGCAGGAGCAGTACCGACTGCTTCAGCTTCCGGGCGACCTGCCTGTACTGCGGACTCTGCGGGTGGTGTTCACCGATCACGAACGGCCCATCGAGGCGACGGTGATGGTCAAGGCGGGGCATCTCTGCGAGGTGCAGTACGAGTTCACGTCCGGGCCGCCCGACTGACTCCGGTCCCGGTCCGGGGTGGGCGGATCTCAGTCGCCGGTGCCACCGGATCGCCGTGCGAAGACCAGGCCTGCGAGGGTGCGGAAGACGTCTTCCGGCGTGCGGCCCTCAAGGGCGTCCGTCAGGTTGCCGCTGAGCAGCAGCGTCGCGAAGCCGTGGGCCAGGGACCACGCGGCGATGCCGGCGAGGCGGGCCTCGTCGCCGTGGGCGGTGTGCGGGAGTTCGCCGATCCCGGCGCGCAGTTCCTCGGTGGCGCGGGACTTGGCGGCGAGCAGGGCGGGGTCGTCGGCGCGGAGGAGCTCCGGGCGGAACATCACCTGAAAGTGCGCGGGGTGGTCCGAGGCGAACCGGACGTAGGCGACGCCTCGCTCCCGTAGGCCCGCTGCGTCCGCCAGGGCGTCGGCGAAGAGTGCGTAGCCCTCGGCGGCGACGGCGGTGAGCAGGCCGGTGCGGTCCTTGAAGTGGTGGGCCGGTGCCGCGTGCGAGACGCCCGCCCGCCTGGCCAGGTCGCGCAGGGACAGGGCGTCGGGCCCGTCAGCCTCGATGACGTCGAGGGCGGCGGTGAGGACGGCCCGCCGCAGGTCGCCGTGGTGATAGGTGCGCTCACTGGTCATGGGACGTACGGTACGCGGAATCTAGGCATTGACAAGTTCGCGGAGCGGGCGCACCCTGGATATCTAGTCACTGACAAGATGTGGCCGAGCGGGAGGTTGGACATGTCCGACGATCTGGGTTCCGTACGCCGGATGTGGCACCTGCTGGAGCCGCTGCACGCCGTCGTCTACTACGCGCCGGAGGCGTTCGAGGAGGCTGGCGCGCTCGGATACGCCACGGACGAGCGCTGGCCGAGCTACTTCGCGTGGCGTGCCGCCCCGCTCGGTGCGGCGGGGGCGGAACAGGTGACCGGCACCTTCCACAGCTTCAGCCCCGCGATGACCGGGGCCTACATCCCCGCGGGCTGGTCGGTGGCCACCCCGGACGCGGTGCTCGCGGCGCGGAGCCGGGCGGTGGACCGGGCCTACCGCGCGCTGTTCGGCGACCGGGTCGAGGGGCCGGAGCTTGCCGAGGCCGCCGCGCTCGTGCGGCGTGCGGCCCAGGCCGCGGACGTGACCGGACGCCCGCTGGCGGCTGCCAACGCCGCGCTGCCGTGGCCCGACGCGCCGCACCTGACGCTCTGGCAGGCGTCGACGGTGCTGCGGGAGCACCGGGGCGACGGCCACGTCGCGGCGCTGATCGCGGCGGGCCTGGATCCGGTGGAGTCGCTGGTCTCCTTCGCGGCGGTCGGCGCCGCACGACCGGAGGTGTTCGCGAGCCGGGGGTGGAGCGCGCAGGAGTGGGAGGCGGCCCGGGGCCGGCTGGCCGGGCGGGGGCTGCTGGAGGCGGACGGTACGGCGACGGACGCCGGGCGGGCGCTGCGCGCGGAGGTCGAACGGCGTACGGACGAGGCCGCCTCGGGTCCCTGGCGGGCCCTCGGTACCGAGGAGCGGGAGAGGCTGGCGGAGCTTCTGGGACCGCTGTGGGTGGAGGTGATCGGCTCGGGGCTGCTGCCGTCCGAGACGACGCTGGGTATCGGGAAGGTCTAAGGGCCCGGGCGCCCGTCAGCCGCCGCCGCACTGCACGGCGTCGTACCTGTCCGGCGCCGTGTCAGCGCCGCGCTGCCCCGCGCCGCGTCAGCCGCCGCACTGCGTCAGCATCGCCTGCTTGTCCGCGCTCGTCACGGCCAGTTCGTACTTCCGGGCGACCTGCGCGAACCGCACGGCGTAGGAGCAGCGGATCGCCTTGTCCGGTGGCAGCCAGGACGCCGGTCCGGAGTCGCCCTTGGCGCTGTTGGCGCGGCCCTCGACCGGCAGCAGGTTGAGCACGTCGTTCGCGAGTTGCTTGCGCTTGCTCTCGGGCCAGCGGGCCGCGCCCATCTGCCATGCGTACGACAGCGGCACCACGTGGTCTATCTGGACCTCCGAGGCGTCTGCCTTCTTCCAGGCGATGTCCTTGCCCGTGTACGGGTCGTGGAGGGTCATCGAGACGATCACGCAGTCGGACCCGGAGCGGAACTCGATCTTCTGGCCGTCGCGTTTCAGCAGGTCGTTCCGCGTGTCACAACCGTTCCTCGCGAGGGGGACACCGTCCGCCGTGTCCATCCACGCGTAGCCGAACTTGTCGCGTTCGTAACCCGTTTTGGGCCCGCGGCCCTTCGTGGACAGCTCCTCGATGAGGTCGCGGCCCTTCGCCTCGTCCCCCTCCGAGGAGATCGCCGCCAGGCCCGGCTTCGTGCCGTCCGGGTCGTCCAGCGGGCTGGTCCCCTGCGCACCGGAGGCCGCCGAGGAGACCCCGCCGCCGGGAAGACCGCTGCCGTCGGGGAGCCCGGTCCCGTCGCAGCCGGTCAGCAGCGCCCCGAGCGCCAGGGCGGCACAGCCGGCGACCCGGCCTCGGGGGAGCCGGAGGGAGCGCCCTGCGGGGCGACGGGACGGGGGCGTTGCGCGGATACGGGTCACGAGGCATCAGGGTAGGCGCAGGGTACGGGCGGAGGGGAGGGTGCCTCGGCGCGCAGGGCGACGGTGTGAATACTGAGCCCATGGTGAAATGGCGGCTGACGGCAGTGGGCGTGAACCTGCTGCTCGGGGTGCCGGGCGTCGTTCCCGCGTGGCTGGTGTGGTACTTCCTGGCGAACGGTCCGCTCGCGAATGCGGGCTGGACCTCGCGGGAGCCCACGGAGAACGACGGCATGATGCTCTGGCTGATCATCGTCGTACCGGTGGTCGCGGTGTTCGGGATCATCTGGTGGCTGGTCAACGAGCCGCTGGGCCGCAGGGCGGCGATGGACCCGCGGCTGTACTGGCCGGTCTGCGTCTCGCTGAGCCTTCTGCCGACGGGTGCGCTCGTCGTCGGCAGCTATCTGTGAACCGGTGACGGTGCCCTTGCGTGCGCGCCTGCCCCGCGCGTGCGAGGGCTGAACGCACACCCTTCGGGGCCCACGCCGAATCCGGTTGGCGACGGCGGTCGGCCTGTCTACCGTGGCCGGATGGATGTGAAGATCACCACGCTCGCGGAGCGGCCCCAACTCGCAGGGGCGCTGGACGACATGCCCGACACCTGGCCCGCCTTCGTCCTGGAGGACCTGGTGGGCTGGGCGAACTTCCCCCGCATAGCCGTGGAGTTCCCCGAGTTCGTACTCGTCGCCACCGACGCCGACGGTGCCGTCGCTGCCAGGGGTTACAGCGTGCCGTTCGCCCTGGGGGCGCCCGGGCGGGGGGAGTTGCCGGAGGGCGGCTGGGACCAGGTGCTGCTGTGGGCCTTCTCCGACCTGCGGCACGGGCGTACCCCGGACACCGTGAGCGCGATCGAGATCACGGTTGCCGCGGGGCGGCTCGGCGAGGGCATCTCCGGGCGGATGGTCGCCGCGATGCGGGAGAACACACGACGCCTCGGATTCAAGGACCTCGTGGCTCCGGTCAGGCCGAGCGCGAAACACGCCGAGGCCTCCGTGCCGCTGGAGGAGTACGCCCGGCGCACCCGTCCGGACGACGGGCTGCCCGTCGATCCCTGGCTGCGGGTGCATGTACGGGCGGGCGGGGTGGTCGAGACGGTCGCCCCGGTCTCGATGACGGTGAGCGGGTCGCTGGAGCGCTGGCGGGCGTGGACCGGGCTGCCGTTCGACACGGAGGGGCCGGTGGAGGTCCCGGGAGCACTGGTTCCGGTGCTCTGCTCTCCCGCGCACGGGTACGCGGTGTACGTCGAGCCGAACGTCTGGGTGCGGCACTCCACCGGCGGCTAGCGACAACGGAACCTGCCCGCCCGGGCACGGGAGCAGAGGCCCCGGCCCGGGTACGGGAGCGGGGCCGGCCACGCCCTGGGGCCGGGAGCCGTGCCGGCCACATCCGAAGGCGCCCCTCCGCTGAGCGGTGGAGGGGCGCCTTCGGATGTGGCCCGCCGTCATGTCAGAGCTTCAGGTCCCACTGGTCGGCGTCCCAGTCGAAGCCGGGGGAGACCTCGACGGTCAGGTTCTCGGCGTCGGCCGGGGTGTCGAAGGCGTACTGGGCCGTGATCTTCTTGCCCGGCAGGACCGTGCCGCTGAAGCCTTCGCCGACCTTGCCGTCGAAGATCTGCTCGGCGTCCACGCCGTCCTGCCCCGCGCGGGCGTCGACGGAGGTGAGCGTCGCGTCGAACTTCTCCTTGCCCTTGTTCTCGATGACGACCGAGACCGTGTAGGCCTTGTTGCCCTTGGTGTGCCCGATGGCGAACTCGTCGGCGGTGTAGGCGGTGGGGGCGCTGACGGTGACCTCCAGGCCGTCCTCGTAGACAGCTGTGTCTCCTGCTTCCAGGGTCTCGGCCGCACCCTTGGCGTCGTCCTTGGCCGCGTCACCCCCGGAGTCCGCCGGCTTCGCAGCCGCGCTGGCCGGGGCCGAATCGTTGATCTCGTCCACCACGTCGTCCACGGCCTTGAAGGTGAGGACGGCTCCCACCACCGACAGGATCAGCGCCACCAGGCCGAGGACCGCGCCGAACGTGGCCACACCCTTGTTGGTGGCCTCGCCGCGCTTGGCCCGCCCGCGCCCGGAGAGGCCCAGGATCAGGGCGATGAGGCCGAGGATGCCCGCGAGCCAGAAGAACAGCGGGATGAGACCCGAGACCGTCCCGATGATGCCGAGGACCAGGGCGGCGATACCGAGGCCGTTACGGGCGGGGCGCGTGCCGGGCGCCTGGGCCGGTGCGTACGGCTGCTGGGGCTGCGGCTGCGTGTACTGGGACATGGGTGTGCCCTTCGAGGAAGAACGGGAAGTGTGAGCGGTGCCGCGCAACCGTGCGGTGTGCGGTGGGTCAATAAGAACAGTTGCTGTGAACCAAGTCAACACTGTTCACGGTGACCTCGTGGTGTCCTCGGTGTGAACCGATGGGTGGGGTGCAATCGGTATGCTCATCCACACAGCAGGCGACACCGATGTGGGCGAACGGGAGACAGGCCAGTGCCGGAGAACTCGACAGAGGTGACCGCCGCCGGAATCGCCCGGCTCGCGGGCGTCGGCCGCGCCGCCGTCAGCAACTGGCGCCGCAGGCACGCCGACTTCCCGAAGCCCGTCGGCGGCACCGAGGCCAGCCCTTCCTTCGCCCTGACCGAGGTCGAGCAGTGGCTCCGCGACCAGGGCAAGCTCGCGGAGATCCCACTGCGCGAGCGGGTCTGGCAGCAGCTGGCGGGCCACCCCGGCGGCGCCGTCACCGCCCTCCTCCACGCGGGCTGCGCCCTTCTGCTCGTCCGGGACAGGCCCACCGCCTGGCTGGAGATCACCGCCGTATCGGACGCCCGCATGGCCGGGGTCCTGCCGGGCGCCCTGGAGCACGTGCTCGCGGACCGCTTCGGAGCCGGATGTGCCGTCCCCACGCCCACCGAGAAAGCGCTGCTCCCGTCCGTGCCGCTGCTTCGCGCCGTCGCCGAACTCGCCGCGGAGACCGGGGCCCGGCAGGCCTTCGACTTCCTCTTCAACCGGCAACTCGACGCCAATCCGCGTCAGTACACACTCACGCCCCCGGGCCTCGCCGAGCTGATGGCCGACCTCGCGGTACCCGCACGGGACGCCGCCGGCACGAGCGGCAGGCGCGCCTCACGCACGGTGCTCGACCCCGCGGCCGGAACCGGCGCCCTTCTGCGCGCCGTCGGCCGCCCCGCCGCGTTGTACGCCCAGGAGGCCGACCCCGACCTGGTGGCGCTCACCGCCCTCCGCCTCGCCCTGCACGCTCCGGGGGGAGGTGCCGAAGGGTCCACACCGTCCGTACGGACCGGCGACACCCTGCGCACCGACGCCTTCCCCGGACTCACCGTGGACGCGGTGCTGTGCCACCCGCCGTTCAACGAGCGCAACTGGGGCCACGACGAACTGGCCTACGACCCGCGCTGGGAGTACGGCTTCCCCGCCCGCACCGAGTCCGAACTGGCCTGGGTCCAGCACGCCCTCGCCCATCTCCGTGAAGGGGGTACGGCCGTGGTGCTCATGCCCCCGGCCGCCGCCTCGCGCCGCTCGGGCCGGCGCATCCGCGCCGACCTGCTCCGCCGCGGCGCGCTGCGCGCCGTGATCGCGCTCCCGGCCGGTGCCGCCCCGCCGTACGGCATCCCGCTCCACATCTGGGTGCTCCGCAAGCCCGGAGCCGAGCAGCCCCCGGCCCCCGAACTGCTCGTCGTCGACACGGCCGAGCCCGAGTCCGCGGGCACGGCCTCCGGCCGTGACCGGCTGGACTGGCCCGCTCTGCGTGCGGCGGTGCTGGACGCCTGGACCGCCTTCGACGTGCCGGGACGCCGTGAGCCCTTCGAGGAGCGCCCGGGGACCAGCCGGGCGGTCCCCGTCATCGAACTCCTCGACGACGACGTGGACCTGGCCCCCGCCCGCCACCTGCCACCGCAGGCCGCCGGCGGCGGTGCGGCCGAGCTGGCGCGCGTACGGAAGCGGCTGGACGACACCCTGAAGCTGACAGCCCGGCTCACCCCGCCGCCCGCCGTCCCGGGCGAACCGGCCCGGCGGCCCTTCACCACCGTCGGCGAACTGGCCCGTGCGGGCGCTCTGCGCCTGCGCACGGGTTCCGGTGCGTCGGGTGGCGCCGCGCGGGTCCTCACCGAGCACGACGTCCTGGCCGGCACGGCCCCGAGCGGCACGGCCGCAGCGCCGACGACAACCACGGAGACCGAGCCGCTGCTCCTGGAGCCGGGCGACGTCGTCGTGCCGGTACTGGGCGGCGGCTCGGTGGCCAGGGTCGTCGACGAGGCCACCGCCGGAGCCGCGCTGGGCCGCAACCTCCAGCTGCTGCGCCCGGATCCGGCAGCACTGGACCCCTGGTTCCTCGCCGGTTTCCTGCGTGCCACCGCCAACAACAGGCAGGCCAGCAGCTATGCCTCCACGGCGACCCGGCTGGACGCCCGGCGCCTCCAGGTGCCGCGCCTGCCCCTCGCCGAACAACGGCGTTACGGCGAGCGGTTCAGGGATCTCGCCGCCTTCGAGGACGCCCTGCGCACGGCCGGGAGGCTGGGCGGGCAGCTGGTGCAGGGGATGTACGACGGGCTCACGGAGGGCACGGTCGCCCCCGGGTGAGGTGGGCCGGGCGGGCGCCGGACGAGGTGGGCCGTGCGGTGAACCGTGACGGGAACCACAACGGTTGTGCACAACCCGGGACCGGTTGTCCGTGTCGGTGTATACGCTCACTGCACACGTCCGACCCACGCCCTCCGGGAGCAGCACATGCACGGCTACGGCTATCCGCCGGAGCAGCAGCCGAAGCGTCGTCCGTCCTCGGCCACGCTCGTCACGCTGCGCGTGGTCTTCGTGGCGCTCACCTTCCTGAGCTGTGGCCTCCTCGCCTGGGCGGCCATGCTGCGACTGGCGATCGTGACCCGCAAGCAGCGCGACTGGTGGCTGCTCGCCCTCGTGTTCGCGCTGAACGTCGGACTCGTCGGCTACCTCGGGACGTTGCCGGACGAGGATGAGGTGATGTCGGACGCCCAGGCGCTCATCACGCTCACCTGGATGCTGGTCGTCTTCGCGGGCACGGTCACTTACTACCTCTACGCGGAGATCCGCCACTACGGTCCGTACGGCGGCCCGCAGGGCGTTCCCTACGGCTACGCGACCCCGCGGCCCGGGGTCTCCGCGTCGCCCGCCGCCGGATACGGACAGCAGACCCTGCCCGTCCCGCCGCCCCTGACGCCCGCCCCGTCCTACGGCTATCCGCCCGCCCCGCCGCAACGGCCCGCCGCCACGCCCCCGTCGGACACCCCGAGGCCCGCGGCGCCCCAGCGCCTGGACCAGGTGCGTGCCGAACTCGACGAGCTGAGCGACTACCTCCGCAAGGAGGGTGACGGTCGGTGAACGGGCGTGTGATCGCCGGGCGTTACGAGCTGGCGACCATTCTCGGCCAGGGCGGCATGGGGCAGGTCTGGACGGCGTACGACCAGCGTCTCGACCGCAGGGTCGCGGTGAAGCTCCTGCGCCCGGACAGGGTCGCGGGCCCGTCGGGCAGCCAGGCAGCCGACGACCTGCGCCGCAGATTCGTCCGGGAGTGCCGGGTCACCGCGCAGGTCGACCACCCCGGACTGGTCACCGTCCACGACGCGGGGAGCGACGGCGAGGACCTCTATCTCGTCATGCAGTACGTCGAGGGCGCCGACCTCGCCGACCATCTCGCCGAGCACGACCCCTACCCGTGGCCCTGGGCCGTCGCGATCGCCGCGCAGCTCTGCGCGGTGCTCTCCGCCGTGCACGCCGTGCCGATCGTCCACCGCGACCTCAAACCGCGCAACGCGATGGTCAAGCCGGACGGCACGCTCACCGTGCTCGACCTGGGCATCGCCTCCGTCATGGACACCGACACGACCCGTCTGACGCACACGGGTTCACCGATCGGCTCCCCGGCCTACATGGCCCCCGAGCAGGCGATGGGCGGAGCCGTCGGCCCGTACACGGACCTGTACGCCCTCGGGGTGCTCCTGCACGAACTGCTCAGCGGCAACGTGCCGTTCGCGGGCTCCACCGCCCTGGGAGTGCTGCACCGCCATCTCTACGAGCCCCCGCTCCCGGTCCGTCATCTCAGGCCCGAGGTCCCCGAGGCGCTCGAAGCCCTCGTCCTGCGGCTGCTCTCCAAGGACCCGCAGCACCGTCCCGCCTCCGCCCAGGAGGTGTACGAGTGCCTGCGGCCCCTGCTGCCCTCCGGGGGTTCGCCGGCCGGGCCGCTCGACCCGACCCGGCCCTTTCTGCGTCCGCAGGCACCCTGGCCGGACCGGGCGGCGGCCCCGGCGCCCGCGCCCGTGCCCGCCCAGCAGGCACCGGCCGCGCCGCACGAGCCGCCCTCCCGCCCGAACGTGGCGCAGGCCGTCGACGACGTGAAGCGGCTCCTTGGCGAGGGCCGTATCACCCAGGCCGTCGACATACTCGGGGGCATCCTTCCCGCCGCCGCGGCGGAGCACGGCGAGCACTCCCCGGTCGTGCGGATCCTGCGCAAGCAGTACGCCGCCACGCTCATGGACGACGGGCAGTACCGTCGCGCCCTCCCGGAGCTCCGCCGTCTCGCCGACGACCGCACCGCGGAGGCGGGCCCCGCCGATTCCCAGACCCTCCAGTACCGCTACGACGCGGCGCAGTGCCTGGAGCAGCTCGGCGAGGCGGCCGCCGCGCTGGCCGAGTACCGCGCGGTCCTCCCGTACTACGAGAACGCCTACGCGCACTCCGAGGGCCCGGGCCGGGCCTTCGACATCCGTCATCGCATCGGTCACCTGCTGCTCGGGGTGGGCGACCACGCGGCGGGCCGCGCCCAGTTGCAGGCACTCCTGTACGACACGGAGCGCGCCTACGGCCCGCACCATCCGCTTCCCACGGAGCTGCGGCGTCAACTGACCCACCACCAGGACGTCCGCGGCTCGGTGTGAGCCCGGCGGCGCCCGAAAAGGGGGAGCCGGCGGTGTTTTCGGCGCCGACCCCACACTGACGGGTCCGGAAATCGTTGGTCGAAGCAGTGGCCCGAATCACGTCCACTGCCTAACATCGATCACCGCAAGGCTTTGTGCACTGATGCACAAACTCTCCCCGGGAGGCTCCTTTGCACCGCCGTCGTCGCACCGCGCTCGCCCTTTCCGCCGCCACGCTCCTCGCGGCACCGCTCCTGACCGCCTGCGGCAGCGAGGCCCATCCGGGCGCCGCGGCGGTGGTCGGCGGCGACCGGATCGACGTGGCCACGGTCCAGGCGCAGGCGTCCGACGTGCGCAGCGCGCAGCGGACGTCGGAGCGGTCCGAGGAACTGGTGACGAAGTCCGGGCAGTTGAACCGGGCCAAACTGCACGGCCTGATCTTCGGCCAGGTCCTGGACCGGGCCGCGAAGGACGCCGGGGTGACCGTCAGCCGTAAGGAGATCCAGCAGATCCAGGCAGCCGCCGCCGCACAGTCCGGTGGTGACGAAGGGCTGCGGACGGTGATGCTGGAGCAGCGCTGGGTGGCCCCGGACCAGATCGAGAACGACCTGCGCAAGGAGGTCCAGCTTCCGAAGCTGGCGCGGGCGCTCGGTGCCGATCTCCAGACGCCGGGCGGCCAGGCGGTCGTCGGGAAGGCGCTCACCGAGGCGTCGAAGGCCCTGCACATCGACGTCAATCCGCGCTACGGCAGCTGGGACGACGAGAAGGTCCAGCTGAGCACGTACAAGGCGCCGTGGATCACGCAGGTCACCACCTTCCAGGCGCAGGAGCCCGAGGCAGGCGCCTGACCCCGTCCGGCCGGAGGTAGGTTCGAGGCGTGAACGCTGAAGACCCCGGCCGCATCGTCCTGCTCACCGCCAGCCACCGGGTCGCGCCCGGACTGCTGTCCTGGCCCGCCTGGCAGACGCTGCACGCCGCAGAACGGGTGGTGTGCCCCGAGCGGGACCACCCGCAGCTGCCGTACCTGCGGGAGGCGGGCGTCGCCGTGGAGCACGCCGCCCCCTCGGCGGAGGAGCTGGTGGACGACTGCGCGGGCGGCCGGACCGTGGTGGTGCTGGTGGGCGGCGAGGGGAACCAGCCGCTCACCGACGGGCTGGCCCGCCTCGGCGGTTCCGGCCGCGTGCACATGCCGGACCTGGAGTTGCTGCCCGGTTCGTACGACCTGCCCGGCGCGCGGCTCCTGGACCTGGTGCAGGTCATGGACCGGATCCGGCTCGCCTGCCCGTGGACCTCGCAGAAGACCCACGAAGGGCTCGCGAAGTACGCCATCGAGGAGGCGTACGAACTGGTCGAGGCCATCGAGGACGGCGACAGGGACGAGCTGCGCGAGGAGCTCGGGGACGTGCTGCTCCAGGTCGTGTTCCACGCGCGCATCGCGCAGGAGGACCCGGAGGAGCCGTTCGGGATCGACGACGTCGCGGGGACGATCGTCGACAAGCTGATCCACCGGCACCCGCACGTGTTCGGCGACGAGACCGCCGAGACCCCGGAGGACGTCCGCGCGCACTGGCTGCGTACGAAGGCGATCGAGAAGCAGCGCGACTCCGTCACCGACGGGGTGCCGCTCGGCCAGCCAGGTCTTGCACTGGCGGCCAAGCTCGGAGGCCGCGCCCGTACGGCGGGGATCGACGCGGCACTGCCCCAGGGGGAGGGGGTCGGCTACCGGCTGCTCGCCCTCGCGGTGCGCGCCGAGCAGGACGGCATCGACCCGGAGGCCGCTCTCCGGGCCGCCGCCCGGGCCTACCGGGACGCGATCCGGGCGGCGGAGGGGCTCGGGGCGGGTCCCGATAGCGTCGAGGAGTGAACGACAGCCCCCGCACCGCCTCCGCGCCCGACGCGGCACCCGAACTCTTCACCTGGGAGTTCGCCACCGACCCGTACCCCGCCTACGCCTGGCTACGGGAGAACAGCCCCGTCCACCGCACGGCGTTGCCCAGCGGGGTCGAGGCCTGGCTGGTGACGCGGTACGCGGACGCCAGGCAGGCCCTCGCCGACACCCGGCTCTCCAAGAACCCGGCGCACCACGCGGGGTCCGCGAACGCGAAGGGGAAGACCGGTATCCCGGGGGAGCGCAAGGCGGAGCTGATGACGCATCTGCTGAACATCGACCCCCCGGACCACACCCGGCTGCGCCGACTGGTGTCCAAGGCGTTCACCCCGCGCCGGGTGGCGGAGTTCGCGCCCCGCGTGCAGGAGCTGACGGACCGCCTCATCGACACGTTCGTGGAGGAGGGGAAGGCGGATCTCATCCACGACTTCGCCTTCCCGCTGCCCATCTACGCGATCTGCGATCTGCTCGGAGTGCCGCGCGAGGACCAGGACGACTTCCGTGACTGGGCGGGCATGATGATCCGGCACGGTGGCGGTCCGCGCGGCGGGGTGGCCAGATCGGTCAAGAAGATGCGTGGCTATCTCGCCGAACTCATCCACCGCAAGCGGGAGAACCCCGGTGACGACCTGATCTCCGGGCTGATCCGGGCGAGTGACCACGGCGAGCACCTCACCGAGAACGAGGCCGCCGCCATGGCCTTCATCCTCCTGTTCGCCGGATTCGAGACGACCGTGAACCTCATCGGCAACGGCACCTACGCGCTGCTGCGCAATCCCTCCCAGCGCGCCCGCCTGGAGCGGTCGCTCGCCGCCGGGGAGACGGACCTGCTCGCCACGGGCATCGAGGAGCTGCTGCGTTACGACGGGCCGGTGGAGCTCGCGACGTGGCGCTACGCCACCGAACCCGTGACGCTGGGCGGTCGGGAGATCGCGGCGGGGGACCCCGTCCTGGTGGTGCTGGCCGCCGCCGACCGGGACCCCGAGCGCTTCCAGGATCCGGACACGCTGGATCTCGCGCGGAGTGACAATCAGCACCTCGGATACGGACACGGCATCCACTACTGCCTGGGGGCGCCGCTGGCCCGGCTGGAGGGTCAGGTGGCTCTCGCGACCCTGCTCCGCCGCCTCCCCGACCTGCGGCTCGCTGCGGAACCTGCCGATTTGCGGTGGCGCGGCGGGCTCATCATGCGTGGACTGCGCACGCTTCCGGTCGAGTTCCGGCCGGGGCGCTCCGGCGAGGAAAGTGACAGCCTGTCAACTCTGTGACTTTCACGTGATCTCCGCTGCATCGACTTGTGACACACGTTCGAGTAGGGCTAGGTTCACCGTTCGACTCACCCGTCACATGTCAGTCACACGGAAGGCAATCCCATGGGCTCCGCGACCGGCAGACACCGTCGCCCTCGTCAGGCACCCGCCATCGTCGTCGCCGCAGGCGTCACCGGATCGGCCATCGCCATCCCGCTGCTGGGCGCGGGCGGCGCGCAAGCCGCCGAGGCGACGACCTGGGACCGGGTCGCGGAATGCGAGAGCGGCGGCATGTGGAGCGCCGACCTCGGCAACGGCTACTACGGCGGACTGCAGTTCTCGCAGGACACCTGGTCGGCCTACGGCGGTACCGCCTACGCGCCCCGGGCCGACCTCGCGAGCCGCTCGCAGCAGATAGCGGTCGCGGAGAAGGTGCTCGACGACAAGGGCCCGCAGGCGTGGCCCAGCTGCGCCGTGATCTCCGGGCTCGCCCTGGACGGGACGCTGCCGGGCATCGACCCGGGCGGCGAGCCGTCCGACGGGTCCACGGAGAGCCCGTCCCCGTCCGGGACCCCCTCGTCCAGGGCCTCGGCCCCGGCGGAGGCGACGGAGGGCACCGGCGGGAAGACCGAGGACACCTCCGACAGCAGGACGGACAAGGCCGGCAGGGCCGACTCCTCGGCGAGCGCCGACGCCTCGCCGTCCGCCACCCCGTCCCCCGAGGCCTCGGAGACCGGCGCCTCGAAGGAGGACGCGGCGAACGGCGGCAAGCACCGCGGCACGCCCGCGCCCGAGTCGAGCGCGGAGCCGGGCCTGGAGGACGGGCGCGAGTCCGGCCGGCACGCCTCCCGGGGCGACTCGGACGCGCGCCAGGACGCGGACGGCTCGTACACCGTCCGTACGGGCGACAACCTCTGGGCGATCGCGGACTCGCAGGAGCTCCCGGGCGGCTGGCCCGCGCTCTACGAGGCCAACAAGGACGAGCTGGGCTCCGACCCGGACCTGATCCTGCCCGGCCAGAGCCTGGACCTCGGCCTCACGGCCCAGACGCAGGACACCCAGGACACGCAGGATGCGAAGGATGGTCAGGACGCCCAGGCGAAGGCCTCGGCGGGCAACTGATCCAAAGCGGGAAAACACCCCGAAACCAGGGGTAGTTCAGAGGCCTATGTCCACTTATGCGTAAGTGAGACATGGGTCTCTTTGCTGTGATCGGGGTGCCCCGTCCGTCCGGTCCGTCCATATTGGCTCCGACCTGCGCAAACGATCCGCGACCCCGCGCCGGTACGTGCTGATTAACCGTTATGTCCATCTTTGAATGTAGGGGTTGGGTGTGTTTACGGTCGGAGCCGCTCGCACCGCGGGCACCTTCGACCGTCACGCCGAATCCTGCCGTCGGCCGAAGGGGACCGACGCGTAAAGCGCCGTAGGCAGGAGCGGGGGACCCAGGTAGGCGCCGGACCCGGCCGTCGGAAGACGGGTACGGGTACGGCTCGGGGTGAAGTCGTCCGCGAGTGCGGGCGACCGGGCAACTCACAGGCCCGAACCCGACAGCTCACCTCGTAGGCGTCGGTGAGGAGAACCATGCTGCTTTCCAGCAAGGGCAAGCACCGTCGCCCGTCCAAGGCCGTCCGTGTCGCCACCCTGGCCGGTGTCGCCGGTGCTGCCGTCGCCGTGCCGCTGATGGGCGCCACCAACGCCTCGGCCGCCTCCGTCCAGACCTGGGAAGCCGTCGCCCAGTGTGAGTCCGGTGGCAACTGGTCCATCAACACCGGCAACGGCTACTACGGCGGTCTCCAGTTCTCGCAGTCCAGCTGGGCCGCCGCCGGCGGTACGCAGTACGCCTCCCGTGCCGACCTGGCCACCAAGAACCAGCAGATAGCCGTGGCCGAGAAGCTCCTCGACCTCCAGGGCCCGGGTGCCTGGGCCTGCGCCGGTGCCGGCGGCCTGACGAACGACGGTGTGGACCCGGGTGTCGACACCGGCTCGGGCTCGGCCGAGAAGGCCCAGCCCGAGCGCACGGCCGAGCAGCCCGCCTCGCGCAGCGAGACGCGCACGGAGCCGAAGGCCGAGAAGACCGTCACGACCCCGACCGGCAAGAAGGTCGAGAAGGGTGACGGCGAGTACAAGGTGAAGGCCGGAGACACCCTCGGCAAGATCGCCGACGCGAAGAAGGTCAAGGGCGGCTGGGAGAAGCTGTTCGAGCTGAACGACGACATCGTCGACGACGCCGACCTGATCTTCCCGGGTCAGCAGCTCCACCTGAAGTAGTCGGTCCACCTGAAGAACTCAGGTCCCACCTGAAGTGGATCCAGGTTCCGCGCCCTGAAGCGGGACAGGCTCCACCGAAGCGGTACGGGCTCCACCGAGGCAGTGCAGGTCCCATCTGGAGCGGTCCGGGGTTCTTCCTCCTGCCCCGGAGTCCCGGCCCGGCGCGCCCACCCCCCTGCGCGCCGGGCCGGGGTCGTGTCCGGTGCTCCGCGGGCGGCGCGGAGCCGTGTACGGAGACCCCGCGGGACACGCTTTCGTTCAACTGTTGTAGTTACTTGCCAGTAAAATTCTGGAGCTTTGCCCGTAATGCAGGCCCTTGGGTCCTTTTTCGTCCCAGGGGACGGGCGGACGGCCGACGGATCAGGCGGAGCCGGTTAGGCTCGTGCCGCAAGGCCACAGTGACCCTGCACAACCAGTGTCAGATCCCAGAAGGAGATGCCTCGTGCCGTCCATCGACGTCGTCGTAGCCAGGGAAATCCTCGACTCCCGGGGCAACCCCACGGTCGAGGTCGAGGTTGGCCTCGACGACGGCAGCACGGGACGTGCTGCTGTTCCGTCCGGCGCCTCCACCGGTGCGTTCGAGGCCATCGAGCTTCGCGACGGTGACCCCAACCGCTACCAGGGCAAGGGCGTCGAAAAGGCCGTCCTCGCCGTGATCGAGCAGATCGGCCCGGAGCTCGTCGGTTACGACGCCACCGAGCAGCGCCTCATCGACCAGGCGATGTTCGACCTGGACGCGACCGAGAACAAGGGCTCCCTCGGCGCCAACGCCATCCTCGGTGTCTCGCTCGCCGTGGCGCACGCCGCGTCCGAGGCGTCCGACCTCCCGCTCTTCCGCTACCTCGGCGGCCCGAACGCGCACCTGCTGCCCGTTCCGATGATGAACATCCTGAACGGCGGCTCGCACGCCGACTCCAACGTGGACATCCAGGAGTTCATGATCGCGCCGATCGGCGCCGAGTCCTTCTCCGAGGCCCTGCGCTGGGGTGCGGAGATCTACCACACGCTCAAGAAGGTCCTGAAGACCAAGGGCCTGTCCACCGGTCTCGGCGACGAGGGCGGCTTCGCCCCGAACCTCGAGTCCAACCGTGCCGCCCTCGACCTCATCCTCGAGGCCATCAAGGAGGCCGGTTACGTCCCCGGCCGCGACATCGCGCTCGCGCTCGACGTCGCCGCGTCCGAGTTCTACAAGGACGGCGTCTACGAGTTCGAGGGCAAGTCCCGTTCGGCCGCCGAGATGACCGAGTACTACGAGGAGCTCGTCTCCGCGTACCCGCTGGTCTCCATCGAGGACCCGCTGTACGAGGACGACTGGGCCGGCTGGAAGGTCATCACCGACAAGCTCGGCTCCAAGGTGCAGATCGTCGGTGACGACCTGTTCGTCACCAACCCCGAGCGCCTCGCTCGTGGCATCGAGGAGGGCTCCGCCAACGCCCTGCTCGTCAAGGTCAACCAGATCGGTTCGCTGACCGAGACCCTGGACGCCGTCGAGCTGGCCCAGCGCAACGGCTTCAAGTGCATGATGTCCCACCGCTCCGGTGAGACCGAGGACGTCACCATCGCCGACCTCGCCGTCGCCGTGAACTGTGGCCAGATCAAGACCGGCGCCCCGGCCCGCTCGGACCGCGTCGCCAAGTACAACCAGCTGCTGCGCATCGAGGAGATCCTCGACGACGCCGCGGTCTACGCGGGCCGTTCGGCGTTCCCGCGGTTCCGCTTCGAGGGCTGACGGCCCGAGTCCGGGGCACCAGCCTCCGTCCGTCCCCGCATCCGGTCCCGTACCGTGTGCGGGGACGGACGTGCGTAACGGGGAGGCGTGAGACATGGCCGGGAAGGACCGCGACCGGTTCTCCACCGCGACCAGGCTGCGGCTGCTCGGTGAGCAGACCGCGGCCCGCGTCTACCGGTCCCAGAACCGCCGTCAGGCACGACGGTCCCGGCTCACCGGCCGGGCCGCGTTCCTCGCGCTGATCGTCTGCTCCCTGGTGGTCGCCCTCGCGTATCCGATGCGGCAGTACATCTCCCAGCGCGACGAGATCGCCGAACAGGAGAGGCTCTCGCGGGAGGCGCGTTCGCGGACCGAGGAGCTGCGTGACGAGAAGGCGCGGCTCAAGGACGACGCGTATATCCGCCGTCTCGCGCGCGAGCACCTGCACTACGTGCTGCCCGGCGAGACCGGATATACGGTGGTCGACCCGGACGCGGCCGAGGTGCGCCGCGGCGAGCCGGGGGCGAGGGGCCGGCCCTGGCACTCCAACCTCTGGGACGGCGTCGACAGCGCGGACCGGGAATGACCTTCCGGACGCGCCGGGCCCTCTCCTCGCACCGATTCATACAGTCCGACCGATGACATTCAAGGCAGGCATGGACACGCCCCCTCCGCAGACCGAATCCACCACGCCCACCGATGCGGACATCGCCGCGTTCGAGCTTCAGCTCGGCCGCCCGCCGCGCGGTCTGCGCGCCATCGCGCACCGCTGCCCGTGCGGCAACCCGGACGTGGTCGAGACGCAGCCCCGTCTGGAGGACGGCACGCCGTTCCCGACGACGTACTACCTGACCTGCCCACGTGCCGCGTCCGCGATCGGCACGCTGGAGGCCAACGGGGTCATGAAGGAGATGACCGAACGCCTGGCCACCGACCCGGAACTGGCCGCCGCCTACCGGGCCGCGCACGAGGACTACATCGCCCGTCGTGACGCCATCGAGGTCCTGGAGGGCTTCCCGAGCGCCGGTGGCATGCCGGACCGGGTGAAGTGCCTCCACGTCCTGGTCGGCCACTCGCTGGCGGCCGGCCCCGGGGTGAACCCGCTGGGCGACGAGGCGATCGCGATGCTGCCGCAGTGGTGGGCCAAGGGCCCCTGCGTCACGCCGTGCGGCGAGCCCGACGCGTCCTGACCCCCGCGCGGTCCACGTACAACCACAGGAGCCCCATGACCCGCGTTGCCGCCATCGACTGCGGTACCAACTCCATCCGCCTGCTCGTCGCGGACGCGGACCCCGCCACCGGACGGTTCACAGAGCTGGACCGCCGGATGCGGATCGTCCGGCTCGGCCAGGGGGTCGACCGGACCGGCCGGCTGGCGCCCGAGGCGCTGGAGCGCACCTTCGACGCGTGCCGCGAGTACGCGGACGTCATCAAGGAACTCGGCGCCGAGCGGATCCGGTTCGTCGCCACCTCCGCCTCCCGCGACGCGGAGAACAGCGCCGTCTTCGTCCAGGGGGTGCTGGACATCCTGGGTGTCGAGCCCGAGGTCGTCACCGGTGACCAGGAGGCGCAGCTCTCCTTCGACGGTGCCACCAAGGAGCTGGAGGGCAGCGACCACCTGGAGAAGCCGTATCTCGTCGTGGACATCGGCGGGGGCTCCACCGAGTTCGTCGTCGGCGACGACCGGGTGCGTGCCGCACGGTCGGTGGACATCGGCTGCGTACGCATGACCGAGCGTCATCTCGTCCAGGACGGCGTGGTCGTGGACCCGCCCACGCCCGACCGGATCGCCGCGATCCGCGCGGACGTCGGCGCCGCCCTGGACCTCGCCGAGGAGACCGTGCCGCTCGCCTCGGCGGCCACGCTCGTCGGCCTGGCCGGGACGGTCACGACGATCGCCGCGATCGCGCTGGGGCTGGAGGAGTACGACTCGGAGGCGATCCACCACTCCAGGGTCTCCGCCGGGCAGGTCCGGGAGATCACCGCGCGGCTGCTCGCCTCGACGCACGAGGAGCGGGCGGCCATCCCCGCGATGCACCCCGGCCGGGTCGATGTCATCGCTTCCGGGGCCCTCGTCCTGCTCGCGGTGATCGAGCGCACCGGAGCCGAGGAGGTCGTCGTCAGCGAACACGACATCCTCGACGGAATCGCCTGGTCCGCCGCCTGATCACAGCGGCGCGGCAGGCGCGGTGAGATGCCGCTCATACGCATTCCGGCCTGCACCTTTGAGCCCGCCGAGGCCCCTTCGGACCCGTCCGGAGGGGCCTTTCGCGACGCGCCGCCACGAACTTCGTGAACTTCTTCACAAGGAATTCGGCCCCTCCGGGGGAAGTTCTTCGTCCGGAGGGCCGCACGGGTCGCCCGCGGGGCCGTGCGGCGGTGATGCGGGGGTGTTGCCCGGGTGTGGCGGGGATGTGCCCCGGGGTGCTGGTTCACCTCGCCCGGTGCCTCAAGGGCCAGCTCACAAGCGGTGAACAACGTTCGCCGGGCCGCCGTGGTTCCCCGTCGGCGTCATGACCTGGGTCACGTGGGCGGCGAAGTGTAGCAGAGGGTCGCGCATACCTTGTGAAGGGGCTCACGAGCATGCCCCCCGAGGGGGGTGGATACTCGATGGCATGAGCACCACGGAGCGTCCCAGGATCCTCGTTGTAGGCGGTGGGTACGTAGGCCTGTACGCAGCTCGTCGCATTCTGAAGAAGATGCGGTACGGGGAGGCGACCGTCACGGTCGTCGACCCACGCTCGTACATGACGTACCAGCCCTTCCTCCCCGAAGCTGCTGCCGGCAGCATCTCGCCTCGGCATGTCGTCGTCCCGCTGCGACGCGTGCTGCCCAAGGCTGAGGTTCTCACCGGCCGTGTCACGACCATCGATCAGGACCGCAAGGTCGCCACGGTCGCGCCGCTCGTCGGCGAGGCCTACGAGCTGCCCTTCGACTACCTGGTCATCGCGATGGGCGCGGTCTCCCGTACCTTCCCGATCCCCGGCCTCGCCGAGCAGGGCATCGGAATGAAGGGCATCGAGGAGTCCATCGGCCTGCGCAACCACGTCCTCGAGCAGCTGGACAAGGCCGACTCGACGACCGATGAGGACGTCCGCCGCAAGGCGCTGACGTTCGTCTTCGTGGGCGGCGGCTTCGCCGGCGCGGAGACCATCGGCGAGGTCGAGGACATGGCCCGCGACGCGGCCAAGTACTACACCAGCGTGAAGCGCGAGGACATGCGCTTCATCCTGGTCGACGCCGCGGACAAGATCCTTCCCGAGGTCGGCCCGAAGCTGGGCGCCTACGGCAAGGAGCACCTGGAGAGCCGCGGGGTCGAGGTCTACCTCTCGACGTCCATGGACTCCTGTGTCGACGGCCACGTCGTCCTGAAGAACGGCCTCGAGGTCGACTCCAGCACGATCGTGTGGACCGCCGGTGTGAAGCCGAACCCGGCGCTCGCCCGCTTCGGTCTGCCTCTCGGCCCGCGTGGCCACGTGGACACGTCCGAGAAGCTCCAGGTGCAGGGCACCGACTACATCTGGGCCGCGGGCGACAACGCCCAGGTCCCGGACATGGTCGGCCGCCGTGCGGGCAACCCGAACGCCTGGTGCCCGCCGAACGCCCAGCACGCGCTGCGTCAGGCCAAGGTCCTCGGTGACAACGTCATCTCCGGTATGCGGGGCTTCCCGCAGAAGGAGTACAGCCACGCCAACAAGGGTGCGGTCGCCGGACTGGGCCTGCACAAGGGCGTCGCGATGATCGTCATGGGCAAGGTGAAGATCAAGCTCAAGGGCCGTCTCGCCTGGTACATGCACCGTGGTTACCACGGCATGGCGATGCCGACCTGGAACCGCAAGATCCGGATCTTCGCCGACTGGACGCTCGCGATGTTCCTGAAGCGCGAGGTCGTCTCGCTGGGCGCCATGGAGACTCCGCGCGAGGAGTTCTACGAGGCCGCCAAGCCGAGCCCCGCGCCCGTCGCGGCCAAGGCCGACGGCGAGAAGAGCAAGACCGAGGGTGAGAAGGCCAAGGCCTCCTGACCTCCGCGCGTCACCGAAGGGGTCGTCCGCCATCCGTGGTGCGGACGGCCCCTTCGGCGTGTCCGGGGGCCGCCAACTAGTTGGTCGGTGCAGGCATTTTGCCCTTCCGTTGCCCGTCGGCGGGATGGCCTGGGGGGCCGGTTGCGTTGACCCTGGTGTACCTCGCCGTGGCCCCGAGGTGTCGCGGCCCGGTTCGGGTGCGTCTATGCGAATTTAGGCACGTTCGGAAACACCACCACGGAGGTGTGCGCCATGGCAGACGCCGCATCGCGGCTGACCGCTCTTGCCGAAGAGTTGCTGGGAGAACCCCTGCCGGTCCGGATCCGGGCCTGGGACGGCAGTGAATCCGGGCCGCCGGGTGCACCCACCCTCGTCCTGCGTCACCGCCGTGCCCTGCGCCGGCTGCTCTGGAAGCCGGGCGAACTGGGCCTGGCCCGCGCCTGGGTGGCCGGCGAGATCGACGTCGACGGTGACCTGTACGCGGTCCTGGACGCCATGGCCTCCCTGCTCTGGGAGCGTGGCGCCGAAGCGAAGGACACCGTCCACCCCGTCCGCGATCCGAAGGTGCGTGCCTTCGGCCGCGGCCTCGTCGAGCTGGCCGGTCCCTGGCCGCCGCCGCCCCCGCCCGCCGAGGAGGTCCGCCGCCGGACCGGGCCGCTGCACACCAGACGCCGGGACAAGGAAGCGATCAGCCACCACTACGACGTGGGCAACGACTTCTACGCGATGGTCCTCGGCCCCTCGATGGTGTACTCCTGCGCCTACTGGCAGGACGGCTCCACGCTCGAGGACGCCCAGCGCGACAAGCTCGACCTCGTCTGCCGCAAGCTCGCGCTGAAGGAGGGCGACCGCCTCCTCGACGTCGGCTGCGGCTGGGGCTCCATGGCCATCCACGCCGCCCGCGAGTACGGCGCCCGGGTCACCGGGGTGACCCTCTCCACCGAGCAGGCCGCCTTCGCCCGCAAGCGCATCGCGGAGGAGGGCCTCACCGACCGGATCGAGATCCGGGTCCAGGACTACCGGGACGTCAGGGACGGTCCGTACGACGCCATCTCCTCGATCGGCATGGCCGAGCACGTCGGCTCGGTCCGCTTCCGTGAGTACGCCGACGACCTCTACGCACTCCTCAAGCCCGGCGGCCGGCTGCTCAACCACCAGATCGCCCGCCGCCCCGAGAAGGACGAGTCGGCCTACCGCATCGACGAGTTCATCGACGCCTATGTCTTCCCCGACGGGGAGCTGGCCCCGGTCGGAAGCACCGTCTCCACCCTGGAGGCGGCCGGCTTCGAGGCCAGGGACGTCGAGGCGATCCGGGAGCACTACGCACTGACCCTGCGCCGGTGGGTCACCAACCTGGAGGAGCACTGGAAGGAGGCCGTACGGGCCACCTCGCCCGGGCGGGCCCGGGTCTGGCGGCTCTACATGGCCGCCTCGGCCCTCTCCTTCGAGCACAACAAGATCGGCGTCAACCAGATCCTCGCGGTGCGCCCGCTGGAGGGCGGCGGGTCCGCCATGCCGCTGCGGGCCCGGGACTGGACGGCGTCGGCGAACGGCTGACGGCGAACGGCTGATCCGCGCACACGAAAGGGCCGGTACCCGCGGGTACCGGCCCTTTCCGCACGGAGCCGGCCGCGCTACTCCGTCTTGATCGCGGTCAGCATGTTCAGCTTCGCTCCGCTGCGTGCCGGCCAGAGGGAGGCCAGCACACCCACGAGGCCCGCCAGCGCCAGGAAGAGCGCGAGCCGGTCCCACGGGATGACCAGGGCGTAGTTCGGCACGGAGGAGGCGATGGTCTCACCGATCGCCCAGCCGAGGAACGTGCCGAGGGCCACGCCGACCACCGCCCCGAAGAGCGAGATGACCACGGCCTCCAGCCGGATCATGCGCTTGACCCTGCGCCGGTCGAGGCCGATCGCCCGCAGCATGCCGATCTCCTGCTGCCGCTCGAAGACGGACATGGCCAGGGTGTTCACGACTCCGAGCACCGCGATGACCAGGGCCATCGCCAGCAGCCCGTACATGAGGTTCAGCGCGGTGTTGATGAATCCGCCGAACATGTCCCGGATGCCCTGCTGGTCCATGACGCTCATCGCGGGGTTGTCGCCGAGCGCGTCGACCACTGCCTGCTCGGAGGCATCGGAGGCGCCGCCCTCCATCTTCACGTAGATCTCGACGATGCTCGGCATGGACTCGTGCGGGGCCACTACGTCCGTCGACACGAGGACCGGCGAGACGAACTCGTTCTGCTCGAAGACCGCGCCGATCTTCAGGGACTCCTTCTTGTCGTCCTGGAAGGTCACCCGCACGCTGTCGCCGGTCTTCCAGCCGTTCGACTTCGCGGTCTTCTCGGCGACGGCGATCTCGCCGTCGCCGAGAGAGGCGAGGGAGCCGGAGACCGTGTCGATCGCGAGCACCTTCTCCACGTCACCTGGGGTGACGCCGGACGCCGAGAGGCCCTCGTCGCCGACCGTGAGCCAGACGGACTGCTGGGGCGAGACGGCTTCCACGCCGTCGGCCTTCTCCAGGGCCGTGAGCGCCGACTCGTCGAGCGGGCCGCCACTGGCCATGGAGACGTGGTAGTCGGCCTTGATGTGGTCGGTCGTCATGCGGTCGATCGCCTGGCCGAGCGTGACGCCCAGCACTGAGATACCGGTGACCAGGGTGAGCCCGATCGCCAGTGCTGACGCCGTGGCTCCGGTGCGCCGTGGGTTACGGACGGCGTTCTGGGAGGCCAGCTTCCCGGAGACCCCGAAGAGCTTCTGCAGCGCGGGGCGCACCAGGGCGATCACAGGCTTCGACAGCAGCGGGATCAGCACGATGACGCCGATCAGGGCGAAGAACGCCCCGACACCGATGATCACGCGGCCGTCGTTGCCGATCAGCGCGCCCGAGACGATCGCCGCGGCGCCGAGGAGGGTGATCGCTCCGCCGATGGAGTTCCGTACGACCAGCGAGCGGGGGGTGGCCACGGCGTGGACGCTGTTCATCGCCGCGACCGGGGGGATCTTCGCGGCCCGGCGGGCGGGCAGCCAGGCGGCCAGCACGGTGACCAGGACACCGACGCCGAACGCGGAGAGTACGGCGGTGGGGGAGACGATGAGCGGGCCCCCGGGGATCTTGCCTCCGAAGAGGGTCGTCGCGGAGCGCAGCCCGACCGCGAGAGCGAGGCCGAGCGCGAAACCGATCACCGAGGCGATCGCGCCGACGACAGCCGCTTCGAGCAGGACCGCGCGCTTGACCTGCCGGCGGGAGGCACCCACGGCGCGCATCAGCGCCAGTTCCCTGGTCCGCTGGGCGACCAGCATCGTGAAGGTGTTGGCGATCAGGAAGATGCCCACGAAGAGGGCGATGGCGGCGAAGACGAGCAGGATCTGATTGAGGTTCTTCAGGCCGGCCTCGGTCTGCTCGGCCTGCTCGTCGGCGAGGGCCGCCCCGGTCTTCGCCTCGGCGTCCTCGGGCAGCAGGGGCTTCACCGCGGCCAGCAGCGCGGTGTCGGATGCGCCGGGCTCGGCGACGACGGTGATGTCCTTGAACTCACCGGGCCGCAGGTAGAGCCGCTGGGCGACGGCGGTGTCGAAGAGTACGAGGCTGCCGCCCGCGTTCACGGCGCCGTCCTCGGTGGTGAAGACACCGGAGAGGGTGTACTCCTTCACCGGCCCGTTCGTGGCGACCCGGACCTTCTCGCCGACCCGGTAGCCGCCCTTGTCCGCGGTGGTCCGGTCGAGGGCGACCTGCCCCGCCCCGCCCGGGCCGGTGCCGTCGGTGAAGTCGTACTGGGCGTCCTCGCCGTCCGCTCCAGGGGCGAAGTTCGACCCGGTGTTGGACCAGCCGTTGCCGATGAGCTTGCCGTCGGGGTCGGCGACCCCGGCGAATCCGGAGACCCGCCCGGTGGCCTCGGCCACGCCGTCGAGTTCCTGGATCTTCCTGAGCGTGGCCGCGTCGACCGCGGGGGTCTCCTCGTCGCCGCGCTCGGCCCAGGTGGTGACGGCGACGGCCACGTCGTCGTAGTTCTTGGCAGACTGGTTGCGGAAGGCGTTGCCGAGGGTGTCGGTGAAGACGAGGGTGCCGGAGACGAACGCTACGCCGAGCATGACGGCGAGCACGGTCATCAGCAGCCTGGCCTTGTGCGCGAGCACATTGCGCAGGGCGGTACGGAACATGTCTGTGTGTCCTGGGATGGGGTCCGGAAGGGGGTCGGGAGCGGCGGCCGGCCGCGTCAGCTCGTGCGGCCCTTCGCCTCGAACGCCTTCATCCGGTCGAGCACGCCGTCCGCGGTGGGCTGGGTCATCTCGTCGACGACGGCACCGTCTGCGAGGAAGATCACGCGGTCCGCGTAGGAGGCGGCGACGGGGTCGTGGGTCACCATCACCACGGTCTGGCCGAGCTCGCGCACCGAGTTGCGCAGGAAGCCCAGGACCTCGGCGCCGGAACGGGAGTCGAGGTTCCCCGTCGGCTCGTCGCCGAAGATGATCTCCGGCTGCGAGGCCAGGGCGCGGGCCACCGCGACGCGCTGCTGCTGGCCGCCGGAGAGCTCGGTGGGACGGTGCTTCAGCCGGTCGGAGAGGCCCACCATGTCGATGACCTTCTGCAGCCAGGCCGCGTCGGGCTTACGGCCGGCGATGTCCATCGGCAGTGTGATGTTCTCCAGCGCGGTCAGCGTGGGCAGCAGGTTGAAGGCCTGGAAGATGAAGCCGATCTTGTCCCGGCGCAGCTGGGTGAGCTGCTTGTCCTTCAGCGTCCCCAGCTCGGTCTCGCCGATGCGTACGGAACCGCTGCTGAAGCTGTCGAGACCGGCCACGCAGTGCATCAGCGTGGACTTGCCGGAACCCGAGGGGCCCATGATCGCGGTGAACTCGCCCTGCGGGAAGTCGACGGTCACCCGGTCCAGGGCGACCACCTGGGTCTCACCCTGGCCGTAGACCTTCGACAGCTCCGTGGCACGGGCGGCGACCGCGGTGGTGCGGTGAACGGTGGTGGTCGTCACAGGGGTACTCCTGGTTCGGGCGGCTGGTGCGCTGGGACCCCTCCATCGTCTCCGTCGATTTCCGCCCGGTCGTCAGTCCCCGTGCCCGTTCCGGGGGCCCTCTTGAGTCGCACCCGCCCACCCGCGGCGTACGTCTGAGGTAGGAGACCGGCCCCGAGAGGCCCGGGTGTTCACCGGGGCGGGGCGGTGGATCCGCGGGGCACCAGGCGGGCCGTCGCGTCCTCGAAACCGGGGGCCGTGCCGTCGGCCACCATCGTCAGGAGCGTACGGGCCGCGTGGCTGCCGTACGCGGAGATGTCCCTGCTCAGGGCGGTCAGCGGGGGCCGCACGACACGGGAGAGCTGGGAGTCGTCCCAGGCGACGAGCGAGAGATCGGCGGGCACGTCCAGGCCCATCTCCTGGGCGACGGAGAGGCCGGCGACGGCCATGATGTCGTTGTCGTAGATGACGGCGGTGGGCCGCGCGGCCGAGCTGATCAGCCGCCGCGTGGCGTGCGCGCCCTCGTCGCCGGAGTAGTCGGTGTGCACCACCACCGGCTCGTCCAGGCCGAGTTCGGCGCTGATCTCGCGCTGGGCACGGTCGCGCAGCTGGGTGTGGATCAGCTCGGGCATGCCCGCGACCCGGGCGACGGAGCGATGGCCGAGCGCGCTCAGGTACGTCAGGGTGTCCCGCAGCGCCGCCGCGTCGTCCGACCACACGGGTGTGAGCGATCCGGCCGCCGACGGGTGGCCGATCACGACGGCCGGCATGCCCAGCTCGGCGATGCCCTCGATCCGCGGGTCGGGGGAGCGCACATCGGCGACGAACACCCCGTCCACGCGGCCCTCGCCCCACCAGCGGCGGTACATCTCCAGCTCCTGCGCCGGGTCGGTGACCACCTGGAGGAGCAGGGCGCAGCTCCGGGCGGACAGCTCGGTCTCGATGCCGCTGATGAGCTCCATGAAGAACGGCTCGACCCCGAGCATCCTGGCAGGCCGCGACAGTGCGAGCCCCACGGTGCCGGCGCGCGCGTGGGTGAGGGCGCGGGCCGCGCTGTTGGGGCGCCAGCCGATCTCCTGCGCGATGGCCTTGATCGAGGCGCGGGTCGCGGGGGAGACCCCGGGGCGGTCGTTCAGGGCGTACGACACCGCGACCTTGGAGACCCCGGCGCGACGCGCGATGTCGGCGATCGTGGGGCGGTGCTTGGACATGCGACCTCGCTTAACCGGTTCGTTTTCATGCGGCATCCTAGCCGCAGGCTCCTGACCTCTGTCTTCCCCGAAGCGGTCCAGACCTCTCGCAGGATCACTGGAAAAACTGGAATGGGAGCGCTCCCGCTCTCTTGACACGGCTTCGGGGCCCCCATACCTTCACGGCACTTACCCGGTTCAGTAACTCCGCTCGGCAGGGACGGCGCGGGGGAAAAGGAGGGGCTATGGGTACGCGTACCCGGCTGCGGGTCACCACCGCACTCGCCGTGTTCACACTCGCCGCGACCGCGTGCACGGGAGGCGGTTCGGACACGGCCGGCAGCGGCGGTCCGGTCGGCAAAGGCGGCTCGCTGCCGCGCAACGAGACGCTCTACACGACCGGCACCCAGTGGGGGCCTCCGGCCAACTACAACCCGCTGCGCAACTGGGACCACGCGACCGGCACCAAGGGACTGGTCTACGAGACCCTGTTCCACTTCGACCCGAACGAGGGCAAGCTGAACCCCTGGCTCGCGGAGTCGGGCAGCTGGACCGGTGACAAGGCGTACGAGGTGAAGCTCCGTCCGGGCATCACCTGGGCCGACGGCAAGCCGCTGACCGCCAAGGACGTGGCGTACTCCTACGGCCTCGGCAAGATCGAGGCCTCCGCCTTCCACTCGCTGTGGAGCTGGCTGTCCGACGCGACGGCGGTGGACGACACCACGGTCCGCTTCACCTTCAAGGAGGCCCGCTACCAGGAGTGGGACTCCACCCTCTACAGCCAGCCGATCGTCCCCGAGCACGTGTGGAGTTCGCGCACCGACGAGGACATCCTCAACGGAGTCAACGACAAGCCCGTCGGCACCGGGGCCTACAAGCTGAAGAGCAAGACCCAGGACCGGGTCGTGTGGGAGCGGCGCGACGACTGGTGGGGCACGAGGGCGCTGAGCATGACGCCGGCCCCGCGCTACATCGTGGACGTCTCCAACCCGAGCAACGAGGTCGTCATCGGCCAGCTGGGTCAGGGCCAGCTGGACCTCAGCAACAACTTCCTGCCGGGCGCCTCCTCGCTGATCAAGAGCAAGAAGGTCGTGTCGTACTACGACAAGGCCCCGTACATGCTCTCGGCCAACACCGCGTGGCTGGTGCCCAACACCACCAAGAAGCCGATGGACGACGCCGCCTTCCGCCGGGCACTCGCCGCGTCCGTCGACACCGGGAAGATCGTCAAGGGTGTGTACGGCGACCTCGTCAAGCCGGCCTCCCCGACCGGGCTGCTGCCGCAGTGGGAGCAGTTCGACGACAAGGCCCTCATCGCGGAGAAGGGCTTCACGCACGACGCCGCCGCCGCGAAGAAGGAGCTCGCGGACGCAGGCTACAAGGACAAGGACGGCGACGGCTTCGTCGAGAACAAGGACGGCTCCGCCCTCAGCCTGAAGCTGGCCGTGCCCTCGGGCTGGACCGACTGGATGGAGGCGGCCAAGGTCATCGCGGCCGGGGCGAAGGACGCGGGCATCAAGATCAGCACCGAGTTCCCCGACCAGAACGCCCTCAACGAGCAGCGCGGCAAGGGCGACTTCGACCTCGTCATCAACAACGAGCGCCAGCTGTCGAACACCCCCTGGACCTACTACGAGTACATGTTCCAGCTGCCGATCCAGAAGCAGCAGAACACGGTCAACTTCGGGCGCTACGAGAACGAAGAGGCCTGGAAGCTGGTCCAGGAACTCGGCGGGGTCAAGACCGACGACACCGCGGGCATGAAGGCCGCCGTGTCGAAGATCCAGGACATCCAGCTGACCGAGATGCCCATCATCCCCCTCTGGTACAACGGCCTGTGGTCGCAGTCCACCACCGGAGCCTGGAAGAACTGGCCGTCGGACGCCGCCGGAGCACCGAAGACCGCACCGGCCCTGTGGCGCAACTGGCTGGAGATGGGCGGCTTCGAGACGCTCACCCAGCTCAAGCCCGCCAAGTGACGTCGCCGACTCCATGACCGCCCCGCCGTGTGCGCACACCTGACCGTGCGCGCACGGCGGGGCTCTCCACCAGGGGAGCACCCTTGCGCCGCTATTTCGCCCGCAAACTTCTGATCTACGGACTGACCTTCGTCGTCGCCGTCACCGTCAACTGGATGATCCCGCGCTTCATGCCCGGAGACCCGGTCTCCGCCATGGTCGCCCGCGCCAGGGTCTCGCAGCCGGAGGCGGCGGAGGCGATGCGCACGTACTACAACAACCTGTTCGGCTTCGACGAACCCTTGTGGCAGCAGTACCTCCACTTCTGGGGGGCCCTGCTCCAGGGCGACTTCGGGATCTCCATCTTCGTCTTCCCGACCCCCGTCGGGGACGTCCTGCTCGACGCCCTCCCGTACACCCTCGGCCTGATGATCCCGGCCGTCCTGCTCAGCTGGTTCGTGGGCAACTGGATCGGCGCGCTGTCCGCCCGGCGCAAGGTCCTCGACAACACCGTGCTGCCGGCCGGATATCTGCTCACCGCCATGCCGTACATGTGGATCGCCGTCATCCTCGCCTGGGCGCTCGGGGCCAAGGCGGGCTGGTTCCCCATATCCGGGGGCTACAGCCTGGACATCCAGCCCGGCTGGAGCGCCGACTTCGCCCTCGACGCGCTGCACCACTGGGTGCTGCCGTTCCTCTCGCTGTTCCTGGTCGCGCTCGGCGGCTGGGCCATCGGCATGCGGAACATGATCATCTACGAGCTGGAGTCCGACTACTCCTCGTACCTCGCGGCCCTCGGGGCACCCCAGCGGCTCATCCGCCGTTACGCGTTCCGCAACGCCGTCCTGCCCCAGGTCACCGGGCTCGCCCTCCAGCTGGGCGTGCTGGTCGCCGGAGCGCTCGTCACCGAGATCGTGTTCGCCTACCCGGGGCTCGGCTCGCTGATCCTGGCCGCGATCCAGAACCAGGACTTCTTCCTGCTCCAGGGCGCCTTCCTGTTCATCGTCATCGGCGTACTGATCGCCAACTTCCTCATCGACATCGTGTACGTCGTCGTCGACCCCCGCACCCGTACGGGCATGGCAGGAGGCACGTCATGAGCACACTGCCCGACCCGGCGCCCGAGGCCCCCTCGGCCGAGGCGCCCGTGGCCAAGCCGGGCCGCGAGTCGCTGCACTACGCGGTGCGCAACCCCAAGCTGATCATCGGCGTGACCCTGGTCGCGATCCTGCTCGCGGTCGGCGTCGTCGGCCCGATGCTGCTCGACAGCGGCAACCCCAACGAGTACGTGGGCCCGCAGGCGTCCGCGCCCGACGGCACCTACTGGATGGGCACGACCACCTTCGGCCAGGACGTGTACGCGCAGTTCGTGCACGGGCTGCGCGCCACCTTCCTGGTGGGCGTCGTCGGCGGTGCCATCGCCGCCGTCATCGCGATGGTCGTCGGCTTCCTCGCCGGCTACCGGGGCGGCATCACCGACGAGATCCTCAACATGCTCACCAACGTCGTGCTGGTGATCCCCGCCCTCGCCGTCCTGCTGATCATCAACGCCTACATGGGGGTGCGCAGCGTCGCCGTGCAGGGACTGTTCATCGGCCTGACCTCGTGGCCGTGGGCCGCCCGCGCGATCCGGGCGCAGACCTTCTCGCTGCGCACCCGGGAGTTCGTGGACCTGGCCCGGCTCAGCGGCAGCGGCACCTGGCGGATCGTCTTCCGCGAGATCGCGCCCAACATGAGCTCGTACCTCTTCATGATGTTCATCCTGCTCTTCGGCGGGTCCATCCTCATCGCCTCCTCGCTGGACTTCATCGGGCTCGGCCCGACCGAAGGCGTCTCCCTGGGCCTGATGCTCCAGAGCGCCCAGCAGTGGAGCGCGCTCCAACTCGGCATGTGGTGGTGGTTCGTCCCGCCGGGCGCCGGGATCACCGCGATCGTCGGCGCGCTCTACGTCGCCAACGTGGGCCTCGACGAGGTCTTCAACCCGAAGCTGAGGGAGTCCTGAGCAGATGACCCTGACCGTCAAAGATCTGCGGGTCCACTACCGCACGCTGCGCGGCGAGGTCCGGGCCCTGGACGGCGTCGGCTTCGACCTGGCGGACGGCGAGATCCTGGGCCTGGCGGGCGAGTCCGGCTGCGGCAAGACCACCCTGGGCAAGGCCCTCATCCGGCTCGACGGCCGGATGAGGCACGTGGGCGGCAGCGTGACGCTGGACGGCGACGAACTGCCGTTGTCCGACGACCGGGCGATGAACGCCTACCGCTTCCACAAGATCTCGCTCGTCCCGCAGTACTCGATGAGCGCGCTCAACCCCACCCGCCGCATCGGACGCATGATCCGCGAACTCCTCGCCTCCCGCGGAGTCACCGTGGACACCGGCGAACTGCACCGCAGGCTCGCCCTGGTGGGCCTGGAGCCCGAGGTCCTGGACCGCTATCCGATCGAGCTGTCCGGGGGGATGAAGCAGCGCGCCGTCATGGTGATCTCCACGCTGCTCGACCCGTCCGTCCTCGTCGCCGACGAGGTCACCTCGGCCCTGGACGTCTCCAACCAGCAGGCCGTCGTGGGCGCCCTCACGGGCCTCCGTGACAAGGGCCTGGTCACCAGCATGATCTTCGTGACCCACGACCTGGGGCTGACCTCGCACATCGCCGACTCGATCATGGTGATGTACGCGGGCAAGCTCGCAGAGAAGGCCCCCACAAAGGTGCTGACGACCGAGCCACGCCACCCGTACACCAAGATGCTGATCGGTTCTCTGCCCCAGGTGGGCGCCCGGTACAAGGACAAGCCGCTCAGCGGCATCGAGGGCTCCCCGCCCTCCCTGCTGGACCCTCCCGCCGGCTGCCGCTTCCGCGACCGCTGCCCGCTCGCCGACAGCGGGTGCGCCGAGGAACCCCCGGTCGTCGAGGTAGCTCCCCGCCACACCGTCGCATGCTGGAAGGCGGCCTGATGCTGACCCTCGACCGTGTCACCAAGACCTTCCGGGCCGGTGCCTTCGGCGGCGGCTCCACCACCGCCGTGGACCGGGTCTCCTTCTCGGCGGCACCAGGCGAACTGGTCTCCCTCATCGGCGAGAGCGGCAGCGGCAAGTCCACCATCGGCCGCATGGTGCTGGGCCTCACCCAGGTCAGCTCCGGCAGCCTCACCCTGGACGGCGAACAGGTCCGGCCCGGCAAGGACTTCTACCGCCGCGTCCAGGGCGTCTTCCAGGACCCCTTCAGCTGCTACAACCCGGTCTTCAAGGCGGACCGCGTCTTCGCGCTGGTGCGCCGCGCCTACCACCCGGACGTCTCCGACAAGGAGTGGGCGGACCGCGTGGAGAAGGCCGTACGTGACGTACGCCTTGACCCCGGCCAGGTGCTCGGCCGCTACCCGCACCAGCTGAGCGGCGGACAGCTCCAGCGGCTGCTGATCGCCCGCGCCCTCCTGCTCGACCTGCGTTTCCTGGTCGCCGACGAGATCACCAGCATGCTCGACGCCTCGACCCGCATCGACGTGCTGAATCTCCTCGCCGGCCTCAAGGAACGCGGTCTCGGTGTCCTCTACATCACGCACGACCTGTCGCTCGGCACGTATCTGGCCGAGAAGACCGTGGTGCTGCGCAGCGGCCGTGTCGTCGAACGCGGGGACACCCAGAAGGTCTTCGGCAACCCACTCCACCCCTACACCCGCACACTGCTCGCCGCGGTGCCCCGGCTGAACCAGCCCTGGACCGCCGCCGAACCCGTGGAGGCCTGCGCCTACCACGAGGGCGGCGCGCGGGACGGCGACCTGTACGAGACCGAGCCGGACCACTTCGTGGCCTGCGCCGGGCTCCCCGACTGCGGAAGGACCCCCGCGTGACACCGCGCCACCTGCCCCTGCACGACGGCTGGACGCTCACAGCCGACGGCCCCGTACCGGTGGGCCTTCCCGCAGGCGGCGTACCGGCGGCCGTCCCCGGCTGCGTGCACACCGACCTGCTGGCCGCCGGGCTGATCGACGACCCGTACCTGGACGACAACGAGAAGCGGCTCGGCTGGATCGGCCGTACCGACTGGACGTACCGCACCGAGTTCGTGTGGGCCGGTGACGGGCACGAGTTCACCGACCTGTGCTTCGACGGCCTCGACACCGTCGCCACGATCCTGCTCAACGGCACCGAGATCGGCTCCACCGCCAATCAGCACCGCGGCTACCGCTTCCCCGTCCGGCCGCTGCTGCGCGAGGGCCTCAACACCCTCGCCGTCCGCTTCACCGCGCCGTACACCTACGCCGAAGCCCTGCGGGACGAGCTCGGCGACCGGCCCGGCGCCTACACCGAGCCGTACGCCTTCATCCGCAAGATGGCCTGCAACTTCGGCTGGGACTGGGGGCCGACGCTGGTGACCTCCGGCATCTGGCGGCCGGTCGCGCTGGAGTCCTGGACGGGCCCGCGCATCGCCGAGGTGAAGGTCCTCGCCGACCTCGACGGGGACGGGGTGCCGCGCCTGGCCCTCACCCTGGACGTGGACCGGGCGGGGGACGGCCCCCTGGAGGCGTCGGTGGAGGTGGCCGGCGAACGGGCCGTGCTCACCGTCCCTGCCGGGGAGGACCGCGGTGCCGTCACCCTCTCCGTCCCCGGGGCCGCCCGCTGGTGGCCGCACAGCCACGGTGAGCAGCCCCTGTACGACGTCACGGTCCGCCTCGGGGACGAGGCGTGGAGCGGCAGGACCGGCTTCCGGGGCGTCGTCCTGGAGCGCGAGGCGTTCCGTATCTCGGTCAACGACGAACCCGTCTTCGTGCGCGGGGTGAACTGGATCCCCGACGACTGCTTCCCGGCGCGGATCACCCGGCAGCGGATCTCCGACCGCCTCGACCAGGCGGTCGCGGCCGGCGTCAACCTGGTCCGCGTCTGGGGCGGCGGTCTCTACGAGAGCGACGACTTCTACGAGCTGGCCGACGAGAAGGGGCTGCTGGTCTGGCAGGACTTCCCGTTCGCCTGCTCGGCCTATCCGGAGGAGCAGCCGCTGTACGACGAGGTGGCGGCCGAGGCACGCGAGAACCTCGTCCGGCTCGCTCCGCACCCGTCGCTGGTGCTGTGGTGCGGCAACAACGAGAACCTGGAGGGCCACGCCGACTGGGGCTGGCAGGAGAAGCTGGAGGGCCGCACCTGGGGCCACGCCTACTACCACGAGCTGCTGCCCGCCCTGTGCGCCGAGACCGACCCGACCCGTCCGTACTGGCCGGGCTCGCCCTACTCCGGCTCCCCGGAGCTGCCCCCGAACGACCCCGCCCGGGGCACGGTGCACCTCTGGGAGGTCTGGAACCGGGTGGACTACACGCACTACGCCGACGCGGCGCACCGCTTCGTGGCCGAGTTCGGCTTCCAGGGCCCGCCCGCGTACGCCACCCTGCGCCGTGCCGTCAGCGGGCCGCTCGGCCTCGACGCTCCGTTGATCGCCCACCACCAGAAGGCGGAGGACGGCGACGCCAAGCTGCTGCGCGGTCTGGGGGACCACCTCCCGCAGCCCACGTCCTTCGACGACTGGCACTGGCTCACGCAGCTGAACCAGGCCCGCGCGGTCGCCTTCGGCATCCGTCACTTCCGCTCGCACACCCCGTACTGCATGGGCGCGATCGTGTGGCAGCTCAACGACTGCTGGCCGGTCGTGTCCTGGTCCGCGGTGGACGGCGACGGCCGCCGCAAGCCGCTCTGGTACGCACTGCGCTCGGTGTACGCCGACCGTCTGATGGCCGTACGCGACGGGGCCCTGCACCTGGTCAACGACTCGCCCCGCCTCTGGGAGGGCGCGCTGCGGCTGACCAGGCGCTCGCTGGACGGCGCGGTCCTGGCCGAGGAGACGGTCGTGGTGGGCACGGCGGCCCGCGGAGTCACCCGTGTGCCCCTGCCGCCCTCGGTCGCCGAGCCGGCGGACAGCTCGGGCGAGGTGCTCGTGGCGGAGCTGGGCGATCTGCGGACGGTCGAGTTCTACGAGGAGGACACCCGCCTGGCGCTGCCGCGGGCCCGCTACGACGTGGCCGTCACACAAGGTGACGAGTCGGGCATCGGATACCGGGTCACGGTGACGGCGCGGACACTCCTGCGGGATCTGTCACTCTTCCCCGACCGGCTCGACCCCGCGGCCGAGGTGGACGACATGCTCGTCACCCTGCTGCCGGGTGAGAGTGCCGTGTTCCACGTCACGGGAGCGGTGCTGAAGGACCCGGAGGCCCTGGGCCGGCGGCCGGTCCTGCGGTGCGTCAACGACACCGCCGCCGGGTGAGGTGGCGGGGCCCTGGCGAACGGTGGCGCGGCCCATGGCGAATGGGCCGTGCGAGTGCGGCGAGTTTCCGTCATTCCCGTTTGCCGGGGTTCGTACCGATCGGACGGTCCGGGCGTGTGCTGATGCGGTTCGGACTGTCTGACGGACCCTCAAGCAGTCAATAAAATAAGACAACATCGAGCGGGTGTTCCGCTGTTCGAGGGACGCCCCCGGATAGGGTCTTGTGCCAACGCGGAGTCGCGCGCCCACGCCCGGGTGGTGGAATGCAGACACGGCGAGCTTAAACCTCGCTGCCTCCTCGGGGGCGTGCCGGTTCGAGTCCGGCTCCGGGCACCACCGCACCGGCGGTGGCATCCGGCAGACCGCGCGGTACTTCAGGCGTCAACTTCCTCAAAGATCCTCCTCTGGCACTAGGGCCATTGTTTTGCCTACCCATTACTCTTGTGACAAGGCCACGCACGGTGGCCATGGAGGAGTGAAATGAGGAGCAGCAACCCGGTCTTCTCGCGACGGGGGTTCAGCCGCGACAACGGCTACGCGGGCTTCAACGCGGCGCCGCAGGCCGGGGCCCCCGCAGCGGGTGCCAACCCGTACGCGCAGGGTGCCGCCGCCAACCCGTACGCCACGAACCCCTACGCCCAGCAGGACACCCAGTACGGCGCCCCGCAGGCGCCGGCGCGCTCCGGCGCGATGACGATCGACGACGTCGTCACGCGTACGGCCATGACGCTGGGCACCGTGGTGCTCACCGCCGCGCTCTCCTGGGCCCTTCTGCCGGTCGACGAGGCCAATCTCGGCAAGTCCTACGGCATCGCCGTCGGCGCCGCCCTGGTGGCGTTCGTCTTCGCGATCATCCAGTCCTTCAAGCGCAAGGCGTCGCCCGCGCTGATCCTGGCCTACGCCGCCTTCGAGGGTGTCTTCCTCGGAGTGATCTCCAGCACGGTCAGCACCTACATCAGCCCTGGCACGGTGATGCAGGCGGTCATGGGCACCATGTGTGTCTTCGCCGGTGTCCTCATCGCGTACAAGATGCGCTGGATCCGCGTCACCCGCCGTTTCTACGGCTTCGTGATGGCCGCGGCCATGGGCTTCGTGCTCCTGATGATGGTCAACCTGCTGTTCAGCGTGTTCGGTGGCGGTGACGGCCTCGGCTTCCGCAGCGGCGGCCTCGGCATCCTCTTCGGAGTCATCGGCATCATCCTCGGCGCGTGCTTCCTGGCCCTGGACTTCAAGCAGGTCGAGGACGGCATCGCCTTCGGCGCCCCGCGCGAGGAGTCCTGGCTGGCGGCCTTCGGCCTCACCCTGACCCTGGTGTGGATCTACCTGGAGATGCTGCGTCTGCTCTCCATCCTCAACGGGGACGACTGACCCCGTAGGTGTCACGACGACGGACGGCCCGCAGGCGCATCGCCTGCGGGCCGTCCGTCGTCGCGGGGTGCGCGCGTCCTCAGCGGAGCTTCCGGGCGGCCCGCCGCAGGTCGTACTCGTGGATGATCGCCTTGGCGTGGCCGTAGGCGAGGTCGTGTTCGCTCCGCAGCCAGCTCACCTTCTCCTCGAAGCGGAAGAGAGAGGGGCCTTCGTCGACGGTGCGGAGCCAGTCGGCGATGTCGCGACCGGTGCAATGGGGAATGCGGGAGAGCAGGTTGCGATGGGTTTCTTCGGAGAAGACTTGGGACATCGGCGCCTCCGACGCAGTGCGCGTTGCTGTTCCTTCCCGACACCGTGCCCGAGCATCCGCGCGTTGGCAACCATCCCGTAGGGGCGCGTAGGGTCACGGCGTGCTCGATACGACCCCACTCGTCACCGCCGTCGACCGATTCGCCGACCGGCTGCGCAGCGCCCCGCAGAGCCGGCTCCAGCGCGGCGCCGCCGCGGAGGGCCTGGCCACGGCCCGGGAGCTGTCCGCCCGGGCCCAGCGCGCCGAGTCGCCAGGCCGGGAGCCGCGGGTCATGCCGGACGCGGGGATGTTCGCGGTCGGTGACCAGCTCGCGGTCGCGGGCCGGGACCTGGCGGTGGCACTGGAAACGGCCTCGCCCCAGGAGCTGGACGAGGCCGTGCGGTGTGTCGACGAGGCGGCGGCGCGTGCGTTCGCACCCGGCCCCCGCTAGAACGAGGCGATGACGCGGTCGGCGAGGATGTAGACGTTCTCCTCGCCGCACGAGAAGGTCAGCGCGTAGGCGCCGGAGACCCCGGAGCCGCCGAGCAGGACCGGCTGCTGACCCGAGCGCAGCGAGTCGGCGAGCCGCTCGGCGGTCTCCCGGTGACCGGGGGTCATACAGAGCGTGGTGCCGTCCGCGAAGACGTACACGTCCAGCGTCCCGAGCGGGCCGGGGCGCACGTCCGTGAGCTCCGTACCGGTGTCGGCGAGCCGCTCCAGACGGTTCACGGTACGCTCATGGTCGGTGACCACCGGTGTCTGCACGGGGACGAAGTCCGGGTGCGAGGGGTGGCGGCGGCGGGCCGCGGCCAGCTCGGGGGAGTCCTCGGCGAACTCCGCGTACCCCGCGATCTCGGGCAGGTCGGTCAGTTCCGCGAGCTCCGCCAGTTCGTCGAGTGCGTCACCGGCGTCGAGGTCCATCGCCTCCAGGCCCGCGAAGTCGCTCTGGCGGGGCATGAAGAACGGGGTGTCCTCGCCCAGTCCGCCCAGCAGGGACGGGGCGTCGGCGGCGTCGCGGGCTTCCTGGGCGGCCCAGAAGGCGCGCGCCTCGGCCAGCTCGCGCTCCCGCTCCTCGGCGAGCGCGTCGGCGACGGCCGCGCGTATCTCCTCGGCGGGGGTCGTGGTGCTGCGGTCCTGCTGTTCGGGGACGGAAACGCGGAGGCTCCGGCCCTCCGCCAGCTCCGCGCGCAGGGCGCTGACCTGCTTGCGCAGCCCGTGAGCAGCGTGCAGAGCGGCGGCGCCGACGGCCGTGGCAGCGGCGGTGGTCAGCAACAGGGCAAACGGCATGGCGCTCACTGACATACTCCCGGTTTCAATCGACACCCCCGACTTCCTACATCAGCTTGTCCTGTACTCGTGCCTCCTGTCAGTGCATTACGTCACGAAATGGACAGGTCTTTGGGCCCGGTGTTTAGCTCTGAGGTAGGTGTGACCTGCGCAAACGACTCTCCCCCAGGACGCAGATCACATCCTGGGGGAAATTCGGTCACGATCGGGGCTCGGCCGGTTCGACACGGCCCTCGCGTGGGAGTGCTGGACGCGTTCTCGCCCCTGTGCGAGGGCTCGGCTCAGCCGCTCTGCGTGGTCGGTCGCGTTCGCTTCGCCTCCGCTGCGGGCTGGTGCCGCCCTCGTACCTCGGGCGACCCCAACCCTCCGCTGCGGCTCAGCTCAGCCGCTCGATGACCATGGCCATGCCCTGGCCGCCGCCCACGCACATGGTCTCCAGACCGAACTGCTTGTCGTGGAACTGCAGGCTGTTGATCAGCGTGCCGGTGATGCGGGCGCCGGTCATGCCGAAGGGGTGGCCGACGGCGATGGCGCCGCCGTTGACGTTGACCTTGTCCAGGGGCAGGCCGAGGTCCCGGTAGGACGGGATGACCTGCGCGGCGAACGCCTCGTTGATCTCGGCCAGGTCGATGTCGTCGATGGTCAGCCCGGCGCGCTTGAGCGCCTGCTTGCTGGCCTCGACCGGGCCGTAACCCATGATCTCGGGGGACAGGCCGGAGACGCCGGTCGAGACGATGCGCGCCAGCGGGGTCAGGCCCAGCTCGCGGGCCTTGGTGTCGGACATGATGACGAGCGCGGCGGCGCCGTCGTTGAGCGGGCAGCAGTTGGCGGCGGTGACGAGCCCGTCGGGGCGGAACACCGGCTTCAGGCCCTGCACGCCCTCCAGGGTGACGCCCGCGCGCGGGCCGTCGTCCTTCGAGACCACCGTGCCGTCCGGTGTCGTCACCGGCGTGATCTCGCGCTCCCAGAAGCCGTTCTTGAGGGCTTCCTCCGCCAGGTTCTGCGAGCGCACGCCGAACTCGTCCATGTCCTGGCGGGTGACGCCCTTGACGCGTGCCAGGTTCTCGGCGGTCTGGCCCATCGCGATGTACGCGTCCGGGACCAGGCCCTCCTCGCGCGGGTCGCTCCAGCTCGTGCCGGACTGCTCCGCGCGGGCCGCGGTACGGGCCTCGGCCTCGGCGAAGAACGGGTTGCGGGTGTCCGGCAGGCTGTCGCTGTTGCCCTTCGCGAAGCGGGACACCATCTCGACGCCGGCGGAGATGAACACGTCGCCCTCGCCCGCCTTGATGGCGTGCAGCGCCATGCGGCTGGTCTGCAGCGAGGACGAGCAGTAGCGGGTCACCGTGCAGCCGGGGAGGTGGTCCATCCCCATCTGCACGGCGATGATGCGGCCCAGGTTGTTGCCCTGCTCGCCGCCGGGGAGGCCGCAGCCGAGCATCAGGTCGTCGATGTCCTTCGGGTCCAGCTCGGGGACCTTGGCCAGCGCGGTCTGGATGATGGTCGCGGTCAGGTCGTCCGCGCGCAGGTCCTTGAGGGACCCCTTGAAGGCCCGGCCGATGGGCGAACGGGCAGCAGAGACGATCACGGCTTCGGGCATCACGCGGCTCCATGAGGACTGGAAGGCAGGAAGGCTGGGCTGCCTTGGAAGTTACCCGGACGTATAGCTGAGGTCACCCGGCAGGCGATGTGATGCGGACCTCTTTTCTAAGCAACCGCTCAGTCGCCCGCAATGTTCCCGCATGGACGGAACGTGGACGGGAATCCCCGCATGGACGGAACGCGGACGGAAGGCCCGCCGCGCCCGTACGCCCGGCAGGCGCTCCTACGCCCGGCGCCAGGTCGCCCCGAAGCCGTGGCCGGGCATCCTGCCCTTCGTGCCCGTCCCGGCGTCCTTCCCGTCGCCGTTGCCGCTTCCTGTACGGCTGCCTGTGCCGCCCCCCGGCTCCCTGTCCTCGTGGCGCACGGGCTCCGTGTGGGCGGGCAGGCGCCGCCGCCTGCGGTGCTTGAGCAGGGCCCAGGGCGCCCGGGCCCCCGTGACCTCCGTGCCGGCCTCCCTCGCCGCCCTGGAGGCCGCCTTGGCCACCGGGAGCATGCCCTCGCGCCGCGAGCTGTCCAGATGGTCGGACTCCGGCCACAGCCCGAGCGCCGCGCACAGCGTGGGCAGCATCGCCATGGAGGCGGTCGCGTACCCCTCGGCCGAGGGGTGGTAGTTGTCGGGCCCGAAGAGTTCCCGGGGGTTCGCCTCGAACTCCGGTCCGAGCAGGTCGCCCAGCGAGACCGTCCGGCCCCCCTGTTCCACCGCGCCGATCGTCTGGGCCGCCGCCAGCTGCCGGCTCACCCGCCGCGCCAGCCAGCGCAGCGGCTGGTAGACCGGCTCGATCGTGCCCAGGTCGGGGCAGGTCCCCACGACGACCTCCGCGCCTGCCGTGCGCAGCCGTCGTACGGCCGTGCTCAGGCAGCGCACGGACTGGGTGGCCGGCATCCGGTGGGTCACGTCGTTCGCGCCGATCATGATCACGCAGACGTCCGGCACCCCGGAGGGATCCGCCAGGACCAAGGACACCTGGCGCTCCAGATCGTCCGACCGGGCACCCGGCAGTGCCACGTTCCTCAGATCCACCGGCCGCTCCGCCACCGCCGCCAGCCCGGACGCCAGCAGCGCCCCCGGGGTCTGGCCGGCCCTGCGCACCCCCTGGCCGGCTGCCGTCGAGTCGCCCAGCATCACGAAGCGCAACGGATCGGCGGGCCCGGCGAACGCCACCCCGTACCGTCCGTCCGCGCTCGGCGGGACGGGCGCCTGGCCGCCGCCCACCTGCCGTTTCGCCAGCTGCACCTCGGCCAGCACCAGGCCGACCGTCGCCGCGCCGATCAGCCCTACGCTGCCGCCCCCGTAAGCCGCACCCGCCGCGATCCGCCGTGCCACCCTCGCTCTCGACACAGTCCGGTCCACCTCCTCCGTGCAGTACAGCCGTACACAGCACTACCTGCCCCGTGGGGGGCATCGCTCAATCGCTTCGGCCGATCTCGTGCCCGTACGCATACTCTTGGCTCACCATCACGGAGATCCCGGAGTACACGGTGCAATTCCACGATTCGATGATCAGTCTTGTCGGCAACACCCCGCTGGTCAGGCTGCGCAATGTGTCGGCAGGCATTCAGGCGACGGTCCTGGCCAAGGTCGAGTACTTCAACCCCGGCGGGTCGGTGAAGGACCGCATCGCGCTGCGCATGATCGAAGCCGCCGAGCAGAGCGGCGAGCTTCAGCCCGGCGGCACCATCGTCGAGCCCACCAGCGGCAACACGGGTGTCGGGCTGGCCATCGTCGCCCAGCAGAAGGGCTACAAGTGCATCTTCGTCTGCCCGGACAAGGTGTCCACGGACAAGATCAACGTGCTGCGCGCGTACGGCGCCGAGGTCGTGGTCTGCCCGACGGCCGTCGACCCGGAGCACCCGGACTCGTACTACAACGTCTCCGACCGTCTGGTCCGTGAGACCCCCGGAGCCTGGAAGCCCGACCAGTACTCCAACCCGAACAACCCGCGCTCGCACTACGAGAGCACCGGTCCCGAGCTCTGGAAGCAGACGGACGGGCGGATCACCCACTTCGTCGCGGGCGTCGGCACCGGCGGCACGATCACCGGGACGGGCAGCTACCTCAAGGAGGTCAGCGAGAACCGGGTGCGGATCATCGGCGCCGACCCGGAGGGCTCCGTCTACTCCGGCGGCTCCGGGCGCCCGTACCTCGTGGAGGGCGTCGGCGAGGACTTCTGGCCGAGCGCCTACGACCGCACGGTCACGGACGAGATCGTCGCGGTCTCCGACAAGGACTCCTTCCAGATGACCCGCCGCCTCGCCAAGGAGGAGGGGCTGCTCGTCGGCGGCTCCTGCGGCATGGCGGTCGTCGCGGCCCTGGAGGTCGCGAAGCGGCTGGGCCCCGAGGACGTGGTCGTCGTCCTGCTCCCCGACAGCGGGCGCGGCTACATGAGCAAGATCTTCAACGACGAGTGGATGGCCGACTACGGCTTCCTGGAGGACTCCGGCCCCTCCGCACGGGTCGGCGCCGTCCTCGACTTCAAGGACGGGCCGCTGCCCTCGCTCGTCCACATGCACCCGGAGGAGACGGTCGGCGAGGCCATCGACGTGCTCCGGGAGTACGGCGTCTCCCAGATGCCGATCGTGAAGCCCGGCGCGGGGCACCCGGACGTCATGGCCGCCGAGGTCATCGGCTCGGTCGTGGAGCGTCAGCTCCTGGACGCCCTGTTCACCCAGCGGGCCACGCTCTCCGACCCGCTGGAGAGGCACATGTCGGCCCCGCTGCCGCAGGTCGGCTCGGGTGAGCCGGTCGAGGACCTGATGGCGGTGCTCAGTGGCACGGACGGTGCCGACGCGGCGATCGTGCTGGTCGAGGGCAAGCCGACGGGTGTCGTGAGCAGGCAGGACCTGCTGGCCTTCCTCGCCAAGGGCACGGCGGCCAAGTCGTAGGAAGCGTGTTCCCGGGGTTAGCGAAAACGGTACGAGCGCGACACGTGGGCGCAGCACCGGCTTAACACGGCTCCGGCAGAGTAATGGGTGTCGGCAGGGAAACCCGCCGGCACCTGATACGGCGACACGGACTACGGAGCGGCTCCCGGACCTCCACCGTCGCCCGGACGCGAGACCCGGCCCTGACCCGGGACCGCGTCCCTCGCGGGGACCGCCGTCGTCCCGCCCCCTGGGCAACCGGGGGTGCGGCGGTCCCCGCGATTATCCGTGTGTGCGGTCGACGCCTCGGTCGGCCCAGTTGCCTCGGTCGCCTCAGCCGTCCCAGTCGGAGGACGTCCGCTTCCTCGCCTGGTTCGACGGCCACGTCCGGGCGGCATGCACGGCGTTCACCCCGAAGATCCCGAGCCAGGCCACCACGAGCCCCTCGATCCCCGCGTTCGCGACGCCGATCGCGGACAGCGGGATGGCCAGCACCAGCGAGACGGCCGCGAAGCCGAAACGCTCCCCGAAGCCTCCCCCGGGCCTGGCCGGCTCCGCACCGCCCCGGGCGGTGGTCGTCCGCTGCTCGGCGAGGCTGCGCCGCATCCGCCGGTCGAGGGTGCCGTCGAGCCGCTGCTCGACCTTTTCCAGGAACGAGTCGATGAGCGCGGACTCGTATTCGGGCCCCAGCTCGGCGCGGGCCTGAAGGGTGGCGTCGAGCTCACGCCTGAGCTCGGGTTCACGGGCTTCCATGCGCTCCACGGTACGGCTCCGAGGCTTCCGGGTCAGTGGGGTCAGCCCCCGGTTTCGGCGGCCCTGTGAGCAGGGCGGGCCGTGCCTCCTCGGCGTAGCGTGGATGCCGGGAGACGGGAGGCGTGCCCATGGCCACCACGACGTCGTCCGCCCGTGCCGTTCCGCGTACGTACGGGACGCGGGCCCGCCTGGTCAACGAGGCGGAGCTGCGGGCGACCCTGTCCACGTTCCGTGAGCTCTCCGACGAGGACTGGCGGCGCCCCACCGTGTGCGACGGCTGGACGGTCCGGGACATGCTGGCCCACACCGTCGGGCAGTTCGAGGAGTTGCCCCGGCCCTGGGTCGCCGTCCGCCGGGTGCGCAGGGCCGCGCGGACCCATCCGGGGCTCGGCCGGCTCGACGGACACAACGAGTGCCAGATCGAGGACCGGAAGGCCGTCCCGGGGCGTGAGCTGATCGGCGCTCTCGCGCACTTCGCACCGCAGGGCCTCATCGCCCTGCGCCGGATGCCCGCCCCGGTCCGCCGCAGGATCCGGCTGAGCCTGCTCTACCCGGAGGCCAGAGCGCTGCCTGACGACTCGATGGACTACCTCGGCAACGTCCTCGTCACCCGTGACACCTGGATGCACCGGGTGGACCTCAGCGACGCCACCGGCGCCGAGCTGGTCCTCGACCCGCACGACCGGGAGGTCGTGGGCCAGGTCGTGCTCGACCTGGCTCTCTCCTGGACGGGGCCCGCGGCCGAACTCGACCTCCACGGCCCCGCGGGAGGCGACTACCTGCTGGGCATCGGCAGCCCGGCCGCCACGCTCCACGCGGACGCGGTCGACTTCGCCCGGCACCTGTCCGGGCGGCCGACGCGCGGCCGCCTGGAGCTGGAGGGGGACCCGGAGGCGGGGGCGGCGCTGCTGGCGGCCCGCGTCGTGTTCTGACGCCCGCCCGGAGCGGGGCCCGTGCCGGCCGGACAAGGGCGCACGGACGGAGCCCGGCACGGGGCGCCTCCGGAGGAGCAGGTGTTCACGGGGGTGCGCACCCCGAGGGCACGGGCACTCACAGGGGCGTGACCTCGGCGAGGAAGGCCTCAGGCGTGACCGCGTACCCCATGCTGTTCATGACGGCCACCGGGGTGCCGTCGATGAGGACCGTCGGGGTGGACCGGACACCGCTCTGCTCGAAGGCGGCCGACACCTGTGCCGCCCAGGGCAGATAGGTGCGCTCGCCGACCTTCTGCCGGAAGGAGTCGGTGTGCAGCGCCTCGACCTCTCCGGCCAGCCGCAGCAGGTTGTCCCGGTCGGCGAAGGCGTCGACGTCCTCGCTGGGCTGATCGGCGTAGAGCACCCGCAGGTACTGCATGAACGGCTTCTGTCCCTCGTCCGCCGCGGCTCCGAGCGCGGCCAGCGCCTCCAGGGACCCGCTGCCGCCCGCCGAATCGTCGATGAACGTGCCGAAATGGTGGTCCACCGCGAATCTGCCCTCGTCCGCGGCCCGCTCCATCACCGCCCCGAGGTCCAGCTCCATGCGCTTGCAGTAGGGGCAGCGCAGATCGGCGTAGACGCTCAGCACGTGGGCGGCGTCGGGGTCGCCGTAGCGGACGACGATGCCGCCGGGCCCTCTCGTATTGGCTGGGATCATGCTCCAAGGGTCGGCAGGGGAGAGCGGTCCCGCAATGCGAGCCCGCCGCCGGTCCGGCCGCGTCCCTCCGGGGAACCGGCCGGACCAGCGGATGTATATGGACATGCAGACTGCTTGCTGGCTGAATGGATTCCTCGGGTGCCGGACCGGCGCGGCGGAATCTCTGGAGGGGACAGCATGAGCGGGAGCGGCCCGGCGGCGCGGTTGCAGCGGCTTTTCGAGGGGCAGCGGCTCACGCCCACCCAGCGGCGTATCGCGCACTCCATGGTGCGGCGGGCCGCCGACGCCCCGTTCCTGTCGAGCGTCGAGCTGGCCGAGCTGGCCGGGGTCAGCCAGCCGTCCGTCACGCGCTTCGCCGTGGCCCTGGGGTTCGACGGCTACCCCGCTCTGCGCAAGCACCTGCGGGAGGTCGCACCGGCCGGTACGGAGGGCGGCGTCGAGGACTCCCTGAACGAGTATCAGCAGGCGGTGCTCGCCGAGATCGAGAATCTGCGCCAGCTGTCCGATCTGCTCGCCGATCCGGCCCCGGTGGAACGGGCGGGACGGCTGCTTGCCGCGTCCCGGCCGCTGCTCGTGCTCGGCCTGCGGGCCGCCTCCCCGCAGGCGCGGGGGTTCGGCTACTTCGCCGGCAAGGTGCACCCGGACGTGCGGGTGCTCGACGAGGGCGGCAGCATGCTGCACGACCGCATCGACGCCGCCCGGCGGGCGGGCGCGAGCGCGCTGATGTGCTTCGCCCTGCCGCGGCACCCCCGCGAGGCCGTGGACGCGCTGGCGTACGCGCGGGAGCAGGGGCTGACCGTCGTGACCGTGGCCGATTCGGCGTTCGCCCCGGTGGCCGCCCAGAGCGATCTGCTGCTCCCGGCCGCCGTGGGGACGGGCCTGGCCTTCGACACCGCGTGTGCGCCGATGCTGCTGGGACGGGCACTGCTGGAAGCGATGTGCGACGAACTGCCCGAGGCGCAGGCGCGGCTGGAGGAGTTCGACGCCAAGGCCGCCGCGCGAGGCCTGTTCGTCGAGTAGCCGGGGCCCCTGGGCCGGGCGTGAGAGTGGTGGGCCGGGGGCCGCGAAAGGCCCGGTCCCTGGCATGGGTTCGGTCGGTCTCCGAAAACCGGGCGGGCCGCTTCTGCGGATTCTCAGACATCGCTCATCTGTGCCTATTAATCTCCGCGCCCAGAAGGTGCACAGGGAGCTGCGGGAGAGGAGTACGGACGTGGGGCGCGGAGCGCAGTCGTTGGCGAGGGTGGCCGTGATCGTACGGGCCGGGGCCGCGCCGATGTGGTGGCCGGGGCTGCTGGCGGCAGCCGTCGGGGTGTTCGTACCGGGGCTCACCGGGCGGCGGATCGGTCTGCTGGCCGGCGCCGCGCTGTTCCTGGTGACCTTGGCCGTGGTGGCGTTCACACGGACGGGGCGGTACGCGGAGCTCGCCCGCGGCGCCACCCGCGCGGGGCGGAGCGACTTCCTCCAGGACCGGGACGTGACCGTGCGGAACTGGCGGCGCGGCCACCGGTGGTGGCTGCTCGGCGCGTTCCTGGTGGCGGTGGCGAGCGCGGCCGTGCTCCCGGGGGCCGGCGGGCTCGTGCTGGCCGGGGCGGGCGCCGGGCTCTGGCTGAAGGCCGCGCGGTTCGGCCGCCGTGAGCTGCGGGACGACGTCCTGTACTGGGTGCGCACCGACTGGGTGGCGAACGGCCGGCCCGCGGGCAGGCAGGTGAAGGCGTACCGGACGACCGGGCCCGTGGCGGGGGACGCCGCACCCGGTGGGGCGCGGCGTCGCCGCCTGTGAGCCCGGTTGGTCAGACGGTCAGACCTCCAGCTCGGCCTCGATCCTCCTCAGCTGGTGACGGGCCATCGCGAGGTTGGCCCTGACCTTGTCCAGGACGAGGTAGAGGAACAGGCCGTTGCTGCCGCGGGTCTTGAGCAGCCGGATCAGGTGGTACTGGCCGCCGAGGGTGATCAGGATGTCCTCGATCTCGTCCTTGATGCCCAGGTGCTCCATCGTCCGGAGCTTCGCGCGGATGACGTCCGTGTTGCCCGCGGCGGCGACCTCCAGGTTGAAGTCCTTGCCGCCGCCGAGGGTGCCCAGGGCCATGCCGCTCGTGTAGTCGACGAGTGCGACACCGAGGGTCCCCTCGATCGACGCCATCGCTTCTTTCAGTGACGCTTCGGTGTTGGCCATAGTGCTCGTTTCCTTTCCCTGGCCGGCCCGTTGGCCGGTCCGTTTCTGGCTGCGTACGGGTGTCACGTGGGATCCGGTGTCGTGGCGCGGCGGGGCAGGGCCCCGGACTGCTGTGCGCGCGGAGGGGCCGCCGACCGGTCGGCGTGTTCCTGTGCGGCGTCGACCACTTCGCCGATGCGCGCGCCGGCCCGGCGGCCTTCGAGGTGGAGGCGGCCTACGTTGATGCGGTCCTCGGCCAGCAGGGTGAGGACGGCGGAGGAGCCTGCCGCGTAGGTGGCGATGTAGCCGTTCTCGCCCCGGATCAGGAGTTCGCGGAATCCGCCGCGGCCGGTGGCATCGGCCATCCGGATCGATACGCCCAGCGCGGCGGCGGTGAGGGCGGCGACGCCCTCCGCCTCGATGCCCGGTGTGTCGTGGGCGACGACCAGGCCGTCGGTGCTGGCGGCGAGTGCGCCGGTCAGGAGCGGTACCCGGGCGCGTAACCGTTGGAGCTCGTCGAGGACATCCTTCACTTCGGCCTCGGGCACCATCAGCTGTCTCCTCCCGGCACGCTGTCTGAGCGCGCGTATCACAGGGCCTCCAATGCGTCTCTGAGCCGGCGCAGCAGGGCGACGTCGGGGTCCGTGGTGACCTCGGGCAGCGTGATCCGGCCGGGCTCGGACCCCGGCGGGGCCGGGCGGAGCGCTTCGACGAGTCCGGCCGCGGCGAGCCGGCGCAGATCGACCAGGATGTGGAAGGCGGAGCGGCCCAGTTCCCTGGCGATGTCCGTGGCCGTGCGCTCGCCGTCGACCAGGGCCAGGACACGGCGCTGACGCGGGGGCACCGGTGCGTCGACCGGGTGCGCCGTGGGGACGAGCGGGGCGCTGTCGGTGAGCGCGTCCGGCCAGATCCGGTCCAGGAGCTCACGTCGCCGTAGCGTCTCGCGCTGCACGGCGTGCACGGGTACAGGACGGACGGGACCCATCCAGTGGGAGACCCCGTATCGGAAGCGGGCCGGGGTGTGGGTGGGGGCCAGGGCGAAGAAGGCCGCGTCGTACAGCGCCCCCAGATGGCAGAGCTCCAGGGCGCCGCCGGGGACCCGGCCGCTGTCCACGAGGTAGCGGCCGACCCGTCGGCCGGCGCCCGCCTGGGCGACCGCGTCCCACCAGCCCTCGGAGCGCAGGGCCCCGCCGGTGGTCAGCAGGACGTCGATCCCGGGGGTGGCCGGGCTCTCGGCGTGGACGACCTGGCCGTCTGCGAGATAGAGGGTGCCGCGGTCACGCATCAGCGCGCCGGTCGCGCGCTCGGCGGCGAGCCGCTGGAGCATCGGGGACGGGGCGGCCCGTTCGGGCAGGTCCGCCGGGGCGGCGGTGGTGGGTCTCATGCCAGGACCAGCCGCTCCGCTATCTCGCCGAGTTTTATGCGGGCGAGGGCGAGATTGCCTTCCGCGCGGTCCAGCCAGAGGTGGAGGAAGACGCTGCTGTCGAACGCCGTCTCGACGAAACGGAGGATGTGGTAGCCGGGAGCGGTGGTGACGATGACGTCCTCGACGGCGGGGGCGGGCGGACCGGCCGGGCCGGCGGGCGCCTCTGCCTGGGCGAAGACGGGCTGTTCCGCGGCCATTCTCGCCACCTCGGCCGTCTCGGCGGCCGTGGCCTCGTGGTCGCCGTTGGGCGACTCACCTATGGTGCCGAGGGCGAGACCGCTGGTCCAGTCGACCACCGCGGCGCCCCGGGCACCGGGCAGCCTCATGACTTCGATGAGGCACTCGTCGATTCCGGGCACCGCGGATTCCCCTCCCGACGTGGCGTACGGATGTAGTGGAGAGGCTACGCAACGTGTGCGCGCCAAGGGGGAGTTCTGGCATTTTCCAGTGGTACATGCGAAGGGCCGCGCAGAGGCCCGCAGGTGGACGCGGGGCGGCCGGTCGGAAGTTGTCCGCCGACTGCCTGACCGTGGCTGAATTCGGCCCTTTGATGCGCGTTCTCAGGCACCCCCGGCGCCCGGCATCACCGACTTGTTGATCACGCAGAGGCCGATTCCGATCAGTCCGACAGGAGGAGCAGGAAGTCGCGGTCAGCGGGGCGACGCCGAAGCCGACAGGAAGGGCAGCCGGATCGCGCCTCCGATCCGTGGCGCGGTCGAGGTGACTCGCGGAGAGTGATGCGAGGACGAATGTCCCGGCCGGGCCGGGACCCCGCCTGTTGACTAGGACTATTCAGATCGCCAGGATGTGAATAGGAGAGTCACATTCGCTGAGGAGGCACCCGCCATGTCAGGACCCCGCCCCGTACGGGCACCGCGCGGTACGGAACTGAGCGCCCTGGGATGGCAGCAGGAAGCCGCCCTCCGCATGCTGCAGAACAACCTCGACCCCGAGGTCGCCGAGCACCCCGACAAGCTCGTCGTCTACGGAGGCACGGGCAAGGCGGCCCGTGACTGGCGGTCCTTCGACGCCATGGTCCGTACGCTGCGGACGCTCAAGCAGGACGAGACGATGCTCGTACAGTCCGGGCGGCCGGTCGGCGTCATGCAGACCCACGAATGGGCGCCGCGCGTCCTGATCGCCAACTCCAACCTGGTCGGCGACTGGGCCAACTGGGAGGAGTTCCGCCGTCTGGAGGCGCTCGGGCTCACCATGTACGGGCAGATGACCGCGGGCTCCTGGATCTACATCGGGACACAGGGCATCCTCCAGGGCACCTACGAGACGTTCGCCGCCGTCGCCGCCAAGCGGTTCGGCGGGACGCTGGCCGGCACCATCACGCTGACGGCGGGCCTCGGTGGCATGGGCGGCGCCCAGCCGCTGGCCGTCACGATGAACGACGGTGTCGCCCTCTGCATCGACTGCGACCCCCGAGCCATCGAGCGCCGGATCGAGCACCGCTACCTGGACGTGCGGGCCGACTCGCCGGCGCACGCGCTCCAGCTGGCCGTAGAGGCCCGCGACGCGCGGCGCCCGCTCTCCATCGGCCTGCTGGGCAACGCGGCGGAGCTGCTGCCGCGCCTGCTCGCCGAGGGCGCTCCCGTCGACATCGTCACCGACCAGACCAGCGCGCACGACCCCCTCGCCTATCTGCCCGTGGGTGTCGACCTCGACGACATGGCCTCGTACGCGGCCGAGAAGCCCGCTGACTTCACCCGGCGCGCCCGTGAGTCGATGGCCGCGCACGTCGAGGCCATGGTCGGTTTCATGGACGCCGGGGCGGAGGTCTTCGACTACGGCAACTCGATCCGCGGCGAGGCCCAGCTCGCGGGTTACGCGCGGGCGTTCGACTTCCCGGGCTTCGTGCCCGCCTACATCCGGCCCCTCTTCTGCGAGGGCAAGGGGCCCTTCCGGTGGGCCGCGCTGTCGGGCGAGGCGTCGGACATCCACAAGACGGACAAGGCGCTGCTCGAACTCTTCCCGGAGAACGAGTCGCTGCACCGGTGGATCCGCATGGCGGGGGAGCGGGTCCACTTCCAGGGGCTGCCGGCCCGCATCTGCTGGCTCGGCCAGGGCGAACGGGACAAGGCGGGCGACATGTTCAACGACATGGTCGGCAACGGCACCCTCGCCGCCCCGCTCGCGATCGGCCGCGACCACCTGGACTGCGGTTCGGTGGCTTCCCCCTACCGCGAGACGGAAGCCATGCTCGACGGCTCCGACGCGATCGCGGACTGGCCTCTGCTGAACGCCATGGTCAACGTCGCGTCGGGAGCGTCCTGGGTCTCCATCCACCACGGCGGCGGCGTCGGTATGGGCCGCTCCCTCCACGCGGGCCAGGTCTCCGTCGCCGACGGCACGAAGCTGGCCGGCGAGAAGATCCGCCGCGTCCTCACCAACGACCCCGGCATGGGCGTGATCCGGCACGTGGACGCCGGCTACGACATCGCGGAGTCGGTCGCGGACGAGCGCGGCGTGCGCATCCCGATGCGGGAGGAAGGCACCGCGTGAGCGACACCTTCCACGCCATGTGGCGCTCGCTGCTGCCCATCGGCCGCAGCGACGCCTCCGGCGGCTACCGCCGCTACGCCTGGACCGGGGCGGACGCGGAGTGCCGCCTGTGGTTCCGGGCGCAGGCCGAGGCGCGCGGCCTCGTCCACGAGACCGACCGCAACGGCAACCAGTGGGCCTGGCTCGGCGATCCGCTCGCGGGAGACGCCGTGGTCACCGGATCCCACCTCGACTCCGTGCCCGACGGCGGCGCCTTCGACGGCCCGCTGGGCGTGGTGAGCTCCTTCGCGGCGCTCGACGAACTCCGCCGCAGGGGAGCGGAGTTCACCAGACCGCTCGCCATCACCAACTTCGTCGACGAGGAAGGGGCCCGCTTCGGGCTCGCCTGCGTCGGGTCCCGGCTCGCCGCCGGGCAGCTGACCGTCGAGGACGCGCACCGGCTCCGGGACGGGGACGGCGTCTCGTTGCCGCAGGCCATGGAGGCCGCAGGACACGACCCCGACGCCATCGGGCCCGACCCCGGTCGCCTCGCCCGGATCGGCGCGTTCGTCGAGCTGCATGTGGAGCAGGGGCGCGCCCTCGACCTGAGCGGGGACCCCGTGGGCGTCGCCTCCGCCATCTGGCCGCACGGCCGCTGGCGGTTCGACTTCCGCGGTGAGGCCAACCACGCGGGCACCACCAGGCTCGCCGACCGGCGCGACCCGATGCTCACGTACGCCGAGACCGTGCTCGCGGCCCGGCGCGAGGCGGAACTCGCCGGTGGCCTGGCCACCTTCGGCAAGGTCGCCGTCGAGCCGAACGGGGTCAACGCGATCCCCTCCCTCGTGCGGGGCTGGCTCGACTCGCGGGCCGCGGACCAGGCGACCCTGGACAGCGTCGTCGCCGGTGTCGAGCGGGCCGCGCGGGAGCACGCCGAGCGGGCCGGGATCGATCTCACGGTCGTACGGGAGTCGTTCACGCCGGTCGTGGAGTTCCAGCACGCGCTGCGTGACGAGATGCGTCGGCTCCTGGGACGGCACGGTCCCGGCCCCTCGGGCCGCGCCGTGCCCGTGCTCGGTACCGGTGCGGGACACGACGCGGGTATTTTGTCCGCTTCCGTGCCGACCGCCATGCTGTTCGTACGGAACCCCACCGGGATCTCGCACTCACCCGCCGAGCACGCCGCGGAGGACGACTGCGTGGCCGGGGTGAGGGCACTCGCCGACGTACTGGAAGGTCTCGCGTGCAGCTGACAACGCAACCGACGGGCACACCGGTCACCGCGACGTACTGGATGTCGCACGCCTGGCTCGGCACCCACGTCGAGCCGGGGGTTCTCCTGGACGTGGCCGGCGGGCGCATCGCCGGTGTCCGCACGGGCATCGACGCGCCGCCACCCGGTGCCACCACGCTGCGCGGCCTGACCGTCCCGGGGCTGGCCAACACTCATTCGCACGCCTTCCACCGCGCCCTGCGGTCCACCGTGCAGGTGGGTTCCGGCACCTTCTGGACGTGGCGCGAGACGATGTACCGCACGGCCGCCCGGCTCACCCCCGACAGCTACTACGAGCTGGCCCGCGCCACGTACGCCGAGATGGCGCTCGCGGGCATCACCGCGGTGGGCGAGTTCCACTACCTGCACCACACGCCCGGCGGTACGCCCTATGACAACCCGAACGCCATGGGCGAGGCGCTCATCGCGGCGGCTGCCGAGGCGGGCATCCGCATCACCCTGCTCGACACCGCCTATCTCGCGGCCGGTTTCGGCGAGAAGCCCAGCCGGCACCAGCTCCGCTTCTCCGACACCACCGCCGACGCCTGGGCGGAGCGCGCAGGTCTCCTCAAGGGGGACGACGACATGGTGCGCATCGGGGCCGCGATCCATTCCGTACGGGCGGTCCCGGCCGGGCAGTTGTCCACCGTCGCGGAGTGGGCGCGCGAGCGCGCCGCCCCGCTGCACGTCCACCTCTCCGAGCAGACGGCCGAGAACGACGCCTGCCTCGCCGCCCACGGCCGCACACCCGCCCGGCTCCTCGCCGACCACGGGGTCCTCGGACCCCACACCACCGGAATCCACAACACCCACCTGGGCGCCGAGGACATCGAGCTGCTGGGCAGCTCCCGGACGGGCACCTGCATGTGCCCCACCACCGAACGCGACCTCGCCGACGGGATCGGCCCCGCCACCGCACTTCAGGCCGCGGGCTCGCCGCTCTCGCTGGGCAGCGACAGCCACGCCGTCATCGACCTCTTCGAGGAGGCCCGGGCGATGGAGCTCAACGAACGCCTGCGCACCCATGTACGCGGTCACTGGACAGCGGCCGCCCTCCTCAGGGCCGCCTCCGCCGACGGGCACGCCGCACTCGGCCGGCCGGACGCGGGCGTGCTGGAACCGGGCGCGCCGGCCGATCTCACGACCGTCGCGCTCGACTCCGTCAGGACGGCCGGGCCGGTGCCCAGGCTGGCTGCGGAAGCGGCCGTATTCGCCGCCTCCGCCGCGGATGTGCGGCACACGGTGGTAGCGGGACGGCACATCGTCCGGGACGGCCGGCACACACGCATCGACGACGTGCCGGGAGCGCTGGCCTCCGCCGTCTCCGCCCTGCACGGATGACCCCCCGGCGGACACCCCAGCCCGGAGCCCTCGCCCCCGCAGGGGCCCCGCCCCGCCCAGGGGTCCCGGCCTCCACCGGAGCCCCCGCCGGTGCCGAAACCACGCCCCCGCGCCCGGCCGTCCTGCCGGGCGGCGAACCCGACGAAAGCCGCACCCTGATGACGACCCCGACGACCCCCACGGCCCCGACGACCGCCATCACCCACATCGCGAACCTGGTCACCAACAACCCCTCCCTCGGCGACGGGACCCCCCTGGGTCTGATCCGGGACGCGGCCGTCGTCATCGAGGGCGACCGCGTCGTGTGGACCGGTGAGTCAAGCAAAGCACCCGCCACCGACAACGCCTTCGACGCGGGCGGCCGGGCCGTGATCCCGGGCTTCGTGGACTCCCACTCCCACCTGGTGTTCGCGGGCGACCGCACCGCCGAGTTCAACGCCCGCATGTCAGGCCGCCCGTACTCCGCGGGGGGCATCCGCACGACCGTCTCCGCCACCCGCGCCGCCTCCGACGAGGAACTGTCGGCCAACGTCGCGCGCTACCTCGCCGAGGCGCTCCAGCAGGGCACCACCACCCTGGAGACCAAGTCCGGCTACGGGCTCACCGTCGAGGACGAGGCGCGGTCCCTGCGCGTCGCCGCCCGCCACACCGACGAGGTCACCTTCCTCGGCGCCCACATCGTGTCCCCCGACCACGAACACGACCCCGCCGGCTACGTGGACCTGGTCACCGGCCCGATGCTCGCGGCCTGCGCCCCCCACGCCCGCTGGATCGACGTCTTCTGCGAGCGGGGCGCCTTCGACGAGGACCAGGCGCGCACGATCCTCACCGCGGGTCTCGCGGCCGGCCTGCAACCCCGGGTCCACGCCAACCAGCTCGGTCACGGTCCCGGCGTCCGCCTCGCCGTCGAACTCGGCGCGGCCTCCGCCGACCACTGCACCTACCTCGACGACGCCGACCTCGACGCGCTCGGCCAGGGCCACACCGTCGCCACCCTGCTGCCCGGCGCCGAGTTCTCCACCCGTGCGCAGTGGCCCGACGCCCGCCGGATCCTCGGAGCGGGCGCGACCGTCGCCCTGTCCACCGACTGCAACCCGGGCTCCTCCTTCACCTCCTCCATGCCGTTCTGCATCGCCCTCGCCGTACGGGACATGGGCATGACCCCCGACGAAGCGGTCTGGTCCGCCACCGCCGGAGGCGCGGCGGCGCTGCGCCGCACCGACATCGGCCGTATCACCCCCGGCGCCCGTGCGGACCTCGTGCTCCTCGACGCCCCCAGCCACGTCCACCTCGCCTACAGGCCGGGAGTCCCGCTGGTCAGGGCGGTGTGGCGGAGCGGACAGCGGGTCGTGTGACACCGACGCGCGAGCGGTCCGGTTTTCACCGGTCGGTGCCGGTCCGTGCTGCTTCGTCAACAATGCGGAAGGACCCGCCCGTCGGCCGGGGCAGGTCCTTCCGCAGGGGCGTTCCGGGGTGCCGGAACGCGGGCTCACTCCTCGACGGTCAGCCCCTTCCGGAGCTTGACCAGGGTCCGGGAGAGCAGCCGGGAGACGTGCATCTGCGAGATGCCGAGCTCTTCACCGATCTCCGACTGCGTCAGGTTGGAGACGAAGCGCAGGGAGAGGATCGTACGGTCGCGCAGGGGCAGCGCGGCGATGAGCGGCTTCAGGGACTCGACGTACTCGATGCCCTCGATGCCGTGGTCCTCGTAACCGATACGGTCCGCGAGGGCCCCGTCGGCGCCGTCGTCGTGGTCGTCGTGCTTGGCGTCCAGCGAACTCGCGGTGTACGCGTTGCTCGCGGCCATGCCCTCGACGACCTCGTCCCTGGTGAGGCCGAGGCGCTCGGCGAGCTCGGCGACCGTGGGCGCGCGGTCCAGCTTCTGGGCCAGCTCGTCGCCCGCCTTGGCGAGGTCGAGCCGGAGCTCCTGGAGCCGGCGCGGCACGCGCACCGACCAGCTGGTGTCACGGAAGAAGCGCTTGATCTCGCCGATGATGGTGGGCATCGCGAAGGTGGGGAACTCCACCCCGCGGCTCAGCTCGAAGCGGTCGATCGCCTTGATCAGGCCGATGGTGCCGACCTGGACGATGTCCTCCATGGGCTCGCTGCGCGAGCGGAACCGGCCGGCGGCGAACTTCACCAGGGCCAGGTTGAGTTCGACGAGGGTGTTGCGGACGTACGCGTACTCGTGGGTGCCCTCCTCGAGGGCCTCCAGCCGCGCGAAGAGCGTCTTCGAGAGAGCCCTCGCGTCCAGCGCGCCGATTTCGGCGTAGTGGGGGATCTCGGGAAGTTCTTCGAGCCCCTCGAACTCCTCGCCCGAGAACTCGTCGTCGGGGGCCGGAGCGGTGGTGCGGGTGCTGGTGCGCTGGCCGGGAACGGCGCTCGCCACAGCGGAGTCGGAATCGGTCGGTCCCTGAGGACATGCCGACGTCGCGATGTGGGTACGCGATACGTCGAGCCGGGGTGACATGGTTCTCCTCCATCGTTCTCGGCATATGGCTGCCGATGCCCATACGTGTTCCTGCGGTGAAGCGGCGCCTCCGAAGCCGATCGAGTCCTGTGATGATGTCCCTCTACCCTTACCCGGTCCCGACCGGGAGTTACAAGTGCCAAATACGCCTGTATGTCCGGTTTGTTGAGTTCTTCGACTACCGTGTGGCGAGGGAAACGCGTAATGTTTCAGGCACGTCGAGGGCATCCACGATGACAACCGCGGGCATACGATGCCGCGGACGGTGAGGGACGGCGAAGAGGGGCGGCATGGACCGCGGGACGGTCGGCAGTGCGAACCGGGGTCGGCTACAGGTCGATGTCCGGACAGAGGGCGGCAGCGAGGTCGTGACGCCGGTGGGTGAGCTCGATCACCACACCGCCGATCTGCTGCGCGAGCCGCTGGAGAGCGCGCTCGATCAAGGACGTACACGTCTGGTGGTCGACTGCTCACGCCTCGAGTTCTGTGACTCCACCGGGCTCAACGTGCTGCTCGGCGCGCGCCTGACGGCGGAGGCAGCCGGGGGAGGGGTTCACTTGGCCGGAATGCAGCCCGTGGTGGCTCGCGTCTTCGAGATCACGGGGGCGGAGGCGGTCTTCACCGTCCACGCCTCGCTCGAAGAGGCTCTCAGCAGCTGACGGCGGCGCTCTCCATGCGTCTTCCCCGTATCAGGCACCTCCCTTTTCGCACGTATCACGCTCATGGCGTAGGCGAAGTGGGTGTTGTCACCATTCAGCCGGGCAGGAGAGACCCCGTCGGGGTCTTGGAGCCCGCACACTCTGTATCTGATCAGTATCTGTTCGATGGCAACACACGGTGAATCGGTGAGGTGAAGCGCTGATGAGCACCACCCGGCAACATCCGCCGGGCGGCCTCGGCCGCGAGCCGGAAGGCACAGGCACCGCCTCTGCCGCGCCCGCTGATCGGCAATGGCGCACGCTCTCGCTGAGAGAGGCCACCGGCATCGTGCCCATGGCCCGTGACTTCGCCCGGCAGGCGCTCCACGAGTGGGGCTGGCTGCCCGCCTCCGGCGCCGACCGGCGGGCCGCCGCCGAAGACGTCCTCCTGGTGGTCTCCGAGCTCGTCACGAACGCCTGCCTGCACGCGGACGGCCCCGAAGAGCTGCGGATCGCCTTCTCCTCGAAGGTGCTCCGGGTCGAGGTCGTCGACCGCGGAGCGGGCCAGCCCGCGCCGCGCACCCCGCACCGCGCGGGGCGGCCCGGAGGGCACGGCATGTTCATCGTGCAGCGGCTCTGTCTGGACTGGGGCGTGACGCGCACGCCCGAACAGCCCGGCAAGACCGTCTGGGCGGAGCTGGCGGCACCCGCGTAGCTCCCGCTCACCTCGTTTCCGTACGCCACGACGACTCAGGGCCCGCACCGATCGGTGCGGGCCCTGAGTCGTCGTGGCGGGGTCCGTGTCAGCGGACGTCGCCCATGAGCTCCTTGACCTTGCCGCGGTACGAGAAGACCGCGACACCGGCGACGACCGCGAGGGCCGCCTGGAGGGCCACCACCCCGGTGCCGTTCAGCTCGACACCGGCGAGGGAGAGCAGACCCGTGGTGCAGTCACCCGCGGTCACGGCCAGGAACCAGACACCCATCATCTGGCTGGCGTACTTGGCCGGTGCCATCTTCGTCGTGACCGAGAGTCCGACCGGGGACAGCGTCAGCTCACCGACGGTCTGGACGAAGTAGATCGCGACGAGCCACATCGCGGCGGCCTTGTGGCCGTCGCCCGCGATCGTCAGCGGCGCCAGGAAGAGGAAGAACGACGCACCGACCAGCACCAGACCGGAGCTGAACTTCACGACCGTGCTCGGCTCCTTGCCCCGCCGGTTCAGCGCCAGCCAGAAGGCGGCGAAGACCGGGGCCAGCGCCATGATCAGAACCGGGTTGACCGACTGGTACCAGGAGACCGGGAAGTCCCAGCCGAGGACCGAGTTCTCCGCGGAGGAGTCGGCGAAGATCGCCAGGGTCGAACCGCCCTGGTCGTAGATCATCCAGAAGATGGCGGCGGCGACGAAGAACCAGATGTAACCGGACATCTTCTTCTGCTCGGTCTGGCTGAGCTCCTTGTCGCGCTTGATGCGCACGAGGACCATGACCGGGATGACCAGGCCGGCGATCGTGATCGGGACCAGCAGCCAGTTCAGCGTGTAGACGCCGGTGACGACGGTGCCGATGTAGAAGACGGCCGCGATGCCCAGCCAGATCATCGACTTGCGCAGCGTGGACGCGCGCTCGTCGGCGGAGAGCGGCTTCGGCACGACCAGGCTGCGCTCGTTCAGGTGGCGGGTGCCGAGCAGGAACTGGGCGACACCGAGTCCCATGCCGAGCGCGGCCAGGGCGAAGCCCAGGTGCCAGTTCACGTTCTCACCGACGGTGCCGATGATCAGCGGAGCGGCGAAGGCACCCATGTTGATGCCCATGTAGAAGATCGTGAAGCCACCGTCACGGCGCGGGTCGTCCGGGCCGTCGTAGAGGTGACCGACCATCGTGGAGATGTTCGACTTCAGGAGGCCCGAACCGATGGCGACCAGGCCGAGACCGGCGAAGAAGGTGCCCTCGGACGGCAGTGCCAGCGTCAGGTGGCCGAGCATGATGACGCCGCCCGCGATGGCGACGGTCTTGCGGGGGCCCCAGACGCGGTCGCCGAACCAGCCGCCGGGCATGGCGAGCAGGTACACCAGCGACAGGTAGACGGAGTAGATCGCCGTGGCCGTGGCGGGGTTCATGTGAAGCCCGTTGGGAGCGATCAGGTAGAGCGGGAGAAGGGCGCGCATGCCGTAGTAGCTGAAGCGCTCCCACATCTCCGTCATGAAGAGTGTGGCCAGGCCGCGGGGGTGGCCGAAGAAGGTCTTCTCGGTGCCGGTGGAACTGGCCGAGTCCTTCGTCAGGCTGGACGCCATGGTCGATCCTTGCTGGTCGGGACGCGTCGCCTCGTGAGCGTGCGCGCCCGGTGGGGGGTAGCCGGCACCGGTGCGGAGACGCCCCACCCCCGACGCCTCGAGGAGTTTCGATCCGGCCACGGCTCCGTACGGAGTCTCGAGGGCGGGATCGCGGGACCGACCGCTCCGGGATCCACGCCCGGCGCGCGTCCTCGCGCTCCGGGCCCGGCCCACAGGTCATTCACTGATCGGGGCCGGTGGAAACCGGCCCGTACACAAAAGTGACCCTTGGCGCGAAACGCTGCCCAAAGGCCCTTCGGTGGTGCAACAGGCGTCGAGCAACCATACGACACGACACACACCGATATGGAAGGACTTGAGAGATGGATCACAGGTTCCGATGGAACCAAGGTCGCATATTCAAAGGCGGATGACCGATTCGTGGCCCTGAGCCGCAGGGCCTGTCCAGGGCCTCACTCCGGCGGTCCCGCGCGGACTACCATCACTGCATGACCCGTGTACTGCTCGCCGAGGACGACGCATCCATCTCGGAGCCACTGGCCCGCGCCCTGCGTCGGGAGGGCTACGAGGTCGAGGTCCGCGAGGACGGTCCGACCGCGCTCGACGCCGGACTCCAGGGCGGCATCGACCTCGTCGTGCTGGACCTGGGGCTCCCCGGGATGGACGGCCTGGAGGTCGCCAGGCGGCTGAGGGCGGACGGCCACGCCGTGCCGATCCTGGTGCTGACCGCCCGGGCCGACGAGGTCGACACGGTCGTCGGCCTGGACGCGGGGGCCGACGACTACGTCACCAAGCCCTTCCGTCTGGCCGAGCTGCTCGCCCGGGTCCGCGCCCTGCTGCGCCGCGGCGCCACGGAGCCCGCCCCGCAGCCCGCCACCCACGGCGTCAGGATCGACGTCGAGTCCCACCGTGCCTGGATGGGCGACGAGGAACTCCAGCTCACCGCCAAGGAGTTCGACCTCCTGCGCGTCCTCGTCCGGGACGCCGGCCGGGTCGTCACCCGCGACCAGTTGATGCGCGAGGTCTGGGACACCACCTGGTGGTCCTCCACCAAGACGCTGGACATGCACATCTCCTGGCTCCGCAAGAAGCTCGGCGACGACGCCGCCAATCCGCGTTACATCGCCACCGTCCGGGGCGTCGGCTTCCGGTTCGAGAAGAGCTGACGTACAGAGACAGTCATGCGCCGCCGACTGATCAATTCCACCCTCGCCGTGGTGCTCGTGGTGATCGCCGTCTTCGGCGTCTCGCTCGTCATCGTCGAGACCCGCACCATCAGCAACAGCGCCCAGGAGAGCGTCGACTCCGAGGCGTTCCGGCTGATCAGCGTCGTCGAGAGCCGGCTGCTCGGCGCCGAGCGGATCACTCCGCAGGTCCTGGCCGAGCAGGTCGACCCCAGCCGTTACGCCCGCGTCGAGATCCCCGGGCGGGCTCCCATCGAGGTCGGCGACCGCCCCACGGACAGCGTCATCCGCAGCACCGAGACGGGCGAGCAGGGCGAGAAGGTCACCGTCGAGGAGTCCCGCTCCGCGGTGACCCGTGAGGTCGGCAGGACCCTGCTGATCATCGGAGCCGTGGCGCTGCTCGCCATCGTCTCCGCCGTCCTCCTCGCCGTGCGCCAGGCCAACCGGCTGACCTCCCCGCTCACCGACCTCGCCGAGACGGCCGAGCGCCTCGGATCGGGCGACCCGCGCCCCCGGCACAAGCGGTACGGGGTGGCCGAGCTGGACCGCGTCGCCGACGTCCTGGACTCCTCCGCCGAGCGCATCGCCCGGATGCTGACCGCCGAACGGCGTCTCGCCGCGGACGCCTCGCACCAGCTCCGTACGCCGCTCACCGCGCTCTCCATGCGCATCGAGGAGATCTCCGTCACCGACGACCCGGACACGGTGAAGGAGGAGGCGAACATCGCGCTCACCCAGGTCGAGCGCCTCACGGACGTCGTGCAGCGGCTGCTGACGAACTCCCGCGACCCGCGCACCGGGTCCGCCGTCGTCTTCGACCTCGACGAGGTCGTCAAGCAGCAGATCGAGGAGTGGCGTCCGGCCTACCGCAGCGCCGGCCGCGCCGTCGTCTGCTCGGGGAAGAACGGACTGGAGGCCGTCGGCACCCCGGGCGCCGTCGCACAGGTACTCGCCGCGCTGATCGAGAACTCACTGATGCACGGAGGCGGCACGGTGGCGCTGCGCACCCGCGTGACCGGCAACCAGGTCGTCGTCGAGGTCACGGACGAGGGGCCCGGTGTTCCCGCCGACCTGGGGGCGCGGATCTTCGAGCGGACCATCAGCGGCCGCAACTCCACCGGCATCGGCCTCGCCGTGGCCCGGGACCTCGCCGAGGCCGACGGGGGCCGGCTCGAACTGCTCCAGCAGCAGCCCCCGGTCTTCGCCCTCTTCCTCAGCCGGGTCGCACCGAGCCGCAAGGACTCCGCACGCCCGGTGCGCTGATACGCCGTACGCCCGGCGGACGCGGGGTCAGCGGGGCACAGGGCCCGGAGTCACCTCTTCGGCCGACCGCCGCTGCTCCAGAAACCGTTCCGCGCTGAGCACGGCCTCCTTGGCGGGGAGGGCCCGGAACACCCAGGTGCGGTAGGACCAGAAGCGGAACAGGGTGGCGATCCCGATGCCGAGGATCTTGAAGACGTTGCTCTGCACCGGGCTGTTCCATCCGAAGCCGTACGTCGCCAGATAGAGGACGCCCGTCTCGATCACCGCTCCGACGGCGCTGAACAGCAGGAACAGCATCAGCTCCCGGGTCCGGCCGCTCTTGTCGCGGTCCCGGTAGGTCCAGTAACGGAATCCGACGTAGTTGAAGAGGATGGCGACGACGGTCCCCATCAGCCCGGCCCGCACCACCGGGATGTCCGTGGTACGCCAGATCAGGTTGGACACGACGATGTTGACGACCAGCCCGAGGGCGCCGACCGCGCCGAACTTGGCGACCTCCCGGGCCAGCAGATCAAGCCGGGTCCGCAGTGCGCCCCGTTCGCTCATGGTGATCGCTCAGCCCCGTCCGGTCGGTTTCGTCAACCCGGCCATGCTAACCAGCCCTCCCGTGTGATGCCCCGTGAGCCGACGGGCCCGTATGAGCGGGGCGCCTCCGCCCCGGGGCGGAGGCGCCCCGGAGAGGGTGAGGGGAGCTCCCGGCCGCCCGATACCCTGGAGTGGTGACGTTTCCTGTAGTCGGCATGGTCGGTGGCGGTCAGCTCGCCCGAATGACCCACGAGGCGGGTATCCCCCTCGGCCTGAAATTCAAGCTCCTCAGTGACACTCCCCAGGATTCGGCCGCCCAGGTGGTCGGTGAGGTCGTCGTCGGCGACTACCGCGACCTGGAGACGCTACGGGCCTTCGCCCGCGGCTGCGACGTGATCACCTTCGACCACGAGCACGTGCCGACCGAGCACCTGCGGGCCCTGGAGGCCGACGGGATTCCCGTCCGCCCCGGCCCCGACGCTCTCGTGCACGCCCAGGACAAGGGGGTGATGCGCGCCAAGCTCACGGAGATCGGCGCGCCCTGCCCCCGCCACCGCATCGTCGCGGACCCGGCGGACGCCGCCGCCTTCGCCGAGGAGGTGGGCGGCTTCCCCGTCATCCTGAAGACGGTCCGGGGAGGGTACGACGGCAAGGGCGTGTGGGTGGTCCGCTCCGAGGCGGACGCCGCCGAGCCCTTCCGGGCCGGTGTCGCCGTCCTCGCCGAGGAGAAGGTCGACTTCACGCGGGAGCTGGCGGCCAACATCGTCCGTTCGCCGCACGGCCAGGCCGTCGCCTACCCGGTCGTCGAGTCCATCCAGGTCGGCGGGGTCTGCGACACCGTCATCGCCCCGGCACCGGACCTGGACGAACGCCTCGCCGGCGAGGCCCAGCAGCTCGCCCTGCGGATAGCCGACGAGCTGGGCGTGGTGGGACACCTCGCGGTCGAGCTCTTCGAGACGCGGGGACCCGACGGGAAGCCCGGCATCCTCGTCAACGAGCTCGCGATGCGCCCCCACAACTCCGGGCACTGGACCCAGGACGGCGCCGTCACCTCCCAGTTCGCCAACCACGTGCGGGCCGTCCTGGACCTCCCGCTCGGCGATCCGCGTCCCCGCGCGCCCTGGACGGTCATGTGCAACGTCCTCGGCGGCGACTACCCGGACATGTACCAGGCGTATCTGCACTGCATGGCCCGCGACCCGCAGCTCAAGATCCACATGTACGGCAAGGACGTGAAGCCCGGCCGCAAGGTCGGCCACGTCAACACCTACGGCGACGACCTGGCGGACGTGCGGGAGCGCGCCCGGCACGCGGCCGACTACCTGCGAGGAACGATCACCGAATGACCGCACAAGGCTCCGCCCCCGTCGTCGGCATCGTGATGGGCTCGGACTCCGACTGGCCCGTGATGGAAGCGGCGGCCAAGGCCCTCGACGAGTTCGAGATCCCCTACGAGGTCGACGTCGTCTCCGCGCACCGCATGCCGCGCGAGATGATCGCCTACGGCGAGCGGGCCGCGGACCGCGGCCTCAAGGCCGTCATCGCGGGCGCGGGGGGAGCCGCGCACCTCCCGGGGATGCTGGCCTCGGTCACCCCGCTGCCGGTGATCGGCGTACCGGTGCCGCTGAAGTACCTCGACGGCATGGACAGCCTGCTGTCCATCGTCCAGATGCCGGCCGGGGTCCCCGTCGCCACCGTCTCGGTCGGCGGAGCCCGTAACGCGGGGCTGCTCGCCGCCCGCATCCTCGCCGTCCACGACAGCGCTCTGCTGGAGCGGATGAAGGAGTTCCAGCAGGAGCTCAACGACCAGGCGACGGAGAAGGGCAAGCGGCTGCGCGCCAAGACCCAGGGCGCGGACTCCTTCGGCTTCGGGAAGTAGGCCACCGGTGAGCGACAACCTGGACCGCGCCCGGCTGCTCCTCGCCGGCCACCCCGTCGTCGACGGTCACAACGACCTCCCCTGGGCCCTGCGCGAGCAGGTCGGATACGACCTGGACGCACGCGACATCGCCCGGGACCAGACCGGATCCCTGCACACCGACATCCCGCGGCTGCGGGCCGGCGGTGTGGGCGCGCAGTTCTGGTCCGTCTACGTCCCGCCGCATCTGGCCGGCGACGACGCGGTGAGTGCCACGCTGGAGCAGATCGACGTGGTCGCCGAGATGCTGGAGCGCTATCCGGACGACCTGCGGCGCGCGCTCACGGCCGACGACATGGAGAAGGCCCGCGCCGAAGGCCGGATCGCCTCCCTGATGGGGGCCGAGGGCGGTCACTCCATCAACAACTCGCTGGGCACCCTGCGCGCCCTGCACACCCTCGGCGTCCGCTACATGACGCTCACCCACAACGACAACACCGACTGGGCGGACTCGGCGACCGACTCCCCGCGCGTCGGAGGGCTGTCGGAGTTCGGCCGCGAGGTCGTACGCGAGATGAACCGCATCGGCATGCTGGTCGACCTCTCCCACGTGGCGGCCACCACCATGCGCGACGCGCTCGCCACCTCCGTGGCGCCGGTGATCTTCTCGCACTCCTCCGCGCGGGCGGTCTGCGACCACCCGCGCAACATCCCCGACGACGTGCTGCGGATGCTCGCGGCCAACGGGGGAGTGGCCATGGCGACGTTCGTCCCCAAGTTCGTCCTGCCCGCCGCCGTCGAGTGGACGCTCGCCGCCGACCGCAACATGCGGGAGCACGGGCTGCACCACCTGGACACCACGCCGGCCGCCATGCGGATCCACGCGGACTTCGAGGCGCTCAACCCGCGCCCGATGGCCACCGTGGCGACGATCGCCGACCATCTCGACCACATGCGTGAGATCGCGGGGATCGATCACATCGGCATCGGCGGTGACTACGACGGCACGGCGTTCCTCCCGCTGGAGCTGGAGGACGTCTCGGGCTACCCGTATCTGATCGCCGAGCTGCTGACGCGTGGCTGGTCGGAGAGCGACGTGGCCAAGCTGACCTGGCAGAACGCGGTCCGGGTCCTGCGTGAGGCGGAAGCGGTGGCCCGCGACCTGAGTGTGCGCGTCGGCCCGTCGCACGCGACGATCGAGGAGCTGGACGGCCCGGCGCACTGACTCCTTCGCGACACACGGCGACACACCGGACGACGGCGGGCCGGCAGGGGCTGACACAGCCCCTGCCGGCCCGCCGTCCTCCGGTTCCTAGCAGGCGCAGAGACAGAACGGGTGCCCTGCCGGGTCGGCGTACACGCGCCATGAGCGCGTGGGGGGACCCGCCTCCAGGAGCGTCGCCCCCAGCTTCAGCACCTCCCGCTCCGCCGCGTCCAGGTCCTCCACCGTCAGATCCAGATGGAACTGCTGCGAGCCCTCGGCCTGCGGCCACTGCGGCGCGACGTGACCGGGCGCGGCCTGGAAGGCCAGCTTCGCCCCGTCCTCCGTCCGCAGGTCGACCCAGCGCTCGCCGTCGTGCTCGGGCTCCCCGCCGAGCACCTGGGCGTAGAAAGCGGCCAGGGCGGCGGGGTCGGGGCAGTCCAGGACGACGGTGCCCAGTGCGGCGACGGTCATGACGTCTCCTCTTCCGATCGGAACAGCGAGAGGGCTCGGCACACCGCCATCACCCCCACGGTTACCCGTTGAGGCTCTCAGGCGGTAACCGTTACTGCATGCTCCCGCATAGCCGGTAACCTCGCAACCATGAATGAGAAGGCGGCTGCCCCGGGCGGACTCGCCCTGGTCGAGAGCCTGGTCAACACGCTGGACTTCGAGACCGGCGCGGATGCCCTCGGTACGGAGGAGGGGCGGGCGGCGTTCGGTCTGGCCGAGGCGGACGTGCCCGGCGCGCTGCTCCTGCGCGAGGCGCTGCGCGCCGTCTGCCTCGCGCATGCCGGGCACCGCCAGGAAGGCTCTCCGGTGCCCGCGCTCGACGGGCTCCTCGCCGCCGCACCGCTCAGGGTCACGGTGGACGCCGCCGGTGCCGCGGCGCTGCGGCCCCTCGCTGAGCCCGCCGGGCTGACGGACCGGGTCGCCGCGGCGATCGCGCAGGCCACGGCGGACGGCAGCTGGGCGCGGCTCAAGGCGTGCGAGGCCGAGGACTGCCGCTGGGCCTACTACGACCGCAGCCCTGCGGGGCGTCGCCGCTGGTGCTCGATGTCGGTGTGCGGGGCCCGTGCCAAGATGCGTGCCTACCGTGCCCGGCGGGACGCGGAGCAGGGCTGAGGCGGTGCCGGGCCGTGGGCCGGGAGGTCAGGCCTTCGGGCGGCCCATCGCGCGGTACGTCCACCCGGCCTCACGCCACACCAGCGGGTCCAGGGCGTTGCGCCCGTCCAGGATGATCCGCCTGCCCACGGCCTCGCCGAGCGAGACCACGTCCAGCTCGCGGAACTCCCGCCACTCCGTCAGGTGCAGCACCACGTCCGCACCGCGCACCGCGTCCAGCGCCGTGTCCGCGTAGCCCAGCGTCGGGAAGAGGCGGCGGGCGTTGTCCATGCCCTTCGGGTCGAAGACGGTGACCTGGCCGCCCTGGAGGTGGATCTGCCCCGCCACGTTCAGGGCCGGGGAGTCGCGTACGTCGTCCGAGTCCGGCTTGAACGTCGCGCCCAGCACCGCCACGCGCTTGCCCAGGAAGGAGTCACCGCCGACTGCTTCGCGCGCCAGCTCGACCATGTGACCGCGGCGCCGCATGTTGATCGAGTCGACCTCGCGCAGGAAGGTCAGCGCCTGGTCCGCGCCCAGCTCGCCGGCCCGCGCCATGAACGCCCGGATGTCCTTCGGCAGGCAGCCGCCGCCGAACCCGACCCCGGCCCGCAGGAACTTCTTGCCGATCCGCTCGTCGTGGCCCAGCGCCTCCGCCAGCTTCACCACGTCACCGTCGGCGGCCTCGCAGACCTCCGCCATCGCGTTGATGAACGAGATCTTGGTGGCGAGGAAGGAGTTGGCCGACGTCTTCACCAGCTCCGCCGTCGGGAAGTCGGTCACCACGAACGGCGACCCCTCGCCGATCGGGCCCGCGTACACCTCGCGCAGCAGCTTCTCGGCGCGCTCGCTGCGTACGCCGACCACGAGCCGGTCGGGGTGCAGGGTGTCGTTCACGGCGAAACCCTCGCGCAGGAACTCCGGGTTCCAGGCGAGTTCCGCGTCGGCGCCCGCCGGGGCCAGCTCCGCGAGCCGGTCCGCGAGCCGCGCGGCCGAGCCCACCGGCACGGTGGACTTGCCGACCACCAGTGCGGGGCGCGTCAGCTGCGGGGCCAGCGACTCGAAGGCGCTGTCCACATAGCTCATGTCGCAGGCGTACTCGCCGTGCTTCTGGGGGGTGTTCACGCAGACGAAGTGCACGTCGCCGAAGTCGCCCACCTCCTCCCAGGAGGTGGTGAACCGCAGCCGGCCGGTGGACCCCTCGATGCCCGCGACATGCTTGCGCAGGAGCTCTTCCAGCCCCGGCTCGTACATCGGCACCTTGCCCGCCGAGAGCATCTCGATCTTCTCGGGCACGACATCCAGTCCGAGGACCTCGAAGCCGAGCTCCGCCATGGCCGCTGCATGGGTGGCGCCGAGGTAGCCGGTGCCGATCACGGTGATCTTGAGGGCCATAGGTGCTCCTGAACGAGGCGGACGACGTGCGGAGCCGAGCATATCCGGGCCCTCCGACGCCGGATTTCCGGCCGTCCCACACCCGCCCGGGAGGCCGGTCACCAGGCCTTTCCGGGACTCTCGCGCCCGTGGTCCACGGGCTGTCGGCAAGGTCACGTGCCCCGCCCGTATGCCTTCGTGAGTCCGGGCCACTAAAATTAGGTTACTTAACGGTAGTTAGCATCCTTGGGGAGTGAACGTCTTGGCGGGTTCGACCGATTTCGACCTGTACCGTCCGGCCGAGGAGCACGACATGCTCCGCGAGACGATCCGTTCGCTCGCCGAGGCGAAGATCGCCCCGTTCGCCGCCGCGGTCGACGAGGAGGCGCGCTTCCCGCAGGAGGCGCTCGACGCACTGGTCGCCTCCGACCTGCACGCGGTCCACGTTCCGGAGGAGTACGGCGGCGCGGGCGCCGACGCGCTCGCCACCGTGATCGTGATCGAGGAGGTGGCCCGCGTCTGCGCCTCCTCCTCCCTGATCCCGGCCGTGAACAAGCTGGGCTCGCTTCCGGTGATCCTCTCCGGCTCCGAGGCTCTGAAGAAGAAGTACCTCGGTCCGCTCGCCAAGGGCGACGCGATGTTCTCGTACGCCCTCTCCGAGCCCGACGCCGGTTCCGACGCGGCCGGCATGAAGACCAAGGCCGTCCGCGACGGTGACTTCTGGGTCCTCAACGGGGTCAAGCGCTGGATCACCAACGCGGGGGTGTCCGAGTACTACACGGTCATGGCCGTGACCGACCCGGAGAAGCGCTCGAAGGGCATCTCGGCGTTCGTCGTGGAGAAGTCCGACGAGGGCGTCTCCTTCGGTGCCCCGGAGAAGAAGCTCGGCATCAAGGGCTCCCCGACGCGCGAGATCTACTTCGACAACGTCCGCATCCCCGCCGACCGCATGATCGGCGAGGAGGGCACTGGCTTCGCCACGGCGATGAAGACCCTGGACCACACCCGCATCACGATCGCGGCCCAGGCCCTCGGCATCGCTCAGGGCGCCCTGGACTACGCCAAGGGTTACGTCCAGGAGCGCAAGCAGTTCGGCAAGCCGATCGGCGACTTCCAGGGCGTCCAGTTCATGCTCGCCGACATGGCCATGAAGCTGGAGGCGGCCCGCCAGCTCACCTACGCGGCGGCGGCCAGGTCCGAGCGCCTCGACGGCGACCTGACCTTCTTCGGCGCCGCGGCCAAGTGCTTCGCCTCCGACGTCGCGATGGAGGTCACCACGGACGCGGTCCAGCTGCTCGGCGGCTACGGCTACACCCGTGACTACCCTGTCGAGCGCATGATGCGTGACGCCAAGATCACTCAGATTTACGAGGGCACGAATCAAGTTCAGCGCATCGTCATGGCGAGGAACCTTCCCTAGCAGGTTTTTGCGGGTCAGAAGCTGTTTCGAAGGCTCCGAGGGACACCCTTGGCTTTCTGCCCGCTGCGGCCCGTCCAGGGCCGTTCCTGGGCGTCATGCCGGGGGAATCCTGGGCAGATGCCGGGCTGAGAACAGCCACTGACCTGCACAAACAACACAGCCCCCGGCGTGACGCCGGGGGCTGTTGGCGGATGCGGATCAGGCGACTTCTGACGCCTCCGTGGGGTCGTCAGCGCCGGCCGCTTCCGGCCGCCGTGCCGCGCTCAGCTGCCCTTGACGGTGACCTTCTCGTCGTTCTTCAGCTGCTCCACGAGCTGCTTGACCTTGTCCTTGTCCCAGACCAGGTTGCCGTTCACGCTCTGCCCGGAGAGCGGGATGTTCATCGACGTACCCTCGCCGCCCGTGACGCCCTTCATCGCGAAGAACATGTTGCCGAGCGACCAGAGCGACATGTCCTTGTCGACGATCAGCGTGTCCAGGCCGGCGCCCATCGTCGGGTAGAGCTTGAACGGGTTGAGGATCGTGGACGGGGTCGCCGTCTGGGAGGCCAGGGCCGCCAGGAACTTCTGCTGGTTCTTCGTGCGGTCCAGGTCGCTGCCCGCGAAGGCGTAGCGGGTGCGGACGAAGGCGAGGGACTGCTCGCCGTTCAGCGTCTGCTTGCCGGCCTGGAAGTCGGCACCGGACTTCTTGTCCTTGAATGCCTTGGGGATGTCCAGCTCGACGCCGCCGATCGCGTCCACGATCTTGGCGAAGCCGCCGAAGCCGATCTCGACGTAGTGGTCGATGCGCAGCCCGGTGTTGAACTCGACCGTGCGGACCAGCAGCTCGGGGCCGTCCTCCGCGTACGCGGCGTTCAGCTTCACCTGGCGGCCCGTGCCCTTGAAGGTCTTGCCGGACTCCGAACCGATGAAGGTGGGGATCTCGACGTTCGAGTCGCGGGGCAGGGAGATCAGCGTCGGGCCGTTGGAGCCGTCGTGCAGGATCATCATCGAGTCGGTGCGCTTGCCCTCGGCGGAGCCCGTGTGCAGCTTCTTCTTGTCCTCGGCCGTCATGCCCTCGCGGCTGTCGGAGCCGACGATGAGGTAGTTCGTGCCGTCGCCCTCGGAGGGGCGGTCGATGACCTTGGAGAGGTCCACATCACGCTTGAGCTTGCCGTCGGCCCAGAAGTACGTGCCGATGGAGACGGCGAGCACCACCACGACCAGCGTCAGGGCGCCGACCTTGAGGCGTCGGCCCCAGTTGGGCGCCGGGCGGGGCTGGACGTATCCGCTGTCGCCGCCACGGCCGCCCCCGTGACCGCCGCCGCGCTGTCCGCCGCCGTAGACCTGGCCCGTGTTGTAACCGCTGTCGTAGCCGGCTCCGTCGTCGTATCCCTGTCCAGGCTGCGGGGGGATGCGCGGCGGGGCCTGCGGCGGCGTGGGGCGTCGCCGGACGTGCGGCATGGCACGGGCGCTCTCGGGCTGGGGGCTGGCACTGCCCCGCCCGTAGCGCTCGCCGGGTCCGCCGTTCCGTCCTTCGGGCCAATCGCTCATGCGGACCAGTGTGCCGTCTCGGCCTGTGGCTCTTACAGGGTGTACGGGAGATCGGGTCACGGCTGTTGCGAAGCTGATGCAAAGCAACCCGGTGCAAGCCCCCGCATAAGGTGGACGGCATGACAGATCAGCCCCAGCCGCCGGAGGGCGATGTTCCGGTCAAGCCGACCTCGGCTTCCCGGACCACCCTCAGCCACATCATGACCAGCCACGACACCAACCTCCTGGGTACCGTGCACGGCGGCGTGATCATGAAACTCGTCGACGACGCGGCGGGAGCGGTCGCCGGCCGGCACTCCGGCGGTCCGGCCGTGACGGCGTCGATGGACGAGATGGTCTTCCTGGAACCGGTCCGCGTCGGTGACCTTGTTCACGTCCGGGCCCAGGTGAACTGGACGGGCCGCTCCTCGATGGAGGTCGGCGTCCGGGTCATGGCCGAGCGGTGGAACGAGTCCACCCCCGCCCAGCAGGTCGGCAGCGCGTACCTCGTGTTCGCGGCGGTCGACGAGGAGGGCAAGCCGCGCCGCGTGCCGGAGGTCGTCCCGGAGACGGAGCGCGACAAGCGGCGCTACCAGGAGGCGCAGATCCGCCGTACGCACCGCCTCGCCCGGCGCCGCGCGATCAAGGAGCTGCGCGAGCGGCGGGCCGCGGAAGGCATCGACGACTAGGGCATCTCGTCCGGAAAGCCCCGTGGCCTCTCGGTGGCGGGGCTGACACCGAGGCGCTCCGCCAGGCGGGCGGCCGGCTGCCGGAGCGGGCGCCGGCCGGTCCGGTGCCGCCGCGGGCCGGGACTGCCCGGCCCGCGGGCGTCACGGGCAGACCACCTGGTCCCCGGTGACCGTGCCGAACTCGCCGCGCTGCGAGTTCTCGGCCTTGACCCGTTGCACTTTCTTGAAGTCGGAGCCCGCGACGACCTTCATCGTGCCGCCCTGCCCCTTCACCGCCAGGAGCTCACAGCCGGGCAGCGCCGCGGCCAGGGACTTCGCCGACCTGTCCCAGCGCGGGTCGTACCTGACCACCGTCCGGGTCAGATCGCTCGGCCCGCCGTTCAGCGGAGCGCGGGTGGTGTCGAAGCCGGTGGCGCGCAGGGCCGCGTCGACGTCCTGGCCGAGACCGTCCTTCGGGGTCCCGTTGTAGACCTGGACCCGGATCTGCTGCGGGGCCACGTCGACGAGCTTCGCCTTGGGCTCCTTCGGCAGGTGCGGGGCGAGCGGCCGGTCCTCGCGCAGGGCCTGGAACAGCTTCTTCGACTTCTTCACGTCCCACTTCACCGTGGCGCCGATGCCCTCGACCTGGTACCCCTCCTCCTCCAGCGGCACGGAGGCGAATTCGGAGGAGGCCGGAGTGAAACCGCGCATGGCCTTGCCGAGCTCCAGCATCTGCTCCGTACCGAAGCCCTTGTCGGCGCGTACGGATTCCAGCATCGTCGCCGTGACCTGCTGGAACTTCACCGGGTTCATCAGCACGCCGCTGCTGGTCGTCTGCTTGATCAGCGCGGCCATGAACCTCTGCTGGCGCTGCATCCGGCCCAGGTCGGCGGCTCCGTCGAGATGCCTGGAGCGCACGTACTGCAGGGACTGCCCGCCGTCCAGCTTGTGGGTTCCGGGCGCCAGGTCCAGGCCGGTGTACGCGTCCTTGAGCGGCTTCGCGGTACAGATCTCGACCCCGCCGAGGGTGTCGACCGTCTTCATGAAGCTGGTGAAGTCGATCTCCAGATAGTGGTCGATCTTGATGCTCGTCATCTGTTCCACGGTCCGCACCGTGAGCTGGGGCCCGCCCTCGGCGTAGGCGGCGTTCAGCTTCACCGGGTGGGGGGAGTGCTCCTTGCCGGTGGTGGCGTCCGTGTGTCCCGGGAGCTCGGCGTAGCTGTCGCGCGGCAGGCTGATGACGCTGGCCCGCTGTTTGTCGGCCGAGAGGTGGACGAGCATCAGGGTGTCGGTGCAGTGGCAGGGGGCGCCGCCCAGTCTGTACTTCTTCTTCTCCGCCTTGGTGATCCTGTCGCGGCCGTCGGTGCCGACGAGCAGGAGATTCATCCCGTGGCCGCCTTGCGGCCGGTTCTTCATGTCCTTGAACGGATCGACCCGGTCGATGCCGGTCTCCAGGCCGCTCACGACGGCATGGCCGATCCCGCCCGCGCCGAGCACCAGCACGGACAGCCCGGTGGCGACCCGCATACCCCACCGGGGCGGCGTCTTCCGTCCGCCGGCCCGGTTCCGCCGCGCGGTGCGGCCTCCGGACTGCCGGGGAGTCCTGCGCTGCGGGGGAGCGGTGCGGGGGTGCGGTGGACGGGGCGATCGGGGCGGCGTGGGCACGAGGGACACCTCCGCGGTGCGAGTGGGACTTTCGCACGGTAGGCCCATACGATCTGTGGACCGGGAGGAGACCCGGCGGCGCGCGCCGCTGTCCCTCGTTCGCGGTAACGTGGCGGCCGAATCACGCCGCCTCCTGGGGTGCGGAAACCCCCGGACCCCCGGCACCCCCGAGGACCCCCGAGGACCACATGTCTGCCGCGCAGTACCCCGCCGTCTCCGTGATCATGCCGGTGCTCAACGAGGAACGCCATCTCAGGAACTCGGTCCGGCACATCCTGGAGCAGGAGTACGCCGGCGAGATGGAGATCGTGATCGCCCTCGGCCCCTCGGACGACCGTACGGACGAGATCGCGGCCGAGCTGGTCCGGGAGGACTCCCGGGTCCACACCGTCCCCAACCCGACCGGCCGCACCCCCGCCGCGCTCAACGCCGCGATCAAGGCCTCCCGTCACCCGATCGTGGTACGGGTGGACGGCCACGGCATGCTCTCGCCCAACTACATCGCGACGGCGGTGCGGCTGCTGGAGGAGACCGGCGCGCAGAACGTCGGCGGCATCATGAACGCCGAGGGCGAGAACGCCTGGGAGGACGCCGTCGCCGCCGCGATGACGTCGAAGATCGGTGTCGGCAACGCGGCCTTCCACACAGGCGGCGAGGCAGGGCCGGCCGAGACCGTGTTCCTGGGGGTCTTCCGCCGCGAGGCCCTGGAGCGGGCGGACGGCTACAACGTGGAGTTCATCCGCGCCCAGGACTGGGAGCTGAACTTCCGCATCCGGGAGGCGGGCGGCCTGATCTGGTTCTCACCCGAGCTGAAGGTCCAGTACCGCCCGCGGCCCAGCGTGCGCGCGCTCGCCAAGCAGTACAAGGACTACGGCCGCTGGCGCCACGTCGTGGCCCGCTACCACTCCGGCTCGATCAACCTGCGCTACCTCGCCCCGCCGACCGCCGTCTGCGCCATAGCCGCGGGCATCGTCGTCGGCGCCGCCGTCACCCCGTGGGCCTTCGTCGTGCCGGCCGGATACGTCGCGGCCATCGTCGCCGGGTCGCTCCCCGCCGGGAAGGGCCTGCCGCTGAAGGCCAGGGTCCAGATCCCGGTGGCCCTGGCCACCATGCACATGTCCTGGGGATACGGCTTCCTGACCAGCCCCCGCTCGCTCGCGAAGAAGGTCATCGCCAGCCGTCGCCCGGCCATCCAGGAGCAGACGGCCTGACGGCCCCCCACACAAGCGGAAGAAGGGCCCCGCCGGCGACGGCGGGGCCCTTCTCACACGTGGGTCACCAGGTGAAGGACGGGTTGACGTGCATGCACGCCTTCTCGTTCGCACCGTTGAGCGGGTTCGCGGAGGTCGGTGTCTTCTCCTCGGCGTCCTTGGCCGGGTAGGCCCCGTCCTCGCGCCAGTCCGCTCCCACGGCCAGCACGATGCCCGAGGCGTCCGTCGACTTCTTCACCTGGGAGACCGGGATGCCGAGCGCCTTGGCGACCGCCTGCGCATCGCCCTCCATGTCCGCGCTGGGGTAGAGGATGCCGGTCCTGGCGGCGCCCTCGACGTTCTGCGAGTCGACGGCGGCCCGGGTGAAGCCGGCCTCCGTGAGCAGATCCTTGACCGTGTTCGCCCGGCCCCGGGCCGGGCCCAGGGTATCGGTGCCGGTCGCGTTGCGCACGGTGACGGCGATCTCCGCGGCGGGTGCCGCGGTGTCCTTGGTGACGGGCGTCTTGCGCTTGGAGGCCTTGCCGTCCAGCGGGATGTCCTCACGGATCATCCGGAACACCTGCTCGGCCTCCTCGGCCTTCGGGTAGACCCGGCCCGCGTATTCGCCCGTGCCGTAGACGTTCGGCATGGTCGTCATCGTGATGCGGTCGGTCGGGGCCTTCTTGAGCTCCTCGGCCAGGTCGTACAGCTTCTTGACGGTGTCGAGGCCCTTGTCGACCGTCAGCGCGCTGGTGGCGGCCTCGGCGAGGTTCATCAGCTTCCCGGGGTCGGTGAGCTTGGTGCCCTTGCGCAGCTCACGGACCATCGAGTTCAGGTACTGGTGCTGGGCCTTGGTCCGGCCGAGGTCCGTGTTGTCCTCGAAGCCGTAGCGCGTACGCAGCCACTGGAGGGCCTGCTTGCCCTTGACGGAGGTGGTGCCCTCCTCCAGCTTCAGCCCCGAACCCTTGCCGTCGCTGGTGTGCGAGTAGACGTTCGCGTCGACACAGACCGGGACGCCGCCGACCGCGTCGGCCATGGAGACCACGCCCGCGAAGTCGATCATCATGAAGTGGTCGATGGTGATGCCGGTGAGCTCGTACCAGGTGGCCACCGTGCACCCCGGACCGCCGCGGCCCAGGCTCTCGTTGGTCTGGACGTCGAGCGTGCTGGCCTCGTACACCTTGCCGGAGTCGGGGTCGGTGCACTTGGGCATCTTCAGCATGGTGTCGCGCGGCATGCTGACCACGGAGATGTTGGTGCGGTCCGCGGAGAGGTGGAGCAGCATCTGCACGTCGGCGAGCGGCGTGCCGCCGAAGGTCTCCTTGGCGCCGCCCAGCTTCTGGTTGGCCTTGGAGTCGCGGGCGTCGGAGCCGATGAGCAGGATGTTCAGCGGGGTCTGACCGGCGGCGTTGGCCTTGTGATCGGCCATGTCCTTGTCGCCGAGGGTCAGATCCTCCTTCTTGATGTTGCCGTTGAGGTGCTTGTAGTAGACGTAACCGGCGCCGCCGGTGCCGAGTATCAGCACGGCGAGGACGACGGCCACCCAGCGCAGTACCCGCCGCTTACCGCCTTTCGCGGCCCGCCGCGTACGGCGGTTCGGCCCTCCCCGGCCCTGCCCGCTCTCCTCGGGCACGGACCGCTCCCGCCGGCCGTGCCCGCCACGCCCCACCCGGCCGCCCGCGTCGCCCACGCCGTCGCCGTCGTGCCGGCCGCGCGGCCGAGTCCCCTCCCCGCGTGTGCTGCTCCGTCCCACCAGGACCCCCCTACTGCTCAGAATTCTGTTGTGGCGCGGCGACGGTCGTCACTTCGCGCGTACCGCCTTGTCGGCGTCTGCCTTCCGGATGTCTTCCGGCGCCTTCCCCGCGCCCGTGACGGGCGCCCCTGCGCCCTGGAGGTCCGCCCCCGCGTTCGGCCCCGTCGCGCGAAGCCCGTCGGTGCCGGCTGCCCCCGGGGTCGGCACCATCGCCTGGAGTGCCTCGGCGCCGTCCGCTCCCCGCCGCGGCGCGACGGCCGGCAGGCCCCTGATGTCCGCGAGGGCGCGGCCCTCGGCCGCGCGCGTGCCGGGATTCGTGACCTGGGCCGATGCGGGGGCCCGATGTGACGAAAGGGCCCGGTGACTCTGTTCCGGAGTTGTCCGGTCGCAATTCGTGAGTACCGGTCCGCGGGTCGAGCACCCACTGGTCGGCGGGGTCTGTTTCCTCCGCCCGCCCACGACGGTGCGCGTCCACGGTTGCCGGGTCCTCCGTCGGTGCCACGCGAGGCGTTTCCCCCGGCGCGGCGCTCGATTCCTCACTCCGGCCGTGTGCGGTCTGGTCGCCGCCTGCACCGGATCGCGTCACACTATCCGCCCGATTCACCCACCGGGGGCGCGCGTGACACATTCCACGCTCCTTACAACCGGGCATTCCGCCTATTCCGCGCCGATTGCCACTCCTGCTTGGGAATTGTTTTACGGGCCGCACGGATCCTCGGCCGCATTCGACCCCGAATAGGTGGGAGCGGGCGTGGGGCTCGCGCCCGTATCACCGGGCTTTTGACCGGACGAGTCCTTCTCGGAGCTGTGATCCGCCTGTGAATCCCCGGAATTCATTTCGTCGGGGGGAACCACCGCCACGGGTGCGTCCTTGCGCAGCGCCGTGAACAGCTGGTCCGCGGCCGGCTGCACGAGCTCGTCCCGGTTCGCGTCGGCGCGGTAGGACTGCCGGGGCACGGTCAGGAACTGCACCTTGTCGGTCGGGACGTTCCGCATCCCGCGCACCAGGTCGTACAGATCCCTCAAGGAGTCGAGGCCGGGGTCCGTGGTGAGCGACTTCGTCGCCGCGTCCAGCACCGGGTAGAGCCGCGTCGGGTTCAGCAGGACGCCGTTGCTCTGCATCTTGTTGACGAGGGCCCCCAGGAACTTCTGCTGGCGGTCCATGCGCTCGGTGTCACTGCCGTTGCCGATCGACTTGCGGGCCCGTACGTACCCGAGAGCCTCCTCGCCGTCCAGCTTCTGACGGCCCGCCGGGAGCTTGAGGTGAGCGTCGGCGTCGTCGACAGGCTTCTTGAGGCAGACCTCGACGCCGTCCACGGCGTCCACCATGTCCTTGAAGCCGCTGAAGTCGATGACCATGTGGTGGTCGACGCGAATGCCCGTCATCTTCTCCACCGTGCGGATCGTGCAGGCCGTGCCGCCGAGCTCGAAGGCCCAGTTGAACTGGGCGAACTGCTCCTTGGTGGCCTTGCCCTTCGCCGTGTGGCAGGCGGGGATCGCGGTCATCAGGTCACGCGGGATCGAGACCGCCGTGGCGCTCCTGCGGTCGGCCGCGAGGTGGAGCAGGATCGTGGTGTCCGAACGCTGGCTGCCGCCGTCGTCCCGTCCGTAGGCGCTGTTGTCCCCGGACCGGGTGTCGGAGCCGATGAGCAGGATGTTCTGCGCGTCCCGTGCGATCGGCAGCGGTCGGTCCTTCTCGTAGGCCTTGAGTTCGGCGGCGGCGCTCGTGTCGGTCGTGATGTTCCCGTCGAGCTTCTTGTACAGCCACCAGCCGGCCCCGGCGGCGATCAGCACGAGGAAGGACGCGGCGAGGGCGGTCCAGCGGAGCCAGTGACGTCTGTGCTCCCCCGGGGCCCGCTCGGGCCGCGCGCCCCAGGTACCGTCTCCGGCCTCTCCGGCCTCTCCGGTGGTTCGGGCGGCGGTGGGGGACGCGTCGTCCTGCGGAGCGGCGCCCGCGGTCTCCCGGGCCCCTTCCGTCCGCCCGTCCCCGGCCGAGCTGTCCGCGTTGTCCGGGCGGTCCGGGTCGGCCGGGGTGCCGGGGCTGTCGCTCACGTCTGCGTCCATCCTCACGTTCGGCGGCGCGATGGGCCGCCGGTCGCAGAAGTAGACGGCTGAACCTCACGCTTGGTTGTGCATCCGGGTGGCGTTCTCGTCGGTGCCCCCGTACCGCCCGATCATGTACCGCCGCCGGTGCTCAGTCCCGGGGGCTCGGCCCGCCATGGGCCGGACGAGTGGCCCTCAGGGCGCTTGTCATACCGCGGTGCCGGTGATGCGCTCGCTCTCGACGCGCTTGGCCAGCGCCTGTGCGTCCAGCTGGTCCAGATGGCGGCACAGGACCACGGAGCCGCCCGCGGCGAGCGGCGCGAGGAGTCCCGTGGACAGCCCCTCCCACGTGTCCCAGGCGAGCCCGGCCAGCAGCCTGGACCCCGGGCCGAGCCCCAGCGCCGCCGCGTCCTCGCGGGCCCGAGCGACCACCTGGTCCGCCGTCAGTCCGGTGCCCTCCACGGCCAGCGCGGGCGCCGCCGGGTCCACCGGGGCGTACGGAGCGAAGCGGTCACCCTGGCCCGGCACCTCCACCGCGTAGTCCGCGAACCCCTCGGGCGGTTGCGGGAAGCGGCCTCCCATCGGACGCAGCGCCAGCGCCACACGCTCACCGCGGCACGCGCGGGCGCGGTCGAGGCTGTCGGGGCCGCTGACCACCAGGTCGGCCGATGCCGGATCGCCCTGCACGTCCGCGACGACACCCACCGACGAGCAGGCGAGCAGCCAGACGGCCGACTGCCAATGGGCCGGAAGCAGCAGGGCGAGCCGGTCGCCCGGCTCGGCGGCCAGGTCGCCCTGGAGAAGGTTGGCGGTCTTCGCCACCCAATTGGCGAAGGTGGCCACCGACAGTTCGACGCGCTCTCCGGTTGCGTCGTCGTAGAAGGTGACGAGGGGGCGGGCCGGGTCCGCGGCGAGCGCGGATCGCAGCAGGTCGGCGGGGGTGCGATCACTGGCGTTCATCCGCGCAAGGGTACGCGGGGGCCGCGCGCCCGACAGGACATGACGGGTGTTCGATACACCGGTTCGGCAGACGGTGTGTCAGCTTGACCCGCGGGTACTCCAGTCGCCGCTGTGCCGGACTGCGTCAAGGATTTCCGTCATGCGAGCACTTCTTGCGACTTCCATCGGCGTCACCTGCGCGACGGCACTCACCCTTCCGCTCGCCGCGCCCGCCCCCGCCACTGCCCCCACGGCCCCGGTCGCCCAGGCGTCCGCGGTGTCCCCCGCCGAGCCCGTCGAGCCCGTCGGATCGACCCAGTCCCTGCCCTTGCGGGCCCTCACCGGCACCGCGCCGAGGGCCACCGGCGAACCCGCCGAGTCCTCGAACCCCGCCACCGCACAAGGGCTGCTCCGTCGCGACGCGCACCGCTTCTCCCTCGTCGGCGTGGTCTGGGACGACGCCGACGCCGAACTCCACGGCACCGTCCAGGTCCGCACCCGTGCGACCGGCACCGGCCGCTGGTCCGGCTGGCAGTCCCTGGAGACCCACAACACCGACCACGCCGCCGACTCCGGCAGCGCGGAGCGCGAATCGGGCAAGGTGCGAGGCTCCACCGCCCCGCTCTGGGTCGGCGATTCGGACGGGGTCGACGTACGCGTACGGTCCGAAAGCGCCGCACCCAGGCACACCGCCGGTGCCCGAGCACTCCCCGCCGGACTGCGGGTGGAGCTCGTCGACCCGGGCGAGGACCCGGAGCAGCCGGGCACCGAAGGTGCCCCGGCCACGGGCAGCCCTACCGCCGTCACCGCCGTCGCCCCGTCGGCGGGAGCCACCCCGGCCGTCCAGCCGGGCGCGCTGCCCGAGATCGCGGGCCTCACCCTGGCCGCTGCCGAGAGCTCCGCCGTCAACGCCGACCTCGCGCCGCTGGGCGCCACCGAGATCTCCGCCCTGAGCAAGGCCGAGTCGGAGGAACAGGCGGTCGTCGGGGCGGGCGCCAAGCCGTTCGTGGGACCCCGCCCGCGCATCGTCACGCGCAAGGGCTGGGGCGCCGACGAGAGTCTGCGCGAGCGCGCCTTCGCGTACACCTCGACCGTCAAGGCCGCCTTCGTCCACCACAGCGCCACCGGCAACAACTACACCTGCGCCCAGGCGCCCTCGGTCCTGCGCAGTATCTACCGCTACCACGTCAAGAGCAGCGGCTGGCGCGACTTCGGCTACAACTTCGCCGTCGACAAGTGCGGAAACATCTACGAAGGGCGCGCCGGAGGCGTGTCGAAGGCGGTTCTCGGGGCCCACACGCTCGGTTTCAACACCAACAGCATGGGCATCGCGGTCCTCGGGACGTACAGCTCGAAGAATCCGCCCGCCGCCGCGGTCACCGCCATCGCCAAGCTGACGGCCTGGAAGCTCGGACTGTTCGGGCGCAACCCCAAGGGCAAGGTCACGCTCGTCTCCGGAGGCAGCGGCAAGTACAAGAAGGGCGCGAAGGCCAAACTCAACGTCATCTCAGGGCACCGCGACGGATTCGCAACCGAATGCCCTGGAATCCGTCTCTACAAGAAGCTCGGCACGGCCCGGACGAGTTCGGCCAAGCTGCAGGGCCGCTGACCGGGAGGTCCCGAACGGTCTGCATACACTGGCCAGCCGATACGAGGCCCGGCCCCAGCAGGAAGCAGAGACGGTGCTGTGACAGAGGCAAGAGAAGCGATCCTCCTGGTCGGTGGCAAGGGCACCCGGCTGCGTCCGCTCACGGTGCACACCCCGAAGCCGATGGTCCCGGCCGCGGGGGTGCCGTTCCTCACGCACCAGCTGGCGCGTGCCAGGGCGGCCGGGGTGGAGCACATCGTGCTCGCGACGTCCTACCTGGCGGAGGTGTTCGAACCGTACTTCGGTGACGGTTCCTCGCTCGGCCTCTCCATCGAGTACGTCACCGAGCGCGAGCCGCTCGGCACCGGCGGGGCCATCCGGAACGTGGCGTCGCGCCTGGCCTCGGCACCGGACGAACCGGTCATCGTGTTCAACGGGGACATCCTCACCGGTCTCGACATCCGGGCCCTGGTCGCGGCGCACGCCACGTCCGGGGCGGATGTCTCCCTGCACCTCACGAGGGTGGAGGACCCGCGGGCCTTCGGTCTCGTGCCGACGGACGCCACGGGCAGGGTGACGGCCTTCCTGGAGAAGCCGCAGACCCCCGAGGAGATAGTCACCGACCAGATCAACGCGGGGGCGTACGTCTTCCGCAGGTCGGTCATCGACACGATCCCAGCGGGCCGGCCGGTCTCCGTCGAGCGCGAGACCTTCCCCGGGCTCCTGGAGTCCGGGGCCCACCTCCAGGGCATGGTCGACTCGACGTACTGGCTGGACCTCGGCACCCCCCAGGCGTTCGTACGCGGCTCCGCCGACCTGGTCCTGGGCCGCGCGCCCTCCCCGGCGGTCCCCGGCCGCTGCGGCGACCGGCTCGTCCTGCCCACCGCCTCCGTGGCCGCCGACGCCAAGCTCACCGGCGGCACGGTCGTCGGCGAGGGGGCGCTGATCGGCGAGGGCGCGAGGATCACGGGATCCACCGTGCTGGCCGGCGCCGTCGTCGAGCCGGGCGCGGTGATCACCGACTCACTGGTCGGAGCGGGCGCCCGGATCGGCAGCCGTACGGTCCTCACGGGCGCGGTGATCGGTGACGGCGCCCACGTCGGAGCCGACAACGAACTGCGTGACGGAATCCGGATCTGGTGCGGCGCGAGCCTGCCCGACGCCTCGGTCCGCTTCTCGTCCGACCAGTGAAGGGTCCTCGTCGGCCTTACCCTCGACAGGTACCCCCGACGAGCTAGGACCCCTCCCGTGGCAGGACGCTTCGTACCCCGCACCACCGCCGTGCCGCGACAGCAGACGGCGGTCGCGGTCGCGGACGCGTCCGCTCCGCCATCGACCCGGACCTGGACACCGCCCGGGCCGCTCGACCTCCGGCTGGTCCTGAGCCCGCTGCGGCGCGGCCCGGCCGACCCCTGCTTCCGGGCCCTGCGCGACGGGACCTTCTGGCGGGCGACCCGCACCCCGGCGGGTCCCGGCACCCTGCGCGTCTCCGCGGCCCCCGACGGCCGGGTCTCGGCGGCGGCCTGGGGCCCCGGCGCGCAGTGGCTGCTGGACGGCCTGCCCGCGCTCCTCGGCGCCGGCGACGAGCCGGAGGCCTTCCGCCCGCGCCACCGGCTGGTCGCCGAGACCCAGCGCCGGCGGCCCGGTCTGCGCCTGCTGCGCACCGGGCTGGTCATGGAGTCGCTGATCCCGTCGATCCTGGAACAGAAGGTCACCACCGACGAGGCCTACCGCGCCTGGCGGCTGCTCGTCCGCACCTACGGCACCCCGGCCCCCGGCCCCGCCGACGCGGCCTTCGGGGCGTACGGCCTCCACGTCATGCCGGACGCGAGGACCTGGTCGCTGATCCCCTCCTGGGAGTGGCACCGCGCCGGCGTCGACGCCAAGCGCTCCGCCACGGTCCTGCGCGCGGTCCGGGTGGCCCGGCGCATGGAGGAGGCGGCCGCGATGGAGCTGCCCGAGGCGATGGCCAGGCTCCAGATCATTCCGGGCATCGGGCCCTGGACCGCGGCGGAGACCCTCCAGCGCTCCAACGGCGCGGCGGACGCGGTCTCGGTCGGCGACTACCACCTGCCGGGCATCGTCGGCCACGCGCTCGCGGGCAACCGCGACGCCGGCGACGAGGAGATGCTCACGCTGCTCGAACCGTACGAGGGCCAGCGCCACCGGGCGACCCGCCTGATCCTGCTCTCGGGCCACACCCCGGCGCGCCGGGCCCCCCGTATGACGCCGGGCGACATCGCACGGCTGTGACCTTCCGCCTCACCGCACCGCGATGAACGCCTCCGCGTCACGCGGGGCCCGGGCGGGCGGAGTCCCCTTCGGGTGCCCCACGGCCACCGCGCCCAATGGATCCCAGGAGTCCGGCAGGCCGAGCACCTCGCGCACCACGGACCGGCAGAACATCGTCGAGGACACCCACGCGGAGCCGAGCCGCTCGCCCGCGAGCGCCACCAGGAAGTTCTGCACACCCGCACCGGCCGCGACCACGAACATCTCGCGCTCCGCCGTGTCCCTGCGCTCGTCCCCGTAGGAGTGCGAGCCGTCCATCACCAGGCACGGCACGGCCAGGTACGGCGCGTCGCGCAGGACGTCGCCCCGCCGCACCCGCTTGGCGATCGACTCCTCGCTGCGCCCGTCCCGGCGCAGATCCGCGATCCACGCGTCACGCATGGCGTCGAGCAGCCGGGTCCGCGCCTGCGCCGACTCCAGCAGGACGAACCGCCAGGGTGTCGTGTGGTGCGGGGCCGGGGCGGTCACGGCCGCGGCCACGGCCCGCCGCACGGCACCCGGATCGACCGGCTCGTCCGTGAACTCCCGCACCGTGCGCCGGAGACCGAGCGCCTCCCGCACCGCCTCGGACGTGCCGAGCCGGAACATGTCGTCGGCCGCGCCCCGCACCATGGCCCGGGCGCCCTGGTCGTCGTACGCCTCACCGGACGACGCGGGACCCGCCGCCACCACGTGGGGAAGGCCGCGCACCACCGCGACCGGCAGTCCTGCCGCCTTGCCCTTCACCAGGTCACCGGCCGATGCCAGCTCGTCGGCCGTGGCCACGACCGTGGCGCTCAGCGGATTGCCGTACCCGTCGGTGCCGCCCCTCAGGTCGTCCAGCACCCTGACCCCCGACGCTCCGATCGCCACGTCGGTCAGACCGTTGCGCCAAGGGCGGCCGAAGGTGTCCGTGACGACGACCCCGACCTCCACACCGAGCGCGTCCCGCAGGCCGTCCCTGATGGTCCGGGCCGAGGCGTCCGGGTCCTCGGGCAGCAGCAGCACGGTCCCGGCCGGGGTGTTGGACGCGTCCACGCCGGCCGCGGCCATGACGAGCCCCTGCCGGTTCTCCACGATCCTGAGCGTCCCGCGCCGGGCGACCACCCTGACCGTCTCCGCGTCGATCGCGGCCTCCCGGTCGGCGGCCTCGACGATCCTGCCCTCCGCCTTGGAGACGATCTTCGAGGTGACCAGCAGGACATCGCCGTCCACGAGGCCGGGCTCCGTGGCGGCGATCAGCTTCGCGAGGTCGTCGCCCGCCCGGACCTCGGGCATCCCGGGCAGGGCCCACACCCGGTACGAGGGTGCCTCGCCGCTGGTGCCCGTGCTCATGCCCGTACCTCCTCTGCCAGCGCCAGGGCCTGCCGGGCCATCTCGGCGGTGGCGTCCACGTCCGTCATCATCAGCGGAACGGCGCGGCAGCGGATCCCCGCCGCCTCCACCTCGTCGACCGCTCCGGCGTCCACGGTGTCGACCAGCCAGCCGTCGAGCAGACCCGAACCGTAGTGACGGGCGACGGCCGAGGCGGTCGACTCCACGCCCACCGCGGCCAGGACCTTGTCGGCCATGCCCCGCACGGGCGCGTCGCCGACGATGGGGGAGAGCCCGACCACGGGGACACCCGCGTCGGCGATCGCCTCCCGGATGCCGGGCACGGCGAGGATGGTGCCCACCGACACCACGGGGTTCGACGGCGGGAAGAGGACGACGTCGGCCTCGGCGATGGCCTCCAGGACTCCGGGGGCGGGCTTGGCCTGTTCCGCGCCGACCGGCACGACGGCCTGTGCCGCCACCGAGGCGCGCATCTTCACCCAGTACTCCTGGAAGTGGACGGCCTTGCTCTCGCCGTCGACATCGACGGCCACGTGCGTCTCGACGCGGTCGTCGGACATCGGGATCAGCCGGACCCCGGGCTTCCAACGCGCGCAGAGCGCTTCCGTGACCGCGCTCAGCGGGTAGCCGGCGCCGAGCATCTGCGTCCGGACGATGTGGGTGGCGAAGTCACGGTCGCCGAGGCCGAACCACTCCGGCCCCACGCCGTACCGCGCCAGCTCCTCCTTGACCCGGAAGCTCTCGTCCTTGCGTCCCCAGCCCTGCTCCTCGTCGATGCCACCGCCGAGGGTGTACATCACGGTGTCCAGGTCGGGGCAGACCTTCAGCCCGAACAGATGGATGTCGTCACCGGTGTTGCCGATCACCGTGATGTCCGCGTCAGGAGCGGCCTGTTTGAGGCCACGCAGGAAACGAGCACCACCGATACCGCCGGCCAGAACCACAATGCGCATGCACAACAGTCTGTCAGGCGAAGCCTGATCCTTGTCGGGGTGGTGGTGGGCGACGGGTGGGACTGTCAGGCGAAGCCTGATCCTTGTCGGGGTGGTGGTGGGCGACGGGTCAGCTGTTCGCTTGGTGACCTGGTGGAGCTGTCAGACGGGTACGGAGTTGGCGACGGCCGGAGCGCACTGTGCCGAGTGCATCGGCATCTCGGTCAGGCCGGGGAAGTAGACGTGCAGGCTGACGGCGGGTTCGAGGGAGTCGTTGACGGCCTCGTGGACGTAACCCGGGGCGAAGACGCGCTCCGCGCCGGCGCCCAGGGTCAGTGGGCCGCGTGCGGTGTGCTCGGTCAACTCGCCCTCCAGGACCGTCAGTACGCCGGAGGACGGCCCGTGGTCATGGCGTCCGCTGCCCTGGCCGGGGACCCAGCTCAGCAACCACACCTCGTAGCCCGGGCCCGTGCGCAGCCGGTGGTACCAGCGGGTCGTGGTGTCGTACCGGACAAGCGGGGCCCAGCTGTCGCGGTCGGCCGCGATGGAGCGGGCGAGTCCGACGAACTCGGCCACGGTGGTGGGATGGGGGCGGGCAGGACGCAGAAGGTGCTGGACATCGAGGATGTCGCCGGCGATCGAGAGGTCGCTGTCGCTGTTCATGGGTGCGGTGGTTCCTCGGCATGTGGATGCGCGTACGTGGGGGTGTCGCGGAAGACCGGAGATGCGGTGGAGCGGGATACCGGAGATGCGGTGAAGAGGAGCTGGATCAGAGCTGGAGCTCTACGGCTTCAACAGCTGTGACAGCTGGAACAGCAACAGCGCGCCTGGACAGCCGTACGGAACCCACGGATGCGGGTCGTGTACGAGGCTGCGGTCGCTGGCATGCGGTCAAGGAGACCGGCTCCATGGGCGGTCTGTCAACTCAATGCCCGATTTGGCGGCAATGTTTCACCCCATCCGGTCGCGGGAGGTGGAGAAAGGTTTTAGCTCCCCTCCTAGAGGCAAGGTGGCGCATCAACCGCACCCTCGAACGCGGCTGACGCCCCGTGACCCCGCTGTGATCTTGGTCGCTTCGGTGATCAAATCGAAACATTGTGGCGGCCTAGGTCGTCTCACTGGGTGAGAGGGTGCGGCGGGAGAGGCCCACGGCATATGTCAGATTTTTGGTGATTTGAACACTTTCTGTATACGCTTGGTTCCGCAGAGTGAATACCGCGGCCAATAGCAGATCTTCGCTTGACTGGCCCGAAGCTACACACTTGTAATTTCACTCGTGTCGTTCGGCCGCATCGGTAACGGCCGCATCACGGGGACGCAAGAGACAGACGAGGGGCGCACATGACCGAGCTGTTCCAGCAACTGCTGGTCGAGGACGCGGACGAGGAACTCGGCTGGCAGGAGCGCGCGCTGTGCGCCCAGACCGACCCCGAGTCCTTCTTTCCTGAGAAGGGCGGCTCCACCCGCGAGGCCAAGAAGGTCTGTCTCGCCTGCGAGGTCCGCTCCGAATGCCTCGAGTACGCCCTCAACAACGACGAACGCTTCGGCATCTGGGGCGGCCTCTCCGAGCGTGAGCGACGACGACTGAAGAAGGCCGCGATCTGACGCACCCGGCGCGACCGGACGCCGGCACCGCGATGGCCCGGGGGCCGCACCCTGTACGCAGGGTGCGGCCCCCGGGCCATCGCGGTGTCCGGCCCCTCCCGGCCGCCCCCGATCCCGCCGGTCAACCGCTCGGCGCGGGGCGCACATCCGTACCGTTAGTGTGGGGCCCCGTCCGAGAGACGCGCCAACGCCCCGCCGGGGCGCGCGTGTACACCGATGCAGCCCCCGGGGGGGACCCCCTCCGGACCCGGCCGGAGGGCCCCTACCCCGATGTCCGTGCACAGCCACTCGGCGGCGCCGAACGAGGCCGCCGCCCCAGAGTTCCCCCGGCACGTCGTCACCGCCGTGCTCGTCTCGCACGACGGCGCACGCTGGTTGCCCCGCGTGCTGGCCGGACTGCTCGGGCAGGAACGCCCCGTGCAGAACGCCGTCGCCGCCGACACCGGCAGCGCCGACGACTCCGCCCGCCTGGTCACGGAGGCGCTCGGAGGCGAGCGCGTCCTGCACCTCGCACGGCGTACGAGCTTCGGCACCGCCGTCGACGAGGCGGTCCGCACGGCCGGGGTGCTCACCCCCGACGACCTGCCGTACCTGAAGCGCCCCAGCGGCTGGGACCCCGTCACCCGCAGCTGGCGCGACGACGCGTACGACCTCCCCGAACTCCCGCACGGCGAACCCGTCCAGTGGCTCTGGCTGCTGCACGACGACAGCGCACCCGAGCCGGACGCGCTCGCCGAGATGCTGCGCGTCGTCGAGAACGACAAGCACGCCGCGATCGTCGGGCCCAAGCTGCGCGGCTGGTACGACCGCAAGCAGCTCCTGGAGGTCGGCGTCTCCATCGCCAACAGCGGACGCCGCTGGACCGGCCTGGACCGCCGGGAACAGGACCAGGGCCAGCACGACCAGATCCGTACGGTGCTCTCCGTCTCCTCGGCGGGCATGCTCGTGCGCCGGGACGTCTGGGAGGAGCTCGGCGGCTTCGACCGCAGGCTCCCCCTGATGCGTGACGACGTCGACCTCTGCTGGCGCGCGCACATGGCCGGCCACCGGGTGCTCGTCGCCCCCGACGCCGTGCTGCGGCACGCCGAGGCCTCGGCGAGGGAACGCCGCCCCATCGACTGCGCCGGACGCTCCGTGGCGAGCCCGCACCGCGTCGACAAGGCGGGTGCCGTCTACACGATGCTCGCCAACGCCCGTGGGAAGCAGCTGCCGTGGGCGCTTCTCCGCCTCGTCGTCGGCACCCTGCTGCGCACCCTCGCCTATCTCGTCGGCAAGGTGCCCGGGCAGGCGCTCGACGAGGTCGCCGGACTCTTCGGCACCCTCCTGCGCCCCGGGCGGATCATCGCCGCGCGCCGCGCGCGTGGCAAGGGGGCCGTGGAAGCGGCCGACCTGCGGTCCCTCTTCCCGCCGCCCGGCGCCACGGTCCGGGCCACTGTCGAACAGGTCGCGGGCAACTTCGGCAGCCGCACCGAAGCCGACTCCGGCGGTTCCCGGCACGGCGCGGTCGAGTCCGGGCCCGGCGGGGACGACGCGGACTTCCTGGAGATCGAGCAGTTCGCGCGGCTCAAGCGGGTCGGCCGCAAGCCCGGGCCCGTGCTCTTCCTGCTCCTCCTCCTCGTCTCGCTGGTCGCCTGCCGCGGTCTCCTCGGCAGCGGCTCCCTCGTCGGCGGCGCCCTGCTGCCCGCTCCGGCCGACGTCTCCGATCTGTGGGCGCGTTACGCGGACGGCTGGCACCCCGTGGGGACCGGCGGAACCCAGACCGCGCCGCCCTACCTCGCGGTGATCGCCGCCCTCTCGGCGCTGTTCCTCGGCTCCACGGGTTTCGCGCTCACGCTCCTGCTCGTCTGCTCGGTCCCGCTCGCCGGGCTCACCGCGTACTTCGCCTCCCGGCCGCTGATCGAGTCCCGTCTCCTGCGGGCCTGGGCGAGCATCGCGTACGCCTTCCTGCCCGCCGCGACGGGAGCACTGGCCACCGGACGCCTCGGCACGGCCGTCCTGGCCGTCCTCCTGCCGCTGATCGCCCGCGCCGCCGTCGCGGCGCACGGGCTGCGCGGAGACGGCTCCACCGCGCGCGGCAGCTGGCGCGCCACCTGGGCGTACACCCTGTTGCTCACCTTCACGACGGCCTTCACCCCGATCGTCTGGCCGCTCGCGCTGGTCCTCGGCATCGGGGTGCTCGTGCTGCGGCGGGGCGACATCGCCGCGTACGGACTGCGCTTCCTGGCCACGGTGGGCACCCCGATCCTGGTGCTCGCGCCCTGGTCGCTCTCGCTGCTGGCCGACCCGTCCGGCTTCCTGAAGGAGGCCGGGCTCGACATCGGCACGGGCACGGCCTCCGCCCTCGACCTGCTCGGCATCAGCCCCGGCGGCCCCAAGGCCGCGGGCGGCATCCTGCTGCTGGGCATCGTGCTCGCGGCGCTGGCCGCGCTGCTGCGCGGGGAGCGGCAGTTCGCGATCCGTACGGCCTGGGTGGTCGTGCTCGTCTCCCTGGTGTTCGCGGGGATCTCCAACGGCTCCACCTGGGCCGGCCCCGCCACCCTCGTCTACGGCGTCGCGCTCCTCACCGCCGCACTGCTCGGCGCGGACGGCGCCCGGGTGCGCGTGGCGGCGCTGAGCTTCGGCTGGCGTCAGCCGGTCGCCGCACTGATCGCCCTGGCCGCCGGGCTCGCACCGGTCCTGGCCGCGGTGAGCTGGATGATCGGTGGCGCCACGGGACCGCTGGAGCGCCGCGACCCCGTGCAGGTGCCCGCCTTCGTCGCGGAGGAGAGCACCACCCGGGACCAGCCGCGCACCCTGATCCTCGGGGGCACGTCCCCGGCGTCCGTCTCCTACAGCCTGGTCCGCGGCTCCGGCGCGCGGCTCGGCGACGCCGAGCTCACCGAGGCGGGCGGCAGCAACTCCCACCTCGACAAGGTCGTCGCCAACCTGGTCGCGGGCTCGGGCGCCGACCAGGGCAGCCAGCTGAGCGGCTTCGCGATCCGCTACGTCCTCGTACGGGACGGAGCCCCGCGGCAGATGAGCCGGGTCCTGGACTCGACCCCGGGTCTGAGCCGGCTCAGCCAGCTGGACGGCAGTGCCCTGTGGCGCGTCGACCGTCAGGCGTCCCGCCTCACCATCGTCCCCTCCGGCGAGGGCGCCGAGCCCGTCCCCGTGGGGTCGCTGCCCGTCGAGGCGCACACCAAGATCCCCGACGGCGGCTCCGGCCGGGTGCTGAGGATCGCCGACGCCGCCGACCCCGGCTGGCAGGCCACGCTGGACGGGGTCGCCCTGACCCCGAAGACCGTGGACGGCTGGGCCCAGGGCTTCGAACTTCCCTCCGGCGGGGGGACGCTCGACCTCACGTACGACACCCCCGTCGCACACACCGCATGGGTCTGGACGCAGGTGGCGCTGGGCATCGTCCTGGTGGTCCTGGCCCTGCCCGGCCGCCGCAGGGAGATCGACGACGACCTGCCCGAGGAAACCGAGGCCGTCCCGGCCGAGCCGGTCGCCGGTGAGGGGCGCCGGGCGCGCAGGCTGCGCGCGGCTGCCCAGGCGGAAGCCACGGCGGCGGGCGAGGACGAAGCCGCAGCCGAAGCCGGTGCCGGTACCGCCGCGGCATACGCGGAGGCTCCCTACGCGGAGGCTCCCTATGCCGAGGCCGCGCCGGCCGCCGACGGGCAGTACATCCCGGCGCAGCAGAGCACCGATCCGTACGCGGCGGCCCCGGGCGACCAGGACGGCACGGGTTCGTACGCGGCTGTTCCTGTGGACCAGGACGGCACGGGTTCGTACGCGGCGGTCCCGCAGCAGAGCGGCTACGGGGAGTGGGACGCCCAGCAGCAGTACCAGGGCGCCGACTACAGCCAGTACCAGGGCGGCCAGGACGCCGGCCAGTACTACCAGGCCGAGTCCTACCAGCAGGACCCGTACCAGCAGCAGGGCGCCTACGACCCGTACGGCTACCCCCAGCAGCAGCCCTACTCCACGGCGGCGGACGACTCCACCCCGTACGGCGGGACCGACGAGAACCCTGCACCGGGCCAGGACCCGTGGCAGACCGGCAACGGCAGCAACGGCAGCAACGGCAGCAACGGCAGCAACGGCAACGCATCGCGAGGCGAGTCCGAGTGAAGTCCACCCCCCTGTCCCTCATCGCGGGCACCGTCGCCCTCGCCGCAGTCACCGGCTTCGCCGCGCTCACCGCGCCCGGCGACGCGGGTGAGCCCGAGGCGAAGGCGGCGGCCCGGCTCCCTGTGGAGCGCACGAGCCTGCTGTGCCCCGCCCCCAGCACGTCCGACGTGGCGGAGACGACGTACACGTCCTTCACGCCGGCGGGGAAGAGCGGCGGAGAGGCCGGTGCCGCCGAGCTGGAGCCCGCTGAGGCACTCCCCGTGGACGAGGACGCACCCGCCGACGAGGACGCCTCGTCCGACGAGGAGAAGGAGAAGGACGCCGACAAGGAGAAGGCGACCGACGGCAAACCCGTCATCTCCCTCAAGGACCCCGGCAAGCCGTCCACGGCCGATACCGACAAATCCGACGCTCCCGCGCTCATCGGCACCGCCACCGGCAAGCTGGCCCCCGGCTGGGCCGCCCAGCAGACCACCACGGCCGCCGCCGGCGGTGCACGCGGCCTCCTCGGCGTGAGCTGCTCCGCGCCCGACACGGACTTCTGGTTCCCTGGCGCGAGCACCACGGCGGCGCGGCAGGACTACGTCCACCTGACCAACCCCGACGACACCGCGGCCGTCGCCGACATCGAGCTCTACGGCGCCGAGGGCGCTCTCAAGTCCGATGTCGCGGAGGGCATCACGGTCCCGGCGCGGTCGAGCGTCCCGATGCTGATCTCCACGCTGACCAGCGAGGAGGCCGAGAACGTCACCGTGCACGTCACGACCCGGTCCGGACGCGTCGGAGCGGTCGTGAGCGCGGCCGAGGACGAGGTGGGCAGTGACTGGCTCGCCGCGTCCGCCGATCCGGCGCAGACCCTGGTGATGCCCGGTATCCCGGCCGACGCCACGTCCGTACGCCTGGTGGCCTTCGCGCCCGGCGAGGACGACGCCGACGTGAAGGTCCAGCTCATGGGCAAGAACGCGACGTTCGCGCCGGCCGGCAACGACACCCTGCACATCAAGTCGCAGATGACGGCGAGCGTCGACCTCAAGGACGTCACGCGCGGCGAGCCCGGATCGATCCGGCTGTCACCCGCGGACGGCAGCGGCACACCGGTGGTGGCCGCTCTGCGCGTGGTGCGCGGGACCGGTGCCGAGCAGGAGGTCGCGTTCATCCCGGCGACCGCGGCGGTGGGCGACCGCGCGAGCGTCGCCGACAACCGTGCCAAGGGGTCCGTGCTCTCCCTGACCGCCCCGGGTGCGACCGCCAAGGTCAAGGTGACGGCCTCGGCGGGCAGCGACGGCGGCGAGCCGACCGTCAAGACGTACACGGTCAAGGGCGGTACGACGCTCGAGGTCACCCCCGAGGCTCCGTCCGGTCTCAAGGGGAGCTACGCGCTGACGGTCGAGACCGAGTCGGGCGGGCCGGTCCACGCCGCCCGCACGCTCACGCTCACCGCGGGCGGGATCGACATGTTCACCGTGCAGACGCTGCCGGACGACGGCGGCACGGTCGAGGTGCCCCAGGCGCGGCAGGACCTGTCGGTTCTGGACGACTGACGGCGGGACCTGCCGGCCCGGACGGCTGGCGGACCTGTCGGTCCGGACGGCTCCCGGCGGGACCTGTCGGTCCGGACGGCTGGGCCGCGGGACGCGCTGTGGGCGGCTCAGTCCTGCCCGTAGCGCGGGTCGACCGACTCGGGGGAGAGGCCGAGCAGCTCCGCGACCTGCTCCACCACGACTTCGTGCACCAGCAGGGCTCGCTCGTCGCGGCTCTTGGTGCGGATCTCCACCGGACGCCGGTAGATCACGATCTGCGCGGGCTGCCCCTTCACGGCGGAGAGCGCGCGGCCCAGCGGCACGGTCTCCTCCAGCGATCCCGGTACGTCGAGGACCAGGAAGTCGACGTCTGCCAGCTGCGGCCAGCGACGCTCCAGCCGCTCCACCGAGTCCTGGACGAGATCGCGGAAGCTCTCGGCCCTGCTGACCGAGAGCGGCACCTGCGGCGGCGCGAGCGGTCCACGCATGCCACGGCCGTGACGGTCGCGGTGGCGGGGCCGTGGCTCGGACGAAGGGGGCGGTACAGGACTGTCCATCACCGACGCAGCGTAACCCTCCGATGCCCCCGGCGATCACGGCTTCCTCGCGGGCCCGCCGGATGCCCGGCGGATGCGCCGCCGGGCGCCCGACCGGGCTCCGGACCGGATGACGGCCGGATGTCCGCGGATGAACATTCAGGCCAGGGTTGAGAACGGATCCGGCCCTTGGTTCGACCGCCGGCCATCCGCCGGATGACCGCATATGTTCTCCCCGGCGACTGCGGAGCGGCCCGCGCACACCGGCTCGCACCTGCTGCCGCGCAGGTCGGAAGGGGTACGCCCGAACCGTCCGTGACCCGGGCCCAAGGGCGACACGTGAGGGTGAGGTGAGGGAGAGTCGTCGCAGCCCGCTCAAGAGTGCGGTACCGTCCAACATCGTGAGCCCTGTACGTCGCTGTTCGCGAACCGCGTGCGGCCGTCCCGCCGTCGCGACACTGACGTACGTCTATGCCGACTCGACCGCGGTCCTCGGCCCGCTCGCCACCTATGCCGAGCCCCACTGCTACGACCTCTGCGCCGAACACGGCGAGCGGCTCACCGCCCCCCGTGGCTGGGAAGTCGTCCGGCTCTCCGACCCTTCGGCCCCCACCCGCCCCAGTGGTGACGATCTCGAAGCGCTCGCCAACGCGGTGCGCGAGGCGGCCCGGCCGCAGGACCGGCAGCAGGCGGTCCGAGGGCCGCGCACGGCGGACCCGGTGGAGGTCGCGCGCCGGGGACATCTGAGGGTGCTGCGCTCACCGGACTCCTGACGGCGCTCCGCCCGGGTGACCGAGACCGTTCGGTCCCGATCCCGGGAGACCGTGACCGTTCGGTCCTCCGCCCGGGGTGACCGAGACCGTCCCGTTGTGCCGGGTGACGGCGACCGTCCGGTTCTCCGCCCGCCGGCCGGTGGGTTCATCCGCACCACCCGTCACATGCTCGCCCGAAAGAGGTTTTCCGGTACGGAGCATTGACGTCCACTTGTCGCGGACACGGCCATCGCCTGCGCGGCCGTCGGCCTCGCCGGGCGGGAGGCGACCTGCTGCGCAAGGTGCTGCCGTGGAGCCTGGGCCTGCTGCTGGTGATGTGCCTCTTCGTGACGGCCCAGAGCACGGCGGTGCTGGGCTGGATGCTCCCCTGACCCCGGGCCGAGGGGAGCCGGGTAGTTTGGGCGGTCCGTAAAGACCCCCAGGAGGACCGGCCGTGGTTGCTGATCTGTCGCAGCTCGTGAAGGCGTACGACGTGCGCGGAATCGTGCCCGACCAGTGGGACGAGCCGCTGGCGGAGCTGTTCGGAGCGGCCTTCGTACAGGTCACCGAAGCGGACGCGATCGTGATCGGGCACGACATGCGGCCGTCCTCGCCCGGCCTGGCCGCCGCCTTCGCCCGCGGGGCGACGGCACGCGGCGCCGACGTGACCCTCATCGGGCTCTGCTCCACCGATCAGCTGTACTACGCGTCCGGCGCACTGGACCTGCCCGGAGCGATGTTCACGGCCTCGCACAATCCGGCGCGCTACAACGGCATCAAGCTGTGCCGCGCCGGAGCCGCGCCCGTCGGCCAGGACACCGGCCTGACCGAGATCCGCACCCTGGTCGAGCAGTGGTCCGAGCACGGCGCCCCGGCGAGCCCCGCCGGAACCCCCGGCACGGTCACGGAGCGCGACACGCTCACCGACTACGCCGCCCACCTGCTGGGTCTCGTCGGACTCTCGGGGATCCGGCCCCTCAAGGTCGTCGTGGACGCGGGGAACGGCATGGGCGGCCACACCGTCCCGACGGTCTTCGCCGGGCTCCCCGTCGACCTCGTACCCATGTACTTCGAACTCGACGGCACCTTCCCCAACCACGAGGCGAACCCGCTCGATCCGAAGAACATCGTCGACCTCCAGGCCCGTGTCCTGGCCGAGAACGCCGATCTCGGCCTCGCCTTCGACGGCGACGCGGACCGCTGCTTCGTCGTCGACGAGCGCGGCGAAGGCGTGTCCCCGTCCGCCATCACGGCCCTGGTCGCTGCCCGGGAGCTCGCGCGCAACGGGGGCGAGGGGACGGTCATCCACAACCTGATCACCTCCTGGTCGGTCCCCGAGGTCGTCAAGGAAGCCGGCGGCACGCCCGTCCGCACCCGCGTCGGCCACTCCTTCATCAAGGCCGAGATGGCGCGGCACGGTGCGATCTTCGGCGGCGAACACTCCGCCCACTACTACTTCCGCGACTTCTGGAACGCCGATACGGGCATGCTCGCCGCCCTGCACGTCCTGGCGGCGCTCGGCGGCCAGGACGGCCCCCTCTCCGGGCTCCTCGACCGCTACGACCGCTACGCGGGCTCCGGCGAGATCAACTCCACCGTCGCCGACCAGGCCGGAAAGCTCGCGGAGATCAGGGCGGAGTACGGGAGCCGTGACGGCGTGAGCTTCGACGAACTCGACGGGCTCACGGTGACCGGCGCCGACTGGTGGTTCAACCTCCGCCCCTCCAACACCGAGCCGCTGCTGCGCCTGAACGTCGAGGCACGGGACGAGAAGACGATGACGGGCGTACGCGACGAGGTTCTCGCTCTCGTGCGCGCGTGACCCCACGCGTCGCGGGCACACGCCCTGCGGGGCGTACACGACGCACCCGGTGTCCGATCCGCCCACCGGGTGTCCCCGCCCGACGCATGCGCCGTCGGGCGGGGGCCTGCCGGGCCGCGACCCTCACGGCCCGGCGGTAGGCTGACCACGCCCCACGCTCCGCGGACCCCGACCGGGGTGCCCGGAGCGGATCCGCCCCGTACGCCCGAAGGGACCCACCTCATGCCGCTCGAAGCCGGCCTCCTGGAGATCCTCGCCTGCCCGGCCTGCCGTGCCGCGCTCGACGACCGCTCCGCGGCCGAGAGCCCCGAGCTGGTCTGCACCGGCACGGACTGCGGTCTCGCCTACCCGGTACGGGACGGCATCCCGGTCCTTCTCGTCGACGAGGCCCGCCGCCCCGCGTAACCACCGCACCATGATCAGCACGGCGATCGGAGGCCCAACGCCATGCTCGACGAGTCGCTCCTCGACGCACCGGAAGCCCTGGCCCGAGCCGACAGGCGAGGTCTGCTGCGCGGCGCCGCCGAGGCCGGCGCGCGTGTGCGCACCGCTGCCCGGCACGCCGCCGAGGCCGGCATCGGCACCCTGGCCCCCGAAGGCCGGCCACGCGCCGTGCTCGTCGCGGGCCCCGGCACCGCCGCTGCGGGCGTCGCCGACCTGATCGGCGCCCTTGCGGGAGCCGCCGCCCCCGTCACCTCGATCCGGCCCACCGGAGTCGCGGCAGCGGGCGGAGCGCTGCGCTGGACGCTGCCGGGCTGGGCCGGGTCCGTGGACCTGCTGCTCATCGCCACGGCCGACGGTTCGGAGCCCGGCCTGGCACTGCTCGCCGAGCAGGCGTACCGCCGCGGTTGCACGGTCGTCGCCGTCGCCCCGGTCCGCTCGCCGCTGCGCGAAGCGGTGGACGGGGTCCACGGCCTCGTCGTACCCATGGCAGCCGCCCCGCACGGGGAGTACGACGCCGAGACCTCGGCGGCGGGTCCCGGCACGCTCTGGGCCCTGCTCACCCCGTTGCTCGCCCTGCTCGACCGGGTGGGGCTGATCGACGCCTCCCCGGACACCCTGCAGAAGGTCGCCGACCGGCTCGACCGCACCGCCGAACGCTGCGGTCCGGCCATCGCCACGTACAGCAACCCCGCGAAGACCCTCGCGGCGGAACTGGCCGACAGCCTTCCGCTCGTCTGGACGGAAGGCGAGGCCGCCGGCCCCGTCGGGCGCCGGTTCGCCGCCGTCCTGGCCGAGCTCGCCGGCCGTCCGGCGCTCGTGGCCGAACTTCCGGAGGCGCTGCCCTCGCACGGGGGGCTCCTCGCCGGGGCCTTCGCTGCGGGAGCCGCCCCCGACGACTTCTTCCGGGACCGCGTGGACGAGCCCGAAGCCATGCGCGCCCGCGTCGTCCTGCTCCGCGACCGGCCCACCGGCGGCCTCACCGCCGCGCCGGCCGCCCGCGAACTCGCCCTGAGCCACGACACGGCCATCAGTGAGCTCGAACCGGAGGAGGGCACCGAGCTCGAGGCGCTCGCCGAACTCCTCGCGGTCACCGACTTCGCCGCCGTCTACGCCTCCCTGGCCTCCGACAACCGGGCCTGACGGCCCGCCCCTTGCCCTGGGCGCCACTGCCCCTCGCACCCACGCACCACGAGGACGAATCTCCATGGACCGGCTGTCCAACACCGTGCGCCCCTACGCCTGGGGGTCCACGACGGCCATACCCGAGCTGCTCGGCACGGCTCCGACCGGCGAACCGCAGGCCGAGATGTGGATGGGCGCCCACCCGGGAGCACCGTCCCGGCTCTCCCGCCCCTCGGACTCCGCCGCCGCCTCGGGCTCCGCCGCTGTTGAGCTGTCCCTCACGGACGTCATCGCCGCCGATCCCGTACGGGAACTGGGCGCCGCCACCGTCGCCGCCTTCGGCCCCCGCCTCCCCTTCCTCCTCAAGCTGCTCGCGGCAGGCGCCCCGCTCTCCCTCCAGGTCCACCCCGACCTCGCGCAGGCACAGCAGGGGTACGCGGACGAGGAGCGCCGGGGCATCCCCGTCGACGCCCCGCACCGCACGTACAAGGACGCCAACCACAAGCCCGAACTCATCTGCGCCCTCACGCCCTTCCAGGGACTGTGCGGTTTCCGCCGGCCCGCGGAGGCCGCCGAACTGCTGTCGGCCCTGGGCGTCGACTCCCTCAAGCCCTACGTGGACCTGCTCCGTGCCCAGCCCGAGGAGGCCGCCCTGCGCGAGGTCCTCACGGCGATCCTGGGCGCGGACCCGGACGAGATGGCGCACACGGTCGCGGAGGCGGCCGAGGCCGCGGAACGGCTCGGCGGTGACCACGCCCCGTACGCCCAGATCGCCCACCACTACCCCGGCGACCCGGGCGTCATCGCGGCCATGCTGCTGAACTACGTCCAACTCCAGCCCGGCGAGGCCATGTTCCTCGGCGCGGGTGTGCCGCACGCGTATCTCGGAGGCCTGGGCGTCGAGATCATGGCCAACTCCGACAACGTGCTGCGCTGCGGCCTGACCCCCAAGCACATCGCCGTACCCGAACTGCTGCGTATCGTCCGCTTCGAGGCCACCGACCCCGCCATCCTGCGGCCCGAGGCGGGACCCTCCGGCGAGGAGCTGTACGAGACGCCGGTCGAGGAGTTCCGGCTGTCGCGCTACGTCCTGCCGGCCGGCGGCGCCCCCGTCGGCCTCGGCGCCCCGACCCCGCAGATCCTCCTCTGCACGGCGGGTGCCCCCAGAGCCGGGGAGATCACGCTCGCTCCGGGTGAATCGGTGTTCGTCGCGGCGGACGAAACGGTCGAAGTGTCGGGTACGGGGACGCTCTTCCGGGCGACCGTGGTGGCCTGACGTACCGTCCGCACCAGCGACTGCAACAATGTCCGGCCGTAACGCGGCGACCGTGCCGCAGCACCGAGGAAGGGACACCAGGCACCCATGAGCGCGTCAGGCGGAACCAAGGCGATCGTGGCGGCACTAGCCGCCAACCTCGCGATCGCAGTGGCCAAATTCGTGGCGTTCCTCTTCAGTGGCTCGTCGTCGATGCTGGCGGAGAGCGTCCACTCGCTGGCGGACTCGGGCAACCAGGGCCTTCTGCTGCTCGGCGGCAAGAAGGCCAAACGGGAGGCGACCCCGCAGCACCCCTTCGGTTACGGACGCGAGCGCTACATCTACGCCTTCCTCGTCTCGATCGTGCTGTTCTCGGTCGGTGGCATGTTCGCGATCTACGAGGGCTACGAGAAGATCAAGCACCCGCACGAGATCGAGGCCTGGTACTGGCCGGTCGGTGTGCTGGTCTTCGCCATCATCGCCGAGAGCTTCTCCTTCCGGACGGCCATCGCCGAGTCCAATCAGACGCGCGGCAAGCTGTCCTGGACGCAGTTCGTCCGCCGCGCCAAGGCGCCCGAGCTCCCCGTCGTCCTCCTCGAGGACCTGGGCGCGCTCGTCGGCCTGATCCTGGCCCTCGCGGGCGTCGGTCTGGCCCTCGGCACCGGCAACGGTGTGTGGGACGGCATCGGCACCCTCTGCATCGGCATCCTGCTCATCGTCATCGCCATCGTTCTCGCCGCCGAGACCAAGTCGCTGCTGCTCGGTGAGGCAGCCGGTGTCGAGGACGTCGAGAAGATCCAGGCCTCGGTGGTCGACGGCGACACCGTCACCCGCGTCATCCACATGCGCACGCTCCACCTCGGTCCGGAAGAACTGCTGGTGGCCGCCAAGATCGCGGTGCGTGCCGAGGAGTCCGCGGCCGAGGTCGCCGAGGCGATCAACGCCGCGGAGAACCGGATCCGCGAGGCTGTCCCGATCGCCCGGGTCATCTACCTGGAGCCCGACATCTACAACGAGGCGGCCGCCGCGGCCGGCACCAACCCGGGCAAGACCCCGGGCGGCCCCAGCGCTCCCGACGCAACGGACGAATCCGGCCACTGACCTGCCGAGGATCAGCCCCGAACGGCCCTGTGACCCACTCCGCCGCCCCGGCGGGCTGGGGCTCACTGGGCCGTTCGGTGTAGATTCGGGGGAGTACCAGACGTCGCTGCTGATGGCGGTCGATCGGTCCGCGGACGCGGGCCGGCCGAGGGAGAGAGGGCCTCCGACGGACTGCACTGCGGATCGCCCGGGCATTCGTATGTCCGTGGCCGCCGCAGAGCCAGCCAGCCCACCCTCGACCCATCACGAGGAGCAGCCCGTTATGACGACGGCCGCCAATCGCCAGGACTTCAAGGTCGCCGACCTCTCCCTCGCCGCCTTCGGGCGCAAGGAGATCACCCTCGCCGAGCACGAGATGCCCGGCCTGATGTCGATCCGCAAGGAGTACGCCGCCACGCAGCCGCTGGCCGGTGCCCGGATCACCGGCTCGCTGCACATGACCGTGCAGACCGCGGTGCTCATCGAGACCCTCGTCGCCCTGGGCGCCGAGGTCCGCTGGGCCTCCTGCAACATCTTCTCCACCCAGGACCACGCGGCCGCCGCCATCGCGGTCGGCCCGAACGGCACCCCGGACGCCCCCGCCGGCGTCCCGGTCTTCGCCTGGAAGGGCGAGAGCCTGGAGGAGTACTGGTGGTGCACGGAGCAGGCTCTGACCTGGCCGAACACCCCCACCGGCGGACCGAACATGATCCTCGACGACGGTGGCGACGCCACGCTGCTCGTCCACAAGGGCGTCGAGTTCGAGAAGGCCGGCGAGGCCCCGGACCCGTCGACCGCGGACAGCGAGGAGTTCGCCCACATCCTCACCCTGCTGAACCGCACGCTCGGCGAGTCCCCGCAGAAGTGGACGCAGCTGGCGTCGGAGATCCGCGGCGTGACCGAGGAGACGACGACCGGTGTGCACCGGCTGTACGAGATGCACCGTGACGGCACCCTCCTTTTCCCGGCGATCAACGTCAACGACGCGGTCACCAAGTCGAAGTTCGACAACAAGTACGGCTGCCGCCACTCGCTGATCGACGGCATCAACCGCGCCACGGACGTCCTGATCGGCGGCAAGACCGCCGTCGTCTGCGGCTACGGCGACGTCGGCAAGGGCTGCGCGGAGTCCCTGCGCGGTCAGGGTGCCCGGGTGATCATCACGGAGATCGACCCGATCTGCGCGCTCCAGGCGGCGATGGACGGTTACCAGGTCACGACGCTGGACGACGTGGTGGAGACTGCGGACATCTTCGTCACGACGACGGGCAACAAGGACATCATCATGGCCAAGGACATGGCCCGGATGAAGCACCAGGCCATCGTCGGGAACATCGGCCACTTCGACAACGAGATCGACATGGCCGGCCTGGCGAAGATCGACGGCATCGTCAAGGACGAGGTCAAGCCGCAGGTCCACACCTGGACGTTCAAGGACGGCAAGGTCCTGATCGTGCTGTCCGAGGGCCGTCTGCTGAACCTCGGCAACGCCACCGGTCACCCCTCGTTCGTCATGTCCAACTCGTTCGCGGACCAGACCCTGGCCCAGATCGAGCTGTTCACGAAGCCCGAGGCGTACCCGACCGATGTCTACGTGCTGCCGAAGCACCTGGACGAGAAGGTCGCCCGTCTCCACCTCGACGCGCTGGGCGTGAAGCTCACGACCCTGCGTCCGGAGCAGGCCGACTACATCGGTGTCCCGGTCGAGGGCCCGTACAAGTCCGACCTCTACCGCTACTGAGCAGGCCGTCGGCCGGCCGCCGGTTCAGCACCGGCTGAGCCGGCCGGCCGCCCGAGTTCTCAGCAGCAGGTTCGAGCGCAGGCCCCCGCACCCCCGTGTCGGGGGCCTGCCCCGTACCGCACCCGCACAGCCCGAGGAACCAGAAGGACCCCATGCCCCGCGGCCGTTATTCGCTCCACGATCTCCACGACCACACCCCCCTCGGCGAAGAACACTTCCACTGCGCACCCGGCCCTTCGGGCTGGCGCTACGTCTCCCAGACCACGGGCCCCTCGGGTTCTCACCTAGGTTCCGTCGATCTGGCTCTGGACGAACTCGGCCGCCCCATCCGCCTTGAACTGCACGCCGCGAGCTGGCAGATCCGCGGCGCCGCCCTCGACGGGGTCACCTGGGTGCGGACCGATCCGACCGGCACCCACGCCACCGAAGGCAATGTCCGCGCCCATACCTTCTCCGGCACGTCCCCCGCGTTCCTCATCGCCGTCGCCCGGCTCCTGCGCCTCACCCCCGATTCCCCCGCGACCCGCGTCCGTCTGGTCACCTTCACGGACCCGGTCCTCGCCCCCCGTACCGTCGACCAGTCCTGGTCCCTGCTGAACAGTGAAGCGCACGCCACTGACAACGGGCCTCTGATCGTGGACGAATACCAGGTCAACGCGCTGGACACCGGTGAGCAGCACGCCGTCCACATCGCCGGCGACGTGGTGCTGGCGGCGCCGGGCATCGAGCTCGAACACCTCGAGTCCCCGCCGTCGGCCATGCCCCGTCCCGACGGCCGAGGCGGGGGCCACGGCCAGGACGGGAGTGGGTACGGAGACGAGGACGCCGGCCAAGGCTGGGCTCAGGCCCAGGACTAGTCCGGCGGAACAGGAAGTCTCAGGCGGGCGGGGCGAAACCGGTCGTGGACGGCCGCCCGTCGGCCGCGTTCCGACCAGGAGCAGGACCAGGAGCAGGAGCAGGCGGATCGAGGGGAGCAGGGGCGGTAGCGGCTACCGCGACCGGTCCCTGGATCCGGGCGCCGCGCCCGTGGGCCGCCGAGACCCGCCGGACGTCGCGCGCCTGCCGCTCGTTCACGACAGCCGCCAGATACGCGGCGGAGGGCACCCCCTGCGGCACCGGGACACCCGTGCGCGCGGCGAGATCGGCGGCCAGCCGCTCGGCCATGGACCAGCGGACGGCAGCGTCGAGCTGGTTCATCCGTGTCAGGTACTGGCGGATCGCGAGCCAGAGGCCGTCCGGGACACCCGAAAGATCGAGCTGCGCGAAACGCCCCACCAGCCAGGGCGGCGGAGGCGGCACGGCGAGTGTGCGCCCCGTCCGCACCCGCTCACGTACGACGAGCGTTCCGGCGAAGACGTCGCCGAGCCGGCGCCCACGGGCGGACACCAGGGAAGCGACGCAGGCCACGACGCCGACCGTCCCCAGAATCTCGACCATGCCCATGGCGCCCCGCACGAGCGCGTGCCGGAAACGGATCGGCCCGCCGTCGTCCCGCACCACCCGCAGACCGCAGGCAAGCTTCCCGAGCGAGCGACCATGGGTGAGGGTCTCGACGGCGACCGGCCCGCCCACCAGCACCAGGAGGAAGACGGCTACCGCGATCGCGGCGGCAGCGGCCTCGTCCAGCGTCACCGTCGCCACCGCCAGGCCGATGGACAGCAGGACGAACACAGTCAGGACCACCGCAAGGTCGATGGCGATCGCCAACGCCCGGCTGGGCAGCCTCGCCGGCTGCAGTCCCAGTACGACCGCGTCTCCGGTCACGAGCTCATTCATCGCCACCCCACCCCTCGCCACCCTTCCCTGCCCCTCGGGCCCACAGTCTGCCAAGCTGACCCGCAGCGCGCCGCCGAAGTACGGACCCGTACGCACCCATGCCTGGAGCAGCAGCCGACCATGGATCTCGACGTCTTCGTGACCACCCACCACACAGAGTGGGACCGCCTGGACCACCTTCTGCACCGTGGGCGCAGCCTGACAGGTGCGGAGGCGGACGAACTCGTCGCCCTGTACCAGCGCACCGCCACGCATCTGTCCCTGATCCGGTCCAGCGCCCCGGACCCCGTGCTGACCGCCCGTCTCACGCAGCTCGTGGCCCGTGCACGCTCGACCGTGACGGGGACCCGCCGGGCCTCGTGGCGCGACGCCGGGCGGTTTCTGACAGCCGGGTTTCCCGCAGCCGTCTACCGTTCGCGGCACTGGTGGATACCCACCGCCGTGCTCTCCGTGCTCCTGTCGGCCGTCATCGGCTGGTGGATCGGTGCCAACCCCGACGTGCAGGCGGCCATCGCCGCCCCGGAACACCTGCGCGCCCTGACCCGGCCCGGTGGGGAGTACGAGACGTACTACTCCAGTCACCCGGCAGCCTCCTTCGCCGCACAGGTCTGGACGAACAATGCCCAGGCGGCGGCCATGTGCCTGGTCCTGGGAGCGTTCCTCTGCATACCGGTGATCTGGATCCTGTTCGTCAACGTGCTCAACCTTGCCGTCGGCATCGGCCTGATGTCCTCGGCGGGCCGGCTGGACACGTTCCTGGGGCTCGTCCTGCCGCACGGCCTGCTGGAGCTCACCGCGGTCTTCGTCGCAGCGGGAACGGGACTTCGCCTCGGGTGGACGGTGATCGACCCGGGGCCCCGAACCCGGCGTTCCGCGCTGGCCCAGCAAGGCCGAGCGGCGTTGGGCATGGCCATCGGTCTCGCTCTGGTCCTGTTCGTGTCCGGCGTCATCGAAGGCTTCGTCACCCCCTCCGGCCTTCCGACGTGGGCCCGCATCACCATTGGCATCCTGGCTGAGCTGGCGTTCCTCGCGTACGTCTACGTTCTCGGAGGCAGAGCAGCCCGCGCGGGGGACATCGGAGATCTCGACACCGCCGAGCGAAGCGCGGAGCTTCCTGCCGCAGCCTGAGAGGCGATGTGCGTACGAGGCCGCTGACCTGCTAGTCTCCTCCTCGCCCACAAAAACCGTTGACACGGTCGGCGTGGGGAGGTAGATTTTAACGGTTCCAGGGGGATGGACAAGCCCGGCTGGAGCAGCTAAAGTTGAACTTGCTCGTGCAGGGGACAGGGTCTCCGCAGAGCCGATCGATTCTTCTCTTTCGAGCAGTCAGCCGGTTCGCTTCGGCCGAAATGCTTCTGATAAAGTCGAGTCAGCCGAAAGGCAAAGGCCATTCCGCAGGCCGCTGGAATCAAATTCGGACCGGAAACGGAACGGAAAAGAGTCTGGTAAAGTCGGACTCGCCGGAAAGGGAAACGCGAAAGCGAAGAACTGGAAAGCGAAACAAGCAGTAACCCGCTTCGACCGGGAATCGGACACGAAAGAGT
>NZ_JBEXPD010000009.1:0-321563 GCF_040611875.1 Streptomyces sp. NPDC006516
ACCTCCTGCACGCCCGGCGCTACCCCTCGCTCACCCTGAACCTGCTGCTCACCCCGGTCATGCTCCTGCTGCTCTTCGTCTACATCTTCGGCGACGTGATGAGTGCGGGCATCGGTGACGGCGGGGCGGACAGGTCCCAGTACCTCGCGTACATCGTCCCCGGCATCCTGCTGCTGACCATCGGTGGCACCACGATCGGCAGCGCGGTCTCCGTCGCCACGGACATGACCGAGGGCATCATCGCCCGCTTCCGTACGATGGCGATCCACCGCGGGTCGGTACTCATCGGACACGTCCTCGGCAGCGTCCTCCAGTGCGTGATGAGCGTGCTCCTCGTCGGTGCCGTCGCTGTCGCCATCGGATTCCGGGCCACGGACGCCACCGCCCTGGAGTGGATCCTCGCTGTCGGGCTCCTGGCCCTGGTATCCCTTGCACTGACCTGGATCGCCGTGGGAATGGGCCTGTCCAGCCCCAACGCCGAGGCGGCCAGCAACAGCGCGCTGCCGTTGATGATCCTGCCGCTGCTCTCCAGCGCCTTCGTGCCGGTCGACGCGATGCCGGGCTGGTTCCGGCCGATCGCCGAGTACCAGCCCTTCACCCCGGCCATCGAGACGCTGCGAGGCCTGCTGCTCGGCAGCGAGATCGGCCACAACGGGTGGCTCGCCGTCGCCTGGTGCCTGGCCCTGGCCGCGCTCGGCTACTTCTGGTCCAAGTCCTTGTTCGTTCGCGACCCGAAGTAGTTGACCAGGACCGGCGGACACCTCGGGACCGGTCCGCCTCGGGGCGGTGTACTCCGACACCTTGTCACCTTGTCACCTTGTCGGAGTACACCGCTTCCTCGCGTTTCCCGGAGGAACCTGCCGCACGGGCGCGGGTCCGCCGGTTCAGGCGGGCGGGTGCGGCAGGAGGCCGGCGGCCCTGCGCAACTCCACGGCATGCTGAGCCAGCACGGACGAGGTACCCCGGTCCGCCGGCATGGAAGCCATCAGGGCAAGCCTGTCACGCCAGCTGTTGCCCGCCAGCGGCACGGCGACGGCGTTCATCCCCTCCACCGATTCGCCCTCGCTGTCGGCTCGCCCCAACGTCCGGATGCGCACCAGCTCGGCGAGCAGCGCCGCCCGGGAGACAAGGGTCCGGCCGGTGACCCCGGGCAGCCGTTCCTCCGGGTAGAGGGCGCAGACCTGTTCGGTGGTGAGCTGAGCGAGAAGTACCTTGCCCGCCGAGGTGGCGTACGCGGGGTGGGTGCGGCCGGTGTCCAGGACAGCACGGACCGGGTGGGACGACTCCCGGCCGTCCGTGATGATCACTTGATCACCGATCAGGGCGGCGGTGCTGATGGTCTCCCCTGTCGCGGTGGCCGCCGCGTCCAGGACCACCTGGACGCGGTTCCTGATCTCGGGGCCATATCCGGCCGGGCGGCCCAGCGTGACCAGTTCGGGTCCCGCGGAGTAGCCACGGCCCGACGCGTCGCGCGTGGCGAAGCCACGTGCTTCCAGGGTGCTGAGCACACGGTGGGCCGTGGAGCGGGCGACCTCGAGTTCCCTGGCCGCCGCGCTGACAGACAGCGTGTCGTGGGTGAGGAAGAGGCGCATCAGACGCAGCCCGGTGTCCAGCGACTCGATGATGTAACTCTTGGCGTCGGCCACGGGGTCCGGTTCCTCTCGGTCGGGCAGGGTGCCGCGTCCGTGGGGCGGCACCCGGCACCACCCATGATCCCGGGCGGTCCGTACGGCGGAACAACCGCCGTCCACGGGCGCGCGGGCGCACGCAGGACGCAGGACGCAGACACGGGACGCGAACGGAAAGTTTCCCATTGGCCGCTGGGCATCCGCCCCACCGGCGGATCCTGCTGGGCACCGAAGTCACACCCCGACCGGGTCCCGGCGACCTACCACCGCACCCACGGCGTCTGCGGGTCCTGTTCCTGGGGTTTCCAGGAGTAGCGGACGTCCGGCTCATGTTCCTCATTGCGCAGTCCATCGGTGTGCTCGACTGCGATGAAGCCGTGCCGCTCGTAGAACCGTCGGGCTGGTCCGTTGACCTGGAACGTCCACAGGCCCAGTCCGTCGGGCCGCTGCTGCTTGGCCAAGTCCATGAACCGGTCGCCTACGCCCTGGCCGCGCCACGGCGGATCGAGGTAAAGCTGTTCGAGATCCTCGCCATTGAGGACCAGAAGCCCGACTACAGAGCCCTCCGCAATGGCTACCCAGGTCTCGTACTGTGGCACGACCACATAGGTAAACCAGTCCCGCACCTCATCGTCACCATGCGCGCGACGCACGGTCGGCAGCGCAGCGGTGAAAGAACGCAGCCACACATCGGCTATGTCGGCCGCATCAGAGTCATCCGCACGCCGAAACACAAGATCGTCACTGTTCACAGCGAGCGACTCTCGCAGACGAGTACGCCTGACGCCTCTGGATTTCTCCACCGAACCAGACGATCCGGTGAACCTGTGCGGTCAGAGCACCAGCATCGGCCCATGACCAGCGGCCACGAGGACCAGGCGAGGCGAGAGCCGGGTTCCCCCACGTCCGCTGGGCTCTCACCACGCTCGACTCCGTTCCGGGACGCGGGTGTCACGGAGAACTGCTCCAGACGGCGGGGCCTTTCGCTGCGCCAGGTGCAGGCGGGGGCCCGCTGTGTACTGGACGCGGGTGGGGCCGCCACGGCCGCCGGGGCGGCCGCGCTCGCGAACAGCGCACCCCGCAAGGAGCCCGGCAGCCGGCAGAGCGACGGAACGCCTGACGCGGACCACACCTGGGACAACGGCGATCCACCTGCTGGTACGCGCTCTTGACGCTCCGTCAGCGCACCTGCTTGGATCACGCGCATGAAGCGCTGCCAGGATCTCACGCGACGACGACACGTCGATCTCGTGCGTACCGCCGGCGCGCTCTGTCTTCACGCCGGCTGACGGCGCGGGCGGGCCTCTTCGTGCCCGCCCCATGACGACGCCCCGGGCGTTCTCACCCCCGGGTCCGATCCGCTCCGGGCCGTCGTAGCCGTGTGCCGCCCCTGAGTCGGCTTGGCCCAGCTCGCCGCCTCCGTGCTCGCATCGCCCCTGGTCGTGCCGAGGTCGCCCGCGCAGCCCAGCAGTTGGCCACTCGGCGCACTGTCCTGTCCTGCCCAGCCCTTTCTCGCCCTTCCCCTGCCGAAAGGACCGTCTCCGTGTCCCGTTCCCCCGGCCGCCGCCGGACCACCCGCTGGAAGCCCGTCGGCGCCCTCCTCGCGGCCCTCGTGATGAGCTGCGCGGGTTCCGCCTCGGCCGCATCGCCCGCCTCCTACGGCCCGACGCCACCGCACAACCCCTACGCGGGCCCCGACGGCACCGCCACCATGCATGGGGACACGGGATCGTCCGACACCACGCCGCTGTCCGGTCCGGGTGCGGGCACCCTCGGGTCCTCGCGCACCGCGCTCGCCTCGGCCTGCCCCACCGTACTTATCGGGTCGGACGGCTATCCCGTCGCGCTGTGCACCCCCATCTTCGGCCAGGTGCCCACGGTGCATCTGCTCGATCCGCAGGACAACTCCTCACTGACCACGTTGAAACTGACCAAGGGCTCGCTGCTGGGCGGGGTGTACGCGTACATCGACCACCAGGACCGGCTGGTCGTGGCGGACGGCAGCCGCAGCCTGCTCCGCGTAGGGCATCACCGGGACAGCGCGGGCGACTGGAGTCTGACGGTCGACCGCAGCCTGTCCCTCGCCTCCGTCATACCGGAGGACGACGCGGTCACCGGTCTGGCGCCGGACTGGAAGGGACGCGTGTGGTTCGCCACCGGTCGTGGTGTGGTGGGCACCGCTGACGACTCCACCGGGACGGTGAAGACGCTCACCCTGCCGGCGGGCGAGCGTGTCGCGAACAGCATCTCCACGGCTCCCGAGGGAACGGCGGTCACGACCACCCACGCCACCTACCTGCTGGACACCGAGGACGGCACCCCGAGAATCGTCTGGCGCAAGGCCTACGACCGGGGCACCGCCCGTAAACCCGGCCTTCTCAGCTGGGGCAGCGGATCGACCCCGACGTTCTTCGGGCCGGGGACGGGGACGGAGTACGTCACCATCGTCGACAACGCCGACTCCACGGCGAACCTGAAGGTCTACCGCACCGCCGACGGCTCGGACGTCTGCACGGTCCCGGTGCTCCGGGCGGCCAACGGTCCCGGCAGCGAGAACTCCCCCGTGGGGGTCGGACGCAGTGTCTTCGTGGCGGGCACCTACGGATACCCCTACCCCGCGGTCCCCGAGGGGGCAGGGACCAGCGTGCCCGCCTCCGCGGACTTCGCCGGCGGTCTGTCACGGGTGGACGTACGGGCGGACGGCACCGGCTGCTCGCTGATCTGGGACAACGCCTTGCGCTCGGCCGCCGTACCGAAGCTGTCCACGGCCGACGGGCTCCTCCACACCGTGGTGCGCGACCCGTTGATCCCGGGCACCAAGGGAACGAGCCTGCTCGACCCGTTCCGCTACGTGCAGATCGACCCCGCGAACGGACAGGTCACCCGCTCCGGGAAGGTCGGCGTGGGGTCGCTGTACGACACCCTCCAGATGGCGGGCACGATCGCCCGGGACGGCGCCTATCTGCAGGGCACGGTGACCGGCGTACTGCGCATCACCGCGCAGTGATCACGCGTGGCGGGCAGGGACCCCCCTGCCCGCCACCCGCGCCCCCTCTCCTTGCGGGCAACTCCCCCTGCGGGGAAGCGCCTTGCGCTCATTTAGGTTAGGCTCAGCTAAGTAAATCCGAGGCGAGCTGGAGACGTGCACGGGCGCGTCACAGTCACCTCGGCACCTTGCCGTGTTCGCGGGGCGGTGACCAGCTGATCATCTGCGGGGAGCACGCTCGCCTCGGCATCCCGCTCGGGTCCGCGTGACACACCCGACCCGGCGGACCGGGGCGAGGCGATGAGGGCGTGACCGCACACCGGCGGCATCAGGCGCACTCGGGCGGCGCAACGCACCCGCGGACGGGATGGGGAGAGAGATGGGACTGGCCGACACGAAACGCACCGCAGCGAATCCGGACCCCGCTGCCACCGCTTCACGTCGGCCGGAACGGACGCGCAGCGGCACGGTCGTGGTGAAGTTCGGCGGCAACGCCATGGTGGACGCGAGCCTGCAGCAGATCTTCGCCGACGACGTGGTGCGGTTGTGGCATGCCGGTCTGCGGCCTGTCGTCGTGCACGGGGGCGGCCCGCAGATCAACTCGATGCTGGGCCGCCTCGGCCTGGAGACCCGTTTCGAAGCGGGCCTGAGGGTGACCACTCCGGAGACCATGGACGTGGTGCGCATGGTGCTGACGGGCAGGGTCCAGCGCGAACTGGTCGGTCACATCAACCGCCACGGCCCCTTCGCGGTGGGCATGACGGGCGAGGACGCGCACACGATGACGGCGGTACGGCGGCAGGCCCGGGTGGACGGCCGCGCCGTGGACATCGGGCTGGTCGGTGACGTCGTGGATGTGAAACCCGGCATGCTTCGCACGCTCCTCGACCAGGGGCACATCCCGGTGGTCTCCCCCGTGGCCCGTGGTGAGGACGGACACGTCTACAACGTCAACGCCGATCTGGCCGCCTCCGCCCTGGCCGTGGCCCTCGGCGCCGAGCGGCTCGTGATGCTGACCGACGTGGAGGGCGTGTACGCGGACTGGCCGCGCAGCACGGCAGTGATCGAGCGCCTGACGTCGGACGCCGTCCAGAGGATGCTGCCGGACCTGACGAGCGGGATGCTGCCCAAGATGGAGGGCTGCCTGCGTGCCGTCCGGGGCGGAGTACGTCAGGCCCACGTGCTCGACGGCCGGGTGCCGCACGCGGTCCTGCGCGGTGTCCTCGACGGGAGCAGCCCCGGCACCACCGTGGTGCTCGGCGACAGCTTCACGGAGCCGGGGCGGGGACGCGCGCCGCTCAGCGGGTCCGAGGGGCCCTTCGACGGCGTCCCCGGCCGCGCCGTCGCGGGCGCCACACCGTAGCGGCGGACCGGACCGCGCCACCGCGGCGCGGCCGTTAGCCGCAGGGTCAGGCGTCCATCGACCGGGCGAGCGAGCGGGGACGCAGATCGGTCCACCGCGCTTCGATGTAGTCCAGGCACGCCTCGCGCGTGTTCTCGTCGAGGACGGTGGTCCAGCCCCCCGGCACGTCGGCGAAGGACGGCCAGAGCGAGTGCTGGCCCTCGTCGTTCACCAGGACCAGGAAGCGGCCTTCGGGGTCGTCGAACGGGTTGGTGCTCATCCGGCAGTTCCTCCTCGGGTCCGACGGGGCCTGGACGGCCTCGTCAGGGTGTACGTCGGTGCGTCGGCAGCCCCGTCCCGGGCGGGTGCGGGACCGGCACGCCGAGGGTGCGGCGGCCCCGTCCGGACGGTGGATCGGGGATGGAAGAGAGGGCGACGATTAGGTTAGGCTCGCCTAATCTAACGCGAGCTTAGCCTTTCAACTTGCCGCTCACAAGGAGACGTTCATGCCACGCGTGATGGAACGGGTCTGCCCCCCGGACGGCGGCGGGAAAGGGTCGGCCGGCAGGCCGTACCGCGGCCACGCCACCCGCCCGGCAGGCAGGCCGTGACCGGGCAGGCACCCGGCTTGATGTCGGGCGCCGAGAACGTCTTCGCCGCGTACGGGCTCCAAGGCACACCGGGGACCGAGGCGTTCTGGGCTGCGGTGGGGGCACCGGCGTCGGTCCCCGCCGGGGACGGCGGCCGGCTGACCTTGTTCCTCTGGCGCGGGTCGTCCGCGTACATCGACTTCGAGAGCTGGTCTCCCCCGGTGCCCCTGCGCCGGTGGTCCGGCACGGACTGCTGGTACGCCGAGGTGCGCATGCCCGCGCGGCTGCGGGTGACGTACCGGTTCGTCGCCGGCGACGGGGCGTACGCCGACCCGTTCAACCCGGCCGGTGCCGGCGGTGACCGCTCCATCGCCACGACGCCGGGACTGCCGCCGCAGCCGCACTGGCCCGCCATCGGCGCGGACGACGTCCTCCCCGTCCCGCGCACCCGTATCCGCTGGGCGAGCGAACGGCTCGGGGGCCGCCGTACCGTGCGCGTCCACCCCGCGGGCGGCGGCGGGCCGGTCGTCCTGCTGCTCGACGGCGACGACTGGCTCCATCTCCATCCGGCGACGGCGGCGTTCGACTCGGCGGTGGCCTGCGGTGACATGCCCGCAGTGACCCTCGTCTTCCTCCCGGCCAAGGACAGGGAGGCCGAGTTCGCGTGCGCGCCCGGTCTCTGGGAGGCGGTGTGCGACGAACTGCCGCCCCTGGTCGCTGAGTCGGGAGTGCCCGCCGACTGGGAACGCCTGGTGGTCGCCGGGCAGAGCCTCGGCGGGCTCAGCGCCATGTACGCGGCCCTGGAGTTCCCGGACGTGGTGTCCCGGCTCGCCCTCCAGTCTCCGGCGTTCTGGTGGGAGCCCGGGGCGCCGGGGAAGCCCGATCCGCTGGGCGGCCCGGCGGGCGGGGCCCTCGCCGCACGTCTGCGCCGGCGCCCCGACCTGTCCCACCTGCGGGTCGCCTTCGACGTGGGCGAGCACGAGACGCGCATGCTGCCGCACTGCGAGGCGGCCGAGGCGCTCGCCGCTCAGGCCGGTGCGACCGTGCGGGTCTCCCGGTCGCCCTCGGACCACGACCGGGCCGGATGGCGTCACGCCCTGCTGAGGGACGTCGCCTGGGCACTGGAGCGGTAGAGCGTCCCTCCCGGTCATGCCGGGCTCGCGTGCCCCGGCCTGATCCGGACGGGGAACCCCAGGTCACCTGGCCACGGCCCGGCAGTAGTCCGCGTCGGAGGCGAGGAGATCGCGATGGGTGCCCTCGGCGGCGACGACGCCGTCGTCCAGTACGAGGACCCGGTCGGCGGCGTCCAGGAGCGCCGGACTGCTGGTCATCACGACGGTGGTCCGGCCGCGCCGCAGCTTCGCGATGTTGCGTGCGATGAGCTGTTCGGTGACCGCGTCGACGGCCGTCGTCGGGTCGCGCAGGACGAGGATCTCGGAGTCGGCGGCGAGGGCCCGGGCCAGGGAGAGCCGTTGCCGCTGGCCTCCGGAGAGGTTCGCCCCGCGGTCCCGGACCGCGTGGTCGAGCCCTTCACGGTGCAGGGCGACCACATCGGTCAGCAGTGACGCCTCGACGGCTTCCGGGACGATACGGCTGGTGCCCGACGGGTCGATGTTGGTGCGGAGCGTGCCTTCGAAGATCTCCGCGTCGTAGGGGTTCACCAGCACGTGCGCGCGATGCGCCTCCATCGACAGGTCCGCGATCTCCCGGCCTCCGACCCGCACCGTCCCCCCGTACGCCCGCGGCGGGATGTTCATCCCCAGGATCGACGCCAAATCCGCCGCCGCACGCGGCTGGTAGGCCGCGATCGCCACGAACTCGCCCGCCCCCACCTGGAACTTCAGCTCCCGCAGCGACCCGTACCGTACGCCGTCGATCTCCAGGTCCCCGCCCTCGCCCGGCTTCTCGGAGCCCGGCTCCGTGAGGGGCGGCGCCGTCAGCACCAGTGCCATGCGTTCCGCCGACGCGCGCGCCATCATGATGTACTTCGGCATCTCCGAGAACATCTTGAGGGGCTCCATGATGAACTGGGCCAGCCCCACGGCCATGACGAGCTCACCGATGGTGATCCGGCCTTCGTAAGCCAGCCACCCCGCCGTCAGGGTCACGGCGGCGGCGAGAACCGCGTTGAGAGCCAGGGCGGTTCCGGCGTACACACCGTTCACCTTGGCGACGGTGACCGCCTGGTGCTTCGCCTCCGTGCTGACCTTCCGGTAGGACCGGAACGCCGCGTGGTTGCCGCCGAAGCCGTGCAGCGGTCGCAGGCCGGTGATCAGGTCGGCGACCTTGGCGCCCGCGCGCGCCACCCTGGCCTGCTGTTCGCGGGTGCTCGAACCGATCCGCCGGGACATCACGCTCAGGACCGAGAGGATCGCGACGGTCCCCACGACGACCAGCAGGCCGAGCCGGACGTCGGCCAGCCCCAGCGCGACCGACGCGACCACCACGGCGACCAGCGAGCTCACCAGGAGTGGCACCACCTCGACGATGTCGGCGGTCTGGTCGGCGTCCTCGGTGGCGATGGTCAGCACCTCGCCGGACTTCAGGTCGACGTCCCTGGCCACCGGCTGGAGCCCGCAGGCCGCGACCCGCACCCTCCAGCGGTGCGCCTCGGTCGTGTTGGCCTTCTGCAGGACGCGCATCCCGAACCGCCACGACAACGAGACGGTCGTGATGATCACGGCCAGCCCGGCGATCGACAGGCCGAGCGAGCCGAGGCTGCGCTCGCGCATGGTGTTCTCGACGATCAGGCCGAGCGCGATGGGGAAGGCGGTCTCCCCCGCCTGGTAGAGACCCATGAGGACGGTGCCCCGGACCACCGCGCCGGCGTTGCGGCGCAGGGCGGTCCGGAGGATGTCGGCCCCGGGTCGGGGCCGCTTCGTGTCAGGAGTTGTCATCAAGATGGCGGGCAATCGCTTCCGGGGTTCGAAGGGTGAGCAGATCACGGATGGTGATCACAGGACCGTACTCCCGGCGGAGCAGCCCGATCAGGCGCACCGCCAGCATGGAGTGCCCTCCCAGGGACACGAAGTCGCTGACCGCGCTCACCTCGTCGTCGTCGAGGTCGAGAGCCTCGGCGAAGAACTCGCAGACCACCGCCTCCGTCCCGGTCTCCGGGGCGCGCTCCCCCACCGTGGTGAGCACGCCCAGAGGTTTGGCCTCGGGGAGGGCCTTCGTGTCGGCCTTGCCGTTCACGGTCAGCGGGATGCGGTCGACCTGGGCGTAGTGCGTCGGGCGCAGGAAGTCCGGCAGCCCGGCACCCGCCTCGGCGGCGACGGTGGCCAGGTCGGAGCCGCTCAGCACGAGGTAGGCGGCCAGCCTGTACGCTCCGTCGACCTGTGGGTCGGGCTGGGCCACGGCGGCGGCGAACCGCACTGCCGGATGGGCCGCGAACACGGCCTCCACCTCGCCCGGTTCGACCCGGTGGCCACGGATCTTGACCTGCTGGTCGGTGCGGCCGAGGTACATGAGATTCCCGTCCGCCCGCCGCACGACCAGATCGCCTGTGCGGTACATACGCTCGCCGGGGGCGCCGAACGGGCACGCGACGAAGCGGTGCGCGGTCTGGGCGGGCTGCCCGAGATAGCCGCGCGCGATGCCGATGCCCGCGACGTACAGCTCACCCGGCACGCCGTCCGGCAGCGGCCTCAGCCACGGGTCGAGCACGTACACGTCGGTGTTGTCGATGGCCACCCCCACCACCGGGTCCTGGCATTCGAAGGTGCCGACGCCCAGGGTGTTGATGGTGTACTCGGTGGGCCCGTACAGGTTGTAGCCGGCTGTCCCCTCGGTCTCGGCGAGCCGCTGCCAGAGCCCCGGGGTGACGGCCTCCCCGCCCAGCAGCACCAGCGCGGGCCGCCGCTCGGGGTCGTCGAGCAGCCCTTCGGCGACGAGCTGCTGCGCGTAGGTCGGGGTCACGTTGATGACGTCGATCCTGTGCTCGGCGCAGTAGTCGACGAGCCGGGGTGCGTCGCGGCGCAGTTCCTCGTCGCAGATGTGCACCTCATGGCCGTCGGCGAGCCAGAGGAGCTCCTCCCACGACATGTCGAACGCGAAGGACACCGTATGCGCGATCCGGAACACGCGGTGCCCGTGGTCCGCCAGCACCGGCTCGAAGATGCGTCGCTGATGGTTGATCAGCATGTTGGTGAGCCCGGCGTATTCGGTCACCACCCCCTTGGGCTTGCCGGTCGATCCGGAGGTGTAGATCGTGTACGCGGGGTGCCGCAGCCGGTCGGGAGAGTCCGGCTCGAACGTCACGAACGGCTCGGCCCGCGGCAGAGGACGGTCGAGTTCGATCAGGTCGCCGGTCAGCCGGTGTGCCACGGAGCTCACGGTGAGGATCACGTCCGGGCGCGCGCCGTCGACGATCGAGGCGATCCGCTCGTCCGGGTGGTCCAGTTCCAGCGGTACGTACGCCGCCCCGACCCGCAGTACGGCGAAGAGCGCCACGATCGAGTCGAGGGAGCGGGGGACGGCGATGCCCACGGTCCGCTCCGGGCCGATTCCACGTCCGGCGAGCACGCCCGCCACGGCGCGGCTGCGGTCCCGGAGCTGTGCGAAGGTCATGACCGATCCATGGGCGACGAGGGCCACCCGCTGAGGGTCGCGGTCCGCCGCCACGTCGAACCGGTCGACGACCGTGTCCGTGCCGATGCCGGTGCGTTCCCCGGGTTCCGGGACCGGTGCGAGACCGGGCAGGGCGCCGACCGGCCCACTGGCCCGGGCCAGGTCGTCCAGGACTCGCAGGTAGTCGTCGACGAGCTTGCGGGCCTTCCCCGCGTCGCCGTCGCGGTACTCCAGCTTGACCGTCAGCCGGTCGCCGGGGGTGACCACCCAGGTGAACGGGTAGTGCGTCGAGTCGTCCGCCTTCACCGAGGTGATGCCGTGTCTGGCGTTCATCTCGGCGAAGGCGTCCATGTCCAGGAAGTTCTGGAGCACGAAGAGGTTGTCGAAGAGGTTGTCGTGCCCCCCGGCCCGCTGGATCTCCCCCAGTCCCAGGTGTTCGTGTTCCATCGCGTCGACCCTGGCCGTCTGCACGGCCGACAGGTAGGCCCCGACCGAGTCGTCCGGCCGGGCCCGCGTCCACATCGGCACGGTGTTGAGGAGCACGCCGACGATGCCGGAGAGTCCCTCTCCCTCTCTGCCGGAGACCGTCACGCCGAACACCGCGTCGCTGCGGCCCGTGTGCGCGCCCAGCAGGAGACCGAGGGCTCCGGTCAGCACCGAGTTCAGCGTGACGCCGTGCGCCCTGGCCGCTTCCCGCACCAGGTCCGACTGTTCGGCGGACAGCGTGTGGACGAGTGCGCGCGGAAGCTCGTCCGGGAAGGACGGCCGCTCCCCGGCCAGCAGCGTGGGGCCGCTGAGGCCGGCCAGGTGGTCCGCCCAGAAGCGCTCCGAGGCGGCGTCGTCCTTGGCGGCCAGGGTCCGGGCGTGGTCCTCGAAGCTGGGGAGCGCCGGGGATGCGTCCAGTTCCTCGCCGGCGAGGAGGGCCCGGTACGCGTCGAAGAGGTCCCGCAGCAGGATCTCGCGGGACCAGCCGTCCCACAGCAACAGGTGGTAGCTCAGCAGCAGACCGTCACGTCCGCCGGGGAGCCGTACGACGGTCAGCCGGATCAGCGGCGGTTCGCCCGGGTCGAACCCCGTGTCGCGGTCCCGGGAGCGCAGGGCGTCGACCTCCGTGTCCGTGGAGAGCCGGACCGTACGGACGTCGACCCGCCGGCCCGGACTGAGCACCTGGACGGGATTTCCGTGGTCGTCGGTGGTGAAGCCCGCACCCACGGCCGGGTGCCGGGCGATCACGTACGCCATCGCCTCGGCCAGCGCGTCGGCGTCCAGGCGCCGGTCGAAGGAGAAGTAGCTCTGCGCGACGTAGTGGCCCGCCGGGCCGGCCATCTGGGCCTGGAAGAACAGGCCGCGCTGGAGCGGGGTCACCGGTGCCGTGCGCTCGGCGGTGGTGGAGGCGTCCGCGAGGCGTTCCAGCGCGCTCCGCCAGTGCTCGGTCACCTCGTCGGGGATGCCGTCGGCGAGCGTGAAGGCCGCATGCAGGCCACCGGTGGTCTCGTCGGTCCAGGCGTTGACCTCGACGGCGTACGGGCTGCCCTGGTCGCCGCCGGTGATGCGCGGGGCCTGGGTCTCGCCGCCCCGGCCCAGATAGTTGAACAGCACCTGGGGGCGGATGGTCAGCAGCGGGGCGGTCTGCGGGTTGAGGTGGCGCAGCTGGCCGTAGGCGAGATGCCCGAGCTCGTCGGGCTGGCGCTCGACGAGCTCGCGTGCCGCCGCCACGGGGTCGGTGTGCGCGGTGAGGCGCACGGGGGCGATGGAGGTGAACCAGCCGACCGTACGCGTGTAGTCGTGGCCCTCCCGTACCGGGACCCGGCCGTGCCGCTCCAGATCGATCGCGAGATCGGTGGGCATGGTCTGGATCCGGGTGAGCGCGGTGCGCAGCGCACCGCAGAGGAGCTCGGTCGGTCCGATGCCGAGGACGGCGGGCGCGGTGCGGGTCAGGCGGTCGCTCACCTCGGGCGGGAGGACGACCGTCGTCTCGCGCAGGTTCCCGGGTTCGGGGAGCAGGGGGGGCGCCTGGAGGGTGGTGATCCAGTGCCCGAGGCTCTCGGTGACGTGTCCGGACCGCGTGCTCAGGGCTTCGGCGTACGCGGCGTAGGGCGTGGTCGGCGCCGGCGGCGTCGCCCCGCGCATCGCGGCGGCGAGGTCGTCCAGCAGGATCAGCCAGGAGACCGCGTCGACGGCCAGGTGGTGCGCGGTGACCACGAGGGTCCGGCCGGCTTCCAGCCAGGTGAAGGCGATGACGTCGCCGGACTCCGGATCGAGTCGGCCGGCGGCCTCGTTCGCGGCGGTGGCGGCATCGGCCGTGTCCGGGCTGCGGACCACGGTGACCTTGCGGGCCGGTTCGGTGCGCAGTGCCCAGACCCCGTGCGTCGTGTGCAGTCGCAGCCGCAGCGCCGGGTGTGCCGCCACGACCGCGTTCGCGGCGCGTTCGGCGTCGGCAAAGCCCGTGCCCTCGGCCGCCACCAGGGTCCTGGCCTGGGCGAACCGGGCGAGCGATCCGCCCAGTTCCCGCTGGCGCAGGATGATCGGTGTGGGCGTCAGCGGCCCGTCCTCGCGGACGGGTTCGGGGGCCGTGTCCTGCGGTGCGTGGGTCGCCTGCTGTCCGGCGAGCGCCCGCGGTGTCCTGAGGAGGAACACGTCGCGGGGCGTGATCCGCAGTCCGAGAGCCCGGGCCCGGTTGATCACGGTGATGGCGACGATGCTGTCGCCGCCGGCCATGAAGAAGTCGGTGTCGGCGTCCACGGTGGCGGAGCCCGGCAGGGCGTCGGCGAAGATGCCTACGAGCGCGTCGAGCGCGTCGTCGCCGGCGGTGGTGGCGGTGGGCTGGCTGACGTCCTGTGCGGCGCGCTCGGTCAGGGCCTTACGGTCCAGCTTGCCGTTGACGGTCAGCGGCAGGGCATCCACCGTCAGCACCCGGCCGGGCACCATGTGCACGGGCAGCTTCGCGGACAGGACGGCCGTGAGGTCGCCGGGCACGCGGCCCACGAGGTGGGCGACGAGAAGGTCTCCCTCGGGTGCCACGGTGACGGCCACGTCGACCACACCGTCGAGCCCGCGGATCGCGGACTCGACCTCGCCCAGTTCGATACGGAAGCCCTTGAGCTGTACCTGGTCGTCGGCGCGCCCGGTGAACTCCAGCTCGCCGCCCAGCGTGCGGCGGGCCAGGTCGCCTGTGTGGTACATCCGTGAGCCGTCCCCGGTGAACGGGTTCGCCACGAACCGGCCGGCGGTCAGCCCCGGCCTGCCCAAGTAGCCGAGCGACACCTGGTCGCCCGCCACATAGATGGCGCCGACCTGGCCTGGCGGCACGGGTCGCAGCCGGTCGTCGAGCACGTAGGTGACCAGACCCGGCAGCGGGCCGCCGATCGGGCTGACGCCGGCGTAGAAGTCCTCATCGGTGAGCACCCGGTGGGTGACGTGGACGGTGGTCTCGGTGATGCCGTACATGTTGACCAGTTCGGGAGAACCGGTGCCGTGCCGCTCGACCCAGCCGCGCAGCCGAGCGAGGTCCAGCGTCTCGCCACCGAAGATGACGCGGCGCAGAGCGGTGAGGGGCTCACCGGCGTGCCGGTCGGCCTCGATGAACCGGTAGAAGGCCGAGGGGGTCTGGTTGAGGACGGTCACCCCGCGCTCGCGGACCAGGCGGTGGAAGTCCACCGGGGAGCGGGTGAGGCCGTAGTCGGGAACGAGCAGCTCGGCGCCGTTGGTGAGCGCGCCCCACAGCTCCCAGACGGCGAAGTCGAAGGAATAGGAGTGGAACTGGACCCAGACGTCGTGCGGTCCGAAGTCCATGAGGGGCTGTGTCTCGGCGAGCAGCGTCACGACGCTGGAGTGCGGGACGACGACGCCCTTGGGCCTGCCGGTCGAGCCGGACGTGTAGATGACGTAGGCGGGGTCGTGCCACCCGGCCTCGGGCACGGCTGCGGACGGCGCCGGTTCGTCGTGCAGGGTGGGCTCCTCGCCGGCCACGAGCACGCGCGCCGGCAGCCCGCACCGGTCGAGCAGCGCCGTGAACCGGTCCCGCTCCCCCGGATCCACGAGAACCACCTGCGGGGCGGAGTCGGTGAGGATGTACTCCAGCCGTTCGTCCGGGTAGGCCAGATCCAGCGGTACGTAGGCGGCGCCCGCGCTGACGACGGCGATCAGGGCGACGACCTGGTCCAGGGAGCGGGGCACGGCGACGGCGACCCGCCGGCCCGGTCCGGCTCCAGCGGCGCGCAGGGTCTCGGCCAGTTCGTTCTTCGCGTCCGCCAGCTCGGCGTACGTCAGCGAGCTGGTCCCGCCGTCGAGGGCGCACAGGGTGACGGCGAGGGAGTCCGGGCCGCGCTCCGCGGCGGTGTCGAACAGCCGGTCCAACGTCGTCGGGGTGACCTGCCCGTGCTCCGGGGCGGGGCCTGGCGCCAGCTCGTCGACGTGGGCGTCCGGCCGGGTGAGCAGAGCGTCGAGGGCCGAGGTGAACGTGCGCAGGATGGCCTGGGCGCCCGCCTCGCGCAGCAGGGCGGCGTCGTAGATCAGGTTGAAGCGCGGACGGCCCTCGGGGTCGCGCTCGACCACCAGGGTGAGGGGGTAGTGGGGAGCGCCCTCGTTCACCAGGCCGGTGATCACCACTTCGTCGTCCGGTCCCCGCAACTCTTCCAGGTCGGTCGCGACGTCGAAGACCACGAGGGTGTCGAAGAGGGATCCGCCGTCGGCCCGGCGGCCGATCCTCGCCAGCGAGACGTGCTGGTGCGGGAGCACGGCGCTCTGGTGCTCCCGCACGGAGGCGAGCAGTTCACGCGCCGTGGTGCCGGCACCCCAACGGGCGCGCACGGGGATGGTGTTGATGAACAGGCCCACCATGTCCCCGATGCCGGGCACCTCCGCGTCACGCCCCGAGACGGTCGAGCCGAACACCACGTCGGTGGTGTGCAGAATGCCGCCGAGCGCCACCGCCCAGGCGCTGTGAACGGCGACGCTCAGGGGGACACCCGCGGACCGTGCGCCCGCGTCGATGTCGTCCGCCGGTACCACGGCGGTCTCCGCGAACCGGTCGGAGGGGGTGTGTCCGTCCGCGACCAGCGAGGGGCCGGGCAGCCCGTCGAGCTGTTCGCGCCACACCCGGTCGCTCTCGTCCTCGTCGAGGCCGGCGAGCCATCGCACGTAGTCCGGGAATCCGCCGAGCGGGTACAGGCTTCCCGGCGCGTGGTACTCGGCGAGCAGCGTGCGCAGCATCGGCGGTACCGACCAGCCGTCAGCGATGATGTGGTGGACGGTCTGGACGAGGACGTTGCGCCCCGCTCCCGCCCGGATGAGCGTGTACCGCATCAACGGCCCTTCGGCCAGGTCGAATCCGGCACGACGGTCCCGCTCGGCGTGTTCGCGTATCTCCGCATCGGTGATTCCGGGGCGGTCCAGGATGGTGAAGGGAGCCGTCGTGCCGCTCTCCAGGACGGAGACCACACGGCCGTCGGTGAGCGCGACGAACCTCGCCGCGAGGTTCGGGCAGAGGGTGAGCAGCCGGGTCGCCGCCGCGGCGAGGCGGTCCGCGTCCACCTCGCCCTCCAGCGTCAGCAGTTGCTGCTCGACGTAGCTGCCCTGTGAGTCGTCGTCGAAGACGGAGTGGAAGTACAGGCCCTCCTGCAGGGGGGTCAGGGGCAGGATGTCGCGCAGGTCCGGTCCGTCAAGGGCGTCGACGTCGGCCTGGGTGAGCCGCACGAGGCCGAAGTCGCTGGGAGAGTGGCCGCCTTCCTCCAGCGCGGCCAAGCCGGTCAGGGCCTCCTGGAGGTATGCGCCGAGGGCGGTGATGTCCTCCTCGGTGAACATGCCGTCGGGCCAGGAGATGGTGGTGACCAGCTCGTACTCGCCGTTCGGCGCGGGTTCGGCGATCGCGTTGAACTCCAGGGCGCGGGGCAGACGCATCCGCGCGTCGCGCCGCTCGCCGAGCTGGCCCGTGGCGCCGGCGAACTGCCAGTCCCCTGCGGTGCCCGAGTCGAAGCGCCCCAGGTAGTTGAAGAGGACCTGTGGAGCCGGGGCCTCGAAGGCGGCACCGGCCAGGTACCGGAGGACGCCGTACGACAGGCCGTTGCCCGGGACCCGGGCGAGGTCGTCCTTGACCGCCTTCAGCGCGGCGGCCAGATGGGCCGGCGCGGTGGGGTCGGGCGCCGCGCCCGGGTCCACCACGACGGGGAACAGTGTGGTGAACCAGCCCACCGTCCGCGACAGCTCGGGCTCGAACCCGGCGGCCTCCGCCACGAACCGCCCTTCGCGGCCGTGCCCCTCGAGTTCGATGTGCGCGAAGGTCTGGTCCTGCCCGAGGTCGCGGCGCCACCGCGCGAGGGCGACGGCCAGCCCGGTCAGCAGTACGTCGTTGACCCGGGCGTGGAACTTCGCCGGTATCTCGCCCAGCAGTGCGGCCGTGGCCTCGTGGCCGACCGTCACAATCCTGATCCGCTCCTGTGCCACGGTGTCGGTGGGGGACGGCGCGCGCCGCCCCACCGGAAGGTCCGGGCCCGGCAGAGGTCGCCGGTAGAAGGCGTGGTCCGCCGCGAACTCGGTGCTCTCCAGGAGTTGGCTCCAGCGCCTGAAGGACGTCCCCACAGGGGGAAGCTGCACCGGGGCGCCGGAGGCGTACTGCCGCCACGCCGTGGCCAGGTCCTCCATCAGGATGCGCCAGGACACGCCGTCGATCACCACATGGTGGGCCACGAGCACCAGTTGTCGGGCCCGGCGGCGCCAGACGGCGCGCAGCATCACACCGGCGTCCGGGTCCAGGCCCTCGGCGGCGAGTTCGGCGCACGCGTCGGGCGGCAGGTCGCTCTCCTGCCACTCGGCGACGGCCCGGTCCGTGTCGGGGATGTCGAAGCTCCACCGGTCGCCACGCACCAGCCTGGCGCGCAGCATGTGGTGCCGCTCGATGAGGGCGGTGAGGATCCGGTCGAGGGCGTCCGTGGTGAGGTCCGCGGGTGTGTTCAGCACGACCGACTGCACGAAGCCGTCGATCGCGTCCGTCGTCTCACCGAGCCACTGCACGATGGGCGATCCCACGACGGGGCCGGCCGGCGTGTCACCGGTCTCGCCGGCGGGGGCGTCCTCGCGGCTCGCGACCGCGGCCAGCGCGCCGACGACACTGTTGGCGAAGATCTGCCGTGCCGTGACGTGGAGCCCCGCCTCGCGCAGTGCGCTCAGCAGCGAGATCGCCAGGATGCTGTCTCCGCCGAGCCGGAAGAAGTCCTGGTCGACGCCGACCTCCTCCAGCCGCAGTACCGACGCGACCGTGGCGCACACCAGGCGCTCGTTCTCCGTGGTGGGCGCGACGAGCGTGCCTGTTCCCGTACGGGGTTCCGGCAGCGCGGCACGGTCGAGCTTGCCGTTGGCGGTCAGGGGGAACTCGTCGAGCACGACCACATGGGCGGGCACCATGTACTCCACCATGTGCCCGGCGGCCCACGTCTTGACCTCGTCCCCCGTCAGGTCCTCGCTGCCGGCGGCCGGAATCACGTATCCCACCAGGTAGGTGCCGCCCGCCGAGTTCTTCTTCGCGACGACGCAGGTGTGCCGTACGGAGGGGTGCTCCGCGAGACCCACCTCGACGTCCTCGATCTCCAGCCGCATGCCGCGGATCTTGATCTGGTTGTCCGCGCGGCCGAGGAAGTCCAGCGATCCGTCCGGGGCGAACCGTGCGAGGTCGCCTGTGCGGTAGAGCCGGGATCCGTCTCCCGCGAAGGGGTTCGCGACGAACCGGGACGCCGTCAGCCCGGGTGCGTTCACGTATCCGCGTCCCAGGAGGAACCCTCCCACGTACAGCTCTCCCCCTACACCGACCGGGACCGGGCGCAGCTCGTCGTCCAGCACGTACAGCTGGGTGTTGGGGTTGGCCTTGCCTATGGATGTCGACAGGCGCTCGGCCTCGCCCCGGTAGATGACGTGCGATACGCCGATGGTCGTCTCGGCCGGACCGTAGCCGTGGTACATGGGGATGCCGAGCCGGGTGCGGAACCGCTCGTACAGTTCGGGCGTCAGCACCTCGCCGCCGCACCACACGTGCCGCAGACTGTCCAGCCGGCCGGAGTCGCCCGCCATCTCCAGCAGTACGTCGAGCATGGACGACACCAGGTACGTGAAGGTGACGCGCTGCTCGGCCAACACGCTCAGCAGATGCTGCGGATCGCGTTCACCGCCGGGCCGCAGGACCACGAGCCTGCCGCCGCAGACCAGCGGCAGGAAGATCTCGTTGATGGAGATGTCGAAGGACAGCGGGGCCTTGAAGAGTGAGGCGTCGTCGTGGCCGAAGCCCAGGATCTCGTCGACCTGCCAGAGCAGACGCTCGCTGATCGCCTCGTGGCGGATCATCGCGCCCTTGGGCCGTCCCGTCGAGCCGGACGTGAAGATCACATAGGCCAGGGCGTTCCCGCCCACGGTGATCTCCGGTGCCACGACGGGCTGGGAACCGAAACTCCAGTCGCCGAGGTCCACGGGGACGGCCTCGGGTTCGTTCGGGTCGTGTTCGCCCGACTCGTTGAGCTGGAGCACCACCCGCGCGTCCTGGATGACGACGGCGCGGCGTGCGGCCGGCCACTGCGGGTCGAGGGGGACGAAGGCGCACCCGGCCTGGAGCACGCCGAGCAGGCCGATGACCATGTCAGCGGAGCGGCTCAGGGAGATGCCGACGACCTCTTCGGCGGTGAGCCCGCCGGCGACCAGGTGATGTGCCAACTGGGCTGACAATTCCGCAGCTTGACGGTACGTCAGCGAACGCTTCCCGTCGACGACGGCGACTGCGTCCGGTCGGAGGCGCGCCTGCTCGCGGAACATCTCCATGATGGTGGGGCGGACGCGATCGGCCTCGGTGTCGTTCCACCGTGTCAGTGCCTCGATGCGCGCCTCGGGGCTGGAGGGCCCGATGGTGCCGACCGGCCGGTCGGGGAAGTCCGCCAGGTCGTCCAGCGCGAGTTGCGCGTCGGCCGGTTCCACGCCTTCCGGGACGGTGATGCTCCGCCCGTCAGCTCCGACGGGCCAGTCACCGGGAGCGCCGCCGCCGTTCGCGACCCAACCCAGTACGTCGGCGAACAGCGTGCCCGGGGTCAGTTCCAGGCCCTCGGGACCGCGCCCCGTCGCCCAGTAGGCCAGCCCGACGGCGCATGCCTGGGCGATGGCCCGGTCTGAGTGGTCGCCGGTACGCCTGCGTACGCCGGCCAGACTCGTGGGAGAAAGCAGCACGAGGCGAGCGCTCGGATCCACCATCGGAGACTCAACGTCCTTCCAGCGTATGGGAGTGGGCTCGCACCCGACTCGGACTTGATCAACTGCCCTCGCGCCAGGCCCGCCACAGACGTGCGTACCGGCCGCCGAGGGCGACCAGTTCGTCGTGCGTTCCCTGCTCCACGACACGTCCGGCGTCCAGGACCGCGATCCGGTCGGCCGCCATCGCCTGGGTCAGGCGATGGGCGACGAAGAGCGTGGTCCTGTCCGCGCAGGCGGCGAGTACGGACTTCTCCAGCTCGGCGGCGCCTTCGCTGCCCGCCTCCGCGGTCGACTCGTCGAGCACCACCACCGGTGCCCGCGTCAGCACCAGCCGGGCGAGGGCGATCTGGGCCACCTTCGTGACGTCCAGCCGTTCCCCACCTTCGCCGACCATGGTGTTCAGGCCGTCGGGCAGCGCCTCGACCCAGCCGTCGGCGCCCACGGTGCGCAGGGCCTCGGCCAGTTCCGCGTCGGTCGCTCCCGGCGCCGCCAGCCGCAGGTCGTCGGCGAGCGGACCGGAGAAGACATGGGTCTCCTGGGTCAGGATGCTCACCAGCGCCCGCGCCCCGGCCTCGTCCAGTCCCGCGAGGTCGTTCGGGCCGATGCGCACCGTCCCGGCCTGCGGGGACCCGATGCCCGCGATCAGCGCGGCCAGGGTGGACTTGCCCGCGCCCGTCGCCCCGACCAGGGCGAGGGAGCCTCCGGCCGGGATCGTCAGGCTGACGTCTTGCAGGACCGGCACGTCGGAGCCGGGATAAGTGAAGGTCAGCCCCTCGACCACGACCGGGTACGGCACGGCGTCCGCCCTCGCCACGGAAGCGTCGCCCACCAGCCGGTCCTCGGCCTCCTCACCCAGGACCCCGACCAGCCTGGTCAGGCTCGCGCCGGACTTCTGGGCCTCGTCGAAGGTGAACATGATGGCGCCCAGGGGGGTGAACAGCCGGTGGAACATGAGGGGGGCCGCCGACACCTCTCCGAGGCTCGCGGCGTCGGCCTCCAGCAGGGCGTACCCGACGACGAGGATCAGCACCAGCCCGATGAACTCGGCGCGGTTCTCCCTGCCGACGAACCGGCCGAAGATCCGGAAGACATCGATCCCGAGTTCCCGCACGCGCCAGGACCTGTCGGTTACCTTCTCCCGGAAGTCGTCCTCGAGCCGGTAGGCCCGGACGGTGTCTATCCCGTTCAGACCGCTGATGAGCGCCTGCGCACGGTCGGCCTGGGCCGCCCGCTGCTTCTGGTAGAGCGGGGCGGACCGGGGCAGATACCAGCGCAGGGCCAGCGCGTACGCGGGGAGCGCACCGGCGCCGGCCAGGCCGAGCCGCCAGTCCAGTCCGAACATGCCGATCGTGGCGATGGCGACGAGCACGCCCGCCGAGAAGACCGTGGGGATGGCCGTGCGGATGCCTCTGGACAGCACGGCGACGTCGTCACCGACGCGGGAGAGCACATCTCCCCGGCCGACCTGCTCGATCCGTGCGCTCGGCATCCCCAGCACCGCCCGCACGGCGCCTTCACGGAGCCGCGCGAGCAGGTCGGCGCCCAGCCGTCCGATGAGATACGTCGACACCGCGGTGGCCCCCGCGCCGAGCAGCGCGGCGGCCCCCATCAGGATCCCGATCGTGACCAGGACCGAGCGCCCCTCGCCCTGGACCACGCCGTCGACCACCTGGCCGAGCAGGAGTACGGGGAGCACCTGGAGGGTGGCCCCGGCCACCGTGCTGAGCACGGTGGCCGCGGTCAGCCACGGCACTTCGCGGCAGCGCGCGGCGACCCATCCGACGGCCTCGCCCCCCTCCGCCGTGCGCAGGGTTGCCGGAGCGACGCGCGTGTCGGTGCCGCTCACTCAGGGACCGGTCCGGGCCGGCGACGGGACAGGCGGCCCGGCTTCACTGCTCGACCGACTTGACGAGCTCGTCGATCGCGTACGGCAGGGAGAGCAGGGTGCCCTGGGACATGGCCGCGCCGACCGCGGGGCCTTCGCTGTCCAGCAGGTAGGAGACCTTCCCCTCCTTGGCCGCGGTCAGGTTGGCGAAGAGCTCGAACTTCTTCAGCGCCTCCTGGTCAGCCTTGTCGTTGATGACGAAGATGCGGTCGACGTCGATAAGGTCCATGCGCTCGGGGGAGAGCTGGGTGTAGAACTTGCCGTCGGCGATCTCGTCGATCTTGGTCGTGCCCTTGAAGCCGATGCCCGTCACCAGACGTCCGCGTACGTCGGTGGTGGTGAACGGTGCGACCGAGTCCTCGTACCAGGAGAGCGCGACGGCGGTCTGGTCGGCGAACTCCGGATGGGCCTCAGCGGCGGCGTCGAGCTTGTCCTGAATGCCCTTCACCAGCGCGGCGCCCTCGTCCTCCTTGCCGAGCGCCTTGGCGATGTGCACCGCGTTGTCCTGCCACGGTGCGCTGAAGAGTTCCTTCTCGGCCTTGGTGCGGCCCACGGTCGGGGCGATCTTCGACAGCTTGTCGTAGGCGGCCTGGTCGATCTCGGAGTAGACCGCGACGATGAGGTCGGGGCGCAGCGAGGCGATCTTCTCGTAGTTGGGGCCGGCGTCCCCGTTGCTCATGACGACCTCGGGGCGCGTGTCACCCCACTTGTCCTTCACCCAGGGCCACTGGGTGTTGATGTCGGGGGACCTGCCCGCCGGGTTGGGGTACTGGTCCACCATGCCGACGGGCTTGATGCCGAGCGCCAAAATGGCCTGGTCGTCGGTGTAGCCGACGGACACGACCCGCTGGGGAGCCTTGGTGATCTCGGTCGATCCGAACGCGTGCTCCATGGTGACGGGGAAGGCGCCGGCTTCCGAGGCCGGGGCGGTCGCCTTGTCGCTCGCCCCGTCCTCCGCATCGGAACCGCATCCCGCGAGGAGGCCGACGCCGAGGGTCACGGCCGACAGTGTCGCGGCCACCCGCCGCCATGGCTTCAGAAACGTCGTTCTCTGGAAAAGCATCCGAAATCCCCTGCTTTCGCGCCGTTCGCTGCACCCCGTCCGAGGGCAGCCAAACCTTACCCAAGGGAGATGAGGTTAGCCTAGCCTAACTGGTTCAAATTCCGTACGGAAAACCTCAGTTGAGATGAACGTGCGTACGTCCTATCGGCACGATCAGCGGGCGGTCACCCACCGGGTCGTCGATCACCTTGGCCCGGAGCCCGAATGCCTCCTGCAGCAACTCCGCCGTGATCACGTCGCGCGGGTGCCCCTGAGCGAGGATCTCCCCCGCTCGCATCACGACGAGATTGTCGCTGTACCGGGTGGCCAGGTTGAGGTCGTGGAGCACCATCACCACGGTGCGGCCCGACTCGTGCAGGTCGTCCACCAGGTCGAGTACGTCGATCGCGTGCGCCAGGTCCAGATAGGTGGTCGGCTCGTCCAGCAGCAGGAGGTCGGTTCCCTGCGCAAGCGTCATCGATATCCAGACGCGCTGGCGCTGGCCGCCCGACAGTGAGTCGACAGGACGGTCGGCCAGCTCCGAGACCCCTGTCATGGCGAGCGCGCGCTCCACGACGGAGGCGTCGTCGGAGGACCACTGCCGCAGCCAGCTCTGGTGCGGATGGCGCCCCCGCGCGACGAGGTCGGCCACCGTCAGCCCCTCCGGCGCGACCGGGGCCTGCGGGAGCAGGCCGAGTTTCTTCGCCACCTCCCTGGTCCTGAGCGTGACGATGTCCGCGCCGTCCAGGACGACCGAGCCGCCGGTCGGCTTGAGCAGTCGTGTCAGGGTGCGCAGCAGCGTGGATTTCCCGCAGCCGTTGGGACCGATGATCGTCGTGATCAGACCTGGCGGGATCGCGACGTCGAGACCGTCGATGACGGTCCGGCCGCCGTACCCGACCGACACTCCCCTGGCTTCGAGCCGTGGGGCGTCGTCGGCCGGGAATCCGGTCCTGGTCATGCGCTGAGCCGCCACGGGCCCCCCTCGTCCGGGTTGTCCATCGAGTGCTTCATCTACCTGAGGTTCGCCCGCACCAGCAGATATACAAGGAAAGGCCCGCCGACCGCAGCGGTGACCACGCCCACCGGGAGAGTGACGGGCAGCGCCGCACGCGCGATCAGGTCCGCGCCGATCAGCAGCACCGCGCCCACGAGCCCCGACGCCACCAAGGGAGGCGTGGGGCATCTCGCCAGACGCATCGCGACCTGTGGAGCCACCAGCGCGACGAACGGCACGGGCCCTGCCACGCTGACCGCCGCCGCGGCCAGCAGCACCGCGCACAGCAGCAGGACGGCCCGCACCCTCGAATGGCGGACACCCAGCCCCGCGGCGATGTCGTCACCCAGGTGCATCGGTTTGAACTGGAAGGCGACGCACGCCACGACGGTCATGAGCAGGACCGTGCACCACAGGGCCAGGCGGACCTCGTCCCAGGACCGGTTGTCCAGCGAGCCGACCAGCCACGCCTGGGCCCGGGCGACGTCCCTGATGTCGGCCGAGGCCAGGAGCCAGGTCGTGATCGCCTCCATGACGGCGCTCACCGCGAGTCCGATGAGGATGAGCCGGAAGCCGTCGATCCCGCGCCGCCAGGCCAGGGTGTACACGAGCAGTCCCGTGCCGAGGCCGCCCGCGAGTGCCGCGGCGGACAGGCCCACCGTGCTGAGGACGGCGGCGGCGGTACCGCCCGACACCGTCACCAGGCACACCGCCGCTGCGCCGGCTCCCCCGGTGATCCCCAGGATGTCGGGGCTCGCCAGCGGATTGCGTGCGACGGACTGCGTGATGGCGCCGGAGACCCCCAGCGCGATCCCCACGACCAGCCCGGCCAGGGCACGCGGCATCCGCAGATCCATGACGACGAACTCGTCCACCTGCTCGCCCCGGCCCACGATCGTGGCCATGACGCGGGACAGGCCGATGGGGAAGTCACCGACCGCGATGGACAGGCAGAACACCAGGAAGGCCGCCGCGGTCAGCAGCAGCGTGACGCCGACGAGCCAGGGGCGCCACACGAAGGACACCTGGCCGACCCGCACGCCGGGGATCGTCCGCCGTTTCACATCCATCGCGTTCATGCGCTCCTGAACTTTCCTCGCCACACCAGAACCGCGAAGAACGGGGCGCCCAGGAGGGAGACGACGACGCCCGCGTCCAGCTCCCCCGGCCGCACCACCACGCGCCCCACGATGTCGCAGACCAGCAGGAGCACGGCGCCCAGCACGCCCGCGTACGGCACCAGCCAGCGGTAGTCCGGACCGGTCAGATAGCGGGCCACGTGGGCCACCATGAGCCCCAGGAACGCGATGGGACCGCAGGCGGCCGTCGCCGCACCGGCCAGCAGGGTGATGGCGAGAATGCCGACGGTCCGGCTCACCGCGATGTTCACCCCGAGCCCGCGCGCCACGTCGTCGCCCAGGTTGAGCAGGTTGAGGGAGGGAAGCGTGGACAGGGCCAGTACGAGCCCGGCCACGATGAACGCGGTGACCGGCCAGATGACGTCGAACCCCACACCGGCCACGGAGCCCGAGTTCCAGAAGCGCAGTGCGTTCAGCGACTTCTGGTCGGACAGCGCCACGGCCGTCGTCATCGCCGCGAGGAACACGGTCACCCCTTGCCCGGCCAGCGCGAGGGTCAGAGGGTTGCCCGCGCCCCGGCCGATGCTCGACAGCCCGAACACCACGACACCGGCGGCCCCCGCCCCCAGGAACGCGAACCAGACGTAGTGGAAGGGGTTGGAGAGGCCGAGCACGGCGATCACGGACACCACCGCGAACGAGGCACCCGCGTTGACCCCCAGCAGGCCGGTGTCGGCGATCGGGTTGCGTGTGTACCCCTGGATCAAGGACCCGCCGACGCCGAGGGCGATGCCGGCGACGACCGCGAGCACCGTCCGGGGCACCCGCACCGTCTGCACGATGAGCCGGATCTCGGTGAGGCCCTCGTCGGCGTCCGGGGACGCGAGCAGCCCGTGCCACACCTCACCGGGGCTCAGCGCACGCGGGCCGACGGCCAGCGACACGGCCGCCGCGATCACCAGGACCGCGACGAGCGCACCCAGGCCACCGGCCCGCCGTCGGCGGGCCTCCGTCGCGCTCCTGGGCGCGGGACGCTCCACAGCAGTCGTGCTCATGTCGACGTACGATATCCCTTTGATCCACCGTGCTGGCATGGGCAGTTGGGCAGGTCACGCACGGGAGGCGCCGGCCCGGCTCCGCGCCGGGAGCCGTGCCCGTCCCCGGCGGGGCGCAGCTGGAGACGAGGCCGGACCTGAGTCCCCTACGCCGCCGAGCCGGACCCGTCCGCGACCAGCCGGGCCTCGTCGGAAGCGGCCTTGACCCCCCGGTCCAGCAACGAGTCGAGTATCTCGCCGACCCTGATCGCGGTGTTGGACAGCAGGGCGGACGTGATGCCGTGCGTGTGCTCGGTACCGCCCTGGAGGTAGATGCCGCAACGGAGTCCGGGGTCGGTGGCGATGCGGTAGTCGCGCTCGACGCGCACGCGCCCCTCCTCGTCGCGGAGGCAGTGGTCCGCGACGTCGCCGAGGAGACCGAGGGGGTCGACAGGGCTGTAGCCGGTGGCGAAGACCACCACGTCGGCGTCCAGGACGGTCTCTTCACCCGTGACCAGGGACTTCACCGTCGCACGGACCTTGTCCGGCGCCTCCTCGACGCCGACGAGCCGGGACACGTTGAGGAAGCGCAGCCGCTCGGTGCCCAGCACCTTCTCCTGGTACATCTGGCGGTACAGGTCGTCGATCAGGTCGATGTCCACCACGGAGTAGTTGGTGTTGCCGTGGTAGTCCATCAGCCGTCGCTTGACGTCCTCGGGCGCGGCGAAGTACTCGTCGACGGCGTCGGGGTCGAAGATCCGGTTGGCGAAGCTGCTGTCGTCGGCGGGGCTGTAGCCGTAGCGGGAGAAGACGGCGCAGACCTCGGCCTCGGGGAAGCGGCGGTGCAGATACGCGACGTTCTCGGCGGCGCTCTGCCCCGCTCCCACGACCACGAACCGGGTGGGCGTGGCGCTGTCGGCCAGTCCCTGCACCTTCGCGAGCAGTTCGGAGTTGTGCCAGACGCGCTCGCCGCGCTCCACGCCCTCCGGGACGAGCGGCCGCAGCCCTGTCCCGATGAGGACGTTGCGGGCCCGGTGGACCACGAGGCCGTCGTTCGAACGGACCGTCACATCCACGTGCTCCACGACACCGTCGCGGAGCACGGGTGTCACGCCGACGACCTCATGACCGTACGAGACCATGTCGTCGACCTTGGCCGCGGCCCACTCGAAGTAGTCGTGGAACTCGACCCGCAGGGGGAAGAGGTTCTTGTGGTTGATGAAGTCGACCAGCCTGCCCTTGCTCTTCAGATAGCAGAGGAAGCTGAATTCGCTGGTCGGGTTCCGGAGCGTCACCAGGTCCTTGAGGAAGGACACCTGCATGGTGGCGTCGTCGATCAGCATCCCACGGTGCCAGCCGAAGCGCGGCTGCTGCTCGAAGAAGTGAGCGCTGACCGTCTCCTGTGTGCCGGCGCCTGCGTTGTGCTCGCTGAGCGCGATCGCCATGGCCACGTTGGAGGGGCCGAAGCCGATTCCAATGAGGTCGTGGACCTGTGGTGCGTCGCCAGGCAGAACCTGAGACATGTCACTCCCATCGTGCGGGCAAGCCGCCTATCAGGCGTGGGGAAGGTTGTGAGGCGGGCACGCCCGAGGAGTGGCCCGCCGAAACTTAGGTGAGCCTAAGCTCATCCCGCAGAGCTGTCGATAGGGCAAACCGGACGAGCAGTTCGGCCGCGTCGCCGTCAACTGACCGATCAGAGGCACCCGTTGCAAAGTTAGGTGAGCCTCGCTTTACTGAACATCGGTCAATCCCTGCGCTGAGGAGGAACCCCATGCGGGTCGTCATGTTCGGTTACCAGACCTGGGGGCACCGAACCCTGCAAGCCCTCCTGGACTCCGAGCACGACGTCGTGCTGGTCGTGACACACCCCAAGAGCGAGCACGCGTACGAGAAGATCTGGAGCGACTCCGTCGCCGATCTGGCCGAGGACCACAACGTCCCCGTACTCATACGCAACCGGCCGGACGACGAGGAGCTGTTCGAGCGCCTGCGGGAGGCGGACCCGGACATCATCGTGGCCAACAACTGGCGCACATGGATCCCGCCGCGCATCTTCCGCCTCCCCCGCCACGGAACCCTGAACGTGCACGACTCGCTGCTGCCGAAGTACGCCGGCTTCTCGCCGCTGATCTGGGCGCTGATCAACGGTGAGTCCGAAGTGGGCGTCACCGCGCACATGATGAACGACGAGCTCGACGCAGGCGACATCGTCCGGCAGGAGGCCGTTCCGGTGGGCCCGAAGGACACCACCACGGATCTCTTCCACAAGACGGTCGACCTGATCGGCCCGGTCACCATCGGCGCACTCGACCTCATCGCCTCCGGCACGACGGAGTTCACCCCCCAGGACCGCTCCCGGGCGAGCTTCTTCCACAAGCGGTCCGCCGAGGACATCCGCATCGACTGGGGCTGGCCGGCGGAGGACCTCGAACGCCTGGTGCGCGCCCAGTCCGAGCCGTATCCCAGCGCCTTCACCTTCCACAAGGGCAGGCGCCTGGAGGTCCTGGCCGCAGTGGTCTCCGAGGGCCGCTACGGCGGAACGCCCGGCCGCATCTTCTACCGGGAGGGTGACGGTGTGGTGATCGTCGCCGGCTCCGACGCACGCACCGGCCGCAACCACGGCCTGGCGATCACTCGCGTACGCACCGAGGACGGCCGGGAGATGCCCGCCACCGAGTACTTCGTCACCATGGGCGGCTATCTGACCAGCCGCCCCTGACATCACGGCGGCAGACGCCGGAAACACGCGCGCGGCGGCCTCCCCCGGGGAGTCCGCCGCGCACCGCTGTCCGCTCCAGATCCGGGCCGCGTCACAGCCGTACGCCGGCTCCCACTCCGGCCCTCACCCCCGGACCCCGACCGGCTCGACCAACTCGGCTGTATCAGCTCCGAGTTGACATATAGCTGGCGCCGCACACATAGCCGGCGCCGCAGCCCCCGCGGTGCCGGACCTACCCGCGCGCGCGAAAACGGGTGCGGCAGGGCGCGCCCGGGCGCGGCAGTCTCCCCGGCGGCCGGACCCCGTCGGAGCGAGGACTCCCCTCGTCGGCCGCGGCGGCTCCCGACCGTTGGAGGAGGGGGGCCGTTTACCCAAAAGCTAAGGTCAGGCTAACCTAATCGACATGAGAGCTGGTGAGATCACTTCCACGGCTGTGGACACCCTTGTGGCTGCCGCCGTGCCGCCCAGGGGCGGCCACGGCCTGTCCGCCGACGGGGTGACCGTGGCGTACGGTCAGGTCGACGTCGTACACGAGGCGTCCATCACCCTGCGCCCCGCGGAGGTGACGGCCCTGGTGGGCCCGAACGGCAGCGGCAAGTCGACGCTGCTGCGCACGCTCGCCAGGCTGCAGAGCCCGCGCAGCGGCACGCTGACGGTCGGCGCCGGTACGGGCGAGGCCACCGACGGCCTCGCCCTCGGCGCACGCGAGTTCGCACGCCGCGTCGCACTCCTCACCCAGTCCCGCTCGACGCCCGGCGGACTCACGGTCCGGGACGTGGTCGACTTCGGCCGCTACCCCTACCGGGGCCGCTGGGGCCGTCCCGACCCGCGGGGGACCGCCGCCGTGGACCGGGCACTCCGCCTCACCGGTGTCGAGGACCTTGCCGGACGGGGCGTCGAACAGCTCTCCGGCGGACAGCTCCAGCGCGTCTGGCTCGCGAGCTGCCTCGCACAGGAGACCGGCGTGCTGCTCCTCGACGAGCCCACCACCTACCTCGACCTCCGCTACCAGGTCGAACTCCTCGACCTGATGCGCGATCTCGCCGACGACCACGGGATCGCCGTGGGCGTCGTGCTGCACGACCTCGACCAGGCCGCGGCCGTCGCCGACCGGGTGGCCCTGCTCCACGCGGGCCGCATCGTCGCCGACGGCGCCCCCGAGGACGTGTTCACACCGGACCTCCTCTCCGACGTCTACGGCATCCGCATCGACGTCGACCACGACCCCTCCACCGGCAGACTGCGCACCCGCGCGATAGGCCGCCACCACGCCAGATCCGAAAGGCTCAGCACCTCCCCATGAGACGCCATCTCCTCGCCTCGGCCACCGTCGCCGTCGCCGCCCTCTCCCTGGCCGCCTGCGGAACCACGGAGCCCTCGACCGACGACGCCGCCGCGTCGGCCAAGCCCGCGGGAAAGATCACCCTCACCGACGACAAGGGCACGAAGGTGACCCTCGACGGCCCCGCCACGAAGGTCGTCGCCACCGAGTGGAACGTGGTCGAGGACCTGGTGGCTCTGGGCGTCGCCCCCGTCGGTGTCGCGGACGTGAAGGGCTACACCGCGTGGAACACCGCGGCCCCGCTCACCGGTAGCCCCAAGGACATCGGGACCCGTGGCGAGCCGAGCATCGACACCGTCGCCGCCCTCGCGCCCGACCTCGTCGTCGCCACCAGCGACCTCGCGCCGGCCGTGGTGAAGCAGCTCCGCAAGGTCGCGCCCGTCCTGGAGGTGAAGGCCGCGGACGCCTCCGACCAGATCGGCACGATGACGAACGGCCTCGACCTCATCGCCAAGGCCACCGGCAAGGAGGACGAGGCGGACGCCCTGAAGGAGGACTTCGAGGCGAGCGTCACCGAGGGCAAGAAGGCCCTCGCGGACGCAGGTCTCGGCGGCGCCGAGATCGCCACCGCCGACGGCTACGAGGCATCGAACCAGGTCTCCATCCGCGCCTACACCAGCGGATCGCTCCTGGGCGCCGTCAACGAGCGGCTCGGTCTGAAGAACGCCTGGACCCTGGAAGGGGACGAGGCCTACGGCCTCGCCACCACCGACGTCGAAGGGCTCACCGGCCTCGGTGACGTCCAGTTCCCGTACGTCGCCAACGACGTCGACGGTGACACCTTCACCGGCCCCCTCGCCAAGAACGCCGTGTGGAAGTCGCTGCCGTTCGTGAAGGCCGGCAACGTGCACCGACTGCCCGACGGCGTCTGGATGTTCGGTGGCCCCCGCTCGATGGAGGCGTACATCGACTCCCTCGTCGACGCCCTGACGAAGAAGTAGCCGACCGTGGCCGTCATCGACAAGACCGCGGTCGGCCGTGACCGCACCGCCGCGGCCACGACGGGCGCGGTCGCCGTGACGGCCACGCTCGTGCTGCTCGTCGCGGTGCTCGCCGCCGTCGACATCACCCAGGGCACCGCCGACGTCGGCGCGTCGCAGGTCTGGGACGCGCTGACAGGCAACGCCGAGGCGGGGGACGCCTCCGTCGTCGTGGCCTCCCGGCTGCCGAGGATGGTCGCCGCCGTCCTCGTCGGACTGGCGCTCGGCATGGCCGGCTCCGCCCTGCAGGCGGTCAGCCGCAACGTGCTCGCCTCGCCGGACACCCTCGCCGTGAACGCGGGCTCCTATCTGGCACTCGGGGTGCTCGCCGCCACCGGCACCACCCTGCCGCTCCTCGCCTCGTCCGGCGCCGCGTTCGTCGGCGGCCTCGCTGCGGCGGCGGTCGTGCTCGGCCTGTCCGGGCTGGGCAAGGGCACCGTGAGACTGGTACTCGCGGGCAGCGCCCTCGCGTTGGGCCTGAACGCGGCGACCGAGGCCCTGTTGCTGCTGTTCCCCCAGCAGACCGAGGGTCTCTACGCCTGGAACCAGGGCAGCGTCGGCCAGAACGGCTTCGACGGCGTGGCGCAGATGGCTCCGGTCATCGCCGCCGCCTTCGTCGGGCTCCTGCTGGTCGCCCGGCGTGTCGACGCTCTGGCCCTGGGCGACGACGCGGCGCGGGGACTGGGTGTGCCCGTCCGTGGAACCCGGGTGACCACGGTCGTGCTCGCCACCCTCCTCTCGGCGGCGGCGGTCACGCTCGCCGGACCGATCGGCTTCGTCGGTCTCTGCGCGCCCGCGCTCGTCCGGCCGCTCTCCCGCCGGTTCAGAGGGCTGGTGCGTTCCCGTGTGAGCATGCCCGTGGCAGGGCTCGTGGGTGCCGCGCTCGTCCTGGTGTCCGATGTGCTGCTGCGCGCGGTCGTACCCGCCGACACCGCGGTGGAGGTGCCGACCGGTGTCGTCACGACCGTGGTGGGCGGGGTGTTCCTCGTCGTCATGGCACTCCGCGCCCGCGACACCGCCTCGGCGGAGGCTCCGGACCGGCTGCGGATCCCCGGGCGGCGGGCGTTCCTCGTCACCGTGGTCGTCCTCGCCCTCGTCCTCGTCGGCGTGATGGTCGCCGCCGTGCTCCTCGGCGACTCGAAGCTGCTGCTCGGCGATGTCGTGAACTGGGCCCAGGGCAGGGCCGGCAGGGTCGTCACGTTCGTGCTCGACACCCGGGTGCCCCGGGTCACCGCCGCACTCCTCGCGGGTGCCGCGCTGGCCCTCTCCGGCACCCTGGTGCAGGCGGTGACCCGTAACCCGCTCGCCGAACCCGGCATTCTGGGTGTGTCCGGCGGCGCCGGTCTCGGCGCCGTCCTGCTGGTCACCACGGTGGAGGCCCCCGGTTCGTGGGCAGTCGCGGGAGCGGCGTTCGGCGGGGCCGCGGTGACCGCGTCGATCGTCTTCGGGCTGGCGGCGCGGAGCGATTTCGGGCAGAACAAGCTCGTCCTGCTCGGCGTCGGGGTGTCGGCCGCCGCCGCGGCGCTGATCAGCCTGGTGATCGTGCTCAGCGACCCGTTCGACACGACGAGGGCGCTCACCTGGCTTTCCGGATCGACCTACGGACGGAACATGCCCGACGTGGTGCCGGTGGCGGTCGTGCTCGCCGTTGGCACCGTCCTGGCAGTGGTACGCCGCAGGGAACTGGACCTCGTCGCCCTCGACGAGGACACCCCGCGACTCCTCGGCCTCGGCCTTCCCCGAGCACGTCTCGGCTTCCTCGCGGTGGCGGTGCTGCTCAGCTCCACCGCGGTGGCGGCGGCGGGCACGATCGGCTTCGTCGGACTGGTCGCCCCGCACGCGGCCCGCGCCCTGGTCGGCCGCCGGCACGTGCGGGTGGTCCCGGTCTCGGTCCTGCTCGGGGCTCTGCTGGTCTGCCTCGCGGACCTGGCGGGGCGCACGGTGATCGCGCCGGCCCAGCTCGGTGCCGGACTGATGACCGCGGTGATAGGAGCCCCGTACTTCGTCTACCTGCTCGTCCGCACACGGCGCTGAGGCGCCGATGCGTCCGCTGCCCCCTCGCCTGCCCGGCGAGGGGGCAGTTGTCGTCGCACCGTGCGACGGCATCAGCCCTTGACGGGCCCGGCAGCGCCGCGCAAGCCTGCCGGATGAGCCACTCCGATCACGTCGATGCGGCGCCGTGCGCCGTCCCCACTCCGGCGGCAATCGCGTCAACCCACCGACCTGGCTGTCCTGTCACCCGTTTGCCCGGGCGGTCAACGTCCGCGCCGATACACGGGTGCCGATAGACAAGGGGTTGCCAATTCGACAGTTCGGCCGCCGCACGGCCTTCGCGCTCGAACTGCTTCGCCGTCGCTCAGGGGAGTCCAGGACATGGGCGTATCCACCACCGAACCACCCACCTTGGTGCCCGTCGAGAAGCGAGGCCGGGGTGGTGTCGTGATCAGCTGGCTGACCACGACGGATCACAAGAAGATCGGCCACCTCTATCTGGGGGCTTCGTTCTTCTTCTTCGTCATCGCGGGCGTCATGGCGCTGCTGCTGCGCGCGGAGTTGGCCCGTCCCGGACTGCAGGTCCTGTCTCCCGAGCAGTACAACCAGACATTCACGTTGCACGGCACGATCATGCTGCTGTTCTTCGCCACTCCTACGTTCGCGGGGTTCGCCAACGCGGTGATGCCGTTGCAGATCGGCGCTCCCGATGTGGCTTTCCCCCGGCTGAACATGCTGTCCTTCTGGCTGTTCCTCTTCGGCGGGCTCATCGTCGTCAGCAGCCTGCTGACTTCGCAGGGCGCGGCCGACTTCGGCTGGACCGCCTACACGCCGCTCAGCGGGGGTGAGCGCACCCCGTACGTCGGCGGCGACATGTGGATCATGGGCCTGGCGCTGTCCGGGTTCGGCACCATTCTCGGCGCGGTCAACTTCATCACCACGATCATCTGCATGCGCGCTCCGGGCATGACCATGTTCCGGATGCCGATCTTCACCTGGAACATTCTCCTGACGTCCGTGCTGGTCCTGCTCGCCTTCCCCGTTCTGGCCGCGGCCCTGCTCGTACTGGAAGCCGACCGGAAGTTCGGCGCGCAGGTCTTCAACGCGGAGAACGGGGGCGCGCTCCTGTGGCAGCACCTGTTCTGGTTCTTCGGACATCCCGAGGTCTACATCATCGCCCTGCCGTTCTTCGGCATCATCACGGAGATCCTCCCGGTCTTCTCCCGTAAGCCGGTCTTCGGTTACGTGGGCCTGGTCGGCGCCACGATCGCGATCGCCGGCCTGTCCGCGACCGTGTGGGCGCACCACATGTTCGCCACCGGAGCGGTTCTGCTGCCCTTCTTCTCCTTCATGACGTTCCTCATCGCCGTTCCGACCGGGGTGAAGTTCTTCAACTGGATCGGCACCATGTGGAAGGGGTCGCTGTCGTTCGAGACGCCCATGCTGTGGTCGATCGGCTTTCTCGTGACCTTCCTCTTCGGCGGACTGACCGGCATCATCCTGGCCTCACCCCCTCTGGACTTCCATGTCACGGACAGCTATTTCGTCGTGGCCCACTTCCACTACGTCGTCTTCGGCACGGTCGTCTTCGCCATGTTCGCCGGCTTCCATTTCTGGTGGCCCAAGATGACCGGCACCATGCTCGACGAACGTCTCGGCAAGATCCATTTCTGGACCCTGTTCATCGGCTTCCACACCACTTTCCTCGTCATGCACTGGCTCGGCGCCGAAGGCATGCCGCGCCGCTACGCCGACTACCTCGCCGCCGACGGTTTCACCGCGTTGAACACCGTCTCCTCCGTCGGAGCCTTCCTCCTGGGCGCCTCCACGCTTCCCTTCCTCTACAACGTCTGGAAAACCGCGCGAACCGGCAAGCGCATCGACGTCGACGACCCCTGGGGCTACGGCCGCTCCCTGGAATGGGCCACGTCCTGTCCGCCTCCGCGGCACAACTTCTCCACCATGCCCAAGATCCGCTCCGAGTCGCCCGCGTTCGAGCTCCACCACCCCGCCGTCACCGAGCTCGAGAAGGCCAGGCACGGAGGCCGGAGGGACGTACTCGAACCTGGCATGGGGTTTGCCGATCCCCTGGGCAGGAGCGGCGACGACACGTGAACCCGACGACACGTCAGCTACGCGGCCGAAGGCCCTCCGGACCGGCCCTGCGGGGCTCGGCGCGCCCGAGGGCTGAGCTGGTCAGCGGTGGTCGCCGTCGTGGGTTTCGCTGACTTCACCCAAGCCACCGCCGGCAACGGCGCGGGGGACATTACATGACGACGAGGAGGTCGCTGGATGCCGGATCCGCCCTTCGGCGTCCGGTCAGTCCGCGCCCACATCGTGCACGGACACGCGGATCGTGCCGATCGTGCTGTCGGCGGCGTCGGGAACGAGCATCCCCCCGCTGGCACCGGTCCGCAGGTAGTCCACTGCGGCCTGGTCCAGCAACTCGCCGGGCAGGGCTGCCGGGATCCCTGGCGGGTAGGGGGTAAGCATCTCGGCACAGACGCGGCCGACCGCCTGGTCCGCGGGAACCTGTTCCACGTCTCCGAAGAAGGCATCGCGAGGGAGCGTCGCCTGCTGGAGGCGGAGGTCGCCGGGGTCCGGGATGCGGATGTCCGGGGCCGGTGGCAGCTCGCCGGCACGGGCTACGAGGTCACGCAGACCGTCGAGGAGCCGCTCCGTCGTCCTGTCGTCGTCGGCGTAGGTGAGCTGGGCGTTGATCCGGCGGTGGTCGGACGTGTGCAGGTTGATCCGGTGGTTTCGGCGCATCCAGTCGGCGGCGTCGTAGCCGCTGAACTTCACCCCACTCAGGTCGATGAAGACCTGGAGGGGATCCATGTCGAAGGCACGACCGGGCGCGCAGAAGTCGTCGCGGTCGTTGACGTGCAGGCCGTCGATCTCCTCGATGGCCGCGCGTACGCGCCGGGCCCTCGCCAAGGTCTCGTCCAGTAGTTCACGGCCGTTCTCCACCATCTGGCGACGCCAGCCGTCAAGCGCCGCGTAGATGAGGACCGAAGGGCTGGTGGTGTCCAGCAGGTCGGCGCGGGAGGCGAGGGTCTGGGCGGAGACCAGCTCGCCCTGCAGGTGGAAGACCGAACCCTGTTCGAGCCCGGACCCCATTTTGTGTACCGACGTCACGCACACGTCCGCGCCGGCGTCCATGGCCCAGGTGGGGAGCTCCGGGTGGAAGGGCAGGTGCGCGCCCCACGCCTCGTCCACGATCAGGGGTACGCCGCGCTCGTGGCACAGAGTCGCGATAGCTCCGATGTCGGCGCAGGTTCCGTACGGGGTGGGGCTGGTGACCAGCGCCCCCCGCACATCGGGATGCCGCTCGAATGCCGCCCGGAAAGCCTCGGGAGCGGGCGGGTGGGCAAGGTGCAGATCGGGGTCCCACTGGGGATCGACCCACACCGGGCGAATACCTGCGAGGATCAATCCGGAGATGACCGATTTGTGCGCGTCCCGTCCCACCAGCAGCTTCTCGTGCGGCCCGGCGACGGACAGCATGGCGGCCTTCACCGAAAGTGAACTGCCGCAGGTGGAGAAGAACGTGTGTTCCGCGCCGACGGCATCGGCCATCAGGTCTTCCGCCCGCTCCAGGACCTTCTGCGACTGTGTCCGGTCGTCCAGGCCGGACACGGCGAGCATGTCCGCGCCGAAGACAGCGTCTCCGAGAACAGCCCGCACCCTCGGATCGGCCCCACGGCCCTGCTTGTGGCCGGGCGGGGTGAACGGCAACTGCTCTTGCGCCTGGTACGCCCTCAGAGCGTCCAGGACGGGAGCTTTCGAGTGGTCCATGATGTGCGGCTTCCCGGTACAGGAGGGCGAAAACGAGCGAAGTGAAGGCCCGAAGGGGCGGTACGAGCATCTGCGGACCTGGACGGGAGCGGCCGCAGCCGCCTGATCGTGCTCGTGCCGCTGCCCGGACAGCTCCAACGGCTGTTCGCCTTGACCGGCACCACCCGTTCCTTCACCTTCGCACCTGGCGTGACGGCCGCCCACCGACTCCGCCCGGCCGGGCCTGAGCGGCGAGGTCTCCTCCGCCGCTCCCTCCTGGCAATTCCCCGACCACCGCCCGTAGCCCCTGGCCCCCACCGAGGGCATCGGCAGGCCCGCGACGACCCAGCCGGCGGTGCGAGCCGGGGCTCCGTCAGGAGACCCTCGGCCCGAACGCGCTGTCGCCCAGGTGAGCCAGCAGTTCGCCGACGTCCTGGTACACCATGCCCGCGCCCGCCCGCTCCAGCTCGGCGCGAGGGATGCCGCCGGACAGCACCGCCACCGAACGCACCCCGGCCCGGCCTGCCGCCTCCATGTCCCACACGCTGTCGCCCACGAACACGGCGTCGCCGGCGCGGACGCCCGCCAGCTCACAGGCCAGGCGCACCGGCTCAGGAGAGGGTTTTCCCTCGGCGACATCACTCGAGCTCGCCGTGTCCCAGATGGCATCGTCCGCGTCCACCGCTCGGCGCAGGGCCGTCAGCTCCGGGCCGCTCGCCGAGGTGGCGAGCACGACGCGCCAGCCGCGCTCCGCCAGGGCACGCAGCAGAGCGCTCGCGCCTTCGAACGCTGGGAGCCGGTCGTAGTACGTCCCGTAGAGCACCTTGTGTGCGCCACTGATGGCGGAGTCCTCTTCAGCGTCGCGGTCGGCTCCGAGCAGCCGCTCGATCAGGTCTCCGGAGCTGAGCCCGACCGCCCGGTGGATGTCCGACATCGGCACGAGGTGCCCCGCTTGCCGGAACGCCTCCCACCACGCCACCACATGGAGGTGGTTGGTGTCGGTCAGCGTGCCGTCCACGTCGAAGATCGCCGCGCCTGCGATGTTCATCCGCTTCCCTCCTCACCGGGGACGGGCCATCCGCCCCGGCCCGCGGGGTCCGGTTGTTCCGGTGATGCCCGGACCGCCGTCAGCGGCCGAGCGCCTTGCGCAATTCGTCCTTGTTCATGGAGGAGCGCCCGTCGATGTTCTTCTTCTTGGCCTCCTCGTAGAGCTGGTCCTTGGTAGGCCCCTGAGCACCCTTGTGAGAGCGTCCGCCCCCGCGGCTGTAGGCGGACTTCTTGTCCTGCGTCGACGCCTTGCCGGCCTGCTCCGACTCGCCCGACCGGGCCCGCTCCTTGTTCACGGTCCTGGCGGCGATCTCCTTGACCCGCCCCTCGGACGAGCCACGCTTCTCCTGGCTCTCCTTGATGTGTTCGTACTGACGTTCCCGCTTCGCGCTGGATCCAGCAGGCATGCCGTCCTCCCTCTCCGGCTCGCTGTTGTCGGCAGGCGAATCCGATCCGCGCGGCCAGGTGCGGCCGGCCACGCCTGGGCCCGAGGGGGGCCGTACGGAGTCGCTTCCGCGTATGCACAGCGACATCGGCGACGTGCGTGGCCTGAAGAGGCCCCGTGCTTTCGGCGATGTGGTCACGGATGGTCGGGCTGCTGCTCGGGCGGAGTGTCGCCGCCGCGGCCACCGCCCTTCGCCCCGTCCTTGTCCGTGCCGTGTGCCCGGCCGCCGCCCCCGGGTGTCTTCCGTTCCTCAGCCTTCAGCTCGGCACTGCCCTGAGGCGTCGCAGCACCTTTGTCGCTGCGCCTCTGCTCCGGCTGCTGCGGATTCGACATGGCGATCGCTCCCTGCTCCGTACGTAGGAATCGGGTCGGTGCGTGGGGATCCCGGCTTTCCGGCCGAGTGCCCTCGAGATCCTCCTTCTTCCAGCTTCGGTCTCCATCACCGTTGGCGCAGCGGGAGCGCTCGCGGCGGCCCGGTCCGGGCGGCCGTCACGCACCGAGGCGGAAGGGCGCTCGGAACCTACTTCTCGGGGTCGTGCCCCCAGTTCATCAGCGAGTAGCGCCAGGGGGTCTCGGTGACGTCCCCCTCGGGACGTTGCTTGGTGTGCCTGTGGACGTAACCGACGACTTTGCGCATGTGCGCGAGGTCGTCGTCACTCAGGTCGGCCTTCTTGGTGCGCAGGAGCTCCACGATCCGGCGGCCGGACGCATGGCCGGTCGATTCCCCGCCGCCGTTCTTCTGCCCCACCTCCTGCGCCTGGTCCGTTTCGAGCCACTTCTCGAGTTCGCCGGCCGTCATGTTGACCGCCTCCCCGAAGCGGTCCAGGGTCTCCTGCCGCTCCTCGCCCTGTCCGCCGCTCAAGAGCCGCCGGCCTTCTTGCGGAGCGACTCGGGCTTGTGGACCGCGGTCCTGCCCGTCTTGTCGCTCTCCACCTCGTACTGCGGCTCGTCCTTGGACGCGTCCACGGTCCGCCCGGCGGCCTCCGTCCGTCGGTCGACCTTCCGCGTGACCGTGCCTTCGACCTCCTGCCCGTGGCTCTTCCACGTCACGTCGTCACCACTGGACAGATTCTTGCCCTTGCCCTTGCCCTTGCCTGCCATCGGATCGTCCTCTCTCTCGTGAGCGCAGAGAACGGCTACGCCGACCAGCGCCCGGTCTCCGCCAGCATCTCGGGTACGCGCCCTTCACGCATGCGGGAGCTCGCCCTCCGGGCGCTCGTACTCCGGCGGGGCCACCCAGCGGGCTGTTGTCCGGCAGTGGGGGCATTGGCCGGAAAGCGGTGCGGCAGCCTTCCGGGAGTCGGCTGCATCGCCGCAAGCCGGGAGAGGCGTGGCCGTGCGGTCACGCAGGACTCGCGGCCGATGCTGACGTTCGCGGGGATATGTCAGGCTTGTGGTGGGAAGGGCACCCTGCCTGGCAGCCCTCATGGCGCCCCGCGGTGCACAGGCTGCTCGCAATGGCCGGGCGCCGCGTTTCACCGTCCACGAAACGGAGGACCGATGACCAGAACGGCAGAGTTGATCACCTCGAAGGTCCGGCAACTCGCAGGGTTGAAGAGGCGGAGTGACGGCATCGCTCTGGGTGACGCGCGCATGAAGAGCGAGGGCGACCGGCAGAGGGCGGACGCGCGCGCAGCGGCGTCACACCCGACAGACGATCGCTCCCGGCCCTGACCGGCGTACCGCGTGACCGCCCGGCATCTCCGCTTGGAAGGAGACAGCGCAATGACCACTGCCAGGCCTGTCGCCCTGGTCACCGGCGCCTCCAGCGGCATCGGTCTGCGACTGGCCGGGCAACTGGCCGAACGCGGCTTCGATCTCGTCATCAACGCCGAGGACGACGCACGCCTGCACGATGCGGCCCGACAGGTTCGAGCGGCGGGCGCCGCGAACGTCGAGGCCGTCAAGGCCGATCTCCGCGTGCCTCAGCAGGCCGACGCCCTTTTCGCCACCGCCACGACCCAGGGAAAGCCGTTGAGCGTCGTCGTACTCAACGCCGGGGTCGGGCAAGGAGGCGCGTTCAAGGACACGGACCTGGCGGACGAGCTGGAGATCATCGACCTCAACATCCGCTCTACGGTGCAACTGGCCAAAAGCGTCGTGCGCGACATGGCGACCCGGAATGAGGGCCGCATTCTCGTCACGTCCTCAGTCGCCTCGATGATGCCAGGATCCTTCCAGGCGGTGTACAACGCCTCCAAGTCGTTCCTGCAGTCCTTCACCCAAGCTCTTCAGAACGAACTCAAGGACACCGGCATCACCCTTACCTCGTTCATGCCGGGCCCTACCGAAACCGACTTCTTCCACCGGGCCGGCATGGACGACACCAAGGTCGGACGACAGGACAAGGACGATCCGGCGGAGGTCGCACGGCAAGCCCTCGACGCCCTTTTCTCGGGCAAGGAGAAAGCCGTCACCGGCTCGGCCAAGACGAAGGCTCAGGCGATCGCCGACAAGGTGCTCCCCGACAAAGTGAAGGGCGAAGCGCACCGGCAGCTGGCCGAGCCCGGCTCGGGCAACCCGGAATGAGCGCCATGGCTCGTCGTCGCCGGATCCCGCACGACCGGTCCGCGCTGTAGGCCGCGTCTTCACTGCGGCGGTACACCAGACAGAACGTCACATCGGGATCCCGGGCAGAACAGCGTCACTCCACGCGGTCGACGCAGTTGCATACGCTGCGGTCGGTGGTGTTGCCGAAAGCGCGCAGAACGTCGAACACGTCACCCCCGCGACTCGGCCGGCTCCGGATTCAGTCGGGTCACTGGACGGGCCGACCTGGTGTGTGGCTCCGGCGGCGCCGCTACCGCCCCGGTCGTCGGTCAGCGCGGTCGCAGTCCACCCGGTTCGTCATCGAACGTGGCGCCCTGTGCGGCTGCGCTGGTGAGCCCACGCGCGACGCAGCCCTACAGCGGTGCATCATTGCAGGTCAGCGGACCCGTCCTCGCGGTTTCAGGGCTACCGGCGGCAGCGCGGGGGCGGGCAGTCGGCCGCCGTCGTAGCCGTGCACCTCGCCGAAGCGGGAGCCCTCCGCCCACGCCTGCCGGGCCTCTTCGATCTCTTCGTGCGAACGCCCCACGAAATTCCACCACATGACGATCTCCTCCGCGAACGGCTCGCCGCCGAGCAGCATCAGCCCTGCTTCGGATGCGGCGCGCAGTGGCAGTTCCGTACGGCCGCAGCCGAGGTAGAGCATCGACCCGGGCAGCACCGGGACGCCGTCGACCTCGGCCTCGCCCGACATGGACAGCACGGCGTATTCGAAGTCGGGGTCCAGCGGCAGTCTGGCTTCGGCGCCGTCGGCCAGAGCCAGGTCTGCACCGACGAGCGGGGTGTAGGCCCTGCCTGGCGAGGTCGAGCCGTCGAGTTCACCCAGGATCACAGTGGCGGTGAGACCTGGTGCCGTGACGGTGGGCAGGGCGGTGTGATGTTCGAAGTGCGGGTCCACATGCCGATGCGCGTCAGGCAGGGCGACCCAGAGCTGGGCGCCGTGCAAAAACCTGGCGTGACTCTTCGGGCTCTCCTCGGAGTGGCTGATGGCCCGGCCGGAGGTCATCAGGCCCAGTTCGCGTGGCCGTACGGTCTGGAGGCTGCCGAGGCTGTCACGGTGCAGCACCTCCCCCTCGTGCAGCCAGCTGACCGTCTGCAGGCCCATGTGAGGATGCGGCGGCACCTGCATCCCTGGCTCGTCTGCGATGTCGTCGGGACCGTAGTGGTCCACGAATGCCCAGGCCCCGACCATGCGGCGTCCCAGGTTGGGCAGCAGCCTGCGCACCTCGGTGGACTCGCCGAGCTGGACACGACGCGGGGTGAGGAGTTCACGGACCGGTTCGGCGACGACGAAGCCCCGCCCTCCGCAGACCGAGGGGGTGGCCTGGCGATCGAGATTGCTCATGGCGCACAACCTATTCCCGGACGGTCGTGGAGCACCGGCCCCCACGCCGAAAATTTAGTGGAATGTTTAACTACCTCACTGTGTTGACGGGTCCGTAAGCATTTCGGTGGAGGAGGAGAAGTGGACGAGAACTACTACGAGTTCGGTACGCCCGCCGACCGGTGGGACCGGGCGCAGCTGTTCTTCGAGGCCAAGGAGTACCTGACCGCGGCCAGGATCCTCGGCGGGCTCGTCCAGGAGGCCCCGGAGCAGGTGGCGCCGCGCCTCCTGCTGGCCCGCGCCTACTACCACTCGGCGCGACTGGGCAAGGCCGAAGCCGAACTGCGGGAGGTGCTGGAGCGCAACCCGGTCGAGGACTACGCGCGACTGATGCTCGGGCGCACCCTGGAGCGCCAGGGCCGGCACGCGGAAGCCGCCCCGCACCTGCGAATGGCCGACGCCATGGCCGGGGAGTTCGGGTCCGGATCTGCTTTGCAAAAGGGCAGGGTCCAGGACTGACAGGCCTCGGGATCCGGATCCCGGAGCAGGCCCACGCTTGGTCGGCCGAGCAGGGGCCCGCCCCGGCCAGAGGGGTGGCAGCTTGCTCACCCCCACAAAGCATCCTGAGGGAGATCGGGAACACGACGGGACAGGGGGCGGGGACCGCGTCGGCGAAGCGCTCGCCCAGCCGGAGCCGGCAGCAGCGCCCCTCCCCCGCCCCCCTTCCCGTCAGCCGGTGGTTCGCTCGGCGTTCGACACTCGGTCCAGCCATTCCGTCATGAGCGCCGATTCGGCCGTGCTGAGCCCGGTCCCCTGCGACCGGCGCATCAAGGCACTCAGGCGAGCGGCCGTGGAGGGCACGTCGGTCTCGACCGGCTTGCCCTCCCGCGCGTCCGGGGTGAAGACGGCCGCGTGCACAGCGTCGCGCACACGCGCCGACACCCCCGCATCCGGGAAGGTCGCGGGCCTGGACACCAGCATCAGGGCGACACCCGTCGTGGAGGACATGATCATCTGGGCTGCGAGCTCAGGAGCGATGCGCAGCTTCCCCAGAGCGGCCGCCCTCTCCAGGTCGCGGGTCAATATGCGGTGCGCTTCCAGCGCGGCAGCCGGTGGCGTCCGCATCGCGGGGGAGTTCATCAACCGGTAGAGGTTCGGGTTTCGGAGAGCGAACTCGATATGACTGTCCCAGCCATTGCGGAGATCCTCGACGGGATCCGTGGTGTCGCCCCGTTCGCGCTTGGTCGCCAGGTAGGCGTCGAAGCCCTGGTCGACGACCGCAGACAGCAGCCCCGCCTTGTCCCCGAAGTGGCGATAGAGGGCCGGCGCTCCGACCTGCGCCGCCTCACACACGGCTCGCGTGGAAATGTCCCCGTCGGGAGACTCCGCGACCAGCTGGGCCGCGACTTCGAGAATGCGCGCTCGTGTACTCACCGGAGGGACGCTACCAAGCGCTGCGCAGGCCCGAGCGGACGGCCGGAGGGGACGGGCGCAGCGACATAGCGGTGGCGCGGAGAAGCACAAGAGCTGCTGCACCGCTCGTCCGGTCCGTGGCCACGGCGGCGTCCGGCATCGCCACACCCCTCGCGCCGCGATCCTCTGGCCGAGCCCTCCCGCCGGTCAGTGAACTGGTGCACCCGGACTCCCTCGTCAGGCGATGCCGCCGTTGGCGCGCAGCACCTGGCCGTTGACCCAGCGGGCCGGGCCGGCGAGAAAGGAAACGACCTCAGCTATGTCCTGGGGGGTTCCGAGCCGCTCGAGAGGAGGCTGCGCGGCCATTGCGGCGATGGTCTCCTCGTCCTTGCCGTCCAGGAACAACGCCGTGGCGGTCGGCCCGGGCGCCACCGCGTTGACCGTGATGTCGCGCCCCCTCAGCTCACGGGCCAGGATCAGGGTCATCGCCTCGACGGCCCCCTTGGTCGCGGCATAGGCGCTGTAGCCGGGCAGGGCCAACGCCAGCACGGAGCTGGAGAAGTTGATGATCGCGCCCCCGCCACGAAGACGGCGTGCCGCCTGCTGGCCGACGACGAAGGTGCCGCGGATGTTGGTGCGGTGCATTCGGTCGAGGACGTCCAGATCAAGGTCGACCAGCGGGGCGAGCGCCATCACGCCTGCGGCGTGGACGACCACATCGACGCCCCCGAAAGCCTCCTCCGCAGCGTCGAAAAGAGCGGCAACCGCCCTTTCGTCGGCAACGTCGGCCTGATGCGCCAAGGCGGCGCCTCCGGCAGAGACGACGGCCGCCACCGCCGCGTCGGCCTCGTCCTTGCTGCCCGCGTAGTTGACCACGACCGCGAAACCGTCCGCCGCCAGCCGTTCGACGCTTTCACGGCCGATGCCTCGCGATCCCCCGGTGACGACGGCGACCCTGCGGGCGGTGGTGGTGTGCTGCTCGGTCATGAGGATGCTCCTGCGACAGAGAGATTGCCCCGGTTCCATGAACCCTTTCGACAACAACGCTAACACCATGGCGTTATCGTCGCTACCCCCGAAAGGAGTAACGTCGCTATCTCTTGCCGCCCGGGGCGGGAGCGTCGCTGCTCCTTGGCAGGCCCGCCACAGGACAGATCACTGAGACGCGACGGAGCGCACCGGCCGGCGCATCGCACCGCCCGCCGCCCCGAGCGTCAGCGTTCGTCACCCCCTCCCGCTGCCGCTGCCGCCGGGCCGCGACCGCTCGTCCGCGACCGCGTCACACACCCGAATCCGCGGGCAGCACGATCGCGGTCACCGCGAAGCCGCCGTCGACGAGCCACTTGCCCGTGTACGACGTCGGCATCCCTGGCGCCGTGCGCAGCAGTTCGGCCGTGAACGTGCCTTCGGTCGCGGTGTCCGGGTGCGCGTGGAGGGTGCCCGGCTGCCCGTGGAAGGTGATGTCCGCCTCGGAGAAGTCGAGTTCGGTCCGGGTGAGCGGATACCACGTCTTGAAGACGCTCTCCTTGGCACTGAACAGAAGCCGTCCCCAGTGGACCGCGCGATTCGCCGGGCCCGTGGGTATTCGCTTCCGTTCCGAAGGCAGGGATATCACTTCCCAGACATCGGGCGGCAGCGGTGCGTTCGGCTCGGCGTCGATGCCGATCGCTCGTACCTCCGAGTCCCTGGCCAGCACCGCCGCGCGATATCCGTCGCAGTGCGTCATGCTGCCGACGGTCCCTGCGGGCCAGAGCGGCATGCCGCGCAGGCCGCGCAGCACAGGCGCCGGTGGCAGGCCGAGCGTGGCCATGGCCCGTCTCGCGCAGGCGCGCACCGCCGCGAACTCGTGTCTGCGGCGATCCACACTCGTGGCGATCAGTAGTTCCTCCTCCGGATAGAGGCTGCCGGCCGGAGCGTCCACGTCGTAGGTGTCCGCGCTCGCGACGTACTCGGGGACAAGGCGCTCGATCACGCGCGTTCGCTCCCCTCGGACGAGGTCTGCTCACCGTCGTACGGGAGGATCTGCCTCATCAGACCGCGCGGGTGCCCTCGTTTCCGCCACTCTCTGGGGTAGCCGATCGAGACCTCTTCGAATCGCACACCGTCATGCCAGGTCGTACGGGGGATGTGCAGATGGCCGTAGACGACCGTCGCGACGTTGAACCGGGTGTGCCAGTCGGCGGTCAGCTCCGTGCCGCACCACTGGGCGAACTCCGGGTACCACATGACGGAGGTGGGTTCGCGCAGGAGGGGCCAGTGCCCGGCGATGACGAGGGGCACGTCGGGGTCGTGCGCGGCCAGCCGCTGTTCGGTGAGTGCCACTCGTTCCCTGCACCAGTCGTCCCGGGTCGGATAGGGGTCGGGGTGCAGCAGATACTCATCGGTACAGACGACGCCCGCTTCATGGGCCTTGGCCAGAGATTCTTCCTTGGTGGCCGTTCCGGGCGCCCTGAAGGTGTAGTCGTACAGGAGGAACACGGCTGCCACGGCCACGGGACCGTCCGGCCCCGGCCACAGCGGGTACGGGTCCTCGGGTGTGGTCACGCCGAGCTCGCGGCACACCGCAACGAGGTGCTCGTACCGCGCCCGCCCGCGTAGTTGGAGCGGATCCCTGTCCACGGTCCACAGTTCGTGGTTCCCGGGGGTCCACACCACCTTGGCGAAGCGCCCCGCCAGCAGTTCCAGGGTTGCTTCCACCTCTGCGGCCTGTTCCGCCACGTCCCCCGCGACGATGAGCCAGTCCTCGTCGGAAGTCGGATGCAGCCGGTCGGCGATCGGCCGGTTGTCGGCGATACCGACGTGGAGATCGCTCACCGCGAGAAGCCGGCCGCCCCCCTTCGCCGCGTGCGGAACGGCGCCAGTCTCAAGACTCATTGTTCGAATTTACAGTCTTCGCCGTGCGGTACGGGGCTCGCCGCTCGACATGCTCGATGTTCGTCCGCCCAGGATGATTGACCGAGCGCCTCCGGGGCACGCGGCGGCACATGTCCCCCACGGCCGTGGCCCGCGACCGAGACAAGGAGAGAGCGATGCCTGACACCGGACAGCCGCAGGATCCGACCGAGGCCCATCCGCAGCCCGAATTCCCCCAGCAGGAGCAACAGCACCCAGGCTGGACGGGCCCCATGGATCCGCCCCCGGACCACGGCGAGGACTCGTACGAGGGCCATGGCCTTCTGCTCGACCGCAAGGCGGTCGTCACCGGCGGCGACTCCGGCATCGGCCGGGCCGTGGCGCTGGCCTTCGCCCGCGAAGGGGCGGACGTCCTGCTGACGTATCTGCCCGACGAGAAGGGCGAGGCGCAGGAGACCTGCCGTCTCGTCGAACAGGCCGGTCGCAGGGCGGTCCCCGTGGTCTGCGACATCCGGGACGAGAAGCAGTGCCGCGAGCTGATCAAGACGGCGGTGTCGGAGTTCGGCCGGATCGATGTGCTGGTGAACAACGCCGCCTACCAGATGTCCCAGCCCGAGGGCATCTCCGCCATCTCGACCGAGCAGTTCGACCGAGTGGTGCGCACCAACCTCTACGGGATGTTCTGGCTGTGCAAGGCAGCCCTGCCGCACATCCCGGCCGGCGGCTCGATCATCAACACCACGTCCGTCCAGGCGTTCAAGCCCAGCCCTCACCTCCTGGACTACGCCATGACGAAGGGGGCCATCGTCACCTTCACGCAGGGGCTCGCCCAGATGCTGGCCTCCGAGGGGATTCGTGTGAACGCGGTCGCGCCCGGGCCGGTATGGACCCCGCTGATCCCCGCGACCATGCCCGACACCACGGAATTCGGGAAGCAGAGCCCGCTGGGCCGCCCCGCGCAGCCGGCCGAGATGGCTCCCGCCTACGTCTTCCTCGCCTCGGCGAACGCGTCCTTCATCACCGGCGAGATCATGAACGCCACCGGCGGCACGCCGCTGCCCTGATGTGCATGCGCCGGGTGCCTCAGGGAAGGCGTCGCGCATGCGCGCAGATCACCTTGAGGCGCCCGCCCTCGGTGCCTCGGCAGCCCACGCCGGACAGGCCCCGACCGTCCGAGTCCGCATGGAGGACGGACGCCCCTGACCCGCGGCCGGGCGGAACGGAACGCCCCGCAGCCGACGAAAGGTTCGGACATGCCCATCGCCACGTACTCCCTCGTCGCTCTCGACTGCCCCGACCCCGACGCGCTCGCGGCGTTCTACCAGGCTGTTCTGGGCGGCGAAGTCACGGTCTACAACGAGGACTGGTACGACCTGCACGCACCGGGCGGAGTGCGCATCGCCTTCCAGCGGGCCACGGACCACCGGCCACCGGAGTGGCCCCGTGGCGACAGCAACTCCCAGCAGGCGCATCTGGACTTCGACGTCACGGACATCGACCGCGCCCAGGAGCAGGTGCTGGCACTCGGGGCCACTCCACTGGACCTCGACGACGAGGGCGGAAAGCGTGGTTTCCGGGTGTACGCCGACCCGGCGGGGCACCCGTTCTGCCTGTGCCGCGACTGACGTACGGGTGCCCCGGCGACGTACTGCGCCGCCGCTGCGGTTCGATGCCGCCGAGCGCTCGGGACCCCGTGCGCGGGCTTCGGCGCTTCGTGCGGCTCGAGAACCGGCAGCGACTTCACGACACCATGACTTCACGACGCCATGCACGATGCGGTGAGAACATGTGGATATGAGCCGAAGCGCACTGATTGTCATCGACATGCTCAACACGTACGACCATCCCGACGCCGAGCACCTCATCCCCTCCGTGCGTGCGGCTCTCCCCAACGTCGTGGAACTCATCCGACGGGCGAGGGAGGGCGGCGTCCCCGTCATCTATGTGAACGACAATTTCGGGGAGTGGCGGTCCCACCACGGTGAGATCATCGAGACGACGTTGTCGGGTCCGCATCGCGAACTGGTCGAGCCGGTGCTGCCCGACGAGAACTCACTGTTCGTCATCAAGGCCAGGCACTCGATCTTCTACGAGACACCGCTCACCTATCTCCTTTCACAACTGGATGTGGAACGCGTGGTGCTCTGCGGTCAGGTCACCGAGCAGTGCGTCCTCTATTCCGCCCTCGACGCGCATATCCGACACCTCCAGGTGACCGTTCCCGATGACGCCGTGGCACACATCCACGAGGACCTGGCAGTGGCCGCTCTGCGCATGATGGAACGCAACATGGGCGCGACGGTGGGGAACGCCAAGGCCGTCGAGCTCTGAGCAGCGACAGCCTCCGCGTTCGCCATCCCTCTGTTGCCCCGACACCCCGCCTGCAGGGGGACCGCCGCCGGGTCCCGTCTCCCGCCGACGTCGGAACTCGTCCACCCGACACTCCCCACGTGCCGGCGAAGCGGTCTCGCCCGGCGGTGGCGGTCTCACCCGGCGGGAGGCGGCGCCGCTCCGGCAACCGCCTGGCCGCCACGCAGCCGCCTCCAGTCAGCCGGACCGCGCACCGCGACGACGGCCGCGGTCGCAGGACCCGCTTCGGCGTTCCTCAGCAGCGACGTCAACGAGGTGCGCGCCCTCGCGACCCGTGAACGTACGGTTCCGACCGGGCAGCCTATTGCTTCTGCCGCATCGGCGTAGGGCAGGCCGAGGAGCTGGGTGAGCACGAAGGCTTCACGTCGCTCGGCCGGGATCACCGCCAGGAGTTCGGCAAGGGCGACTCCCTCCTCGAACCCCGGCAGGTCGTACGGCTGACTCCGCTCGGCCGCGCTCTGCCAGTCGGAGCGATCGGCGAGCCTGGGCCGGGCGGCGGCGTGGCGGAGGCTGTCCGCGACGGTGCGGCGCGCGATGGAAAGCAGCCACGTGCGGGCCGAGGACCTGCCCTCGAAGGCGGGGAGGCTCGTGAGCGCCCGGAGGAACACGTCCTGGGTGAGGTCGTCGGCCGCTTGTGGATCGGCGCTGAGGTGGGCGACGTAGCGTCTGACGTCCCGGTGGAGCGCGCGCACGAAACGCTCAGCTTTCGCGGGGTCCCCGTCCCGTGCCGCCAACGCGAGCCGGGTCGCCACCGCATCGGAGGCGTCCGTGTGCCAGGTGGGCCTCAGCGATTCGCCGTCCGGTGAGCACGGGCCCGGTGAGTACTGAACCGAGGGGTGCTGGGCCGACGGGTGAGGGACAGCTGGGCGCGCTTCTGCCGGGTGTTCGGCGCGTGAGTGACCGGTGTCCCCATGCTCCGGGTGCGCATGCGCGGTGGGCGAGTGAGCGGCGGGTGCTCGCATGAGGTGGATGTGCTCGGCGGACGGATGGTCGGGGCTCGGGTGGTCGGCGTGTGCACCTTCGGCAGGCCAACGCTCGGTGCGGGAGAAGTCGGCATCTGGATGCTCGGAAAGTACGTACTGGGCATGGGACATCGCAACGAAGTCCTTACGGCACAGGAGATCCGGCTGCGCGCGTGGCGGGGCCGGTGACGGGAGCGGCCTGCCGGACGGCAGCGCCGAAGCCCGGGGCGCCGCGGATCCTCTGCGCACGCCTCGGGGAACCAAGCCGTCTATGCGACAGCTGTCCCCGTGGGTGGCCCGCGCGAGGTGATGCTGTGCACGAGCAGGAGCCGTGCCGGTGCCGGGACCGTGCGGGGACACCGGACGCGCCGGCGAGGCCGTTGCGGGGGCGCCGACAGAGCGAGAAGGAGCTGGAGCGGAGTCCAGAGCCGCATCGCGAAGGATCGCAGGACTCGAAAGGCGGCCCGCTCCCCGTACGCGAGCCACAGGCCGCACAGCACGGCGGCCAGCAGGTGCGCCACGAACATCCCCGTCGAGGAGGTCAGGAGGGACTCGGGGACGCCGTGTACAGCCGGTACCGCTCCCCCGGCCGCGTCGGCCGTCATGCCGTGCATGGCGTGGAGGCCGTGGCCGCTCGCCTCGAAGCCGGGAGGGGGCTGGTGAATCAGCCCGCCCAGGCCCGCGTGCGTGACGACGTCGGCTGCCTCCCGCTCGGAGAGCACGGATGAGCCCTCGCCGCACAGCAGCCGTTCCGCCCACTGGCGGGCGTAGGAGACCGTCTGTGGTGAAGGCCGGGCGGGAGACGGGGCGAGAGCGAACACGGTGTGCAGCGCCGTCTGTGCCACCACGGCCGCCGACGTGACGGCGAACAGGCCCCGCTCACGTCCCGCGAGCGCCCAGGCTGCCGCAGCCGTGCCTGCGAGTGCGAGGCATATCGCCCATCCGGCTACCGCTGTTCCCGACATGAGGACATGGCCCGTGGCAGCGAGCAGCACACAGACGACTGCGAACACCGCAGCCCGTACAGCTCGTGAACACCGGCCTGGTCCCATGGCGGCCCCATACTCGCACCCACGGACGTCGCGGCGCAGGAGTGCCTCCCGAACGTCGCGGGACGCCGGGGAGTTCGGACCGTACCCCGCGGTTCCGGCACGGTCCGAAGGGGCGCCGTCAGTCGGCGGAAGCGTACGTACGCCTCCCCCGCCGGTAGGCGATCTCACCCAGCGCGATGTCCACGGCCAGGAAGGCGGCCAGGGGAATGCCGAGCAGCGGCACGAAGTACCCCAGGGCTGCGATCGCCGCGAGCAGGGGAACCAGGATGTGGGGCGGGACCTTCTGCCAGGTGCCGCGCGGCATCGGGCGGCCGAAAGCCGATCCCCGCCCTCGCTGCCACCACATCCGGTAGCCCAGCACGATCAGCAGCATCAGCCCGGCGGTGAGCGCGGCGAGCACGATCTGGTTGACGAGTCCGAAGAGCGCGCCGGTATGGGCGTCGATGCCCCAGCGGGTCAGTTTGGCGAGCAACGGGAAGTCGGCGAACCGCACCACGTCGATGACTTCACCGCTGGACGGATCGATGGCGACGGCGTCCTGCTTCTCGGGCCAGCTCCGCTGGATCTGCCGCACGACGTACGCGGACGATGCGTCGGCCGGGGGCACGATCTCCACCGGGTTCGACAGTCGTTCGGCGCGGGCGGCCTCCAGCACCGCGTCGAGCCCGACGCCCTCGTCCGGCGTCTCACCCGTTCCGCCCGCCGGCGTGTGGCCGGCGTGTTCACCCCCGGACGCGAGACCGGCCGCGACCGCCGGAGTCGTCTGGCCGATGGCCTCGCGCAGATCCGACACGCTCTGCCCGGCGTACGTCGACCACGTCAGACCGGTCGCCGACAGGAAGAAGAGGCCGATCGCCGCCCATACGCCCACTGCGCCGTGCAACGAGAGCGTGCGCCGCCGGCCCTGCGTGCCCCGCAGCTTCCTGCGGGCCCTGCGCCGACCGAACCAGAGCACGAGGCCGCCGCCGGCTATCACCCACAGCCAGCTCGCGGCGAGTTCGCTGTACAGCCGTCCGGTCTGGCCCAGGTGCAGATCGCGGTGGAGCTCGTCGATCCAGGTGCGCAGAGGGAGGGCGCCGCTGGAGCCGTACTGCTCCAGGCTCCCGGTGAGCTCAGCGGTGTACGGGTCGACGAACACAGCCAGGGTGTGGTCGGGATTCACCCCGGGCACTCCGGACAGCAGCACGCGCGTCGTCGCTCCGTCCTCCGGCGACGGGCGCACCGCGCTGATGCTCCCCTCCGGGTGTGCCTCCCGGGCAGCCGCCACCTGACGCGAGATCGGCAGCTCGTTCTTCCCGACAGGAACCCGCAGTTCGTCCGCGTACACGATCTTCTCGGCCTGGTACGAGCCGGCGTAGAGGAGGCCCGTCGCCGCGGCGACCAGGATGAAGGGCGCGATGAGCACCCCGGCGTAGAAGTGCAGCCGCAGCACCAGCGGCCGGAGCCATGCCCGGCCTGGCGCGGCCGGTGGCGGGGGTTGCCGCGACTCCTGCCCGTCGGGCGAAGGTCGTACGGCCGGCTCGACGGACATGACTGCTCTCCTCACGGGCGGAAACGGGACGGGCAGACCGTGGTCAGCCGGTCCAGTAGTCGGCTCGGAGGGCGCGCTGGTTCCCGGCAGTTCACTACCCTCGTTCCAGGAACCGAAATACACCGAAACTGCCACACGGAAGTTCGGGGTCATTCGGAGGTTCCCCGTGACCCGATCGCCGTTTCAACCGCGAGGAGGCGTTCTCACTTCGTCACCGCAGCCCGGTGGGGGCGGAAGAAGTCGCGCGGTTCCTCGGCATGGAGTTCCGGCTCCTCGACGGCCGCGAAGCGACCACCGCGCGCTGCGCGGACCCGTACGTGGGCGAAGTGGATGCCCTGGCCGCCCAGCGGAATCCGGAAAAGGGGAAGCCGGGCGAGCGCCGCCCCCTGCGCCGGCCACCGGAACGCACATCACACCGGACACCGGCGTGTGACGCGAACCGCTCACCGTCGCGGCCCTCGCGTCACACGTCGGCGGCTACTTGCGGGGCGCCTGGTAAAGACCGCGGCCCGCACGGTGCGCGCGCGATGTGGCCACGAGCCTGTCCAGCGTGCCGCGCACGGTGTTGATGCTGCCCGCGGTGAGTTCACGGCCGAGCGCCTCCGTGACGTCCCTGGCGCGCAGGGCCTTGCCGCCCGAGGCTGCCACGATCTCCATGACCTGCTCCGTGAGGCTTCCGCCCTCCGGCACCGCGGGAGCGGACGCCGTCGCGGACGACGCCTTCTGCGCACGGGCGGGCTTCACGGCCTTCGCGGCCTTCGCGGCCTTTGCCGGCTTCACGGGCTTGGCGGACTTGGCGGTCTGACCGGACTTGGCGGACCTGGCGGTTCCGGCGGGCTTGGCCGTTCCGGCGGGCTTGGCGTTTGCTTTCTTCGCCGGCTGCTCTCCCTGCTCCACCGGTGAGGTTTCCGGCGTGCTGGGCCTGACGGAGCTCTTGCGAGCACTTCCGCGGCCGGTTGCGGCCCCGTCCTTCGTCGCGGCCGATTCCGAAGTGCCCTTCGTCGCGGCCGTCACCGAAGTGACCTTGGCCTCGGACGGCTCCGCGGGTGCGGTGGCCGTCGCTTCTTCGACGGCTGCGGACACCGCGGGCTGCGGCTCCGCCTTGTCGGCGGGTCGCGGCGCGGTCCCGTTCAGGACCGGCGGCACGGCGGAGAGGGCCTGCAGCGCGGTCAGCGCGGAGCGAACCGAGCTCAGGCGTGCGGTGACCGACGCGAGGTCCTTCTCCAGCGCCTGCTGTTGCTCCTCCAGTCGCGGAAGTTCCGCCTGCAGCAGAGCGGTTGTGGCCTCCACACCGCCAGGAGTGCTCTCGGGAACCGTCATGTTGTCGCCTTTCGTATGCAACTCGGCTGAATAGACTATTGCACTTAAGGCTAAGGGGTGTTGTGTTTCCGTTGGAATCGGGGGCTGAAGGGTCTCGGAACCGGACGGGAGGCGATTCCGTTTCCGGACACACCACGAACCCGCCGAGGGAGGTCGTGCACCAGTCCCCCAGGCACTCGGCAACGGAGGCGTGCAGGGGCTCAAGGCGTACGGCTGTCCGGAGAATACGGCGGTGGACCACGCGCCTGCGGAGATTCCGGGAGTTCGCCATGGCATGTCGCGGGCGCCAGGCGATGTCGCCGACTACCGTGCACGGGCTGCGACTTGAGTGCGTCGCGGGGGCAGTCGACACCGGCGGGACGACCAGGCCCGGCGCGACCGCTCGCAAGCGGCTGCGCCGGGCGAAAGCCCCTCGGACCATTTCGGACCGCCTCGGTCCGGGCCGGGCGTCCGGGCGCCTGCGGATCAGCAGGCCGCCGGACGATCGGGCCGGCGCGTCACCGGGCCGGCGGAGCAGGGTTTTATGTGCGGTCACTCAGTCGAGACAGAACTCGTTGCCCTCGACGTCCTGCATCCCGATGCAGGACTCGTTCTCGTCGTCCGCGAGCAGCAGCCGCTCGCGTACCGCGCCGAGCGCGACCAGCCGTGCGCATTCCGCCTCGAGTACGGCCAGACGTTCCTCGCCGACGAGCCCCGTGCCGACCCGCACGTCGAGATGCACCCGGTTCTTGACGACCTTGCCCTCGGGAACCCGCTGGAAGTACAGCCGAGGCCCCGCACCCGAGGGATCGACGCACGCGAAGGACGCACCCTGACGATCCGGCGGCAACGAGCGATCGTAATCGGCCCAGGAAGCAAACCCCTCCGGGGGCGGCGGTACGACGTACCCCAGCACCTCACACCAGAAGCGAGCGACGCGCTCGGGATCCGCGCAGTCGAAGGTGACCTGGACCTGCTTGATCGACGCCATCGGCCCATCGTAGAGCGGGGCCCGTGGCGTCACCACGGATTTCTTCCGCGCCGGGGTCCGCCCCGGCGGGCAGTCAATCAGTCAGCGGCGACGCGAGGATCCGTTCGCCGGTGGCGGACTCCCGGCCGTCACGAACGCCCGCCGAACTGCCAGTTGTGCACCTCGATACCGGCATACCGGTTCGGAGTCAGGACGGAGCGCGCCGCGTCCGGGCCCGGTGCCCGGACCAACGCCGCCGTGCCCAGCCAGGTGGCGCCGTCGTCGGACAGCAGTGGCCCGTAGGCGATCAGCTCGTCCCGGCAGGGCGGCACCGCGAGGTCGGCGGCCTGCCCTTCGCCCAGGCCGATCACCAGATAGCGCCGGCCGCCTTCCGGCCCGCCCGGAAAGTCCCACATGGTACGCCCCAGCGTGTTGCGCCATCGCCTCAGCAGCACGTCCCGGTAGACGCCGGCCTGGTAGTTCGGCTCGTCGAATGCGAACGCGCGGGCGGCGGCGGGGCTCGGCAGGTCGACGACGTGCACACTGCCGGTGGGGGTGTCGCCGTCGTCGGCAAGGGTCGGGCCCCGGGCGATCATCTCTTTCGCATATCGATCCATGTAGGACCAGTGCTCTTCCAGTAGCTCAGCGCGCAACGGCGCGGAGCCGGGCCTGTCGCGGTGGTAACAGAGGAACTCCATGCCCGAGGATCTCGCCCCGGAGGCTGACATGTCGAGCGGGTTCCGCTGCGGCGGCCATCGGTGGACCGACGCGGCGCAAGCGCCCGGACGACGATGGTGAAATCCGGCCGGCGCTGGGACTTGCAGGCTCGAAATGTCCCGTAAGCACCTGCTTAACCGTATGTCGCACAACACTCGATAGGCTCAGACGTTCGAGGGTACGGGAGTAAAGTCGGCCTGCCCGTCCCTCTGACCCACCGAAGAAAGATGTCCCGCGACATGGATGCGAGATCCACACTCACCAGTCTCGACGAAGCCGAGTTCGCGCGCCGCGCGCAACGGCTCCGGCGGCGGCTGGAGCGCCTGATCGGCATCGCCGCGACCGAAGGCAACACGCTCGATCCGCTCCGCAACGGTGACGAGATCTTCGCGGCGATGCTGGATTCCATCCGGAGCGCCGAACACACCATCGACATGATGACGTTCGTGTACTGGCGCGGTGACATAGCCCAGCAGTTCGCCGAGGCACTGTCGGAACGTGCCCGTGCCGGGGTGCGGGTGCGGTTGCTGCTGGACGGCTTCGGGTGCCGGCTGATCGAGAAGGACCAGCTGGCACTGATGGACGAGTCCGGGGTGGAGGTGGCCTGGTTCCGCAAGCCGTTGTACCTCTCGCCGCTCAAGCAGAACCACCGCTGCCACCGCAAGGTCCTCATCACCGACGAGGAGACGGCGTACACCGGCGGGGTCGGGATAGCCGAGGAGTGGTGCGGCGACGCCCGGGACGAGAACGAGTGGCGCGACACCCACGTGCGGGTACAGGGCCCGGCGGTGGACGGACTGGCCGCCGCTTTCGCGCAGAACTGGGCCGAGTGCCACGACGAGCTGTTCACCGAACGGGACAGGTTCGTCGGCGCCGCGGCGCACGGAGACGCGGTCGTGCAGGTGGTCCGGGGCTCGGCGGGCTTCGGTTGGCAGGACATGCAGACGCTGCTGCGCGTGGTGCTGGAGTCCGCTGAGGAGCGGCTGCGGCTCACCACGGCCTACTTCGCTCCCGACGTCTACTTCATCGAACTGCTGTGTGCCGCGGCTCGTCGGGGCGTCAGCGTGGAGATACTGCTCCCCGGACCGCATACCGACAAGCGGGTCTGCCGGCTGGCCGGGCAGCACTACTACGAGGATCTCCTCGCCTGCGGAGTGAAGATCTACGAGTACCAGCCGACCATGCTCCACACCAAGGCTCTGACGGTGGACGGTGTGGCTTCGCTGATCGGCTCGACCAATTTCAACCGCCGCTCGCTCGAACACGACGAGGAAGTGATGCTCGCGGTCCTGGCCAAGGAGTTCACCGCCACACTGGACGGTCACTTCGAGGAGGATCTGAAGCGGAGCACACGTGTCGAGCGCGGCCGGTGGAAGCGCCGCTCCACTGCACAGCGCATGCGCGAGGCGGCAGTCCTGCCCATCCGCCGCTGGCTCTGACGCGCCCGGAAGCCCGTTCGGTCACCCCTGCGGCCCCGTGCCGTCGCCACGGTTCACGCGGGGCCGGACGCTCGACGAGCCGGCCGTCAGCGGGACTCAGCTCCTCGCCCGGCCGGGCCGCTGGGCAGGCAGCGCGATTCCCTGCTGGGCATGCAGCGCGGCCAGGAGCCAGTCGTGCGCGGAACCCGGGGTGGGCTCCGGCCTCCCCTCGGGAGGGCTGATCAGCTCGGCCGTCAGTTCCCAGTACCGGTCGATGCGGGGGTCCGCCGCGAGGCGGCGGGCGAGCTCCCGGCGGAAACGCGGGGTGTCCGAGATGCCGCCGGCCGACGCGTACGCCTCCACGAACCCGTCCAGGGCCTCCCCCTGGTGCGGCTCGCTGCCCGCGCGCATCCGCTCGGCGGCCAGGGTGTACGCCTGGGCAAGGCCCGCGTAGAGCACCGCGGAGTCCCGGGCTCCCGCCTCTCTGTGCGCATGGGGCTGGGTGGGTTCGGTCCCCCCGCACGGGCGGTCCACGAACGCGTACAAGCGGGCGAAGGCCAGCACCTGGGCCGTGGCGGGGTCCTCGGGCGGCTGCGGAACCGCGATGTCCAGGAACGCGGTGACGGACCGCGCCGGCATGCGTGGCGGCAGCCAGGCGCGCCAGAACCTGGCCAGCGGAGCGGTGTTCGGCGGCGCCGTCACCGCGCCGACCAGCCGCAGGCGGTCCGCGCGTTCGTCCGGCGGGCACTCCTGCACCAGCCGCAGGGCCGCCTCCCGCCAGCGCAGGGCCCTCAACTGGGTGCCGAGCGCGCGCAACTGCCCGGCCACGGCGTCCTCCAGGGCACCGCCCGCCCGGCCGGCGGTGTCCTCCTCGTCGAGGATGCGGCGTACCGACGGGACAGGCAGGTCCATGGCGCGGAGGGAGCGGATCAGCCGGAGCCTCTCGAGGGAGTCCGGGCCGTACCGGCGGTGCCCCCCGGCGCTGCGGGACACCTCGGGCAGCAGACCGCTGTCCGAGTAGAAGCGGACCGTCTTGACGCTGACCCCCGCACGCTCGGCGAGCTCGCCGATGCCGCACAGACCGTCGTACGACGAGAACACTTGAACCTCCCTCAGGGGGAGTTCCTACGGTACCCGCGAGAGGGGCCGGCGACGGGACCGGTCCTCGTACGACAGCTCGACGAGGAGAGACCATGACCGTGTTCATTCTGGTGTCCGGCCTGTTCACCGGCCCGCACGTGTGGGACGACGCCGTTGCCAGGCTGACCGCCGAGGGCGCCGATGCCCGGGCGGTGGCGCTCTCGGCCCTCGGCGGAGCCCGTGCGTCCGCAAGTGCGGACGTCGATCTGGAGACGCACATCGCGGACGTCCTCACGGTGATCGACTCCGTGGAGCGGCCTGGCGGCGGGGAGATCGTGCTCGTCGGCCACGACTACGGCATCCATCCGGTGGTGGGCGCGGCCGACCGGCGGCCCATGCAGGTGGCCCGGATCGTCTACCTCGATTCGGCGATGCCCCAGGACGGCGTCCCCGCCTCGGCCGCCCTGCCCGACCCCCGGTTGCGTGCGCGCCTGGCGGGGGCGGACGGCGCGGGGAGCGGGGCGCACGGGGCGGGTACGGACCTGCCGCCACCCGCGCGTGGCGAATGGCCGCTGTGGGGCAGCACGGCCGGGGTCCCGGACGCGGCGCTGGACCGGCTCACCGCTCTCGCCGCGCCACACCCACTGGGCTCGCTGGTGCAGCCCCTGCGGCTGACCGGCGCCGTGGCGTCGGTGCCGGTCACCGGGGTGCTGTGCACCGGCAGCGGAACGACCATCTCCATGGTCCAGACGCAGGTGGACTTCGGTGCTCCCGCCATGCGGGCACTGACCGCCCCCGGGATCACCTTCTTCGAACTGCCCACCGGGCACTGGCCGATGCTGTCCTCCCCCGCCGCCCTGACCAAGGTGCTGCTCAGCGCCGCGGCCGGCGAAGGGCACCGGCTCACGGCTCCCGACGACGCTCGCCCGCCCACCCATCTGCGGCCGTTCCTGCTGGACGTGCCGGAGATCGACCGGGAGCGGCACGCCGGCTTCGATCTGTACGTGCCGCCCGCCGCGCAGGGCCCCCTCCCGGCTGTGCTGTTCGTCCACGGCGGTCCGGTGCCCCCGCAGGCGCACCCGGCCCCCCGGGACTGGCCGGCCCTGACGGGATACGCGCGGTCGGCCGCCGGGCGGGGGGTGGTGGGCGTGGTCGTCGAGCACCGGCTGCACGCCGTGTCCGACTACGTGCGGGCCGCCGCCGACGTGGCCGCGGCGGTGGAGCGGGTGCGGGCGGATCCGCGGGTGGACGCGGACCGGATCGCCCTGTGGTTCTTCTCGGGCAGCGGACCGATCAGCGCCGCATGGCTGGAAGCTCCGCCGCCCTGGCTGCGGTGCCTGGCGGCCAACTACCCCGTCATGGCACCGCTGCCGAACTGGGGGCAGGTGGACGGCCGCTTCCGCCCGGTGGACGCGGTCGCCCGCGCCGGTTCGCTGCCCGTCGTGCTGGTGCGGGCCGGACTGGAGACGGCGGCGATCGCCGCCACCGTGGAGGAGTTCATGGACGCGGCGGACCGTGCGGGCGCGAACCTGGAGGTGGTCGACGTACCGAACGGCCACCACAGTTTCGAGGGCGTCGATCCGACCGAGGAGTCCCGCGAGGCCGTTCGCCGTGCCCTGAGCACCGTGCTGCATCACCTGACGCACGGCTCACAGGCTGCGGGCGCAGGACAGGCCGATCCGCACGACGCCGGGCGGTAGCCGGCGGAGAGCGAAGCATCAGGCCGCTGCGTGACGCGCAGACCGTCCGGTCCCGAGTGAGAGGGCGCGACCGGCGGCCCGGCTTCGTACAACGCCCGGCTTCGTACAGCGGCGCGCTTCGTACAGACGGGTCACCCGTTGAGGGGATGCCCGTGGCGGCTCCTGGCTTCGCCGGCCCGTTCGTGATCGGCTTGACCACCCGCCGGACGTGCCGTCGCAGGCGGGGACGGAACCGAGGGGTACGGATGACGAACCGACAGCACCCAGCGCCGCCCGACGCCGTCGTCGTCGGCGCCGGCCTCGCCGGGCTGGCCTGCGCGCTCGACCTCTGTGCGGCGGGACTGCGCGTCGAACTGCTGGAGGCTTCCGACGGGGTGGGCGGGCGCATGCGCACGGACCGCAAGGACGGATTCCTGCTGGACCGCGGCTTCCAGGTCTTCAACACCTCCTACCCACAGGTGAAGAGGCGCCTCGACCTGCGCGCACTGCGCCTGCGGCCGTTCACTCCCGGCCTCATCGCCCGGACTCCCTCGGGACGGGTGCGCCTCACCGACCCCACCCGCCGGCCAAAGGACGCGGCGCAGCTGCTGCCGGGACGCGTGCTCCCCGCCCGGGACCTCGCCGCACTCGCCGCGCTCACCGCCCGGGACGTGCTGCTGCCCGCGAGGCGGCTGGGCCGGATGCCCGACCGCACGGCGTCGGAGGCACTCGTCCGCGCCGGGCTCTCACCTCGCGCGATCGAGGACTTCATGCGGCCCTTCCTGTCCGGGGTCTTCCTGGAGGAGGGACTGGAGACCTCCTCCCGCTTCCTCCACCTGGTCTGGCGCAGCATGGCACGCGGCACGCTGTGTCTGCCGGGCCGGGGCATCGGAGCCGTGCCGGCCCAGCTCGCGGAGCGTCTGCCCGACGGGGTTCTGCGGCTCGGTTCGCCCGTGGCCGAAGTCACGGACGCCGGTGTGCTCCTGGCGGACGGCCGGGAGCGGTCGGCGGCCTCCGTGGTCGTGGCCACGGACGCCGTGACGGCGGCGGGGCTGCTGCCTGGGCTGCAGGTACCGGACAGCCGCACGGTCACGACGTATTACCACGCGTCGGACCGCTCCCCCCTGACCGAGCCGACGCTGGTCGTCGACAGCGGCCTCGCCGTGCTCAACAGCTGTGTACTGACCGAGGTCGCGCCCGGATACGCCCCTCCGGGCACGTCCTTGATCTCCACCTCCGTGCTGGGCGCCGGCCCTCCGGGCGGGGAGGCGACGGTGCGCGCGCGGCTGGCGGAGCTGTACGACACCGACACGAGCGGCTGGGAGTCGGTGGCCTCCCGCACCGTGGAGGGCGCCCTGCCCGCCATGCGCCCGCCCTGGCCACTGAGCCGTACGACGCGTGCCGGGACCCCTGGCCGCTATGTCTGCGGGGACCACCGGGCCACCGGCTCCGTACAGGGCGCGCTGGCCTCGGGGAGCCGGGCCGCACGCGAGGTGCTGGCCGACCGCGCGGCAGGAGCCGCCCGGACGTGACCGGCGGCGCCGAGGGGACGTACGACCGGGGGCAGCCGGTGGACGACGCCGTCGTGGTGGGCGGCGGCGCGGCCGGACTCTGTCTGGCCCACTGGCTGACGAGGACCGGGACGACCGGCGTCACGCTGGTCGAGGCCCCCGATGGCCCGCTGCGGCCCCCGGAGCGCACCTGGTGCTATTGGGAGGAGGGCACCGGTGAGTTCGAGGAGGCCGTCGTGGCGTCCTGGCGGCGTCTGCGGGTGTGGGGGGCGGACGGGAGCGTCGTCGAGTCGGAGCCCGCGCCCCTGCGCTACCGCATGGTGCGGTCCCAGCCGTTCGAACAACTGATTCACTCCCGGCTCGCGGCCTTCCCCGAAGCCCGGGTCCTGCGGGCCACCGCCCACGGGGTGCGCGACACGCCGTACGGCGGCGAGGTGCGCTGCACGACGGCCGACGGGCGTCCGCTCACTCTGCGCGGCAGGTACGTCTTCGACTCCCGGCCCGTGTACGGCATCCCGCCGCATCGCACACTGCTGCTCCAGCACTTCCGCGGCTGGTTCGTACGCACCGCCTCCCAGCGCTTCGATCCCGGCGTGGCGGACCTCATGGACTTCCGGGTCCCGCAGCCGCGCCACGGCCTCGCTTTCGGATACGTCCTGCCGCTCGCGCCGGACCGGGCGCTGGTGGAGTACACGGAGTTCTCCCGGCAGCCGCTGACGACGGCGGCCTACGACTCGGCGCTGCGGCACTACACCACCCGGGTCTTGGGGCTGGGCCCGCTGGCCGTGGACTCCGCCGAGCAGGGCGTCATCCCGATGACCGATGCCCGCTTCGCGCGCCGGACCGGGCCCGCCACCTTCCGTATCGGCACGGCCGGAGGCGCCACGCGGCCGGCGACCGGCTACACCTTCGCCGCCGTGCAGCGCCAGAGCCGCGCCATCGCCGCCGCTGTGCGCGCGGGCCGCCCAGCCGTCCCGCCGCCGCACGGCCGCCGGGCCCTCGCCATGGACGCGGTCCTGCTCCGGGCGCTGGACACCGGGCGCGTCGACGGCCCGCGCTTCTTCACCGAGCTGTTCCGCCGCGTCCCGATGGAGCGGCTGCTGCGCTTCCTCGACGGCGGGAGCACACCGTGGGAGGAGTTCGGGATCGGGCTGCGTACGCCCGTGGGACCGATGCTCCGCACCGCGGCCGAACTGCCGTTCCTCGCCCGCCGGTCCGCCGGCCGATCCGGAGAGAGCCCTCCATGACCCTGCTGCGGGACCATGACCTGGCCCACGCCTTCGATCACGCGTCGCACACCTACGACCGGCTCACCGCCATGAATCCCGGCTATCACACCGGCCTCCGCCGGTCGGCGTCGCGCCTGCGGCTGCCGCGCGGCGGACGGGGCCTGCGGGTGCTCGACCTCGGTTGCGGAACGGGCGCGTCGACACGGGCGCTGGCGCGGGCCTTTCCGTACGCCCGGATCACGGCTGTCGACGTCTCCGCCGGAATGCTGGAACGGGCCCGGGCCAAGCGCTGGCCGGCCCATGTCCGTTTCCTCCACCGGTCCGCGGAGGAACTCTCCGCCGTAGCCGACGACGGACCGTACAACGCCGTCTTCGCCGCCTATCTCTTCCGCAACGTCACCGACCCGGACGCGGTGCTCGGCTCGGTGCGCGCCCTGCTGCGGCCTGGCGGCCGGCTGCTGGCCCATGAGTACAGCCTCAGTGGCTCCGCGGTACACCGTGCGGTGTGGAACTCCGTGTGCCGGGGCGTCATCGTCCCGGCGGGCACACTGACGGGTGACCGTGAGCTGTACCTCCATCTGTGGCGCAGCGTGCGGGCGTTCGACACCGCTCCCGAGTTCGTGCGGCGGATCTCCCGCGCCGGGTTCCCGTACGTGCGCACCCTGCCGGTCGCCGGCTGGCAGACCGGCGTCGTCCACACCTTCATCGCCCGGACGGAGGCCCCATGAACGCTCGCACCCGCTCCGGCGCCGCCCGTCACGGACGCGACCGGCGGGCCCAGGTCCTGCTGCCGGCGCCGGGACGCGCGCGCCTCACCGGCGATGCTCCGTCCACGGCGGTCATCGGCGGGGGCATCGCCGGGCTCGCGGCGGCGACCGCGCTCGCCGAGCGCGGAGTACGCGTGACCTTGTACGAACGCGAGGAGAGTCTCGGTGGACGCCTGGCCGGGTGGCCGGTCCGTCTGGCGGACGGATCGCGGGCGACCATGAGCCGTGGTTTCCACGCCTTCTTCCGTCAGTACTACAACCTGCGGGGCCTGTTGCGCCGCACGGACCCCGGCCTCAGCTCGCTCACCCCGCTGCCGGACTACCCGCTGCGGCACCGCGACGGCCTGGCGGACAGTTTCGCGCACGTGCCCCGGACCCCGCCGTGGAGCGCCCTCGGATTCGTCGCCCTGAGCCCCGCGTTCGGGTGGCGGGACCTCGCCGCGATGGAGCCCCGGGCCGCCCTGCCGCTGCTGGACGTACGCGTGCCCGACGTGTACGAGCGGTTCGACGACATCAGCGCGGCCGACTTCCTGCACCGGATCAACTTCCCGCACGCCGCACGCCATCTGGCCTTCGAGGTGTTCTCCCGGAGCTTCTTCGCCGACCCGCGCGAACTGTCCGCCGCCGAACTCATGGTGATGTTCCACATCTACTTCCTGGGGTCGTCGGAAGGCCTTCTCTTCGACGTACCGCGGGAGCCGTTCCCCCAGGCTCTCTGGGAACCGCTGGCGGGATACCTGCGGGGGCACGGCGCCGAGGTGCGGACCGGCACACAGGTCCGCCGTGTCCGGACGCTGCCGGACGGGGACCTGGTCGTGGAGTGCGAGGCGGCGGCCGACCGGCACCAGGCCGTGGTCCTCGCGCTCGACACACCGGGGCTGCGCCATGTCGTAGGCGCCTCCGAGCAGTTGGGCGACGCGGCCTGGCGTGAGGATGTCGCCGCACTGCGCACCGCTCCCCCGTTCCTCGTCTCCAGGCTGTGGCTCGACCGCCCGGTGCGCGACGACCGTGCGGGGTTCCTGGGCACGAGTGGGTACGACGGTCTCGACAACGTCAGCGTGCTCGACCGCTGGGAGGGCGAAGCGGCCCGATGGGCGGCGAGGACGGGCGGCAGCGTCGTCGAGCTCCACGCGTACGCCGTCGACGAGGGCGCCGAGCGGAAGGAGGTCCAGCGGCGGATCCTCGACCGGCTGCACGAGGTGTATCCGGAGACCGCCGACGCCCGGGTCGTGGACGCCGTCCACGAGTGGCGTGCGGACTGTCCCGTCTTCTCGGTCGGCGGCTACCGCCGCCGACCGGCCGTGCGCACGCCTCACCCGCGCGTCACCCTCGCCGGCGACATGGTCCGCACCGGCCTGCCCGTCGCGCTGATGGAACGCGCGGCGACCTCGGGCTTCCTGGCCGCCAACCAGCTGCTCGCCGGCTGGGGTGTCCGGGGGCAGGCGCTCTGGACCGTCCCCCGCTCCGGCCGCTCCCGGCTCCTGGGCGCCCTCGCGGCGCGGGCCGCACTGCGCTGAGGTCCCTGGTCGGCCTCACCCCGGAAAGCGTCCTGTGCTCCGGAGCGACCAGCGGCGTTCGGCGTAGGCGAGGTCGTCGCGCCAGAGCCGTCCCGCCGTCCGGCGCATCAGGGGCCGCAGGACCGGCGCGGCGGCTCGGGCCAGGGTGAAGCCACGCCGGTCCGAGGCCGCTACGACCGCTTCGACGACAGCCGTCCGGGGCCGGGTGGCGCCCGGAGCGGTGAGGGGCGTGGCGTGGGTCTCCACGACAGAGCCGGCGCCCTCCCCGTCCGTGATGTGCATGACGACCGTACGAGGCTCGGGCGCGGTGAACACCGCCCGCACGGGCACCACCAGGCGGCCCGCGACCTTGAACGAGACGTCGACGGCGAACGCGTCCTCACCGCCGTCCTCCGGGGTACCGGCCACCTTCAGGCCCACGAACGCGTAGGGGTGGAACCAGGATCCGTGCCAGGGGTCCAGGCGGTTGGCGACCACGTCCTCCGGTTCGCACCTGCCCACCGCCGTGTACACCGCGTCGACCGCGCGGCCCGGTGCCGGCCGCCCTGGCACGACCGGGTTGCCGAGCGGCGGCTCGCCCCCCACCGCGTCGAGCCGGACCCACACCAGCACTCCGTCGTCGTGCACCGGGTACGGCTCCCATCCGGCGAACGGCCCGCCGTCCAGGGCCAGTCCGTGCCAGTGGCACAGCAGCGTCCCGCACACCACCCGGCTGTCGCGCAGCGGTGCGCCGAGGTGGGGGCACTCCCCCGGTCCCGCGCGCAGCGTGCCGTCCTCGGCCCGCCACAGGACGATCTCCACGCCTGCGACCGTGCGGCCGCAGGGCCGCTCCCGGGCACCGATCTCGCGAGAGGCCCCGACGACGTACCAGTTGCCCGAGGGCCGCGCCCCGGCACGTTTCAGCGCTTCGGCGATCGACGCCGGCTTGGCGTCGCGCCAGGTCGCCGCCTGCCGCTCCCAGCGTGGTGCGCGGCGCATCCTCAGCGGTGGAGTCCACCTGTCGCGCGGTTCCTTCATCGGCGGGGACCTTCCGTTCCGGCGACCGGACGCGACGACGGCGGGTCCCGTCGTGGGCGCATCCGCGCGGCCAGGACGCGTGCCAGGCCCTCGGCGGCGGCGGTGGCACGCCGTCCGCGCGGCACGACGGCACGCCGGTGCAGCACCGCGTAGCCGCCGTCGGCGATCGCGTCGAGGATGCCTCGGTACAGCGTGAAAGCCGTGCGGATACAGGGGCGCACCCTCGGTTCCAGTATGGCGATTCCCGGTTCGGCCTCCCGGTACACGGCGCGGGTCATGGCCTCGGCCTCGACGAAGGCGGCGCGGATGCGCGGGTCGTGCCGTCCGCTGCGCCGGCTCCACTCCAGCAAGGGGCGCTCCACCCCGTGGGCCGCGAGGAGGTCCGCCGGCAGGTAGACGCGTCCCCGGTCCAGGTCCTCACCCACGTCGCGCAGGAAGTTGGTCAGCTGGAAGGCGATGCCGAGTCCGGCCGCGTGCGGTGCGGCCTCCTCACGATCCACGACCGTCCCGAGCACCGGCAGCATCTGGAGCCCGATCACCGCGGCCGAACCGTGCATGTAGGCACGCAGATCCCGGTACGTCGGATAGTCGGTGACGCTCAGGTCGCTGCGCATGGACGCCAGGAAGTCGGCGAACAGCGTGTGGTCGATGGCGTACCGCTCGGCGGTGTCGGCGACGGCCCGGACGACGGGCTCGTCGCCGCCTCCGGTGCGCAGCCCGTGCACGAGGTCGCTCTCCAGCAGACGCAGCAGACGGTCGCGCTCGGCGGGTGGCTGCCTGCGGTCCAGGTCGTCCACGATGTCGTCGGCCCATCGGGCGAATCCGTACAGCGCGTGGACGGCACAGCGGCGTTCGAGTGGCAGGAGGCGGGTCGCCAGGAAGTACGTCCGGCCGTGCCGGGAGTTGAGGGTGCGGCAGCGGGCGTAGGCGTCGCGCAGGGCCGGGCAGGTGATCCCGGCGGCGTCGAGTTCACGGCGGTTCATCGGGTGTGCCCTCCCGTGGCAGGGCGGCGGGACGCACCCGTGACACGCCGGGAGCCCGTGATCCGGGCAGCGGCGAGCTTGCCGCTGACGAGCACGGTCGGCACACCGACCCCGGGGGTCGTCCCGCACCCGGCGAGCACGACGTTGTCGAGGCCGCGTACGAGGTTGCGCGGACGGAAGGGCCCGGTCTGGGCGAAGGTGTGCGAGAGGGAGAACGGGGTGCCGGCCGCGTGTCCCTGCGCAGCCCAGTCCACGGGCGTCACCAGCAGTTCGCTGTCGACGGACGCCGCGAAGCCGTCCAGCCCTCTGCGCTCCAGCTCGGCGAGGAGGCTGTCTCGGTAGCGGGGTCCGAGGTCGCGCCAGGTGGCTGCCGGCGGTCCCGTCGTGGTGTTGGGGCACGGGGCGAGGACGTAGTGCAGGTGTCGTCCCTCCGGGGCGAGCGACGGGTCGTGAGTCGTGGGCCTGGTGATGAGCAGCGAAGGGTCGCTCATCACCTGCCCGGTGCGGGTGAGTTCGTCGAAGGTCCGCTCCCAGGCCCCGCCGAAGGAGATCGTGTGGTGCGCCAGTTCCGGCCAGGTCCGGTCCGTGCCGGCGTGCAGGATCACGGCCGACGGTGAGTGCCGCAGCCGTACCGGGCGCCCCGGCGCCCGGCCCAGGAGCCGGTGCACGACGGGCAGGTCCGGGGTAAGGACGACCGCGTCGCAGGCGATCCGCTCGCCCGAGGCCAGCCTCACGGCCCGTACCCGTCCGGAGGACCGCTCCAGGCCGCTCACCTCGGCGGACCACCGGAACCGGCCTCCCGCACCGGCCGCCGCGTCCGCCATCGCCCTGGGCAGGGCGTGCATGCCGCCCTTGGGGAACCAGACGCCCGCCACGGTGTCCATGTAGGCGATGACCGCGTAGGCGGCCAGGGCACGGGCGGGCGTGACTCCGGCGTACAGCGCCTGGAAGGAGAAGACCCGGCGCAGCCGCGGATCCGAGACGAAGCGGGCGATCTGCGGATCGAGCCGCCCGAAGCCGCCGAGGGCGGCCAGCCGTGCCAGGTCCGGGTGCAGGAGCTGGAGGGGCGAGTCGAAGTTGGTGTCGATGAAACGGCGCATCTGCGCCCGGTAGAGCCGCTCCAGCCAGCTCCGCAGCCTGCGGTATCCGTCGGCCTCCGCGGCCCCCGCGAAGCGTCTGACCTCGGCCTCCATCACATCGCCTTCGGTGTGGACGTCCAGATGGCTGCCGTCCGCGAAGCGTGCCCGGTAGGCGGGGTGGAGCGGTACCAGCTCGACCCGTCGGTGGAGGCTGTCCCCTACCGCGGCGAAGGCCTCGTCGGCCAGGTGGGGCATGGTCAGCACGGTGGGCCCGGTGTCCACCCGGTAGCCGCCCATCTCCAGCCGCCCCGCCCGGCCGCCGGGGCCTGTGTCCCGTTCGACGACGGTCACGCTGCGGCCCGCGCCGAGCAGGTGGAGGGCGGCGGCGAGACCGGACAGACCGGCGCCGACCACCACCACGTGGTCCGTAGGACCGGACACGGTTCTCATACGTCCTCCCGTTCCGGGCGGGCGCGGTTCCCGTGAGCGCGCCCACCGGTATTCCAGACGCGAGGGCGACACGGATGCCGCACCCCTGCCGGGCGCACGGCAGGGTGGAGGCGGAGTTCACCCGTACGGCGGACGGAAGGGAGCGGGAGGGGGCGTGGCCGCCGGGTCACCGGCTCAGGATGGTGGTTCGGGACCGGCCGGGGAAGGGTGCGTACGAGGACTCCCCCAGGGGTCACTGCTTGGGCACACCCCCGCGCACAGGGTGCTTGCTCATGATCGACACGCGGTTGAAGGCGTTGATGGTGACGGCCACCCAGATCACGGCAGAGATCTCCTCGTCGGAGAGGGTCCGGCGCGCCAGCGCGTAGGCGTCCTCCTGGAGGGCGGCGTCGGCGGGGCTCGTCGTCGCCTCCGCGAGGGCGAGGGCCGCGCGCTCCTGGGCCGTGAACAGCTCGGTGTCGCGCCAGGCGGCCAGGACCCCGAGGCGCCGGGTGGTCTCACCCTCGCGGAGCGCGGCCCTGGTGTGCACGTCCAGGCAGTACGCGCAGCCGTTGATCTGTGACACCCGGAGGTTGACGAGTTCCACCAGCGTGCGGTTCAGGCCCGCCTCCGCGGCGACCGTGCGCGCGGCTTCGGCGGTCTGCGCCAGCGCGTGATAGGCCTTCGGGCTCTGCTTGTCGACATAGACCCGCTTGTCCACGTCGACCGTGTCTGTACCGTTCACCCTGAGCTCTCCTCACCGGGGCGTGCCACCCCGAGCCGGTCCGTGCGCCTGGATGGCGGACGGCTTATCATCAAGCATGATTGTTGAACATGAAATCACTCTTTGCGGGCCGGGGTGCGCGCGATGAGCGGTGTCGAGGTGCTTTCGGCACGAGAGGTGCCTCTGGGCGGTCCGAGGGCCATGACGGTGCGGCGCACGCTGCCACAGCGAGCGCGGACGTTCATCGGGGCCTGGTGCTTCATCGACCACTACGGTCCCGACGACGTGGCGACGACGGGCGGAATGGATGTGGCTCCCCATCCGCACACCGGACTCCAGACGGTCAGCTGGCTGTTCAGTGGGGAGATCGAGCACCGCGACAGCCTGGGGAGTCACGCCCTCGTACGCCCCGGCGAGCTGAACCTCATGACCGGCGGTCACGGGATCAGCCACACGGAGGTCTCCACCCCCCGCACCACGGTCCTGCACGGCGTGCAGCTGTGGGTGGCGCTCCCGGAGGAGCACCGGAACACCGGCCGCGACTTCCGTCACCACGTACCTGGCCCCGTCCACCGGGACGGAGCGGTCATCAGGGTCTTCCTGGGGTCGCTGGCCGGCGACACCTCCCCCGTCCCCTCCTTCACCCCGCTGCTCGGAGCCGAGATCGTGCTCGGGCCGCACGCGAGCACGACGCTCGACACGGACGTCTCCTTCGAGCACGGCCTCCTGGTCGACCAGGGCGACATCCGTACGAGCGGAACACTGCTGCGCCCCGCCGAGCTGGGCTACCTCGCCCCGGGGAACGCCACGGTGACGCTGACCAACGAGTCGGACGCCCCCGCCCGAGCCGTGCTCGTGGGCGGAACGCCGTTCGAGGAACAGATCGTCATGTGGTGGAACTTCGTCGGCCGCAGCCACGAGGACATCGTCCGGGCGCGCCAGGACTGGGAGGCCGCGTCCGAGCGGTTCGGCCATGTCGACGGCTACCCCGGCGAACGGATCCCCGCCCCTTCCCTCCCGAACGCCACCATCGCACCGCGTGGCAATCCGACGCACCCGAAAGGCACCCGATGACTCCGCCCGCCGCCACCCCGACCGTCGAGAACGTGGACGCGAGGCACCGCTACGAGATCCGCGTCGGCGAGGTGAGGGCCGGACTCACCGCCTACCGGGACCGTGACCAGCAGCGCGTCTTCTTCCACACCGAGATCGACGACGCCTTCGCGGGCCAGGGCCTCGCGTCCGTGCTCGTACGCGAGGCCCTGGACCACGTGCGGGCGTCGGGGAAGCGGATCGTGCCGGTCTGCCCCTACGTGGCGAAGTTCCTCAAGAAGCACGAGGAGTTCGCCGACATCACGGACCCGGTCACCCCGGAGGTCCTGGAGTGGCTGGAGGCCGCGCGGCGCCGTTGAGTGCACCACCGCGGCCCGGTATCCCGCGCGGGCGACCGGGTCGCGGCGGAGGCCATCAGGCGGGCCGCAGCTCGAACCAGTCGAAGGCGGGGGCGCCCTGAGTCGCGTACATCCCGATGACCCGCCCCGTGAAGCCGCCGGCGACCTCGGTGGTGAGGTAGCGGCCGTCGAGCTCCGCGAGGATCTCGAAGTGCCCGTCCTCGGTCTCGTACCCGAGACGGAGCGTGTCGGGTCCGCCGACGCGGAGTCCGGAAAGGAGCCCGGCCTCGGCGTCCTCCGGCCGCTTCGTGACGGTGGGCGGCAGCACGCCGGTGGTCGTGATGTCGATGCGCAGCGTCAACGGTCCGCTCGGCAGGGCCCGTTCGGCCACGGTCTGACGCAACGGGCCGATCCTCGCCACGGCGCGCACCACCCCGTCGACCGCCTCCACCTGGTAGTGGTGCGCCTCGTCCAGACGTACCGCGATACCGCCCCGGTCGCCCGCAGCCACCTCGACCCGTGTCCGCGCGCTGCAGTCGGGGTCGCGCTGGCGCCGGCCCACGAACAGGGCGCCCGGCTGGTCCAGGCTCTCCGCACGGGCGTGCAGTACCAGGCGTCCCGGCTGTTCGTCGAGACGTACGTCGCCCGGGTCACGGCGCCTGGTCGACACCCAGCAGGGGGCCAGGGCGGGCGAGTCGAAATCGTCGCGGTACGGCTCGTCAGGCCAGGGGTGCGCGGGCAGCGCCGGGGCCTCCGCCCGGAGTTCCAGCGGCCCGGGCAGGGGCCACCCGTCCTCCCAGCGGACCGGCACCAGGAACGTCTCACGCCCCATGCCGTGGAAGCCCGGGGTGTCGCCGCGGGGCCTCGTGCCCAGCAGCACCATCCACCACGTGCCGTCCTGGGCCTCCACGAGATCGCCGTGTCCGGTGTTCTGCACCGGGTGCTTCGTACTGCGGTGCGACAGCACGGGGTTGTCCGGATGCGGCTCGAACGGGCCCGGCAGGGTGCGGGCACGGGCCACCGACATGGCGTGGCCGCTCTCCGTACCGCCCTCCGAGAGCAGCAGGTACCACCAGTCACCGATCCGGTAGAGGTGGGGGCCCTCGGGGTACTTGAGCCCGCTGCCCGACCACATCGCCACCGGCTCGCTCAGCAGCTCGCCCGTGTCCGGTGCCAGGCGCACCGCCCGGATGCCGTCGTTCGAGTACACGCACCAGCAGGTGCCGTCGTCGTCCCAGGCCAGGTCGGGGTCGATCCCCGGAATCGCGACCGGCACGGGCTCCGACCATGGACCGGCCGGGTCCTGCGCGGTCACCAGGAAGTTGCCCGCCCCGGCCACCGCGGTCGTGATCATCCAGAACCGCCCGTCGTGGAACCGCAGCGTGGGCGCGTACACCCCGCACGAGGCGGGGGCCGTGTCCGGCAGTTCGAGCTGCGAGGGACGGTCCAGGGCGTGCCCGATCAGCCGCCAGTGCACGAGGTCCCGGCTGTGCCAGAGCGGTACGCCGGGGACGTACTCGAAGCTGGACGTCGCCACGTAGTAGTCGTCGCCCACGCGGCAGATGCTCGGATCCGGACTGAATCCGGGTATCACGGGATTGTCGAAGAACGCCATGTCCGTCCTCAGGTGGGTCGAGGTCGCGCGGGACTGGCGGGCCTCCACGCTGGACGGGCCTTCGGGCGTACGCGGCCCCACGGCCAGTTCATTGAAGCGCTTCGAAGATCGCACCCGCGCATCGGGCTGTCAACAGTCTTGCGGGAGGGACAGCGGCCGGGAGCAGCAGGGCCGGGAGGGCGGAGGCGAATCGAAGCGCTTCAACGGGAGATCGCCAACTCCTGTGCCACCTGCTGCTCCGCCGGAGCCTGAGCCGGGACCGGACCGGCCCCGGCCGCCCCGGCCGCCCCGGTCCCGCGTCCACACGTCAGCGCCGCGCGAGCGCCAGCGCGCTCAGTCCGAACATCAGCACCCCCAGAGGCAGATGGACCGACGGGACGTGCGCGATGCCGACTGCCACCTGTACGGAGGCGAGGACGAGGAAGCCGGAGGCGTACCAGATGGGCCGGGGCGAGCCACCGCCCGGCTTCCACGCCAGGACCGCCGCGAGGACGTACAGCATCGATGCCCCGTACATCACCCGGGCTCCGACGCTGTGGAGCATCTCTCCGTAGGAGGAGGTCAACAGCAGCCCGGCGGAGACCGCCTGAAGAAAGATGGTCAGGGTCTGCAGCGTGATCGCGATCTGCAGAAACGTGAAGCGCTGCTGTGCCGTCGCCTGGGTCGTCATGCCACATCCCCTTGTCCCGCCCCTGGGGCGGTAGCTCGATAAGGTCTCGACAGCCCGACGAAACGGGCCGGCGAAAGGTAAGGCGAGGAGGCGGGCGGGACCGTGGGGACAGCGGGGGCGAACACCAGGGAGACAGTGGGCGAGCGGCGTCAACTGATCAATGTCGCATACCGGTTGCTCGGTTCACTGGCCGAGGCCGAGGACGCCGTGCAGGAGGCGTACGCACGCTGGTACGCGCTGCCGAGGAGCCGTCAGGACGAGGTCGGGTCCCCCGGCGCCTGGCTGACGACGGTGACCGGCCGCATCTGCCTGGACGTGCTCGGCTCGGCGCGGGCCCGGCGTGAACGCTACGTCGGCGCGTGGCTGCCCGATCCGCTGCCGGACCGCACCGAGTGGGGCCACGGCCATGGCACCGACCCTGCGGACCAGATGGTCCTGGACGAGTCGGTGACGATGGCGTTCCTCGTCGTTCTCGAGTCGATGACACCCGCCGAGCGGGTGGCCTTCGTCCTGCACGACGTCTTCCGGTACCCGTTCGCCGAGATCGGCGGCGTCCTGGGCCGGACCCCTGGCGCGTGCAAGCAGCTCGCCGCGTCCGCCCGGCGGCGGGTGCGCGCGGCTCCGGCTCCGGTGGCTGCGGCCGCACAGGCCGACGCGGTGCGGCGTGTCAAAGAGGCGTGGGAGACCAAGGACATCCCGGCCCTCGTCGACCTCCTCGACCCGGCCGCCGTCATGACCGCCGACGGCGGTGGCGTGGCCGGTGCCGTCCTGCGCCCGGTCGAAGGCGGTGCGCGCATCGCCCAGTACATGGCCGCGATCGCGGACAGGGCTCCAGGGCTCGAACTCCTGGAACGGTCGGTCAACGGCCTGCCGGGCCTGGTGGCCAGGCAGGCCGGCGCCGTCACGACCGTGGCCGCGTTCGAAGTGACCGACGGCAGCGTCACCCGGATCTGGGTGGTCCGCAACCCGGAGAAGCTGCGGCCGTGGGGGGCGGATGGCTGGTAGGGCAACCGTGTCGTGCCGTGAGGGTTGGCCGGCCTCGGGTGCGAGACCTCCGCGCGGGCGGGGTCAGCGAAGCGCCGCGTAGACGATGAGGTTGTCCACGGGGTGGCCGTCCGCGTCGAACGCTCCGTCGCAGGTGATCAGGCGGAGCACTCGCTCGCCGGTCACCCCGTACACCTTCTCGGTGGGGAAGGCGTTCTTGCTGACGGTCTCCGTGCCGGTGACCGTGAAGTGCGATTCCTCGCCGTTCCCGTCGGCCACCACGATGTCCGCCCCTTTCTCGATCGCGTGCAGGTCGTGGAAGACGGCCTTGCCGAAGCGGGTGTCGTTGTGACCTATGAGCACCGCCGCGCCCTGCTCGCCCGGGACGGCACCGCCCGCGTACCAGCCCGCCGTCATGCCGTCTTCGGCCGGCGGGACTTCGACCGTGCCGTCTTCGTTGAGTCCCAGCCGCAGCAGCGAGCTGTCTATGCCGAGTGACGGGACCGTCAGCCGGGCCGGGGCCGGTGCCTTGGGCGCATCGGCGGACCGGGAGGATTCCGAGACTGCGGTGACCGAAGGTGCCGGGGCGTCGGTCGCGCCGCATCCCGCGACGGGGGCGAGCAGCAGTCCGGCCGCCGTGAAGGCCACGGCGGCCCGCCGGAACGGGTTCGGGGTGAGAGGCATGAGTACTCCGGTGCGGTGGTGAACGAGAGCGAGAGGCGGAGAGCGGAACGGCTGGTGGCGCCGCCCCCGAGCGGGGAACGGCTGGTGGCGCCCCCGCCGAGCGGGGAACGACTGCTGGTGCCCTCCCCAGCCCGGGAACGGCTGGTGGCGCCGCCCCCGAGCGGGGAGCGGCGCCACGTCACGGGATCAGCGCTGGGCGGCCGACCTGCGGCGGAGCACGTAGGCGCCGGCGCCTGCGAGCGCCACCGCCCCCGCCGCCGTGCCGTACAGAGCGGTGTCGCCGGTGCCTCGTGCCGTACGCTCCCCGGCGTCGACTCCGCCGCGCGGCATCGTGCCCGCGGGAACGGACTCGGCCGGTACCGGAGTGGCGACCCGGGTGGTCTCCGACGGCGTGGGGACGGGGGTGGCGGTGCGCACTGCCGGCGCCGGTGTGGGTGTGCCGTCGGCGACGGCCGCGGCGGTGGGGAGAAGGACGGCGCCCATGGCGACGGCGGTGAGCACCGCGGTGCGCAGGGTGGGACGAAGGGACATGGCTGACTCCGATTCCAGCTCGGCGTTGATGGTGCCCGCGCACGGATGCGCGTCGGGCGCCGGGCATGTCCTCAGCCTGGAGTGAAGTTGTGAGGAAGCTGTCAGACCGTCGTGTCCATCGGATCAGGGCCGGCCGCTGGGAGCCGCAGGGTGAAGACCGAGCCCCGGCCCACCGTGCTGGCGACGGCGGTCGTCCCGCCGTGCGCCTCCACGAGCTTGCGGACGATCGCGAGCCCCAGGCCACTGCCCCCCGTGCGGCGGTTGCGCGACTTCTCCGCGCGCCAGAAGCGGTCGAACACGTATGGCAGGTCCTCCGGCGTGATTCCGCTGCCGGTGTCCTCGACCTCCACCACCACTTCGCCGCGCCCGTCCCCGGTCCGGGCCGCGTACGCGCGCAGCGTCACCCGGCCTCCCGCCGGGGTGTGCCGGACGGCGTTGGCCACCAGGTTGCCGATCGCCTGACGCAGCCTGACCGGGTCGGCGTCGAGGGCGGGGGCGGGCTCCTTCCCGGCGGGGGCGGCGACGGTGAGGCGGACCTCCGCCGAGTCGGCCTGCGCCTGGTGGGCCGCCGCGACATGGGCGAGCAGCTCCCCGATCCGTACGGGCTCGGGGTGCAGCCGCAAGGCGCCGGCGTCGGCCGCCGACAGGTCCTGGAGGTCGTCGATGATGTGCTGCAGCTGCACCGCCTCCTCCAGGAGCGAGGAGACGAACGTGGCGTCTGCCTCGGCGACACCGTCCTGCGCCCCCTCCAGCCATCCCCGGATGTTGCTCAGCGGTGTACGCAGTTCGTGCGCGACGTCACTGACCATCACCTTGCGCTGTTCCTCCAGCCGGGCACGGTGTGCCGACATGTCGTTGAAGGCCGCGGCGAGCCTGCCGATCTCGTTGTCGGCGGTGACCACCACCTGCGGGGGGTCCGCACCGTCCCGCATGCGCTGGGCCGCCCCGGTGAGCGCGTGCAGCGGGCGTACGAGGCGCACTCCGGCCAGGACCGAGGCGCCGACGGTGAGCGCGAGCACGAGGGCCGCGACACCGATGATCTTCGCCGTGTTCGCCGAGGACAGTTCGAAGCCGGGGACCGCTCCGCCGCCCGGGTCGCTGATGAACAGCAGCGCCGGTGAGGCCACGTACGAACTGAGCTGTTCCTGGCGGGCGATGCCGACGCAGGACGCGATGTCGCGGTCGTTCTCGCTGTCCAGGGGCGAGGGAGTGGCGAAGGGCGTCGGCCGGGTCTCCTGGGGGACGCTGATGCTGGGCTCGGGTGCGGCCACCGGCTCGGGGACGGCGGTGGCGGTGGGGCCCCCGGACGTGCTCCACGAGAGGTCGAGAGCGAGCCGCACCGCTTCACGCCCTTGGCGGTCGAGGCAGGCGTTGACGAGCTCGTTGAGCGCCGTCAGCGCCTTCTCCTCGGTCGGGGTGGGGGTGTCCAGCGCGTCCGTGGAGCACCGGCTGCCCCGCAGCCGGTCCGGATCGTTGCCCACGACCTGGACGCGGGCCCGCCCGCTGGGGGCCTCGACGACGTCCGAGGCGATCCCGGACCGGCCGAGGCAGTCCACCGCTTCCTCGGCCGCACGCCGCAACGACGTACGTTCGGCATCGGGCAGCCGGAACGGGCCGACGGCCCGCGCGTCGATCCGGTCGTCGCCCGAGCTCTTCGTGCCCTCGGCGCCGGGTGCCGCGACGGTCACCGACGCCGACTCCGCCCCGGTTCCGGTCCCGGCCTGCACCGCGGTGACCGAGAGCGGGTCGACGACGGCGGACGCCTGGGGCGGCAGACCGGGCGGCGGGGAGGTCTCGGAGGCCTGCGCCGAGTCGGCGATGATCCGGCGGCCCGGGGTGGTCAGTGTGATGCGCCGGCCGGACGTCTCGGCCAGCTCGTCCACGGTGTCCCCCACCGCGTCCCAGGTGGGGTGTCCGGCGGCATGGGCGAGCAGGGTGTCGAGGACCCGGGTGTCGGCGGCGAGGTTCTGGCCCTGCTCCTGCTCGATCGCACCGGACGTGGTCTGTACGGCGAGCCACGCGGTCGCCGCGACCGAACACGCCGCGACGAGAGCCGACACGGCGAGCATCCGGCCGAGCAGGCTCTTGCGCAGTGGCAGTCGCCGCCGTGACCGCTCAGCGCGCCGCGGCACGCCCGGCTCCCTTCAGCGGGTCCATGAGCTTGTAGCCGATGCCGAAGACGGTGAGCAGCCGGACCGGGCGCCGGGGTGCCCGTTCGATCTTCTTGCGGAGGTTCATGATGTGCACATCGACCGTACGGCTGCTGATGTAGCGGTCGAAGCCGTGCAGTTCCGCGAGCAGCTGCTCGCGGGTGAATACGCGTTCGGGCTCGGCCGCCATCGCCGCCAGGAGCCGGAACTCCCCGGGCGTGCACTCGACCCCCGCACCGTCGACGGCCACCTCGTGCCGCAGGGGATCGACGACGAGCGTGCCCACCCGCAGCACGGGGCCTTCTTCGCGGCTGGGGTCCCGCCGCGTGCGCCGCAGGAGCGTGCGCACACGTGCCATCAGTTCGCGGGGGCTGTACGGCTTGGTCATGTAGTCGTCCGCGCCCAGGTCGAGCCCGAGGAGCAGATCGTCCTCCGTGGCCCGAGCGGTCAGCATGAGCACCGCCGTCTGCCTGCCCTCGGCGCGCAGGATGCGAACGACGTCCAGTCCGTCGGCGCGCGGCATCATCACGTCGAGGACGAGCAGGTCGGGCTCCCCCTGACGGGCCTGCTCCAGCGCGGAGAGACCGTCCGGCACCACGGTGACGGCGTGTCCTTCCCGTTCGAGATAACGGCGTACCAACTCGGCCTGCTTCGCGTCGTCTTCCGCGACGATGACATGGGCGCACACAGGGGTGATCGTAGAGGAGCCCTCGCCGGCGGCCCCGCTCGCTCCCGCCGCGTAGCGCGAGGACCCGCCCCGGGGGACGGGTCCTCGCCTTCCGAGCCGGATCAGCTGGTCACTTCAGGGTGGGGGGCGCCGCGTCCGCCGACGTGCCCCACTCCGAGCGCTCCGTGCCGATCTCGAACGAGAGCTCACGGGTGCCACGGATGCCGTCGGTGGTCAGGCAGGTCTTGCCGTAGGCGGTCCCGTCGGTCCGCGCGGATCGGATGTAGCGCGCGGAGGCCGGGCGGGCTCGGCGGTCCGGCGTAAGGCCGGAGGCGTTCAGCAGACGCCGTCCCCCGGCTTGGGGTTGCCCAGGCCGAACATCGGGCGCAGCTTGAGCCCCACCCAGGTGCCGGCCAGCGCGAAGGCGCCCCACACCCAGCCGCTCAGGCTGCCGGAGGCGATGCCCGCCAGGTAGGCGCCGATGTTGCAGCCGCCGGCCAGCCGGGCTCCGATGCCCATGAGCACGCCGCCGAGCACCGACGCGGCGGCGGTGCGCCAGGGGATGCCCCGGTGCAGGGCCCAGGTGCCGCCGAGCGCGGCGGCCACGGCCGCACCGATCATGATGCCAATGTCGGTCAGGCTGTTCTTGTCGGCCAGCACCGGTCCCGCCAGCATCTCGGCGTTGCCGGGCTGCTTCCACCAGGTCCAGTTCTCCGGGGTGCCGCCGAGGGCGCCCACGAGCTCGGAACCCCACAGGCTGAACGCGCTCGTGATGCCCCAGGCGCCGCCGGAGACCAGCAGCACGGCCGCGCCGAGAACGGCCAGCACCAGGGCACCGGCGGCCAGCGGCCAGGAGCCCCGGAGGGCACGGACGGCGGCGGTGCGAGCCGAGGGGACCGCCCCGAGAGGGGGCGGATTACGACGAGCCTGGACGCGCCGCGTGACCGCGACCACCACGAGCAGCGCGGCGATCGTCACGGCCCACGAGCCGAACCACCCGATGTGATCGGAGAGGACGACGGGCTCCCAGGCGGGAAGGTCCTTCCACAGGTCGAACTGCCAGGCGGCCAGCGTGGCACCCGCGATGAACCCACCGAGGGTGAGCAGGACCGAGCTCTGCCCCGAACCGACGGCGAACAGCGTGCCCGAGGCGCACGCCCCGCCGAGCTGCATACCGATGGCGAAGAGCAGCGAGCCGAGCACCAGGCCGGCACCCAGCGGCCCGGCCGAGGGTGCGGGCTGCGAGCCGAAGAGCCCGGTGCCCGTGCCGATGATCAGGGCGAACAAGGTCGCCGTGGTGCCGAGCAGCAGGGTGTGCGCCCGCAGCCCGCTGCCGTTGCCGACCGCCATGAGCTGCCGCCAGGCGGAGGTGAAGCCGAACCGGGAGTGGAACAAGGCCACCCCCAGACCGAGCCCCACCAGGAGAAGCACGCCCGGCTTGGCGCCGTGCGCGCTCCAGACATAGGCGGTCAGCACCACGGCGAGCAGACCGGACACGACGAGAGGGGCTCGGCGTACGGGAGGCAGCGGCGGCGCCTCGGGCCTCGGCACGGAGGTGGGAGAGGGAACGAACAGAGCGGGCAACGCGCGCGGCGGCGCGGCGGGCCCGGCAGGGGGCGCGGTGGTCACGAAGGTCTCCGAGGTGATGCACGGCGGACGGTGGCACTGGCTGTCGACGGCGCGGACACGCGCCGGAGGGCTCAGCTGCGACAGAGACCGTCGTCGACACACCACGTCGACTGCGCGAAGAGCGCGTGGCACAACGACAGAACGGATACAGACATGCGTACGAATATACGGACGGGCCTGCTCCGCTTGTCGATCCGTCTCGCCATGCGGATGCGTTGCTGGGACGACTGCCCTTGCGCCACCGACCGAACCTCACGGCGGCCTGCCTTCGAAGACCGGGCGGCCCACGTCGGCGCCGACGCCAGATCTGCGGCTTCTCGCGCGGCGCGGGAACCGGACGGCATCGCAGAGCGTGACACGAGAATCATGCGACCATCAGATGAATCGCGCCGCGCCCAGGAGGCGCACGAGCACGAGTTCGACGCCTTCTACGCAGCGAGCGTCGGCCGGCTCATCGGCCAGCTGTACGCGATGACGGGCGACCTCGCCGAGGCGCAGGACGTGGTCCAGGAGGCATTCGTCCGAGCCTGGGAACGCCGGGCGGAGCTGGACCTGAACGGCGCCCCCGAGGCGTGGGTGCGCACGGTGGCCTGGCGGCTCGCGGTCAGCCGGTGGCGGCGGGTGCGCACCGCGCTCGCCTTCGACCGAAGACAGGGCCCACCGCCCCCGGTACCACCACCGGAACCGCACCATGTGCTGCTGGTCGAGGCGCTGCGGCAGATCCCCGAGGCCCAGCGCCGGGCCGTGGTGCTCCATCACCTGTGCGACCTGACGGTCGAACAGGTGGCTGCCGAGGCGGACTGTCCCATCGGTACGGTCAAGGCACATCTGAGCCGGGGAAGGACCGCGCTGGCGCGGCTCCTCGCCGACACCGACCTGGATCCGCGGACGGCCCGGCTGCCGCGAACGACCCGCCTGCCGGAGGTGCGTCATGGCTGACGAAACCGTGCTGGAGACCTGCCTGGCCGACCTCGCCGCGTCCGGCCGGCGGCAGGCGGCGCCGCTCGCCGCGGACCGCATCCGGGCGCGCGGCGAGCAGCGTATGCGCCGCAGGCGGGCCGCTCTGGCGTCCGGCGGGGTACTGCTGGCCGTCGCTGTGGCCGTGGGTGGCCTGGCACTGGCCGGCGCTCCCCGTGGGCCGGAACCGCCGGCCGTCGCCCCCACGCCGACCGCTTCGCCGTTCGTTCCGCCGGCACCCGCTCCGGGTGAGGAGTACGCCACCGAGCTGGGCCATGTGTACGGCGCGGTGGCCGAGGGGGACACGGTACGGGTCACCGTCGAGCAACTCCGTACCGTGGGGGGAACCACGGCACCCACCGGTGTGGTGCACACGCTGACGCTGCCGGGGGGGATGCTGGTGGAGACCCGCCGGCTCGGCGACGGGGAGCCCGCGGACGTGGAGTTGGGAGGGCTGGCGGACCGGCTGTCCGGCGGGCCACGGTGGGTGTTCGCGATCGACTACGACGGCGAGGGCCGGGTGCACTCACTGCGGGAGGCGTACTGGCTCGAGGGGTGAGTCCACCGGGCGCTCCGCGAACTCGTCGCGGGCGGCGGAAAACGGATCGGATTCAGGTGCAACCTGAAGGTCGGGGCAGCGCGTAGAGGTCATGTATCCACAACACACTGATCCGTGGGGGACCTTGACCATGCACGTCTCACATCGCCGCACCACCGTACGCTGCCTCACCGCTCTCGCTTTCAGCCTCGCGACCCTGACCGGGTGCGGCGGTGAGGGTGACGGACAGGCGGACACCGCCGCGTCCGTGACATCGGCGACGACCTCCGCGCCGGCCGCCGAAGCATCCCCGGTCACCGCGCGCAGCGACGGCGCGACCCCGGAGGGAGTGACGTCGGCTCCGACCGGGGCGGCCCCCGGCGCCACGCAGTCCTCGGCCGGTGCGGCGTCGAAGGCGACGCCGTCGGCCGACGCCGCCCCCTGGGCCGGAACCAAGCAGTTCGTGCAGATCGACGACGCCCGGACCATCGGCGGCGTGACGTACCTGTCGGTGCGGCCCGCGCAGAAGAAGGCACATCCGCAATTCGAGGCATGGGTGATCGTCCCGGGTGAGGGACCTTACACCGAGGTGCCCATGGCCAAGGACGCCAAGGTGCTGCTCTCCGTCCCCCTCGGCGACGCGAAGCACCCCGCGTCCTACTCCCAGGCCGACTTCGTCACCCGCCTGGCGACCCGGTCGCCCTCGGCGCCCGCACTCTTCGGATTCGACCTGAGCTTCGACGGAGAGGGACGGGTGACCAGGCTGGAGTCGCTGTACACACCCTGAGCACCCGGACGAGGGCTCGCCCTGGGGGCAGACCGGGACGCCCGTGAACACGAAGGTTCTCGACGCGGCACGGCACGACCGCGTGGCTCCTGCTGGAGCAGGAGCCTTCATGACCCTGCGGGCGCAAGAGGTCCCTCGGTGTTCGCGGCACGCGCGTGCGCCGGGCGGCCGGCCGCCTGTCCACGGGCCCATGCCGGGAGGCCGCCGCGCAGGGATCACATGGTTACAGAACGGTCCCGGCTCAGGTGGTGCACGGTGACTCCGTCGGCGTGCGGTTCGAGGAGGCCCCGCAGTTCCTGGGCGGCGGTCTCGACGAGGTGGCCGTCGCGGGTGGCGTGGACGGTTTCGAGGAGGAAGGCGACGTGGGTGGAGTCCTCGGTGACGCGGATGCGGTGGGCGTCCCGGTGGTTCCAGTGACGGGTCAGGACGCCGGCGGTGTCCGTGTAGATGATCTCGCCGGGCTTGGGGTTCTCGATGCTGTCGGGTTCGCCCAGCGGGGTGAACTCCTCGGTGCCGTCGGCGTACCGGATGTCGACGTCGCCGCTGACGTGGTCCAGGTCGAACGCGCCGGCAGGCAGCCCGTGCCGTACGGAGACCGCGTTGTAGGAGTCCACGGCCGGGCTGATCCTCGGCATGGTCCCCCTCTTCGCGAACCGGCGGCCGAGAGCGTCGACGCTGGGGCGGATGCGGCGGGGATTCGTACCGAAGGACCGGTAGGCGTCGTGCCACGCCTCGATCCTGGGGTCGGACTCGTCGGCGGGCTGCCAGCTGCCGTCCGCGAGCTGCTTCTCCATGTCCTCCAGGGCGGAGACGGTCTCGGGCCAGGGCTCGTGGCCGCGCAGGCCGGTGGCGGTGACCACGGCGACGAGCGTGCCGGGAAAGGCGTCGGCGACGTCGGGGGCGATACGGAAGGTGGTCATGTAGGGCTTGGCTCCTCGGTGTTGTGTACGAAGGGAGGTGTCAGGGCTTCCGGAGTCGATGCGGTCCAGGCGCAGGCCGCGGATGCCGGACAGCATCTGGCCGTTGGGCGGTGTGGCGGCGGCGACCGGGGCGAGGTCCCCGCCGGCTGTTGACGCTCAGCCAGCGCCCGAAATCGTGGTACTCGGCGATCCAGGTCTGCCATCGGGACGCGTCAAGAGCGGTGTGCCAGGGCTGGATGCGCATGCTGCTCCCCGCGGCCTTGGCCGAGGGGTTGTCAGGTGAGGGCGAGGAGGCTGACAGCGGCGGCCGCGGTGCCGAGCCCGATGAGCTGCCCTCGGTGGATGCGTTCGGCGAGCACGCTACGCGCGAGCAGAACGGTGCCTGCCGGATAGAGGGCCGTGACGACGGCCACGACGGCGAGGTCCCCACTGCGGACGGCGAGCAGGAACAGCAGGTTCGCCACCGAGTCCAGCACGCCGGCGGTCGCCGACATCGCGTACGCGGGCCTCTCCGAGCCGAGGCGGCGGTACATCAGCCCGGCCGCGGTCAGGGTGACCAGCGAGGAGACCGCCCTGCCCACGATCAACGGGCCGACACCGCTACCGGACGGGGCCTGGTGCAGGAAGATCAGCTGCAGTGCGATTGCCGCTCCCGCACCGAAGGCGAGCAGCAGCGCCGTACGGGAGGGCCGCCGCGCACCGGTGCCGTGTCCGGCGCTGACCAGCACCACAGCCACCAGGGCGAGGGGCAGGCCGATCAGCCCGGCTGTTCCCAGGTGTTCGCCCTGGAGCAGGCCCACGCCCACGGGCAGCACGGCTGAGACCAGCGCGGTCACCGGGGAGAGCACGTTCATCGGGCCGATGGCCAGGGTCCTGTAGAGCAGGGCGAACGCCGCGGCCGACGCGACACCCGACGCGGCGCCCCAGGCCAGCGTCCGCGCATCGAAGGAGGCGCCGAGGAACGGCCACAGCAGCAGCTCGACCGCCAGGGAGGCCGGGGCGGCGATCATCACGGTGCGCAGGACGTGGGCCTTGCGGGCGCCGAGGCCACCGAGGAAGTCGGCGCATCCGTAGGCGAGAGAGCTGCCCAGGGCCAGCAGCAGAGCGATCACGGTACATCCCTTACTATGGCAATGGAACGACTGAACCGTACAGCGAACCGACCGACGGTTGTCAACCGAACGACCGAGTGGTTCATTGAAGTGCTCCCAGGCGAGGAAGGGTGAGGGGATGGCCGAGACCGACGCAGCGCTGCGGGCACTCGCACACAACGTGAGGGGAGCCCGCACCCGCGCCGGCCTCTCCCTGGACGAACTCGGCAGGCGTGCCAAGGTCAGCAAGGGCGCCCTCGTCGCTCTGGAGAAGGCACAGGGGAACCCCAACTTCGCGACCCTGGTCCGGCTGGCCGACACCCTCGGGGTCTCCGTGTCCGCCCTCATGGAAGGGCGGACCGAGGGCCGCGTCCGCGTCGTGTCCGCCGACACGGTCATGCCGCTGTGGACAGGTGAGCAGGGCAGCGAGGCCCGGCTCATGCTCACGACCTCGGGCGCGGCACCCACCGAGGTCTGGCGCTGGCGCCTCGAGCCGGGCGAGGAGTACCCGAGCCACCCCCATCAGGCGGGCGTCGTCGAGACCGTCAGCGTGACCTCGGGCCGGATGACCCTGATCGTCGACGGCTCGGAGCACCCCGTCGAAGCCGGCCAGACCGCCACCTTCGACGGGGACGCCTCGCACACCTACCGTGGGGCGGGCACCGGCACCTGCCACCTGATCATGACCGTCCATCTCCCACCGGGCCCCTCCGCCACCTGACCCCGCCGGCCCGGATGCTGCTGCCTCGGCGTTTGACCGCCCGGGATGCGGTTCCGCCGCGATCCGTACGGCCGGACGAGGCACTCACTCGATGGTGACTTCCTCCGTTCCGGTGCTCCGAGCGAGGCGATCCTGATGAGGACGGCGCTCGACCGACGCCGTCCGGATGTGCGTGGGGTGCGGGGAGACGGCATGACGCAGGAATCACGGAAGCTCGGGGGTCCGGACGGGCAGGCGGTGCTGCTGGTGGCCGGGGTGGCGGATCTCGCGGTGAGTACGGCGGGTTCGGCCCTGGGCGCGTTACGGGGATTGCTTCGCAGGTCGGACGCCGCCGAGCTGGCAGCCGAGGCGGAGCAGGACCTGATGGCGCGTGGGCGCCTGGTGCTGGAGCGGTACGCCACCCCTCCCCCGGCCCATCTGGAGATCCTCGCCCGCGAAGCCATGGGCCGTCGGGCAGCCGATGGCGTCTGACCGATGGGAGCCGGCCGCGTTCAAGGAGCGCGTCGACGACGTACTGCGCCTGTTCGTCTCCGAGGAGGCCGAGCGGTTCACAGCCATCGATCCGGCCCTGGGACCGGTCGCCGAGCAGCTGGAGGCGACGGTGGCGCAGGGGAAACGGCTGCGGGCGGCCTTCTGCTACTGGGGCTGGCGCGCGGTGGGGCAACCGGACAGTCACGCGCTGGTGCGGGCGGCGGCCTCCATGGAACTGGTGCACGCCGCCGCGGTGGTGCACGACGATCTCATCGACGACAGTGCGTTGCGCCACGGCCGGCCCACCGCGCACGTCGCGCTGCGCGATGCCGTCCGTCGGCGGCCGCGAGCCGCGGCTGCCGCCGGGTCGCTGGCCATGCTGGTCGGGGACCTGTTGATGGGTTTGGCCGGAGAACTGTTCGCCACCAGCGGTCTGCCCGCGGCGTATCTCGCGCGAGCCCGGCCGCTCTGGTCGGTGCTGACACGGGAGTTGATCGCGGGTGAGTGCCTGGAGATCCTGCACACCGGCACGAAGCCCGACACCGCGGACTCGCTGAAGGTGATCCGGTACAAGACCGCCAAGTACACCGTCGAGCAGCCCTTGCTGATCGGCGGTGCGCTGGCCGGAGCCGGGAATCGGCTGCGCGACGGCTTCTCGGCGTACGGGGTTCCGCTGGGCGAGGCGTTCCAGCTGCGGGACGATCTCCTCGGCCTGTTCGGAAGCCCCGAACGCACCGGTAAGGCCAGCGCCGACGATCTGCGCGGCGCCCGGCCGACGGCGCTGCTCGCCGAGACCTGGCGGGCGGCCGGCGCGGACGAGCGACGGCAGTTGCGCGCACTGCTGGGCCGGCGCGGCCTGGACGAGGACGGCCTGCACGCGGTGCGTGAGGTGATGCTCCGCCTCGGCGCGCCCGGCCGCGTGGAGGACATGATCGCCGCGCGCACGGAGGAGGCCCTCGGTGCTCTGCACGGGCTGAACGTTCCCGCGCCCGCCACCGATGCCCTGGCCACGCTGGCACATTCGGTGACCACCCGTACGTGCTGACCGGCGCGCGGATGTGCGCACTCGTCGGCCTGCCCTGGCCCGCGCAGGGTGCGGGTCCCGAACCGTGCGCGGACGCGTACGACCCGTCGGCCTGTCCCCGTCCGTGCATGCCGCGCACCACCCATCGCCCTGCCGGGCCTCATCCGATCATCCAGCTGCAGAAGGAGCCTGACATGACCTACACCGAGGCCTCGGCGAACGCCCTGCGCCGAAGCGGCGACGAGCTCGCGGACGCCACCGTCGCCGCGCTCTTCGAGCGAGGGGAGGCGGGAAAGCTCAACACCCTGATGCGCTACGTCTCCACGGCCGGCTCCCCGCTGCCGGACGGGCTGCCCGACGTCGCGCGGGAGTACCTGGAGACGACGGCCGCACCGCCGGACTGGGTGGACTGGGACGAGATGGAGAGGGCCCGGCTCTTCTTCACCGACAACAACGTGCACATCGCCACCGCTCTGTCCTTCGCCTCCATGCCCGCCTGCTACGTCGTTCCCCACGTGGCGAAGCTGCTCTCGGCCTCCCACGGGCTCGCGTACCCCTCGAAGCGGATGGCGGAGACAGGCCAGTTCACTGTCTACTTGATGCAGCCGGACGCCTTCGAGGCCGGAAGCCGCTTCATCCCGGCAGCGCAGAAGGTACGCCTCCTGCACGCCTCCATCCGTCACCACCTGGAGCGCGACGGTCACTGGGACACCGAAGCACTCGGCACGCCGATCTGCCAGGAGGACATGATCGGCGGCCAGATGTTCTTCTCGCTCCTCGTGCTGGACAGTCTGCATCGCCTCGGCGTCCACATGTCGGCGGAGGGCGCCGAGGCCTACTACTACGCCTGGCGCGTGGTCGGCGCGATGCTCGGGGTCGACCAGGACGCGGTACCGAAGACCCTCGACGAGGCCAGGCAGTTCCTCGACCTGTACATGGTCCGGCACATGGGCCCCTCGCCGGAGGGCGCACACCTGACCCGCCAGCTCATCGACCTCTACGAGGAGGTCGTTCCCGGGACCTTCTTCGACCCGGTCGTCTCCGCGCTGATCCGCCATCTCGTCGGAGACACCTGCGCCGACTGGCTCCAGGTTCCGAGGACCACCTGGGACACCGTCGTCCGCGCCGTGCCGCATCTCCTCGGCGTGATGGAGTCCGTCGAGGACCGCTCGCCCCTGGGCGCCTGGGCGCTGGACCGGATCGGCCATCTGACCACTCTCTTCGAGCTGTCGTCGCTCACCCGTGGGCGTGTCATGCACTACGCCGTCCCCGAGCAGCTCAGAAAGGACTACGACGTCTCCGCCACGGTGCCCCGCACGCGCCGGTGGGTTCCACCCGCCGCCACGGTCTGACGGCGACTGTCACGCGCTCCGGACGGCTCGGGGGCAGGGGCTCCCCGGACGGGATGAGGACGCGCGTCACGCACGGCGGGTCACGGAAGGCTTTGTTGAACTTTCATGCAGTCTGGTACGTTCGGCAAATAGCTTGAACCTTCAAGCTTCCTCCTGTCCGCTACAGAGAGACCTGCGCGCATGACTGCCACCCTGCGAACGGCCGACCCGTCCTCCGGCACCGCACAGCTCGACAGCACATCCCCCCACGCCTACGACGGCGGTCTGCTTCTGCTGCGCCTGGCCCTCGGCCTGACCGTCGCCGCACACGGCGCGCAGAAGCTCTTCGGCTGGTTCGGTGGCGGTGGGCTCGAGGGCACCGGACAGTTCTTCGAGATGAGCGGCTATCCGGCCGGCGAGACGATGGCGCTGATCGCGGGGCTGAGCGAGACCCTCGGCGGGCTCGCCCTCACCCTCGGGCTGCTCACTCCGCTCGCAGGCGCCGTCGTCTTCGGCACGATGATCAACGCGCTCGCCGTGAAGTGGGGCGGGGGCTTCTTCGCCCCTGAAGGCGTCGAGTACGAGATCCTGCTCGCGGCGGGCGCGGCCGCGCTGGCACTCACCGGGCCCGGCCGGCTCGCAGTGGACCGTTTCCTGCCGGGGCTGCGCGCTCACCGTCTCGGATACGGGGTGGCCGCCGTGGCCCTCGGAGCGGTGTCCGCGGGGCTCGTCCTCCTCATCCGTAGCTGAAGCAGGAGACCCCTCGAACACACCGGCGGCCGGGGGCCCCGGCTGCCTCGCACCGCAGGGCGAGCCGGGGCGGGCCCGGCGGCCAGGCGTCAGAGGCGCGCGTCGCACGGCGAAGGGGACAGCGGCTCCGTGGCCCCACACGCCTCCGGCTCACCTCGACCGAGAGACGGCAGCCCGCAGGCGCCCGCTGCGGCTACCTCCGGGCCCGCCACAGGTCGCGCAGGAGCGCGATCTCGGCCATGTGATGGATGAATTCGAGATTGGCCCCCGCAAGCACCGTGACGAAGGGGTCGTCGGGATCGGAGCCGTAGGGGTACTGCGAGAAGCCGACCGTGTCGAGCTGTTCCTCGGTGACGGTGCCCACGCTCTCGCGCCAGCGATCGATGAGCGCCCAGAACCGCTCGAGTTCCAGGGCGGCGGAGGGGGTGAAGTCGACGAGAAGGTGCGGATCGTGCCGTCGCCGGCCGAAGGTCCACTCCCATTGGCCTGCGAAGCAGGAGTGAAGGTGCCCCAGCCTCCACGCGATGGTGGTGAGCGGCACTTCGTCGGGCGCCGGCTCCCCGATGTGGGCAAGGACCTGCTCGACCCGCTCGACGCTCACGCTCCAGTCCTCGGCGATCTTGGCGACCGTCATGCCACCGGCGGCCTGCCGGGCGATCTCGGCGTACTCGTTCGCCGGGATGTCGGGGGCTCCCTTGTCGAGCACCCACTCCCCCGGCCCGTACGCCCGGGGCGTGAGCGCCTCGTCACGGCGCCGGACGGACCACGAACCGGGCGCCGGCTCCCAGAGGTACTCCTCGTCACCGAGTCCCTTCAGACGCACGTGGGCCATCTCCCTGGCCTGGTCGAACTGGTCGAGCAGCAGCCCCAGCCGGTCGGTCCGCGGTCCCTCGGTCTCCATGTGCGCCCTCCCGCCGTGGCGCTCCTTCTCGTCGCGCCCGGACGCAAGTCAACCGTTCACGTCGCGAGGGCGCGACCGATTTCCCCGCGTGGGCCACGCAGACGCGCCACGGGCTCGCGTCCCGCCCGGCGGCGCGGTCGGCCGCACCTCACGGAGGTGGCCACCCGCTCCGCGGGTGCGCGGGGGCGGCCCACCGACGCTCCCACCCGCACACCCGCACACCGCATCAGGCCTGCTGACCGCTGATGTTGACCATCCACGCGATGCCGAACTTGTCCGTGCACATCCCGAACACATCGCCCCACATCTGCTTCTCCAGGGGCACGGAGACGGTGCCACCGTCGCTCAGCTTCTCCCAGTAGCCGCGCAACTCGTCGGCGTCGTCGCCGCTCAGACTGACCGCGAAGTTGTTCCCGGCCTGGTGCTCCGTGCCCGGCGGGTTGTCCGCACCCATCACCGTGAACCCGGCGGGGGTCTCGAGCGTGCCGTGCATGATCTTGTCGCTCTGCCCGGCGCCTCCGCCCATGTCGCCGAAGGTGTGGAGCGTCAGGTCACCACCCAGAACGCTCTTGTAGAACTCCATGGCCTGCCGTGCGTCGCCGGCGAAGCTGAGGTACGGGTTGAGGCGAGATGACATGCTATTCCCCTTTCATGACGGATGATCGGCGTCGGCAGCCTACGCGCGCCGCAGGAGAAAACGGACGAGCCGCAGGCCTTGGTCGCCCGGCCGGTCGATGCACCGGGGACCGGGCGGCCGAACCCTGGCAGGGTCACCACCGACCCCTGCGCCGGGCACCGGGCCGTAGACGGGGGTGCCGGCCCGCGCACGGGGCGCCGATAAAGACGTCGGCGGGCGCGAGCCCGACACCCTGGGGAGGACGTGTCAGCCCCACGCGGCCCTTGAAGCCGCGCTCCTGGCGCTGATCGCCGAGCGACCGCTGAGCAGGATCACGGTCTCCGACGTCAGCAAGCAGGCCGACATCAACCGGTCGACCTTCTACGAGCACTACGACGACCTGCCCACGCTGGCGGCCGAGGCCTGCGCGCGGGCCTCTTCGACGAACTCATCGCCGCCGCCCCGGTGATGCTCCCTACCGACGACCCGGCCGAGCAGCGCAGGGGCCGCGACGAACTGACGTCGGTGTTCGCCCACATCGCCTCGCACGCGGACCGTTCAGGGCCTCCTCGTACAAACGTGGTGAAGTTCGAGTCCGGTGTACGGCGGAGAGGAGCGAGGAGCCATGCCGGAGAGCGGTACGGATCACGGATATCTGCTCGACAACCGGCGGTCGGGTCATGGGCAGGGACGGGCCCGCCCGGCCGGCAGCGCTCCACCCCGACGATGCGCCGCACCTCGGCAGGGCGCGCGATCACGGCGACCCGCCTCGTCACCGGCGCTCGGGTCCCGGGGTCAGAGGCCCAGGCTCGTGGCGAAGGCCGAGAACGTCGGCGCCACGACCCGCCATTCGCACAGCACGGGGTCCGACCAGAAGTCACTGCCGACCACGCGAGGATCCGACGGATCGGTGCGGTAGTCGAGCGCCAGGCCGCAATCATGACCAGGGATGCGGTTGACGGCGATGAGCACCGCCTGTTCGACGTCCAGCCACGGCAGTTCCAGCGGAGCGGCGGCTCGGGTCCCGCGTGCCTCACGGAAGAAGTCGCTGTGCGGGTCGTCGGCGAACATGTCCATCGAGCGGGACTCGCGTTCCATCCGTTCCGGCCCCGATATGAAGTCGAGCTCGTCCTCGAACCAGGGAATGATCTCCATCATCTCGGCATCGCCCGGGTGACGCCACAGGCCACGTTCGATGAGAGACATCAGCCGGGTGGGCAGCGCGAGTCCACGGACAGTCGAAAGTGTCATGGCTCTCAGCTTCGCACAGCGAGCATCGCGATGATCTACGCGGTGACCACGGAGCACCTCCTCGCTCCGTAACTCCCGCGTCTGGACGGCCTTCCGTCCGCCCGTGCACAACAACGGCCGTGGTCACCGCGTGACTCCTCCGGCACGACGCCGGCCCTCACGACGAGAATGGACGTGAAGGCCGACGTGGCGCTCTGCCCTGGGGCTCAGCTGACGCTGACGAGGCGCTGTACGGACAGGCTGCGTGAGGACCGGCCGGCATGGACGGTGTACGAGCCGGGGGTGAGTTTCCAGGCGCCGCCGGTCCATACGGACAGGTCGCGGGCAGAAACGCGGAAGGTGATCCGGGTGCTTGCACCGGGGGCGAGCTCGACCTTGCGGAAGCCGATCAGTCGCCGTGGCTCGGCCTGGGCGCCGGCAGGCAGGGCCGCGTACAGCTGCACGACTTCAGTGCCTTCCCGGGATCCGGAGTTGGTCAGGTTGACGGTGGCGGTCAGTGTCTTGGTCGCCGTGTCGTAGGACGCTTCCAAGGAGCCGAGGTTGAAGGTGGTGTAGGACAAGCCGTGCCCGAAGGGGAACAGCGGGCTCTGGTTCCTGGCGTCGTAGTAGCGGTAGCCGACCAGGTGACCCTCGCTGTGGGAGACCGTGGGGCCGTTGCCCGGGTAGGTGGCCTGTGTGGTCCCCGGCCCCTGGGACGCCGTGGCGGGGAAGGTGACCGGAAGACGGCCCGAAGGGTCTGCGTCGCCGAAGAGGACGGCTGCCAGCGCGGTGCCGGTGGCGCGTCCGGCGTACCAGAGCTGGACGACCGCTTCGACATCGTTGATCCACGGCATGGCGACGGGGCCGTCGGTGTTCAGGACGACGATGGTGCGGGAGTTGGCCGCTGCGACGTCGGCGATGAGTTTGTCCTGGTCGCCCGGCAGGCCGAGGGAGCCGTGGTCCATGTCCTCGCCCGCGACCCGGTTGACGATGACGACGGCGGCGTCGCTGGTCCGTGCTGCGGCGACCGCGTCGGGTATGAGGGACTTGGGCTGCCAGCCGAGGGTGAGGCCGCAGGTACCGGTGTCGGCGGTGGTGTTGCTGTACTCGACGCTGATGCTGACCGGCTTCCCGGCCGTGAGGTCGATGGTGCCCTGGAGCGGGTAGTCGTACGGCCCGAGGAAGAACCGGCGGCTGTGACGGGTGCCGGAGATGACCGTCCTGCCGTCGATGACGAGCTTGGTGGTGCCTGAGGGCAGCAGCGAGAAGCGGTGCGGGCCCGTGGTGGTCGGCGTGAGGGTGCCGCTCCAGCGGGCCGACCACACGGCGGGCAGGCCGGCCACGGGCGCGCTGGTGAAGTCGATACCGGCACTGACCTGTGTGGCGACGGGAGTACCGGACGGCTGGGCCGCGGCATAGAAGCTGCCGGTCATCCCCGCCGCTCCGGAGGCCGTGCGCAGCACCGTCTCCGGGACGGGGGTGAGGGGGATGTCTCCGACGGTTCCCTGGCGGTAGGTGACGGTCACCCCGGTACCGGCCCGGTCCTTGATGGCCGCCAGAGGGGCGGTCCAGGGGCCGGGGTCGACGTAGGTGGAGCCGGAGACTCCTGTAAGGGCGCTGTTCTCGGCCGGGCCGATCACGGCGAGCGACTTGACGGTGGAGTTCAGCGGAAGGGCTTGGCCGCGGTTGGTGAGCAGGACCGTGGAGTTGACGGCGAGTTCGTGGGCGAGGTCCCTGTGTGCCTGGGTACTGACGTTCGCGGCAGGCGCCGGTACGGGGTGGTCGAACAGACCGTTGACATACATCGTGTTGAGGATGCGCAGAGCGGCGTCGTCCAGGCGGACCGCGGGGACGCTGCCGTCGGTGAGGCCGCCGACAGGTATCTTCACGCCACCGGGGCCGAGCCCGCCGAGGTCCATGCCTGCCCTGACGGCTCCCACGGGGTCGTCTCCGGCCCAGAAGTCGGGGACGGTGTAGCCCTCCAGACCGATGGTCTTCTTGAGGTCGTTGAACAGCGCGGGGCTCTGGGTGGCGAACGTTCCGTTGATCTTGGGGTAGGCCATCATCACCGAGGTGACGGGTACAGCGGCGATGATGCGCTCGAAGGCCGCGTGGTAGATCTCGTGCAGCGCCCGGTCGGAGATCTGCGCGTCGACGAAGAAGCGGTTGACTTCCTGGGTGTAGGCGCTGAAGTGCTTGAGGGTGGCGACGACGTGTTGTTCCTGGATGCGCCGGGTGAGCGCCGCGCCGAGGGTGCCTGCGAGGAACGGGTCCTCGCCCATGCTCTCGGCCTGCCGGCCGAAGTGCCAGGTGCGGGCGGTGTCGACGGTGGGGCCAAGAAGGTTGTTGTAACCCTTGCCGCGGCCTTCGGCGCCCAGCGCCTGGCCGAGCCGGCCGGCGAGGTCGGCATCGAATGTCGCGGCCTGCGCGAGGGGGACGGGGAAGGCTGTGACGCCGGTTTCCCCGCGCAGGCCGGCTGAGGCGTCCACCATGGTCAGGGCGGGAATGCCGAGGGAGCTCAGAGCGGCGAAGTCGCAGCGGACGAGGGCCTCCTTCTGTGCGGCGGTCATCCTGGCCAGGAGGGCGACGGCCCTGCTGTCCGGGGCGGCACCCACGGCGCGGCGGGGCGCTGCGGCGGCTGGTGCGATGCCGGAGGCCAGAGCGGTGAGGACGGCGGCTGAGAGGAACGTACGACGATTCATGGCGGCTCTTCCATGAGGAATCGGGGGGCAGGACGAAACAGCGCCCTGGCCGGCGCGAGCGGCGGGTCGCCGCACTTTGCAGAAATGAGGGGTTGCTCACCGGCGCGCGCCGCGTGGGCACGGCACCTGCGGCTCATCCCTCCTGGTAGGCGTCATCGAGGGCGGCAAGGACGCCATCGACATCAGTGCGCCCGGAGAACAGGTTCTGGATCTGGGTGAAGTGCTCCTGCTGGACCTGCGGGTCGGGCCACAGCTGATCCATGAAGGGCACGGTGGTGCCGGCTTTCTGGTGCGCGACCAGTTCCTGGAGGACGGGGTCGGCGGTGAAGTGGTCATTGGGGATGGCAGGCAGGGTGCCGCTGTCCTGGTTGTAGAGGTTCTGGCCGGTGTCGGACCCGAGGAACTCCGCGAACTTCATGGCCGGCTCCTTGTTGTCACTGTCGGCGTTGACCCCATAGGCGGCTGACACGGCGCCGGGCATGTGGGTCTGTGCCGCGTCGTTGCTCGCGGGCAGGGCGAACATGGCCAGTTGCAGTTCCGGAGCTGCCGCGGTGATGGCCGAGATGCTGCTGGCGACCTGTATGACGCCCACCGCCCTGCCCTTGGCAACGTCCTGGATGGACCTCTCGTAGCTCGTCCCCAAGGGATCGCTGCTGAAGCAGTCCCGCTCGTCGAGCTCGACGTACTTCTCCAATGCTCTTCTCCAGCCGGAGTCGGCGAAGGTGGCCCGGCCGCTACCCATCTCCGTCGCGAACTCGGGATGGCCGGCGTAGACCGTGGTGGCGGCCAGCGCGTAGTCGGCGAGCTGGGTCACCCACGGTGTCGCGATGCCGAGCGCGAAGAGCACCTTGCCGCCGGCCTTGGCCTTGTCGCACAGCTGCAGCAACTCGTCCCACGTCTCCGGGGTGGTCCCGCCTATGTCACGCATGGCCTTCTTGCCGTAGATCGCGCCGATACCGCTGTAGTTGGCCGGGACGGCATAGGTGGCGTCCCCGACCCGGGTCACCCACTTGGTGTCCTCCGGGACTCTGCGCGCGAACTTCAGACCGGACAGATCAGCGAGTCGGCCTGCGGGCTCCAGCGTCCGCAGAGCGGCGGGATTGCCGTAGCCGGGCCAGACGGTGAAGACGTCAGGCGCCGTTCCTGAGGCCAGTTGGGCGGGGAGGGTGCTCTGGAGCCGGTCGGTGTCGGCGTAGGTCACGTCGACCTTCACCTGCGGGTTCTCCCGCTCGAAGGCCGCCACGACTGTCTCCATGGCTGAGCGGTCGGTGATGTTGGCGGTGATCTTCAGTACGTCGGTGGCTGCTGAGCCGGACCCACCGCAAGCGCTCAGGCTCATGGCGAGGCTCGTGACCATGACGGAGACAAGGACGCGGGGGGCGGTTCTCATGGCGGGCTCCGTGCGGGAGAAGGGGAGAGGACTGTGTGCGGTGCCGTGGTGCGACCGGTAGTCAGCGCGCTCCGGATGCAGCCGTCTGCTGAGGGCTGACGATGTCCCCGAAGCTCTGCTCGAAGCGTGCACAGCTCACGGGGACGCGGGCCGGATTCCGGTGACGGTGTTCACATCGGCTCTCCCGGACGAATCGGCAGCCGCTCGACGGGCCGCCGTGGGGGGGGGCGGGGCCGGCCGGGCGGTCAGGTGCACGGCCGGCCCCAGCTTGAGGGGGAATTGCACGAACGTCTCTTGTCGGAGAAACGCATTTTGCAGTTATTTCGAGACAATCGCCGCCGCACCCCAGGCAAACAATTGCGGTGTCCGGCGACTGGGGCACTCGTGAAGCGTTTCAAGCCGGCAATGGGGAAACTATGGCCTCCCGGGGCTTCAGGTCAACCCTCGGGGAGCGCGGATCTCGATGAATTCCCGCGACCACCGAGGCAGCCCCTTTCACCTGAAAAAGCGATTTGAAATTTCAATTGAAAGGCTTCACGGGACCGCCCTTTATCAGCGCAATGGATGGAGACCATCCACAGGACGAATACCGGAGAGTCCGGCGAACCTTGGAATGGCGAAGCCCGGCGCATACAGGAATGCGCCGGGCTTGCTGCAGCTGATGCGCGAGGCGTTGTTCAGGCAGCCTTTGTGGCGAGTTTCGCCGTGTCGAGGACGTGTTCGCCCGGTCCCAGGGCGACCGGCGGGCAGCCGGGCAGTTCTGCGGTTGCTTCACAGCCCTCCGGTACGACGACGTCGGCTGTCAGCCCCGTGGCGGTCTGCTCCCACGAGATGGACACCGTTCCGTAGGGAGTCTCGTGCCGGGTGCGGGCCGATGTGATGCCGCCGCCGGGGCGCGGTCGGAAAGTGATCTTCCGGTATCCGGGGGCCGTGGCGGTGATACCGCCCACCACGCGGTGGAGCCAGTCGGCGACGGCCCCGAGGGCGTAGTGGTTGAACGACGTCATGCCCCCGGGGTTGAGGGAGCCGTCGGGCCGGAGGCTGTCCCAGCGTTCCCAGATCGTTGTGGCGCCCATGGTCACGGTGTACAGCCAGGACGGGCATCCGGTCTGCAGGAGCAGGCGGTAGGCGATGTCGAGGTGCCCGGTGTCGGTGAGCGCGTCACAGATCAGCGGGGTGCCGACGAAGCCGGTGGCGATGTGGGCGTCGTCCTCGACGACCAGCTCGGCCAGTCGGTCTCCGGCCGGCTGTCTCTGCAACGGGGTCAGCAGGCCGAAGGCGAGTGCGACGGCGTAGGCGGTGGGGCTGTCGCTCGTCATGCGGCCCGAGGGAAGGACGTACCGGTGGCGGAAGGCTTCGGCCACCTCGTCGGCGAGTGCGCCGTATCGCTCGGCGTCCGCGTCGTTCCCCAGCGCGGCTGCCGTCAGGGCGAGGTGGCGGGCGGAGTGCGCGAAGTAGGCGGTGGCGACGAGGTGGCGGTCGGTGCGGCCCGCGGCCGGGTCGTCGGGCGGTGCGGCCGGGTCGAGCCAGTCCCCCAGCTGGAAGCCGGTGTCCCACAGTCGGGTCGGCCCGGCAAGGCCCTCGACGAGGTCGACCCACTTCTTGGCCATCGGGTAGTGGCGGCGGAGCAGGTCGAGGTCTCCGAAGCGCTGGTGGAGAGTCCAGGGGGTGAGCGTGGCGACGTCTCCCCACGCGGCGCCAGGGTGGATCGGCGTCCACATGGGCTCGCCCGGTATGACGGGTACGTACCAGGGGATCGTGCCGTCGGGCAGCTGCTCGAGACCGACGTCGGTGAGCCAGGAGTCGAGCATGCCCGCACAGTCGTAGAGGAAGCCGGCGGTGGGGGCGAAGACCTGGATGTCCCCGGTCCAGCCCAGGCGTTCGTCGCGCTGGGGGCAGTCGGTGGGGATGTCGACGAAATTGCCGCGCATGCTCCATACGACGTTCTCGTGCAGACGGTTGACCAGCGGGTCGCTGCACTCGAACCAGCCGGTTCGCCGCATGTCCGTGTGGTACACCCGGGCGGTCACCATGTCGGCGGTCAGGGCCGCCGGCCAGCCGCTGACTTCGGCGTAGCGGAAGCCGTGGAGGGTGAAGCGCGGTTCCCAGGTGAGCGGGCCCCGGCCGGAGAGGATCAGGGTGTCGGTGGCGTACGCCTCGCGCAGTGGCCTCGTGGCGAGTTCGCCCTCCTCCAGGACCTCGGCGTGCCGGAGCGTGACAGCGGCGCCGGCCGGGCCGTCGAGGGTGACGCGGAGGCGGCCGACGAGGTTCTGGCCGAAGTCGAGCAGGTGGCGGTCGTCGCCGGTGCGGGTCACCTCGACGGGTGCGATCTCCTCGGTGCAGCGCACCGGTGGGCTCGTAGGGGCGACGAGGGTGTCGAGGTCACGGCTGCCGGCGCGCACAGGGGCCCAGTCCCCCGCACCCGCGCCTGGCGGAGTCGCCCAGCCGGGGTCGTGCAGCCGGGCGTCGAACGTCTCGCCCTCGTAGAGACCGCTGGTCAGGATCGGCCCGGGGGCGGCACTCCAGGTGGCGTCCGTGGCGAACGAGGCCGTGGTGCCGTCCTCGTACGTCACCTCGAGCTGGGCGATGAGGGACTGGTCGGTGCCGTAGATGTTGCGGGTTCCGCCGTCGAAGCCGTACTTGCCGCGGTACCAGCCGTCGCCGAGCCAGGCGCCGATGGTGTTGGCGCCTTCGGTGAGGTGGCCGGTGACGTCGTGGGTGCGGTAGCGCAGACGGTGCGGGTAGACCGTCCAGCCAGGAGCGAGGGTCTCGTCGCCGACCCGTCGTCCGTTGATCTCGGCCTCGTACAGTCCGTGCGCCGTGATGTAGAGGCGGGCGCGCGTGACGGGCCGGTCGAGATGGAAGTCCTTGCGGACACGCGCCGGGCGGCGGTCTGCTTCCGGGTCCTCGTCCCAGGCCGCTCCGACCGGGACCGCGTGCCAGTCGGCCGCGTCGAGCAGGCCCGCTTCGACCACACGCGGCCCACTCCAGTCCGAGGGGGCAGCGGCGTCATTCGTCCAGACACGGACACGGACGGTTACGCGTTCGCGGGAGGTGAGCGGTGCGCCGGGCCAGGCAACGAGCACCTGGTCCCGGCCGGCGACACGGCCGGTGCGCTCGACGCGTCCGCCGCGGGTGAGTTCGAGCTCGTACGCCTCCTGGGCACGGCCGCCTTGCGGCAGCCTCCAGGTCAGTCGGGGGGAGGGAACGCCGATGCCGAGACCATCCCGGAGATGCTCGAAGGACACCGGTGAGGGCTGAGGGGGGAGCAAGGAAAGCCTTTCGTCACGTGCACGGGAGCAGGGCGAGCGGGGATTCGGGCGTGCTCAGCCCTTGACCGCTCCCGAGGTGAGGCCCTTCATGACCTTCTGGTTGAGGAAGAGATAGATCAGGAGGGTGCCGAAGACGTTGATGCAGATGGCGGCGAACAAGGGCCCGTACTGGGTGGCGCCGAAGTCACCGGTGAAGTTCAGCAGGCCGACCTGGATGGTGCGCAGGTCCTGGTTGTTGGTGAAGGTCAGTGCGATGAGCAGGTCGTTCCAGATGAAGAAGAACTGCACCAGGCCGACCGTGAGCAGGGCGTTGCGGACCAGGGGCACGCTGATGGTCCAGAAGGCGCGCAGGATGCCGGCGCCGTCGATGGTGGCGGCCTCGAAGAGTTCGCGGGGGACGGTGCGGTAGTACGTGGCCATCATGAAGACGGTCAGCGGCAGGCCGGTGCCGGTGTAGGTGAGGATCAGCGGCCACAGGGTGCCGGACAGACCGGCCTGGAAGTACACGGTGAACAGCGGCAGGAGGATCATCTGCGGGGGCACCATCATGCCCGCCAGGAAGACGAGAAGGGTGAGGCTGCGGCCCTTCCACACCATGATCTGCAGGGCGAATCCCGCGGCCGTTCCCAGGAGCAGCATGAGCGCCAGGGCGGGCAGGACGGCGAGCAGACTGTTCTGGACGTACAGACCCAGGTGGCCGGTGGTCCAGGCCTCGGAGTAGTTGCCCCACTCCCACGTCGTCGGCAGGCTCCAGGTGGAGTTGTTGAGGTAGTCGTCGTTGGACTTCAGGGACGTCAGGAACATCCAGATCAGCGGATAGATCTCGACGACCAGCAGCAGGGTGACGACGATCTTCACCCACAGCCGGCGCGGCGCCCGGGCTCTGCGGACCGACCCGGTGCTGCCGGACGGTCCCCGGCCCCGGCGGTCCGCGGAGGTCTTCACAGGTGTGTCGATGGCCATGGCGTTCAGCCCTCCGTGATGTCGCGCCGCGAGACGCGGTAGACGACCAGGCTCACCAGCAGGCACACCACGGTCAGCAGCAGGGCGATGGTGCTGCCGTAGCCGTAGTCGCTGTAGGTGAACGACGTCTGGAACATGTACAAGGTCAGGGGCGTGGTCCCGTTGCCGGGACCGCCGTTGGTCAAGGCGACGACGGAGTCGAACACCTTCAGGGTGCCGTTGATGCTGAAGATCAGTGACGACATCAGCACCGGCAGGGACAGCGGCAGCACGATGTGCCGGATCAGCCTCAGCCCCGAAGCGCCGTCCAGGCGGGCCGACTCCAGGACCTCGTCCGGGATGTCCACCAGGCCCGCGAAGAGCAGGACGGCGTAGAAGCCCATGGAGCGCCAGATGTCCATGACGATGAGGACCCAGAACGCGCTTCCCGCAATGCCGAAGAAATCGATGGATTCGAGTCCGACCGCATTGAGCAGTGAATTGACCGGTCCTGTCTGCGGAGCGACCTGGAAGAACTTCTGGAAGAGCAGGCCCACTGCGACCGTGGGCAGCACGACCGGGAAGAATGCCAGTGTCCTGATCAGCGCGGAGGACTTCTTCAGGAAGAAGACGTACAGCAGGGCCAGCAGATAGCCGGCGACGACCTGTCCCACCGTGACGACGGCGGCGTATTTGAGAGTGAACCAGAGGGCCTCATGGACGGCCGGGTCGCCGAGAAGGCGGGAGAAATTGGCGACCCCGTTTCCGGTGAAGCCGTCGATGGTGTTGCCCTTGGTGAAGGAATACCCGAGCGACCACACGATCGGGACCAGCATGATCAATGAATAGACCAGAAGGGCGGGACCGAGGAGGATCGCGATGGCCCTGCGGTCACCGAGTACGCGGTGCATGGATGGTGTCCACTTCGCTTCCGTTGAGAAAACCTGCCGGAACGGAACCGGGGGCGGCCCGCGCGTACGGCGCGAGGAGGCCGGCGGACCGCCCCCGGTTGATCACTGGGCGGCCAGCGCGTCCTGGACGGTCTGCATGAACTGCGCGGGCTTCATGCTCCCGGCCACCAGGCCGGCGGCGTTGGTCTGGCTCACGGTGGTGGCCTTGGTGCTGAACAGGGCCTCGAACCACAGGACGTTCTGCTTGGACGTGCTGATGGTGTCGCGGACCTGAGTGGTGACCTCGTTGGCGTCCTTCACCTCGGTGTTCACCTTGAAGCCGGAGATGGAGCCGTGGTCCTCGAGCGCGGTGCTGCCGTAGTTCTCTGCGATGCAGGAGGCCCAGGCGCCGGTCTTCTTGTCGAAGGACTTCGCGCCGAGGGTGATGCCGAGACCGACGTTGGAGGGGTACTGGTCGATGGAACCCTTGCCACCGGCGACAGCGGGGAAGGGCATGAAGCCGACGTTCTCGGCACCCACCTTGTTCTGCTTCGCGTCGGAGACGTTGGCCAGCGCCCAGCTGCCCATGTAGAACATGGCGGCCTTGCCGTTGAGGAACTGGTTCATCGCGGTGTCGTAGTCGATCGAGCCGACGCCCTTGCCGAAGTACCCCTTCTCGCCCAGAGCTGCGATCTCCTCTGCGGCCTTCACGTACTCCGGGTCGGTGAGCTTCGCCTTGCCGTCGGCGACCTTCTGGAGGGCGTCGGGACCCAGGCTGCGGTAGAGGTAGGTGCTCACCAGGCGGGTGATGGGCCACCCCTGCTGACCGGATGCGGAGAAGGGCTGGATGTTCTCGCCGTCCAGCTTCGCGGCGCCCGCCACCAGCTCGTCCCAGGTGCCCGGCACGGCTATGCCGTTCTCCTGGAAGAGCTTCTTGTTGTAGAAGATGCCCTCGATGTTGTACTCGTAGGGCAGCACCTCGACCTTGCCGCCGTACAGCGCCTTGATCGTGGAGACGGCGGCAGGCTCCAACTGGTCGAGGACGCCGAGAGACTTGAGCTCCTTCTCCAGGTCGGCGACCTTGCCCGACTTCGCCAACTGCTGTGTCAGCGCGGGAGCGTTGCCCGCAGCGAACTGCACCGGCAGGGCGTCCTGGCCGGCCAGCAGCTGCAGCTTCTGGTCCAGGCTCGCCTGCGGGACGGTCTCGACCTTCAGCGGCAGCGCGTCGTTCGCCGACTTGCACGCCCCCTTGGACAGGGTGGTCAGGGCGGTCTTGACGGTGGTGTTCTCGGTGACGCTCAGGTAGCTGAACTCCTTGGGCGCGGCAGAGGATCCGGCGCCGCCACCGCCGCAGGCGGTGGTGAGCAGTGCCAGTGAGGCGGTGCCGGCCGTGAACAGGCTCAGACGCGCACGACGGACGCGGGGCATGCGAAGGGACACGGAGGACTCCCAGAGGTCTGTGCGAGAGGGGCGAGGAACGGCGAGCGGCGCTGAGGAAGGCAGACGGTCCGACCGCGCAGAAGGCTGCGTGTAACGTTCTCCACCACGAAGTGAGCAACACCCTGCACCGCACCGATGAATCCGTCAAGACACAGAGCCGTAACGCCGAGGCACTAGACGGTAGCCATGTCGTCATCCAGGCGTCATCATGTAGACCGTTACACCGACGCCTAGGAAATCCGGAGTGCTGACCATGGGCGGGCCCGCCGCACCGAAGCAGAACAAGCGTGTGACCATCACCGATGTCGCGCGGCACGCGGGCGTGTCCGTCGCCGCGGTGTCCAAGGTGTTGCGGAACGCCTACGGCGTGAGCCCGGCCATGCAGCAGAAGGTGCGGGCGAGCATCGCCGAGCTGGACTACCGCCCGCAGGCGGCGGCCCGCGGGATGCGGGGGCGGACGTACACGATCGGCGTGCTGCTGGACAACGTCCGCAACGCCTTCTTCGCGGACATCCTCGACGGCATCCAGGAGGAGCTCCGCACCAGCGAGTACACGGTGCTGATCGGGGCGGCCGGCTTCGACCCCGACGAGCAGGCGAAGACGATCCGTTCGATGGTCGACCGCCAGATGGACGGCTTGATCCTCATCGCGCCGGGGACCTCGCGCGCCGAGGTGCTGGCGACGGCGACGGCGACACCGACCGTGGTCATCGGCCATCACGACAGCACCGACACACACGACTCGGTGGTCGACGCGGACGACACGGGCGCCGAGCTGGTGGTGGACCATCTCGTGGCGCTCGGGCACCGGGACATCGCCCTGGTCTCCGCCCCCGGCACCAAGGCGAACCAGTGGAAGCGCACACCGGAGGTCGTCCTGGCCGACGGCTACCGTGCGGCCATGGAACGGCACGGCCTCGCCGAGCATGTGCGCGTCCACCACGCCGCGTACTCCGACGAAGGCGGCTTCAAGGCCGGCATGACTCTGCTGACGGCCGACCCGCGGCCGACCGCCATCATGACCGGCGCCGACGTCGCGGCTCTGGGCATCTATCGGGCGGCCCACGAACTCGGCCTGCGCATCCCGGACGACCTCTCGCTCGCCGGTTACAACAACACGGCCCTCGCCGCTCTGGCCCCCGTCCAGCTCACCAGCGTCGACCAGGCCGGACACACCATGGGTTCCTCCGCCGCCCGCATGCTGATCGAGCGCGTGGAGGGCCGACGCGACAGGGCGATACAGGCCTCCATGACACCGCGTCTGGTGGTTCGCGGCAGCACGGCCGCCCTGAGTGGCGGCTAGCCCGCGGACGAGAGCGGACCTGCCGCGCCCTGTCCGACGTGTCCTGAACGAAGGCTCGTACAGAGGATTCTGATGAACCATGAGGATTCCGCACGCCCCGCAGTGGGCATGAAGGACGTGGCGCGGGAGGCCGGCGTCTCTCTCGGCACCGTTTCCAACGTGCTCAACCGCCCGGAACTCGTGGCCGGGCCCACGCGAACCCGCGTGCTGGCGGCAATCGACTCGTTGGGCTACGTGAGAACAGAAGGAGCCCGGCAACCGCACGGACGGTCGGCCCGTGTCCTCGCGGTTCTCGTGCCGGATCTGGCTCATCCGTTCTTCACCGCCCTGGCCATGGGCGTGGCACAGGCCGCCCGCGAGGCCGACCTCGGCGTGATGGTCTGCACCGGCACCCGCGACCTCGCGGAGGAGGCGCGCCACCTCTCCCTGATCACCTCGCACCGGATCCGAGGTGCCGTGCTGACCTCCGGAGAGGCCGTCGGGCGCACAGCGGCTGCGTTCCGGCGGAATGCTGTTCCCTTCGTCGTCGCCGACCGGTACGCCCCCCAGCCCGGCGCCTGCTCCGTCGGCATCGACGACGTGGCGGGTGGGCACGCCGCGGTACGCCACCTGATCGACCAGGGACACCGCTCCATCGCCTATGTCAGCGGTCCGGACCTCCAGCAGGTACGGGACCGCCGCAGGGGAGCCGTCAGCGCCGTCGCCCAGGCCGGGCTCCAGCTCACAGCCCTGAGGGAACTCGCCTGTGCTGACCTCACCGTGGGCGCGGGCAAGGACGCCGGGCACCGCCTCCTCGGGCTCCCCCACCGCCCCAGCGCCGTCTTCTGCGCCGACGACCTGCTTGCCCTGGGCGTACTCCAGGCGCTGTACGAAGCCGGGCTGAAGGTGCCGGAGGACCTTGCGGTGGTCGGCTACGACGACATCGAGTTCGCCGCGTCCGCCGTCGTCCCGCTCACCTCGGTGCGACGGCCTGCCGTAGCGATGGGCCGGCAGGCCGGCCGTCTGCTCGTCGAGGAGACGACCCGTGGCACCGGCCACGACCACGCCCACGTCGTACTGCAGCCGGAACTGGTCGTGCGCCGGTCGACCCTGGCCGTGCCGGCGCGGTGACCCGGATCGGTCAGGGCTGTCCAGGAGCATGGTGATGCGGCTCCCGCTGCGGCGTACGGCGCGTGAAGGGCACCAGGACCGCCGAGACCAGCAGGGCGGCCAGCCCGAGTAGTCCGACGGCCGATGCCAGATCGCCCAGAATTTCCTTGCCCCCCAGGAGGACCAGTGGGCAGAGGAACTCACCGAGGAAGAACGCCGCCGTCCACAGGCCTGTACCGCGCCCTCGGTCGGCGAAGTCGAGCCGGGACATCGCCAGCGTCAGCAGGGAGGGAAGAAGCAGTCCCGTCCCGACGCAGTTCACCACGGCGCCCGCGATCAACAAGGGGAGGCTGTCGGCGGTCCCCATGACGAGGAAGCCGGCGGCACACAACAGGAAGAGCGCCGGCAGTCGGCGTCGAGGCCGGTCGGGGAGCCGGGTGAAGACGATCGAGCCGACAACGGTGGCGGCGCTGGCGATCGCCGTGACCGCTCCGATGACGCCGGTGGAGTCCACCCCCAAGTCGTCGAGGAGATAGGACATTTCCACAGGGACGGCGTAGAAGACGACCGCGCCGAACACGGTCAGCAGGCACAGGCCGGCCATGCGGCGTACGGGAAAGGGCCGGCGCTCGGCCTCGGCCCGTTCCTCCTCTGCCGCGCGCTCGGCGCCAGGCGCCGGCGCCGGCAGCGCCCGGGCCATGACGGGGGCAAGCAGCAGACCCACCGCGTACAGCCAGAAGGGCGCACGCCAGCTGACCGCCCCGAGAACACCTCCGAACACGAAGAAGACGGTGGCGGATGCCGACGCGCACATCGTCTGCAGGGCGAGATAGCGGTCGCGGATCCTACCGGTGTAGTAGTCACCGATCAGGGTGGTGCAGCAGGTCATGACGGCGGCCTCCGCGATGCCCAGCAGCACGCGGCTGGCCACGATGCCGTGCAGGGAGTCCAGCCACAGCGGCACGGTGCCGAACAACGTGTACAAGACCGTCGCCACGACCAACAAGCGTTTACGGCCGAGCCGATCGACGATGACACCGGCGAACGGGGCGAGGAGAGCCAGTGACAGCGCCGGGACCGTCAGCACCAGGGGGACCAATGCGGCGTTACCCGGAACGCCCTCGAAGTGGTCCTGCATACGAGGCAGAACCGGAGCGAGCAGCACTGCGCCGAGGATGGGCAGACAACTGCCTGCCATCAGCAGAGCGGCCGGCAGCCTGCCCGCGACGGCCGGGTGGCCATCGCGCTCACGGGCAGGCGGGTCAGCAGAAACCGGCATGGCGGCACTCCAGGATGCGAGAGGGGGAGGTCGCACCGAAAGGCGGGCGAGTCCGACTTGTCGGAGATCGCCGCGCATGGGCGCGTGATGTGCCATGACTATGCGGTCCGGACGCCGCACTGCCCACCCCCCACGCGATCCGAGTTTCGGATGGTGTCGATCCACGCCGTGGATGGCGCGATGGCTCCCGGCCGGTTTCACCGGTGGCCGGGGGTGCGCCCACTCATCGGTCTGCGGTCGGCACCTCGGCCACGTCGGCCATGCGCCTGCCTACGAGGGCAGTCGTTTCACGCAGCCAGATGTGTGCCGCGTCGTGGGTGTGCACCGGGTGCCACCACATCGCCTCCCTCAGCGGGACGGCTTCGTAGGGCGGCTCCACCACGTGCACGGCGGCGAGCGGTGCGAGGAGCCGGGCGAGGCGGGCCTGGATCAGGGCGATGCGCCGGGTGCCCGCCACCAGCAGCGGCAGCAGCTGGAAGCTGTCTACGGACACTTCGACGCGCGGCTCGATGCCGAGCATGCCGAGCTGGCGCACGGCGGGCGCGTCGTAGGTCCGCTGGTAGGTGACCCATGGCAACCGCCCCAGATCGTTTCGGGTGAGCCGGTCTCCGATGCTCGGGTGGTCGTCCGCGACGAGGAAGACCCATCTGTCCTCGTAGAGGTCGGTGGCAGGGAAGTCGCTGATGACGCCGTGCGGCATGAGCAGGCCGTCGGTGGTGCTCAGCAGGGTGGCCGTGTCGTCGACCACGGTGGGCGGGGTCTGGACGAAGCGCAGGCGGATGCCGGGTGCCTCCGCGTGGACGACGCGGGCGAGCTCGGCCCCGAACACGGCGACCGCGTAGTCGGAGGCCACGAGTTTGAACTCGCGCTTCTCGCTGGCCGGGTCGAAGTCGGCCTGACTGGCGAAGAGGCGTTCCACCACTTCGTAGGCGGTGGACGTGCGGTGCAGGAGTACCTGCCCGAGGGCGGTGAGTTCGTAGTGGCCGCCGACCCGTGCGAGCAGATCGTCGCCGAAGTGCCGGCGCAGGCGGGCCAGGGAAGCACTCATCGCGGGCTGGCTGAGCCCTACGCGCTCCCCGGCGCGGGTGACGTTGCGTTCCTCCAGCAGGGCACGCAGAGCGACGACGAGGTTGAGGTCGAGACGGGCCAGATTCATGAGACTTCCCCTTGCGGTAAGGCGCCGACCAGGCAGGAATAAACACGATGGATGGCGACCATCCACAGAATTGATTTCCCTGATCCCGGGTGCTGGGTCCAGATTAGTCACACCGCAATCAGGAGGACATGTTCGTGAAATCTGCATCCGCGTCCGCGCTGTTCGCCGGGCCTTTCGCTCTGGCCACGCTCTCGGCACCGGACGGACCGGCCTTCCCCGCGCTCGTCACGGCGGACGCCCAGGTGATCGACCTGCGCGTTGCCTTCGGTGACGAGTCCTTGTCCATCCGTGGTCTCCTGGAGAGCTGGGACACGGCTCCGGAGCGGCTCACGGCGCTGGCCGGCGACAGTGCTCCGGAGCGGAGGCCGCTGGCGGACTTCCGGGTGCACGCCCCGGTGGAGCCCCGCCAGGTGTTCCAGTCGGGCGCCAACTACCGGCAGCACGTCATCGACCTGCATGTTGCCCACCGGGACCCGGCCGACAACCGCTCCGAGGGGGAGCGCCGGGCCGAGGCCGCAGAGATCATGGACCGCCGGGCGGCCGAGGACCTGCCGTACGTCTTCATCGGCCTGCCGAGCGCGATCACCGGTCCGTACGACGACGTCGTACTCCCCACATGGGCCGAGAAGCCCGACTGGGAGCTGGAACTGGTGGCCGTCATCGGCCGTCCGGCCCACCAGGTGTCCGTGGAGGAGGCTCTCGGCCACGTCGCCGGTTACACGATCGCCAACGACCTGACCGACCGTGCCACCGTATTCCGGCGGGACATGCCGCAGATCGGTACGGACTGGCTGCGCAGCAAGAACGCGCCCGGTTTCACCCCGCTCGGCCCCTGGATCGTGCCGGCCGGGTCGATCGCGAACCCTGACGACCTGCGCCTCGTGCTGAAGCTGAACGGCGAGACCATGCAGGACGAGTCCACCGAGGACATGATCTTCGACGTCGCGCGCATGGTGTCCTATGCCTCGCAGACGGCCCAGCTTCTGCCCGGCGACCTGGTACTGACCGGCTCCCCGGCCGGCAACGGTATGCACTGGGGGCGGCTGCTGCGCGACGGCGACGTCATGGACGGCTCCATCACCGGACTCGGCGCTCAGCGCACCCGCTGCGTGGCGGAGACGTCATGAACCTGGACCGCACCGATCCCGAGGGCTCGATCGCCGAGGCCGCGAAGGCGTACTCCAACTGGGGACGTTGGGGCGAGGACGACGTGCTCGGCACTCTCAACTTCCTGGACGAGGCGAAGCGGCGGGAGGCCGCCGCCCTCATCCGCCGGGGTGCCAGTTTCTCGCTCGCCCAGAGCTTCGACATGAACGGCCCGCAGAAGGGCTGGCGCCGCCGCACCAATCCGGTGCACACCATGCTCGACACCGGTACCGACGCGGCACTCGGCCTGCAGGGCTTCCCGCACGGCATCGGCGGTGCCGACGACGTCATCGCGATGCCGTTGCAGTGCTCGACCCAGTGGGACGGGCTCGGTCACATCTTCGACCACGGCAAGACGTGGAACGGCCGGGACGCGGCGAAGACCGTCACCTCCGAGGGTGACCTGGTCACCGGCATCGAGCACATGGCCCCGCACGTCGCCGGACGCGGTGTGCTCCTGGACGTCGGCCGGAGGATCGGCCAGGACGGGGAGCTTCCCGACGGTTTCGCGATCACCGAGGAACACCTGACAGCGACCGCTGAGGCCCAGGGCGTGAGCATCGGCCGCGGCGACATCGTCCTGGTGCGTACCGGCCAGTTGACCCGGGCCCGCCGCGACGGCTGGGGCGACTACGCGGGCGGCCCGGCCCCTGGCCTCTCCTTCACCACCGCCGGCTGGCTGCACGGCAGTGAGATCGCCGCGATCGCGACCGACACCTGGGGCTTCGAGGTGCGGCCCAACGAGTTCGATGTCGCCTTCCAGCCGCTGCATCAGGTCGCCATCCCCAACATCGGCCTGCTCATCGGGGAGATGTGGGACCTGGACGCCCTCGCCGAGGACTGTGCGGCCGACGGCGCGTACGCGTTCTGGCTGACTGCCGCGCCCCTCCCCATCACGGGCGCAGTCGGCTCCCCCATCAACCCGATCGCCGTCAAGTAGTCCCAGGAACAAGGGAGTTCCCCCATGAATGAAGCTCGTACGGTCCTGGTGATCGGCGGCGGTGCGGCCGGAAACGCCGCGACCCTCCTGCTGCGTCGCGCCGGTATCGACGTGAACCTCATCGAGGCCAAGGACGACTGGAACGCCACAGCCGGCTCCGGCATCACCCTCCAGGGCAACGCCCTGCGCGTGCTGCGCGAGCTGGGCGTGTGGGAGCAGGTCGAAGCTTCCGGTTTCGGCTTCGGGTCGGTGGGCATCACCGCCCCCGACGGGACCGTCCTGCACGCGCAGGACGACATCCGCAGCGGCGGCGACGACCTCCCCGCCACCGTCGGCATGCAGCGGCCGCAACTCCAGCGCATCCTGATCGAGGCCGTGCGCGCCAGCGGCGCCACCGTCCGCCTGGGGGTCACCGCGGAGATCCTGGACCAGGACGCCGACGGCGTCTCGGTCCGCTTCAGCGACGGCTCCGAGGGACGCTACGACCTGGTGATCGCCGCCGACGGCCTCGGCTCCACGACCCGGGCCGCCATCGGCATCACGGCGAAGCCCGAGCCGACCGGCATGGCCATCTGGCGCGTCGCCGCGCCACGCCCCACAGGCGTGGAACGCACCGACCTCGCCTACGGGGGCCCGGCCTTCATCGCCGGTTACTGCCCCACCAGCGACAGCACGCTCTACGCGTACGTCGTCGAGGCCAACCGCGACCGCGCCACGATCCCCGCCGAGTCCTACGCCGACGAGATGCGACGCCTGGCCTCTGCCTACGGCGGCAACTGGCCGGAGATCACCGAGCACATCACCGACCCCGCGCAGGTCAACTACACCTGGTTCGACCGCATGCTGGTCGAGGGTTCCTGGCACCGCGGCCGCGTGGTCCTCGTCGGCGACGCCGCCCACTGCTGCCCGCCCACCCTCGCGCAGGGCGCCGCTCTGTCCCTTGAGGACGCCTGGGTGCTGACGCAGATGCTGACGGGCTCCGACACCTGGGACGACGATCTGTTCCAGGCGTACTACGAGCGGCGGATCGCAAGGGTCCGGCCGGTGGTGGAAGCCTCCGTCCAGATCGGGCGGTGGCAGCTCGACGGCGTACGTGACGCCGATGTCCCCGGCCTGATGGGCCGCACCATGACGATGCTCCGGGAGCTGCCGTGACCTCCAACCCGTCGTCCGGCCACCGCCCCTCGTCGAGCGCTCCCGCGCGCCCCTCCCCCACCGTGGACGTACACGCGCACGTCCTGCTTCCCGAGGTCGAGGCACTCGTGGCCGGACTGCCCGGCCACGATGCGGCAAAGGCTCTGGACGCCCGGCGCAACGGCGCCGAGGCTCTCGCGGTGAGCGGCCCCATGGTGGGCGAGCGCGTCCCGAAACTGACCGACGTCGCCGTGCGCCTTGCGGCGATGGACCAGCAGGGCGTCGACATACAGCTGGTCAGCCCGTCTCCCTCGCACTACCACTACTGGGCCGGCGAGAAAACGGCCGAGGAGGTGTACCGGCTGGCCAACGAGGCCACCGCAGAGCACTGCGCGACGGCCCCGAAGCGGCTGCGCGGGCTCGGGCTCGTACCGCTCCAGCACCCGGATCTGGCTGTCGAAGCCCTCGACGACGCCCTGGGCCACGGTCTTCTGGGCGTGGAGATCTCCAGCCACGCACCAGGTCGTGAGCTGTCCGACCCCGCGTACGAAGCCCTGTGGACCCGGGCGGAGGAAAGCGGCGCGGTGCTCTTCCTGCATCCCTTCGGATGCACGCTCGACGAGCGCCTGGACCGCTGGTACCTGTCCAACACGGTCGGGCAGCCCACCGAGAACGCCGTGGCCCTCTCCCACCTCATCTTCTCGGGGGTACTCGACCGCCACCCCGGCCTGAAGCTGATCGCCGCCCACGGCGGCGGCTACCTCCCCACCCACATCGGCCGCTCCGACCACGCCTGGACCGCCCGCTCGGACGCCGGTGCCGGCTGCGCCCACCTGCCGAGCAGTTATCTCAAGCGGCTCTACTTCGATTCACTCGTCCACGACCCGCACGTCCTGCGCGAGCTGATCCGGGTCGCCGGCCCCGACCGCGTCCTGCTCGGCTCCGATTTCCCCTTCGACATGGGCACCGACGACCCCGTCGCCGCCCTGCGCGCAGCCCGGCTGTCCGAGGACGTTCTCGAAGCCGTACGCGGCCGGAACGCCGCAGCCCTGCTCGATCTCACCCTTGCCTGAGGAGGAACCCACCATGAGCGCACGCCTGCTCACCCACCTGCGCCACGTCGACCTGGCGGTGCCTGACTACGACAAGCAGCTCGACTTCTACGCCGGTGTCTGGGGCCTCACCAAGGTCACCGAGGACTCCGGGATCTCCTTCCTGGCCGCCGAGGGTTCCCCCGAGCAGTACGTCGTACGGCTGCGCAAGGCCGAGGAGAAGCGCCTCGACCTCGTCTCCTACGGTGCCGCGAACCCGGCCGACGTGGACACCCTCGCCGAGCGCCTTCTGGCCGGCGGAGTCCAGCTGATCTCACGGCCCGGCACCGTGGACACCCCGGGCGGCGGATACGGCTTCCGCTTCTTCGACGTCGACGGCCGCACCATCGAGGTCTCCGCCGATGTCGAGGTCAGGCAGCACCGGAAGATCGAGGAGAAGGAGGCCATCCCGGTCAAGCTCTCCCACGTCGTCCTCAACTCCCCCGACCTGAACCGCACCAGGGAGTGGTACGAGCGCCACCTCGGCTTCGCCCTCTCCGACACGCTCAGCTCCCCGCACATGGGCGAGGTCATGCACTTCATGCGGATCAGCAACCAGCACCACTCCATGGCCATCGCACAGGGACCGCACACCGCCCTGCACCACGTCTCCTTCGAGATGCGCGGCCTCGACGAGTACATGCGCGGCTCAGGCCGCGTCATGCGCGCGGGCTTCCGCAAGATCTGGGGCCCGGGGCGGCACATGGCGGGCGACAACACCTTCACCTACTTCCTCGACCCGCACGGCAACACCGTCGAGTACACGACCGAGTTGGAAAACCTCGACGAGGACACCTGGCACCCCCACGTCTACGACTTTTCCAAGCCCGAGGTCACCGACCAGTGGGGCACCGCCAACGCGATGAACGAACTCGTCGCCAAGGAGTCCTTCAACGACCCGGACCGCGGCGTCTTCGTCGCTCCGCCCGTCTGATCCGCTCGCGTCCCCCGGTGGTGCGGCAGCGTGCGGACGCTTCCGGTCCACGCTGCCGCCCCCGGTCCGGCGCCGCGCACTCCCGCTGCTCCGCTTCCCTACGGCGACCGGAGTGCCCCGCGGCAGCACGCCGCCCCCTGCGCCCTCCGGTTCGGCACCGCGTACGGCTCCATCGTCCTTTCGGGCGACACGAACCGCAGTGGCGGGCTACTGGGGCCGCATCCCCGTGGGCCACGACCTCATGCGCATTCCTCTCGACCGACCGTCTCCCCAGGAGGAGCCTCACCATGCGTTTCGCCGCTTACGAGCATCAGCACCGCCACCGCGTGGCCGTCGTCGAGGAGGACGGCACGCTCTGTCCTCTGCCGGGCGTCTCCTCGCTCACCACGCTTCTGACGGAGACCGACGGACTGCCGGGTCTCCTCACCGCGGGGGCAGCGGCACTCGATGTGCCGCCGGGGCCCCATGTCTCCCAGGTGCGCTTGCTTCCCCCTCTCCAGCCCTCCTCCATACGCGACTTCGTCACGTTCGAGGAACACGTCGAAGGCGTACGCCGATCCGTGGACGGAGTCGCCGGCGTGCCTGAGCAGTGGTATGCGGCACCGACCTTCTACTTCACCAACCCGCACGCGGTCTACGGACCTGGTCAGGGCGTGCCCGTACCGCCAGGGTCGAGCGTCCTGGATTTCGAACTCGAGGTGGGAGCCGTCATCGGCCGCGAGGGCCGCGACCTCACCCCGGAACGGGCCCGTGACCACATCGTCGGCTACACCGTCTTCAACGACTGGTCCGCCCGTGATCTCCAGTCGGCCGAGATGAAGGTGGGCCTCGGCCCCTGCAAGGGCAAGGACACCGCGACCACCCTCGGCCCGTACCTGGTCACCGCGGACGAACTGGAGCCCTACCGCGACCCCGAAGGTTTCCTGCGCCTGGCCCTCACCGCCACGGTCAACGGAGAGACCGTCGGCGAGGACCTCCTGTCCAACATGAGCTGGACCTTCGAGGAGATGACCGCCTACGCCTCACGCGGCACCCGGGTGGTCCCCGGTGACGTGCTCGGCTCCGGCACCTGCGGCAACGGGGGCTGCCTCGCCGAGCTCTGGGGCAGACGGGGTGAGCAGACACCTCCGCCCTTGCAGCCCGGTGACACCGTCAGCCTGACCGTCGAGGGCGTGGGCACACTCACCAGCACCGTGGTGCCCGGTGCTGATCCCGTTCTCCTGCCGACCGGCCGGCGCCGCGACCGGGACCGGCCGTGACCGGCCCGCGCCCCACGGGACTGCGCGGCAAGGTGGTGGTAGTCACCGGCGCGGCGCGCGGCCAGGGCGCCGCCGAAGCCGCCGCCCTCGCACACGAGGGCGCCCACGTCATCGCCACGGATGTCGACCCGGTGGGCGGGTGCCGCGGGCTGGACGTCACCAGCGCGCAGGACTGGGACGAACTCGCCGCCGAACTGCGGGAGACGTACGGGCAGGTGCACGGCCTGGTCAACAACGCCGGCATCACCTGGCGCGCCCGCGTCGGCGACGTGCGCCCCGAGGACATGGCGCGCGTCCACGCGGTCAACGTCACCGGCCCTCTCCTAGGCATCCAGCACCTGATGCCCCTGATGCCCCCGGGCTCCTCCATCGTGAACGTCGGCTCCTCCGCGGCCCTCACCGCCCATTACCCGGTCGCGTACACGACCAGCAAGTGGGCGCTGCGGGGCCTGTCGAAGACGGCTGCGCTGGAGCTCGGCCCCCGCGGCATCCGTGTCAACACGATCCATCCCGGCTACATCGAGACCGAGATGACCGCGTCCGCCGCCCCGGCCTTCCGCGAGACCAACATCCGCGAGACCCCGCTGGGGCGCACCGGAAGCGTCGACGAGGTGGCTCCGCTCGTGGTGTTCCTGATGTCCGACCAGGCGTCGTTCATCACGGGAGCCGAGATACCCGTCGACGGAGGTCTCACCGCGCACGGCGGCGTCAAGTCCGTATCCGACGCCCTGCGCCCCGATGCCGCGGAGTGAGACGACTCGAAGGCAAGGCCGGTGGCGCTGATCTCCGGCACCGCCCGAAGCCCGTGACTGCGTCCGCATCACCGGCTCGACGGCCGGGCCGACCGTCTCCCTCACCGACCGGCGCACGGACGCGGACCTCGCCGCCGTCGGCGACTCGTCCGCGGTCCTGCGCGGTGCCCTCACACAAAGGAATCACGCACGTGAACAAAGTCAGCGGCAGTGCCGCCGAGGCGGTCGCCGACATCCCTGACGGCGCCTCACTCGCCGTCGGCGGTTTCGGACTCTCCGGAATCCCTGACGTCCTCATCAACGCGTTGCACGAGCAGGGGGCAGCCGGACTGGAGGTCGTCTCCAACAATTGTGGCGTGGACGGCCGCGGCCTGGGCGTCCTGCTTGCCGCGGGACGCATCGCGCGGGTCACCGGCTCCTATGTGGGCGAGAACAAGGAGTTCGCCCGGCAGTACCTCAGTGGGGAGCTCGAGGTGGAGCTGACCCCGCAGGGCACGCTCGCCGAGCGCCTGCGGGCCGGCGGCGCGGGCATTCCCGCCTTCTACACGGCAGCCGGCGTCGGCACCCAGGTGGCCGAGGGAGGCCTGCCCTGGCGCTACACGCCTGGGGGAGGCTCGGTCGCCGTGGCCTCACCGCCCAAGGAAATCCGGAACTTCTCAGGGCGGCCTTACCTCCTGGAGCACGGCATCACCACGGACTTCGCCCTCGTCCGGGCCTGGCGCGGCGACCGGCACGGCAACCTCGTCTTCCGCCGGGCCGCCGCGAACTTCAACCCGCTCGCCGCCATGGCCGGCCGCGTCACCGTCGCAGAGGTCGAGGAACTGGTCGAACCCGGCGAGCTGGCACCCGACGACGTCCACCTGCCCGGGATCTACGTGCAGAGACTCGTGGAGCTCACCCCCGGACAAGCCGCTGACAAACCCATCGAGAAGAGGACGGTGCGCATCTGATGCCCTGGACCCGTGAACAGATGGCCTCCCGCGCAGCCGAAGAGCTCGCTGACGGCTCCTACGTCAACCTGGGCATCGGCCTCCCCACCCTCGTACCCGGCTACCTCCCGCCCTGGGTCGACGTCGTGCTCCACTCCGAGAACGGCATCCTCGGCACCGGCCCCTACCCCACCGAGGACGAGGTCGACCCTGATCTCATCAACGCCGGGAAGGAGACGGTCACCGTCCTGCCCGGTGCCTCCTTCTTCGACTCCGCGCTCTCCTTCGGCATGATCCGGGGCGGACACATCGACACCGCCGTGCTCGGCGCCATGCAGGTGTCGGCCCACGGCGACCTCGCCAACTGGATGATCCCCGGCAAGACGGTCAAGGGCATGGGCGGCGCCATGGACCTGGTCCACGGCGCCCGCCGTGTCATCGTCCTCATGGAACACACCGCCAAGGACGGCAGCCCCAAGATCGTGCAGGAGTGCACTCTGCCCCTCACCGGACGGCAATGCGTGCACCGCATCATCACCGATCTCGGTGTGCTGGATGTGACCGCCGACGGCCTCGCCCTCGTCGAAACGGCCCCGGGCGTGACTTTCGCGGACATCATCGCGTACACCGACGCTCCCGTGCACGCTGACAGCCGCACGGCCGCATGCTGAGCCCACGGTCCTGAGCCGCGCCCTCTGCTGACCTTTCTCAGCGGAACCGTTGACACCGGGGTCACACCCTCCCAATATGATCAGTACACCAATGATTGATGTACTGATCATATTGGCGCTTCTCGTCGCCTCCATCGGTGTCCTCCACTTCCCTGCCAAGGAGGTCATATGTCTGTTCCACTCCGCATCGCCGTGGTCGGCGGCGGTATCGGCGGTCTGGCCGCAGCGCTGTCCGCCGCCCGCGCCGGTCACCACGTGACCCTGGTCGAACGTGCCGCCCGGTTCGGGGAGATCGGAGCCGGCCTTCAGCTCGCCCCGAACGCTTCTCAGGCCCTCGAAGAACTGGGGGTGCTCAAGGCGGTCCAGCGCACCGCGGTCGCCCCGCCCCGGCTCGTGATGATGGACGCCCTCAGCGGAGATCAGGTCACCTCTCTCGATCTCCGCAGCCCTGCGTACACCGAGCGCTTCCGCCATCCCTACCTGGTGACGCACCGCACGGACCTGCACGCAGCGCTCCTCGCCGCCTGTCAGGAACACCCCGCCGTCACGCTGCGCACCGGGCACACCGTCACGCACGCCGAACAGGACGACTCCGCGGTGCACCTGCGGTTCGCCGAGACGACAACAGCACTGACGGCCGACGCGGTCGTGGCGGCGGACGGTCTGCACTCGCGGCTGCGCCAGGCCCTGGTCGGTGACGGCGAGCCTGTCTGCTCGCGCTACGTGGCGTTCCGTGGAGCCCTACCCGCAGACAGGATGACCGGCCGGATGTCACAACACGCCGCCTCGGAGGCGGTGATGGTCTGGGCCGGACCGCGCATGCACATGGTGCAGTACCCGGTGCGGCGCGGCGAGCTCTACAACCAAGTGGCGGTGTTCGAGAGCGACCACTACACACCGGACTCCGACGCCTGGGGCACCGAGGCCGAGCTCGAGGAACGCTTCGCGGGAAGCTGCCAGGCCGTGCGTGACGCCCTGCCCCTGATAGCGCGGGACCGGCGCTGGCCACTGTTCGACCGTCTCCCCACCGGCGACTGGGTCCACGGCCGGATCGCACTGCTCGGCGACGCCGCGCACCCGATGCTGCAGTACCTGGCCCAAGGCGCCTGTCAGGCACTGGAGGACGCGGTCGCCCTCGGGGCGGCTCTCGGCCGGTTCACCGACCCTGCCGACGCCTTCGCGGCGTACGCCGATCAGCGCCGCGAACGCGCGGCCCTGATCCAGACCAACGCCCGCCGCTTCGGCGAGATCTGCCACCTGGAGGGCATGGGGGCCACCCTGCGCAACCGGCTCTTCGCGTCACGCGAGCCCGAGGACTTCGACGACGTCTCCTGGGTGTGGACGCCGTCCCCGGCCACCGTCCCCATCCCGTGATCCAGCAACCGCAGGAGGACACCATGACGACCGACGAACTCGCCTACAAGGCCCTGCCGGGCCTGGGTGCGGCCCCGCTCTGGCGCTTCTACGGGAACCTGTTCCCCGCGCAGCCGAAGAGCCGCGCCGTTCCCTACTGCTGGAGCTGGCAGGAACTGCGGCCCCTCCTGCTGCACTTCTCCCGGACCCTCTCGCTGGAAGAGGCCGAACGCCGGGTCCTCATGCTCGTGAACCCCGGTCTGACCGATCCCCCGGCCACCGTCAACACGCTCTACGCCGGACTTCAGGTCATCCTGCCCGGCGAGACCGCGCAGGCCCACCGGCACACCTCCAACGCCTTCCGCTACATCCTGGAGGGCAGCGGCGCGTGGACGACGGTCGACGGAGAGCGCGTCTTCATGTCCCCCGGCGATCTGCTGCTCACCCCGGGATGGCACTGGCATGACCACACCCACGAGGGTGACGCGCCCATGATCTGGCTCGACGCACTCGACTACCCGCTGGTCAACGCCCTGGAAGCCGGCTTCTACGAGAAGTTCCACCAGCGCCTCCAGCCCGTCACCCGAGCCGACGACGCGGGCAGCAGGCAGTTCCTCCACGGCAGGCTCAATCCCGTCTGGCTCTCTCCGGAGGGGCCAAGCTCCCCCGTCACCCGTTACACCTGGCAAGAGACCCAGCGGTCGCTGGAGGGCATCGCCGACACGGCCGAGGGAAGCGACGTCGACGGAATCGTCCTGGAGTACACGAACCCGTGGACGGGCGGCCCGGTCATGCCCACCATCGGCTGCCGCGTCCAGCGTCTGCGCCCCGGATTCCGGGGAGCAGGCCGCCGGCACACGGCCTCCACCATCTTCAACGTCGTTCGCGGTGAAGGCGCCACGATCGTGGACGGCGTAAGAGTGGAGTGGGGCGAGCACGACACCTTCGCGGTGCCCGGCTGGGCCTCCTACCGTCATCTGAACGCCTCCGCCTCCGCCGACGCGGTCCTGTTTTCGTACAGCGACGAGCCGGTCATGCGCTCCCTCGGCCTCTACCGCACCGAAGACGCCGACCCCGGCGCCTGATTCCCCACCCCGACACTCAACAAGGAGGCCACGATGCGTCTGGCCCTGTTCAACAAGGGACGCCTCGGAATCGTCGACGGCGACGACCTCGTCGACGTGACCGAACAACTCACCGGAACGGGCAGACCGAGTGCGGCCGGTGCGCTGCACCAGCACATCGAGACCGCTGCCCGTGGCGGAGCGGTGCAGGTCGACCTCACCGGCTGCGCACGCGTTCCGCTCGACGAGGCGGTCCTCGAAGCACCCCTGCCCCGGCCTGGAAAGGTCGTCGGCGCGCCGGTCAACTACCTCGACCACAAGGCCGAGATGTCGTACACCACCTCGGTGGCCGACCTCGGCGTCTTCCTCAAGGCCAACTCCTCGGTCATCGGCCCGGGCCAGGACATCGTCCTGCCCTACACCGACAAGCGCACCGACCAGGAAGGGGAACTGGGCGTCGTCATCGGACGCACCGCCAGCCATGTCGACGCGGCCGACGCACTGGACCACGTCTTCGGCTACACCTGCGTGCTGGACATCACCGTGCGGTCCGGCGAGGACCGCTCCACACGCAAGTCGTTCGACACGTTCACGCCGATCGGGCCCTGGGTCGTCACCGCGGACGAGATTCCCGACCCCGACTCCCTCGGCCTGCGCTGTGATGTCGGTGGCGCCACCCGGCAGCGCACCAACACGGCCGATCTGATCTTCGGAGTCGCGGAGCTGATCGCCTACACCTCGTCCGTCATGACACTCCACCCCGGCGACGTGATCGCGACAGGCACGCCCGCTGGGGTGGGGCCGCTCAGCCACGGGGACCGCGTCGTCCTGGAGATCGACCGCGTCGGCCGTCTCGAAGTGGGTGTCGACGGCTCCCGGGCCACCCCGTACGAGCAGCGCCCCGGACGCCGGGACCACTGACGGAAGGTCGCGCACAGGGTGGTGCCGCGCACTCCTAGACTCATCCGGACCGGCTGTGTCCCGGCCGGCACCACCTGGACGACGAACGGAGGGAGCACCGTGGCGCGCGCGCTGGAGCTGCCCAATTACATCGGCCATCTGATCCGGCGTGCCGAGCAGGTGCACACGGCTCTCTGGGCCCAGCACGTGTCCCGGGAGATCACCTCCCAGAAGTTCGCCATCCTCAACGCGCTCAGCCGGGATCCCGGCGTGGACCAGCGGACTCTCGGTCGCCTCACCTCGCTGGACCGCTCCACGGTCAACCTGATGATCCGGCGCCTGGTCGACCAGGCCCTCGTGAGCCAGGTGCGCGACGAGGAGGACCGCAGGCGAACGCTGCTGAGTCTCACCGATGAGGGGGCCGCGCTGCTCGACTCCCTGATCGCTCCGGCAGAACGGATCAACGAACTACTACTGCGGTCACTTCCCGAGGGTGAACGGGCCATAGCCGTCGACATCCTCAGCAGACTCGCTTCGCTGGACGAGGACTCTCTCCACGGCGGAGCATGAGACCCGATGTATGTACCGTGGACGGCGCGGTCCATACCCACGGACTATTCCGTTCTCAGCTCGCGCTTTCCGGCTCGGCTCTTCGCGATGTTCCGTATCTTCCTGCTGCTGCCCGACCCCGCGAGCAGGGCGAGTACCGCCGGCGACGTCGACTCCTCGGCGAGGACGCGCTGCATCCAGTCCGTGACTCCCGCCAACTCGGCCGGCGTCGACTCGTGACCGGCCCTGATGGACAGGTAGAACAGCCAGTCGTGGATCCGGCGGCGAATGAACTCGCGGTACCTTTCCGTCTGGAGCCGGTCGATCTCCGGGAGTAGTTCGGCCGACCACTGCCGGAACTCAGCAGGGCCCGTCACCTTCGTCGCGACCCCGTCCACCAGTGCGACGACAGCCGTCTTGGACCCCAGCTCGTTGGGGTCCCGCAGGATCGTGGTCACGATCGCGCGGTCTCGATCGCGCCTCGGCAAGGATGCCGTCGCCGAGATGACGCGTCGGTAGGCGAACGATCGGATGTGCTCGTCCTCGACGGCATCGTCGACGTCCACGTCGACGATGCCGGCCGCCGCCAGCAACTCGGCCACATCCGAACGCAATGTCATCGCTTCATCATTCCTGTCACAGGGCCGGTTCTCGGCGGCTTCGCTCCGCTCCCGTTCAGGTTCTTGTCGTACGGACCGGAACGGCGTCCGCGCCCCGCGCGGGCAGGCTCGATCGCCCTTTCCCTACCCCACGTGTCCTCGAGGACGGCCGCTACCCCCTGAACGTCTCCAGCAGCCTGAGCCACACCTCGCTGATCGTCGGATAGGCGGGCACGGCATGCCAGAGGCGTTCGATCGGTACCTCACCCGCGACGGCGACCGTCGCGGAATGCAGCAGTTCGCCGATGCCCGGGCCGACGAAGGTGACGCCCAGCAGGATCTCGCGGTCCAGGTCGACGACCATCCTGGCACGCCCCTTGTATCCCTGCGCGTACAGGCCGGAGCCCGCGACGGACGCCAGGTCGTAGTCGACGGCGCGGACCCTGTGGCCCGCCGCTTCCGCCTCCGCGAGCGTCAGACCGACGGAAGCGACCTCCGGGTCCGTGAACACGACCTGCGGGACGGCCGCGTGGTCGGCGGTGGCCGCGTGCGCGCCCCAGCGGTCCGTCTCCAGCAGAGGGGTCTCCTGTGCGCGGGCCGCGATGGCGGCGCCCGCGATGCGGGCCTGGTACTTGCCCTGGTGGGTCAGGAGCGCGCGGTGGTTGACGTCGCCGACCGCGTACAGCCAGTCGCTGCCCTCCACGAGGCAGCTGTCGTCGACGGCGAGCCAGGAGCCGGGGGTGAGACCCACGGTCTCGAGGCCGAGGTCGTCCGTGCGCGGGGCCCGGCCGGTCGCGAAGAGGATCTCGTCGGTCTCCAGGCGTTCCCCGTTGTCCAGTTCGACGGTGACCGGGCCGTCGCCGCCCGCCCGGCGCACGCTCCTGGCCGAGACTCCCGTGAGGATCCGTGCGCCCGCCTCGGTCAGCGCCTCGGCGACCAGTTCGCCCGCGAAGGGCTCCATCTTGGGGAGCAGCCGCTTGCCCCGGACCAGCATCGTCACCTCGGCGCCGAGCCCTTGCCACACGGTGGCCATCTCCACGCCGACCACTCCGCCGCCCACGACGACGAGGCGGCCGGGCACCTCCTTGGCGCTGGTCGCCTCGCGGCTGGTCCACGGGCGTACGTCCGCGATGCCCGGCAGCGTGGGCACCACGGCCCGGCTCCCGGTGCAGACGGCCACGGCGTGCCGCGCGGTGAGGTGGCGCTCCGACCCGTCCTCGGCCGTCACCGACACCTGGCGGGCTCCGGTCAGCCGGCCCTTGCCGCGACAGATGTCCGCGCCGATGCTGTCCAGCCAGCCGACCTGGCCGTCGTCCTTCCAGTGGGAGGTCTGCTCGTCGCGGTGGGCGAGGACGGCGTCCGCGTCCAGTGGTCCCCGCACCGCGTCGCTCAGCCCCGGTACCCGGCGCGCGTCGGCGCGTGCCACGACCGGACGCAGCAGCGCCTTGCTGGGCATGCAGGCCCAGTAGGAACATTCACCGCCGATGAGCTCGGACTCGATCACGGCCGTACTCAGTCCGGCGGCCCGAGCCCGGTCCGCCACGTTCTCGCCCACCGGGCCCGCCCCGATGACCACCACGTCGTATTCGTCGTTCTGTGCACGATCAGCATCAGTCATGGGAACAGTGTGGTCATGAGTGTGCCCCCCGGCCACATGGGCAGGCGGAATAGCGCAAGAGACGTCACCGTTGTGCCGGACAGGTCCGAACGGTCCCAGGAAGAGGTATCAGAGTATGAGCACCGTAGAGCTCACCAAGGAAAACTTCGATCAGGTCGTGAGCGACAACGAATTCCTCCTGATCGACTTCTGGGCTTCCTGGTGTGGTCCGTGCCGGCAGTTCGCCCCTGTCTACGACTCGGCGTCCGAGCGCCACCCCGACCTGGTCTTCGCCAAGGTCGACACGGAGGCGCAGCAGGAACTGGCGGCGGCCTTCGAGATCCGGTCGATCCCCACGCTGATGATCGTCCGGGACAACGTGGCGGTCTTCTCGCAGCCCGGAGCGCTCCCCGAGGCCGCACTCGAGGACGTCATCGGGCAGGCGCGCAACCTCGACATGGACGAGGTGCGCAAGTCGGTCGAGGAGCAGAAGCAGGCGCAGCAAGCACAGCAGCAGGAGCAGCAGTAGTCCCTGCGCACCTGCGGCACACGCGAAGGGCCCGGCCGTGCGGCCGGGTCCTTCGCGTGTGCCCGCCTCGCGCGGGTCTCGCGGGCTGCGAACCGGCGCGGCTGACAATGCAGGGCTCGGAGTCAACCACTGCCGGGCCGGTCGGGGGCCGCGCCCTCTCCCCGCGCCGCCTCCGGCTCCCGGGTTCCCCCGGCCTGTGCCTCTTCCGGCTCACCGCCGTCACCGCTCTGTGCCGTCTCCCCGCCTCCGCTCTCCTGCTGCGGCTCCTCCGTACCGCCGATGCGCTCGGCGATCCTGACCGTGAGGCTGTAGTCCAGCTCGCGCCCGTCCACGAGCAGGGCCTCCACCGTGTGCGAAGCGGGATCGATGTCCGCCTCCAGGCCCTCCCCGGTGTAGCGCGGGTAGCCCGACCTTCCGGTGCGGCCGGTGGCCGCCACGACCGCGGAGCGGATGGCGGTACGCGGCTCGGGGGCTCCGGCGTCCGGGTCCTCGGGCTCCGGGAACAGCAGGATCTCGTAGCTCTGCGGATGGCTCATGCCGACGACGCTAGACAGCCGCCGCCGGTGGCGCATGTCGTGACGTCCGCCTCGACCGCTCAGGTGGATTCGCGCCCCACGGCTGCCGCCCGCAGCAGGTAGTGGCGCTCGGGCGTCCCGCCGGGGTTCTGCACCATCCGGTCGATCATCTCGGCCAGTGGCTGGGCCGTCGCCAGCTCCGTGCTGACGCTGCTGAGCCTGGGCCGCAGGAGCCTGCCGAGCATCAGGTCGCCGGCGCCGATCACCGCCGTCTCGGCCGGGACCGCGACATGAGCGTCCTGAAGGGCTCTCATCAGGAGCATGGCGTACTCGTCGTCGTACGCGAACACCGCGTCCAGGCCGAGCGTGCGCCAGCGGCCCGCGAGGTCCTGGGCCGATGCCTCGTCGAAGCGCAGCGGCAGCGGCTGGACACGGGCGCCGGAGCCCGAATCCTCCGCGGCCCGCACCGCCCCGGCCAGGCGTGGCTCGGCGTACGGGGCGAGCCCGGGCTCCTGGGGCACGACCACACCGATCCGGCGCCGTCCGCGGGAGAGCAGGTGCCGGACCGCGCATCCGCCGATCTCCCCCTGGTCCATGACGAGGGCGTGCGCGCCGTCGACGGGCTGCGGGCCCAGTGTGATCACCGCCTTGGCGCCGGAGCGGGTGAGGACGCCTATGCCGTGCGGGGTGAGGGTGATGCCGCTGGGCGAGACGACGGCCACGGGGCGGAGTTCCGCCCACGCCCTGGCCGCCTCATCGGCTTCGAGGCCGACGCTGCCGTACTGCACGACGGTGTAGTCGAGACGGCGCAGGTCCGCCTCCAGACCGCCGAAGAACCGCTGGTGCGGCCGGCCGGCCGGGGCGTGCGCGGCGGGCAGCAGCACCATGCGGGTGTGTCCGGCGCGCAGGCTCCGGGCCGCCGCGTGCGGGACGTAGCCGAGATCGGCCGCGGCTTCCCTGACCCGGAGCCGGGTGGATTCACTGATGCGTACGGTCGTGTTGTTGTTCAGTACGTAGGACACGGTGGCCCGGGAGACTCCGGCGAGCCGCGCCACGTCGGCGCTGGTCGGTACGGAGGTGCCCGCGGGCTGCTCGGGTAACTGGCTCATGGCGTCCGGCAGTCTTCCAGACCCCTCGGCGACGGCGGCTGTCCGGGGGGCCGTTGCGGGCCGTGTCAGCGATCGGCGAGTACCGGCCGGATCCGTGGGTCCTCGAATCCGAGTGCCCAGAGGACGGTGCGGGTCACACCGTGCTTGCGCGGGACGGGCAGATGGGTGGCGACCCCTCGTGCGTCCTGGTACCGGACCTCGCGGGTCTTCGTGCCGCCGGCATGGGTGAGGTACGGGGTCCCGGTCCCGGGTTGCCGGTCGCGCCGCGCAGGGTGTAGCCCTTGATGCGGATCCGGTCGGCGACACGCCCGAGCGCCGCGTAGTCCCCGATCCTCCCCGTCGTCGCGGTTTTCGCGAAGACCGTGGCGACGCACTGCTTTCCGAGGGTGTGCAGGCGCCTGCCGAGGTCGGTGGCCAGGGCGGTGAACCCGTCGCGTACCGCCGCGTAGGCGGAGTCGCCGGTGGCGGCGATGGACTCGGGGCACGGGAGAGCCGGGTGACGGCGCGTGAGGTGATCCTGAGGTAGAGCCTGAGTGCCGTACTGTCGACCCGCTCCACGGACTGGGCCGTACAGGTTCTACGGTGATGCGATGACGTTCCAGCACATCAATCACAGCAGTGACAGTTCGACCGACTTCCCCGGCCGCAGCGGTCCGACCGCGACCGCGCAGGCCGAACCCCGCCGGGTGGGGCGCGTGCACACCTCGTACGCCCCTGACCGTGACGGCGATCCCGACCCCGGCGAGATCGTGTGGACCTGGGTGCCGTTCGAGGAGAACGACGGGCGCGGCAAGGACCGGCCCGTCCTCGTCGTGGCCCGGGAGGAGACGGGCACGCTCCTCGCCGTGCAGTTGTCCAGCAAGCAACACGACATGGACCATGAGTGGGTCGCCCTGGGCGCGGGCCCGTGGGACAGCTCAGGACGGCCGTCGTGGGTGGATCTGGACCGGGTGCTGCGGGTGCACGAGGACGGCATGCGGCGTGAGGCATGCGCGCTGGACCGGGACAGGTTCGACCTGGTCGTGGGGCGGTTGCGGGAGCGCTACGACTGGAGCTGACCCGCGAACGCGGCGGTGAACGCCGCGCGGGTGGCGGACCGGGGGTCACGGTCCGGGACGCCGAACACGACCTGCTCGAAGTGGCCCGCGAAGCGCCCGCCGTCGGTGAGCAGGGCGCGGAAGGCCCCCGCCACCTCGGCCGGGTCGTTCATGAAGACGCCGCAGCCCCACGCCCCGAGCACCAGTCGGCGGTATCCGCGGACAGCGGCGACTTCGAGCACCCGTTCGGCCCGGCTCGCGAGTGCGGCCGGTATGCGAGGGACGAGCTCCGGTTCCCGGCTGCGGATGACCCCGGCATTGGGCGCGGGCGAGGTGAGGAATCCGACGGTGTACGGGGTGTCCAGGAGCCGTCCGCGGTCGTCCCGGAAGACCGGCACGCCCGGTGAGTGGATCACCCGGTCGCTGTAGAAGGCGCTGCGCTCGGCACGGTGGTGCGCGTAGTACTCAGGGGCGCGCAGCAGCGTGGCGTGGAGCGCCGAACCGCGGCAGAGCGACTCCTCCTGGGCCTGCGCGCCGTTCAGATAGCCACCGCCGGGATTGCGGGCCGAGGCGTAGTTCAGCACGGCCGTCCTGGCCGCAGGGCCGCCCGCCAGCCGGTGTGCGGCCCGCAGGCTCGTCTCGTCCGTCACCTCGACGGTCAGGCTGCGGCCGGTGTCCAGGGCGGCGACGGGCACCGGCTCGGGCCCGTACAGCCGGGTTCCGGAAAGAGCGGCGGTCAGGGCGCGCTCGATACTCACCTCCCGCCCCTCGGACGTGCGGTACCGCCCGGCCAGGACGATGGCCTCCGTCTCACGCGCGATGCCGCGCAGTCGTGCGCTCATGGGCGCGCCCCCGTGTGGTGCATACGGGGCATGCTGGACGCCTAGGCGGCATGGACGCAACTGGTTTTCCGTAGCGCAAAGGCACCCTTGTGCGAAATCGCGGTACGGGTTTGGGTGGTAGGGAAGCACCCGAAGAGGAGGCCCAGCATGCCCCCGGACACTCTCGGCCAGCACGGCCCGCACGCAGAGGCGGCGCCCCTCGGTGAGGAGGAGGCGGAGGATCTACTGCGCGGCATATGTTTCAAGACGGGACCGCCCCGGACGGTCGGTGTGGAGCTCGAATGGCTCATTCACGACCGTGAACATCCCGAGGCCGCCGTCTCGCACGACCGCCTCCGCGCCGCGGCCGATGCCGTGCGCGCCACCCCGCTGGACGCTGCCCTGACCTTCGAGCCAGGAGGCCAGCTGGAGCTCAGCTCCCAGCCCGCGAGCTCCCTGATGGCGTGTGTCGACAGCATGGCCACCGATCTCGCCGCCGTACGCGAGACCCTCGGCAGGGCCGGGCTCGCCCCGGTCGGCCTCGGTGTCGACCCGTGGCAGTCCCCGCGCCGTCTGCTCCAGGAGCCCCGTTACGCCGCCATGGAAGCCGCGCTGGACCGCTCGGGCCCGGCGGGCCGCGCCATGATGTGCACCTCCGCCTCCGTCCAGGTGTGCCTGGACGCAGGCGAGGAGGAGCCGGGCCCGCTGGGCTACGGGCGGCGCTGGCAGCTCGGGCACCTGCTGGGAGCGGTGCTGGTGGCGTCGTTCGCGAACTCGCCGTACCGGGAGGGGCGGCGCACGGGCTGGCGGTCGACCCGGCAGGCCCTGTGGGCGAATCTCGATCCGGCCAGGGCGCTCGCTCCGCAGAGCCGTCTGTCGCCTCGCGACGCGTGGGCCACGCATGCCCTCGACACCTCGGTCATGTGCATCCGGAACGGGGACGCCCCCTGGGCGGCACCGGTGGGGCTGACCTTCCGGGACTGGCTCCGCGGGGGCGGGCCGAGGCCGCCGGTGCGAGCCGATCTCGACTACCACGTCACCACCCTGTTCCCGCCCGTGCGCCCGCGCGGGCATCTGGAGCTGCGCATGATCGACGCCCAGTCCGGCACAGACGGCTGGCTGGTGCCGCTGGCCGTCACCACCGCTCTGTTCGACGACCCGGAGGCGGCAGAGACCGTGTACCGCACCGTCAAACCGCTGGCCGAGACCGCCGGCCTGCCGCCCGCGCCCCGCAACCCGCTCTGGACGGCCGCCGCCCGGGACGGGCTGAGGGATCCGGAGCTGGCGGCCGCGGCAGCGGTCTGCTTCACCCTCGCGCTGGAGGCACTGCCCAGGATCGGGGCGAGTGGCCATGTCCTCGACACGGTCGCCGCCTTCCACGACCGTTACGTGGCCCGTGGCCGATGTCCCGCCGATGATCTGCCCGGCCCGGAAACGGCGCCGCTGCACGGAAAGGGCCTGGTCCGATGACCGAGAACCCCACTGCGCACACCGTCGGGGAACACGACGCCGAGGCGCTGCGCGAACGCGCCCTCGCCGCCCTCCTCGCCGCTCGCGAACGTACCGCGCTGCTCACCGACAGCGTGGACGACCGCGACCTGACCGCACAGCACTCCCCTCTGATGTCACCCCTGGTCTGGGACCTCGCGCACATCGGCAACCAGGAGGAGCTCTGGCTGCTCAGGGCGGTCGGCGGCCACGAGGCGCTGCGTCCGGAGATCGACGGGCTGTACGACGCCTTCGAGCACTCCCGGGCCAGCCGGCCTTCGCTGCCCCTGCTGGCCCCCGCCGAGGCACGGGCGTACGCCTCCGACGTGCGCGGCCGAGCCTTGGACGTCCTCGGCGGCGCTCCGCTGCACGGCGACGGACGGCCGCTCGAACGCGCCGGCTTCGCCTTCGGCATGGTCGCCCAGCACGAGCAGCAGCACGACGAGACGATGCTGATCACCCATCAGCTGCGTTCGGGGCCCGCCGTGCTCAGCGCGCCGGAGCCCCCGGAGCCCGTCGGCGCCGTACAGATGCCCGTCGAAGTCCTCGTCCCAGGAGGCCCCTTCACGATGGGGACCTCCACCGAGCCGTGGGCCCTCGACAACGAACGGCCCGCGCACCGGCGCGACGTGGACCCGTTCCACATCGACACCGCCCCGGTCACCTGCGGCGCCTACGCCCGCTTCATCGAGGACGGCGGCTACACCGACGAACGCTGGTGGGCGCCCGAGGGCTGGGCGATGGTCCGCGAACACGGCCTGAGTGCTCCGCTGTTCTGGCACCGGGACGCAGGACAGTGGCTCACGCGTCGCTTCGGCGTGACCGAGCCCGTGCGGGCGGACGAGCCGGTGCTCCACGTCAGCTGGTACGAGGCGGACGCCTACGCCCGCTGGTCGGGGCGGCGCCTGCCGACCGAGCCGGAATGGGAGAAGGCCGCCCGGCACGACCCCGCCTCCGGGCGTTCGCTGCGCTACCCCTGGGGCGACGAGGACCCGGCGCCCGAGCACGCCAACCTCGGCCAGCGCCATCTGCGGCCCGCCCCCGCGGGGGCGTACGCGGCGGGCCGGTCCCCGGCCGGCGTGGGCCAGCTGATCGGTGACGTGTGGGAGTGGACGTCGAGCGACTTCGCGCCCTACCCCGGTTTCGCCCCGTTCCCGTACCGCGAGTACTCGGAGGTGTTCTTCGGGCCGGCGCACAAGGTGCTGCGCGGTGGTTCGTTCGCCGTGGATCCGGTGGCCTGCCGGGGTACGTTCCGCAACTGGGACCTCCCGGTGCGGCGCCAGATCTTCTCCGGGTTCCGTACGGCGAGGGATGCCTGATGTGCCGTCACATCGCGTACCTGGGGCCCTCGGTGCCTCTGGGCGAGCTGCTCGTCACTCCCCCTCACGGGCTCGTCCGCCAGTCCTGGGAGCCACGGCGTCAGCGGTACGGCACGGTGAACGCCGACGGTTTCGGGGTCGGCTGGTACGCGGAGGGTGACCCGGTGCCGGGCCGCTACCGCCGCAGCGGGCCCGTGTGGGGCGACGAGACCTTCGCCGATCTCACCCGCGTGGTGCGCAGCACGGCGCTGCTCGCCGCGGTCCGTGACGCGACCTTCGCCGGTGCGGACGGGGAGGCCGCCGCCGCTCCTTTCGCCGAGGGCACCGTGTTGTTCAGCCACAACGGGGCGGTGCGGGGCTGGCCCGGCTCCCTGGCGGCACTGGCCGGCTCCCTGCCGTCCGAACGGATGCTCACCCTGGCGGCGCGCAGCGATTCCGCGCTGATCTGGGCGCTGGTGCTGCATCGGCTGGCCCAGGGCGACGAGATAGCGCGGGCGGTCGCCGACACAGTGGTCGACGTCGGCACCGCCGCCCCTGGTTCACGCCTCAATCTGCTGCTCACCGACGGTTCCACCGTGGTGGCGACCACCTGGGGCGACTCGCTCTGGTATCTGCACGAACCGGGCCGCCGCACGGTGGTGGCCTCGGAGCCGTACGACGACGATCCGTACTGGCGCGAGGTCCCGGACCGCACCCTGCTGGCCGCGACGCGCACCGATCTTCTGCTGACCCCGCTCAAGGAGCCCACAGCGTGAGTCCCTTCCTGCTGACCCGCACCCTGCCGGCGGACGCGACGGACGCGGCGCTGCGCGCCGATGTACTGAGCGGTCTGACCGCGCAACCGAAGACCCTGCCGCCCAAGTGGTTCTACGACGCGCACGGCAGCGAGCTGTTCGAGGAGATCACCCGGCTGGCCGAGTACTACCCGACGCGTGCCGAACGGGAGATCCTGATCGCCCGCGCAGATGACATCGCGGCGGCCTCCGGGGCGAAGACCCTGGTCGAGCTGGGGTCGGGCTCCTCGGAGAAGACCAGGCACCTGCTGGACGCGCTGCCGGAGCTGCACACCTATGTCCCGGTCGATGTGAGTGAGAGCGCCCTCGCGGGGGCCGCCGAAGCCTTGCTGGCCGAGCGGCCCGGGCTCTCGGTGCACGCGCTCGTCGCCGATTTCACTCATGCGCTGGAGCTGCCCGACAGTCCGGGTCCACGGCTCGTGGCGTTCCTCGGCGGCACGCTGGGGAATCTGCTGCCGGAGGAGCGCGCGGAGTTCCTGGCTTCCGTACGGGGCCGGCTCTCCCCCGGGGACGCGCTGTTGCTCGGCACGGACCTGGTCAAGGACGAGGCCACCCTCGTCGCGGCGTACGACGACGCGGCCGGTGTGACGGCCGCGTTCGACAAGAACGTCCTGACGGTGGTGAACCGTGAACTGGGCGCGGACTTCCCGCCGGACGACTTCGAGCACGTGGCCCTGTGGGACCCGCACAACGAGTGGATCGAGATGCGGCTGCGTGCCCGCCGGGCGCTGACGGTGAAGATCCGGGAGCTGGATCTCGTGGTCCAGTTCGAGGAGGGCGAGGAACTGCGTACGGAGATCTCGGCGAAGTTCCGCGAGGACAAGGTGCGCGAGGAACTGGCCGCGGCGGGCCTGCGCCTGGATCAGTGGTGGACGGACACGGCGGGCCGGTTCGCGCTGTCGCTGGCGACGGCGCACTGAGCGGCTCTCGCCAGAGCACGCCGGTCGGGCTCACTGCCGGCGGGGATCAGCGGCAGGACGCGGATCTCGGCGGTGAGCCCGGCTGCGGACACCACGCGCCACAGCGAGGCGGCGAGCGGGTCGTCCCCCACGAAGGCGGCGGCCCCCGCCGCGTCCGTCCGTGCCGTCCGGTATCCGATGCGGACCGGACGCACGGCTGCGCCGGCGTCGATCGCCGCCTGGAAGGCGGCGGGCCGGAAGCGCCCGCCGCTGCTCCGGCCGCACCAGGTGCTGCCCTGCGGGAAGACCGCCACGCTCGATCCGGCGGCCAGCGCCCCCGAGAGAGCCCGGACCGCGCCCGGCAGGGCGCGGAGCCGGTCCCGCTCGATGAACAGCGTTCCACCGAGCGCGGCGATCCGTCCGAACACCGGCCAGCCGCGTATCTCGCTCTTGGCGACCATCCGGGCCGGACGGACGACCGCCAGGAGAGGGATGTCCAGCCACGAGACGTGGTTGGCGACGACGAGCTCGCCCCTCGGCGCGGCACCGGGCTCCACGGGGCACCCGGTGACCCGTATTCGTACGCCGAAGGCCCGCACCACGGCGAACGCCCAGACGCGGATCAGTTGGTCGCGCCGCGCGGGCTCCAGGAGTCGCACGGCGGGCACGCACAGCACCCCGAGAAGGGTGAGCGCGCACCCGGCGAGCAGCAGGACGACTGCGACAGGCGGCAGGCGGCCGGGGCCTTCGTGTCCCGCGCAGTCTCGCGGCGTGCAGGGTGCGGTGGGCAGCCAGGCACTCATCGCAGCGGGGCCAGGGAGAGGAAATGGCGCAGGTAGCGCGGGTCGGTGCGCCGCATCGAGAGCAGGACGTAGAGGTCGGCGACGCCGAAGCCGGGGTCGTGGGCGGGCGCCCCGCACACCCAGGCGCCGAGTCGCAGGTAGCCGCGCAGCAGCGGCGGCAGCCCTGCCCGGCCGCCCGCGCCGGGCTGGGCAGGTTCGGGCTGACCCGTGGTGTCCCAGAGCCGGTGCGGGGTGACCCAGTACTCCTCGGGCGCCAGATGGTGGGTGCGTACGGTGTCCCAGGTCCTGGCAGCCAGCGCGCCGCCGTCGGCGAGGGGCACGGAGCAGCAGCCCGCCAGCCAGTTGTGGCCGGTGCGCTCCATGTAGCGGGCCAGTCCGGCCCAGATGAGGGCGATGACGGCCCCGTCGCGGTGGGCGGGGTGGACGCACGACCGGCCGACCTCGACCAGGTCGTGTCGGATCGGCCCCAGCCGGCCGAGGTCGAACTCGCTCTCCGCGTAGAGCCCGCCGGCGAGCCTGGCTCCTTCGGGCGGCAGGAGCCGGTAGGTCGCGACCACGTCGCCGGTGGCTTCCTCGCGCACCAGGAGGTGGTCGCAGAAGGCGTCGAAGGCGTCGCTGTCCAGGCCGGGTTCGGTGGTCTCCAGCCGGGCGCCGAGCTCTCCGGCGAACACGAGGTGCCGCAGCCGCTGCGCGGCGCGTACGTCGTCCTGGCAGGTGGCCAGCGAGACCCGGTAGCCCGACGCGGGCGCGGCGGGTTTACGCGTGGCGGGCACCGGGACGGCTGAGGGCGTGGGAGAGGCGAGGGGCAGCGCGGTCATGGCAGTCTCCGGGGACGGATCAGCGAGGGCGGCTGCCGGGCTGTCGCGGAGTGCGAAGCCCGGCCCCCTACTTCTTCCGTGACCGGCTGGATTCGACGTGACCGCTGTGGAGCGCGGGGATGTGCGACGGCTGAATCCCCGGCTCCCGGCGCCGCCTCCGCCGTCAGCCGGTGATCAGCTTGGAGGTGATCCGGTCCGAGGCCTTGCGCGCCTCCTCGGCGGGGTCGCCGCCCTCCAGGACCGCCGTCATGTACACCTTGATCGGGTTGTCGGCCTCTACGGCGGGCCAGAAGGGCGAATTGGGGGTGGCCCTTCCTTCTGTGGCGCCCTCCGCCATCGCGGAGGTTCCCTCCTGGCCGTCCACCACGCTCGCGAGGGCGGGCTTGTTGGGCACGTAGCTCATGGCCCGGGCGAGCTCCGTCTGCCACTTCTCGCCCGCGAGCGCCTTGACGACCTCGATGCCTTCGCCGCGCTGTTCGGCGCCTTCGGGCACGATCAGGTCGGAGCCTCCGGTGAAGACGGCTCCTGGCGTCTTCGCGGTCTTGCCGGGGATGGGGAAGTAACCGAGCTTCCCCTTGAGTTCGGGGTTCTGCTGCTCGATGAGCGCGGCGCTGCCGGGGACCGAGATGATCTGGGCGACGTCTCCCTCGGCGAAGACGTCGGTCTCCGGGGGCGTCTGCTCGTCGGCGTCCTTCGGGCCGTCGCCCAGGGCCTGGAGCGTCTTGTAGAAGTCCATGCCCCGCAGCGCGGCGGGCGAGTCCAGGGTGCCCTCCCACTCGCCGCCGCCCTCCTCGGCCAGTTCCCCGCCCTCGTCCCAGATGAAGCCGGCGAGTACGTACCAGTTCTGTCCCGCGAGGTAGATGCCCTGCTGGCCGGTGGTGTTCAGCCGTTCGGTGATCTCCACCCATTCCTCGCGCGTCTCGGGGAGTTCGGTGATCCCCGCCTGCGCGAAGAGGTCCTTGTTGTAGATGACGACGCGGTTGGCCGCGTACCAGGGAATCCCGTACTGCGCGCCGTTGACCTTGCCCGGCTCGGCAAGACCGGGAAGCCAGTCCTCGCCGCCCAGGTCGCGGATCGACTCCAGGGTGAGGTCGCGCAGTTCGCCGCTTTCGGCGTACTGGGCGACCTGGGTGTTGCCGACCTCGATGACGTCCGGGGCGTCCGAGCCCTCAAGTGCCTTCAGCACCTTGGGTCCGATGCCGCCCCATTCCTGGAGGACGATCTCCAGTTCGACGGAGGGGTGCTCGGCCTCGTACGACTCCTCGAAGCGGTCGAGGAAGCTCTCGGAGGCGCTGCCCTTCATGAGCCACACCGTGACCTTGCTGCTGTCGGCGTCCGAGCCGGGGAGATAGCCGCAGCCGCTCAGCGTGACGGAGGAAACGAGCGCGACGGCTCCGGCCAGTATGCGGATCTTCACGGGGTCACCTTCTGCGAAACGGCACGACGACATGTCAGGACCCGGGTGGGGGGACTGCGGGCGGCGCTCGCACGGGTGTATGAGTCGGAGTTTGGTATGGACCAATGGGCAGGTCAAGCCCGCTCTCGCGGCCGGGTTCCCGCCGGACACCTCGCGCTCCTCCACGGAGTAGGGCACCGTGGAATCACGAAAGGAGACATTAGATGTCGAATCACACCTACAGGGTCACCGAGATCGTAGGAACCTCCGAAGAGGGTCTGGACGCGGCGATCCGCAACGGCGTCGCGAGAGCGGCCGAAACGTTGCACAATCTCGACTGGTTCGAAATGACCGAAGTCCGCGGTCACATCGAGGACGGCCGCGTCGCGCACTACCAGGTAGGACTCAAGGTCGGCTTCCGGCTCGACGAGAAGGCCTGACCGCAGCGCCGCAGGCGGCCCGGGCGGCGTCCCCGCGAAATGCCTCCCCACGGCACATGCCGGGCCTCGTGCTCACGGCCCGCCCGAGCAGCCGCACCGGCCGGCTCCGGTCACGTACACAGCCGGCGCTCCCGGTCCCGTACGCCCGCGCTCTCCCGGTCACGTACGCCCCTCGCGCTCCTGCGCGTCCCTCATCGCCTGCGCGGTGACGGCCCACCGGGCCCGTACGACGGTGAATCCGGCGAGTTCCGCCGCGTCGCACACCAGCTCGTCGTCGTCGACGAGCACCCGCACCTCGCGCGTCCGGCCCAGCCGCTCCAGGATCTCCAGCTTGGTGCGGCGGGCCGGACGCCGGTCGTCGTTACGGCGCATATGAACGCTGCCCCTGGGCAGCCCCTGCTCCTCCAGCCAGGCCACGGTGTCCCGGCGGCACCGCTCGGGCCTGCCGGTCAGATACACGACCTCGCACTCCTCGGCGCTCGCCAGGGCCAGACTCACCCCTTCCTCCAGCGGAGGATCGTCGGGTGCCGCGGCGAAGAACCCTGCCCAGTCACGGCGCCGGCCTTCGAGGAAGTGCTGCCGGTGACCGCTGTCGGCCAGAGTGCCGTCGAGATCGAATACGGCCAGCGGCCGGGTGTCATCGCTCACGGCGCCAGCCTAGAAGACAGCAGCCGGCGGCACGGCTCGGGGCGTCAGCGCCCGAGGGCCTTGCGCAGCTCCTCCTTGTTCATGGACGAGCGGCCCTCGACGTTCTTCTTCTTGGCCTCCTCGTAGAGCTGGTCCCTCGTCGGCCCCTGGGCTCCGCTGTGGGAACGCTGCCCACCGCGCTCGGATGCCGACTTGGGGTCCTTCAGGGACGTCCGGCTCGCGGTGCGTGACTCCCCGGAGCGCGCACGCTCCTTGTTGACCGTGCGCGCCGCGATCTCCTTGGCACGCTTCGTGGAGGTGCCGCGCTGCTCGGCACTGTCCTTGATGTGCTCGTACTGGCGTTCTCGCTTGGCGCTGGATCCTGCGGGCATGGCGCCTCTCCTCACTGTCGGACGGCGGTGCTGCACCGCCGCACCCACTACCCCACACCCTCGCACCTACGCCTGCCGGGCGGACGGTCCGAACGGGGCACCGCGGACGGCCGCCGGGCGTGACGCTCGAGATGCAGCCGGACCTGCGCGCTGATTCGCTGATCCTGTCCGCTCCCCCCAGATCCAGGAGTGATCATGAGCGTTGCAGGTGAGTCCGGTGGCCGAGCCCAGCAGCTGCGTGCCAAGGCGCAGGAACTGAACGAGGCGGCCGAGCGCGCCACCGACCCGGAGCAGCGGCAGCGCCTCCAGGACAAGGCCCGCCGTCTGCGGGAGCAGAGCGAGCAGGAGAGCGCCATGCGCGACCGCGGCATGGACCCGATGGTGTAGCACCGCGGGCCCCGCACTGCCGGTGGTCCTCGTGCGCGCTCACGTGCGCGAGGATCACCGGCAGGACCATGACCACCGACCCACGGAGCCGTACAAGCGATGTCGACCCCTCACGATCCGTACGTCCGGGTGCGCGGCGCGCGCGAGCACAACCTCCGCGATGTGGACGTCGACATCCCGCGCGACACCCTCGTCGTCTTCACGGGCGTCTCGGGCTCGGGGAAGTCCTCCCTCGCCTTCGGGACGATCTACGCGGAGGCCCAGCGCCGGTACTTCGAGTCCGTCGCGCCGTACGCCCGCCGGCTGATCCATCAGGTCGGGGCTCCGGTCGTCGGTGAGATCACCGGCCTGCCGCCCGCCGTCTCCCTGGAACAGCGCCGCTCGGCACCCGGTTCGCGCTCCTCCGTGGGCACGGTCACCACGCTGTCCAACTCGCTGCGGATGCTGTTCTCACGCGCGGGCACCTATCCGCCGGGCGCGGAGCGGCTCGACTCCGACGCGTTCTCGCCGAACACGGCGGCCGGGGCCTGCCCCGAGTGCCACGGGCTGGGCCGTGTGCACGGCACGACCGAGGACCTGCTCGTGCCCGACCCGTCGTTGTCGATCCGGGACGGGGCGATCGCCGCCTGGCCCGGTGCCTGGCAGGGCAAGAACCTGCGCGATGTGCTCGACGCCCTCGGCTACGACGTCGCGCGGCCGTGGCGGGAGCTCGGGCAGGAGGAGCGGGAGTGGATCCTGTTCACGGAGGAGCAGCCGGTGGTGACGGTCCACCCGGTGCGTGACGCGGGCCGTATCCAGCGCCCGTACCAGGGCACGTACATGAGCGCGCGCCGCTATGTGATGCACACGTTCGCGGATTCCAGGAGCCGCACGCTGAGGGCGAAGGCCGAGCGCTTCCTGACCAGTTCGCCGTGTCCGGTGTGCCGTGGCAGCAGGCTGCGTCCGGAGGCCATGGCGGTCACCTTCGCCGGGCGTACGATCGCCGACCTCGTCGCGATCCCGCTCACCGCCCTGACCGAGGTGCTGCTGGAGTCGGGGGGTGGCAGTGACACGGCACGGGTGCTGACGGCCGACCTGCTGACCAGGATCGAGCCGGTGACCGAGCTGGGCCTCGGCTATCTCAGCCTCGACCGTACGGCGCCGACCCTGTCGTCCGGTGAGCTCCAGCGACTGCGGCTCGCCACGCAGCTGCGCTCGGGACTGTTCGGGGTGGTCTATGTGCTGGACGAGCCTTCGGCCGGCCTGCACCCCGCGGACACCCAGTCGCTGCTCCGTGTGCTCGGACGGCTCAAGGACGCGGGGAACTCGGTGTTCGTGGTGGAGCACCAGATGGACGTGGTGCGGCGGGCCGACTGGCTGGTGGACGTGGGACCGCTGGCCGGGGAGCACGGCGGCAGGGTGCTGCACAGCGGCCCTCCGGCGGAGCTCGCCTCGGTCACCGGCTCCGCGACACGGCGCTTCCTCTTCGGCGAGGACCCTGCGCCGGCACGGGAACCGCGCACCCCCTCGGGGTGGATCACTCTGCGCGGGGTGGACCTGCACAACGTGCGGGGCGTCGACGCCGCGTTCCCGCTCGGCGTGCTCACGGCGGTGACCGGTGTGTCGGGGTCGGGGAAGTCGACCCTCGTCGGGCAGGTGCTGGCCGGTGTGCTCGCCGACCGGCGGCCGGCCGAGAGCGCGGAGGAGCTCCCCGCGCCGGCAACGCCCGGCTGCGCGTCCGCGGAGGGGCTGGAGGCCGTGGACCGGCTCGTGCAGGTCGACCAGCGGCCCATCGGGCGTACACCCCGGTCCAACCTGGCCACGTACACGGGGCTGTTCGACGTCGTCCGCAAGCTGTTCGCGGGGACGGAGACGGCACGCGCCCGGGGGTACCGGGCGGGCCGGTTCTCGTTCAACGTGGCGGGCGGGCGGTGCGAGACCTGCCAGGGCGAGGGGTTCGTCTCGGTCGAGCTGCTCTTCCTGCCCAGTACGTACGCCCCCTGCCCGGACTGTCACGGCGCGCGTTACAACCCGCGCACGCTGGAGGTGACCCTGCGCGGGCTCACCATCGCCGAGGTGCTGGACCTGACGGTGGAGGCCGCTGCCGGGTTCCTCTCCGGAACCCCGGCGGCCGAACGCAGCCTGCGGGCACTGCTGGACGTGGGGCTCGGCTATCTGCGCCTGGGCCAGCCGGCGACGGAGCTGTCGGGCGGTGAGGCCCAGCGGATCAAGCTCGCCACGGAGCTCCAGCGCGCACGGCGCGGCCACACCCTCTATCTGCTGGACGAACCGACGACGGGGCTGCATCCGGCCGATGTGGAGCTGCTGATGCGGCAGTTGCACGGCCTGGTCGACGCGGGCGGCACCGTCGTCGTCGTGGAGCACGACATGGCCGTGGTGGCCGGTGCGGACCGGGTGATCGATCTGGGGCCGGGCGGCGGTGACCGGGGCGGCCGGATCATGGCCACCGGCACCCCGGCGGAGGTGGCCCGGGCGGCGGGGAGCCGTACGGCCGCGTACCTGGCGAAGGCACTGCGGAACGGCTGACTCCCCGCTCGGAGGCGGGTCAGCGGCGCACCTTGCGGTTGGCCCGGAGCCACTCCTTGTTCATCGCGGTGATCGACGGCAGCGGGATGCCCTTGGGACAGGCCGTGGCGCACTCGCCGGTGAGGGTGCATCCGCCGAAGCCCTCCTCGTCCATGGTGGCGACCATGTCGAGGACCCGGGTCTCGCGCTCGGGTGCCCCCTGCGGGAGCACGTTGAGGTGGTTGATCTTCGCCGAGGTGAACAGCATCGCCGAACCGTTCGGGCAGGCGGCCACGCAGGCACCGCAGCCGATGCACTCGGCGTGCTCGAAGGCGGAATCGGCGTCCGGCTTGGGTATCGGCGTGGCGTGCGCGTCGGGTGCCGTGCCGGTGGGCGCGGAGATGTATCCGCCGGACTGGATGATCCGGTCGAAGGAGGAGCGGTCGACGACGAGGTCCTTGACGACCGGGAAGGCCGAGGCGCGCCACGGTTCGATGTCGATGGTGTCGCCGTCGTCGAAGGAGCGCATGTGGAGCTGGCAGGTGGTGGTGCGCTCGGGGCCGTGGGCGTCGCCGTTGATGACGAGGCTGCACGCGCCGCAGATGCCCTCGCGGCAGTCGTGGTCGAAGGCGACGGGCTCCTCCCCGCTGAGGATGAGCTCCTCGTTCAGGGTGTCGAGCATCTCCAGGAACGACATGTCCTTCGAGATACCGTCGACTTCGTAGGTGGCCATGGCGCCGGGCGCCTCGGCGTTCTGCTGGCGCCAGACGCGCAGGGTGAGCTTCATGCGTAGCTCCGCTGGGTGGGGTGGACGTACTCGAAGACGAGGTCTTCCTTGTGCAGGACGGGGGCGTCGCCGGTCGCGCTGAACTCCCAGGCGGCGGCGTAGGAGAACTCCTCGTCCCTGCGGGCGGCTTCGCCGTCCGGGGTCTGCGATTCCTCGCGGAAGTGGCCACCGCAGGACTCCGCGCGGTGCAGGGCGTCGAGGCACATGAGCTCGGCGAGCTCCAGGTAGTCGACGACCCGGTTGGCCTTCTCCAGCGACTGGTTGAACTGCTCGCCGGTGCCGGGCACCTTGATGCGGCGCCAGAACTCCTCGCGGATCTGCGGGATCCGGTCGAGGGCCTTGCGCAGGCCCTCCTCGGTGCGGGCCATCCCGCAGAACTCCCACATGAGCTCACCGATCTCGCGGTGGAAGGAGTCTGGGGTGCGGTCCCCGTCCACGGCGAGGAGCAGGTTGAGCCGGTCCTCCGTCTCGGCGACGGCCTCGGCGACCACGGGGTGGGTGGCGTCGATCTCCTCCGTGTGCGGATTGCGGGCCAGGTAGTCGTTGATGGTCGAGGGCAGGACGAAGTAACCGTCGGCGAGGCCCTGCATCAGCGCGGACGCGCCGAGGCGGTTGGCGCCGTGGTCCGAGAAGTTGGCCTCGCCGATGGCGAAGAGGCCGGGGATCGTGGTCTGGAGGTCGTAGTCGACCCACAGCCCGCCCATCGTGTAGTGGACGGCCGGATAGATCCGCATCGGGGTCTCGTAGGGGTTCTCCGCGGTGATGCGGGCGTACATGTCGAAGAGGTTGCCGTACTTCTCCTCGACCTTCTTCCTGCCCATGCGCGCGATCGCCTCGGCGAAGTCGAGGTAGACGCCCTGGCCGCCCGGCCCCACGCCGCGTCCCTCGTCGCACACGTTCTTGGCGGCGCGGGAGGCGATGTCACGGGGTACGAGGTTTCCGAAGGCGGGGTAGATGCGCTCCAGGTAGTAGTCCCGCTCCTCCTCCGGGATCTCGTTGGCGGGGCGTTCGTCGCCCTTGGCCTTCGGGACCCAGATGCGTCCGTCGTTGCGCAGCGACTCACTCATCAGCGTCAGCTTCGACTGGTGGTCGCCGGTACGCGGGATGCAGGTGGGGTGGATCTGTGTGAAGCAGGGGTTGGCGAACCAGGCGCCGCGGCGGTGGGCGCGCCAGATGGCGGTGGCGTTGGAGTTCATGGCGTTCGTCGACAGGTAGAAGACGTTGCCGTATCCCCCGCTGGCCAGGACGACCGCGTCCGCGAAGTAGGTGTCGATCTTCCCGGTGACCAGGTCACGGGCCACGATGCCGCGTGCCTTGCCGTCGACGACGACCAGGTCGAGCATCTCGGTGCGCGAGTGCAGTTCGACGTTGCCCGCGGCGATCTGGCGGGAGAGCGCCTGATAGGCGCCGAGGAGGAGTTGCTGCCCCGTCTGGCCCCGGGCGTAGAAGGTGCGGGAGACCTGGACGCCACCGAAGGAACGGTTGTCGAGGAGGCCGCCGTACTCACGGGCGAAGGGCACGCCCTGGGCGACGCACTGGTCGATGATCTCCACGGAGATCTCGGCCAGACGGTGGACGTTGGACTCACGGGCGCGGAAGTCGCCGCCCTTGACCGTGTCGTAGAACAGGCGGTGCACCGAGTCCCCGTCGTTGCGGTAGTTCTTGGCGGCGTTGATGCCACCCTGCGCGGCGACGGAGTGGGCGCGCCGGGGCGAGTCCTGGAAGCAGAACTGGACGACGTGGTAGCCCTGTTCGGCGAGGGTCGCGCCCGCGGATCCGCCGGCCAGACCGGTGCCGACGACGATGACGGTGTGCTTGCGGCGGTTGGCGGGGTTGACCAGCTTCGCCTCGAAGCGGCGGGTGTCCCAGCGGTCGGCGACGGGTCCCGTGGGCGCCTTGGTGTCGACGACGGGCTCGCCGGTCCGGTAGTTCGTGTAGTCGCTCATGTTCAGCTCACCACTCCGGTCATGACGGCGACGGGCACGGAGACGAAGCCGGCCGTCAGTACGACTGCGAGGACATTGGCCAGCGTCTTCAGCACGCGGTCCCGGGCGGCGCTGCCCACTCCGAGGGTCTGCGCCGCACTCCAGAACCCGTGCTGGACGTGGAGGCCGAGGGCGAGTACGGCGACGATGTAGATGACGTTGCCGTACCAGGTGGAGAAGGTGTCGAGCACGTTCTGGTACGGGTGCCCCGCCTGGAAGCCGCCGGTGTGCACGGTGCCCGTCGTGAGGTCCAGGATGTGCCACACGATGAACAGCGCGAGGATGATGCCGCCGTAGCGCATGGTGCGCGTGGCATAGCTCGACCGGGCCTTCTTGTGGACGTACGCCGTCGGACGTGCCCTGAGGTCGCGGCGGCTCAGCTGGTACGCGGAGACGGCGTGCAGGACGACGGCCGCGACGAGCACCACACGGACGATCCACAGCGCCCACTCGTGGTGCAGGAACGGCTCGCCCAACGTCCGGAGCCAGTGCGCGTAGTGGTTGAACTCGTCGGATCCGAAGAAGATCTTCAGGTTGCCCAGCATGTGGACGACCAGATAGCCGAGCATGATCAGGCCGCTCACAGCCATGATCGTCTTCTTGCCGACGGACGAGTCCCAGAGCGTACGCGTCATGGACGGCCGTCGGTCCGCCCGCGTTGCCAATGCCATGGACACGACGCTAGAGGCGGAAGGCATCATCAGTCCAAGACATGAAACGACTGATCTCCATAGGCAACAGCTATGGACTCCGCTATCGTCGGCCGCATGCACTTCCAGCAGCTCGCCTATTTCGTGGCCGTGGCCGAGGCCAGGCACTTCACCCGCGCCGCCGAGGAGGTGCACGTGTCGCAGCCCTCCCTCTCCCAGCAGATCAAGGCCCTGGAGAACGAGCTGGGCGCCGAGCTCTTCAGCAGGGCACGGGGGAACATCGCGCTGACCGACGCCGGCGAGGCACTGCTGCCGCTGGCGCGCAGGATCCTGGCGGACGCGGACACGGCTCGCCACGAGGTGCAGGAGCTGGTGCAGCTGCGCCGGGGCAGGGTCAGGCTCGGCGCCACCCCGAGCGTCTGCACCGGCCTGCTGCCCGACGTGCTGCGGGCCTTCCACGGCGCGCATCCGGGGATCCAGCTCCTGATCGAGGAGGGCGGCTCCCACGACCTCGTACGGCAGCTGGCCAGGGGCGCCCTGGATCTGGCGCTGCTCGTGCTGCCCCTGCCGGCCGCGTCACCGGCGCTGACCACGGTGGAGCTGCTGCACGAGGACCTGGTGGTGGTGTCCTCGGCGACCCGGCCCGCACCCGGCCGGAAGGGCTCCGTGCGCGTCGCCGATCTGGAGAACGAGCCGCTGGTGATGTTCCGGCACGGCTACGACCTCCGGGAGCTGACCGTGGCCGCGTGCCGGGCGGAGGGGTTCGAGCCGTCGTTCACGGTGGAGGGCGGCGAGATGGACGCCGTACTCGGATTCGTACGGGCGGGCCTGGGCGTCGCCGTGGTGCCCCGCATGGTCGCCGTCCGGGCGTGACAGGACCTGCGGACCACAGCACTGGCCTCACCGGGTCTGCGGCGCACGATCGCGCTCGCGCACCGCAGCGACGTGGAGCCGCCGCGCGCGGCGCGCGAGCTGCAGCGGATGCTCCTGGGGGCGGGGCCGCACGTGATGCCTCCGGCCGCCGGCGGGCCGGGCCCGTCCGGCGGCTGAGCTCGGCTCCGTCAGACCGCGTCCGCCAGCACCAGCGCGTGGATGCGGTCCGGGGCGCCCGGACGCGCGTAGTACCACCCCTGCGCGGTGTCGCAGCCGAGCTGCCTCAGCTGTTCGGCCTGGGCGCCGGTCTCCACGCCCTCGACCGTGACCGCGAGGTCGAGACTGTGGGCCAGCGAGACGATGCCCTCGACGATCTTCAGGTCCACCGGGTCGGCCGGGTGGTGCTGCATGCCCTGCGTGAAGGAACGATCCAGCTTGAGTACGCTCACCGGCAGACGGCGCAGGTTCGCCAGATTCGAGTAGCCGGTGCCGAAGTCGTCGAGCGCGATGTCGACGCCCATCTCGGCCAGTTGGCGCAGTGGCTTGAGCAGATCGTCGTCAGCGCCGATCAGGGCGGACTCGGTGACCTCCAGACAGAGTGCGCCGGGTTCGAGTCCGGAACGCTCCAGTACGTCGACGGTCTCGGCGACCAGGCTCGGGTGGTGCAGCTGGGCCGGGGAGAGATTGACGTTGATCCGCAGCGGGCCGCCGTCGGTGTGGCGTTCCTGCCAGAAGTTCGCCTGCCGCACGGACTCCTCGAGCACCCAGCGGCCGAGAGGCACGATCAGCCCCGTGTGTTCCGCGAGCGGTATGAAGCGGTCCGGCCCGAGCACCCCGTGCTGCGGGTGGCACCAGCGCACCAGTGCCTCGGCACCGTGCACACTGCCGTCCCCCAGGTGGACCAGCGGCTGGTACTCGATGAAGAACTCGCCGCGGTCCAGGGCCGTGGGCAGCGCCGTGGTCAGTCCGTGCCGCGTGATGGCCCGGGCGTCCGCCTCGGCGTCCGCGAGCGCGAAGCGGTTGCCACCGGCCGCCTTGGCCCGGTACATCGTGATGTCCGCGCTGCGCAGCACCTCGGCGGCGGTGCGTTCGCCCGACGGGCCTTCGACGATGCCGACGGATCCGCGTACGGTCAGCTCCCGGCCGTCCAGACGCACCGGTGTGCCGAGCGCGGAGAGGATGCGTCCGGCCAGCTCGTGGACGTCCTCCTCGGTGTCCGGGCCCGTCGTGAGGGCCACGAACTCGTCGCCGCCGAGCCGCGCGACCATCTCGCCGGGGGCCGTGGCGCAGCTCTGGAGCCGGTCGGCGATCTCCACCAGGAGCCGGTCCCCCGCCGCGTGCCCGAGGCTGTCGTTGATCGCCTTGAAGCCGTCCAGGTCGAGGTAGCAGAGCCCGAAGCGCATGCCTTCCCGGGGCGCGAGGGCCTTCTCCAGGCGCTCGAAGAACAGCGTCCGGTTGGGCAGGCCCGTGAGTGCGTCGTGGGTGGCCTCGTAGCGCAGTCGCAGGTTGAGCAACCGCCGTTCGGTGGTGTCCTCCATCAGGGCGAGCTGGTACTCGGGCCGCCCCTCCGCGTCCCGCAGCAGGGACACGGTGAGGTTGGTCCAGAGCACGGTGCCGTCGTTGCGGTAGTACGGCTTCTCGACGCTGTAGTGCTCGCGCTCCCCGCGCACCAGTTCGTCGTAGTACTTCCACACGTGGGGCGAGTCCTCGGGATGAACCCATTCGTTCACCTTGTGGCTGCGGACGTGGTTCTCCAGACCGCCGAACATCCGGGTGAGCGTGTCGTTGATCTCCAGGATGTTGCCTTCGAGGTCGGCGATCCCGATCCCGATGGCGGCGTCCTTGAAGACGGCGCGAAAGCGCGCCTCGGTGGCGTGCAGGGCCTGTTCGGCGTTCGAGCGGGCGATGAGGGCAGAGCGGGCGATGGCCTCCTGCTCGGCGAGCGTCCGCTCGCGCAGTGCCTGGGTGAAGCCTCCGGCGAGCAGGTGCTGGATCCGCGCGCACCGCGCTCTGCTGTCCTCGGTGGACAGCTCCACGGGGCCGTTGCCGCCGCAGTAGAGCACCAGGTACGAGTCGACGACGCCGAGGGTGGAGCTCAGGGCGTCGGGGTCGGTGCAGTGCGCTGCCACCAGGGCGGCGCCGACGCGGTGCGCGGGCGCCGCGTCGAAGACCCGGGCGTGGAGGATCGCGCTGAGCTCGCGGGCGAGCGGCAGCAGGTGTTCCTCGAACTCGGGGCGGGTCATGGAGGTGGCCGTGGAGGGGAAGATCGCCCGGCTCCAGATGGTGGCGAATCTCCGGAGCCGGCCTTCGGGGCCGTCGGGCTCCGCGTCCGGCGCGCCGGACGACTGGGCGGGAATGCTCACGCCGTGCGCCCAACCCCGGCGAAGCCCGAGTAGGTGAAGGGGTCTTCCTGCGCGAGCGCCTCCGCGGACTCCGGACGCCACTCGGGCATGGCCACGAGCCCGGGCTCCACCATCTCGAACCCCTCGAAGAAACGGCTGATCTCCTTGCGCGAACGCATGATCAGCGGATTGCGGATGGTGCGGTAGACGCCGACCGTCCCGCCCGCCACCTCCTGGGTGAGCGGAATCCCCTCGTACGAGGCGTGCGTCAGGACGATCAGGCTGCCGGGGGCCAGCGCCTCGCGCAGCTCGGCCACCGCGGCGTACGGATCGTCGGCGTCCTCGATGAAGTGGAGCACCGCCACCAGGAGGAGCGCCACGGGCTTGTCCAGATCGAGGAGGCCCCTGACCTCCGGGTGTTCCAGGATCTCCTGCGGCTTGCGCAGATCGGCGGCGGCGATGACCGCTCGCTCGTTGCCCTCGAGAACCACCTGGCTGTGTGCGACCGCGACCGGGTCATGGTCCACGTAGGCGATCCTGGCTTCCGGGTCGGCCGCCTGGGCGACTTCATGGACATTTCCGAACGTCGGTATACCGGACCCTATGTCCAGGAACTGATTGACGCCCGAAGAGACGGCGTACTGCACCGCCCGCCGCATGAATGCCCGATTGGCCTGCATGATCTTGGGCAGGCCAGGCATGAACTCCATGGCCTTGCGGGCCGCTTCCCTGTCCACCTCGAAATTGTGCGATCCGCCCAGATAGAAGTCATACATGCGAGACACGCTCGGCATCGAGATGTCTATGCCCTGCGGTGCCCAGGCGGGACGCTCCATCGATGTCTCCAACAAGTCGCCACGGCGATCCGGCCATGTTCATGGTCAGTGTGGACCAGAGGCTACTGATCGGCCGCCAGGAGAGCGAGCGGAAACGGAAATTCGAGATCCGTTATTGGTCACACGCCGGAGGCAAGTGCGGCAGATCCGTCGCTGCGTGTACACATTCAGCGACGGACCGGTACCACGGGGTCTCCTGCTCCTACTTGGACACTCCGGCCAGCTTCGCGTCGGGGGTGACTGCGTACCATGTCCCCCCGACACCTTGGCCGTTGGTGTCCCCCGGCCTGGCGTCACCCGAGAAGGTGTAGAGGGGCCAGCAGTCGAGCGACTGCTGATCGATACCGTCGGGCCGGTTGAACGTGACGAATCCCTTCGTGGTGACACCCGCGACATCATTCTTCGCCACGGGGCTGACCACGGGCCACTTTTTGAGACAGTCGCCCGTGCACGCGGACTTCATCGGCCAGGCCGAGTCCTTCTTGAAGCGGTAAACCGTCATGCCGCGCTTGTCGACGACGATGTCCCCGAGTTCCGGATCCTTACGGACCGAAAGTCCGGCGGCGTCGGCCCGCCCTCCACCGGCTGGAGCGTCGGCGCTCGGTGCCGCTTTCTTTCCGTCCGGAGCGGCGGCGAACCACGTCCCTCCGACCCCCTGCCCGTTGGCGTCCCCGGGTTCGGTGTCCGCGGCATAGCGGTAGACCGGCCAGCCGCCGACCGTCAACTGTTCGGTGCCGTCGTCCCGGGCGACCTTCCCGATCAGTGAGGCGTCGGTCCCCGCCGCGGCCGTGGCGTTGCGCGCCGGCACCACAGGCCAGGTCTTCGCACAGTCGCCCTCGCAATTCGAGGCCGGCGGGTCCGCGGTGTCCTTGTCGAAGCGGTAGAGCGTGAAGCCCTCGCCGTCGGTCAGCACCTTGCCCAGCTCCTTGCTGTCCCACACCGCGAGCTGTCCGGCCTCCTTCGGGGCGGCACTCGCACCGGCATTCGATCCGTACCCTCCGTCCGAGCCGTATCCGCTCTCCGCCTGCTGCTGCGCGGGCAGGGCGTTGCCCACGGCTTGACCGTCGGTGGAGGTGCCCTTCTCCTGACCGCACGCCGTCGTCAGTGCCACCAGGGCCAGCGCCGTCACCACGAGCGAGGCGTTCCGCCAGGTATTCATGTCGACTCCTGTTGTCCTGCTGCCGTTCGCGACGCGGGCCCACGTCTCTGTCGGCCCTAGGTACGGGCGACGGGTACCGGGACGTTCAACCGGGTGACAAGAAGTTTCGGCGGGCGCAAACGTGAATCGCCCAATGTCCCCACCATCAGGGGAATCGGCGCATACCTCCGCGTGTGCGGCCGCTGAGGGGAACATGCTCCCCGGCGTGTACGGATCACGCATATGGCGGATGACGGCCGCCACCCTGCTCCTGCTGCTCACCGTCCCCTTGCCCGCCGCGGCCGGTGACGACTGCGCTGTCGCCTCCATCGGCCAGGGCGACGGCAGCTCGTCCATCGCCGTGGCGGGCGAGGGGCGGTGCGGGGCGGTCATCGCCGAGCCCGAACCCCCGCCCGAGCCACCCCCTCCGCCTTCGCCGCCCCCGCCTCCACCACCCCCTCCGCCACCACCCCCTCCTCCACCTCCGCCCCCGGCGCCGGCTCCTGCTCCGCCTCCGCCTCCGCCACCGCCCGCCCCCGAGCCGCCCCGGCCGGAACCCGAGCCGGAACCGTCGCCGACGCGGACCACCGCGCGCCCCACCCCACCCGCCCCGTCGCCCGTGGCGCTCCCGTCCTACCGGAAGCCACCCCGCAAGACGCCCCGGAGCGGACCGTCACTGGTCTCGCTCACTCTTCTGATCACCGCGCCCGCCGTCTTCGCCGTGGCCGTGCTGCGGCCCCGCTCCTCCCGCTGACCGACAAAGGGAACCCATGTCCGAATGGCTTGTACTCACGATCGCGATGGCGTCGGCCTGCGCCGTCGTCCTGACGATCGCGGTCCTCAGCAACCGCCGCCTCGCCGAGGACGACGATCCGTCCGAGACCCCCGACGTCATCGAGTACATGACGATGATGATCGGCGTGGTGTACGCGATCGTGCTCGGCCTGGCCATCGCAGGCGTCTGGGAGGCGCGCGGCGCCGCCCAGGAATCCGTACGTCTGGAGGCCCAGGCACTGCACGAGGTGAGCGCTCGGTCGGCCGTCTACCCGGCCGAGGTACGCGACCGCATCCGCGCCGACGTCGACGCGTACGTGGCTCATGTGGTGGGCGACGAGTGGAGGTGGATGACGGACCACGGGAGCCTCACCGAGGAGGGCACGAAGCTCCTGGACCGTGTACGCGCCGACGTCACGGAGTACGTACCACGCACGGACCACGAAGGGCAGGCGTACCAGCCGCTGGTGGACCAGGTGGCCGCGGTCGACGACGCACGGGGGGCGCGGGGACAGAACGCGGGCGCGACCATGCCGGGGGTGGTCTGGTTCGGCCTGATCACGGGGGCGGTGGTGACGGTAGGGCTGATCTTCACGCTTCAGATCCGCAGAACCTTCCGCGAACTGCTGCTGGCCGGCCTCTTCAGCGTGCTGATCGCCTTCCTGCTCTTCCTGATCTGGGACTTCGACGCGCCGTTCGGCCGCGGCATCTCGGCGACCACGGCCCCGTTCGTCGACCTCTTCCCGCACGCCGCGAAGGGTTAGCGAACCGCTGCCTTGTCCCCCGGCCGGTGAGCCGGCCGGGGGACAAGATAGCCCCATTGGCCTGACCCCGATCGCGGGTGGTATGTAGCACTTCTACCGTTTCGGGCATCGAGGGGCATTTCTCATCGCTCGCGGAAATCCGTTCCGCGGCTGCCCCCCGGGACCCGGAGGATTCACCATGCGCGCGATACGTGTCGCACCCGCCGCCCTGCTGGGCGCCGCCGCCTTCCTTCTGACTGCTCCCACCGCATCGGCTCTTGCCCCCACCGGCGGCACGTCCACCTCGTTCACGCCGACCATCACTCCGTCGACGGTCGCGCCGGGAGGTCAGGTGACCCTCGGCGCCATGGGGTGCACCAGTGACGCGACCGCGTTCTCGGGCGTGTTCGACACCACCACCATCCCGAGCGGCCGTTCGGCCACGGCAACGGTCGACTGGGACGCCCGTCGGGGCGCGGTCTACGAGGTGACCTTCCGCTGCGGCACCACCACCCGGTCGGCCAATCTGACCATCACGAGTGCTGCCACCAGTTCCCCCTCTGCCTCCCCGACCACCGCCCCCACGACCAGTTCCACGGCCTCCCCGAGCGGGGTGCTGGGTGGTCTCGGCGGCAGCGTCGACACGATGGACCCCGCGGAGATCGCGGCCGGCTCCGCGCTCGTGGCGGCCGCCGCGGCCGGCTCGGTCTACTTCCTGCGCAAACGGCGTACCAGCCGTCAGCACTGAGAGCCGGCCACCCCCTGCCGGCACGGCAGTCGCCCCGGGTCCTGATCCAGGACTCGGGGCGACGGGCGTATCGGGCCGGACGGGAAGTTGGACGCGTCAGATCGCCGCATTGCTCATCCGGCGACGGACGACGAACACGGCACCGCCGACGGCAGCGGCTGCGACGAGGCCTCCGCCGACCTGCATCTCGACGGAGCTGGGCCCCATCGAGCCACCGAGGCCACCCTGGGCGCCCCGGGAGGGAAGCACGGTGAAGCGGGCCGTCGCGACCGGGTCCCCGTTCCCTCCGTTGCCGCCCTGACCGCCGTTGCCACCCTGACCGCCGTTGCCACCCTGGCCGCCATTGCCGCCGTTGCCGCCCTGGCCGCCGTTGCCACCCTGGTTGCCCTGACCGCGGTCGCCACCCTGGCCGCGGTCGCCGCCGTTGCCACCCTGGCCGCCGTCACCTCCGTTGCCGCCACCGAAGTTGTTGCCGCTGTCGTTGCAGCGCACGGACAGGCTGTACTGACCGGGCGTCGCGTCATCCCTGATGTGCGCCGTCGCGTAGCCGACCCGGCCCGGCGAGAGGTTCACCGTCGGGAAGGCGTTCGACCACACCTTGCCGCCGGAACGGCCGCAACCCTCCGCACTGACCTGCATCGTGGCGCCCTGGTGGACCGCGGAAGGGTTGACGGTGACATTGGTCGGTACGTTCGTCGGGTTGCTGCCCGGGCCGCCGCCTGCGGCGGCCAGCGGTGCGGCGAGCCCGACGGCCGCGAACGCGGTCGCGGTCACCGCGAGAGTGCGTGAAGCACGCATCGTTGAACCTCCAGCGGGAAGCGCCCCGGAGTCCTGTCCTCCGGAATCATTCGACGAGAACGCGTCCCATGACAAACCCTCACCAGATATGCCATTCGTCGCACTTCGGCACTGCTCCACCCCGGTGAGCCGACACGCCGTACGACGCCGGACGTATCTGACGGAGCCGCAGGTCACGGACCGTCAGAACTTTTATCCGCTCATTACTCCGAAATGAAGTCGCTGTGACCGGTGCCCGGTCGGCGGCCACCCGTTCGCTCCTCCCTGATCGCCGCCGCGCGGGCGCCCGCCTAGCGTGTGCGATGTCGCGACGAAGGGAGAACCATGGGCCGGGACCAGTGGGGCGCGGAGCGGAGAAGGCACACACCGTGGGGCGCGATCGCTCTGGTGATGCTCACCGGGCTCGCTCTGATGCGGAACGGCGTGGAGACGTCCCCCGGCCCCCCGCAGCCCGCAGCCGCGGCCTCGGTGGCGGGCCCTCGGGACTCGGCGGTGTCCGCACCGGCCGACAGCGAGCCGGTGCAGCCGCTCGCCTACGCCCCCGCCTCCCGCGTGCAGATCCCGTCGATCCAGGTCGACGCGCCCATCGTCGATGTGAACCTGGATCCGGCCGGCTGGATCGAGGCGCCCCCGGCCCAGGACCCGAATCTCGCCGGCTGGTACCAGAACGGCATCGCCCCCGGACAGCGCGGCACCGCGGTGGTCGTCGGCCACGTGGACAACCTGTCGGGTCCGGCGGTCTTCTACGGGCTGGGATCCCTGACGAAGGGCCAGCAGATCGAGGTGTCCCGGTTCGACGGCCGGACGGCCGTGTTCGAGATCTACGGCGTCGAGGTCTTCTCCAAGAACGACTTCCCCGGCCCCCTCGTGTACGGCGACACCGGCCACGCCGAACTGCGGGTCATCACCTGCGGCGGGGGGTACACGAAGGCCGGCGGATACGACGGGAACGTCGTGGTCTTCGCCCGGCTGGTCGAGACCCGCTGAACCGTGCCGGGGTCCCGCACCGCCGTCAGCTGCGGTGCGGGACGGTCGGGCGGTAGCCCCTCTCGATGAGCGCGGGCAGATACCGACGCAGCGCTGCCACACTCTGGGACCGGTCACCGCCCGCGTCGTGCGACAGCACCACGACGCCTGGCGCCGCGCCCTTCTTCACCCGGCGGACGATGGTGTCGGTACCCGGCATGGTCCAGTCCAGGGTGTCGACGGTCCAGGCCAGCGGCTCCATCCCCATCGCGGCACCGATCTCGAAGGAGTTGCGGTTCCAGGCGCCGTAGGGCGCCCTGTACCAGAGCGGCGGAGCGCCCAGCGTTTTCTCGATCACCTCACTGGTGCTGCCCAGTTCGTCGCGGATCCCGGCCCGGGAGAGCTTGGGGACCAGCGGATGCGACCAGGAGTGGTTGCCGACCACGTGCCCGTCGTCCGCCATCTCGCGGAGCAGGTCGGCGTTGTCCGCCGCCATCTCGCCGCAGACGAAGAACATCGCGCGGACGTCGTACGTCCGCAGTGTGGCCAGGATCTCGGGTGTGTACCGCGGGTCGGGGCCGTCGTCGAAGCTGAGCACCACCGCGTCACGGCCCAGCTCCGGCAGTTCCTCGAAGGGTCGGGTGCGGACGGGCGGCGTGGCGGGCCGGAAGCGGGGCGGGGTGGCCGACGTCATCGGGCGCAGCCGGTAGGTCCCGGGGCCGGCCTGGGCTCTCGCCGGCGGCCCCGAGGCCGGCGCCGGTGGCTCGCCCCCGGGCCGCACCGGCGTGCCGGCCGGGTCCGCGGCGACCATGTGCACCGTGGTGGCGGCCCCCATGGCCAGGGCGAGACGCAGCAGGCTACGGCGGTCCGAAGAAATCTGATCATGCTTCATGACCAACTGCTCGCACAAACTTCCGTCCGCGTCGTCTCCCGACACCTGGGATGCACCGATTTGCACCCGATGGAACGAGTCCCGGGGGTGGCCTGCGGGGCCGAGGCCAGTGGCAGGGGAGGCTGCCGGGGTCGCGCCCGGCGGGAGCGGCTAACCTCAGGGCCGTGACTGACCAGCAACGCCATCGGTTCGAGCGCGGCACCGACGGCCCCAAGGTGATCGTCGCCGGCATCGACGGCTCGGAGTCCTCGATGCGGGCCGCGGCGTACGCGGCGGGACTCGCCCGCCGGCAGGGGGCAATGCTCGCACTCGTCTACGTCCAGCCCGTGATGTCGGCCGGCGTCGCCCTGGGAGCCCCGGTCGCCGACACGACCGGGGAGGTCGCCGAGGGGCTCGTGAGCGAGATCAGGGAGTCGACCGAGCGGCTCAAGGACATATGGAACGTCCGCTGGGAGTTCCACACCTTCCACGGTGATCCGTACAACGGGCTCGTGACGGCGGCCGACGAGTTGAAGGCGGATGCCGTGGTGGTGGGGGCGTCGGAGTCGGCCGGGCACCGCTTCGTCGGGTCGGTGGCGGTGCGCCTGGTCAAGGCGGGGCGCTGGCCCGTCACCGTGGTCCCGTAGGTCAGGGCGACGGCCCGTCACCCTGGTCCTGTAGGCCAGGGCGCGCCGCTTCCGTCACCTGCCGGACACCAGTCCGTCCTGGGCGGCGCCGCGGCTGAGCACGACCCCGCTGACGCGGTCCCGGATCTCGCTCAGCCGGGCGTCGCCGCCGGAGGCCGTGGAGCCGAGGCCGACGATGCGCCCCGCTTCCGCGTCGAACCACTGCGGGAGGAACTCGGCCTTCTTCACCGTCCAGCGCTGCCCGGGTTTCGCGGGCGGCGCGAAGGTGAAGCGGCCCATCGAACTCTCGCCCGCGCGTGGGTCGTGGACCCCGTCGTGGTTGACCATGGATCCGGCGATCTGGTTGCCCATGCCGTAGACGATCCAGGTGCCGCCGACCTTCTCGTATGCCTGGGGGACGTGGGCGTGCGTTCCGATGATCAAATCGATGTCGGGGCGTTCGCCCGTGCCGGACGCGGTGAGCTCCCGGCCGAGCCCGAGCTGCACGTCGTCGGGGGCGTCCTGCCATTCGGTGCCCCAGTGCAAGGAGACGACGACCACGTCGGCACCTGCCTTGCGCGCGGCCCTCGCGTCCGCGACGATCCGGTCCTTGTCGATCAGATTGACCGCCCAGGGCTGCCCGGCGGGCAGCGGCAGGTCGTTCGTGCCGTAGGTGTACGCGAGGTGGGCGACCTTGGCCGCGTCCTTGCCCTCGCCCGCCCTGAGCAGGGTCGGCCGAGCCGCCTCCTCGGCGGAGCGGGCGGACCCGGCGTGCGCGACGCCTGCCCGGTCCAGTGCGTCGAGCGTCCGTCCGATGCCCTGTGCGCCGTCGTCCAGGGTGTGGTTGGAGGCCGTGGAGCAGGAGTCGAAGCCGGTGGCGCGCAGGGCTGTAGCGACCTCGGGAGGCGACTTGAAGGCCGGGTAGCCCGTGTACGGGCCGCCCCGCTGCCCGTACACCGTCTCCATGTGGCAGATGGCCAGATCCGCGCCGGAGACCGCCGGTGCCGCGCCCTTGAGCATCGGGCGGAAGTCGTAACCCCTGCCGCCCGCGTCCGCCGCAGCGCGGTCGATGATCGTCGAGTGCGGCAGGATGTCGCCCGACGCCAGCAGGGTGAAGGTGCGCCCGTCGTGGGCCGCCGCTCCCGCCCCGTTCGCTCCCCGCTCGGCGGAGAGATGCCTCCCGGCGAACCCGGGTGTGGACTGCTGCCCGGTGCAGGCGGTTGCGGTGGCGAGCAGACCGGCGACGGCGATCGCCGCGCCCTGTCGGATGCGCTTCGTCATCGGCACGACTCCCAGTTCGGATGATTCCGGCCACCCGAATACACATATATTCATACTGGTGAGTCAAGGACAAAGGCCATCAAGTACCTGAAACGGCCGTATCGGTGTCGGCTGACCGTTCACCGCACCACTCGCCGCTCCGTGCGACCGCTCGGCGCACATCTCGGTGCACCGCCTGTTCCCCCGAGCCCAGATGCGTTCGTATACGCCAGGCGGAGCGAGGCGTCAGGGGCCCCTTCGGGAAAGGACGTTCACGATGACCACCACGACGACCGATGAGCGGGCCCTCGCGGAGCTCCAGCGGGAACACGGACCCGCGCTGTTCCACTTCCTGCTGGGGCTGACGTTCGGCGACCGGCAGCGCGCGGAGGATCTTCTGCAAGAGACGCTGGTGCGCGCCTGGCTGCACCCGGAGGCGTTCGACGCGCCGTACGAGTCGATGCGGCCCTGGCTCTTCACCGTCGCCCGGCGACTCGCCATCGACGCCCGCAGGTCCCGCCAGGCGCGTCCGGCGGAGGTCAGCGACATGGTCCTGGAGAGCTCCCCGGCGCAGGAGGACACGGCGGACTCGGCGGTCCACGCCCTCGACGTGCGCGAGGCCGTCAGGACGCTCAGCCCCGAGCACCGGGCGGTGCTCGTGCAGATCTACTTCCGCGGGCTCAGCGTCGGCGAGACCGCGCAGGTGCTCGGCATACCCCCGGGTACCGTCAAGTCCCGTTCCTACTACGCGCTGCGGCTGCTCTCGCGCAGCCTCCCCGGCTATTCCAGCAGGTCTTCCACGCTGAGCAGCGCCAGCAGGGAGACCGCGTCCGCGACCTCCACGTAGGCCGCGGCGCAGGGCTCGCATCGCTGGAGGTGCCCGGCGACGAGAACGCTCTCGTCGGCGGCCAGGGCGTCCAGGACGTAGGCGCCCAGCAGCTGCCGTACATGCACGTCACCCCCGCGCTCGACACTCATCGCACCTCGAATCTCCCGACGGATCCTGCTCTTCTGGCCACGCGGGCCGCGCGCCCCCGGTTCAATGCTGCGTGGAGCCGGGTGCCGAGTCGAACGAAAGAGGCGAGACGGGATGCGTCCCGAACATCATGAAGGAACCGGCGGGGGCGGCCTGCTGGTCCCGATGGCCTGGATGTACTCCGAGTACATCGCCGACGAGATGCTGGCGACCGGTGACCTGATGGAGCCGACGACCCTGGAGTACCGCGCGGGGCGTGACGCGCTCGCGTTGACGATCTTCCTGTCCGACGGGGCCGTGGCCGAGGAACTGCCGGCCGCCCGGATGGACGAGTTGCGGCTGCTCACGGCATACGGGGCCGCGTGGAGACGGTGGGTCTGCGCGCGGCTGGCCGCGCTGGAGCGGCCGACCGTCCCGCCGGGGCAGCACGATCCCGACCTCGCACTGGCGCGGGCGGCCTGGCGGTGGCTGGAGGAGACCGAGCTGCTGGCCGCGGATCTCGACGCGATCGGCCCGCAGCCGTGGGAGCCGGTGGGCGACGAGGAGGAGGGCGAGGCGCAGGTGTGGACACCCGCTTGGCAGCTGGGGCTGCCGCTGGGGCATCTGGCGGTCCACCTGTACTGATCCGGCGGGCAGCGCAGGGCCTACCGCGCCGAGCCGGGAGGGCCGGCAGGCAAGCGGGCAAGCCCCCAAGGGCCTGCCCTTCCGGACGGCGCGAACCGGCCGCGGGTCATGAACCGTGCACGCCCGCGCGGTACTTGGGCAGCCTCAGGGTGATCTTCATGCCCGCTCCCACGCCCGTCTCGATGACCAGCCCGTACTCGTCGCCGTACACCTGGCGCAGCCGCTCGTCCACGTTGAGCAGGCCGATGCCGGATGAGGCGCCGCCCTCACCGCGCAGGACCTGCCGAAGGCGCTCGGGCTCCATCCCCGTCCCGTCGTCCTCGATGACCACCTCGGCCTCGGCGCCGGCGTCGAGGGCGCTGATCGTGATGCGGATCGGGGCGTCCCCCGGGCGTTCACCGCCGAGCGGCCTGGGCAGCGTGACGGCACCCTCCAGACCGTGCTTGACGGCGTTCTCGACCAGGGGCTGGAGACAGAGGAACGGCAGGGCCACGGGCAGCACCTCCGGGGCCACCTGGAGTCTCACGGAGAGCCGCTCCCCGAAACGGGCCCGCACCAGCGCCAGGTACTGGTCGATGGAGTGCAGCTCGTCGGCGAGGGTGGTGAACTCGCCGTGCCGGCGGAACGAGTAGCGGATGAAGTCGGCGAACTCCAGCAGCAGTTCCCGTGCGCGCTCGGGGTCCGTCCGGACGAACGACGCGATGGCGGCCAGGGAGTTGAAGATGAAGTGCGGGGAGATCTGCGCCCGCAGGGCCTTGATCTCGGCCTCGATCAGCTGCGTCCGGGAGCGGTCGAGCTCGGCGAGTTCGAGCTGTACGCAGACCCAGCGGGCCACCTCCCCCGCCGCCCTCGCCAGCACCGCCGACTCGCGGGGCGCGTAGGCGACGAGCGTCCCGAGCACCCGGTGGTCGACCGTCAGCGGTACGGCCACGGCCCAGCGCAGCGGACAGTCGAGGTCGCCGCAGTCGCTGTGGAAGGCGGTGTCCCTTCCGCTGCCCAGGAGCCCCTGGACATGGTGCATCACGTCCTTGCCGTGGTGCTCTCCCTCACCGTCCCAGACCAGCACCCGGTCGCGGTCGGTGAGGCACAGGGCGTCGGTGCCGAGCAGCGAGCGCAGGCCGCGTGCCGCTCTGCGCGCGCTCTCCTCGGTGAGTCCGGCGCGCAGCGGGGGCGCGGCGAGCGAGGCCGTGTGCAGGGTCTCGAACGTGGCGTGCTCGACGGGTGTGCCGACATCGCTGGTGCGCACGGGACGGGCGGTGCGCCCCAGGAGGAAGCCCGTGCCGAACAGCAGCAGGGCGAGTACGGCGATGGCGGCGACACCGGCCCCGGTCATCGTCCTCGCCCCGAGGTCAGCGCTTCCGGGAGATGGAAGCGGGTCATGGCCGCGTTGGTGCCCTGCGGGATCCGTCCCGGTGTGGCCAGGGAGACGAGGATCATCGCGAGGAAGCCGACAGGCACGGACCAGACGGCGGGCCAGGCCAGCAAGGCGTGCGGCCAGCCCGGCGGGCGCACCGCGCCGCTGACGGTGATGGCGACGGAGAGCAGCGCGGAGCCGCCCCCGAGCAGCAGCCCGGCGATCGCGCCCGGGGGTGTGAGCCGCCGCCACCAGATGCCGAGGACGAGCAGGGGGCAGAAGGACGACGCGGACACGGCGAAGGCCATCCCCACCGCGTCGGCGACGGGCACCCGGCTGACCACCAGCGAGCCGGCCAGCGGCACCGCGATGGCAAGGAGCGTGGCCAGCCGGAAATGGCGTACGCCTCGCGAGGGCAGGACGTCCTGGGTGATCACCCCGGCCACGGCCATGGTGAGCCCGGACGCCGTCGAGAGGAACGCCGCGAACGCGCCGCCCGCCAGCAGCGCGCCCAGCAGGTCGCCGCCGAGGCCGCCGATCACCCGGGCCGGCAGCAGCAGTACGGCGGCGTCGGCATCGCCGCCGTGGATGAGCTCGGGTGCGTACAGCCGGCCGAGGGCCCCGTACACAGGGGGCAGGAGGTAGAACAGGCCGATCAGGGCGAGAACGGCCACCGTGGTCCGGCGGGCGTCGCGGCCGTTGGGGCTGGTGTAGAAGCGGACCACGACGTGCGGCAGGCCCATCGTCCCGAGGAAGGTCGCCACGATGAGTCCGTACGTCGCGTAGAGCGGATGGTCGGCGCGGAACACGGAGACCTGCTCGTCGAAGCTGACGCGCGGGCTGCCGTCACCCTGCCAGGCCAGCACCAGGAAGATCGCCGGCACCAGCAGCGCGGTGAGTTTCAGCCAGTACTGGAACACCTGCACGAAGGTGATCGAGCGCATGCCGCCCGCCGCGACGGCCACCACCACGACGGAGGCGACGAGCACGTCACCGAGCCAGGCCGGCGCACCGGTGAGGATCTTGAGCGTGAGGCCGGCCCCCTGGAGCTGCGGCACGAGGTACACCCAGCCGGCCCCGACGACGAACACGCTGACCAGACGGCGCACCTGACGTGATTCGAGGCGCCCTTCGGCGAAGTCCGGAAGGGTGTAGGCACCCGAGCGGCGCAGCGGGGCCGCCACGAAGACCAGCAGCACCAGATAGCCGGCGGTGTAGCCGACCGGATACCAGAGCATGTCGGGGCCGTGCACCAGGACGAGCCCCGCGATGCCGAGGAAGGAGGCCGCGGAGAGGTACTCGCCGCTGATCGCCGCGGCGTTGAGCCGCGGCCGTACGGTCCGGGAGGCGACGTAGAAGTCGGAGGTGGTACGGGATATCCGCAGGCCGAACCCTCCGACGAGCACGGTGGCGAGGACGACGAGGGCGACCGCCGCCACCGCTGCCGGGTGGCCGGAGAGGCTCACGGTGCGGGACGGCCTTCCACGAGCCGGGCGAAGTCACGTTCGTTCCGCTCCGCACGGCGCACGTACCACCATGCGGCGAGCGTGAGCGGTGGGTAGGTGGCGAAGCCGAGCACGGACCAGACGACGGCGTCGCTGTGCAGGGCCTCGAAGACGAGAGGCAGGGTTCCGGCGACGAGCGCGAGCACGGCGAAGGTCGTGAGCCCGGCACGGAGCTGGCTGCGCATCAGGGAGCGCACGTAGGCGCCGCCGAGCGCGGTCTGCTCGTCGATCTCCGACTGGGCGCGGTAGCGGGGCAGCGGACGTACGCGCCGGGGCTCGCCCATGACCACTTCGCGCCGGGGCGTGCTCTCTGCGGACATGGGGCCGGAGTTTAGGCGGCTCGGGGGCGGCTGGGAAGGGGTGGCCGACGGTAGGGCCAGGTCAGCGGCCGGTCTGCCTCATCAGGAGATCGCGCAGGGCCCGCGTGTGGCGACGGCTGACGGCCAGCTCGGCCTCTCCGATGCGGACGCTCATGCTGCCGGCGTCGAGCCGGAGTTCGTCGATCCGGGTGAGCGCGACGAGATGGCGGCGGTGGATGCGTACGAACCCCCGGGAGCGCCAGCGCTCCTCCAGGGTGGTCAGCGGGATCCGGACGAGGTGGCTGCCGCTCGCCGTGTGCAGCCGGGCGTAGTCGCCCTGGGCCTCGGCGTAGGCGATGTCCTCGACGGGCACGAAGCGGATCACGCCGCCCAGCTCGACCGCGATCTGGTCGGCGGCGGCGTCGGTCACGGAGGCGGAGCGTTCGCCGACCTGCTCCGCGACGCGGCGTACGGCTTCCGCCAGGCGCTCGCGGCGGACCGGCTTGAGGACGTAGTCGACGGCCTTCAGGTCGAAGGCGTGGACGGCGAAGCCCTCGTGGGCGGTGACGAAGACGATGAGCGGGGGTGCGGCGAAGCCGGCCAGGAGCTGGGCGACGTCGAGTCCGGTCAGGCCCGCCATGTGGATGTCCAGGAACACGACGTCGATCGCGGAGGGGTCGTCGGGCCCGGCGTCGACCGCGCTCCCGATGCGGCGCAGCGCCTCGGTGGCTCCCGTGGCACCCTCGGCGCTCCCGATGCGGGGATCGGCGCGCAGCAGGTAGAGGAGCTCCTCCAGGGCGGGTTCTTCGTCGTCGACGGCGAGTACGCGCAGCATGAGGCCGGAGTTTAACCTCGCCCTCCCGGTCGGGCCGATGGGTGCCGCTCGCAGAACACCCGGCTTCGTCCTGGTCCGCGAGTCCGCGCTCGCCGCCCCGGGTGAGTACCTCACGGCTCCGTGACGTATCTGAGGACATGCCCGCCACCGAACCGCACCGCGACGCCGGAGCCTACGCGCTCGGAGTGCTCTGCGTCGCCGACGCCTGCCGTTTCGAGGAGCATCTCGTGGAGTGCTCCGCGTGCGTGGTCCAGGTGGGCGAGTTCGGCGTGGTGGTGCGTCATCTGGCGGCGTACGCGCGCCAGCTGCGGCCCGGGCCGCCTCCGCCGTCCGTGCGACGGCGGAGGTGACCTGCGCCGCTACTTCAGCAGCCGGGAGAGCCGGCGGTCGGCGAGCGGCTTGCCGCCCGTCTGGCAGGTGGGGCAGTACTGGAGCGAGGAATCGCTGAACGACACCTCCAGGACGGTGTCCCCGCACACGGGACAGGGCTGCCCGGTGCGGCCGTGGACGCGCATGCTGGTCTTCTTCTCGGCCTTGAGCCGGCCGGCGGCGACGCCCCGGGAACGTTCGACCGCGTCCTTGAGCGTGGTGCGCATCGCGTTGTACAGACGGGTGATGTCGTCGTCGCCGAGGCTGGTGGTCAGCTTGAACGGGGACATCTTCGCGACGTGCAGGATCTCGTCGCTGTAGGCGTTGCCGATGCCCGCGATCAGCGACTGGTCGCGCAGCGCTCCCTTGACCTGCCGGCGTACCTCGCCGAGCAGTGTCGCGAACGCGTCCCGGTCGAAGGAATCGGCGAGCGGATCGGGCCCGAGGCGGGCCACCCCGGGCACGTCCGCGGGGTCGTGCACCAGGTGCACGGCGAGGCGTTTGGTGGTGCCCATCTCGGTCAGGTCGAAGCCGTCGCCGCCGGTGAGGACCGTACGCAGGGCGAGCGGTCCTTTGCCCGGCCGTGGCGGGGTCGCGGGAAAGCTGTCCTTCCACTGCAACCAGCCCGCCCTCGCGAGGTGGATGAGGAGGTGGAGTTCCCCGGCCGTGATGTCGAGGAACTTCCCGTGCCGGCCCACGGCGGAGACGGTGGTTCCCGCCAGATCCGTGAGCGGCGGGTCGTACGTCTTCAGGACGCTGATGGCGAGCGGGAGGACCCGGGCGATCTCCTTGCCGACCAGGTGGTCGTCGAGGAAGTCCCGCAGGGCTTCGACTTCCGGCAGTTCGGGCATGACTCCAGCCTGCCGCACCGGCTCGGCTCATGCCTGCGGGGCGCACCCCGGCCGGAGGGAGGGAGGCCTCAGTCCGTAGACCCGTCGCGCCGTGCCGGCGAAGACGGACCGCTGTTCGTCCTCCCCGAGCCGGCCGGTCAGCTCGCGTGCGACGTCGAGGACCTCTGCGTACCCGGCCGCGAGCCGGCACACCGGCCAGTCGGAGCCGAACATCAGCCGGCCAGGGCCGAAGGCCTCGATCACGGTGTCCGCGTACGGGCGCAGGTCCTCGACCGTCCAGGAGCGCGGGTCGGCCTCCGTGACCAGTCCGGAGAGCTTGCACACGGTGTTGGGCAGCGCGGAAAGCGCCCGCAGCCCGTCGGCCCAGGGCCGGGTGGTCCCGAGGGCGACCGGCGGCTTTCCCGCGTGATCGAGTACGAAGGTGAGCCCCGGCAGCAGTTCGGCGGCACGAGTGGCCGCGGGCAGCTGGTGCGGCCGGACGATCAGGTCGTAGACGAGGCCGGCGGCGGCGACGGCCCGGAGCCCGCGCAGCACGTCCGGACGCAGGAGCCACTCCGGATCGGTTTCGCCCTGGACCTGATGACGGATGCCGACGAGCCGGTCGCCGCCGGGCAGGGAACGGAGCGCGGCGAGGGTGTCCGCGACGTCCGGTGCCGTGAGGTCGGTCCAGCCGACGACTCCGGCGACGAGGTCGCTGCCGTGGGCCAGTGCGAGGAATTCGGGCGTCTCCTCGGCGACGGTGACGGTCTGGACCAGGACGGTGGCGCCGACCCCCGCCGCGCGGGCCTCGGGTGCGAGGTCGTCAAGGGTGAAGGTGCGGCGGATGGGGGCGAGTTCCTCGCCGCTGATCCACTCCTGGTCGCGTACGTCGAGGTCCCACACATGGTGGTGGGCATCGATGACGAGCGGCTGCGGATGCATGTCACAGGAGCCCTTCGGTCCGCAGATCGTCCCAGAGCGCCTCGGGTACGGGGGCGCGCAGCCGGGCCGCGGCGTCCCGCATCTCGTCCGGGGAGCGGGTTCCGACGAGGACCCCGGCGACCGCGGGGTGGCGCAGCGGGTAGTGCAGAGCGGCGGCACGCAGCGGGACGCCGTGCGCTTCGGCGACGGTACGCATGCGCAGGGCGCGGTCGAGGAGGGACGCGGGAGCCGCCGCGTAGTCGTAGGTCGCGCCGGGGCGGGGGTCCGCGAGCAGCCCGGAGTTGAAGACTCCCCCGACCACCACGCTGCGGCCCCGGGCAGCGGCCTCCGGCAGCAGTGTGTCCAGGGCGCTGTGGTCCAGGAGGGTGTAGCGGCCGGCGCAGAGGACGGCGTCGACATCGGTCTCGCGCAGGAAGCGGGTGAGCATGGCGGTCTGGTTCATGCCCGCGCCGATGGCTCCGACCATGCCTTCCGCGCGCAGTTGCTCCAGCGCGGGGTAGCCCTCGCGGAATGCGGCTTCGCCGTGCTCGTCGGGATCGTGGAGGTAGACGACGTCGACGCGGTCGAGGCCGAGGCGTACGAGGCTCTCCTCGATGCTGCGCCGGATGCCGTCGGCGCTGAAGTCCCAGCGTCGGCGGTGGGTGTGCGGCACGGCGAATCCGTCGGAGAGTCCGTGCAGGCCCGCGCTCTCGTCGGCGGTCAGCGGGTCGAGCAGGCGTCCGGCCTTCGTGGACACCGCGTACGAGTCCCTGGGGCGATGGCGCAGCGCCTCGCCGAGGCGGCGCTCGGAGAGGCCCAGGCCGTAGTGGGGTGCGGTGTCGAAGTAGCGGACGCCCTCGTCCCACGCCGCGTCGACAGCGGCGGCGGCCTGTGCGGGATCGACCTCGCTGAAGAGATTGCCGATGGCCGCGGCCCCGAAGGAGAGCTCACTTATCTCGACCGCGCTGTGTCCGAGCCTGCTGCGCCTCATGCCCTGCCGCCCCCGCCGATGGTCCCTGACGACCCGTTGTGGTCCGTACAGGGACTATTCATCGGATCAATCGGATGCGTCAACACTCACCGCGGGATTGCCTGTCATGCGGGGGCAGGCACGGTGGGTACGAGAGCGTGCAGGTCGCGGAGTTCTTCGCACATCGCGGAGGCCAGCCGGTCGAGATCGGGCAGCGCCTTGCCGTCGGCGACCAGTCCGACCTGTACCCGCCCGCCGTAGGTGGAGAGGGCCACGGCCAGGGACTGCCCACGGGCCAGCGGCGCCATGGGGTAGACGGCGCGCAGGGGGCAGCCGGCGAGCGAGAGCGCCGAGCGGGGCAGGGGCACGCTGGTGACCAGGATGTCGAAGAGCATCCGCGCCGCGTTCCCGGCCAGCGGCGCCCCGAACCGGTGCGCGAGCGCGGGCAGCTGGTCCGCGAGCACGGCGACGGCTCCGGCGCCGCGCATCGGGCCGGCCGCCTTGTTACGGTCCATGCCCGTACGCACCAGGCGCAGTCGTTCCCGGGCGTCGGGTTCGCCGACGGGCAGCCCGAGGAGGTAGGCGGAGAGCTTGTTGCCGGTGGCCGCACCGCCGGGCCTGCGCCGCGAGACGGGCACCAGGGCGCGCGGGTCGGAGCCGGGAAGCCGCTCGCCGCGTTCGAGCATCCAGCGGCGCAGCGCACCGGCGACCACCCCGAGCAGGACGTCGTTGGACGTGCCGCCCTCCGCCCGCCGGACGCGCTGCACCGTCTCGGCGTCGAGTTCGGCGGTGGCCAGCCGGCGCGTCCCGCTGGAGCGGGCGGTCAGGGGGGTGGAGGCGCGCAGGTCGAGGCGGCTCGCGCGTACGACGGAAGCGCCGACCCCCAACGCCCGGCCGACGTCGCCGAGCCGGTCGAGTGCCATGCCCGCCGCTTCGTACGGCCCGGGGAGCCAGGAGCGCGGCGGCACGGGCGTGCGCCGGCGCACCGCGCCCCGGCCGGCACCGGCGGAGGCGATCTGGTCGAAGATGCCGGCGCCGATGGCGACGGCCCGCATCCCGTCCGCGAGAGCGTGGTGCAGCTTCACGAGTACGGCGAACGGGCCGCCCGCCGTGCTGTCGAGGAGGTACATCTGCCAGGGCGGCAGGCCACGCCCGAGAGGCCGCTCCATGAGTTCACCGGCGAGCCTGCTCGCCTCCGCCATGAAGTCACCCTCGGCGAGCACCACCCTCCTGACGTGCCGGTGCACGTCGAAGTCCTTGTCGGTGAACCACGCCGCGCCGCCCACGGGCAGCAGGACGTCGCGCACCCGCATGCGCAGCCGGGGAATGGCGGCGGCTCGGGCGCCCAGCAGATCGAGCAGGTCCCGCGAGGTCACGCCGGCCACCGGTTCGAAGACGGCGAGCGCGCCCAGGTGCATCGGATGGGCCTCGGATTCGAGGTGCCAGAAAGCCAGATCAAGAGGTGCCAGAAGCTCGGTACTCAACGGGGCCTCGCGTCATCGACAGCGGAACGGCGGGGATCGCAGTCAATCCCGCGACGTCAGTTACGGTCAAGCATGGACATGTTACGTACTGTTACAGTCTCGCGGCGTTCCGGAAGTGTCGCTACCGGTGGTCCGGGATGAGGAACTCGCACCACACGCACTTGCCGTTCCCCCGGGACTCCACACCCCATACGTCGGCCAGCCGGTCGACGAGCATGAGGCCCCGGCCCGAAACCCCTGACTCCCCCGCCTCCCTGCGGCGCGGCAGCGCGCTGGAGCGGTCCTCGACGTCGACCCGCAGGCGGCGCTCCGGGCCGGTGAGCACGCGGATCGTGACGATGGCTCCGCCGTCGGTGTGCATCAGCGCGTTGGTGATCAGTTCGCCGGCCGCGAGCTCCACCTCGTCCGCCCGCTCCTTGGCTCCCCAGGCGCGTACGGCCGCCCGGATCATGTGCCGGGCGGAGGTCAGCGCCTCCGGATCGTTCTGCGCGACGTGCTGCTGGAGCCGGCCGCCCGGGTGGGGGGCATGGGCGGCGTTGCGGCGCAGGAGCAGCAACGCCATGTCGTCCTCCCCGCCGCGCTCGTCGACGACTTCGCACAGCCGGTCGGCGAGCTTCTGGAGGTCCTCGGGCCCCTCCCGCACGGTCGCGGCCAGCAGCCGCATACCGTCGTCGAGGTCGGTGCCCGGCAGCTCCACCATTCCGTCGGTGTAGAGGATCAGCGTCTGGCCCGGATCCAGGTCGACGGTGCTGACCGGGTATTCGAGCTGCCCGAACTCCGCCGAGAGACCCAGGGGCAGGCCGCCGTCGACGGGCAGTTTGCGGCAGCTGCCGTCGACGTCACGCAGGGCCGGATCGACATGGCCCGCCCGGACCAGCTGGACCACTCCGGTGGTCAGGTCGGCCTCGGCGTAGGTGCAGGTCGCGAAGCGGTCCGTGTCGAGTTCGTGCAGGAAGACGGAGGCCCGCGCCATGACCGTGGCCGGGCTGTGCCCCTCGGCCGCGTAGGCGCGCAGCACGATCCTGAGCTGCCCCATGACGGCCGCAGCGTGCGTGTCGTGGCCCTGCACGTCACCGATGACGGCCCCGACCCTCCCGCCCGGGAGCGCGATGATGTCGTACCAGTCACCACCGATGTCACGTCCGAGCCGGGCCGAGCGGTAGCGCACGGCCACCCGCGCCCCGGGCACCTCGGGAATCCGGCGGGGCAGCATCGCCTGCTGGAGCCCCTCGGCGAGATCGTGTTCCTGCTCGTAGAGCATGGCCCTCTGGAGACTCTGCGCGATCGAGCTCCCGAGGGCGACGAGCAGGTTGCGTTCGTCGCTGGTGAAACCCGCCTTGTTGCCGTACAGGAGCCCGAGCGCACCGATCGGGCGGGCCTGGGCGATGAGGGGCATGTAGGCGGCGGCGGTGATGCCGAGGTGGCTGATGTGCGGCCACAGGATCGGGTACGAACGCGCGAAGTCCTCGGAGCTCTCGATGAAGCGGGGGGCGAGGGTGCGGATGACCTCGCTCATCGGATAGGGCTCGTCGATCCGGGTGTACCGGGTGCCCTGCACGAACGCCCCTTCGGGCCCGTCGGCCACCAGATGGATGCGTCCCGATTCCAGCAGGCCCATGACGAGGCTGGTGGCGCCGAGGTGGGCCAGACCGCGTGAACTCTTCAGTACGTCGGTGACGTCCTTCACCGTCCGCGCGTGGGCGAGCGCGGCCGTGGTGCCCTCGACCAGGCTGGTGCGGCGCCGCCGCTCCTCGTCGACGGTCCGCCGGGCGGTGGATTCGGCCAGCTCCTGGGTGGCGTCGCGGACGATCCCGATGATGCGGCGGGGCCGGCCGTTGTCGTCGCGTCGGATGAACCCCTGGGTGTGGGTCCAGCACAGGCTGCCGTCCCGCTGCCTCCTGCGGAAGTACGCGCCGTAGTTGGCGTGCCCGCTCTCGAGCGCCCGTTTGACCATGGTGTCGAGCCGGAGGGCCTCGTCGGCGGGCACGCGCGGGGCGAGGGCTCCGGGGCTGCCGTCGTACTCGTCGCGACGCAGGTCGAACACTTCGAGCGCGGGCTCGTCCATGTACATGAGGCCGCTGTCCAGATCCCAGTCGAAGCTGCCCATTCGGTTCAGGGCGAGGCTGAGGTCCGGGTGGGCGGGCCAATCGTCCGGGAGTGACAGGGCACCCGCTACCCGATCATCCATGTGCGCCACTCTGCCATTATTTGTCCGATTCCTCGACTGAAAAGCAAGCCTTGAACGCGTTCAAGAATGACTCTATGCTCAGCGCCAGAAGAGTTGAACATGTTCAATTCGAGTCGCTGCCGCGCGTCTCGGAACGGGGGTGGGGACGATGGCCGTACTGGTCGGACTGATCGTGATGCTGGGCATGCTGGTGATCGTCCCGCTGGGTCTCGGGCTCTTCGGCGATCCCGCCCTCGACCGGATACGCCGCCTCTGGCCCCTGTTCGCGGTGCCCGGGGCCCTGTCCCTGTGGCTCCCGCGGGGAGGCGCCGCGACGGCCGCGGCCCTCTGCTACGCCCTGGGGGCGCTTCTCCTCGCCGCCCACGCGCCCCGGCGCCTGGCGCGCACGCGCAGTGTGCGCCCTGCGGAGGCCGCCCTGCTCACGGCTCTGGTCACCCCCTCGGTCGCCGCCCTCGCGCTGGTGGCGGAGCGCTCGGGCCAGGAGCTCTTCGGATTCGGGCTCGGCATCCTGGCGCTGACCGTGCCGCACTTCCACTTCGCCGGATTCGCCGCCGCGCTCGTCGCCGGACTCGTCTGCAAGGCCGATGACAGCCCGGCAGGCCGGTTCGCCGCCCTCAGCGTTCCGCTCGGCACCCTTCTCGTCCTCGTCGGCTACTTCGTCGGGGACTGGGCCGAGCTCGCCGGAGCGGTCGTCCTCACCGCGGGCATGTGGACGGTCGCCCTCCTGACCTGGCGGTCCGTCCATGTCCCCGGTCACGACCGCGCCACCCGGGTCCTGCTCGCCTCGTCGGCCGCCGTACTCGTCGCCACCATGGTGCTCGCCCTCAGCTGGGCGCTCGGCGAGGCGACCGGACTGCCCCACCCCAGCCTGACCTGGATGGCTGCCACACACGGGGTCGGCAACGCCCTGGGCTTCGCGCTCTGCGCGCTGCTCGCCAGGCTCCGGCTCCAGAAGCTCACCACCTCTCCAGAAGGACGGACCGCATGAGCCACCTGACGTACCCCGAGGTCGGCGCCACCCGGCTGGGGCCGCTCCCGGACGGCTACAACCATCTGCGCCACCGTGCGGCGATCGGCAGCGGCCGGGCAGGTTTCGAGGCCGCCGGCGCCGCCGTCACCGAGTGGCGCATGCACCGCGCCACGGGAGCGGGGGTGAAGGCCTCCGCCGCGCGGGCAGCCGTGGGAGGCACCGTCGACATCTCGGCCGGCGTCGGGCGGCTGCGTCTCACCGCCCGGTGCGAGATCGTATGGACCGCGTACGAGAAGGACCGCATCGGTTTCGCCTACGGCACGAGGGCGCGGCATCCGGAGTGCGGCGAGGAGAGTTTCGTGGTGGAACTGGCGGACGACGGGACGGTGTGGTTCAGCGTCACTGCGTTCTCCCGGCCCGCCTCCTGGTACACCCGGCTGGCCGGACCTCTCGTCCCCATGGCCCAGCGGTGGTACGCCCGGCGGCTCGCGGCCGTACTGCGACGGGTCGTGTCGGCCGCCTGACAGGGCGATACGCCGGATACTGGGAGAGATGGAGTGGTTCACCGCAGACGGCTACTGGCTGAGCAGACTGATCTTCCAACGGGCGCTCGCCGTCGTCTACCTGGCCGCGTTCGTCTCGGCGGCGCTCCAGTTCCGGGCACTCATCGGCTCCCGGGGGATGCTCCCCGTCCCCGAACTGCTGCGGTACACACCGTGGCGGGCGGCGCCCGGGCTGTTCCGGCTGCACTACTCGGACCGCTTCTTCGCGCTGGTCGCCTGGACGGGCGCCGCCGTGTCACTCGCCCTCCTCGCAGGCCTGGACGCCCACCTTCCGCTGGGTGCGGCGATGGCGCTGTGGGCGGTGCCCTGGGTGCTGTACCTGTCGATCGTCCAGGTCGGCCAGGTCTGGTACGGCTTCGGCTGGGAATCGCTCCTGCTGGAGACGGGGTTCCTCGCCGTCTTCCTCGGCAACTCCGGCACGGCGGCGCCGGTCCTGGTGCTGTGGCTGGTGCGCTGGCTGCTCTTCCGGGTGGAGTTCGGCGCCGGACTGATCAAGATCCGGGGGGACGAGTGCTGGCGCAGACTGACCTGCCTGGAGTTCCACCACGAGACCCAGCCGATGCCCGGACCGCTGAGCTGGTTCTTCCACCGGCTGCCGAAGCCCGTCCACCGGGCGGAGGTCGCCGCCAACCACTTCACCCAGCTCGTGGTGCCGTTCCTGCTGTTCACCCCGCAGCCCGTGGCGAGCGTGGCGGCCGGGCTGATGGTGGTCACCCAGCTGTGGCTCGTGCTGTCGGGGAACTTCGCATGGCTGAACTGGCTGACCATCGTCCTCGCCCTCTCCGTCGTCGACTGGTCGCTGATCGCCGGCCGGCCCCCCACGCAGTCGGCACCTCCGCTCTGGTACGAGGTGGTGGTCATCGCGGTCACCGCGCTCGTGCTGGTGCTCAGCTACCGCCCCGCGCGCAACCTCCTCTCGCGCCGCCAGGTGATGAACCGGTCCTTCGACCCGCTGCACCTGGTCAACACGTACGGCGCCTTCGGGAGCATCAGCAGGATGCGGCTGGAGGTGGTCGTCGAGGGCACCGACGAGCCTGTGATCCACGAGGGGACCCGCTGGCTCGAGTACGGCTTCCGGGGCAAGCCGGGCGATCCGCGGAGGCTGCCACGCCAGTTCGCGCCCTACCACCTGCGGCTCGACTGGCTGATGTGGTTCGCGGCGCTCTCCCCCGCCTACGCCCGCTCCTGGTTCGGGCCCTTCGTCGAGCGGCTGCTGCGGGGCGACCGGGACACCCTGCGGCTACTGCGCCACAACCCGTTCCCCGACGGCCCGCCCGCCCATGTCCGGGCCAGGGTCTTCCATTACCGGTTCACGGACTGGCGGGAGCTCCGGGCCACGGGGCGCTGGTGGGAGCGGACGTACGTACGCGACTTCATGCGGCCGGTGGCCCGCCCGGTGCCACTACGGCCGGACGGGCGCCCGTCGGCGAAGGGCGGCGGTGGCCCGTCCGGCGCAGGGTGAGGGGCGTGGCTGAGCACGCGGGAGCCGTCCGTCGGCGGCACGATGACCGTGGACCGGGGACGCCGTCCCGTCCGGCGGCGGGACGGCGTCGCCCCTCAGCCCGTCAGCCGGCCTGCTCGGCTGCCGGCACGGCGCCGCTCGTCACTCAGTAGGCCGGGCCGCCCGGCACGACGCAGGAACGGGCGTTCTCCCAGCCCCAGCCGTCACCGTCCGGGTCGGTCGAGCCTCCCTGGGTGCAGTAGGGATAGCCGTTGGGCGCAGTGCCGGACGACCCGCCTCCGTACACGGTCGCCTCCCGGGCCGTCGCCGCGATGCCGTTACTGCCTTCGAACAGCCGGCGGCCCCAGCCGGTCAGGGCGCCCGGGTCGAATCCGGTGACCATGTCGAGATACTCGACACCGCTGCCGTTCCCGCTCCAGGACCAGCCGAGGTACCCCAGCCGCAGCGACTGCGCGGTGGCCATGATCGCGTCCTCGTCCGGGTTCCCGTCACTGTGGTTGTCCCCGAACTCGCCCACGACGATGGGCAGACGGGCGTTCACGAAGGCGCCGAGGTAGTCGCGGACCTCGGCGGCGGTGTCGTACACCCCGTACATGTGGATCGAGAAGACGGTGTTGCGGTGGGGGTCGGCGGCGAACACCGAGGCGGCGTTGTTCCTCATCGTCCCGGACCAGTCCTGGCCCCAGTTGGGCGCGTCCACCATGAGAGCATGGCCGAATCCGGCGTCACGCATCCGCACGATGGCGGCCTTGGTGTCGGCGGTCCACCGCTCGTAACCCGTGTTGCCGTACGGCTCGTTGCCGAGGTTGATGACGACGTGGTTCTCCTGGCCGTCCAGCGCGCTCCGAATGCCGGTCCAGTAGGTGACGGCCCTCGAAAGGGTCGTGGCGGCCCCGTCCTCGCCGTATCCCGTGGTGTCGTGCACCTCCAGGACGCAGATCAGCCTGTTCTGCTTGCACCGGCCGACGATGTCGGCGACCTCGGACGCACTGGTCCTCGTCCAGCGGTCACCGCTGCTGAGTACCACCCGGACGGTGTTCGCCCCCTTCGCCTTGATGTCCCCGAGGGCACCGGTTCGGCTCGGGTACCAGGCGTGGGCGTGGTTGACACCCCGCATCACGAAGTCACTGCCGTTGCCCTCCACGAGGCGGCCGTTGCTGACGTGCAGGCCGGTCGCCGCATGAGCGGGCCCCACCATGGCCGTCAGGGACAGCAGGAGTCCCGCCATGGCGGCCAGGGCCACGGCGACGACTCCACTCCTCTTCCTGGTCCAGCGCTTTCGCATCGCTCTCCTTCGAGACGGTGACAACGCCACTTCACGGAAGACAACGTTGTCAGGACACATGTGATGACGGCGCCCTCGCCTACGCCGGGTACACATCTCTGTGCCTGACCACCCCGGCGGGGCCGCGCGCCATCGCCACACATGAGGCCCGATTGTCGACGCCATGTCAATACTTCGCGCACATCGGGCCGGCTCACGATCACGGACCGCGGGGCCGGGCCGCGGGCGCCGAGCAGGGCTCCGGCCCCTGTCCGTGGACAGGGGCCGGAGCCGAGGGACGCGGCCGTCAGTCGATGCCCGGCAGGATGTGCGGCTCGGCGAGGTCGTCCTCGTAGCCGGCCAGCCTGATGGGGGCCGACCTGGCCCAGACCTCGATGTTCCGGAGCTTTTCGGGCCGGCGGGCCCGCTCTCCGGTCGCTTCGGCCGGGCGCGTCTCGGTCTTCGTCAATTCAGGTGTCACCGCGGACTCCTTTGTGTCGCGTGTCCCCGGGCGATGGCGACGCTGCGGCTGTGAGAACCGTGGGGCCGCCCGCTGCGGGGCAGGGGCAGAAACAGTTCGGTCGCGGTGGCGCCGGATACGGGGCGGGACGGCGGACTGCTTACAGACCTGTCCCGGGACGGCCGAGGAAGTTTCGTGGATCCCTTGGTGGCGTCCGTTCTCCTCAGCCTAACCAAATGAGCGCCGTCGCGCTCGACAGAACGTGTGGCCTGGGTCACTTTCAGCCAACAAAACGGCGGCGGCCCTGTGATTACGGGCCGCCGCCGTGCCTCCTGTTGACGCAGGTGGCAGGTGGTGCGGAAGAAACGGGTGCTGCGGGGGTGCTGGAACGGCGTCAGGGGTTCGAGGTCACCAGCCAGCGGGCGCGTAGTCCTTCAGGAAGCAGCCGTACAGTTCCTCGCCCGCCTCGCCACGCACGATCGGGTCGTAGACCCGCGCCGCGCCGTCGACGAGGTCGAGCGGGGCGTGAAAACCTTCCTCCGCGAGGCGCATCTTGTCGGGGTGCGGACGCTCGTCGGTGATCCAGCCGGTGTCCACGGCCGTCATCATGATGCGGTCCTTCTCGAACATCTCCTGCGCGCTGGTGCGGGTCAGCATGTTCAGCGCCGCCTTGGCCATGTTGGTGTGCGGGTGTCCCGCGCCCTTGTAGCCGCGGCCGAACACGCCTTCCATCGCGGAGACGTTCACCACGTAGGCGCGCTTCGGCTCCGTCCGCGCCATCGCCGGGCGGAGCCGGCTGATCAGGATGAAGGGCGCGGTGGAGTTGCAGAGCTGGACCTCGAGGAGCTCGATGGGCTCGACCTCCTCCACGGTCTGGATCCAGCTGTTCGTGTCGTGGAGGTCGGGCACCAGTCCGCCCGCGTCGATCGCGGTGCCGGCCGCGATGCGGGCCGGCGAGGCGGAGCCGGTGACCAGGGCGAGATCCGTCACGTCCTGTGCGCTCAGCCCCTCCCGCTCCTTGCGGGCGGCGGGCAGCGCGGCCACGCGGTCGACCGTGCCGCTGCCGAACGTACCGATCACCTGGGCCGCGGGGAGCTCACCGGCGGGCAGCGGGGCGGACTCGGCGCTGAGCAGTTCGCTGTACGCCTGCGGGGAACGGCGGACCGTCTGCGCGGCATTGTTGATGAGGATGTCCAGCGGCCCCTCGGCGGCCACCGAGTCCGCGAGCGCGACGACCTGGGCGGGGTCACGCAGGTCGATACCGACGATCTTCAGGCGGTGGATCCATTCGTCACTGTCCGGCATGGCCTTGAACCGGCGGATCGCGTCGTTGGGGAAGCGGGTGGTGATGGTGGTGTGCGCGCCGTCACGCAGCAGTCGCAGCGCGATGTACATGCCGATCTTGGCTCGGCCACCGGTGAGCAGGGCGCGGCGCCCGGTGAGATCGGTGCGCGCGTCGCGCCGCTCGCGGTTCTCCTTGGCGCACTCACGGCAGAGCTGGTGGTAGAAGGCGTCCACCTCGACATACCGGGTCTTGCAGACGTAGCAGGACCTGGGGCGCCGCAGGACGCCCGCGATCTCGGCGGTGGCGGAGGAGGACGGGAGGACGCCCTGTGTCTCGTCGTCGATCCGCTCGGCCGATCCGGTCGCCGTCGCTTCGGTGACGGCCTTGTCGTGCGCGGTCTTGGCGGCGCGGCGCTCCTGGCGGCGGCGCTGTTTCACCGTGCGGTAGATGCCCGCGGTCGCCCGGCGTACGGCGATGGCGTCGGGGTGGTCGACCTCGATGGTGTCGAGCTCGTCGAGCACGCTGAGGCAGACGGCCAGCCGCTCCGGGTCGATACCGGGACCGAACTCGTCGATACCGGGAGCGAACTCCGGGCTGTCCTCTGTCACCGTCATTGCCGTTCCTCTGTCACTCGTCACTCATGCCGCTCTCGGCTTCGGTGGGGAGTGATCCGGCCGGGGCCGGCGAGGGCAGGCGCGCACGGGCCGAATGCCCCGGTCAAGTCTGCCATGAGTCGGGCGTTGCTCCGTTCGGATGTCATTCCCGGCCCTCGCTGACCGACAGGGGGGTCGCGATGTCCTCCAGGGACTTCTGTTCGGCCGCCACCGCGAAGAAGAAGGCGACCAGACCGGCGGCGACCATGAGGGCGGCTCCGATGCAGAACGCCAGGACGGTGTCGCCGACCACCCCGCTCGCGGTCAGCTCCGCGAAGACCAGCGGACCGGTGATGCCTCCCGCCGCCGTACCTACGGCGTAGAAGAACGCGATCGCCATCGCCCGGGTCTCCATGGGGAAGATCTCGCTCACCGTCAGGTAGGCGGAGCTGGCTCCGGCGGAGGCGACGAAGAGGACCAGGCACCAGCAGCCCGTCATGGTGACGGCCGTCAGGGCCCCGGCACCGAAGAGCCAAGCGGTGCCGAAAAGGAGCAGGCCGGAGAGGATGTAGGTCCCCGCGATCATCGGTTTGCGTCCCACCGTGTCGAAGAGGCGGCCCAGCAGGAGCGGTCCCAGGAAGTTGCAGAAGGCGATGACGGCGAAGTAGTAGCCGGTGGCGCCACTGGAGACGTCGAAGAACTTCACCAGGATCGAGCCGAAGCCGAAGGTGATGGCGTTGTAGAGGAACGCCTGGCCGATGAAGAGGGCGATCCCGAGGACCGCCCGCTTGGGATAGGACCGGAACACGGTCCTGGCGATCAGCCCGAAGCCGATGCTCTTGCGCTGCCGCACGGTGATCGCGGGCTCGGCCGGAGGCAGGCTGCTTCCCGTCTCCGCCTCCACCTCGCGTTCCACGTCGTCGACGAGCTTCTCCGCGGCTTCGTCGTGTCCGTGGATGAACATCCATCGAGGGCTTTCCGGCACATGGCGGCGCACCAGCAGGATCACGAGTCCGAGGACCACACCCAGCGCGAACGTGAGCCGCCAGCCGATGTCCTTGGGAAAGATGTCGGTGTTCAGGGCGAGGACGGAGAGCAGGGAGCCGGCGACCGCGCCGAGCCAGAAGCTGCCGTTGATGATGAGGTCGACGCGGCCCCGGTACTTGCTGGGGATCAGCTCGTCGATGGCCGAGTTGATCGCCGCGTACTCCCCGCCGATCCCGAAGCCCGTCAGGAAGCGGAAGAGGAAGAACCACCACGCCGAGAAGGAGATCGCCGTGAGCGCGGTGGCCGCCAGATACACGGCGAGGGTGATCAGGAAGAGCTTCTTGCGCCCGTAACGGTCGGTGAGCCATCCGAAGAACAGCGCGCCCGAGCAGGCTCCCGCCACGTACAGCGCGGCTGCGATGCCGGTGACCTGGGCGTCGGTGATGTCCAGGCCGCTGCCGTCCTCGGACAGGCGGCTGGCGATGTTGCCGACGACGGTGACCTCGAGTCCGTCGAGGATCCAGACGGTCCCCAGCCCGATCACGATCATCCAGTGCCAGCGCGACCAGGGCAGCCGGTCCAGCCGTGCCGGGATCCTGGTGGTGACGGTCCTGTCGGCCGTACGGCCCGCCGGGCCGGTTCCGCTCATGAGCCGCTCCTCTGCTCTCTGCCCGCTGCTCCGGAACACCACAGGTGCCCGGAATGCGGCGCGACTCACACCTTGGTCCGAGGGGGGCTTTGAATATCCGCCCGAACCGACACGAATCGTTACATCCGGTGGCTGTACTCGCTCCGGCTCAGCGCCCTCGAAAAAATTTCCAGGAATTCGGTGGCATACCTTCCGGATACCGGGGCAAGCGCTGGTCACCACATCGGACTCCAGGGAGGGCGACACCATGACGGCCATGTCAGTGCGGACCACCGAAGCGATCGGCACGGCTGCCAGGCGGTGCGACGAGGCGGGCACGGGTTCCGACACGGCCGCGCTCCCATGGATCGAGGACGCCGGCAAGGTGGCCCCGCAGGATGCCCGGGCGATGTCGAAGCTGTTCTTCGACCGCCTCCAGGACCTGGAGGAGGGCACGCACGAGTACCAGTACGCGCGCAACACCCTGATCGAGATGAATCTCTCCCTCGTGCGCTTCGCCGCATCCCGGTTCCGCAACCGGGGCGGGGACGACACCGAGGACATCATCCAGGTGGGGACGATCGGCCTGATCAAGGCGATCGACCGGTTCGACCTGTCGCGCGAGGTCGAGTTCGCCACATTCGCCGTGCCGTACATCGTCGGCGAGATCAAGCGCTTCTTCCGTGACACGACCTGGTCCGTGCACGTGCCGCGCCGCCTGCAGGAGCTGCGGGTCGAGCTGGCGAAGGCCAAGGAGAAGCTGTCGGCGGAGCTCGACCGCGACCCGACGGTCGCCGAGCTGGCGGTGCATCTGGATCTCCCCGAGGAGGAGATCATCGAGGGTCTCGTCGCGGCCAACGGCTACTCGGCGGGCTCGCTGGACACGCCGAGCGCGGACAGCGAGTCGGGCGGCGACCAGCGCGCCTACGCCGATGTGCTGGGCGAGGACGACCCGGCGATGGAGACCGTGGAGAACCTGCACGCCCTGGCACCGTTGCTGCGGCAGCTGGACGACCGCGAGCGGAAGATCGTCAGGATGCGTTTCGGACAAGAGATGACTCAGGCTCAGATCGGTGCTGAACTGGGTGTTTCCCAGATGCACGTGTCACGCCTGCTCAGCCGGATCGTGCAGCGCCTGCGTGCGGGCATGTGCGTCGAGGCGTGATCGCACCCGCCACCCCCTGAATCCCTGATGCCCGGCCGAGCGCCGGGCATCAGTCGCATATGCTTCCTGCCGAAACGGCAGCGGATGCCCCGTGCCGTCCGTCGGAGGGGGTGGAAAGTGACAGAGTCGCCGTTGAACACCTCTGCGCGGGTGAGAGCGCCCGGTCCGATCCCGGAGCAGCAGCGAGTCGTCGCCGCTGCCGATACGTCCGTCTGGGAAGTCGGCGCTGCCCTTCTCCTGGTCGAGGACGACGCGGGGGACGCCCTCCTCGTCGAGGAGATGCTCACGGACAGTGAGCTCGACGCCCCGCTGACGTGGTGCAAGACGCTGGCCGAGGCCCGGCGGTTCCTGCTGGAGTGCCGCACGCCGGTCTGCGTCCTGCTGGATCTGCATCTGCCCGACGTGAACGGCCTCGACGCCGTCCGTCAGCTCGTGGCGTCCGCGCCGGATGCCGCGATCATCGTGCTGACCGGTCTGGCCGAGTCCGAGACCGGCCTGTCCGCGGTGGCGCAGGGCGCCCAGGACTATCTCGTCAAGGGCCGTATCGACCCCGAGGTCCTCGGGCGCGCGGTCCGATACGCCCTCCAGCGCAAGCACGCCGAGCGGTCGGCGGCCGCGATGCGGACCAGCCAGCTGATCGCCCAGGAGAACGCCCGTCTGGAGCGTGCTCTGCTGCCCATTCCGCTGCTCCTGGACGACAGCTTCCGGGTGGCCGCTCGCTACGAGGCGGGGCGTGCCCACGGACTGCTGAGCGGCGACTTCTACGACGTGGTGCAGACGGCCGACGGTGCGGTGCACGCGGTGATCGGTGACGTGTCGGGGCACGGGGCCGCAGAAGCGGCTCTGGGGGTGTGCCTGCGGGTCGCCTGGCGTACGGCCGTACTGACCGGTGTCTCCCAGCGGGAGAAGGTCGGCCTGCTGGAGGGGATCCTCGTCGCGGAGCGGTCCGACCCTCACGTGTTCGCCACCGTGACCACGCTGGTCTTCCCGCCGAGCCGGGACAAGGTCTTCGTCGGGCGCGCCGGCCATCCGGGGCTGCTGATGCGGCACGGCACGGACGTCACCTGGGAGGAGCCGGACACGGGCATGGCACTGGGCCTGCTGCCCGGCCTCGGCCGCTGGACGATCACCGAGCTGGAGCTCCGCCCGGGCACCGAGCTGGTCCTGTTCACCGACGGTCTCTTCGAGGGGCGTACGGGTCCCCGGTCCCGGCTGGGCGAGGAGGGGCTGCTGGCCATGGCGGGCAAGTACGGGGCGCTGGAGCCCCGCGCCTTCGTGGACGCCCTGGTCGCCGAGGCCACCGAGAGCGCGTCGCCGTACGGCGGGCTCGCCGACGACGTGGCCGTACTCCATCTCGGCTGGAGGCCGGAATCATGAGCACACGGAAAACGACCGACACGAGGCCGGGTCCGATAGCCCGTCTGTCGGTGCAGAACTGGGTCCACCTGATCCTCGCCGGCTTCGTGCTGGTGGTCTGCGGGTGCCTCGTCGTGGGGGGACTCGTCCTCGCCCGGATCTCCGACCGCACGACGGACCTGGTCGACCGCATCCAGCCGGCCCGCTCCTCCTCCTTCCAGCTGCAGAACTCGCTGCTGGACCAGGAGACGGGGGTCCGGGGCTACGCGCTCACCGGTGACACCACGTTCCTCGAGCCCTACCGGGCCGGCGGGCGGGCCGAGGCGGAGCGGCTGGCCCGGGTGCGGCAACTCCTCGGGGGCGAAGAGCCCTACGCCACCGACCTGGAGAGGATCGAGAAGGCCGCCCAGCAGTGGCGCACCCTGCGGGCCGAACCCCTGATTGCCACCGTGCGCGCGAGCGGGCCGACGGGAGCGTCGTCCGCACCGATCCTGCGGAGCAAGCAGGAGTTCGACGCGCTGCGTGCGCTCTACACGGTCCAGCAGAGTCATCTGGACGACGCGCGTGACCAGGCCCGTGCGGAGCTCGACGACGCGCGCGTCACGCGCGACCGCGTGCTCCTCGCCCTGGTGGTCGGCTTCGTGCTGGCCGTCGTGTCGCTCAGCATGCTGTTCCACCGCGTGGTCGGCCGGCCGCTGGCGGCCCTGACGGCGGCGTCGAACAAGGTCAGGGCGGGCGCCTTCACCAGCAAGATCGCGGTCCGCGGCCCTTCGGACGTCAGGGCGGTCGCCGCGGCAGCCGAGGACATGCGTCGTCGCCTGGTCGCGGAACTGGCCGAGTCGCAGGACCGCGAGACCCTGCTGGCCGAGCAGACGGCCGAACTGCGCCGGTCCAACTCCGAGCTGGAGCAGTTCGCGTACGTGGCTTCGCACGACCTTCAGGAGCCGCTGCGGAAGGTCGCCTCCTTCTGCCAGCTCCTGGAGAAGCGCTACGGGACGCAGCTGGACGAACGTGGAAGGCAGTACATCGACTTCGCGGTCGACGGTGCCAAGCGGATGCAGGTGCTCATCAACGACCTGCTGACCTTCTCCCGGGTGGGACGGGTGCAGCAGAGCTGGAAGCCCGTCGACCTCGGTGGAGCGCTGGACCGCGCGCTGTCCAACCTCACGCTGGCCGTGGAGGAGTCCGGGGCCACCGTGGTACGCGAGGATCCGCTCCCTGAGCTCCTCGGGGACTCGACGTCGCTCACCATGGTCTGGCAGAACCTCGTCGGGAACGCGGTCAAGTTCCGCAGGACCGACGTCCCGTGCCGGATCACGGTCGGGTGTGTCCGGGAGGGTGAGGACTGGCACCTGACGGTCGCCGACAACGGCATCGGGATCGCGCCGGAGTTCGCCGACAAGGTCTTCATCATCTTCCAGCGCCTGCACGCCCGCGACGAGTACGAGGGCACCGGCATCGGGCTCTCGCTGTGCCGCAAGATCGTCGAGTTCCACGGTGGCCGGATCTGGCTGGACCCGGAACCCGCCGAGGGCACACTCATACACTTCACCCTGCCTGTCCTTCCTGAGGCGCCCACGCACACCACGGCGGAGCTGCTCGCCCCCGCCCCGCTCACCCCCCGGTCGGGAGACACCCCGTGAACGACGCCGTAAAGCCCATCGAGGTCCTGCTGGTCGAGGACGATCCCGGTGACGAGCTGATGACCCGTGAAGCGTTCGAGGACAACAAGATCCGCAACACGCTCCACGTGGTGCGCGACGGCCAGGAGGCCCTGGACTTCCTCTACCGCCAGGGCGAGTACGCCGACGCGCCGCGTCCGGATCTGGTGCTCCTCGACCTGAACCTGCCCAGGTACGACGGCAGGCAGGTGCTCGAGAAGATCAAGACAGATCCTGAGCTGGCGCTCATCCCGGTGGTGGTTCTCACCACGTCCTCCGCCGAGGAGGACATCCTGCGGAGCTACAAGCTGCACGCCAACGCCTATGTCACCAAGCCGGTCGACCTGGAGCAGTTCATCGGCGCGGTGCGCCAGATCGACGACTTCTTCGTCAGCGTGGTCCGGCTGCCGCCACGCGCGTAAGATCTCGGGAGATCCGCCGGAGTGAGATCTCTCGACGCGGGTAGACGAACGGCGATAAGAGGTCGATGACCTCCCCTGCGCGCCCTGGCTGGAGCACATGAACGAACAGGCCACCTCACGGCCGGACCACCCCTGTCAGGGGTCTCCATCCGCGGAGGTTCTGCACGCCGCGGAGGTGTTCGACGGAGAGCCCGGTTGTATCGCGCAGGCGCGCGCCCTCGCCGACCGCTTCCTCTCCAGGCTCGCGGCGGAGTGGCTGGCCGTCCTCGGTGACCACACCCGCAGCGATCTGATGCTGGCCGTCAGCGAACTCGTGACGAACGCGGACCGCTACAGCCACGGCCCCTACCTGCTGGAGCTGGAAGGCGACGCGCGGCACATCAGTGTGACGGTGTACGACAGCAGCACGGCGCTGCCGGTGCTCTACTCCCCCGACCCGGCGCGTCTCGGCGGCCACGGCATGGAGATCGTCGTCGCGCTCTGCGACCGGCTCACGGCGGAGCGGGTGCCCGTCGGCAAGCGCATCCGGGCCGAGTTCCAGCTCAGCACCTGAGTGATCGTTCGAGGCCCGTTCCGGCGAAATGTCCGGCACGGGTCATTTTTGCGTACTTTGCGGAACCACTCGTCGGCACGGCGTGACCTCCTGGGGCGAACTTCTGAGCTCTCGGGCGAGGAGGACTACCGTCGAGAGGAGGACCCAGGAGTGATCGACGTACTACCGGAGCAGTAGGCCGAATCGCCGCCTGAAGGACGACGACGTGGCCGCTCCGACGAGACATCGTGGTGTACATGAGTTCCCTCGTGTTTTCCGTGCTCCTGTCGCTGGTCTCAGCCGTCGCGTACGCGGCCGGCGCGATCGTCCAGGAGCGCGTGGCGGCGGCCGGCGACAGCCGCCCGTACGCGCCGCTGCGCAACGGCGCCTGGTGGGTGGCTGTGGCGCTCAACGGAGTGGGGGCTCTCCTCCACGTGGTGGCGCTGGCGTACGGGCCTCTCAGCCTCGTACAGCCCCTGGGTGCCCTGACGATCGTGTTCGCGCTGCCGATGGCGGCGGTCTTCGTCCGGCGCAGGGCGGGGCGTACCGCCTGGCGCGGCGCGGTGATGGCGACGGTGGGCCTGGCCGGGCTGTTGGCGCTGACGGGGAACGCCGGATCGCACACGCTGGCGGGGCCCGAGCAGCTGATGCTCGCGACGGGGACCTTCGGCGCGGTGGTGGCGCTGCTCGTCGTCGCGAAGGGACTCCACCGGCCGATGCTGCACAGCGTGGTGCTGGCCACCGGCGCCGGTGTGGCCTTCGGCATGGCGTCGGTGTTCACGAAGACCGTCGCCGTGGAGTGGACCTCCGGCGCGGTGAAGTCGGGGCTGCCGACCCTGCTGGTGATCGCCGCGCTCGCCGCGGCCGGGCTCCTGCTCTCCCAGGCCGCCTACCGTGGAGCGGGGCTCGCGGCCCCCCTCGCGACGGTCACGGTGGTCAACCCGGTCGTCGCGGCCGCGGTGGGGCTCACGATGTTCGGGGAGCAGTTCCGCTACGGCATGACGGGCACGCTGCTCGCCATCGGCTGCGGCGCGCTCGCGGCTGCGGGTCTGGTTCTGCTGACCACGGAGCGGGTGGGGGCCGAGCAGCGGGAGCCCGAGTCCTCCGGCGCGTCGGCGGCCGGGCGGAGCGCCCCCGAGGACCCGGCCGACGACGCGCCGGAGGAAGTCGACGCGGACGGTGACACGGACGGCGCCGTGGTGCTGCCCGAGCCGGCGAAGCCCGGTGCCCCGCCGCGGGCCACCCTCCCCGGTCGGTTCCCCGCCCCCACGGCACTCTCGCTGCCGCTGACCCTGCCGCCGGACCACGGAAGCGGGCGCGTGGAGTTCGGCGACTCCCCGTCCGTCTCCGGGCCCGCCCGCCGGGGTGACTTAGGGCCTGCCGGAACCGTTCGGACGCTGACTCCGTCTGCCTTGAGGCAGGCCGGTGGTCAGACGCTGACTCCGCCCGCCCTGAGGTAGGCCAGCGGGTCGATGTCGGAGCCGTACCCGGGGCCGGTGCGGATCTCGAAGTGCAGGTGCGGGCCGGTGCTGTTGCCGGTGGACCCCGAGCGGGCGATCCGCTGGCCGCTGCCGACCTGCTGGCCCTCGCGCACATGGAGCGAGGAGAGGTGCGCGTACTGGCTGTACCTGCCGTCCCCGTGCCGGATGACGACCTCGTAGCCGTAGGCACCCGCCCAGCCGGCCGAGACGACCTTTCCCGATGCCACGGCCTTCACCGACGTGCCGGTGGGTACCGGGAAGTCGACGCCGGTGTGGTAGCCGCTGGACCATGATCCCGCCTGGTGGTACGGAGTCCCCGTGCGGGCCGAGACGGGGGCGGTGAGTCCGGTGCTCGCCTTGGACGTCTTCTTGTCGCCCCGGGCCGCGGGCTTCGCGGGCTGGCGGGCGGTCTTCGGCGCGGCCTCGGGAGCTGCCTTCTGCGCGCTCTTCTGCTTCGGCTTCGGCGCCGCGGTCACGGGCTTCGGCGCCGCCACCGGGGCATTCGCCACGTCCAGGGACAGCCGCTGCCCGGGCAGGATGAGGTCGGGGTCGGCGCCCACCACCGTCCGGTTGGCCGCGTACAGCCGCTGCCAGCCGCCCTGGACCCGCTCGGCGGTGGCGATACCCGAGAGGGAGTCCCCCCGCGCGACGGTGTACGACTCGCGCTCACCGGGCACCGCCGTCGGCGATGCCTTCGCCGCCCCGGACTCGGCGGCGGTCTTCTTGGACGGGCCGGACTGCGGCGCCTTCCCCTGCCCTGTCTTGGCGGCGGCCTGGCGCTTCGTCCGCGGGTCGGCCCCGGGCGCCTCACCCCCCTGCTTCAGACCCGCCCGTACGGAGCACGTCGGCCAGGCTCCCGGGCCCTGTCCTTCGAGCACCTTCTCGGCGACGGCGATCTGCTGGTCCTTGGTCGCCAGATCGGCCCGCGCGGCGTATGCCGTGCCCCCGTAGGCGGCCCAGGTCGACCTGGTGAACTGCAGGCCCCCGTAGTAGCCGTTACCCGTGTTGATGTGCCAGTTCCCGGTCGACTCGCAGGCGGCGACCTTCTCCCACACGTCCGTCGACGCGGCGCCCGCCGAGGCGGCGGTGAGGAGCGGGAGCGCGAGGCCCGCTCCTCCCGCCGTCACCGTGAGCGAGGCACGGTTGATGCGGCTGGGCTGATATCTGCGGTGCCGTCCGTTCGCGGCCATGATGTGGCTCCCCCACTGCTGTAGGACACGTCGCAAGCGGCCAACTTATGGGCATACGACGGATGGTGACAAGTGAACATTCGCCGCTCGCCGCGCATGCGCCCCGGCGCACCACCCCTGGGGGCCGGGCCCCCTCTCCCCCTCCGACCAGCGTCGGCCACCCTGGGAGAGCGCTCTATCCCGGCGCCGGGCTGATGCTATAAATGCGCCCATGACGGATGCTCCGCGCCCGGTCGGCGCGACCCCCACCCTGGAGGACGTGGCGCGAGCGGCCGGTGTCTCACGTGCCACGGTCTCGCGGGTCGTCAACGGGGTGCGCAACGTCGACCCGGTGATCCAGGAAGCCGTACGACAGGCGGTCTCCGTCACCGGATACGCCCCCAACCGGGCGGCCCGCTCCCTCGTCACCCGGCGTACGGAAACCATCGCCCTGGTGGTGTCGGGGGCAGGAGTCGAAGCGGACACGAATGAGGGGTCCTTCACCGCCCGGGTGTTCGCGGACCCGTTCTTCGGGCGCGTGGTGACCGGGGTGGTCAACTACCTGCGTCCGCGCGGGATGCACCCGGTGCTGATGTTCGCCGAGACCTCAGGGGCACGGGACGAGGTGGTGTCGTACGTGCGCCAGGGCAGCGCCGACGGGGCGCTCATCGTCTCGACGCACGCGCAGGACCCATTGCCCGGCCTGGTCACGGACGCCGGACTGCCCGCGGTGCTGTACGCGCGCCCCGGGCGGCCCGCGAGGATCAGTTATGTCGATCTGGACCACCGGGAGGGCGCCCGGCTGGCAGCCGCGCATCTGGTGGCACGCGGCTGCCGCAAGGTCGCCACCATCAGCGGGCCGCTGGACGTACCGGCGGGTCAGGAGCGTCTCGCCGGGTTCCGGGACGCGATGGCGCTGCGCGGACATGGTGATGTCCCCGTCGCCGAGGGGGTGTTCACCCAGGAGAGCGGCGAGGCGGCGATGGCTCGGCTGCTGGCCGGGCATCCCGGCCTGGACGGGGTGTTCGCGGCGAACGACCTGATGGCGGTGGGCGCCTGCCACGTACTGCGGGAACACGGCAGGCGGGTACCGGAGGACGTGGCTGTGATCGGTTTCGACGACAGCGGCGCCGCCTCGGCCTGCCGGCCCTCGCTCACGACGGTGCGCCAGCCGGTGGAGGACATGGCGGCGGAGATGTGCCGCCTGCTGCTGGACCGGCTGGCCGCGCCCGACCGCCCGGCGACGTCCGTCATCTTCGAACCGGTGCTGGTGGTGCGGAACTCCGCCTGAGCGGTGTCCCCTTCCGCGGGCTCGCGCTCCGCCGCCGCATTCCTGCGCGGCAACCCCGCCCGACGCTGACCGCCGTCGGGACCACGGTGCCTCACACCGGTATCCTCCTCGCGGAGTTGCAGGTGACAGGGGCGAACGGGCGCGGTTTCGACCGGATGGAAGTGGTGTCATGCGCAAGGCGGTCTTTCCGGGCCTCGTCGTACTGGCGGTGCTGACCGCGGGATGTTCCTCCGCGTCCGACGCCGCCGGCCAGCAGCGGCTCACCGAGCAGCGGGAGAACTACTGCACGCAGTTGGGGACGTGGCAGAAAGCCCGGAACGCGGCGGAGGCCGACCCGCCGGACGCCTCGGAGTTCGACGAGGTCGGGGCGCTCGCCGAGGACGCTTTCCTCGCCATGCGACCGATCCGGAAGGAAACCGTGGGCGGGGGCCGATCCCTGGGCGAGGCCACCTCGGCGGCGATGCACGACAACGACTCGGAGGCGGAAGGGCGTGTCGTGGACTACTGCACGGACAACGGCTTCGAGACACTGACCCGGTAGGGTCGGCAGGGACCGGCTTCGGTGGGGTGGCTGGATTCGCCCGGTCAGCCTGTCGTCGGGCTCGGCGAGCCCTCCGCCCGCGTGAACGCGTGGCTCCGTTCCACTTTTGCCACGTGCAACGTGCAGTGCTCGTACCACTCGGCTCGCCCGCGCTCCTGAGCCAGTTTCGGGTCATGGGCGGCCAAGGTGCCGGTGGGGCTCCATCGTGCGGGAAGCAGCCGTATCGGTGGCCGGGGAAGCCAGGAGCCGTCGTCGAGGCCCGAGGGGCAGCCGTTGGGCGGCACAGCCGTGACCCGGAGGAGGTCTTCGGCCACACGGCCGCCCGCCTGTAGTGGGTTTGAACGGCGGACGGCCTCGGGCTCCGGCAAGGACCGGTACATCAAGCGCAACACTGCGAAGACAGAGCCATCGGCACGCTTCAGCGGTTCGGGGCCTTGGCTACCGGCCGGTCCCTCATGGGTGGGCAGGCAGGAGCTCGGCGATCTCCCCCAGAATCCGGGCCGCCGGTGCCGGATCGATCAGCCACTTCAGATGACTACTGGTGAGCGTACGGACGTCGTACGGGTTCTCCGGCGTCAGCGCGTCGCCCTCGCGGATCATCCGGTCCTGCATGGCGAGCGGGACGCTGGTGTCCTCGGCCAGCCGGACGTACGTCTTGGGAATCCGTCCCCAGGTGTCGGCCTGTGCCCGGTCCTCGGGTGTGCCGACGTCGAGGTTCTCGTCGGGCTGGAAGGTACTGAGGAAGACCATGAACTCCTCGTCCGTCCCGTCGGCGAGGAATGCCGCCTTGAAGGCCGCGAGGACGCCGGGGTCGGCAGTGCGGAAGTTGGAGCGCAGCAGACCGAGCTCAGCGGGGTTCCCGACCATCGCGGAGGCCAGCCCTGTGGCGTCGACGGTGGCCATCTCGGGCTCGGCGTAGTAGGCACTGACGTCGAGGTCGACGGGGCACCAGGCGGAGACGTAGACGATGTGGTCGATCAGTTCGGGGCGCCGATTGGCCGCAACGGTGGCCGTCATGCCGCCCCGGCTGTGCGAGACGAGGATGACGGGCCCGTTGCGCTTGGCTCGCTCCAGTACCCCGATGAGGTGCGCGGCGTTGTCGGCGAGCGTGACGCCCTTGATGGCCCCGGGGGCGGTGGCAAGCCCTTCGAGATCCTGCGGTGCCTGATAGGCACGCGGGTACGTCGCAGCGAACCCGTGCCCCGGAAGATCGACGGCAGCGGAGCGATGGCCGAGAAGGCCGAGTTCGGCTTGGAGCGGCGCGAAGGAGAAGGAGTTCGCGAAAGCTCCATGAACCAGGACGAACGTCGGTTGCATCTGTCTGCTCACATTCTGGCCTCTGCGGTGTCCGGCGGCGCGCACCTCCGGTCCCGGCGACGCGAACCGCCTCACGGCCGAGGCTGGGGAACGAGCCGTCGTCCGGTGGCACGCCATCTCCGCCGCAGAGGCGTTCCCTTGCATGGCATGCGTAACGGCCGTGCGCGTAGTCATGGATCGATCGGGGTACGCCCCTGATCCGATGGTCCACCGTAGTCAGCCGAAGATCATCCGCGCTACGCGAATGACAACTTCCGCTTGTGCACTTCGCCTGCCCACGACCGCAGGGCCCTGGCTGCGACGGACGGTCGTCGTTCATGCCCGGCCCGGCGGCGCTCAGCCCGTCGTGGCTCGGCTGCGGCTCGGCGTCCCCCGCTCCTTGGCCGTGGCAGCCGCTCCCCCGGCCGGAAGCGGTGTCCGCGCGGGGCGTGTGCCGCCGCGGGCCAAGAAGTCGGCCAGCGGCAACGTCGCGGCGCCGACGGTGACGGCGTCCGGTCCCAGGTGTCCCAGATCGATCGTGGTGCGGGCGACCGCGTGCCGGAGGGCGTACTCCTGCGCGTACCGGCGGATCTCCGGGAGGAGGTGAGGGCCTATGAGCAGGCCCGCCCAGCCGCCGAGGAGGATGCGTTCGGGCAGGAAGAGGTTGACCAGGTCGGCGAGCGCCGCGCCCAGGCACTCCGCCGTCTCGTCAAGGATCGAGACCGCCACCGGGTCCGCGGCTCCCCCGCCGGGGCCGGGGTAGGCGGCGGCGAGCAGGGCGGCGAGGGCGCGTTCGTCGTCGGCGTCCGGGGGCAGGGGGCCGCCTGCCTCCTGCCAGCGCTCACGCATGGCCTCGGCACCGGCGTACGCCTCCAGGCAGCCGATGGATCCGCAACGGCAGCGCCGGCCTCGCATCTGCACCGTGGTGTGGCCCCACTCCAGCGCCGCGTTGGAGAGGTCCTCGTCGAGGATGTCCCCCCGGTTGACGCTCGCGCCGACTCCCGAACCGATCAGCGCGACCGCGGCCGCGTCGGCTCCCCGGCCGCCGCCGAACCACATCTCGGCACGGCCCAGGGTCTTCGCACCGTTGTCGATGAAGAACGGCACCTCCGGTGGGACGTCCACAGCCTCCCGGAGGAGCCGCTCGAAGGGGACTGCGCTCCAGCCGATGGTCTGGCCGTGCACCACCGCGCCCGGTCCTCCCCTGGCCTCCGGGGCGTCGCGTTCGATGATGCCGGGCACCCCGATCCCGATACCGAGCAGCATCCGGGGGTCGGCTCCCGCGTCCCGCAGGACGTCGGACACGCCTGAGCGGACATGGCCGACGATGCGCTCGACGTCGTATCCGTGCTGCGCCAGCAGGCGGTCGGTACGCGTGATCTCCGCCAGCGAGAGATCGAACAGCTCGACACGGACCCGGGTCTCACCGATGTCGATGCCCACGAACAGCCCTCCGCCCGAGGCGATCCGGAGCAGGGTGCGGGGGCGGCCCCCGTCTGAGTCGACGATCCCCGCCTCCTCCACCAGCCCTTCCGAGACCAGCTCGGCGACCACGTTGCTGATGGATCCTGAGCTCAGCCCCGTCGCGGGGCCCAGCTCCTGACGGCTCAACGGCCCGTCGAAACACAACCGTTGCAATACCCGTGCCCGGTTGCCCCTTCGCAGGTCACGCACGGTCCGTCTGCTGCGCTCAGCCATGTTGCTCCCTTCCCTCCGGCAACATACCCCGGTCCCGGCACTTGACGGGCACTTTCTTCAGCTCTTAAATCACAACCTAAATTAAGTGAGGGCGCGCGTTCGGATCTTGAACGCCGCCCTCCCCGGAAAGGGGCCACCTTTCATGCGTCACCTCAGAGCCGCAGCAGCAGTCACCCTCGCCGTCTCCGTAGCCGCTGGAGTCACAGGCTGCGGCGGTGGCACGTCGTCGGCCGGCGGGAGCAACGAGTCGCCGAAGACTCTGACCTACTGGGCGTCCAACCAGGGCCCGAACATCGAGGCGGACAAGAAGATCCTCACGCCCGAACTCAAGAAGTTCGAGAAGGAGACCGGGATCAAGGTGAAGCTGGAGGTCGTGCCCTGGGCCGACCTGCTGAACCGGATCCTCGCCGCGACCACCTCGGGTCAGGGCCCGGACGTTCTCAACATCGGCAACACCTGGTCCGCGTCGCTCCAGGCCACCGGCGCGCTGCTCCCCTGGGACGACGAGAACTTCGAGGCGATCGGCGGCAGGGACCGCTTCCTCGAATCGGCTGTCGCATCCGCGGGCAAGGAGGGCGAGCCCCCCGCCGCGGTACCGCTCTACTCCCTGTCGTACGCCCTCTACTACAACAAGAAGATGTTCGCCGACGCCGGCATCACCGCACCGCCCACCACGTGGGACGAGCTCGTCGCGTCCGGCAAGAAGCTGTCCAAGGACGGAAAGTGGGCCCTGGGCGCCGAGGGCTCCAACCTCTCCAACAACATCCACCAGACGTTCGTCCTGGGGCAGCAGCACGGCGCGGACTTCTTCGACGAGCATGGAAAGGCCGACTTCACCTCGGACGGTGCCGTCGCGGCCGTGAAGCAGTACGTCGACTTCATGGCCAAGGACAAGATCATCGCCCCGGGCAACGCCGAGTACGCCCAGAACCAGTCGCTGACGGACTTCGCCAAGGGCAGGACGGCCATGGTCCTGTGGCAGGCCGCCGCCACCACGTTCGCGGCCCAGGGCATGAAGCCGGAGGAGTGGGGCGTGGCACCCGTCCCCGTCCCGGCCGGCGCCCCGGGCCAGGGCAAGCAGACGAACTCCATGGTGGCCGGCATCAACATGGCGGTGTTCAAGAACACCAAGAACATCGACGGCGCCAAGAAGTTCGTGAAGTTCATGACGAGCGACGAGGAGCAGAAGATCCTCTGCAAGACCTACGGGTCGATCCCGCCGGTCAAGGCCGCCCAGTCCGATCCCGCCTTCGCCGCCCCGGAGCTGAAGGTCCTGCGCGACACGCTCGCCACCAGTGCCGCGCCGCTCCCCCAGGTGCCGAACGAGTCGCAGTTCGAGACGGCGGTGGGCACCGCCGTCAAGGAGCTGTTCGCCGACGCGGCGGCAGGTACTCCCGTCACCACCGAATCAGTCAAGGCGCGCCTGGAAAAGGCCCAGCAGACGATGCAGCAGTGAGGCCCTCTCCATGACCGCCACCGTGACCACGGACCGCCCGGTCGACAAGTCGACCAGGGGTACGAACCGGGGCAGCGGGGATGCGCGCAGACGACTGCCGCGCATCCCCGACCGGATCCGCCGCGGCGGACTGCCCTATCTCCTGCTCCTCCCCGCCGTCCTGCTCGAACTCCTCATCCACGTGATTCCGATGGTCGTCGGCATCGTGATGAGCTTCCGCCGGCTGACCCAGTTCTTCATCAGCAACTGGGGCGCCGCTCCCTGGACGGGCCTGGACAACTACAGGGTCGCCGTCGACTTCGACGCGCCGATCGGTGAGGCCCTGCTCCAGTCCTTCTTCGTCACCTGTGCGTTCACCTTCTTCGCCGTCGGTCTCGCATGGCTCTTCGGCGTCGCCGCGGCGATCATGCTCCAGGAGAGCTTCCGGGGGCGGGGGTTCCTGCGGGCCGTCTTCCTCGTCCCGTACGCCCTGCCGGTCTACGCGGCGGTCATCACCTGGGCGTTCATGTTCCAGCGGGACAACGGGATGATCAATCACGTCCTGCACGACCAACTGGGGCTCACCGACGAGCCGTCCTTCTGGCTGATCGGCGACAACAGCATCTACGCGCTGATCATCGTCTCCGTCTGGAAGGGATGGCCCTTCGCCTTCCTCATGCTGATGGCCGGGCTGCAGAACATCCCGCGCGAGCTGTACGAGGCCGCCTCGATCGACGGCGCGGGCGTCTGGCAGCAGATCCGCAGGATCACGATGCCTTCGCTCCGGCCCGTCAACCAGGTCCTGGTGCTCGTCCTGTTCCTGTGGACGTTCAACGACTTCAACACGCCGTACGTGCTGTTCGGGAAGGCGGCTCCCGCGAGCGCGGACCTCATATCGATCCACATCTACCAGTCGTCGTTCGTCACCTGGAACTTCGGTACCGGCTCCGCGATGTCGGTGCTGCTGCTGCTCTTCCTCCTGGTCGTGACCGCCGTCTATCTGTTCCTCACCTCACGCGGAAGGAAGGGCTCCCATGCCTAGCCGCACCGCCGCGCGCACCGTCCGGTCCCCCATGGCGGCGCCGCGGTCCTTCCTCTGGACCAGGCGCGTGGTCCTGACACTCCTCGCGGGCTTCGTGCTGCTGCCGGTCTACGTGATGATCAGCAGCTCCCTGAAGCCACTCCAGGACGTGTCGGGGAAGTTCCACTGGATCCCGGAGGAGCTGACGGTCCAGCCGTACTTCGACATCTGGGAGACCGTCCCGCTCGCCAGGTACTTCGTCAACTCCCTGATCGTGGCCGGGGCGGCTACCGTCCTGTCCGTGATCATCGCGGTGTTCTCGGCGTACGCGGTGAGCCGGTACGCCTTCCGCGGCAAGCGGGTCTTCACCGTGACGGTCCTCTCCACCCAGATGTTCCCGGGCATCCTCTTCCTCCTCCCGCTGTTCCTGATCTTCGTCAACATCGGCAACAGCACCGGCCTGGCTCTGTACGGCTCGCGGGGCGGACTGATCCTCACCTATCTGACGTTCTCGCTTCCGTTCTCCATCTGGATGCTGATCGGCTACTTCGACTCCATCCCGAGGGATCTGGACGAGGCCGCCATGGTGGACGGCTGCGGCCCGGTCCGCGCACTGTTCAGGGTCGTCGTACCGGCAGCGGTGCCAGGGATCGTCGCCGTCTCCGTCTACGCGTTCATGACGGCCTGGGGCGAGGTGATGTTCGCCTCCGTGATGACGAACGACGCCACCCGCACCCTGGCGGTCGGCCTGCAGGGGTACGCCACCCAGAACGACGTGTACTGGAACCAGGTCATGGCGGCCTCACTCGTCGTCAGCGTGCCGGTCGTCGCGGGGTTCCTGCTGTTGCAGCGCTATCTCGTCGCCGGCCTCACGGCGGGAGCCGTCAAGTGACCGGGATGCAGGCGGCCCCCCGCTCGCGAGGGTAGAGCGGCCTGATCCTTTCCCCGGGCCATGGCCCGAGCCCCCGGCCCGGCGGCCCCACCCGCCGGTGTCCGGGGCGTCCGCCGTGCGGCACACCAACGAGGGGCGACGGGCGTGGGAGGTCCGGCGCTTTATGCTCGCCGTATGGAGCAGAGCGAAGTCCTCAAGCGAGTGATCGGCATTCTCACGGAAGCAGCCGAGATGCAGCGCCACGCCGAGGAGGACGACGGCGGCGGGGACCCCGACGCGGGCGGGAACATGGTGACGACTCTCCTGAACGAGACCATGCCCCACATCGCCATCCCCTCCGACGCCACGGTCGAGGAGATGGCCGTGCTGGTGGGGCGCGAGGTCGGCGGCGCCGTCGAACAGCTCGTCGGAGCGTTCACCCTTGCCTTCATCGCGCTCGCGCAGATTCATGACTCCGGCCAGGGGGACGTGACCTCCGCCGACGTGCTCCAGGATCTGGCTCTGCGGGCCGAGGAACTGAGCTCGGGCGACGAGGGCCCGGAGGGACCGCTCTGACATCGCGTCGAGGATGAAGGTCGACTCCGGCCTGGGGGACCCTTGCGGGAAGGCCCCGCCGGTTCAGCCAGAGCGAGGCCGCGCCTGTCGGCCGCCGGTTCGGCACCAACGGCCGCCGCGTGTATCCCCCGCAGGCGGTGGGTGCGCTTCTGGTCCGCGATGCGGCTGCGGTCTCGGACCGGGTGGTGGAGAAGCGCGCGTTCTCGGTCACGGATCTCGGCGAGTTCGCACGGGTGCACCTCACCCACACCCCGAGGCCGGGAGCAGGCGCTCCGGCCAGGCAGGCGCACGAGGCGACCGGGACAGAGGGCCTGGCCGGCCGGGCCTGAGTGCGGTGCTGAGTGACAGCCGAACGATCCCCACGGTGCGGTGAGCGCGGCGCCCCGCGATGGCGGAACGATGCGCACCGTGCGGGTACGGCGCCTCGCGGGCAGGAGCACGGATCGGACGGGTTCCGGACAGAGTGAGCAGGCGTGAGTCCGCGGCGGGCCACGCTGGTTCGTGGCCCGCCGCGGACTTTCCGGCCACGCCGACGGCGGGGAGTGGGACGGCGCGGCAGGCTCTGCGGGCGGTCAGCTCCGGTAGACGCCGAACTCGTGGAGCGAGTAGCCCCAAGCGGTGCCACGCACGGAAACGCTCACCCGCACGTAACGCCCCTCGCCGGTGACGGCGAGGTCGTCGATGCCGCCGTCGCCCTCGGTGACGGTGCGGACGGTGGTCCACTCCTGGCCGTTGTCCGAGGTCTGCACCGTGTACCCCTTGGCGTAAGCGGTCTCCCATGCCAGCTGCACGTGGTCGAAGGCCGACCTCGTGCCGAGGTCCACCTGGATCCACTGCTGGTCGGCCCATTCACTCGCCCAGCGCGTGTCGAAGGAACCGTCGACCGCGTTGCCCGCCGGGCACGGGCAGCCGACCCCGCCGGGCTGGAAGCTCGACGCGGTCGCCGGCTTGCCCGCCGCGAGGTTCGTCCCTCCGACCTGCGGCGGCACGACCCGGAAGGACCTGGTCTCGATGCCGACGTTGCCCTTCCCGTCCGTGGTCTTGAGGTAGACCTTCCACACGCCGAGGCGGTCAGGGGCGGTGAGCTCGAACGTGCCGTTCCCCTTGTCCGTGAAGCGTGCGTCGTCGAGTTGTCCGCTGCCGTTCACGTATCTGCTGCCGAGCAGCACCTGGTGGGTGAGCGGGTCACCGTCGGGGTCGGAGACCTGGGCCTTCACGGTGAAGGGCCTGCCCGCCTGGACCGCCGAGGCGCGCTCCACGCTCATGCCGGTGATCACCGGGGGTGTGTTGTCGCCCGAGGTGTCCGCGCCGTAGGCCTTCTTCACCGCGTAGTACGCGAGCCGCTTCTGTCCGGCGGGAAGCAGGTTGAACCAGACGCCGCCGAAGTCGTACTCGGTGCCGTAGTGGAAGAGCGTGGCGCCGAGCGCCACCCCCGGGTGACCCGCGACGCACTGCCACGCCCTGCTGTATCCCTCGGCCTTCGCCAGGTCCGTCGGCTCGTCCGGCACGCCGTGGGCGTCGTCGGGTACCTCCCACTCACCGGCCGGCCCGCCCTCGGTCACGATGTAGGGCTTGTCGAAGTCTCCGTCCTCCCAGGTCTTCCGGATGTCGCAGACGGCACCGTAGGAGTTCACGGCGTACAGATCGAGGTCGGGTGCGTTCTTCTTGTAGTACGGCCAGGCTCCGGTCCACGCGTCGGTCGAGGTCACCGGGTGGTTCGGGTCGACGGCGTGGATCCTCTTCGCGATGTCGTTGACGAACGTCGTGTACGCGTCGCGCTGCTGTTCGAGGGCGGCACCGCTGTAGCAGTTCTGCAGGCCGAGCACCGACTCGTTGCCCACGTTCCAGAGCAGTACACCGGGGTGGTCCTTGTAGGTCTCCACCCACCGGGGGAACTCGGCCAGCATGGTGTTCTTGTAGCCGGCGTCCGTCAGGTAGTCGACGCATCCACCGCTGCCGGGCCCGCCGCCCGGCTGGAGCCAGAATCCGGCGACGACCTTTATGCCGTTGGCGGCCGCGCTGTCCAGCAGGGGTTTGGTGGTGGCGTCGGTGCCCCAGGTGCGGATGGTGTTGACACCCATCGACCTGACGTCCGGCATATAGCGGTCGGCGTCGGAGACCGCGGGGCCCCAGGTCAGGCCCTTCACCGTGTACGGCGCACCGTCGACGGTCAGTCTCCAGGCTCCTTGCGACCCCTCGACCTTCACCACGCTCCCGGCCGCCTGCGCGGCCGGCGCGGGGAGGGTCGCCGCCGCGGCGGTGATGAGGGCCGCGACGGCGAGCCGTGCCGTCGTTCGGCTGCGACGCCGGGCCGCGGGGATGACAGGTGGCAGTTTCATGAGGGCTGCGGCTCCTCTGTGGGGGAAATGTGGGAGAGCGCTCTCCCTCTTGGGCGCGGTGCGCCCAAGAGGGAGAGCGTGAGCGGTCAGGGCAGTTCGTAGTTCTCGTCCAGCGCGGCGCCCGCGCCGGGGTTGTTCTGGTCGTAGCCCCGGGCGTCGCACTGGAGGCCGCCCACGATGCAGTGACCGACCATGGCGTCGAGCGTGGCGTCGTCCCACGCGTTGAAGAAGTCGTAGTGGAAGGAGTGACCGGTTCCGCTGGCCAGCCTCACCTGCGACATGTCGCCGTTGACCGGCCAGGCCATCTTGAACTCGATCATCGGCAGCGCGACCGGGTGGGTCGCCGGGCAGACGTCCTGATTGGCACCCATCACGATGGGGTACCTCATGTGGGCCTGGTGATCCGGGGTGTCCAGATGCTTGCCGTCCCAGCAACTGGGAGCTTGCATACGGAGGTTGAGCTGCGTGTCCCGGCTGGTCGGGCAGGACGCCGGGAACTCGTAGTTGTGGTAGCTCTCACCGCACTCGTACCCCTCGACCATGCCCGGGTGGTCACGGAACTGCTCGGCCGTCTGCGTCGGACTGCCGACGACGAACCGCAGCCCCTTGGGGAAGGGCCGCACGGTCCGGTAGTCGGTGACTCCCGCCTTGTAGTAGATGGTCTGCGGGCCGACGGGGCGCACCTCCCTGTCACCGTTGTAGAGCGTCGGCATCCAGTAGGCGGAGAGGTCGCCGGGCGCCTTGCACGCGGTACCGCCCGCGCTGAGCGACGAGGTGGTGCTGTTCTCGTCCGTGGTGCCGTTTCCCATGAAGGTGTGGTTGTGGGACTTGCCTGTCTGACCGGGGTAGACGATCGGGTCCACCGATCCGGTGTGGTTTACGGAGCAGTTCGCCTGGAACTCGTGGAAATACCGGTGCGGCGGTATTTCGGTGGACGGCACCACTCCGGTGACCGGCGGGTTCGCCGGGATGTAGCCGTCGCCGTCGGGATCGTCGCCCGAAGGAACAGGACCGGCCGCCGCCATGACGTGACCCTGCATCACGTGTGACGCGACACCGGTCGCCTCCGCGGCCTTCGGGGTGGCCCCTGCCTTCAGGGCTCCGCTGCCGCCGATCGGGGCGAGCCCCATGACCACCAGGGCCAGTGCGACGGCTACGACGAGGGCGGACACCAAGCGGGTTCGTCTGGATAATTCGGCCATGCGGACCTCCATACTGCTCTGCGTCCCGTGCGCTTCAGGTGCACGGTGGGGGGAGAGTGGAGCTTGCTGGCGCAGTGTGCGCGAGCGCTTCGGAGAGCGCTCTCCGAAGCGCTGTCAGTGTTGCGCCGCCGTCGAGAGCATGTCAATAGACGGTGAACGGCTTCCGGTCGCTCGACCGAGGAGTTGACGGCCACGTCGGGGATCCCCCGCCCCGAAGAGCGGGTCGCCCGGCTGGTGCGGCGACGGGACCGGGGAGGGCAGCCCGCGAGAAGATGTCCTGTGTGGCTCCCGGCCCGCCGCAGAGCTGGAAGTGCGGTAGCCAGTCAGGGAGTTCGGGAATGGCCGTGGGAGCGCGGGGCGCCGTGGACAGCCCCTGCAACGACTACCCCGCAGGGGCCCCGGGCGCGCGGCGCCCAAAACGACAAGGGTCTGCTGCGGCAGGGGGCCACCCTGCTGCCGCAGCAGACCAGTCATGTTCCGCGCGCCGGTGACCCCGCCGGGCCACCGGCACCCGGCGGGGTCACTCGGGTCAGGCGGTGTGAAGCGTCAGCCCGTACCGGTTGAGAATCTCGTTGATGGGCTGGTGCCAGGTCTCCCCGCCGCTGCCGCAGTTGCCCCAGCCGCCGGAGGTGACGCCCTGCGCCTGGTCGCCGCTGATGAACGAACCGCCCGAGTCGCCGGGTTCGGCGCACACGCTGGTCTTGGTCATCTGGCGTACGGCGCCCTGGCTGTAGTTGACCGTCTCGTTCTTCGCCAGGACGTTGCCACAGTGCCAGTGGGTGGTGGAACCGGAGCGGCAGATGGAGGCACCGATCGGGGCCTCGTTGGATCCGCGAACCAGCTGGTCGGACACGGTGCCCCAGCCCAGCACGACCGGGACGGTCCACCAGCCGCTGCCGACGTTGACCCACGCGTAGTCGTTCTCGGGGAAGGACGATCCCTGGAAGCTGCCGATGGCCGAGCCGTCCCAGCCCCTCACCGCTCCCCCGGCCTGTCCGCAGTGCCCGGCCGTGACGAAGCCGCCGTGCACCGAGAAGCCTATGGAACACCGGACGTTGCCCGTGTAGTACGGGTCGCCGCCGACCGTACCGGCGGCGAAGGTCTGCGGGGCCTCGGCTGTCTGCTTCACCGTGACCGGGCCGGCTTCGCGCGCCTTGGCCACGAATGCGCGGACATCGTTGTCACCCTGCTCGGAGGCGACCACGTTGATCACCACACTGTTCGCCCGGGGATCCACGTGCCAGCTGCTGACGCCGCTGGGGGCCGAGAGTGCGTCCAGCTTGCTCTTCGCGGCGTCGAGCTGACGCGCCGTATGGCTGACGAGGCTCGTCTGCGCGCCGGTGGCGCGGACCGCTCGGGCCTTGGCGCCGTCGGTCACCGCCACTGTCAGCTTGCCGCTGTCCGCGTCGAACCAGGAGCCGCCGTACGACGCGCCGGCGGCGCTCCGTGCCGTACCTTCCAGCGCGGTCGCGGCCTTCTCCGCGGTGATCCTGGCCACCGCCTGGTCCTCGGTCAGCCCGAGGTCCCGCTGCATGGCGGTGATGAGGCCCGCGGAGGCCTGAGGGCCGCCGGTGGAGGAGGAGGCGTCCGCCGCGGAGGCCTGGGTGAGGCCGGCGGTCGCCCAGGTGCCGATGATGAGCAGTGCGGAGAGACCGGTCCGCACCATCGTCGTATGTCTCAAGGGAGTGCCCCTTCGTGTTGTTCCAGCTTCGTGGGGGTGGAACAGGAAGCAGCCGAGAGCCATCTGAGAGCGCTCTCAGAAATGCCGTTACGGACTGTAGACCAGTTCGAAGGGCAGGTCCATGCCAATGACGCCTTCATGCGTCGACCGGCGTCGGGGCGAGGTCACGGGGAGAGCAGAGGAAGCCCTGCCGCGCGCCACGGAACACGGAAGTCGTCCCACCGGCCGGCAGGCACGTCTGTCGTGGTGTCCCAGATCCGCACGGGACCACCCGTCGGCGTGAGCGCGGGCCAGCCGGGGTCGCCGGTGGCCGCGAACTCCGCCCACGCGCGCGTCATCCGCGACGCGAGTGCGCGGTCTGCCTCGCCCGGGGGACCCCCGATGAGGAAGTGGACGTCCTCGTCGTACAAGGTGCCGAACGCGAACGGGATGTCCGCGCAGTGCCAGGCCCTGACCGGCTTCCCCAGGCCGTCGCGCTGCCGGACGAAGCGCGCCAGGCGGCTCCGGCCACCCGCTCTCACGTGCGCCTCGGCCAGTCGGCTGCTGTACTCGCCGAACAGCAGATCCCCGTACAGAGCGAGGAAGAGCTCCTGCGCGGAGGCCTCGGGCATGCGTGCGCGATAGGCCTCCAGCACAGTGGGTGACAGCTGGAAGTCGGCTGCGAACCGGTCGAGTTGACCGGCGTCGGACATCCTGGCGCAGCTGCCCACCGCGTCCAGCAGCCAGTACTCCTCCGCCGTGTGACACACCAGCAGCTCCACATCGCGGCCGGCTCCCCCGGCACAGGCCGTGAGGGGGTCGAGGGGCAGGGTGGGTCCTCCTGCCACGGGGCCGTAGATGGCCGGATCGTAGTGACGTGGGCCTGATCCGGGGTCGCGCCGGTAGGTGTCGGCCACCCGGTCGGAGGCATCGACCAGCGTCTTCGGTGAGGCGGACATCAGCCCTTCGTACGTGGCGGGCACCCCGGCCTCCGCGGCCACCTCCGCCGTGGTCCGGGCGGCCGACCAGGGCGAGGCGCAGGCGTTCACGGCACTGTGGGCCACAGCGCGCCGGAAGAGGCCGCGCGCCCCGGCCATGGCCATGAGGCAGGCGACCGAGGTCGCTCCTGCGGACTGCCCGGCCACGGTGACCCGGTCGGCGTCACCGCCGAACGCGGCGATGTTGTCCTGTACCCATGTAAGGGCGGCCACCTGGTCCAGCAGGCCCCGGTTGTCCGGGCAGCTCTCACCGTCCTCGGCGTACGGGACGTGGCCGAACCCCTCGAAGCCCAGACGGTAGTTGAGTGTCACGACCACCAGGCCGTGACCGGCGAGGACAGTCCCGTCGAAGTCCGGCTGGGCCGAGGAACCGAAGACGTAGGCGCCGCCGTGGATCCAGACGAGCACGGGCAGCGAGTCGCCGCTCCCGCCGGGGGTCCATATGTTGAGGCTGAGCACGTCCTCGTCACCGGGCGACCAGGCCGGCGCCCCCGGCAACCGCGCGGACTGCGGGGCGACGGGGCCGAAGTCGGCGCAGTCCCGGACCCCGTCCCAGGGCAGCGCGGGACGCGGGGCGCGAAAGCGCCTCGGCCCGAACGGCGGGGCGGCGTAAGGGATTCCACGCAGCACGACGATCCCGGGATCGCGTTCGGCACGCCGCCCCGTGACCGCCCCGGCCTGCGTCGTGAACACTCTCATCCGTACTCCCCTTACCTCGCCCGCGCGATCCGCAGTCAGCCTCGCACCCGGCGGCCGTCACGGGCCAACACCTCTGCGTCACCGATTGACGCATCCGCGATGTGAATCGGTCGGGTGGACTTCTTACGTGCCGTCCTCGACCACCGCGGCCGGAGTGACGCCGGAGCACGACGCCGCCCAAGCGCTCGTCCGGTCGCGTGTTCACACCACGGGGGCCGGCCCCGCGTCGCGGTCCGGGGGGCCGACGGGCTCAGGGACGTGCCGCAGCTCCCCACCCTCGGGAAGCACCGATCAGCTCGGCCGTGAACGGGTGCTCGGGTGCGTTCAGGATCCGGTCCCTCGGCCCCTCCTCGACCACCTCGCCCGCGTCCAGCACGGCCATGCGTGTCGCCGGTGCCGCGGTGCCGATGTCGTGGGTGATCAGGACGACGCTCAGCCCGTCGCTCCGCCGGATCAGTGCGGCCAGCAGGTCCAGCAGGGAGCGCCGGGTCACCGGGTCGAGCCCCGACGTGATCTCGTCGCAGATCAGCACCCGGGGCCGGGCGAGGAGTGCCCGTGCCAGGGCGGCCCGCTGGAGTTCGCCGCCGGACAGCCGGGCGGGCAGCCTGCGGATGAGGCTCCCGTCCAGGCCCAGGTCACTCAGGACCCGGCGCGCCTCCTCCGTCGCCTCCCGCCTGCCCGCCCCTCGCAGGCGTGTCGCGGTGCGGGCCACCTGGTCCAGGACCGGCCGGTGCTCGTCGAACGCGGCCCGGGCGTCCTGGAAGACGTACTGCACGGCGGCGAGCTGTTCGCGGCTGCGCTCGCGCAGGCTGCGCGGAAGGGCCGTGCCGTCCAGCAGGATCTGCCCCGAGTGGTCGCGGTGGAGTCCCGCGAGGCAGCGGGCGAGGGTGGTCTTGCCGCTGCCCGAGCGTCCGAGCACGGCAAGGCATTCCCCGGCGCGCAGGGCGAGCCGGTCCACGCGCAGGACGGGCTCGCGCGCACCCCCGTTCCGGTGCCGGGCGACCAGTGCGCCGACGGTCAGCACCTCCGCGCCCGTGTGTCCGGGGTCCGCGTACGGCATGTTCCTCGGCTCGGCGAGGAGTTCCTTCGTCCACGGGTGTGTGGGGGTGTCCAGGACGGCGCGGGCCGCGCCCTGCTCCACGACGCGTCCGCCGCGCATCACCAGTACCTCGTCGGCGAGTTCGCGTACGACGTCCAGGTCGTGGCTGAGCAGCAGCACGGCGATGCCACGGGCGGCCAGCGACGCCAGTTCGCCGACGATACGCCGCTTGGTCAACGCGTCCTGGCCGGTGGTGGGTTCGTCGGCGACGACGATGCGGGCGCCGAGCAGGAGCGCCTGGGCGAGCACCGCACGTTGCTGCTGGCCACCGGACAGCTGGTGCGGGTACCGGCGCGACAGCGTCTCCCCGTCGTCGAGTTGGGCGTCGGCGTGTGCCTGGACACGGCGCTCTCCGGCGGCGGCTCGCCGCTCGCGGCGGGGCAGGTGGCGTACCTGCTGTCGTGCCATGTCGTTCAGGAGGGCCCCGGTCCGCCGGGCCGGGTTGAGAACGGCGGCGGGGTGCTGGGGGACGTAACCGATCCGGGCGCCGTGCACGCTGACCTCTCCGGTGACCCGGGCGCCGGCGGGGTATTCGCCGAGCAGGGCGAGGCCGGTGGTGGTCTTGCCGCTGCCGGACGCGCCGACCAGCGCGGTGACGGTGCCGGGCAGGATCCGGAGCGAGACCCGGTCGACGAGCACCTCGCCGTCCACCTCGACCGTCAGGTCGGTGAGGGCGGCGAGCGCTGGTTCCTGGTTCATGGTCGGCGGCCCTTCCGGGGCGGGGTGCGGTTTTCCATCGCGGCGTCGACCAGGAGGTTGCTGCCCATGGTCAGGGCGATGATGAGCAGGGCGGGCACGACGACGGCCCAGGGCTGGATGAGCAGTCCGGTGCGGTTGCGGTCGACCATCACCGCCCAGTCGGCGGCGTCGGGGGCGACTCCGATGCCGAGGAAGGCCGCGGTGGCCACCAGGTAGAGCACTCCGGTCAGCCGGATGCCCGCGTCGGCCGCCAGGGTCCGTGCGATGGACCGCCCGACACAGCCGACGGCGAGGCGCCACCAGCTCTCCCCTTGCATCCGCAGCGCCTCCACGGCCGGCCGGGACGCCGCCTCGGCCGCTGCCGCACGCACGATCCGGGCCGCGTCGGGAACCGAGACGAACGCCACCAGCAGCACGAGTCCGACGGCGCCGGGCGGGAAGACAGCGGCGACGAGCAGCATCATGAGCAGTGAGGGAACAGCGAGCAGCACGTCAAGGGGACGCATCAGCAGCTCCTCCAGCCATCTGCGGTGGGTGAGCGCGCCGACCAGCCCGACCGGCAGGGCGACAAGATACGCGAGGAGCGTCGCGGCGAGCGCGACGAGGACCACGGGCCGGCCTCCTAGCAGTACCTGGTGCACGACGTCGCGGCCGACGAAATCGGTACCGAGGCGGTAGCCCTCGCCGAGGGTGAAGGAGGCCGCGCGGGCCGGGGCTTCACCCGCCAGGTACGGGCCGGCCAGGGCGAGGCCGAGTGGGAGGGCGACGACGGCCGCTCCGGGGCCGTATCTGCGAAGACGCTTCACGCGGCCACCCCCGAGCGTGGCGCGAGCCGGTGGGTGACGAGGTCCGCGCCGAGGTTGAGCACGACGGTGGCGAGGCCGAACACCACGGCGAGACCTTGCACGACGGGTATGTCGCGGTCGGCGACCGCGTTCATGAGGACGGTGCCGAGTCCGGGGATCACGTAGAGGGCCTCCACGACGATGACACCGCACAGCAGCCAGTCGATGGTGCGTGCCAGTTGCTGGGTGGCGGGGGCGAGGGCGTTGGGCAGGGCGTGCCCGTAGCGGACGCGGGTGCCGGAGAGTCCGTAGCGTCGCGCCTGCGCGGTCCAGGGGGCGGCGAGCGCTTCGATCATGCCTGCCCTGACCAGCCGTGCCAGGGAGCAGACGGGCCTGGCGAGCAGGACCAGGACGGGCAGGACCAGCACGGTGGGGTGAGCGAGCAGGTCGTCCCCGTAGCCCAGCGCGGTCGGCGGCAGCCAGCCGAACCGCAGCGCGAAGACGCTCACCAGCAGCACCCCGAGGGCGAATTCGGGCACCGCGTAGACGCCGAGGGTTGCCGAGCTGATCAGGCGGTCGGTGAACCGGCCTTCGTGCCGTGCGGCGAGGACACCGAGGCCGATGCCCAGGGGCACCAGGAGCAGCACGGTGAGGCCGGCGAGCAGCAGCGTGGGGCCGAAGCCGTCCACGAGGAAGCCGGACACCGGCCGCCCGGAGGTGAGTGAGGTACCGAAGTCGCCGTGGAGCAGTCCCAGGACCCATTCGGCCAGGCGCTCGTGGGCGGGTCGGTCCAGTCCCATCGCCTCGCGGACGGCCGCGATGCGTTCCGGGTCGGGCTGGTCACCGGCGAAGGCCACGGCGGCGTCACCCGGCAGTGCCTCGGTGAGCGCGAAGACCAGCAGTACGACGGCGGCGGTCTGCACGGCTCCGAGTACCAGCCGCCGGGCGATCCAGGAACGCCGTCCGTTCACGCCAGCCAGACCTTGTCGAAGCGTGCCCAGTCCAGGGTGTTGGCGGGTGCCTCACGCGCGACGCCACGCAGGTTGGGTGCGGTGCCGAGGATCCAGTCACCGAACCCCCAGACGAGGAAACCTCCTTCGGCGTGCAGCTGCCGCTGCATCCGGCCGTAGAGGGTGGCCCGCCCCGCCTTGTCCTTGGTGGACTGGGCCTGCTGGTAGAGCGCGTCGAACTTCTTGTCCTGCCATTTCGTGGCGTTGGTGGTGGAGCCGGTGAGCAGCCGCTGGGAGATGTGCGACTCGATGGGCATGGCGCCCGACCGGTAGCAGCACAGGGTGCCGGAGTCGAGGATGTCCTTCCAGTACGAGTCCTTGCTGCCCATCCGCACCTCGACGGCCACTCCGGCGCGTGCCGCCTGGTCGCGGAAGATGCCGGCGGCCTCGGTGAACCCCGCGGCGACGGCGGAGGTGTCGAGGGTGACCTTCAGGCCCTCCGCACCGGCCCGCTTCAGCAGATGGCGGGCGCGGTCGAGGTCCTGCTCACGCTGGGGCAGTTCGTCGGCGTAGTACTCGTAGCCCTTGCCGAAGAGGTCGTTCCCCTGCTCTCCCGCCCCGGACAGGGCGCCGTCGACCAGTTCCGCGCGGTCCGCGATGTGGAAGAACGCCTCGCGGACCAGGGGGTCGTCGAAGGGCGGGCGGTCGGTCTTCATGGCGAACGCCTGCATGGCACTGTTGCGCAGCCGGACGATCCCGATCGCACCGGCCTTCTCGTGGGCGCGTCCCGTCGCGGGCGTGAGCTCGTGGGCGTACTCGACCTGGCCGCCGAGCAGTGCGTTGATCCGGGCGGACTCCTCGTTGGCGACGACGAATTCGAGCTCGTCGAGGTGCGGGGCACCGTCCCAGTAGGCCTCGTTGCGCCGCAGGACGGTGGATCGGCCCGGTGTGAAGGAGACGTACTCGAAGGGGCCGGAGCCCACCGGGTCGCGGTCGAACGAGGTGGCGCCGTCCTGGACGATGTAGGTCCCGAACGCCGCCATGACGTTGGGGAATTCGGCGGTCGGACGCTTGAGTACGAATTCGACGGTGCGCTCACCCGTGGCCCGGCTGGCCGCCAGGTCGACGGGTTCCAGGGACGCGCGGGCTCGGTATGCCTTGGCGGGATCGGCGATGCGCCGGTAGCTGTACAGGACGTCGGCCGCGGTCACCGGCTTCCCGTCGTGGAAGTCCGCCTGCCGGAGCGTGACCTTCCAGCGGTCGAGGCCCGCGTTCGGCTCCCAGGCCTCGGCCAGGCGCGGTTCGGCGGACAGGTCGGCTGCGTAGTCGGCGAGCTTGTCGAAGAGGGCCTTTCCCCGGGCGGCGTCCGCGAAGAGGTTGCCCAGGTGCGGGTCGAGGGTCTCCGCCGCGCCGCCCCCCGCGAAGGCGGCACGCAGCCGTCCACCGCGCCGTGGAGTGCCGTCAGCCTTGTCGCCCGTGTCCTGTGTGGCGCCGGATCCGGAACAGCCGGTGAGGGCGAGCGCACCGGCGCATGCCACGCCGGCGGCGAGGAAGCCGCGCCTGCGCAGGGCGGGGAAGCGCTCGTGTTTGTCGTGGGGTGTCGTCATGGTTGCTCTCCTACGGGTGGGTGGGCGGAGGTGCGGGCCGTCCTCTTCCTCGCGACGAGGTGGAGCCGGTCTCCGTCGGCCGCGGTGCCGGGTTCGGCACCGGGACGCCAGACGGGTTCGGTGCGTGGCCCGGGGCCGTCGTGCAGGGCGAGGACGTCGAAGCCGTGGACGGTGAGGAAGTGCCGCAGTTCCTGGGGCAGGAGCAGCCGCCACGCCGACCGCTCCTCGACGGCCGGGGTGCCGTCGTCGGCGGTCCAGTGGCGGGTGCGCCGCAGGAGCTGCGCGGCTCGGTCCAGGTACAGGGTGGTGGTCGAGCGGTAGGTGGTGCCCTGCCAGGTGAAGCGCGCGGTTCCGGGCGCGGCGGGAGGTTCGGCGCGCCCGAGGAAGTAGGCGCCGTTGCGCATCTCGGCGACCAGCAGTCCACCGGGGCCGAGGGCGCGGCGGCAGGACGTCAGGAACCCGTCCAGTTGCTCGTTGGTGTGGCAGTACAGCAGTGAGCTGTCCAGGCACACCACCGCGTCGAAGACACCCCGCCCGAAGTCGAACCGGCTGAGATCGGCCTGTACGTGTACCGGCCCCGGGTGGTGGACGCGGGCGTGGGCGAGCATGGTGGCGGAGAGGTCGGCGGCCGTGACACGGCGCCCCGCACGGTGGAGACAGGCCGCGTCGCGGCCGGTACCGCAGCCGAGGTCCAGGACGGCCGGGCCCGCGCCGTGCCGCCGCAGGCATTCCTCCGCCCAGCGGCCCGCGAGCTGTTCGGGGTCGGGGAACCTCGCCTCGTACAGCTCGGGGCGATCGGTGAGCAGGTTCCCCCTGCGCTGCTTCATGCCGCCACCGCCACGGGTGCCGGCTGTGTCCGGGGGAGGGTCCCCCTGCGCTGGAGCCAGAACACGCCTGCGGCCGAGGCCAGTCCGGTCGCCAGGCAGCAGGCCCAGGGCAGGAGTTCGGTCACACCGTCGTGCGCCCCCTGCCGTTGCGCGGCGTCCATGGCCCAGCCGACAGCGGCGTTCCCGAGGGCGGCAGCGATCCCGGAGACGGCGTAGAAGATCCCGAAGTACGTACCGGTCAGGGCCTGCCGCCCGAAGCCCGGGATCAGCTCCATGACGAAGGGCTGGGCGGTCATGACGCCGAGGTGGAGCAGAAGGGCCCCGGCGAGCACGGGCAGGACGCGCAGGGCGGCGTCGAGTGTGCCGTCCGGCTGTGTGCCGGCGCCGGCCACCAGCATGGGGGGTACGAAGGCGAGCCCCATCAGGACGAGCCCGGTGGCGATCCAGCGGCCCCTGCTCCCTCGTCCCTTCAGCGCGCGGGTGATCCGCAGTTGGAGCGCGATGCCGGCGATCGTCCCGGTGAGGAAGACGAGGCCTGCGGCGCCGTCCCAGCCGGTGGCCTGCCGGGCGCCGTCGGGCAGCAGCAGATAGAGCTGGTTCTCCAGGGTGAACATCCCGACCATGACCAGGGCGAAGGCGAGGAAGGCCCGGTTCCCGACGGCCTCACGCCAGTCGGCGGCGACGCTGCCGGTGGCCGCCGGCACGTCCCGGGCGGGGAGCACCAGTGCCTGGGCGACGGTGAGAAGGGCGAAGATCCCGGCGGCGGTGAGCGCGGAGGCACGGAAGTCGACGAGCAGCAGGAGACTGCCGAGGAGAGGGCCGATGAGGGCGCCGGTGGTCGCGAAGACGTTGAAGAGGGCGAAGGCCTCGGCCTTCCGCTCCCCCGCCTCCTGGGCGAGGTAGGTGCGGACGGCCGGGTTGAAGAGGGCGCCGGCCACTCCGCTGAGCACGGACGCGGCGAGCAGCACGGGCAGCCCGTCGCCCAGCGCGAAGAGGGCGAAACCGACGGTGCGTATCCCGCAGCCGGCGATGATGACACCCCGCGCGCCGAGCCGGTCCGCGGCGGAGCCGCCTATGAGGAACAGGCCCTGCTGGCTGAGATTGCGTACGCCGAGTACGACGCCGACGACGGCCGCCGACATGCCCAGGCCGTCGCCCAGGTGGGTGGCGAGGTAAGGGATGAGGAGATAGAAACCGGTGTTGACACCGAGCTGGTTGACCAGCAGCAGACGGATGGCGAGCGGGAAGCCGCGGATCTCGTGCAAGGTCCTCATGAGGCCTCGCTCCAGGATGCGGCTGCGGCACGGGATCCGGCACGGGTACAGGAACCGGCATCGGGTTCGGCGCTAGGCACGTCGTCCGCACGGGGTGCGCCCCCTGCGCGCGGTCGTACGCCGAGCCCCGGCTCTCCGCCGGCGGTGACGAACCCGTCCGTGCCGCCGATGCCGGTCCACGGGTCGTGTGCCAGCAGGAGGTGCCCGTCGAGGTCTGCCCAGCGGGCACGGTCGGCGATGTGGACCGCGGGGGCGATGCCCAGGGTGCTGGCGGTCAGGCAGCCGAGCATCAGGTCCGTGCCGCTGCCCTCGATCAGGGTCGCGATGCGCAGGGCCGCGTGGACACCGCCGCACTTCGCGAGCTTGACGTTGATTCCATGGACACGCCCGGCGAGCCGCCGCGCGTCCTCGTAGGTGACCGCGTCCTCGTCGGCGATGACGGGCACGGGAGAGCGCGCCGCGAACCGGGCGAGGGCTTCGGGGTCGCCGGGGGTGAGCGGCTGCTCGACTGCCTCGACGCCGAGTTCGGCGAAACGGGGCAGCAGTGCGCGCGCCTGGCCCGCCGACCAGGCCCCGTTGGGGTCGAGGAGCAGCCGGGCGCGAGGCGCGGCGGCGCGGACGGCGCGTACCCGGTCGAGATCCGTTTCAGGGTCCCGATCGCCTGCCTTGATCTTGATGAGGGAGAAGCCCGCGTCGGCCAGGGCGCGTGCCTGGACGGCCGCCCGGCCCGGCGACATGAGGGAGATGGTGCGGGCGGTGGCGGCTCTCGGCGCCACCGGGGACCCCAGGAAGCGGTGGACGGCGGTGGCGGTGCGCTTGCCGACCAGGTCGAGGAGTGCCGCCTCGGTCGCGGCCGTCATCGCGGCCGGCGTGTCGGGCCCGGTGAACTCACCGACCCGAAGGGCGTGCAGCGCGGTCTCCGGGCCCGCGAAACGGGTGAGCGACTCGGCGGTCCGAGCGGCGAGGCGTTGCAGCGTGGGGGCGTCGAGACCGTAGAAGACACTGGTGACGGCCTCGCCGTGGCCGCTGAGCCCCTCGTGCTCGACGGTCAGACGGACGGCGTCGCGGGCGGTCATGGTCGAACGCGAGATGCGCAGCGGCTCGGCCAGCACCAGCCGCACCGTGGTCTGGGTGAGTTTCACGGCTGCCTCCCCAGGTCGCCGCCGGCCAGAGGATCGGTGACGGTGGTGCACCTGGCCCATCCCCCGGTCTGCGCGGCGCGCGGGTGCGGGATGTCGACGGGACGGTCGGCGGTGAGACGGGGGTCCAGTTGGTGGGCGGTCAGGAAGTCGTCGTCGTACACCGTTCCCAGGTAGCGGTGGGGCCCGTCGGGGAAGACGGTCGCGACGGCCTGTCCCGGGTGAGCACCGGCGGCCCACGCGGCGACGCGTGCGACGGCGCCCGTGCTCCAGCCGCCGCTGACGAAATTGCCCCGCGCGAGCCGTCGGCAGGCGTCCGCGGCCTCGGCGGGACCGATCCAGTGGACCTCGTCGAAGGCCTCGTAGGCGACGTTGCGCGGGTGGATGCTGCTGCCGAGGCCGCGCATGAGCCGGGGAGCGGGAGGCTGCCCGAAGATGGTCGATCCGGTGGAGTCGACGGCGATGAGACGCAGCCGGGGCCAGTGCCGGCGCAGGGGCCCGGCGATGCCGGCGCTGTGTCCGCCGGTACCGACGCTGCAGACGAGGATGTCGAGGTGGTCGAGCTGGGTCGCCAGTTCCGCCGCGAGGGAGGCGTAACCGGCGCTGTTGTCCGGGTTGTTGTACTGGTCGGGCCAGTAGGCTCCGGGAAGCCGGCCGAGCAGGTCGTGCAGCCTCTGGAGGCGGGCGCCCTGCCAGCCGCCGTGCACGGCCGGGCGGTCGACGAGTTCGAGCCGGGCTCCGTACGAGCGGAGCAACTGCCGCATGGAAGGCTCCAGTTCACTGTCACCGACCAGTACGACCGGGTGACCGAGCGCCTGGCCCGCGAAGGCGAGCCCTATGCCCAGGGTGCCGGAGGTGGACTCCACGACCGGCGCTCCGGGGAGCAGTTCGCCGCGTTCCTCGGCGCCGAGCAGCATGGACACCGCGGCGCGGGCCTTCATGCCGCCGACGGCGTGTGCTTCGAGCTTGGCCCAGAAGCCCGGATGCCGCGCGGGCAGCCCGGTGGTGATCCGGGCGAGCGGGGTGCGGCCGATGAGGGACAGGAGCTCGCGGTTGGGTGCGAGGGCGGGCAGGGAAAGGGTGCTCATGAGGTGCCTCCGTCGTGCGCCCGGTAGCGGTGGAGGGTGCCGGGTCCGCCGTCGAGCCAGAAGAAGGGGTACGGTTCCGCGCACACCGCTGCCACCCCCGCGCCGAGGAAACGCGGCAGGACCGCGCTTCCGGTCTGCGCGAACATGACCAGCGGCTTCCCGAGTTCCCACGCGCTCCGGCTCAACGGTGCGAAGGTGCCGTTGCCGAGCGTCATTCCGGAGGCCAGCACCGCGTCGCAGCGGCCGACCTCGGCGAGGGCGTCGGTCACGATGGGCTCACCCCATTCCGTGGTCCCGCCCTTGAAGTCGCAGGGAATCGCACGCAGGCCGCGTGAACGGAGCTCCGCGAGAAGTGAGTTGACGACTCCGACCAACAGAACCGTTCGTCCGGGGGGAAGTTGCAGCAGGTCGACCACTGCGGAGGCGCGGGCCCGCGAGCGTTCCAGCGAGTTGCCGGCGGGGATGTCCACCGGCTGGGCGCCCTGGGCAGGGGTGTGCGGCAGGACGTCCATCAGGAAGGCGTCCAGCGCCGCGACCCGGACCGGTAGCAGCGGATGGGCGAGCAGCGCGGCCAGCTCCGCACCGGCACAGTCCTCGACCGTGCCGTCGGGCAGGGCGCCCGGTTCGACCGCGCACGAGCCGACGCTGCGGCCCAGACGCAGGCTGAGGACCTCGTTGCGATAGCCGCCGTGCCGCCCTTCGTGCCGTACGGCCTGGGACGTGGTGAAGGCGACATCGATGCGCCGGGTCCGGGGTCCCGGGCCGAATTCCCCTCGTAGAACCTGGTCGAGAAGCGTGTCGAAACACGGGGTCAGGGGGCGTGAGGACCCGCCCGCCGTCATGAGCGCACCAGCCGGGGTCGCACTCCGGCAAGCAGGGACTCGACGCGCTGACGGGCGCCGAGTCCGCCGGTGTCGCCCGCCATGACGTGCCCGAGGTAGGCGTTGTTGCTGTCCGCCGTCTCGACCGTGCGGCCTGCCTCGGCGAACTGCGCCTCGATGACCCCGTCCATGTCCGCCACTCCGGCGGCGCCGTCGAAGGAGGCGAGGGTCCCGGGGGCGTCGGGAACCAGGAAGCCGATGGCCGCACTGCGCAGCCCGGTGTCGCGCGGCTGGAGGACGGGTTGCCTGCCGAGTGCCACATCGACGCAGACGGCGGCCAGATCGATCCCGGTGACATGGCGGACGAGTTCGGTGATGCGGTTGCCCGCAGGGCGGGGGTTGACCTCCACGACCCGGGGGCCGTCAGCCGTCAGCTTGATCTCGGTGTGCGCCACGACGTCGTCGAGCCCGAGCGCGGCCCCCGCGCCCAGTGCGGTCGCGGTGACCGCGGCGAGCGCGTCGGGGTCCAGGGCGGCCGGGAACATGTGCCCGGTCTCGACGAAGGCCGGGGCCCCGCCGACGCTCTTGTCCGTCACCCCGACGACGTGGGCCACCCCGCGGCAGGTCACGGTCTCTACGCTCACCTCCGGCCCCAGGAGGAACTCCTCCAGCAGGATGTGGGGCGTGCGCCGCTGCCCCCTCGCGTTGTACGGGAAGGCCGCGAGGGCGCGGCAGGCCTCGGCCAGCTGCTGCTCGTCGTCGGCCCGGCGTACGAGCATGCCGGCGCAGAGGTCGACCGGTTTGACGACCAGCGGGTAGCCCAGGCCACGGGCGGCCACGACGGCGTCCGCCTCGTCCGTACAGACGGCGAAGCGGGGGCCGGGGACGCCGGCGGCGGCGAGAACCGCGCGGGTCGCGTCCTTGCGGCAGGCGTTCTCCATGGCCTCGGGCGAGGGGCCCGGCAGGCCGAGGTGAGCGGCGATCCGGGCGGCGGTCGGCAGGTAGTAGTCACAGGAGGTGACCACCCCGTCGAAGCCCAGGACGCCGTGCACCTTCTCCACCTGCGGAATCAGCAGGTCGAGGTCGTTGGTCGGCGCAGTCACCACGTTACGGGCGGTGAGCAGGGGGTGACCGGCCCCCTCCGGCGCGGCTCGCAGGTAATGACTCAGGTCGCGGGTGAGAAAGGTGAAATGGTGCCCCGCCTCCCCCAGGGCGCGGGGCAGCAGTCTGCTCATCGACCCCACCCAGCTCTCGACCACCAGCAGATGACTCACGAACTCCCCCTTTTTCATGGCGCGATCGGGATTGCGGGCAGGCAGGAGTCACCCCCGCGGAGGTTCCGGGCCGCCCGCACACACGCTATCGACAATCGTTTTCATTGTCATCTGAATCAGCGTCACGGCTGCCCGCGGCCCCTATCCGTTGCGCCCCTCGCCGGACCGGAGTGGAATTACGTACAGGGGGACCCGGAGGAAGGGACTCGCCATGACCGACAGGGAGAGCGACCGGGGGGACGACGTCTACCAGCCGCAGGAGCCGGAGGCCTCCGACCCCGCCGACCTGCTGGATGTGGAGGACACCCTGGACACGTCCGGGGTCACGGACGTCCTGGAGGAGGGGTACTCCCCGCCCGACCGGCCCTGGGCCGTCGACGACGAGGGGACCACCGCGTCGGAGCAGCACACGGGCGAATCCCTCGACAGCCGCCTGACCAGGGAAGTTCCCGAGACTCCGGGGGCCGCCGACGACTGGATCGGCGATCTCGCGGGTGGTGAAGGAGAGCCCTACGACACGGAAGTGGGCACCGATCGTGCCGGGCGGCTCACGCAGGGCGGCGACGGCCACGTGCCCTCCACCCTCACCGCACAGGATGTCGGCATCGACGGCGCGGCCGCCTCCGCCGAGGAAGCGGCCATGCATGTGATCCCCGAGGAGGAGGATCTGTTCGGGTAGCGGTCCGCGCGGCGACGTCGCTTCGGGCGGCCGGCGCGCCGACGACCACTTCGAGCGGCGGCCCGCATGCCGAGCGGCACGCCGGCGCGAGTTCCCCGTGCCCGTACTCCCGGATCACGCCGGCCGCGTTCCCCCGTCCGTCCCTTGCCGAGGGCGCTCCCCCGCGGCCGTCCACCGGTCACCGCGGGCGCCCCTTATGGCCGTCCTTGAGGCGGCACAGGCCCACTCCCCTCGCGGCGGCGCACCGGCCCACGCCCTTGCACGACCGGCCCGGCATGACCGTACGCACGCGCCGTGTGGTGCGAGGGCGTGCGCAGGGACCGGCCGAAACGCACCGGTGTGCTGTCCCTCCCCACGAAAACGCTTGGACTCCGCCTGCCCGGCCACGGGAGACTTCCCAGTCCCGGATCTCTCGCCGCGGACGCACGGCGAGCGCTCCGCCGGGTACGGCGCCGCCCTCCCGCAGGCCTCACACCGCGGCGGAACCCGGAGCAACTGCCCGCGAAACGACATGAGGTCGGCATGGGATCGCAGCAGTCTCACGGCACCGGACCGGACAGCGGCCCGGTCCGGATCGCACTTCGCCACTACCTTCGGGAGTTGTCCCGCCTACCCGGACTGTCCGTGCCGGCGCTTCTGCTGCCGGCCATCGGCAACATCGGGATCACCTATCTCGCACCGCTGGTCGTCGCCAAGCTCGTCGGCCGCATCGCGGACGGCGGGGGCATCGGCGTCCGCGAGGCACTGCCCTACATCGCCGTGTTCACCGGGGTCCTGCTCCTGGCGGAGACGATGTGGCGGATCGGCCTGCACTGCCTCAACCGGGTCGACGCACTCGGCATCGAGCACCTGTACGTCACCGGCATGGATGCCCTGTTCGCCAAGGACGCCGCCTTCTTCCAGGACAACTTCGCAGGCTCCCTGACGAAGCGGGTGCTGAGTTTCGCCTCCCGCTTCGAGGAGTTCGTCGACACCCTCACGTTCAGCGTCATAGGAAGCCTGGCGCCGCTGCTGTTCGGCACGGTGATCCTCTGGACCTACGACCCCCTGCTGGTGGCCGGGCTCCTGACGATGATCGCGCTGACCGCCGTGTGCGCCGCCCCGCTCATCCGCCGCCGTCAGCAGCTGGTCAACCGGCGGGAGGAGGCGATCGCGCGTGTTTCCGGACATGTCTCCGACGCGCTGATGAACATGGACACCGTGCGCGCGTTCGCCGCCGAGGAGCGCGAGGCCGCCGAGCACAGGGCGCGGGTCGCCGAGTCCCGGCGGCTGACACTGCGCTCGTGGGACTACGGAAACCTCCGCATCGACACCTTCGTCGCTCCGATGTCGGTCCTGACCAACGGCCTGGGCCTGCTCCTCGCCGTCGCGTTCGGCGCGGGTGGCGGCAGCGTGGAGGCGATCGTGGTGGCGTTCACCTACTACACCGGTTCGACCCGCATCATGTTCGAGTTCAACCAGATCTACCGCCGTCTCGAGAGCTCGATGACCGAGGCCGCGCAGTTCACCGAGCTGCTCGTCGCGCCGCCCACCGTGCTCGATCCGCCGGAGCCGGAGCCCCTTCGCGCGAAGACGGCGGACGTCCGCTTCGAGAAGGTGACCTTCGCGCACGACGGCGGCCGGCCGATCTTCGACGGACTCGACCTGGACGTCCCGAGCGGTGCGAGGATCGGTCTCGTCGGCCGCTCCGGCGGAGGCAAGACCACTCTGACCCGGCTGCTGTTACGCATGGCCGACCTCCAGTCGGGCCGCATCCTGATCGGTGGGCAGGACATCAGCCGGCTGACCCAGGCCGACCTGCGGAGCCTCATCGCGTACGTCCCCCAGGAACCGGCCATGTTCCACCGCACCTTGCGCGAGAACATCCTCTTCGCCCGGCCGGACGCCACCGAGGCCGAGATCCGCGCTGCCGCCGATGCCGCGCACGTCACCGAGTTCGCCGACCAGCTGCCCGCCGGCTTCGGCACCATGGTCGGGGAGCGGGGCGTCAAGCTGTCCGGCGGTCAGCGCCAGCGGGTCGCCCTCGCCAGGGCCATCCTGCGTGACGCGCCGGTCCTGCTGCTGGACGAGGCGACCAGCGCGCTGGACTCGGAGAGCGAGACCCTCGTCCAGCAGGCGCTGTGGCAACTGATGGAAGGCAGGACCGCCCTGGTCGTCGCCCACCGCCTGAGCACGGTGGCGGCGATGGACCGCCTCATCGTCCTCGACCGGGGCCGCATAGCCGAGCAGGGCACACACCAGGAGCTGCTGCTCACCGAGGGGGCGTACGCCAAGCTCTGGCACCACCAGTCGGGCGGCTTCCTCGTCGACACCGCGGCCGGACGGCCCGTCACCCCGGCCGAACAGCCGGGGTGACGGGCCCCCTGCCGCTTTCCCGTGCCGGACCGCAGGGGGCAGGTTCGTGCGCCGGTACGCCGCGACCAGCAGCGCCCGGCCCTCCGGCGGAAGGCACCACGGCCGCCCTTGCGGACGGCGGAGATCGCGATGCCCATCCGGGGGACATCGGCGACACCCTGACAGCATCCCGGTCCGCAGTCGTCCGCGCCTCGTAAGCTCGGGAGCGCGTTTCATCATGGCGGTCGGCCAAAACTGTCCAGGACCCCGAGACCGGAAGTAGGCAGAGCCACAATGAGCAGCACAGCGCAGATCGGCGTCACAGGACTTGCCGTCATGGGACGCAACCTGGCCCGGAACTTCGCGCGCAACGGATACACAGTCGCTCTGCACAATCGCACGGCCGCCCGCACCCACGAGCTCGTCGAACAGTTCGGCGACGAAGGGGATTTCATCGCGACCGAGAGCGCCGCCGACTTCGTGGCAGCCTTGGAAAGGCCACGACGCCTGGTCATCATGGTCAAGGCCGGAAACCCCACGGACGCGGTGATCGCCGAGTTCGCCCCTCTGCTGGAACCCGGCGATGTGATCATCGACGGAGGCAACGCGCACTTCGAAGACACGCGCCGCCGGGAGCGCGATCTGCGCGAACAGGACATCCACTTCGTCGGCACCGGCATCTCCGGCGGCGAGGAAGGCGCGCTCAACGGGCCCAGCATCATGCCGGGCGGCAGCAAGGAGTCGTACGAGTCACTGGGACCGATGCTGGAGAAGATCTCGGCGAAGGCCAAGGACGGCGCTCCCTGCGTCACGCATATCGGGCCGGACGGCGCCGGACACTTCGTAAAAATGACGCACAACGGCATCGAGTACGCCGACATGCAGCTCATCGCCGAGGCGTACCACCTGCTCCGCGACGTGGCCGGGTACTCCCCCGCACAGATCGCGGACATCTTCCGCACCTGGAACACCGGGCGCCTGGACTCGTACCTCATCGAGATCACCGCTGAGGTGCTCTCGCACGTCGATGCGGCGACCGGTAAGCCCTTCGTGGACGTCGTGCTCGACCAGGCGGAGCAGAAGGGCACAGGCCGCTGGACCGTGCAGATCGCCCTCGATCTGGGCGTTCCCGTCTCCGGCATCGCCGAGGCCGTCTTCGCCCGCTCCGTCTCCGGCCACGCCGACCTCCGTGACGCCTCACGCGACCTCGCGGGCCCGACCGCCCGCAAGCTGGGTGCGGACGAGGCGGCGGCATTCGCCGACCAGGTCGAGCAGGCACTGTACGCCTCGAAGATCGTCGCCTACACCCAGGGCTTCCACGAAATCTCGGTCGGCAGCGAGCAGTACGACTGGAACATCGACCTCGGCAAGGTCGCCTCGATCTGGCGCGGCGGATGCATCATCCGGGCCGCTTTCCTCGACCGGATCACCAGCGCCTACGAGGCCCAGCCCCGGATGCCGAGCCTCCTCTCCGACAAGAGCTTCGCCGAGGAGATCGCCGCCGCCCAGGACGACTGGCGCACCGTGATCGCCGCCGCCGTCACCCAGGGCGTCCCCACCCCCGCCTTCGCCGCCACCCTCGCCTACTACGACTCCCTGCGCGCCGAACGCCTCCCCGCCGCCCTCACCCAGGGCCAGCGCGACTACTTCGGCGCCCACACCTATCACCGCACCGACCGGGAAGGCACCTTCCACACCCTCTGGGGCGGCGACAAGACCGAAGTCGAAGGCTGACCGACCCCCGCACACACGGGAGGAATCGCCCCCGCGACGCGCGAACGCCGACGATCTGACGAGCTGGAGGCGAACGCTCCCGTCCACCGCAGCTCGGCGCACAGGCATGCAAACGAGGTGAGGCTGCGATCCACACCCGTGGGCACTGTTCTTCTCCCGCACGCGGAGTACAAGGAACCGCTGTACGCCGCTCCCCCGCTGCTCCAGCGGATGGGCGGACAGGCTGCGACTGTGAATACGCGAGGCTAGTCCAGCTCCTGGCGGGTACCCGCATCGCGGAGGCGGGTCGTCACGGACCCACCAAGGGTGCGAGCCCTCCGATGCAGAGGGAGTGGGAATGAGACTGCGCGACTTCGCTCAGGCCACAGGTCCCCGGTGTTCAGCAGAGGTGCTGAGCGGCCGGTACCGTCTGGACGACCGCCTCGGCTCAGGCGGTGCTGCGGACGTGCACCGCGGGTTCGATCTGCGGCTGAGACGACCGGTCGCGGTCAAGATTTTCCGGCCCGATGCGTGCGTCGCCGGGGAGGAGAGCCTGGACAGCGAAGCGCTGATCCTGGCCCGGCTCCACCACCCCGGACTCATCACCGCTTTCGACACCGGGCAGCACGATGGGCGTGCCTTCCTGGTCATGCAACTGATCGAAGGCATCACCCTCAAGGAGCGCATCGCCCAGGGCACGCTGCTTCCCGAGGCCACCGCCGCACTCGGCGCCGGCCTCGCCCAGGCGCTGGGTCACGCACACGAAGCCGGGATCGTCCACCGCGACGTCAAGCCCTCCAACATCCTCCTGGACCGCGCCGAGCGGCCCTACCTGGCCGACTTCGGCATCTCGCGACGTCTGGACACCACCCACACGGGCACCGGCACGCTCATCGGCACGCCCGCGTACCTCTCTCCCGAGCAGGTCCTCGGCCGGCCCGTCGGCCGGCCGGCCGACATCTACGCCCTCGGCCTGGTACTCCTCGAATGCCTCACGGGAAAGCTCGAGTACGACGGCGGCCCTCTGGAGGCCGCGATCGCACGACTGCACCGTCCCCCCGCCCTGCCTCCTGAGCTTCCCGAACAACTGAGTCGCCTGCTGCGCAGGATGACGGCCCTGGACGAGCAGGACCGGCCACCGGCCCGCGACTGCGCTCGCGAACTGATCGCAATGGCCGGTACAGCCCCGGTCCCTTCCGCCCCATCGCCGTCCACCACGAGCCTCGTCGCCCCTCGGCCGTCTTCACGAACGGCCGGCCACACCCACGCAAATCCGATGCCCGCCAGGATGCAGGACACTCGCCCACGCCCGCCCGCACGGCGAAGGCGGACCCTCGCAGCCGGCACGATGGCCGCACTCACTGCTGCGGTGGTGGCCGCGTTCGGCGTCACCGGCACCTCCGCACCGCAAGACAACGACGGCACCGCAACGAAGGCCACCGGTACCCCCGGCGGCACGATGGACCCATCCGGCACCGCAGGCCAGAAAAGCGCGCCGGCTGCCTCGGCGACGGCGCAACCCCCTGGCCTCAGCACCTCTTCCGGCACACGCCCCGGCGAAACCCCCGAGCAAAGCCTCCGCCCCGTGTCCCCCCATTCGCACGGCGCATCCTCGGGCATCTCAGCAGACAGGCCGCAACAACCCGCGCCGAAAGACAAAGGCACTGCACAAGCGTCACCGGGAAGTGACACGGCGCCCCAGGCCCCCTCTCGACCGCCCGGTCAGGCGAAGAAGAAGGATGCGGCCGAGAACAAGGCCCGGGAAACGACGAAATCGGGGCCCCCGGAGCGCTGACCTGCACCGGTTCTCGTCGCCGAGGTGCCGGCGCTCCGCGATGGGATGAGCTTGCGGCGCGGCCCGGAGAAGCGGGAGAAGTGTCAGGAGTCGCGGACCGGGCCGTCGACGTCTACCGCTGTTCCCACTCGGTCCGGGTGAGTGCGTACTCGACTTCACCGTGTTCGGAGCCCTCGATCGCCTCCGGCCAGTCCCCGGTGAAGTTCCGGACGAAGGACAGGCCCGACTTCTCCATGACGCGGCGGGAGCGGGTGTTGACGGCCATCGTGTTCGCCGTGACCCGCTCGACCTCCAGGTCCGTGAACCCTGCCTGGATCAGGGCCTGGGACCCCTCGGTGGCGTAGCCGTGCCCCCATGCCGCCTGGTTCAAGCGGTAGCCGAGTTCGACCACGGCGGGGCTGTGCTCGTCCAGCGGCCGGAACTCGAACCAACCCAGGAAAGTGCTGGTGGCCCTCTCCTGGGCGGCCCAGTAGCCGCGGGCTTCCCAGCACGGGTAGTCGTGCATGAGTCGCGGCAGGACCCGCGTCTCGATCGCCTCACGGCTCGTCGGGCGCCCTCCGTTGATGAAGCGCATGACGTCGGGGTCGTTGTCCAGGGCGAGCAGATGGTCGGTGTCGGCCGTCGTGAACGCGCGCAGAACGAGCCGGTGGGTCTCCAGGAAGTTGGACATGCCGCGATCTTCACCACAGGCCGGCGGGCCCGCCACCGGTTTTCGTACGAGCGAAGTGCTCCGGGGGCGGCCGCCCCCTCCAGCGGCCGGACTCAGCGACGCCGCTTGCGCGGAAGCGGCACCTCCAGTTCCCCCAGCTGCGGTCCGTCCCCGTCCTGGGTCCGGCGCCAGGCCTCGCGGTACAGACCGGCGACGGGCCGGGTGGGCACGACGACGCCCAGGACGGCGCTCTCACCGTCGAGCAGGTCGTACATCGACAGCTTCCACCGTTCCAGCGGCAGGTGCGGTTTGGCGAGCTGGGTCCACCCGCCTGGCAGGAACAGCGAACGTCCGGCCTTGGAGCGGCTGCCCTCGACCACGAGTTGCGTGCCGGCGAGTTCGGCGCGGGCGGCCCGGAGCCTGGCTGTTCCACCGCGCTGCTTGCCCCAGCCGGTCCAGCGCGCCGTGTTGCGGTCGGTGGGGTCCGGCATCGCGAGCAGCATCAGGTAGAGGACGGCGGCGTCCTCGCCGAGGCCGTACCGCTGGACCACTTCGCCGACCAGGTCGGGCACCGACCGGGTGGGGTCCTGCGGCCACCAGAGCCCGTCCGCGTCGCGCTCGCCCGCCACCGGGTCCCCGGGGTCCGCGAGCAGTTCGGCGAACAGCCGGTCGTGGGCCAGGCGCAACGCGGTCTCCTGGGCGTCCGGCCCTCCCTCCGCGAACAGCGCCGTCAGGTGGGAGTCGGTCCCAGCCCCGTCCAGCAGTGCGGGCCTGAAGGAGGGGACGGGCTCGGACATCTCGGTGCCCGCCACGACGGCGCCGAAGCGCACGAAGCCCTCGCCGGTCTCCGTGGGATCCCCGGCGGTCCGGCGGAACGCCTCCCAGTCGATCCGCCGGTCGAGGGCGATCAGGAGGCCGGGGTGAGCCAGCCGTTCGCGCAGCGCCGTCAGTACGCCGGGCAGGGTCGCGCGGACCGGGTCGCCGGACGGGAGCCGGTGGGCGAGCCATGCGGCCAGGGCCACCGAGCCCTTGAGGACGTCGTTGCCGAAGCCGGGCGTTCTCTCGACGGATTCGAGGGAGTAGCGGCCGAACTTCCAGGTCAGGTCCCGGGAAAGCCGAGGCTCGGTGGCCATGCCGACGAAGCCGTACAGCGCGGCGGAGGGTGCCCATCCCGGGGACACGACGGTGCGGACCGCGTCGTGGAGCACCTCCTCGGGGACGGGCGTGCGCCGGCCCAGCCGCTCGTTCCAGACTTCGGCCGCCCGGGCGGCGTCGGGGCCGTCGGTCCACAGCAGGGCCGGCTCGGCGGGGAGCAGCGCCGCCACGACGGCCTGCCGGGCGCCCGGGTCGAGGTTCTTCAGTTCGTCCTTGGCCACGCTCGCGTCGGCCGATGTCACCCCGATCACCTTCAGCGTCGCGGAGGGCACCGCCTCGCGCTTGTCGTCGATCCTGGGCAGGCCCGCGACGACCAGCCGGGCCATGGTCGGGGTGACACCGGTGAGCCGCGCGAACTCCTCGGCGGCCGACGGGAACCAGGGGGCCGGGCCGCGTTCGGCGAGCTCGGCGCGGAACACTGCCGCCCAGCCGGGCGCCCGCGTCGGCTCCGGTACGAACGGTCCGGAGGCGAGGAGGGTGTACGGCTCGGGTACCTCGAACCGGCCGGACGGATCGTGGAAGAGCGCCCCGTACCGCAGGCCCCTGGGGTCTACACCGGGGTCCCATTCGCTGAGGAAGCAGTGCGATCGGGCGGGGAAGAGCAGGAAAGCGCCGCCGGCGAGGTGCAGCACGGCCTCGTCGCTCGCGCCCCTCACCGCGTCGGGCCCTTCGAACAGGCTCCGGTCCAACCGCAGCCGGACACGGCGCCAGTGGCCGGGATCGAGCTCCGTGAGCCCTTGGGCGTCGAATACCTCGAGGAACGCGTCCAGCGCCTCCCGGTGCTCCTCCACGGTGCACTCGGAGCCTGCCCGCAGGGCCAGTATCGCGGGCAGCTCCGGCAGGGCCAGGGCGTCCAGTCGCTCCAGCGGCTTCTGCCTGGCCAGCTCGACGTGGGTCCGGCCCGGGAGAGCCGGCTCGGCCGGGTTCCGCATCGACCGGCCCAGCAGGCGCGGCAGGCCGTACAGGTTGTGGTCGGAGGAGTAGTAGCGGGAGTAGCGGGAGAACGTGCCCCGGCCCGTCAGGCCGACGCCGTTCACCGCGGCCTCGAGCAGTTCGTCGCCGGGTTCGGGCCGTGGTTCCCGCGGGAGGACTCCGGTGATCGCCGCGTCGAGCCGGGACAGCGCGGCGTCCAGGACGCGCTGCTGCTCGGCGGCGAACCGCACCACCCCGGTGATGCCCGCGCGCAGTGCGTCGTGGCCGACCTCCGGCAGGAACGTGCGGACCAGGCCGGGCACCACGCCCGCGCTGTCCCCCTCCGCCCGCTGCTTCCCCGGCTCGTCCTCCGGCTCGGCGTCCAGCGCCGGCACGGCCCGTGCCAGGAGCGCCGCGGCGGTGTCCTCGTCGATCCGGCGGAGTGCGGCGGACCCCTGCGGGTCGCGTGGCTGGAGGAGGTGCCAGTAGCGCAGGGGCGGGAGCTGGACCGTACCCGCGTTGAAGGGTCCGGACCGGTAGCCGGACGGGACCTCGGCGACCAGCGCGCCGTCGGTGCCGACCAGCTGGACGGTCCGCGACTTCCGGACCACGGCCACCGGCCGCCCGGAGCCGGGGAAGATCAGCGCGTGCTCCGGGTCACCGCTCACCCCGGGCGGCACGAGGACGGTGCGTCCGGCAAGGTCCTCGCCCCGCCGCGAGCCGTCGGGAAGGGTCACCACCCGCCACCCGAGCACCCCGTCCACCGGTGCGCAGACCGGGCCCGGTACGGCGGAGGGGGCGGGCCGCAGCCAGGCGGCATCGAGGGTGCTTCCCTCCGGATCGGCGCGCAGTGCCTCGTCGATCCACCGTGGTGCCCCGGGTTCGCCGATCGTGTCACCGTCCGGGTCGTACGTCCGCCAGGTGGCCGGCCCGTCCTGCCCGTCCCGCCTGGCCCACACCCAGTACGACGTGCCGTCGCCGATCACCCATCTGGTCTTCGGCAGGAAGGCGTCCCCTCTGCGGAGCACCCCGCGACCGGTGGTCCGGCCGCCTCCGGGAAGGGGCAGCGAGGCGGGGGCCATGCCTCCGTCGACCCCGCCGCTGCCGTCCGGATCGCAGGGCCACCAGGAGCGGTGCGAGCCCTCGACGGTCAGGTGGGATGCGCCGTCGGCGGTGTCATGCCAGTACCCCTGCCAGGTGGCGGCGGAATACGAATGCCACCAGAGGAACAGCCCGCCGTCAACGTACTAGCAGCTGAACGACCAGAGCCGGTCCGAACCGTCCGGGAGGCGCGTCTCATGGGCGAGGACCGTGCCTTCCGCCCCGAGCACCCGTACCTCTTCGCCGGAGACGGCGATGAGGTACGGCCAGCCGTCGATGACCCGTACGTCCCGCGCCTGGTTCCGTGAGGCGGCGGAGCGCAGGGCTTCCTCCCAGGCGGGCCAGCCGAGCTCGTCGAGGATGCCGGTGCGCAGGGTGCGGGCCAGCGCGGGGGCGAGGCCGGTGGCCAGTGCGTCCCGTACCGCGTCGGCTGCGACGGCCAGTACCTCTCCTGGCAGCCAGGACAGCGTGCGCAGCGGGCTCGACCAGCTGGAGAATTCGGGCAGTGCCATGGTGAGGTACGTCCGGCTGACCTCTTCCACCCAGGTGGCCAGCATCGGCCGCCCGCCGGGAGACCTGGCCAGGTCGACGACGGTCTGCTCGCTGTCCTCCCTGTGCCAGTCGGGACAGCCGCGCAGGAACGCCGGAAGGAAACGGGCGTCGGCTGCCAGCGCGAGGAGGTCACGCCGGTACGCGCACGCCGCCCATGCCCCCAGGGCGAGCCTCTGACCGTCGCCGGGCCGTGCCACCGGTATGCCGAGGGACAGAAGCTGGTCGAGCAGGTTTACGTCGCCGACCGGAGGAGGGAAGGCGCCGTCGTGGGCACGGAGTTCGGCGCGCAGCGCGTCGGCCATGCGGTCGACGAGCGGATACAGCTCCGGCGGCGCGGCATGGTGGCCATCGCTGCCACACAGCGTGAGGAACCTTCGCGCCCATCCGGCCGTGCCGTCGGGGGACCGTTCCTCGGCGGGCAGCGCGGTGTCGCACAGCCCGGCTGCGGCCCCGGACTTCTCCAGCAGGTCCAGCCACCGGGACAGCTCGGTCCGCTCCCACCGGTCGGGCAGCATGCCCAGCAACGTGCCGCGGACGGCGGGCTCCTGCCGGGCGAGTTCCAGCAGCGCGGCCCGGTGGGCCTTCCACCAGCCGACAGGCGCCTCGGCGGTGCCGGGCAGGGGCAGCATCTCGCGCAGGTAGGCCATCTCCTCGGCTTGCGCGTTCTTGCCCGCGACCGGCTTCGCCAGTCTGCGCAGGTCGGTCGCGCCCGGACTCGACGGCGGCACCCCGTGCGCGGCGAGCCGGACGAAAAGCCCGCGCAGGTGCCGGAACGCCGTCGCGGCCGGTACGCGGGAAGGAAGCCCCTTGGCATAGCTGGAGAGGATCTTCGTCGGTACGGCACCGGCCAGGGCGAACTCGAGGAACACCGCGTCCATGCGTGCCTCGTCGAACGGCAGCGCGTGTGCCGTCTCGGCCTTGCGGGCGTTGACGAACATCTGGGTTGCGTACGCGGTCTGGTCGGCCGCGAGGAACACCCGACCGGCCTGTTCGTAGAACGTCGGCAGGAAATGCGGTACGGAGCCCGCGAGCCGCTCGCCGATCGTCTCGTAGGCGGCGCGGGCCCTCTTCGCCCGGGACCTCACCGTCCGCGCGACCTTGTCCATCTCCTCGACCAGGGACATCGCCAGGTGGCCGTCCGAAGGATGGCGGACCAGTATCCATTCGGGGAAGCCCATGGCCCGGTGCTGCCCGACACCGACCTCCACCGGCTCGCCCTCGGGTTCGAGCCCCAGGAAGCCCGTTGCCGCGTCCCTGGCCCCGTCCCCGGTCACCAGGCGCACGACGATCCGGCCGTCCAGCCCCGGATGCCGGTAGGTCCGGGCGAACACCGGGGCGGCCCGGTCGCCCCCCTGGGTGGTGCCCGGCGGCAGTATCGCACCGGCGCGCAGCAACTCCTCCGTCTCCGCCGCCGCCCCGTCCCGTGTCGTCCCCTCAGGCATGACCATGTGCCTTCCGTGGGTGTACGTACCGATGCCGTTCATGCCGCGCCGTCCTCGGGTACCGTGCGGCCGGCGTGCAGGGCAGCGGCCATGCGCATGCCCTCGGACCACGCCACGGGGCCGATCTCGTCCGGAGGGAGGCGGCGCCCACCCTCGTCGAACCAGGTCAGGCTGCCGGTCCAGGCCCTCTCCTCGGTGTAGGGATCGCTCATGCCGACCGAGGCGGTGGTGATGCGTCCGGCGTCCCGGATCCGGTCGACCACACTGCTGCCGGCGATCCGGTAGCCGAGAGAGATGGCACGGGAGGAGAGGTGGAACCATGAACGGTACTCGGCGCCGGCGAACTCGGTGACCGCGACCGGAGCACCGTCGGTGCCGGCCGGCTTGCGCCAGACGGCCCGGTGGATCTGCTCGACACCCTGGACCAGGCCCGACTCGGCAGCCAGGGCCCGGAGCCCTTCCAAGCCGGGGAGGAGGATCGGGTGGGGCATGGTCACCGATCGGGCCGACAGGCGGACGGTCTCACCGTCCAGGTTCACCACCCGCACTCCGCCCGAGTCGTCCGTGTCGCGCAGGAAGCCGACCTCGTGCGGGCCGTCGCCGACGATGACGATGTCGCGGAGCGCCGCCTCCCATGCCTCGTCGGCCCGGAGCCGCGCCAGCAGACCGGTCGGCACCGGCAGTGAGGACACCATCCAGTTGCCGACCCGTGCCGCGCACTCGGCCGCGTGCCGGTCGAGCCACTCGGCGAAGCGCTGGAGTTCGACGACTTCGGGGCGGTCCTCCAACTCCGCGGGCAGGGTTCCCTCCTGCTCGCCCTCCTGCCCGGCCGGCGACACGCCCGGCGCTCGCCGTGCCACCACCCGCCCCTCCACCAGCGTGACTTCGTAGGTGTCACCCGCTGCCAGCCAACCCATAGGTCTTCGCCTCTCCCACCAGTCACAACACCACACAGTGCCTGGCGCGGCCCGAATCAGCACGCCCCGCTGTGATGTTGGCGAAAGACTAGAGGCGCCCACCGACAGAGGAAGCGTCACGCGGTGTCGCAGTCGGTGTGGGGCTCCACGCGACCGACGCTCTCCTTGAGGACGAGGTCCGCCAACCCCGACCTCGTCGAACGCCGGCGGAACAGTCACCCCGAGAACGAGCCGCGGCCGGAACACTTCTACGCGCCGCACGCGGAGGAATACACCGACTACCCCTTCCTCCGAGCGGGTTGAGGCTCACGGTCACGTCCCTCACCGATCCACGTGTCCCCCATGGGGGCGCCCCCCGGCTGTCATGGGGACGCGGTCGCCGTGGCGGCGAGGTGCTCGCCGACCGCGAAGCCGCGGGTGATGGCCGAGCCCAGCGTGGCGCCGCCGCCCGGGTAGGCGTCGTGGAAGACGGTCGCCGAACAGTTCCCGGCTGCGTACAGCCCCTCGATCGGCGCGCCGCGATTGTCCAGTACCCGGCCATGGAGGTCGGCGCGCAGGCCGCCGGCGGTGCCGAGCACCCCGGCGTGGACGGGCACCGCGAAATACGGGGGCTCCTCCACCGGCGCCAGGCACGGGTTCGGAGTGTTGGCCGGATCGCCCAGGTGCCGGTCCTGCTCGCTGGCTCCGCGTCCGAACTCGGTGTCGACGCCGATGCGGGCGTCGGCGTTGAAGCGCCCGAGGGTCCGCTCCAGGCCGTCCGGGTCGATCCCGCAGGCGCGGGCCAGGCCTGTCGGAGTACTCGCTGAGGTCATCCACTCCTCGGGGACACCGGGAGTGGAGCCGGCGATCGAGTACGTGTCCAGATAGCGCCGGTCGAAGATGAGCCACGCCGGTGCGTTGGCGCGCCGGCCACCGCGCGGGTCGGTGTTGCCGAAGGCGCGGTTGAGGTCGTGATAGTTGGTGGCCTCGTTGACGAAGCGCCGGCCCTGGGCATTGACCGTGACCGAGCCGGGCAGTGTCAGTTCCACGTTGCCCATGCGGCCCGACGGCAGGCCGTCGTACCGCTGTGTGGGAGCAGTGATCACGGGTACACCCCACACGGCTGTCATGTCGCCGACCGCGGCACCCGCGGCCAGTCCCAGCAACAGCCCGTCGCCTTCGTTACTGGGTGCGCTGATCGGGATCACCGGGAAGGGAAGATACGCGCCGCGCAGCCGGTGATTCCACTCGAAGCCCCCGGAGGCCACGACGACCCGGCCGGCCGTCAGCCGCACCTCGCCGTCGCGTATCGTCACGGTCCACCCCGCGCCTTCGCGTTCCAGACCGGTGACCCGAGCGGGTGAGGTGAGGGTCACCCCGCGCCTCAGGGCCGTGACCACCAGTCGTCCCACCAGGGCGCCGCCCATGGTGCGTACGCCGGAGCGTTTCCGCTCGGCGAGCAGTGCCGGAGCCACGGGGGCGCCTTTGAGCGCGTCCCGCTCGTTCATGCTGATCAGGGGGAAGTACGTGGGTGGACGCAGGACTTCGGCAAGCCCCGGGTAGGGCGCCGGGTCGAACGGGTCGTTGTCCAGGCCCCGTCCGGTGGCCGCGCCGTCCCACTCGGGGTGATAGTCGGGGCGGGCCAGCGGAGCGAGACGGACCTCGGTGTGCTCGTCGAGGTAGCGGACCGCGGCGGCCGACATGCTGACGTACCAGTCGATCTCGGCGCCGGTCATCCGCCCCTCTGTGGCTGCCCGCAGATAATGTGCCGCAGCCTCACGGCTGTCGGGGTGACCGGACCTCTCCATCAGGTGGTTGCACGGAGCCCACATCACACCGCCGCCGACCGCAGACGTACCACCCAGGCGTTCGGCCTTCTCCAGAACGAGCACGGACAGACCCGCGTCGGCGGCACGCACCGCCGCCACCAAGCCGGCCGCACCGCTGCCGATGACAACGACGTCGTAGTGGTCGCGCAGGTCCGCGAGCGGAGTGGTGATCACGAGGCGACTCCAGGCATGTCGATGGCGATCTTGCCGACCAGTCCGGTGCGGGAGCGCATCGTCTCGAAGGCCCCACCGAGCCGGTCGAAGGGGAAGCGGTGGGTGATCAGGGACTCCGCCTGTCGTGTGTGCCGGGAGAGCAGTTCGGCGGCCACACCGATCAGCTCCTGGCTGTTGCGGCTGCCGATCAGGTCGATGTCCTTCACCGGCAGGGTGCGCATGGAGAAGGTGACCTCGCGGTCGGAGATCCCGACGGCGACCACGCGGCCCGCGGTGGCCACCGCCTGCAGGGCGTTGTTCAGCGAGTCCGGCATCCCGGTCGCCTCGAAGACCAGCGAAGGCCCGTGCCCACTGGTCCACGTGGCCAGCAGCTCCGCTTGACGGGGGTCGGGAAACGGCACGGCCGGGTCGATCAGTACGGTGTCCACCGCGCCGAACTCAACCGCGAACGCGCAGCGTTCCGGAACCGTGTCGGCGGCGACGACCTCGATACCGAGCGAGGTGAGGTACAGCGTGCACAGCAGCCCGATGGGACCGCTGCCCAGCACCAGGGCCTTCTCCCCGGCGACGGGACGCCCACGGTTCACGGCCTGCATCGCGATGCTGGCCGGTTCGCACAGCGCGGCCAGGTGGCTCGGCAGGGCCTCGGGTACGAGGAAGAGCTTGGTGACGGGGACGGCTATCAGCTCGGTGAGCGCGCCCTCCACGTCGTAACAGCCGTAGACGGACATCCTGTCGCAGGCGTTGGTGCGGCCGACGGAGCAGGCGTGGCAGCTGCCGCAGGCGAGGATCGGGGAGACGGCGACCCGGTCGCCCACGGCCAGTTCAGGGTGCGGGACAGGGAGTTCTTCGATCACTCCGCTGAACTCGTGCCCCTGCACCATGGGCAGTTCGGTGGCGTAGTCGTCCTCCCAGATGTGCAGATCCGTGCCGCAGAGGGTGACCGTCTCGACGCGTATGAGCGCCTGGCCCGGAGCGGGGACGGGGACGGGCCGTTCCTCGTAGCGGATGGTTTCCTTGGCGATGGTGCAGGCGGCTCGCATGGTGTGCCGTGGTCCGGCCGGGGTGGTACCGGCATCTTGTCCGGCAGCGGTCGTGGCCGCGTTCCGGGTGCCGCTCACTGCACACCGCCGAAGAAGATCTGCCAGGCACGGATGGTGCGTTCGGCGATCAGGCCCTCTCGGTGGAAGGGGTCCAGGTCCAGCAGCGCGGCGAGCTCGGCGGCCGATTCCGCTTCGAGGACGAGCAGCGCGCCGGGAGCGCCGTCGGGGCCCAGCGGGCCCGATACGCGCAGGCGCCCGGCGTCGAACTGCTGCTCCAGGAAGTCCTTGTGCGCGGGCCGGTGTTCGTCACGTGCGGGAGCCGAATCGTCGGCGTAGGTGTAGGTGACTGCGAAGGTGGACATGGGAAACGTTTCTCTTCCGTGGTGGGGCCGTGGGCTCACGGCGGAGAGGATCAGAGAGAGCGCGCGGCGTGGCGGGCGGCCAGGTACCCGAAGGTCAGGCCTGCGCCGACCTGGCAGCCCGCTCCGGGGTACTCGGACGCCATGATCGAGTTGGCGTCGTTGCCGCAGGCGTAGAGCCCGGGTACCGGTTGGTTCCGGTCGTCGAGGACCTGGGCGTCGGAGTCGGTCCGCAGGCCGAGGGCGGTGGCCAGGGGGGTGGGGACGACGGCGATCGCGTAGAAGGGGCCCTTCTCGATCGGGCCGAGGTTGGTGTTGGGGGTGTGGGCGGGATCGCCGTACTGGTGGCCGAAGGGGCTGTTCCCCTTGCCGAACTCCTCGTCGACGCCTGTGACGGCGAAGCGGTTGTTGTCGGACACGGTGCGTTCGAGACCGTCCGGGTCGACACCGATGGTGATCGCGAGTTCCCGGACCGTGCGGCCGGTACGGAGGTATCCCGCGTCGGCGTACCTCTTGAGCCTGGCCTTGGGCAGATGCGGTCGGATCATGCCCAGCCCGTATTTCGCCAGGGCGGAGGAGTCGATGACGAGCCAGGCGGGGACGGTCGGCACGGACTTGTGCGAGTCGTACATGGCGCGGGTGAAGCGGTGGTACGAGACCGACTCGTCCACGAACCGGCGTCCCGCGGCGTTGACGGCGACGATGCCGGGCTTGGCACGGTCCCAGATGTGCGGGAAGACCGCGGTGGAGCCGTCCGGGCGCCGGCCGATGGAGCTGGGGAACCACAGGGCGTTGTCGTCCTTGGGCTCGCCCAGCGTGCCGCCGACGGCGCGCGCGAGGGAGAAGGTGTCGCCGGTGGCGCCTTCGCCGGCACGGGTGAACTGGGGGGTGGGCTTCGGCATGTACCGGGCGCGCAGCTCCGGGCTGGAGGAGAATCCCCCGGCGGCCAGGACGACACCACGGCGGGCGGCGACCCGGACCGTGCGGCCGCGGTGCGAGACGATCGCGCCCACGACCCGGCCGCTGCGGTCGGTGACGAGCTCGGTGGTACGTGCGGTGAACCACACGTCGCCGGAGCGCTGCAGAAGCTTGTGGTAGAGGTTCGCGACGAGCGCGTTGCCCATGGCAAGCCGGGTCCCACGCGGATACCGGAGTCGGTCCTCGGCCCAGCGAACACCGAGGCGCGCGGCCACGGCCATGCCGCGTACCGATCCGTCGAAGACGGTCAGGAGCTGGTTGACCTCGGCGCGGCGGACCATGAGGGTGCCGTTGAACAGCGCGAACTCCGGGACCGGGCGGCGGATCCGGCCGAACCGGGACCGTCCGAGCTTGCGGCCGTCGAAGGTGTGGGGTTCGAGAGCGCGGCCGGTTCCGGATCCCTCGATCTCGGGGTGGTAGTCGACGACGGTCCTGGAATGCCAGAACTTCACGCCCATCCGGTCCAGGTAGTCGACCATGGCGGGGCCGTGTGCGAGGTAGGTCTCGCGAAGTTCCCGGGGGGCGCGGTCGCCGACCAGGTCGTCGAGGTAGCTGCTCGCGGCCTTGGTGTCCGCGGCCGGGTCCTGCTGTTGGGGGTGTCCCGGGATCCAGCAGGTTCCGGCGGAGTAGGCGGTGGTGCCGCCGAGCCACTCCGTCTTCTCCAGCACCAGTACGGACATGCCTTCCTGGGCGCCGACGGCCGCCGCGCCCATACCGCCCGCGCCGGAGCCCAGGACGAGGAGGTCCACCTCGTGGTGCCAGTCGGATTCTTTGTCAGGCATGGCTCGGTTCCGTCCTTGGGGTGTGGAGAGCCGACAGGTGCTCCCGCATGCGGTCGAGATCGGGTGTGGCGCCCGTGATCAGGGCGAGGGTCCTGGCGGCCTGGGCGACGAGCATCGCGCCGCCGTCCAGGACCTGGCAGCCCGCCGCGCGGGCGGCGGTCAGCAGCGCGGTGTTCAGAGGCCGGTAGACGACGTCGGCGACCCAGTGCCGGGAGGTGAGGGCGTCGGTTGCGAAGGGCAGGCCAGGGTGGCCGGTCATCCCGATCGGGGTGGCGTTGACGATGCCGTCGGCACGCCGAAGCCCGGCCGCGATCCGGTCCGGGGCCAGGGCTGTGATCTCCCTGGACGGCAACGCCGCCGACAGCCTGGCGGCCAGGGCACAGGCGCGTCCGCCGTCCGCGTCGACGATCTCGACGGCCGCGCCGGCGTCCGCGAGGGCGTAGGCGACGGCGGAGCCCGCTCCTCCCGCGCCGACCACGACGACGCGGTCCAGAGGGGCGTCGGGGAGACCGTTGCGCAGTCCCGCGAGGAAGCCGCTGTGATCGGTGTTGTGGCCGATGAGACGGCCTTCGGGGACCAGCACGGTGTTGACCGCGCCGAGCGTGCGCGCGTCGGGCGAGAGATCGTCCAGCTGGCTGAGAACGGCCTGCTTCGCGGGGTGGGTGATGTTGAAGCCGGTCACGCCCTGCCGGACGGCGTCCCGCAGCCGCCACCCGGGCGGGAGATGGTCGAGGTCGAGAAGGGTGTAGGTGTAGTCGAGACCGAGGGTGGCGGCTTCCCGCTCGTGCAGGGCGGGCGAGAGCGATCCGCTGATGGCGGCGCCGACCAGGGCGACCCGGTGGCGGGCCGGGGTGAGCGTCTCAGGCATGGGCGTTCACCGCGGCCAGGACCTCGCGCAGGCCCCGCAGGTTGCGCCGCGCGTACTCGAGCGGGGTGAGCTGGGACTGCAGCGCTGCGTGCGGGACCTCGATGCTCAGGGGTGTCCCCGCGGGGGCCGCTGCGATCAGTTCCGCCAAGGGCAGCTCGCCGTCGCCGATCAGCTGCCGCTGTACGCGGGCCTCGATCTGCAGGACCGAGCCGTCCGCCGTCATCCCGAGCGGCAGCTCCGCGGGGAGGCCGAGGTGACGGGGCGCGGCCAGCGGTCCGTCGCACAGTTGCAGGCACGGGACGAGGTGGGGTGCGAGGGCGCGGACGTCGTCGATCGAGCTGCCGCCGCGCTGGATGTGCAGGGCGTCGAGGAGCACTGCCGCACCGGCGGCCGAGGCGATCTCGGCCGCCTCCGTGACGGTGCGCACCGGCTGGTAGCTGATGGGCTCGACGGTGGGCCGGATCCCGACGGCCTCGGCGTCGGCGGTCAGCGCGGCGAGGGTGTCGGTCAGGCGTCGCCGGTCGGGGTCCGCGCCGACCACGCTGACCGTACGGGCTCCGAGGGCCGCGCCGGCGTCGAGCGCGGGCCGCCAGTAGGAGGGGCCGGTGTCGGGACGCAGGGTCAGGAACTCGATGTCGCGGACGTGCAGGCCGGTGTCGTCGAGGCGCCGGAGCGTCTCGCGCGACATCGGTGAGCCGGGCCCCATGGGGTACTGGCTCTCGCCCACGGTGGCCGCGTTGACCCGGACACCGACGAAGTCGTAGCCGGCCGCTGCCGCGGTGCTGACGACCTCCGGCGGGCTGAGCTGGAGCAGGGTCAGGTGGGCGAGCCCGATGAGGGTCATGAGGTGGTCTCCTCGTTCAGGGTGGGGACGGCCTCCGGCCGGCCGGAGGCGGCCGAGGCGTAGGCGGCGGAAAGGACTGCCAGGGACCTCGCGGCCTCGCGCCCGGTGACCGCGGGTTCGCGGCTTCCCCGTACGGCATCGGCGAAATCCGCGATCAGCAGGGCGTGGAAGGGCGCGAGGGCGCCGTTGATCCGGGACAAGGGAAGGTCTGCGGTGAGGCCCGTCCCGAAGGGGGACACGGCTGCCTCGGCACCGGGTACGGCCCACACGTCGATCCGGGCTTCGCTGCCCTCCGGATACTCGGCGAGCCCGGCCGTCGCCCCGGTGCGCCCCGTGATCTGCACTCTCGTGCCGAGCCCGGGCGTGAGCGCTGTGGACGCCGCGATCGTGGCCAGACCGCCGGAAGCGAAGCGCACGGTCGCGACGGCGGTGTCCTCGACCTCCATGGCGTCGCCGTGCTTGAACGCGGCGTGTGCGGCGGCCACTTCGACTGCCTCGCCCATGTACCACTGAAGGAGGTCGACGTTGTGGACGGCCTGGGTCATCAGTACGCCGCCGCCGTCGGTCTCCCAGGTCCCGCGCCAGGCGTCGGCGGTGTAGTACGACGTGTCGCGGTGCAGGAGGACCGAGGTGTGCCCGAGGACCGGGGTGCCCAGAGTGCCGTCGTCGATCGCCGTACGGATCCGCCGGGCGGCGGGCCAGAACCGGCGCTGGAACGCTACTCCGAGAGTCACTCCGGCTGCCTCGCACGCGGCCACCATCCTGGCGGCCGCGCCGAGTTCGGTCGCGATCGGCTTCTCGCACAGCACGTGCACGCCGTGCGCGGCGGCCCGGGTGACGACCGCCTCGTGCGTGGGGTGCGGCGTGCAGACGCTGACCAGGTCCAGGCCGAGCTCGAAGAGGTCGTCGGGGCCGCTCGCCGCGGCCCCGTACCGTCCGGCGAACCGGGTGGCACGGGCCGGGTCGACGTCGCTGCACGCCACCAGTTCGACACCGGGCAGGTCGCGGTAGGCGGCGGCGTGGTTGTCGGCCACGTTGCCGCACCCGATCACCCCGGCCCGCAGCACCCTTCCCATCACAGTGCCCTGGTGGCGTCGGCGCGGACGCCCGGCACGGTCCCGGTCTGTTCCGCCGTACGTTGCCCGCCGAGCAGGGCGGTGGGCGTACGGAAGGTTTCCGGGCCGGTCAGCGCGGCGATGGCGGAGGCCAGGGTGAAGCCCGCGCACAGCCAGGCCACCGGCGTCCAGTTCGCCTCGTCACCTGCGGTCATGGCGGTGGCGAGCAGCGGGGTGAAACCGGCCGCGAGCAGGCCGACCATCAGCCCGATCGCCATGCCGCTGTAGCGGACCCGGGCCGGAAACTGCTCGGGGAAGTAGGCCGGGTAGACGCCGTTGGGTGCGGCGTAGCACAGGCCGATCAGCAGGACTGCGGAGGCGTAGATCCAGGGGATGTTCCGGGTGCCGATGGCGTCGAAGAACACGAACACCATGACACCCACACCGATCAGACCGGTGACGAAGACGGGTTTGCGTCCGATCCGGTCGGCGATGATGCCGTAGACGGGTTGGGTGAGGACAGCGGCCCCGTTGGCCACCGATATGACCGCCAGCATGGTGGTCCTCGATATGCCGGCGACCTCGGTGGCGTAGGCGAGGGCGAAGACGTTGACCATGGTGTTGACCATGGCGAAGGACGCGCAGACGGCGATCCGCAACAGGGTCACCCAGTGGTCGCGGAACAGTTCGACGACGGGCGCCTTTGCGGTCTCGTCGCTCTCCTGCAGCTCGGCGAAGACCTCCGGCTCGTGCAACGAGCGGCGCAGGAAGTAGGCGACGGCGGTGACCACGATGCTCAGCCAGAACGGAATCCTCCAGCCCCAGCTGAGGAGTTGGTCCTCGGGCAGGGCGGCGACCGGGATGAATACGAGGCTCGAGACGACGATGCCGAACATGATTCCGCTCATCGTGAAGCTGGTGAAGAACGCGCGGCGCCCGTCGGGGGCGTGTTCCACGGTCAGCGAGCTAGCCCCTGGGGACTCGCCGCCGGCGGAGAGTCCCTGGAGCAGGCGCAGCACGACCAGGAGGATCGGCGCGGCGACACCGATCTGACCGTAGCCGGGCAGGCAGCCGATCAGGAAGGTCGAGCCGCCCATCAGCATCAGCGTGAACATCAGGGTGTTGCGGCGGCCGAGCCGGTCACCGAAGTGGCCGAACAGCAGTGCGCCCAGCGGGCGGGCGACGTAGGCGACGCCCAGCGTGGCGATGGACATCAGGACGGCGGTGGCTCCGGCGTCGGGGAAGAAGACCTTGTCGAACACCAGGGCGGCGGCCGAGCCGTAGATGAAGAAGTCGTAGTACTCGAGGGTGCTCCCCAGGAAGCCGGAGAGAGCGGCCTTTCTGGGGTCGTTGCGGCTTCCGGAAGAGGTGCTGCCCGGGTGAGGAGCCGATGCCGTTGCGGACATGGGCGCTCCTTTCGATCCGGCGTCGTCGACGGAGCCGGACCCGGACGGGGAGTGCCCGAGCGGGCCCGGTGTGGGTGTCGACGACATTCGCAGGCTCGAATGTGTGCCGTCCAATACTTGATTTCACATAGACTTTGCTTGCCGGAAACTTAATCAGGGTGCAATCAGGGTGCCGGCGTGGGAAGCACCTCCTCGGCGAGCGCGAGCACGGCGCGCAGCACATGCGAGGGGTTGTCCTCCCGCCAGGCCAGGGCGTGGTCCATGTGGACAGGCTCGCCGCGCAACGGAACGAACACCGCGGCGGAGGGCATGATCTCCGCTATGCCGGACGGCATCACCGCGACACCGACACCGGCCGAGACCAAGGTCAGGATCATGTACGGGTCTGTGATCTCCTGAACCACCCGCGGCCGGAACCCCGCCTTGACACACGCCTGCAACGTCGATTCCTGCAGCGACGAACCGGCATCGGCCGGCGTCGTGATGAAGCCGTCCCCGGACAGGTCGGCAAGGGCGATCTCGGGTTCTCCCGCCAGCGGATGGTCGCTCGGCAGCGCCACCCCGAGCGGCTCACGGCCGATCAGCCGCGTACGCACCTTGGACGGAGGGACCGGCAGACCGACGAAGGCGATGTCCAAGCCGCCCTGTTCAAGCTGTTCGATGCCGTCGCGGGTCACGACCCTCCCGGTCAGCGACAGCGTGACCTCGGGGTACCGCTGGCGGACCGCCCTGGTGAGCGGCGGCAGCGTGCGGTGGTTGAGGGCGCCGGAGAAGCCGATGGACACGGTCCCGTAGACCTCGCCCTCGGTGGCCCTGGTCGACTGCCGCCCCAGTTCCAGATCTTCGAACACGCGGTGCGCGTGCGGCAGGAATGCCTGCCCGGCCGGCGTGAGTGCGACGCTGCGGGTGCTGCGGTCGAACAACTTCACCCCGAGGTCCTTCTCCAGCTTGCGGATGGTCTGGCTCAGCGGTGACTGGGCGAGTCTCAGTCGTGTGGCGGCGCGGCCGAAGTGCAGTTCCTCGGCGACGGCGATGAACGCCTCGAGCCAGCGGATCTCCATGAACGGAACCTTTCCGGCGTAGGGCTTGTGCTGCCCCGCCCCACACATATAGACAGTTGAAGGCACAGTGATGCGCCAATTATATCCCGCAATTTACATAGTCCTGGATGGTGCGGCACACAGTCGGCTCCGGGACGCAGGAAGAGACGGCATCGTGACCACTCGAACACCCCGAACGGAATCGTCACAGGAGTACGACGTGGTCGTCGTCGGCTCCGGAGCGGGCGGGCTCGCCACAGCGGTGACCGCGGCCCACCACGGTCTGCGGGTCGTCGTCCTCGAACGCGCCCCTGTGTGCGGTGGTGCCACGGCCTGGTCGGGAGCGTGGATGTGGGCACCGGGCAATCACCTGGCACAGGCCGACGGGGTCCGGGAGGAGACCGGGGAGGTGAGCGGCTATCTGCGCGCCGCACTCGGTGAGGACTACGAGCCTGCCCGGGTCGACGCCTTCCTGGACGCCGCTCCCCGGATGGTGCGGTTCTTCCACGACCGGACCGCCCTGACCTTCGTACCCGGTGCGAAGATCTGCGACATCTACGGCGATCTCCCCGGAGCCGGCACGGGGCACCGTTCCGTGGCCCCCGCCCCCGCCGACCTGCGTCGACTCGGCGACGACGTGGCGCGCCTCCTGCGCCGTCAGCTGTACGAGACCTCGTTCCTCGGCATGGGAATCATGGCCGGGCCCGACCTGGCCGGCTTTCTCGGCGCGGCCCGCGGCAACGTCCGCGGACTGCTGCACGCCACGCGCCGGGTCACCCGGCACCTGTTCGACCTGGTCACCGCGCGGCGGGGGATGCAGCTGGTCAACGGCACCGCGTTGGTCGGCCGGCTGCTGCGCTCGGCCCTGGATGCCGGCGTCGACATCCACGTGTCCTCGCCCGTGACCGAACTGATCCGGGAGGACGGCCGGGTGACCGGCGTGGTGGCGTCCACCGCCGACGGCCCACTCAGGATCACCGCGACGCGGGGCGTGGTACTCGCGACCGGCGGCTTCCCCCGTGACGAGGCCCGGCGCCGCCAGCTGTTTCCTCGCGGGGAACAGCACTGGACCCTCGCGCCCGAGGAGGCCGACGGCGCGGGCGCCGACTTGGGCATATCGGCCGGCGGCCGGCTCCGCACCGACCTGGCCTCCCCGGCCGCCTGGTGCCCCGTGTCCCTGGTCCCCTACCGGAACGGCCGCACCGGCGTGTTCCCGCACATCATGGACCGCGCCAAGCCCGGCAGCATCGGCGTACTGCCCGACGGGCGCCGGTTCGTCAACGAGGCCAACGGCTACTACGACTACGTCGCGGCGATGATCTCGGCGACCGAGGACGGCAAGCCGGTCGAGGCCTGGCAGATCGCCGACGCCCGGTTCGTACGCCGTTTCCCGCTGGGCATGGCGAAGCCCTTCCCTGTCCCCCTCTTCCCCTACCTGCGCAGCGGCTACCTCCGCCGCGGCCGTACGCTCGCGGAACTCGCCCGGGTCTGCGGCATCGATCCAGCCGGACTCACGGCGACCGTCGAGGAGTTCAACGATGCCGCCCGCCGCGGTGTGGACCCTGCCTTCGGACGCGGATCGACCCCCTTCAACCGCTACGGAGGAGACCCGAAGGCGACCCCGAACCCCTCACTCGCCCCGCTGGAGAAGGGACCGTTCTACGCGGTGCGGGTCGTGCCGGGCAGTTTCGGCACCTTCGCCGGACTGGCCACCGACCGGCACGCCCGGGTCCTCGGAGACCGGGACCAACCGGTCAGCGGCCTCTACGCAGTCGGCAACGACCAGGCGAACGTGATGGGCGGCCACTACCCGGCAGGTGGCATCAACCTCGGACCCGCCATGACTTTCGGCTGGATCGCCGCGCGCCACCTCGCCCACCTCGGCGCCGGTCAGGAAACCGACGCCACAACCCCCGGAGAGTCATGAGCTACCCCGAGGGCGTACTCGCCCTGGTCACCGGCGGAGCGAGCGGGATCGGCGCCGCGACGGCCGCGAAGCTGCGCGCCGAGGGCGTGCGGGTCGTCACCGCCGACCTCGCCGCGGGCGCGGACGAGAAGCTCGACGTCACCGACCCCGAAGCCGTCGCCGCGTTGGTCGCCCGACTGGGCCCGGTGGGGATTCTCGTACACAGCGCGGGCGTTGTGGGCCCCACCCGTCCTCTCGCCGAACTGCACCTCGACGAGTGGCGCACCACCTTCCAGGTCAACGTCGAGGGCACTTTCCTCCTCTGCCGCGCCGTCGTTCCCGGCATGGTGAGTGCGGGCTGGGGTCGGATCGTCACCCTGGCGAGCATCGCGGCCAAGGACGGAAACCCTGCCCAGAGTGCCTACTCGGCGTCGAAGGCCGCCGTGGTGGCGCTCACGAAGTCGCTGGGCAAAGAGCTGGCGACGACCGGGGTCCTGGTGAATGCCGTGGCGCCCGCGGCCGTCAGCACTCCGATGAACGCGCACACCGACCCGGCTGTGCTCGCCCGGTCCCGGTCGTTGACGCCGATGGGGCGCTTCGGCCGGCCCGAAGAGATCGCCGAGCTGGTCGGATGGCTCTGCTCCGAACAGATCAGCTTCTCCACCGGTTCGGTCTATGACGCCAGTGGCGGCCGAGCGACGTACTGACACCCGTGCATGCCTCGACCAGCCGCTGCCTGGCGGCTGGTCGAGGGTCAGTGCGGAGGTGCGCTGCGCAGAGGCGGGATCTCGTGCCGGCTCACAGTCCGAGGTAGATCTGACGGACGCGCTCGTCCTGGGCGAGTTCCTCGGACGTGCCCGACATGGCGACCGAGCCGTTCTCCATCACCAGGCAGTGACTGGTGACCCCGAAGGTCAGCTTGGCGTTCTGTTCGACCAGCAGAAGGCCGAGGCCCTCGCCCCGCAGACGGACGAGGATGTCCAGGACGTTCTCGATCAGCTTCGGTGAGAGACCCATCGAGGGTTCGTCCAGGAGCAACAGCCTCGGCTTGGACATGAGCGCCCGGCCGATGGCCAGCATCTGCTGCTGTCCGCCTGACAGGTCGCCGGCTGCCCGACCCCGGAAGTCCCGCAGAATCGGGAACAGGTCATACACATGCGCCAGGGTGTCCCGCGTTTCTCCCTTCCACGAGCGGCAGTAGGCACCGAGCAGCAGGTTCTTCTCGACGGAGAGTCCGGGAAACACATGCCGGCCCTCCGGGACGTAGCCCACACCGTGCCGGACCATGTCCCGAGCTCGTACCTTGCTGAGATCGGTGTCGCCGAGGGTGATCCGGCCGCTGCTGCGCGGGACGAGGCCCATGAGCGCCTTGAGCGTGGAGGTCTTGCCGGCACCGTTCGAGCCGATGATTCCCATGGACTCACCTGGGGCGACACTCAGCGCGACTGATCTGACGGCACAGACTCCCCCGTAATGAACGGTCAGGTCGGTGACGCTGAGGCTGTCGGTGCCCGTGCCCGGTGCGGAGGGCTCGGCGGCGGTGGTGGTCACGGAACCTCCGGTGCGGCGTGGGCGGGTATGTCTGCCGGCGTCGAGTCGCCGAGGTACGCCTCTATGACTTCGGGAGTAGCCGCCACTTCGGCGGGCGTCCCTTCCGCGATGACGCTGCCGGCTGCGAGGACGGTGATCCGTTCGCACAAGGACATGACCAGTCCCATGTTGTGCTCGATGAGGACAACGGTTACGCCCTGGTCGCGGATGGAGCGGACGATCGAGGAGAGCTGACCGACCTCCTCTCCGTTCAGACCGGCGGCCGGCTCATCCAGGAGAAGCAAGCTGGGCCGTCCGGCCATGGCCCGTGCGATTTCGATGCGCCGCTGGATGCCGTAGGGAAGGGACTGCGGGTGAGCATCGGCGAAAGCGGCGAGACCGTATTCCTTCAGGATGCGGTCCGCCTCAGCCTGCAACCTGTGTTCGTTCGACATGACACCGACGGGCCACACGGCGTACTGCCAGACCGTGCTGGTGCGGGATCGGTCGAGCACCACGAGGATGTTCTCGCGGACCGTCATCTGGGAGAAGAGACGCAGGTTCTGGAACGTGCGCGCCATTCCCGCCAGGGACAACTGGTACGGACGGGCCCGGGCGATGTCGCAGCCGACACCGGCGACCCGGCCGGCTGTGGGCCTGTACAGCCCGCTGATCACGTTGAACAGGGTCGTCTTCCCCGACCCGTTGGGTCCGACGATGCCGCGGATCTCTCCCCGTTCCACCGTCAGTGTGACGTCGTCGAGCGCGGTCAGCGCCCCGAACCGCTTGGTGACGTGGCTGATCTCCAGTGCCGGGCCGCCGGCAGTGTCCCCATCGGGCGCCTGATCCGCGGGGACGGCGTCGGGCAGGTAGGGGCCCAGCTCAGCGGCGCGTACGTCATCACTCTTCGTACGGCGCTTGATGGCCTCCCGGATCCTATCGGGGACACCTGCGAGCCCGGTGGGAGCGAAGACCACCATGAGGACGACGACGATGCCGTAACCCAGCTGCGCGTAGACGGCGAAGTCGACGAGTGCCTCACGGATCAGCACGAGTCCGACCGCCCCCACGACACACCCCACGAGGCTGCGCCGACCGCCGATGATCACCATGGCCAGGAGCAGGAACATGTTGCTGAGGCTGAAGGTCTCGGGTGCCACGTACCGGATGAGACCTGCGTAGAGGATGCCTGCCACACCGCCGTACACACTGGCGAGCAGGAACGCGGTCATCCGCAGCAGGGGAATCTCCGCGCCCATGGCGCCCGCGGCCAGGGCGTCGTCCCGCATGGCCCTCAGCCTGCGGCCGAGCCTGGTCCGCACCACGAAGGTACCGAAGGCAAGAGCGAGGCCGAAGACCACGATCTCCAGGTAGTAGTACATGTACTCGTCGGCGAGGTCGATCCCGAAGAGCGGCGGGACGGGGATGCCCGAGATGCCGTCCGCTCCCCCGGTGATCTCCGCGTTGGTGATCCAGTTGACGAAGCCCAGCGCCAGGCCGAGCGTGACGATCCCGAGGTAATGGGACTGCATGCGCAAGGCCGGCAGCCCCACCAGCAGTCCCACCAGGACGGTGGCGACGAGCCCGACGATCGCCGCCGTCCAGAAGCCGTATCCGGAGTGGGTGGTGAGGATGGCGGTGGTGTACGCGCCGACCCCGAAGAAGGCGACCTGGGCCAGGTTGATCTGGCCCGCCACGCCCATGACGAGCCCCATGCCGACGGCGAGGAGCGCGAAGATGATCGCGATGTCCACCACGTGCATCGAGTAGCCGTTGAGGCCGTAGGGCAGCAGGAAGGCGGCTGCACACGCCAGCAGGATGAGCGACGCCTTGGATTTGAGGATGTTCACGCCCGGCTCACCGTTCTCTCGCCGAAGATGCCCGTGGGCCGGATCATGATGGCCACGGTGAAGACAAGGAAGGTGACCAGGACGGAGTAACCCTGGAAGTGGTCGCCGGCGTAGGAGTCCAGGACCCCGATGGCCAGCCCTCCCACCACCGCACCGGGGATACTCCCGAACCCGCCGAGCATGGCTGCCGCGAAACCTTTCACCCCGAGGGCGCCGCCCAAGGTCGCATCGACGTAGAGCATGGGTCCGGCGAGGCTGCCGGCGAGAGCCGCGATGCCGGCTCCGATCGCGAAGGCGAGGGCGTTGCTGCGGCCCACGTGGATGCCGACCGCCGTTGCCGCTTCGTGGTCCATGGCCACTGCCTGCATGGCTGCCCCCGGCTTGGTGCGCTGGAGGAACAGGGTGAGCAGGACGACGCAGAGAGCGGTGATGGCGATGACCATCAGGTCGTAGGTGCGAATACGGATGCCCATGATTTCCAGGGGCCCCGAGGTTATCGGTGACGGCATGGCCCGTCCCGTGGTGCCCCAGATGAGTGTGGCGGCTGCCTGGAGGACGGTGCCGAAGCCGATCGTCCCGATCAGCATCAGGTCGAAGTCCTTGTTCTCCAGCGGGCGCAGGACCCGCTCGATGACGAGGCCGATGACGCCGGTGACGACGATGGAGATGACGATGGCGATGCCGAAGGGTACGTGCGTGGTGAGATAGAACGTGGAGGCGGCGTAGGCGCCGATCATCGCGACATCGGCATGGGCGAAGTTGACCAGGCCCATGGTGCGGTAGACGACGGAGAATCCGACAGCGATCAGGGCGTAGATCGCCCCCAGGCTGAGGCCTCCGACGAGGGTTTGCAGGGTGACTTGCATGGTGGCTCCCTGAAGCCGGTGCGGAGCCCGGCTCTCGGCTCGACGGAGTGGTTACTGAGCTGCGGAGAGCTTTCCGTCCTTGATGACGCCGATGGTGGTCCTGAAGATGCCGACACCGGTCTCGTCGTAGGCGAAGTCACCGAGCAGACCCTGGTACTTGGTGGCGCGGATCTCGTCGGCGAGCTTCTTCCCGGTGGCCAGGCCGCTGTTCTTCAGCGCGGTGAGCACGATGTTGGTGCCGTCGTAGGCCTTGGCCCCGTGCAGTTCGGCTTCCTTGTTGTACTTGGCCTTGTAGGCGGCGGCGAACGCGCGGCTCGCGTCGTTGATCTCGTTGCTGAGGTAGGGGGAGCTGACGATGGTGTCAGCGGCGTTCGCTGCACCGGCCGTCTCGATGAAGACCGGAGTGCCCTGGGGGGCCGCGCCCGCGAAGGGCACCTTGATGCCCAGATCGCGTGCCTGCTTCACGATCAGCCCGGCCTGGACCTCCTCGGCGCCGAGGAAGATGGCGTCCGGCTTGGCCTGGCGGATGCGGGAGAGCGATGCGCTGAAGTCCTTCTGGTCGGTGGTGACGACCTGGTCGCTGACCGGTGTGATGCCGGACTTCTTGAGCGCGGCGGTGAAGGCGTCGTGCTCGCCCTTGCCGTAGGACCCGTTGTTGGAGATCATCGCGATCTTCTTGAACTTCTTCGTGGTGACCAGGTAGTCGGCCAGCGTGCTGTCGTAGGTCGTACTGGTGGGCCCGTTGAGGAAGAGGAAAGGGCTCTTGACGTCGACGAGGGCCGTGGCCTGACCGGAGGTGATGTTGGGGATCTCCGCCTGCCGGAGGATCGGCGCCATGGCGACGGTGACGGCGCTCTCGGCCGTACCGATCATCGCGACGTAGTTGCCGTTGTCCAGCTTGCGCGCGATGTTGGTGCCGGTGGTGGGGTCGCCCTGGTCGTCGAAGACCGTGACCTTGATCTTGCGGCCGTCGATGCCGCCCTTCTTGTTCCATTCGTCCACGGCGAGCTTGGCGCCCTTGGCCTCCCAGTCGCCCAGCGCCGCGAGCTGGCCGCTCTGGGCGTTCACCACGGCGATCTCGATGGGACCGCTGCCGTCGGCCTTGTCGGAGCCGGAATCGCCGGGGGCGCTGCACGCCGATGCGGCGAGCAGGACACCGAGGGCGACGACCGGGACGGTGTGACGGGTTCTGGCGCGCATGGGATTCATCCTTCGTCCTCGAACTTGCCCTGATAGATGTCGTTGATGTTCCAGTGGCCGGGCGTGGGAACCGGCTCGTTGACCATGGGGATGTCGATGACCGCCGGCCTGCGGCGCTCCACCGCGGTCGTGAGCACCTTCGCCAGGTCCTCGGCGGAGGCGACCTCGTAACCGTCGGCCCCGCAGGACCGTCCGTAGGCGGCGAAGTCGGGGCTGTAGGACTCACCGTCGGGGCCGGTGAAGTCGCATCCGTATCCGCGGCCGTAGTTGGAGCGCTGGAGGTCGGAGATCGTGCCGTGAGCCCGGTTGTTCATCACGGCGAAGATGACGGGAAGACCCTGTTCCACGGCCATGGGGACGGCCGGCAGCTGTGCACTCATCCCGCCGTCGCCGATGAGGGCGACCACGGTGCGCTGAGGCTGCGCCATCTGCACGCCGACAGCGGCGGCCGGTCCGAAGCCCATGGTGGAGGCTCCGCCGGGGGTGATGAAGCGGCCCTCGGGCGGCAGGTCGTAGGACTGGGCGACGCCGTTCTTGTTCCAGCCGACGTCCGTCACCAGGATGGCGTCGGCCGGCAGGCTTGCCCGCAGATCGGCGAGGATGCGCTGGGGTCGCAGGGGGAAGTTGTCACTCGCGCCGTTGGCCGCCGCGGTGTCGAAGAGCTCCGTACGACTGGCGGCGATCGTCTCACGCAGTCCCGGCCGACGCGTGGGTTCGGGCCGCAAGGTGCGGACGGCCGCTTCGATGGCGCGCACGGAGTGTCCGACATCGGCGACAGCCCCGATCTCGACCGGGTAGTTACGTCCGATCTCGGCCGGATCGATGTCGATCTGGATGAGCTTGCTCGGCGGAAAGTTCCAGGTGTACGCGGCCTCCCAGGAGCTGGCGTCGGTCTCCGCGAAGCGCGTGGCCAACGCCAGCACCACGTCGGCGTCCTTGGTGTGGGCGTGGGTGGAGTCCAGTCCCCAGAAGCCGGGCATTCCCAGGAGCAGGGGGTGCCGGTCGGGTATGGCTCCCTTGCCCATGAGGGAGTGCGCGAGCGGGATGTCGAGGTGGTCGGCCAGGCTCAGCAGCGCCTGCTTGGCCTCCGGTGTACGCAGTCCGCCGCCGAAGTAGATCAGCGGTCGCTCCGCGTCCACCAGCGCCTGGGCTATGCGCCGGGCAGCCTCCTGGGTGATGCCGGGGAGAGAGCTCTCGGGTATGGCGTGCGATCCGGGGACGTAGGGCTCGACCTGCCGGGAGAAGAGGTCCATGGGTACGTTGACGAGGACAGCACCGGGACGGCCGGACGTCGCCGTCCAGAACGCGCGTTCCAGGGTTCGGTGCAGGTCGGCGGTCCGCTGGACGGGCCAGGCTCGCTTGCAGAAGGGGCGGTAGATCGCGGTCTGGTCGGCGTCCGCGTGGAGATTGACCTCCTGGTGCGGATGGCGTCCGTAGTAGTAGGAGGGGATGTCACCGGAGATGACCACGAGCGGAACGGAGTCCATGGCGGCCGTGGCGACACCGGTGACCGCGTTCATCATCCCCGGGCCGACATGGGTGAGCAGCACTCCGGGCTTGCCCGAGGCGCGGGCGTATCCGTCGGCAGCGTGGGCGGCGGCCTGCTCGTGGCGGGCGATCACGAAGTGGATCGAGCTGGGTCCCATGGCGTCCAGCAGGGCGATGTTGGTGTGGCCGCACGTCCCGAACACGTACTCGACACCGTAGGACTCGAGCTGGGCGACAAGGGCTTCGGCAGCGGTGACGGTGGTCACTGGTTCTCCTCCGTGAGGTCGTGGCGATCGCCCCAGATGGACAGGCCGCGGAGCATGAGGGTCTTGACGACGGTGTAGTCGTCGATCAGCCAGCGCGGCGACTCGCGTCCGAACCCGGAGTCCTTGACCCCACCGAACGGGATGTGGTCCAGGCGGTAGTTCGAGGTCCCGTTGACGATGAGCCCGCCCACCTGCAGGACGCGCCAGGCGGTGAAGATGCGGTTGATGTCGTGGGTGAAGAGGCCGGCCTGCAGTCCGTAGCGGCTGGCGTTGCACTCACCGATGACCGTGTCGAAGTCGTCGTAGGGCATGACGGCGACGAGCGCGCCGAACACCTCGTGGACGACGACCGAGGCGTCGGCCGGCGGCCCGGCGATGATGGTCGGAGCCGCGGTGGCTCCGTCTCGCGTTCCGCCGCGCAGCACCGAGGCGCCCAGTTCCTTCGCTTCGGCGGACCAGCGGACCACTCGTTCGGCAGCGTCTTCGTCGACCATGGACCCGATGTCCGTCAGCGCGTCCATCGGGTCACCGATGACCAGGGTGTCCACCGCGGCGGTGAAGGCGTCGAGGAAGTCGGCGTAGCGACTGCGGTGCACGTAGACCCGCTGGACGGAGATGCAGCTCTGCCCCGAGTTGCTGTAGCCGGTACGGGCGGATGCCTTGGCTGCCGCCTCGATGTCGGCGTCCTCACAGACAATGGTCGCCGCGTTGCCACCGAGTTCGAGAGCAAGGCGTTTGGCGCCGGCGGCACGGGCTACGGCCGCGCCGGTGGCGGCGCTGCCGGTGAAGCTGATGACATCGACCTCGGTGGCAGCACACAGGGCAGCTCCGACGTCGCCTCCGCCGTGCAGCAGTTGGACCGCTTGATGGGGCAGGCCGCTGTCCAGCAGCAGGGCGACGATTGCCGACGAAATACCCGGCGCCTGTGGCGGCGCCTTGACGAGAGTGGTGTTGCCCGCGGCGAACGAGGCGCCGAGTTTGTGTGCCAGCAGGTTCGCGGGGGCGTTGAAGGGCGTGATCGCCAGGGCGACCCCGGCAGGTGCGCGGTAGGTGAAGGCGCTGTTGCCGACACCCGTGTTCCAGCCCGCGACCGGCAGGGTCTCCCCGTCGATGCGACGGGCCTCGGCGGCGCAGACCTCGAAAGTCGAGGCGACCCGTTCGATCTCGACGCGGCTGTCCTTCACCGGCTTGCCCAGTTCCAGGGCCAGCAGTTGGGCGAGCCGGTCGCGGTGGGTCAGCGCGGCCGTGGAGGCGCGCTGCAGGATGTCGGCCCGTGCTGCCGGGGCGAGCGTGGCGACCTGGGGAGCGTACTGGCGGGCGTCGGCGACGGCCTGGTCGATCTCGGCCCGCAGAGCAGTGGGGGCGCGGCTCACGGTGCGCCGCAGGTAAGGGCCGGTGCGCTCCGCCGTCGGTCCGTCACCCGACCATGCACCGGCGAGGAAGGGCAGTGCGTCGACGACATCCGCATCGGCGACGGATTTGAGGATGACTTCCAGCATCACTTCTCCAGACAAGCCATCTAGCGGTTTGCGTAGACCGCCTTGTGGACTGGCGTGTAACGTACGGGCGCCGGTTGAGCTTGGCAAGAGCCCGGTCAGAAGAAGTTGAATCCTCAGGTTTCCCGCCGAAATCGGCGCTGCCGCACGCGTGGTTGCGCCCGCCTCGCACCATCCCTGGCAGGCTCTCCCGGCAAGGACGTACGAAGGAGAAAACATGGATTCCGAGCAAGGACAGGGCGGTGTGCGCAGTGTGCGCCGGGCCCTGGACATCCTGTCGCTGCTCACCGAGGAGCAACCCGTCGTATCCCTCCGGACCATGGTGGAGGCGACCGGCCTCGCGAAGACCACCGTGGTCCGGCTGGTGCAGACCCTGGAGGGTTACGGGCTTCTGTGGTCCACCGACGCGGGTTTCACCGCGGGACCCGGATTGTGGAGATGGGCGCATCTGGCCCACGGAAGCTGGGAGTTGCCACAGGAAACGATCAAGCTCCTGCGCGAGCTGGCCGACCGGCGTGGCGAGACGGCCAACGTGATGATCCGGCGCGACATCCATCGCGTCTGCGTCGCGCAGCAGGAGAGTCCCCAGCCGCTGCGTCACGTGGTGCGGGTCGGCGACGAACTCCCGCTCTGGGCCGGCGCCTCGTCCAAGGTGCTGTTGAGCGGCGCGAGCGACGCCCTGATGCACCGGGTCGCGAGGGACTCGCCCCACGGCGAGGCGCACGTCGAACGGCTGCGGGAGTGGGTCGACGAAGCCTCGCAGCAGGGGTACGCGGTGAGCCAGGGCGAGCGCGACGTCGGCCTCACGGCCGTGGCCGTGCCACTCGCCACCTCCTCCGGCGTGGTGGTCGCCTCGCTCTCCCTCAGCGGCCCCAGTGCACGTATCACGCAAGGATCGATCGAGGAGTTCGCCCAGGACCTGATGCAGGTGGCCGCGGAGATCATGTCGCAGGGATTCGACCACCCCCTGGGACCGCGGGGCTGACAACCGTGCCGGAAAGCGGCGCCGCCCGCCGGCGCCGCGTAAGGAGACAATGCCCATGGATGCGCGACCGCTCGACAACATAAGAGTCCTGGACCTGACGAACGTCCTGGCAGGTCCCTACTGCAGTTACCACCTCATGCTCCTGGGCGCGGAAGTCATCAAGATCGAGCGTCCCGGACAGGGAGACCTGGCCCGCAACCTCGGCCCCGACGCCGACCTGAACCGCGCCGGCATCGGGGCTTCCTTCCTGGCGCAGAACGCGGGCAAGAAGTCCGTGGAGCTCGACCTCAAGGACCCCGCCGACCGCGAGGTCTTCGAGGAGATGCTGGCCGGCGCCGACGTGCTCCTGGAGAACTTCCGCGCGGGGGTCCTCTCACGGATGGGGTACGACCAGGAGCGGCTGGACCACATCAACCCGCGGCTCGTCTGCTGTTCCATCTCTGGTTTCGGCCAGAGCGGGCCGTTGAGCGACGCTCCGGCGTACGACCAGATCATCCAGGGGCTGTCCGGGATGATGAGCGTGACCGGGACCGCCGAAACCGCCCCGCTGCGGGTCGGCTTCCCGGTGTGCGACACCACCGGTGGGCTGTCCGCGGCCCTCGCGGTCAGCGCCGCACTGCTGCACCGGGAACGCACGGGCCAGGGCAGCCGGCTGGACGTCTCCATGCTGGAGACGTCCTTGTCGGCCATGGGATGGGCGGTGTCGAACTACATGGTCAGCGGAGTACCGCCGGAGCCCATGGGAGACCAGAACGCTACGGCGGCACCGTCCGGCACATTCCGTACGGCGGACGGACCACTGAACATCGCCGCCAACCAGCAGCGACAGTTCGAGACGCTGTGCCGGCTGGTCGGTGCCCCCGAGCTCGTCACCGACCCCCGGTTCGCCGAACGGGAGGGCCGCAAGGCCCACCGTGAGGATCTCAACGCAGCCCTGAACAGCGCGCTCTCACAGCGTCCGGCAGCGGAGTGGGAACGCTTGCTGACCGCCGCCGGAGTGCCCGCGGCGCGCGTCCTCACCGTCCCGGAGGCCCTCGAGCAGCCCCAGTTGCGGCACCGGGGGTTCATCGGTGAATTCCGCAGACCCGACGCCTCGGACGTCGCACTGCCGGTCCTCGGCAGCGGCGTGCTCTTCGACGGTGAGGCCTTCCTGCCCCGCACACCACCCCCGCTCCTGGGCGAGCACAACCACGAGAGGAGCGAGCTCGCATCGCGCTGGTCCGCGACTGCCACCGCCGAGAAGGAGACGACAGGCTCATGAGTACGCCCGCGTCCGCATCCGCTCACGACGAGGCCGCTCAGTGGTGGGCCACCGCGGTCAGCCACATCGAGCCCGGCTCCATCGAACTACGGGACCGGCCCGTACAGGAACTGATCGGCTCGGTAGGCCTGGTGGACACCCTGTGGCTCCTGCTGCGCGGCAGCCTTCCCTCACCACGCCAGTCCGCGCTGCTGGAAGCGGCGTTGGTGGCAGGCGTGGACCACGGGCCGCAGGCGCCCTCGATCGCGGCCGCCCGCATGGCAGCGACCTGCGGGGTGGGGCTCAACAACGCGATCGCCACCGGTGTCAACATGCTCGGCGACGTACACGGCGGAGCAGGGCAGCAGTGCGTGGAAATGCTCGAGGAGATCCGCATCCACCATGTGGAGGGTGGGGATTGGGACGCAGCGGCTGCCGAGGTCATGGCACTACGCCAGGCACATTCCCGCTACCTTCCGGGCTTCGGGCACCGCTTCCACCCGGTCGACCCCCGCCGCGATCCCCTGCTACAGCTGACGGAGGAGGCCGTGGCCGCCGGCGTAGTGGCGGGCGACCATCTGCAAGCGGCTCTGGCCGTCGAACGCGCCCTGCGGCAGCGCCGCGCCGGCGCGCGCCCTGTGCCGATGAACATCGACGGTGCCACAGCCGTCATCTACGCCGAGCTCGGCTTCCCCGCGCCACTGGCCAGGGGCCTGTTCGTGATCAGCCGGTCGGTGGGCATCCTGGCCCACGCGTGGGAGGAGACCGGGCAGGGCCGCCGGAACAAGGGACCCATCCCCCGGTCCGTCCTCCCCGCCCGACTGAACCCTGTCGATCCACGTGCCACCGAGGAATCCGCGTCCTGACCCTTGTCAGGCCGCTGCCACGTCCTTAACGTATGGAAGCGCCTCTCGGCGACCATCATGCGGGTTCAGCGAACCGCACAGCGGACCAAGATCCGCATCCCGCTCTCTCTTCCCCCTCGCCGCACACCGGACCACCGGATGGTTCGCAGCTCGGCAGGGTCATGCCACGAAAGAGGGTTCATGGACAGACGCAGTTTTCTCGCCACAGCAGCGGCCGGCACGACCGCCGGCATCGCAGTACTCAACTCGCCCGCCCAAGCCGCTGAAACGCGCACGGGCACACTGGCGACGCCTGTCCCCAAGCAGGCGTTCGAGGCAACGGCGAAGGACTTCCCCAAGGCGGGGGGCAACCTGGCCAACCAGAACTACTCGGCGCTCAAGAAGATCACCCCGCGCAACGTGAAGCAGCTAGGAGGTGCCTGGCACATCAACCTGGAGGGCGGCGACACGGGCCGCGCCCAGCAGTGCGCCGTCGTCGCCCAGGACGGTGTGCTCTACATAGCGACCACCCAGCAGAACATCTTCGCAGTCAACGGGCGTACCGGCGCGGTCAAATGGAAGACGAGCGTCGGCACCGACACCACGAACATGCGTGGGGTCGCCCTCGGCCAGGGGCTCGCCTTCACCATTTCCGGCGCGAACATCGTCTACGCCCTGGACCAACGGACGGGCGCCGTCGTGTGGACCCGGGAGATGCTCATCGAGGACCAGGGCGACCCGGGATGCGACCCCGCCAGCGGCCAGTGCGGCGGCAGCAAGGGCAGTCTGGCCGGGGCGGTCGTCTACTGGGACGGGATGATCTACGTCGGCACCCAGGGCAGCACCGCGGGCGCCCGAGGGCGAGGCTACGGCCTGGACGCCGCGACAGGCGAAGTCGTCTGGACGTTCTGGGGCACACCCGGGCCCGGCGAGTTCGGCCATGACACGTGGGAGGGTGACACCTGGAAGACCGGCGGAGCGGTGTGCTGGATCCACCCCGCCGTCGACCCCGAACTGGGCCTCGTCTACTGGACGTTCGGGAACCCGTATCCGCGCACCGACGGTTCCACCCGGGGCGGGGACAATCTCTTCGCCAACTGCCTGGTGGCCATCGACGCGAAGACAGGCAAGCGACGCTGGCACTTCCAGTCCGTGCACCATGACATCTGGGACTACGACGGCGTCATGTCGCCCGTGCTCGCGGACATCCAGATCGAGAAGCGCAGGCGCAAGGTCGTCGTCTACGGCAGCAAGACCGGGATGTACTACATCCTCGACCGTGCGACAGGCGACCCGGTGCACGGCATGGAAGAGCGGCCGGTGCCGCAGCACGCGGCGCAGAAGACCGCGCCCACCCAGCCGTTCCCCGGCGGCGAACCCTTCGTCGAGACGGAGCCGCGTATCGACAAGGCGACCCGGCCGGTGCCGTTCTACGCCACCGGCGGCCTCTTCGAGGTGCACTGGGACCGGCCGACCATCCTGTACCCGGGGGCGGGCGGCGGCGCGGACTGGTCCTCGCCTTCCTTCAGCCACCGCACGGGTCTGGTCTACGTCGGGTACGGGCTGATCAACTCCGCCTACTCCAACACCCACGGGGGCCGCGTCAACACCGCGCGCCCTCTCGGCGAGTACTTCGCCGGCGGAGTCGTGGCAGTCGACCCCCGCACCAACACCGTCTCCTGGCGACAGGAAGGCGAATGGTCACTCGCCCACGGCAACGGCGTCCTCAGCACCGCGAGCGGCGTGCTCTTCCAGGGCCGCCCGGACGGTGTCCTGACCGCCCTGGACGACTCCAACGGCGAGGAACTGTGGACCTGGCAGTGCGGAGCGGGGGTCAATACGAGTCCGATGACGTACGAGGTCGACGGCGAGCAGTACATCGCCGTGCTGGCCGGCGGAAACGGACTGCCCTACCCGGACATTCCGCGCGGCGACCATCTGTGGGCGTTCAAGGTCGGCGGCAAGGTCGGACCGGCGCCCGCGCCGGTACCCCCCTCGAAGCGCAACCAGATCCGCGCGGCGGCGGTCAGCGGCGCCGCGGCGGGCAACACCGTCACCCTCGGCCGCGTCTGGGACACCGCGAAGGGAGCGCCCGGGGGCACGGAGAACCTGGTGTCGCAGAACGCCATGTCACCGCAGCACCTCGCCATCCCCCGGGGCACCACGGTGACGTTCACCAACCCCGCCGGCAACAGGACCGCCCACGGCGCGGTGGCCTTCTTCGAGGCCGAGTTCGACACCGGGCTGCTCATGCCCGGCGATTCGTACACGTACACCTTCGACACCCCGGGCGAGTTCTTCTACAACGACCCGGTCTCCCCGCAGAGCACGGGCAAGATCGTCGTCTCGTAGCTCCTCCCCCGCGGTCCGGCCCTGTGCGCCAGTCACACGTCACTCCGCCGCAGATCTGCCGGCGCGCTCATCCCCATGCGGTCCGACGCGCCAGGCGCGTCCGTGCGGCCGGGGTCCACCGATACGCCGGCGCGCCCCCACTTCTCCGTCTCTTCGACGTGCCGGTTTCGCATGCGTCCATCACGGAAGGAAGCACTCCCATGTCAGGAAGAACGCTCCGGGCGAGAGCCCTGAGCACCCGCACCACCGTCCTCGCCACGCTCGGAATGGCGGTAGCCATGGTCGCGACACTCGTCGCGACCGGGACTCTCAGCGTCGCACACGGCCGGATCGGCACCGGGGCGAAGGAACTGGGCGACCCGGACTACGGGGTGTGCCGCGGGGTGGACCCGGACTGCTATCACGACTGGGGTAATTTCGACGCGGCCGAGGGCTACCGGGTCCTGCTCTACACCCGCACGGCTGGGCCCCGTCACGCCAACCTCGGCCCCGCGCTGGCGACGGGACTGAACCCCGCGCTCACCGACGCGAACGTGGTCCAGAAGTCCATGATCAAGCTGGGAGAACGGGGCGGCTTCCAGGTCGACTACACCGAGGACGTCACACAGCTCGCCTCCCCGAACACCCTGTTCAAGTACAACGCGGTGGTCTTCTTCTCCACCAGCCGAGACGCTCTGGACGACGCCGCGCAGACCTCTCTGCGCCAGTACATCCGAGGCGGCGGCGGCTTCGTGGGGCTGCACAACGCCTTCGGTACCGAGTACAACTGGCCCTGGTACGAGGGCCTGCTGGGCAATGCCAACTTCTACGATCACGGCCCCTCGCAGCTGGGCACCGTGCAGACGGTGGAGCGCAAGGACAACTCCACCAAGGAGCTGCCGGCCCGGTGGGACTTCACCGACGAGTGGTACAACCTGGTGCCCGCCCCCACCGAGGTGCGTGTCCTGGCCGAGGTCGACGAGAGCACGCTCACCAAGGGCGTGGCCGGCAACTACAGCCACCCGGGCCACGGCAACGAGCACGCGGTCGCGTGGTGCCAGTACTACGACGGCGGGCGCTCCTGGGTCACCACCCTGGGCCATGACGCCAAGCAGTTCACCACGGACGGATCCTTCGCCGGTGCGGCCGAGTTCCAGAAGCTCGTCATCGGAGGCATCCAGTCGGCCGCTGGCATGAAGCCGTTCTGCAAGTAGTCCCCCCTCCCTGCGGCCCTGGTCCTGCCGTCCATCTGCCCGATCACCCTGGCCGCGCTGCGGCACCGGCGTGCCCGAAACGCACAGCAAGAGGGGGTGCCACCGGCCCCGTCCGCCCTCTTGCCATGGCCGAGGCGCAGGAATAGCGTAAGCACCGATCCGCCTGGCGGACCGACAGGACCGCCCTACGGTCTATCAGATCCCCGTCCGCGCCGCCAGGGCAGGGCGCACCGCCCGTGTCACCACACGCCTGACCCCCTACCTGCCACGCCGGAAGCACCCCTGCCGCTCCCTCCTCGCCCCATGCTCCGTTCTTCGAAGGGATACCGACCATGCTCGAATCCACCACCTCCCAGCAGCAGGCAGAGACCCCCGCGGCTACGTCGGCCGAATGGGTCACGCCGGACTTCACGGTCGTCGACACGGCCATGGAGGTCACCGCCTACTCCCTCAACGCGCTCTAGAAGAAGGCTCCATGCGCCTGCTCACGCTGGGCACGGCTGCGGGTGGAGGGGTTCCCCAGTGGAACTGCGCGTGCCCCGGATGTTCCGGGGCACGCGCCCACCCCGAGCGTCGCCGTAGCCACGACTCCCTCGCCGTCCTCGGCGGCGATCCGCATTCCTGGTTCCTCGTCAATGCCGGTCCCGACATCGCGGAACACCTGGAGGCACACCCCGGACTGCGCCCCGGGCCGGGCGAGGAACGCACTCCGGTCGTCCGGGTCCTGCTCACCGACGCGGAACTCGACCACACCATCGGCCTGTTGAGGTTGCGCGAAGCCCGGCACCTGGAGATCCTCGCCACCGCTTCGGTCCGCCGGGCGCTCCGGGAGCGACTCGCTCTGGACACCGTCCTCACCCCGTACACCACACTCACCTGGCACGATCTGCCGCAGGCCGGCCGAAGCCCGGCAGTGATCGCGGGCATCGAGGTGTCAGCGGTCCACCTGTCCACCAAGCGCCCCCGATACGCCGCGGACGCGCCGGAGAACAGCGACTGGGTCGTGGCGGCGCGGCTGCATGACCCTCACAAAGGGACGACGGCCCTGTACGCACCGGCACTCGCCGCATGGAGTGAGGACTTCGGCAAGGAAGCGGCCGACGCCGACTGTGTCTTCGTCGACGGAACCTTCTGGGACGACGAGGAGCCCCGCCGCATGGGCATTTCCGCCCGGACATCCACCGGCATGGGGCATCTGCCCGTCGCCGGCCCTCACGGCACGGCCGCACAACTGGCCGCGCTGTCGGCCCGCTGTCTCTACACCCACTTCAACAACACGAACCCCCTGGTCGACCCCTCGGCCCCTCAGCACGGCGTCCTGGCCGGGCAAGGGCTCGAAGTGGCGCAGGACGGGATGGTGATCGAGCTATGACGACAGCACCGGTACGGTCCACCCCGAGAGCCGTGCACCCTGCGGCGCCGGACGACGGTCCTCTGCCCCCGGCCCTGTTCGAGGCCGAACTACGGAAGCTGGCGCGAAGCCGATACCACGACACCCACCCCTTCAACGTGCGGATGCACCGGGGCGAGCTCAGCCCGAACGAACTGCGCACCTGGGTCGCCAACCGGTTCCACTATCAGCGCAGCATCCCCGTGAAGGACGCGCTCATCCTCGCGAAGCTGCCCGAGCCGGCCATGCGGCGTTCCTGGCTGCGCCGGATCCAGGACCACGACGGTCTGGCTGACGGCGAGGGTGGCATCGAGCGCTGGCTGCGGCTCGGCGAGGCGGTGGGCCTCGACCGCGCCGAACTGGAGTCGGGCAGAAGCGTGCTCCCCGGGGTGCGGTTCGCCGTCGATGGCTATGTGAACTTCTGCCGGCTCAGTCCGGCTCTGGAGGCTGTCGCGTCCTCGCTCACCGAGCTGTGCGCGCCGAGCATCATGATGACCCGTCTGGAGACGTTTCCCGTCCATTACCCGTGGATCGAGGAGTCGGGGCTCTCCTACTTCCGCAGCCGGGTTCCGCAGGGGCGCCGAGACGGCGCCGAGGCACTGACCTGGGTGACCGACTGGGCACGGACCCGCGACGACCAGCTCCGGGCCTTGTCAGCGCTGGCCTTCAAATGCGATGTCCTCTGGGCCCTGCTCGACGGGGTGGAGCAGGGCAGCAGACCGGGAGGTGCCTGAATGACCGCTTCCGACCCCACCTGGTGTCCACGGCCGGCATCCGGTGTGATCCTGCGGCACGACCGGACTCGCGGCAAGGACGTCCTTCTCATGCCGGAACGCGTGGTGGTGCTGGAGGGCAGCGGCCGTCACGTGGTGGAGCTGTGCGACGGAACCCGGACGCTCAGGCGGATCATCGAAGAGCTCGCGGAACGCTTTCCTCAGGCCCCCGTCGATACAGAAGTGGGTCCGTTCATCGAACGGATGCGCAAGGAAGGCTGGATCAGATGACCACGATCGCACCTCCCTGGGCCCTGCTGGCAGAACTGACACACGCCTGCCCGCTGCACTGCGGCTACTGCTCCAACCCACTCGAACTGACACGACGCTCACAGGAAATGACCGCCGCCCACTGGGTGCGGGTGTTTCGCCAGGCTGCGGAACTCGGCGTTCTGCAGACTCATCTGTCCGGTGGAGAACCGCTGCTCCGCAAGGACCTCGAAGCGATCGTCGCCGGTGCCGAAGAGTCCGGTATCTACACCCAGTTGGTCACGAGCGGTTCAGGGCTCACCGAGGAGCGCCTCCAGTCCTTGACCAGTGCGGGGCTGCGCAGCGTCCAGCTGTCGGTCCAGCACGCCGACCCCGCTGCCTCCGACCTCATAGCGGGCAGCCGCGCCTTCGCCGCCAAGGAGTCCGCGGCAGCACTCGTCAGAGAGGCCGGGCTGCCCCTGGGTGTCAACGCCGTACTGCACCGGCACAATCTGGACGCCGTCGACGGTCTCGTGGAGCTGGCGCTGCGCTGGGGCGCGGACCGGATCGAGCTGGCCAACACCCAGTTCTACGGATGGGGCCTCCTCAACCGGGAGGCACTGATGCCAGAGCGGGACCAGCTCGCCCGTGCGGTGGAGGCCGTCAGCACATGGCGTGAGCGGCTCGGCGGAAGGCTGGAGATCGTCTGGGTAGCTCCTGACTACTTCGACGGAGTGGCCAAACCCTGCATGGGAGGCTGGGGAGCCGTCTCGCTCACCGTGACCCCTGACGGCACAGTCCTGCCCTGCCCCGCGGCCGCCACCTTGCCTGGGCTCGACCCCGTCAACGTCAAGGACCATGCGCTGCGGTGGATCTGGGAGGAGTCCAAGGCCTTCAACCTCTATCGAGGCAGCGAATGGATGCCCTCTCCCTGCCGTACCTGCGAACGACGCGACCAGGACTTCGGAGGCTGCCGGTGCCAGGCCTTCGCCCTGACCGGCGACGCCACCCGCACCGACCCTGCCTGCTCCCTGTCCCCGGACCACGCGACACTGACGGCTCTGACCCGGCCGGCTACGAGTGGTGTGTCCGAGCTGGTTCCGCGGCGCCCGACCGTCGGACCTCGCGCGGGTGCACGCGGTTGAGGTCCGCACAACCACCGGAGCATGCCGCCAGGTGAACGCCTGCGGCGACCCAGCGTGCGTGATCCGGCACCCGTATGGGTGCGGCGCGTGCAGCGGGAGCAGCCTCGGCGGGCTTGGCCAGCGTGGACGACAGGGTGGGACAGCGGCGACCGGGTAGCGCGCGACGAGACGTGCGACTGGGGCATCGGTCCGGGTGCCGTGCCGGCGATCCGGCGTGCCGGGTGCGTCATCCGCGCGGCGTCAGGTGGCCGCCGTCAGCTGTGTGGGCGTTCCGGGTCAGGGCCGAGGACGGGGCGGCTCGGGGAGATGCGTCGCCCGGCCGGACCGGGAGAGGGTGCGGCCGGGTGCCTGGTGTGGATAAGTGGCAGGAAGCCCTGTCCACCGACCACGGAGCGCGCGCATGTCGGACGCCGTACCGGAACCCGTCGCGGTCCAGCCGGTCGTAACACCTCTGACCAGCGCCGCAGTGGTTCTGGTCGCCACCATCGAGCCCGGCGGTGAGTCCGCCGTGCGCGCGGTGCTCCCCGATCTCGCGGCGTTCGCCCGCTCGATCGGTTTCCGGGTGCCGAGCGCCGGTCTCGCGTGTGTGACGGGCTTCGGCTCTGATGCCTGGGACCGGCTGTTCGCCGGCCCCAGGCCGGCGGATCTCCACCCGTTCCAGGAACTGAGGGGGCCGCTGCATCACGCCCCGGCCACTCCTGGCGATCTGCTGTTCCATGTCCGGGCCGAGCGGATGGACGTGTGCTTCGAGTGGGTCTCCCAGTTGCTCGGCAGGCTCGGTGACGCGGTGAAGGTGGTCGACGAGGTCCACGGCTTCCGCTACTTCGACCACCGGGATCTGCTCGGTTTCGTCGACGGCACGGAGAACCCCGTGGGCGATGACGCCAGGACCGCGGTCCTCGTCGGCCCGGAGGACCCGGCGTTCGAAGGCGGCAGTTACGTCGTGGTGCAGAAGTATCTGCACGACCTGGCGGGCTGGAACGCGCTGAGCACCGAGCAGCAGGAACGGATCATCGGGCGTACGAAGTTCACCGACATGGAACTCGCCGACGACGTCAAACCCTCGGACTCCCATGTGGCACTGAACACCGTCACCGAGGCCGACGGCACCGAACGCGACATCCTGCGCGCCAACATGCCGTTCTACAGCTTCGAACAAGGCGAGTTCGGTACGTACTTCATCGGGTACGCGGCTGATCCGGGAATCACCGAGCAGATGCTCCGCAACATGTTCCTGGGCAGCCCGCCCGGCACCCACGACCGCATTCTCGACTTCTCCACCGCGGTCACCGGCAGCCTCTTCCACGCCCCTCGCGCCGATTTCCTCGACGCTCCCCCGCCGCCGCCCTCCCCCGCCGGTACGACTGGCGTCCCCGAGCCGCAGGCTGCGACGGCCGGGCCCCCGGTCGACGCGTCGGTGGCGCGCGACGGTTCGCTGCGTATCGGCAGCCTGCAAGAAAGCGCCCCGCGATGAACAACCTCCACCGTGAGCTCGCCCCCGTCACCGACGCCGCCTGGGACCAGATCGAGGAGGAGGCGAGACGCACCTTCAGCAGGCACGTCGCCGGCCGCCGGGTGGTGGACGTCCGCGACCCGCAGGGACCTACGCTGGCGGCGATCGGGGACGGCCATCTGCGTGACATCGACCCGCCCACCCCGGATGTGATCGCCCGGGCCCGTACGGCGACGCCCGTCATCGAGTGGCGGGTGCCGTTCACCGTGACCAGGGCGGCGGTCGACGACGTGGAACGCGGCTCCGAGGACAGCGACTGGCAGCCCGTCAAGGACGCCGCCCGCACCTGTGCCTTCGCCGAGGACATGGCCGTCATCGACGGTTACGCCGCGGCGGGCATCACCGGGCTGCGGGACGGTTCCTCGCACTCCCCGCTGCCGCTGCCCGCGGACGCGCGCGACTATCCGGCCGCGGTGGGCCAGGCGCTGACCCGGCTGCGGCTCGCAGGTGTCGACGGGCCGTACCGGCTGCTGCTCGGCGCCGATGCCTTCACCGAGGCGTCCGAGACCTCCGACCACGGCTATCCCGTGACCACCCATCTCGCCCGGCAGCTCGACGAACCCATCCTGTGGGCACCTGCCGTCGCAGGCGGGGTGCTGCTGTCCACCCGGGGCGGCGACTTCGAGCTCTGCCTGGGGCAGGACCTGTCCATCGGCTATCTGGACCACGACGCCACCAGTATCCGGCTGTACTTTCATCAGGCTTTCACCTTCCGGATGCTGACCCCGGAGGCCGTGGTCCCGCTCATCGCCTGAAGGCTCCGACCTGCGAGGCTCCCATCGACGACAATCGCCGCACCCCACCGCCGGCCACCGAGGGCTCCCCCGGCTCTCCGAGCACCACCGGCTACACCGAGGCGCTCCGCCCCACCCGGTTCGCCGAGGCGCTCCGCCTCGCCGTCGCGCAGGGGCTGCTGGGCGAGCAGCGCCCGGTGGCGGGCTTTCTGGACGCGGACGGGGTGCGCGCGTCCGTCGACGCGCTCAGGGACGCCTTCGCGGTCGAGCCGGGGGTACGGGTTCTGCACACCTTCGCCGCGAAGGCTGCCTCCCTGATTCCGGTGCTGCGGCTGCTCGCGGACTGCGGCATGGGATGCGAGGTGGCCAGCCCGGGCGAGCTGCGGCTCGCGGTCGAGGCCGGCTTCGCCCCGGAACGGATCGTGCTGGACTCACCGGCCAAGACACGCGACGAGCTGCGGCTCGCTCTGGCCCTGGGGGTCGCGGTGAACGCGGACAGTTTCGCAGAGATCCGCCGTATCGAGGGGCTGCGCTCGCCGGACTCGGCCTCGGTCCTCGGCCTGCGGGTGAACCCCCAGGTGGGAGGCGGGTCCATCGGCCCGATGAGCACGGCGACGACCACGTCGAAGTTCGGAGTGGCCCTGAGGGACCCCGGCGCCAGGGAACAGGTCATACGGGCTTTCGCCGAGCGGCCCTGGCTGACTCGTCTGCACGCCCACGTGGGGTCCCAGGGCTGCTCGCTGGAACTCATCGCCGCGGGCATCGCCGAGACGTACGAACTGGCCGAGGAGATCAACGCGACCCTGGGTGACCGGCGCGTCACGGGTATCGACATCGGCGGCGGGCTTCCCGTGAACTTCACCGGCGAGGAGGCCCGGCCCGCCTTCGCCGACTATGTGACCGCACTCAGGGAGGCCGCTCCGAAGATCTTCGACGGGCGGTACGACCTGGTCACCGAGTTCGGCAGGTCGCTGCTGGCGAAGAACGGCTTCATCGGCGCGCGTGTGGAGTACACGAAGGACGCCGGCGGACGCCGGATCGCCCTCACACACGCGGGCGCGCAGGTCGCCACCCGTACCGTCCTCATGCCTGAGGCCTGGCCGCTCCGGGTCGGTGCCTTCGACGCGGAGGGACGCCCCCGGAGCGGGCGGCCGGTCATCCAGGACATCGCGGGGCCCTGCTGCTTCGCCGGGGACATCGTGGCCCACGCCCGCGAACTGCCCGAACTACGTGAGGGCGACTTCGTGGCGCTGTACGACACGGGGGCGTACTACTTCTCGACCCCGTGGGCCTACAACAGCCTGCCCCGGCCCGCCGTGTACGGATTCGCGGGGGACCCGGGCGGCGCCGGCCTGCGCTTCGCCCCTGTGCGCGACGCTCAGACGCTGGACTCGGTGGCAGCGGAGAGCGGGCTGGTCCACGTCGACGTGCTGACCGAGCTCTGCGGGACCGTCCGCCCCTTGTAGGGCGTGTATCGAAAGTGGATCTCGGGGTGCGATGATCTTGGTTCGTGGCACGTGGAGATCTGACGGATGCGGAGTGGGCGGTGCTGGAGCCGCTGGTGCCGGAGGGCAAGAAGTCTGGTCGGCCGCCGATGCGGGCCCGGCGGCAGCTGAGAAGCTGGGCTCCCGCCGTGGCCGCCCACCGAAGTTCGACAAGATCGACTACAGGGAGCGGCGCGCGGTGGAGTGCGGGATCGACCGGCTCAAGAGACACCGGGCGGTGACCACCCGCTACGAGAAACTCGCCGTCCGCCACGTGGCGGCCGTGCTCGTCGCGGCCATCGACGAATGGCCATGACCCGCATTCTCCTGTAGCCGGGAGGACCCGTCAGCGGTGGCCCAGCACGTTGACCACCCGGCCGTTGGGGTCACGGACGAAGAACCGGCGCACCCCCCACTCCTCGTCCTGCAGGGGGTGAACGATCTCCGCGCCGCTCTCCCGCATGGCCGCGTAGGCCGCATCCACGTCATCTACTTCGACGCTCATATCGGGAGTGACTGGTGCGGTCTTGTCACTGGCCATGAAGCTGATCTGCGCCGTCGGGCTGGACGGGGACGCGAGCGTCATGATCCAGCCATGGTTCATGACCTCCTCGAATCCGAGCAGGCCGTAGAACTCCCGGCTCTCCTGCGCAGCCTCCGACCGGAGATTGGGTACGACACGGCGAACGGCCATCGGCAACTCCAAGGTGACAACAGACCGGCGTTGATGCTCCCCACAGGAGTACTACGCCACACCGGCCGCCGCACGCACTCTCGATACACGCCCTTAGGCCGATGGACCCGTCGGCCGGACGGGTCCGCCCCTGGACCGGTGGTCACGTCGGCCGGACTACCGCTCCGCTCATCCCGTCGGCGAGGGCGAGGGCTCGGGCTCGGGAACCGGCTCGGGATTCGGGTTGGGCGGCTGCGGGATGGGATCCGGCGCCGGACCCGGCGGTACGGGACCCGGCGGAACAGGCGGCGGGGAAGGCACCGGCGTCGGCGGCCCCGGCACGGGCGGGGGCGTCGGCGCGGGCGGCACGGGGTCGGGATACGGGTGTGTCATCACGGGCCTCCAACGACGGCTGGCGAGGACGAGTCGATCTCATCTCCACCGTCTCCCCGTGCGGCTGCCCGCGCCTGCCGAGTCCATACGTACACACTGTGCCGACTGCGGCCCCGCCCGGGTTCAGAGCAGCTCAGGATGCGACGCGAGCTGCCGCTCGGCCCCGCGCACCAGCTCCTGCGGGACCTCCGGCGCCTGGTCGGCATGGCGCTGGGCCCACCTGGCGACGTACGGACAGAGGGGCACGACGGGAACGCCTTCGCGGGCCGCCATGGCATAGAACTCACGCGCGAGGGCGCCCGCCATGCCCTTGCCCCGGTGCTCGGGTTCGACGACGGTGTGTACGGCCACGAGGGCCCCCGGCTCGGGGTACATCACGAAGTACGCGATGACGCCCGTGACGGTTCCGTCCTCGTAGGCCACCAGCTTGCCGTGCTCCCGGTCGTCCCGGATCTCGACTGCGGTGTTCGCTCCTGCCATGGCGGGTGCTCCCTCGGTCAGGGGCCGCGTGAGCGGGTCAGCTCCGCGCGGGAACGGCGTGGGGGCTGCGCTCGGTGCGGGTGCCCGGCACGGGGGCGGACGCGTCGGTCCCCAGCTCGACGATGCGGTTGCCGGCATCGACGTGGACGACACTGGGCACGAGCGCCCGCGCCTCGGCATCGTCGACCTGGGCGTAGCTGATGAGAATGACCAGGTCACCGGGGTGGACGAGGTGGGCGGCAGCACCGTTGATCCCGATGACGCCGGAGCCACGCTCCCCTTCGATGACGTACGTCTCGAGGCGGGCGCCGTTGTCTATGTCCACGATGTGCACGAGCTCGCCCGGCAGCAGATCGGCGGCGTCCATCAGATCGGCGTCGACGGTGACCGATCCCACGTAATGCAGGTCGGCCTGGGTCACGGTGGCGCGGTGAATCTTGGACTTGAACATCGTACGCATCATCGAGACGCTCCTGAATTAAGGCTCCCTGCCTGCGTTTTTGCAGGTCAAGTGCTATTTCCCTACCTTACAACCAGTCGCGCGTTCGGGCAGCTTTCCCCAGGTTGTGCAGGACTCATGCTCACCGCTTGCTCACTTTCCTGACAGCCCGCCAGGCAGCTGCAGGAGACCTTGCCCCCTGGCCCCCACCACGACGACTGCACAAGCCTACGCAGCTTCCACCGATGGGTGCTCGTGATCACCGTCACTCTGACAATCCGGGCGGCAGTCAGGAACAAGGGCGACCCACCGGGAGCCTGGCTGCGCACCGCCATGGGCCACTCGGCCCAGGCCCCTCTATGCCGCTTCGAAGGGAGGGGACACCCACGGCGCAACAGGAATTGGCAGGGCCGAAGCACGCCTGGCCCGCGACCACGAAGCCCGCCCGCACCGCTCCGAAGCCATGATCCACCTCGCGATGATCAACCTCATGACCCGCAGACTCACCGCAGAATCCGCTCCGAGCTGGCGCGGAACCTGAACCGCCCCCAATCGGTCGATCCGGGATGAAACAACGGGACGACACGCCCTCTCAGTGCAGCTCCAGCATGATGTGCTCGTGTTCGCCGTACGTGACCGTGCCGGTGCGCCGGAAGCCGTGCTTCTCCAGCAGCCGCACCGAACCGGTGTTGCCCGCGAAGGGATCGGCGTACAGGGGCCGGGTGGTCTCCCGGGCCAGGAAGAGGCCCAGCGCCTGAGTGCCAACGCCCCGGCCCCAGTACTCCCGGCCGAGCCAGTACCCGATGAAGCGCCGCTCCTCGTGCCACCAGGCCACCAGGTTGCCCGCCAGCTGCCCGTCCACGGTGACGGCTTGCACGAGGTTGGAGGGGTCGCCCAGGACCTTCGTCGTCCAGTGCCTCATGAAGGCCTCGCGTTCACGGGGCGGGAAGTTCGACCGGCGCGCGGCTTCCGGGTCGTGTTCCTGGGCGAGGAACACCTCCAGGTCGGCCTGGCTGACGTCTCGCAAACACACGTCGTCATTCATGCTCAGGGAGTCTGGCATCCGCCTCTGACAGCCGGAGGCGGATGCGGTCGTCCGTCGGGGCGCGGCCGGCTCACGTCGTGGCGCGCACCCCCTGCGGCATGGGCAGGAAACCCGTCTCCTGGAAGTAGGTCAGATAGCGGATCAGGGTCTCGTCGGTCAGGGGCGGCAGGTGGACTCCCAGGGACGCCGCGGCCTCGGCCGTCCGGCTGGAGTCGAATGCGCGGTGGTCCACCGCCTCGCGCCGCGTCCGGCCCTCGTCGCCGAGGAACAGCTGTGCCGCGTTGTCGTGCTGTGCCTCGACGCGGGCCCGCCACTGAGGCGCGGGGACGGTGCGCAACTCGTGGCCGAGGCGGGTGGCCACGTCGAAGACACGGTCCAGTCCCGGGGCGTCGGGGTTCGTGAGGTGATACGTCTCGGCACCGGTCCGTCCGGCGGCGGCGAGCGCCACCACCGCCGCGCTGACGTGATCCACCGGAACCCAGTCGGTCGAGCCGTGCGCCAGGTCCGGTACCGCGCCCGCCTGGAGGCACCCCTTGATGAGCTGCCACAGCAGGTCGCGGTCCTGGCAGGCGCCCGTGGTGGTGTCGCCGCTGATGCGGCCCGGCCGGTAGACGGTCACCGGCAGGCCGCGCTCGCGGGCCAGGCCGACGAGTTGCTCGGCGACCCACTTGCTCTGCGCGTACCCGTCGGGGAGGCCGGAGGCGGGGCCCGCCGGGGTCGACTCCGTGATGATGCCGGATCCGGCGACCGGGGCGTAGACGCTCGTGGTCGAGACGTAGTGCATCCCGGGGGAACCCGAGTCGGCGAGCAGGCGCAGCAGTTCCTCGGTGCCTGCCACGTTGGGGGCGCGCAGATCGCCGTACGCGGCGGCGAAGTTGACGCGTGCGCCGTTGTGGATGACGGGGCCCAGACGACGCACCAAGGCGGCCCTGCCCTCGGGGGACAGACCGAGGCCGGGGGCGGCGAGGTCCCCGGGGACGGGGCGGACCAGGTCCGCGTACCGGGGGCGCCAGAGTCCGTAGCGCTCCAGGTTGGCCCGCAGCCGGTGCGCGCCGTGCTGGTCGTCGTCGGCCCGGACGAGGCAGTCGACCGGGCCGTCGGTGGTCTCGATGAGGTCGCGCAGCAGGAACGCGCCGAGGAATCCTGAGGCGCCGGTCAGAAGGGGCCGGGTGGAAGGGCGGGCCGGTGTGCGGGCGGGGGCGGGGACCGTGGCCGCTCCGGCCCTGCCTTCGCCCGTGATGTCCGCCGCCAGGCGGACCTCGGCGGCGAGGTCGGGGGTGGCGGGGTCCTCCTGCGTGTCCTCCCGCTCCCCGTCCTCCAGGAGCCGGGCGACGCCCTCGGCCGTGGGTGCCGCGAACAGGGCGCGCAGGGAGGGGCGGTGCCCGCAGCGTTCCGCGATGCGCTGGGCGAGGGTCACGGCGAGCAGCGAGTGGCCGCCGAGGGCGAAGAAGTCGTCGGTGACGCCGACCTCGGGCACACCGAGCGTCTCCGCGAAGACGTCGCACAGCGCACGTTCGCGGGCGGTGGCCGGCGGGCGGCCGCCGGCCGGTCCGCTCCGCCCGGGTGCGGGCAGTGCGCGCCGGTCGGTCTTGCCGTTGGGGGTGAGGGGCAGGGCGTCGAGCCGCACGTGGGCGGAGGGGACCATGTGGTCGGGCAGGGTGGTGGCCAGGTGCGCGCGCACCTCGGCGTCGTCCGGGCCCGACGTGCCGTCCGCCGGCACGGTGTACGCGACCAGGCGCCGGTCGCCGGGCCGGTCCTCACGGACGACGGCGCAGGCCGCGGCGACGCCGGGCAGGGCGGAGAGCGCGGCCTCGACCTCACCCAGCTCGATGCGGAAGCCGCGGAGTTTGACCTGGTCGTCGACGCGGGAGACGTAGGCGAGCTCCCCGTCGGCCGTCCAGCGCACCAGGTCACCCGTGCGGTACATGCGGCCCCCCCACCGGTCGAAGGGGTCGGCGACGAACCGGGAGGCGGTCAGGGCGGGCTTCCCGTGGTAGCCCCGGGCCACTCCCTCGCCGGAGACGTACAGCTCTCCGACGACCCCGGGGGGCACGGGGACCAGCCGGTCGTCCAGGACGTGGACGCGGGTGCCGTTGACGGGGACCCCGATGGGCACCGTGCGGCCGGGGGCGTACGGCCCGTCCGGATGCTGGAAGGTGCTCATGGTCGCGCAGACGGTGGTCTCCGTCGGGCCGTACGCGTTGACGAGGAACCGGTCCCGCGCCCACGCGTGCACCAGGGCCGGCGGGCAGGCCTCGCCGGCGAGGACCACCGTGGTTCCCTCGGGCAGCGAGCCGGGCGGCATCACGGCGAGGGCGGCGGGCGGCAGGGTGAGATGGGTGACGCCCCGCTCCCGGACGAGCGCGGCGAGGGTGGGGCCGGGCAGCAGGGCGTCGCGCTCGGCGATCTCCAGGCAGGCCCCGGAGAGCAGCCCCATGCACAGCTCCCAGAACGCGGCGTCGAAACTGACGGACGCCATGTGGAGCACCCGGCTGCCCGGCGCGACCCGCAGCCGCTGGCTCTGCGTCCTGGCCATGGCTCCGGCGCCCCGGTGGGTGACCACGACGCCCTTGGGGCGGCCGGTGGAGCCGGAGGTGTAGATGACGTACGCGGGGTGCGCCGGAAGCAGGGGCGTGGCCGGCACGGTGGCGTGGGCGGAGGCCGGGGCCCGCTCCCCGAGGTCGTCGGCGTACAGGAAGGGAACCTGCGACTCCGGGAGGTGGTCGCGGACGGCGGGCGTGGTGAGGAGCAGACTCGGCCGGGCGTCGTCGAGCATGTACGACAGGCGCTGGGCGGGGTAGTCGGGGTCGAGCGGCAGGTACGCGGCCCCGGCCTTGAGGACTCCGAGGAGGGCCACGACGAGTTCGTGGGTCCGGGGCAGGGCGACGGCCACCCGGTCCTCGGGTCCGATACCCCGTGCCGCGAGGTGGTGGGCGAGGACCTCTGCGCGGGCGTCGAGCTCGCCGTAGGTGAGGACGGTGGCGGAGTCACGGACCGCGGGGGCGTCCGGGGTGAGCCGGACCCGCTGCGCGAAGAGCGCGGGGACGGTCGACTCCGGCAGGTTCTCGACGGGCCCGGTGCCCCAGGCGGCGAGTCTGGTGTGCTCTGCCTCGGTGAGGACGTCGTACGTGCTCAGCGGGCGGTCGGGCTCGGCGGTCACGGCGCCGATCAACAGGAGGAGCCGTTCGGCGAGGCCGCGGACGGTGGCTTCGTCGAAGAGCTCCGTGGCGTAGTCGACGGTGGCCCGCATGCCGCTGTGCCTGCCGTCGCCGTCGTACGTCTCGGTGAAGGCGAACGACAGGTCGAACTTGCTGACCCCGAGATCGACCGGCACGCCTTCGGCCGTGAGTCCGGGCAGGTCCAGGGGCGCGGCCGGGGTGTGGTTCTGGAGGACCAGCATGGTCTGGAAGAGCGGGTGGTGGTTCCGGGAGCGGGCGGGGTCGAGCAGTTCCACCAGGCGTTCGAAGGGGACGTCCTGGTGCGCGTAGGCGGAGAGGTCGAACTGCTTCACGCGGTCGAGGAGTTCGAGGAACGTGGGGTCACCCGTCAGGTCCGTGCGCAGCACGAGCGTGTTGACGAAGAAGCCGACGAGGTCCGAGGCCGCCTCGTCGGTGCGCCCGGCGACGACCGTGCCCAGCGGGATGTCGTCGCCCGCGCCGTGCCGGGAGAGAACCACCGAGAGAGCCGCTTGGAGCACCATGAAGACGCTGCATCCGCGGTCGCGGGCGAGGTCCGAGACCGCCCGCGCCGTGGTGGGGCCCAGGAGGAATTCGTGGGTGGCGCCGGTGTGCCGGGGCTCGGCGGGGCGCGACCGATCCCTGGGCAGTTCGACCATCTCCGGCAGCCCGTCCAACGCGTGCTTCCAGAAAGCCAGTTGTCGCGCCACGAGGCTTCCGGGGTCGTGCTCGTCCCCGAGCAGGCGGCGCTGCCAGAGGGTGTGGTCGGCGTAGTCGACGGGGAGGTCCGTCCACGCCGGTTCCCCGCCCCGTGTCCGGGCCCGGTAGGCGAGGCCGAGGTCCCGGGTAAGGGGTGCGAGGGACGAGCCGTCGGCGGCGATGTGGTGGACCAGGAGGACCAGGACGTGCGCGTCGTCGTCGAGGCGCAGCAGGGTCACCCGGAGCGGGAGCCCGCGCTCGATGTCGACCGGCGCCGTCGCGGCGGCTGCGATCCGGTCGGGGAGCGCCTTCTCGTCGACGGTTTCCAGGACGAACGGGACCCGGGTGTCGGCCGGGGCGGTGATGTGCTGGTGCGGCCGTCCGTCGTGCTCGGGGAAGACGGTCCGCAGCGCGGCGTGCCGGATGACGACGTCGCGGAGGGCGTGGCGCAGGGCCTCCGTGTCGAGCGGTCCGTCGACGCGCAGGGCCAAGGGGATGTTGTAGGTGGCGGAGGGGCCCTCGAGTCGGTGGAGGAACCACAGGCGCTGCTGTGCGTAGGACAGCGGGAGCTCGGCGGGGCGTTCCTGCGGTACGAGGGCGGGGCGGGTGGGGCGGGCGGCGTCCTGGAGCGCGTGGGCGAGCGTGGCGACCGTGGGGTTCTCGAACAGGGTGCGGATCTCGGTCTCCGCGCCCAGGGCGGTACGGATGCGGCCGACGAGGCGGGTGGCGAGCAGGGAGTGACCGCCCAGGGCGAAGAAGCTGTCGTCGACACCGACGCGGGCCACCCCCAGCACGTCGGCGAACAGCCCGGCGAGGATCTCCTCGTGGGCGCCGCGCGGCGGTCCGCCCGCCGCGCCGGCCGGGGTGGCCGGCGCGGGGAGTGCCGCGCGGTCGAGCTTGCCGTTGCGGGTGAGGGGCAGCGCGTCGAGTGACTGGATGACGGTCGGCACCATGTAGGCGGGCAGCCGGCGGCCGAGGTGGGCCGCGAGCACGTCCGGGTCGGGTGTCCGCCCCGGGGCGGGGACGACGTAGGCGGTCAGGGTGCGGTCACCGGGCAGGTCCTCACGGACCAGGACGCAGGCGGCGCGCACGGAGGGATCGGCGCACAGGGCCGCCTCGATCTCGGCGGGCTCGATGCGGTGGCCGCGCAGCTTGATCTGCTGGTCGGCCCGGGCCACGTGGTGCAGGGTGCCGTCGGCGTCCCGGCGTACGAGGTCACCGGTGCGGTACATCCGGGCCCCGGTGCCGGTGAAGGGGTCGGCGACGAACCGGGTGGCGGTGAGGCCGGGGTGTCCCAGGTAGCCTCGCGCGACACCGGCGCCCGCGACGTACAGTTCGCCTTCCGCGCCGGGCGGCACGGGCCGCATCGCCGCGTCGAGGACGTAGACGCGCGTGCCGTCGAGCGGTCGGCCGATCGGGGGCACCCCGTCGTGGGCGTCCTCGGGGCGGACCCGGTGGAGGGTGGCGAAGGTGGTGGTCTCAGTGGGTCCGTAGACGTTCAGGAAGGCGGTACCGGGGTGCGACGCCGCGAGGCGCTGGAGGACTCCCGGCGCCGCGGTCTCGCCGCCGCAGGCAGCCAGGCGCAGCAGACCGAGGGCGCCGGGGTCGGCCTCGGCGACGACGTTGAACAGGGCCGTCGTCAGGAACGCCGCGGTCACGCCGTCCTCGGTGGCGAGGTCCCGGAGCACGGCCGGCTGGAGGGCGCCCTCCGGGGCGACGACGACGCGGCCCCCGTTGAGGAGGGGCACCCAGATCTCGAAGGTGGAGGCGTCGAAGACGTACGCCGAGTGCAGGAGCACCGCTTCGGAGGCACCGTCGCCCCACGTACGGTCGGCGGCGAGTGCGGTGATGTCGGCGTGGGTGACGCCCACGCCTTTGGGCAGGCCGGTGGAGCCGGAGGTGAACATCACGTAGGCGAGCCCGGTGCCGCCCGCGACGGCGGGGAGGGCCGCCGCGACGGCCGGCCCGCCCTGCCGGACCCGGCCGGCCGCGTCGACGGTCACCACGTGTACGTCCGGGCCGAGCCGTCGGACCCAGGGGTGCGTTCCGGTGGTCTCGTCGACGATCAGCGCGCGCAGTGCGGCCACCCGCGCGACGCGGGTGAGCCGTTCGGCGGGCCAGCCCGGGTCGAGCGGAACGTAGGCGGCCCCCGCGCGCAGGGCCCCGAGAGAGGCTGTGACGAGGGCCGCCGACCGGCCCAGGAGGATGCCGACGCCGTCCTCCACGCCGACACCGAGCCCTGCCAGGGCCTGGCCCAGCGCCAGTGACAGCGAGTCGAGCCGGCGGTACGTCAGGTGTTCGCCGGCGCCGGAGACGGCGACCGCGTCCGGGTGGAGGGCGGCACGCCGGGCGACCGCGGCCCCGACGGCCTCGTCCGGGGCGGCGCACCGGAGTCCGGCGCCGCGCCCCTGGGCGAGCAGTTCCTCGCGTTCCCCGTCCAGGAGCAGGGGGAGCGCGTCCGCGCGGCGGTCCAGGCCGTCCGCCATCTCGGTCAGCAGCCGCCGCATGCGGGCGACGGTACGCGCCACCTCGTCGCGTCCGAGGACGGCCGTGCGGTGGCTGAACGTGATCCTCAGGGCGTCACCCGGAGCGATGGCGAGGGTGAGCGGATAGTGGGCGGCGTCCGAGCCGCTGAACCCGGTCACGGCGAGGCCGGGCAGTGCCTGCTGCGCGGTGCGCAGGGCCTCCGCGTCCATGGGGTAGTTCTCGAACACGGCCAGGGTGTCGAAGAGTTCGTCCAGTCCGGTGACGCCGCGTATCTCGGTCAGGCCCACGTACTGGTGGCCGAGGAGACGGCCCTGTTCCTCCTGGAGCCGGGTCAGCAGCGCGGCCAGGGTCTCGCCGGGTACCGGGCGGAGCCGTACCGGCACGGTGTTGATGAAGAGGCCGACCATCGACTCGATACCCGCGATCTCCGGCGGGCGGCCGGAGACGGTCGTGCCGAACACGACGTCGGGACGCCCGGTGAGGTGTCCGAGCAGCAGACCCCAGGCGCCCTGCACCAGGGTGTTGAGGGTGAGCCGGTGGGTGCGGGCGGTCTCGCGCAGCCGGTCCGTGGTGGCGGCGTCGAGTTCGAGTACGAGGGTCTCGGGCAGTTCGCCGGCGTCCGGGGCGTCCGCCCCGCCCCGCCCGGCGACCAGGGTGGGCGCCTCGACGCCGTCGAGGGCGGTGCGCCAGGCCTCCAGGGAGGCGGCACGGTCCTGTTGTGCCAGCCAGGCCAGGTAGGTGTGGTAGGGGACGACGCGCGGCAGGGTGCTGTCGTCGCCCTCGTGGGCGTACAGCTCGAAGAGCTCCCGCACGAGCAGGGGCATCGACCAGCCGTCGAGCAGGATGTGATGGCTCGTCATCACCAGCCGGTGCCGCTGCGGGGCGGTGCGCACGAGGGTGAAACGCATCAGCGGCGGGGTGGCGAGGTCGAAGCGGCGGGTGCGGTCCGCGGCGAGGAACGCGCTGAGGCGCTCCTGGGCCGTGCCCGTCCCCGCCGCCCCGGACAGGTCCAGCTCCTCCAGCGGTACGGGCACCTCGGCGGCGACGGCCTGCACGGGCTCGTCCAGGTCCTCGTGGAGGAAACCGACCCGCAGGTTGGCGTGCCGCCGCAGCAGACCTCCGACGGCGGCGTGCAGAGCCGGGACACTGACGGGGCCCTGAAAGTCGAAGACGAACTGCGCGGTGTAGACGTCAACGGCGCGGGAGTCGTACAGCGCGTGGAAGAGCATGCCTGCCTGCAACGGCGTCAGCGGCAGTACGTCTTCCAGTCTGAACCCGGTCACTTGCGTCCACCCCACTTGTTCTGCAGTCGGTCGATCTGTGCCTGGTCGAGCGCGACCAGGGGAAGGTCGGAGGGCGTCCAGCCGCCCGCTTCGGGTCGTTCGGCGTGTTGCGCCACGGCGCGCAGGGCGCGGGTGAACGCGTCGGACAGGGACTCCATGTCCTCCTCCTTGAGGAGGTCGCTGGGCCAGGTCCAGCGGGTCACCAGGCGCGGACCGTCCGGCAGGTCCTCGACGTGCGCGTTGATGTCGAGGACGTGGTGGACGGGCATGTCGGGGTCCTGGCTGCGCGGCCCGCCCGCGTCGAGCAGTACGTCCCAGTCGGCGCCGTCCCGCCCGCCCCCCGCCCCGGGCGGAGCGGGGTAGCGGCCGAGGTAGTTGAAACCGATCTGAGGGTGGGGGGCGGTGGCCAGCAGAGGACGGGTGTCCGGGTTGAGATGGCGCAGCATTCCGTAGCCCACCCCGTGGTCGGGGATGGTCCGCAGTTGCTCCTTGACCCGTTTGAGGGCACGTTCGACGAGTGCGGCGTCGAAGCGTCGGGGGTCGCGTGCGTCGACGGGCCCGGGGTCGAGCCTGACCGGGTAGAGGCTGGTGAACCAGCCGACCGTACGGGAGAGGTCCAGGTGGTCGGCGATCTGTTCGCGGCCGTGGCCCTCCAGGTCGAGGAGGACGGCGGTGCCGCCCGGCCGGGGCCTGCCCGGCCCGGCCCGCTCCGCCCGCCAGGAGCACACGGCGAGAGCGAGGCCCGTGAGCAGGACGTCCTCCACTCCGGCGTGGAAGGCCGCCGGAACGGTGGTGAGCAGGGGCTTCGTCCACTGGGCGGCCAGGCGGGTGACCAGGGTGCGTGTCCGGTCCGCGGTGTCCAGGTCGGGATCGAGCGGCCGGTAGCCCAGTTGTGGGTCGGGGGTCCTCACCGTCTCCTGCCACAGGGCCAGTTCCGCCTCCCTGGCGGGCTCCCGAGCCTGGGAGGAGAGGAGTCGCGCCCAGCTCCTGTAGGAGGTGGTGGCCGGCGGCAGCGCGGCCGGCCGGCCGGCGGCGGTCCCCGCCTCGGTGACGGCCTGCCAGGCGGTGGCCACATCCGTGGCGAGGATGCGCCAGGAGACGGCGTCGACGGCCAGGTGGTGCACGACGAGCAGCAGGTGCCCCCTGGTGCGCGGCCCGGCGTCGAACCACACCGCCTCGACCACCTCACCGTGCGCGGGCCGCAGCCGCCTGCGCGCCAGTTCGCCCGCCTCGTCGACGGTGGCGCGGACCGCGCCGGCGTCGAGGCCCGCGACGTCGACCCGGGTGAAGCGGTGCCGTGCCTCCACCGCGCCGGGCGGCAGGGCTTCGAGTACGGCTGCGCCGTCGGCGGAGCGTGTGGTCCGCAGCCGCAGCATGTCGTGGTGGTCGATGAGCAGTTGGAGCGTGGACACGAGGGTGGCCTCGTCGGCGTCGGCAGGCGTGCGCAGCACCCCGGACTGGTTGTACCCGTCCGTCGTTCCGGGCCGCTCCAGGAACCAGGCGGCGATGGGTGTCGGGGGCATCTCGCCGGTGCCGTGTCCGTCAGGTGCGGCGGTGTCCTGGCCGAGCGCGGTGGCGACGGCCGCGATGGCCTCCGGCGTGCGGTGGACGAAGACGTCGCGGGGGGTGACTCCGATGCCGGCCCCCCGGACGCGGCTGACGAGCTGGATGGAGAGGATGCTGTCGCCGCCGAGTGCGAAGAAGTCGTCGTCGGCACGGACGGCGGGAGCGCCCAGCACGGAGGCGAACACCTCGCACAGGACCCTTTCCCGCTCGGTGCGCGGCTCCCCGCCCGGCCGGGCCGTCGCGGGGCGCGCCGGGACGGGCAGGGCGCGCCGGTCGGTCTTGCCGTTGGGCAGCAGGGGCAGCGCGTCGAGGGGGACGAGGACCGCGGGCACCATGTACGGCGGCAGGGCCGCCACCAGCCGGGCGCGCAGCTCGCCGTCCGACAGTGCCTGGGCACCGCCGCGCGCGTCGGGCACGGTGTAGGCGACCAGGCGCCGCTCCCCCGGGCGGTCCTCGCGGACGACGACGCATGCGGCGGTGATGCCGTCGAGTGCGGTGAGGGCGGCCTCGACCTCCCCGAGTTCGATGCGGAAGCCGTGCAGCTTGACCTGGTCGTCGGCTCGGGACACGTAGCTGAGCAGGCCGTCGGCATCCCACCGGACGAGGTCGCCCGTGCGGTACATGCGGCTGCCGGCGGGACCGTACGGGTCGGCGACGAACCGTGCGGCGGTCAGGCCCGGGCGGCCCAGGTAGCCGCGTGCGAGACCGGCGCCCGCGACGTAGAGCTCGCCGGTGACGCCGGGCGGTACCGGGCGCAGGCCGGCGTCGAGGACGTAGGCGCGGGTGTTGTCGACGGGGCGGCCGAGGGGCACGTTCCCCTCCCCCGCCGGGCCGTCGGTCCCGGCGGCCCGGTAGTGGTGGGCGGTGGCGTCGATGGTCGTCTCGGTGGGGCCGTAGAGGTTGTGCACCTCGACCCGCCAGGCCCGCGCGGCCCGTTCCGCCAGATGCCGGGGCAGGGGCTCACCGCCGCACAGGACGGCCCGCAGCGTCGCCGGCGCCTCGTGCGGCGCCGTCTCGTTGAGGACGAGCGAGAGGTGCGAGGGCACGAACTGCACGAGGGTCGCGCCCATCTCCCGCATGCGGGCCAGCAGGCCGGCCGGGTCGTGGTTGAGTGCGGGCGGCACGGGACAGGTGGAGCCGCCGTGCAGGAGCGGCAGCCATGTCTCCCAGACGGACGCGTCGAAGCTCGGTGAGGTGCGGGCGAGGACCCGGTCCTCGTCGGTGAGGCCGAGGTGGTCCGCCATCCACGCCATGTGGTTGGTCAGGGAGCCGTGGGTGACCACGACGCCCTTGGGCCGGCCGGTGGAGCCCGAGGTGTAGATGACGTAGGCCGCGTCGCGCGGGTCCGGGGCGGCGGCCGACGGCACACTGCCCCCGGTGGACCATGCGGCCCGGTCGTCCAGGGCGAGGCACGCAACGGACGCCCGGTACCGCGCGGCGCGTGCGGTGCCGTGGGTGAGGAGCAGAGCCGGGCGGGCGTCCCGCAGCATGTGGGCGATCCGCGCCTCGGGGTACTCCAGGTCGACCGGCAGGTACGCCGCCCCGGCCTTGGCCACCGCCAGCATCGCGACGACCTGGTCTGCGGTGCCCTCCAGGGCGAGGGCGACGAGGTCGCCGCGGCCGATGCCCCGGCTGTGCAGGTGGCACGCCAGATCGTCGGACCGGGCGTCCAGTTCGCCGAAGGTGAGGCGGTGCGCGCCGTCGCACACGGCGATCGCCGCCGGGTTCCGGGCGCATCGGGCACGGAAGCCCTCGGGAGCGGTGCCCGCCGCCCCGGTCCGGGCCGGGCCGTGTGCGGCGCTTTCGAGCCGCCGTCGCTCGGACGCGTCGAGGACGTCGGCGGTGTGGACGCGGCGGTCCGGGTCGGCAGCGAGCCAAGCGAGCAGTCGGGTCAGCCGGCCGGACAGCGCGTGCGCGGTGGCGCGGGCGAAGAGCTCGGTGGAGAACTCGAGGACGCCGTCGAGGCCGGCGGGCAGGCCCGCGCCGTCACGTCTCTCGGTGAAGGTGAAGGTCAGGTCGAACTTGCTGATGCCGGTGCGCACCGGCTGCTCCGTCACCGTGAGACCTGGCAGGTCGATCACCGCGTCCTGCTGGTTCTGCAGGACGAGCATGGTCTGGAACAGCGGGTGGTGGTTCTGGGCCCGGACCGGGCTGAGGGAGTCCACCAGCCGCTCGAACGGCACGTCCTGATGGGCGTACGCCGCCAGGTCGAAGTCCCGGACCCGGTCGAGTACGTCGCCGAAGGTCGGGTCGCCGCTCAGGTCGGTGCGCAGGACGAGCGTGTTGACGAAGAAGCCCACCAGGTCGTCGAGGGCTTCGTCGGTCCGTCCGGCGACGGCGGTGCCAAGCGGGATGTCCTCACCGGCGCCGTGCCGGGACAGGAGCACCGACAGGGCCGCTTGGAGGACCATGAAGAGGCTGCACCCGCGGGCGCGGGCGAGTTCCGCCAGGGCCCGGTGGGTGTCGGCGCCGACGGGGAACGCGAACGCGTCACCTCGGTGCGCGCTCACGGCGGGGCGGGGACGGTCGTACGGCAGGTCGAGGAGGTCGGGGGCACCGGCGAGAGCGGTGCGCCAGAAGTCCAGCTGGCGGGCCGCCCGGCCGTCCGGGTCGTCCGCGTCGCCGAGCAGGGCGCGCTGCCACAGGGTGTAGTCGGCGTACTGGACGCCCAGCTCCGTCCAGGGTGGTTCCACGCCCTCGGTCCGTGCCCGGTAGGCCTCACCCAGGTCGCGGGCGAGCGGGGCGAGGGACCAGCCGTCGCCCGCGATGTGGTGGACGACCAGCACCAGGACGTGGTCCTCCGCGCCGAGCCGCAGCAGGCGTGCCCGTACCGGGAGTTCGGCACTCACGTCGAAGGCGTGCGACACCTCCGCGCGCACGGTCTCGTCGAGGTGGGCGGGGCCGGTGTCGCGGGGCGTGAGGTCGAGGTCGGCCTCATCGGCGTCGAGGACGACCTGGCGCGCCACTCCGTCGGTGTCGGGGAAGACGGTGCGCAGACTCTCGTGACGTCCGACGACGTCCGCGAGGGCGCTCTCCAGGGCTTCCGCGTCGAGCGGGCCGGCCAGGCGGAGCACGAGCGGCACGTTGTACGTGGCGCTGGGCCCTTCGAACCGGTTGAGGAACCACAGGCGTTGCTGCGCGTAGGACAGCGGCAGCGGGTCGGGTCTGCGCGGGGCGCGCTCCAGAGGGCTTCTGGCCGCCTCGGCGCCTTCCAGCGCCGCGGCGAGCGCGGCGGGCGTGGGATGCTCGAAGAGGGCCTTGACCTGGACCTCCACACCGAGCACGGTGCGGATGCGGGCGACGAGGCGGGTGGCGAGCAGGGAGTGGCCGCCCAGGGAGAAGAAGTCGTCCTCGGCTCCCGCGCCGGCCAGGCCGAGCACATGGGCGAAGAGCCCGCACAGGATCTCCTCGCGGACCGTGCGGGCGGCGCGCCCGTGACCCGGAGCCCGGTGCTCGGGGGCGGGCAGCGCCCGCCGGTCGACCTTGCCGTTGAGGGTCAGGGGCAGCGCGTCGAGCAGGACGAACGCGGAGGGCACCATGTAGGCGGGCAGGGACCGGCCCACCGCCCGGGCGAGGTCGCCGGGTTCGGGGCGGGCGCCGCCGGAGGGCACCACGTAGGCGACCAACCGCCGGTCGCCGGGAGTGTCCTCACGGACGACCGCGAAGGAGTCGGCGACCCCCTCGCTGCGCGCCAGCACGCCCTCTATCTCCCCGAGTTCGATGCGGTGACCGCGCAGTTTGACCTGACCGTCGGCCCGGTCGACGTAGGCGATCTGGCCGTCGCGGGTCCACCGCACGAGGTCACCCGTGCGGTACATGCGGCTGCCCGGCGGGCCGAACGGGTCGGCCACGAAGCGCGCGGCGGTCAGCCCCGGGAGCCCGGTGTACCCGCGTGCGACGCCGTGTCCGGCGAGGTACAGCTCGCCCACGACCCCCGGCGGGACCGGGCCCAGGGAGCCGTCGAGAACGTACAGCCGCATGCCGTCCAGAGCGCGCCCCACGGGCGGCGGGCCTGATGCCGAGCCGGGCGCCACGTGGTGGCGCGTGGCGAAGGTGGTGGTCTCGGTCGGCCCGTACACGTGGAGGACCCGCACGCCGGGTGCGGCGCCCGCCACCCGCTGCATCGCGTCCGGAGAGGCCAGCTCCCCGCCGGCGCAGACGAGCCGGAGACCCGCGAAGGCGCCCGGATCCGTCTCGGCTGTCACGTTGAACAGGGCCGTCGTCAGGAAGACCGCGGTCACGCCGTGCTCATCCACGGCGTCACCGAGGGCACGGGCCTCCAGGACGCCGTCCGGTGCGACGACGACCCGGCCGCCGCGCAGGAGCGGGGCCCAGATCTCGAACGTGGAGGCGTCGAAGACGTAGGCGGAGTGCATCAGGACCGCGTCGGCGGCGCCGTCGTCCCACGCGGAGTCGGCCGTGAGCGCCGCCACGTCGGCGTGCGTGACTCCGACCCCCTTGGGCAGGCCGGTCGACCCGGAGGTGAACATCACGTAGGCGAGTGCCCGGGGACCCGGTACGGCGGCCGGGCGGCCCGGCTGCCCGGGAGCGCCCCGCAGGATCCGGCCGAGCCGGTCCACGACGACGACCGGCATCCGGCGCGCCGTCGCGGTCACCCAGGGTGAGGCGTAGGCGTCCTCGTCGACGACGAGGACCCGTACGGCCGCGACACCGGCGACCTGTTCGAGGCGTTCACCGGGCCAGCGCGCGTCCAGCGGGACGTACGCGCCGGCTGCCCGGACCGCGCCGAGCGATACCGACACCACGGCGGGCGACCGGGTGAGCAGCACGCCCACCCCTGACTCGGGGCCGATACCGAGGCCCGCGAGCGCGCCCGCGAGGCCGGCGGAGATCCGGTCGAGTTCGGCGTAGGTGAGGGTGGCTTCGTCGCCGGTCACTGCGACGGCGTGCGGGGTGCGGCGTGCCTGTGACGCGAAGAGGGCGGGCAGGGTGGCGTCCCGTGTGCCCGGGGGCAGTTCGCGTCCGGTGCCCCAGCGCGTGACACGTGCGCGTTCGTCCGGCGTCATGAGGTCGTAGTCGGCCAGGGGCCGTCCGGGGTCGGCCGCCACCTGCTCCAGCAGGCGGACCAGGCGGGCCGCGAGCGTCTCGACGGTGGCCCGGTCGAAGAGGGCCGTGGCGTACTCGACCCCGGCGGTGAGGCGGTCCTCGCCCGGCTCCTCCGTGAAGGCGAAGGTGAGGTCGAACTTGCTCAGGCCGTTGTGGACGAGCCGGTCCTCCACGGTGAGACCGGGCAGGTCGGGGCGCGCGGTCTCCTGGTTCTGCAGGACCAGCATCGTCTGGAACAGCGGGTGGTGGTTGTGGGCCCTGGCGGGGTTGAGACTCTCGACCAGGCGCTCGAAGGGAACGTCCTGGTTCATGTACGCGGCCAGGTCGAACTCCCGCACCCGTACGAGCAGTTCCTGGAAGGTCGGGAAGCCGGACAGGTCGGTGCGCAGGACGAGCGTGTTGACGAAGAACCCGACCAGGTCCTCCAGCGCCTCGTCCGTCCGGCCGGCGACGGGCGAGCCGACCGGGATGTCGTCACCCGCACCGTGGCGGTGCAGCAGGGTGGCCAGAGCCGCCTGGAGCACCATGAACAGGCTGCTGCCCGACTCACGGGCCAGCCGCAGGAGCTGGGCGTACACCGGGGGCGGCACGTCGAAGGTGTGGACGGCCCCTCTCGGGTCCGTGGTCATGGGGCGCGGCCTGTCGAGCGGCAGGCCGGTCAGTCCGGGCAGACCCGCGAGGGCGGTGTGCCAGTGGTCGAGCTGCTGCCTCAGCACGCTCCCCGGCGTGACGCCGTCGCCCAGGGTGGCGTGCTGCCAGAGGGTGTAGTCGGCGTACTGCACAGGGGTGCCGGTTGTGGGTCCGGGCTCCAGGCCCGCGACGCGGGCCCGGTAGGCGTCGCCGAGGTGGCGGGCGAGCGGGGCGAGGGACCAGCCGTCGGCGGCGATGTGGTGCAGGACGAGCACCAGGACGTGGTGGCCGGGTGCGGAGCGCAGCAGCGAGGCCCGCAGCGGCACGTCCGCGACCACGTCGAACGGCTCGCGCACGGCCGCCAGGACGGCCTGCTCCAGATCGGCGGGGGCCAGCGCCGTGACAGGCAGGGAGGGCAGGGCGGCGTCGACGGGGAGGACCAGTTGGTGCGGTACACCGTCCCGTTCCGGGAACAGGGTGCGGAGCGCCTCGTGCCGTTCCACCACGTCGCGGAGGGCGGTGCGCAGCGCGTCGGTGTCGAGGGTGCCGTGCAGTTCGAGGACGAGCGGGATGTTGTAGGCGGAGCTGGGGCCTTCGAGGCGGTTGAGGAACCACAGGCGCTGCTGCGCGTGGGACAGGGGCAGCGGGTCGGGACGCCGCGCCGCTGCCACCACCGGCGGGCGGGCCTGCCCGGGCGTGTCCAGGACGCGGGCCAGGCCCCCGGCGGTCGGGTGCTCGAAGAGGGTACGTACGTCGATCTCGGCGCCCAGGACGGCGCGGACTCGGCTGATGACACGCATGGCGAGGAGCGAATGCCCCCCGAGGTCGAAGAAGCTGTCGTGCGGGCCCACCCGGGGCCGGTGCAGCACATCGGCGAAGATCCCGGCGAGCAGATCCTCGTGGAGCGTGCGCCGCCCCGGTCCGGCGGGGGCGTCGCCCTCCGGCTCGGGTTCGGGCAGTGCCCGCCGGTCCACCTTGCCGTTGGGCAGGAGCGGGAGGTCGTCCAGCACGACGACGGCGCCGGGCACCATGTAGTGGGGCAGGGTCTCCGCGAGGGCGTCGCGCAGGGCGGCGGGGCGCGCGGCCGGGTCACCGCCGACGGCGTAGGCGACGAGCCGGCGCCGCCCGGGTGCGTCCTCCCGGATCACGGCACAGGCGGCCGTGACGCCGGGCCGCGCCAGCAGCGCGGCCTCGACCTCACCCAGCTCGATGCGGAACCCGCGGAGTTTGACCTGGTCGTCGGCGCGGGCCACGTAGTCGAGCAGACCGTGCCCGTTCCACCGTACGAGGTCACCCGTCCGGTACATCCGGGCGCCGGTGGACCCGAACGGGTCCGCGACGAACCGGGTGGCGGTCAGCGCATGCCGGCCCAGGTAGCCGCGGGCGAGGTTGGGGCCCGAGAGGTAGAGCTCCCCGGTGACGCCGGGTGGTACGGGCCGGAGCCGGCCGTCGAGGACGTAGGCGCGCATGGTGTCGACGGGGCGGCCGATCGGCACCGTCTCGGAGACCGCGCCGGCGTCCCCCTGCCCGCCGAAGCGGTGCGCGGTGGCGTCGATGGTGGCCTCGGTGGGCCCGTAGAGGTTGTGCACCTCGGCACGCCACAGTCCGGCGATGTCGTGAGCGAGGGCCCGCGGCAGCGGTTCGCCGCCGCACAGGACGGCACGGAGCGCGGGAAGCGGCTCGGCGTCTGCCGCCTCGGTGAGGACGAGGGCCAGGTGCGAGGGGACGAACTGGGCGACGGTGACGTCGAACCGGCTCATCCAGGAGACGAGGGCACGGGGGTCCCGGTTGGCCCCGTCCGGCAGCACACAGACTTCCGCGCCGTTCGTCAGCGGCAGCCACAACTCCCATACGGAGGCGTCGAAGCTGCTGGACGTGCGGGCGAGGACCCGGTCCTCCGGGGTGACGTCCAGGTGCCGCGCCATCCAGTCCATGTGGTTGGCCAGCGCTTCGTGCGTGACGACGACGCCCTTGGGCCGGCCGGTGGAGCCGGAGGTGTAGATGACGTAGGCCGGGTCCGCCGGGTGGGGCGTGCCGGCGCCGGCGGGGTTCTCGGGCCGGGTCGCCGGGTCGTCGAGGGCGAGCCACGGTATGTCGCAGGCGGGCAGGTCCGCGTGGGTCGCCGTGGTGGTCAGCAGCAGGACGGGCTCCGCGTCGTCGAGCATGTGCCGGATGCGGGCGGGCGGATACTCCGGATCGACGGGCAGGTAGGCGGCTCCGGCCCGCAGGACGGCCAGCATGGCGACGACGGTGTCCACGGACGGCGGCGCGGCGAGGGCCACTCGGTCCTCCCGGCCCGCGCCCCGCTCGGTCAGCACGCGGGAGAGTGCGTCGGCACGGGCGTCGAGCTCGGCGTAGGTGAGGCTCGTGTGCGCGTCGCGCACGGCCACCGCGTGGGGCGTGCGCACGGCCCACGCCCGGACCGCTTCGGGGACGGTACGGGCGGGGAGCGGACGCTCCGCGCCGCGTCCCTGAGCCAGGAGGCGTTCCCGCTCGCCGGGCATGAGTGGGTCCAGCTCGCCGACGGTACGGTCCGGGTCGGTCACGGCGAGGGTAAGGACCCGCGCGAAACGGGCGCACAGGGCGCGGGCGGTGGCCTCGTCGAAGAGGTCGGTGGCGTACTCCAGGTACCCGCCGATGCCGCCCGCGGTGTCCCCGGTGGCCTCGGTCAGCGAGAACGTGAGGTCGAACTTGCTGACCCCGGTGTGCCGGGACCGGTCGTGGACCGTGATGCCGGGAAGGTCGAGCGCGGCCCGGTCCTGGTTCTGGAGGACCAGCATCGTCTGGAAGAGGGGGTGGTGGTCGCCGGACCGCTCGGGGTTGAGCGCCTCCACGATCCGTTCGAAGGGAACGTCGGCGTGGCCGAGAGCGGCGAGGTCGAAGTCCCTGACCCGTTGAAGGAGTTCACGGAAGGCCGGGTCGCCCGACAGGTCCGCGCGCAGGACGACGGTGTTGACGAAGAAGCCGACCAGGTCGTCGAGAGCGTCGTCGGTCCTTCCGGCCACCGCCGTGCCCAGCGGGATGTCGGTGCCGGCTCCGTGGGCGTGCAGTGTCACGGCGAGGGCCGCCTGGAGCACCATGAACGGGGTGCAGCCCGTGGCGCGGGCGAGACCGGTGAGCGCGGCGTGCGCGGGAGCGGGCAGCTCGAAGGGGACCGCGCCGCCGCGGTGGCCGGCGACGGCCTGGCGGGGGCGGTCGAGAGGCAGGTCGAGCAGGTCGGGAGCGCCACGCAACGCCTCCTGCCAGAAGGCGAGCTGGCGTGCGCCCAGGCTCTCCGGGTCGCCGTCGTCCCCGAGCAGTCGGCGCTGCCAGAGGGTGTAGTCGGCGTACTGCACGCGCAGCTCGGGCCAGTCGGGCGCGCTGCCACCCGAGCACCTCGCCCGGTAGGCGGCTCCGAGGTCGCGGCTGAGCGGGGCGAGGGACCAGCCGTCGGCGACGACGTGGTGGAGGACCAGGACCAGGATGTGACGGGCGGAGCCCAGGCGGAGCAGGTGGGCGCGGACGCCGAGGTCACCGGCGAGGTCGAAGGGCACCGCGGACAGGCGGCGCACCGTGCTGTCGGCCCAGGCGTCGGCGTTCTCCCCGGCCGGGGGCAGTTCGACGACGAGGGGGACGCGGGCGGTGGCGGCGGACGCGCCGAGGACTTCCTGGCGGGCGACACCGTCGTGCTCGGCGAAGACGGTGCGCAGGCTCTCGTGCCGGGCGACCACATCGGCGAGTGCGCCGCGCAGGGCTTCCGCGTCCAGGGCTCCCTCCAGTTCCAGCACGAGCGGAATGGTGTAGGTGTCGCCCGGTCCCTCGGCCCGGTCGAGGAACCACAAGCGCTGCTGCGCGTAGGACAGCGGCACCGCTTCGGGCCTGTGCTGCGGTGTGAGGGCCGGCCGGGACGGGCGGGTGGTGTCGAGGGCCGCGGCGAGGGTGGCGACCGTGGGGTGGTCGAACAGAGTGCGCATACCGACTTCGGCGCCCAGGGCGGCCCGCACGCGTCCGGTGAGGCGGGTGGCCAGCAGGGAGTGGCCGCCCAGGGAGAAGAAGTTGTCGTCGATACCGACGGCGTCGACCCCAAGAACATCGGCGAAGAGGCCGGCCAGGACCTCCTCGTGTGCCGTACGTGGGGCGCGGCCCGTGGTGGCGGCGGCGCGAGGGGCAGGCAGAGCGCGGCGGTCGACCTTGCCGTTGGCGTTCAGAGGCAGTGCATCGAGGAGGACGAACACCGACGGCACCATGTACGCGGGCAGGGCGCGTCTCACGCGGCGGGCCAGGGCGGAGTCGTCCGGCGCGGCTCCGGGTGCGGGCACGACGTAGGCGACGAGTCGCCGGTCGCCCGGTATGTCCTCGCGGACCACGACGCAGGCGGCCTGCACACCGGGGTCGGTGTGCAGGGTGTTCTCGATCTCGCCGGGCTCGATGCGAAATCCGCGGAGTTTGACCTGCCCGTCCGCGCGTCCGACGTACTCGATGTCGCCGCGCGCGGTCCAGCGGACGAGGTCACCGGTCCTGTACATCCGGGCCCCGCGTGCGCCGTACGGGTCGGCGACGAACCGGGTGGCGGTCAGCGCCGCACGGCCCTGATAGCCACGGGCGACGCCGTGGCCGCTGACGTAGAGCTCCCCCACGACGCCGGGCGGCACCAATGCGAGGGCGCCGTCGAGCACGTACAGGCGCATCCCGTCGAGGCCCCGGCCGATGGGCGGTACGCCCGGCATACCGGGGGCCACCTCGTGACGGGTGGCGAAGGTCGTGGTCTCCGTGGGCCCGTACACGTGCAGGACGCGTGTACCGGGCGCGGCGGCGGCGACCTGCTGCATCAGGTCCGGGGTGGCTGCCTCGCCACCGGCGGCCACAAGACGCAGACCCGCGAACGCGGCGGGGTCGGCCTCCGCCACGACGTTGAACAACGCCGTCGTCAGGAACAGCGCCGTCACTCCGTGCCGACCCACCAGCTCTTCGAGGGCAGGCGCCTCGAGGACGCCTCCGGGAGCAACGACCACACGGCCGCCGTTCAGGAGGGGCACCCAGATCTCGAACGTCGAGGCGTCGAACACGTACGCCGAGTGCAGCAGGACGGCGTCGCACGCACCGTCCTTCCAGGCCGTGTCGGCGGCCAGGGCCATCACGTCGGCGTGGGTGACTGCAACGCCCTTGGGCAGGCCGGTGGAGCCGGAGGTGAACATCACGTAGGCGAGCCGGCCGGCGGGGATCGCTTCCGGCAGCGGTCCGGGCCGGGGCGGAGCGCCGCGTACGACGGCTCCGAGACCGTCGACGACGATCACCGGCAGAGTGGCGGCCGTCTCCTGGACCCAGGGCCGGGCAGCGGCGGCCTCGTCGACGACCAGGGCGCGGAGGCGGGCCACTTCGGCGACGCGGCCGAGCCGCTCGGCCGGCCAGGCTGCGTCCATCGGTACGTAGGCGGCGCCCGCGCCGGCCGTGCCGATCGTGGCGGCCACCACGGCCGCCGACCGGCCCACGAGGACACCGACGCCGTCCTCGGCGCCGATGCCCCAGCCGGTCAGAGCGCCCGCGAGGTCCCCGGCCGTCCGCGCGAGCTCCTGGTAGGAGAGCGCGGCAGTGCCGTCCACCACTGCCGGGGCGTCGGGCGTCAGCCGGGCCCGCGCGCCGAACGCCTCCGGCAGGCCCGAGGTCGCGGGCACAGCGGGCAGGGAGGTGCCACACCCTCGGTTCAGCAGCGCCCCGGCCGCGGAGTCGTCGAGGAACGGGATGTCGCGAAGAGCCGTGCCGGCGTCCGCGCGGGCCAGGGCCGTCAGGAAGGACACGAGCGCCTGCTGGAGCAGCCGTACGTCCTCGGGGTCGTATACCTCTGGATTGGCGTCGAGTCCGATCAACGGCCCCTTGCCCTCGGCCCGTTCGGAGACGAAGAGGGACACGTCGTCGACCGGTCCGATTGACAGGACGCGGGAGGCCGCGGGGCTGCCTCCGAAGTCGAGGTCGAAGTCGTATCCCATGATGTTGACGACGACGTCGGTCAGGCGGGCCCCGCCGTCGCTCATGTTCAGCTCACGGGCGAGCTGCTCTCGGGAGAAGCGCCGGTGGCGCAGGGCGCCGCCCATCTCGGCAGCGACGGTACGGACCAAGGCCCCGACCGTCATATCGCCGGTGACGGACAGCCGCAGCGGCAGGATGTTGGCCGTCATGCCGACGATGTGCCGCAGCCCGCCGTGACGGCCGTTCGACGCGAGGCCCACGGTGACGTCCTGCGCCCCGGTGACCCGGCCGACGTAGGCGGCGACCGCGCTTACGAGGACGGCTGACCACCTCGTCCGATGGTCGGCCGCCAGTGCGCGCAGGTCGTCGAGCACGGTGACGGGAAGGGTCTCCCCCGTGTGCATCCGGACGTCCACCCCTGCCGCGTCCGGTGTGGGAGCGTCGGTACGCCGACGGATGAGCGCGGTTCCGGCGCGTGTCCGGGCACCGGCACCGGAATCCGCCGTCCCCGCCACGCCTGTGCCTGCCCGGCCGGTGAACTTGCCTGTCCAATAGGCGCGGTCGGCGTCGAAGCGTTCCGAGGCACGGTAGGCCGCCTCGTCGGCTATGAGCTCGCGCAGGGGTGCCGCGGGCAGCCCTGATGCGGAGATGTCCTCGCCTCGGGCGGCATGCCCGTAGAGGTCGGCCACGAGGCGGCCGAAGACGGCACCGCCGAGACCGTCGACGGCGATGTGGTGGAAGCGGACGTACCAGTAGTGCAGCCGACCGCCGAGACGCAGCAGCGCGAAGTGGTGGTGCGGGGCGTCGAGCCGGTCGACGGTGCGCATCTCGTCGGCCATGTAACGCTCGGCCGAGGCGGCGGGATCGTCGGTGTCCGACAGGTCGACGACGTGGAGCCGGCCCGTGTTGGCCGCGGGGCGGCGGATGACGTGCTGACGCACGGTCTCCCCGTCGGCGACGAACTCGAGGTTGAGACTGTCGCACAGGGCAGCGCCGCGCCCGACCGCGGCTGCGAATAACTGCTCGTCGAGGTCACCGTGGATCTCGAAGCATTCCCCGATGTTGTATTTCGGGCTGTCCGGATCGACGAGCTGCCCGTACCAGACTCCCTGCTGTGCCGTGGTCAGCTCGAGAAAGTCTTCGGAAGCCGCATCCGTGAGGAGAGAACGATTTTCCTGCATGCCGGTCCACACCTTTGGGGAGAGTTTTCGGGGACGGTGAAGAAGGGCCGGGCGAACCGACCACGCCAGTGCACCGATCGTCGACGCCGACGCCGGGGCAGGAGGAAGCGGAGAAATACGACACCGCGCGCTCGGTGTTGGGCGCGGCCGGGATCGCATACTGGCATACCGCCCCGACAGGAGAACGCGTCGACTCAGCTAAGCGGAGGAGCCCGCAGGACGGCCGAATGACTGAACACCAAACGAAAGACGCACGAGCATTTAGGCGCAAGATGAGCGGACATCTGCTCGCGATTTGATCAATCCTGCTCACACGAGAGCGGAATTGATCAAATCGGAGTGCCCCCATACTGCTCGGCCGAGGACACCTCACAGGCGCCCTCTGGCGGCCCTACCACCGGTCTACCGGGCGTCGTCCCTCGTCAGCCGCACCAAGCTGGCGGGCCGCATGTCCGTCCAGGCCCGCTCGATCACGTCCAGACATTCCTGACGTGAGCCCTCCGGCCCGTCGGCACGCCAGCCGCCCGGAACCTCGAGATGCGCGGGCCACAGCGAGTACTGGCCCTCGTCGTTCACGAGCGCCACGAACCGGCCCGCCTCGTCATCGAAAGGATTAGTCACGGCCTTCCCCCACTTGTTCTCACTCTTTCCACGACACGTCCATCAGTTGTACCCCGGCGTTCCGCGTCGGTCACTTCCGCGAGAATCCGCCGGACCCCTACACCCCCACAGCGCGGCGCCGGACATACGGAACGGCGATTCGTCACGCCTCCACGTAGCGCTGAGCCACCCAGGACCGATACGGAGATTACCCGGCTCCGCCCGCACGCCAATCACATTAGAGGACCCGAGACCACGAAAGACGACTGTTCGCCTGGTTACTCACAAGTATCGAATCGTCGAGGAGGAGGAGCACCCGCCCGAGGAATATGCCATCAGCCATGGGCTGAGATATTCAGCCACGCGATGTCCCAATGATGCGGGTACCACTTGATTTGAACAGCGCACTTTCGGAAATCCCCCGGCGTGCGCCCGCGCACTCCCGCTCTGCACAGAGATCACGACAAGCTCCCATGCGCCGGGTACGCGCCCCACCCGGCCGGTCCGGCCGTCGCCTGTGCGCATCGGGGCCGACCGATCGTCGGTTTCGGGCCGCTCGGGCAACGCGCACCGCCCTACGTCCTGAACGAGAAGGAGGTCAGGAAGTGACGGCCGGAGAGCTCGCCGGGCCGGCCCGTACGTCTGTCTCTTCAACAGCTTGATTCTGGTGACGTTGCCTTCGACTGCACCCGAGGTGTAGGTGGTGGCCAAGGCTCCCTGGACGGCTGCGTCGTCACGTCGTAGGCCGTTGGCCAGGGTGCGGAGTTCTCGCCGACCGTCTTGGCCGTCGAGGCGGACGCCGGCGATCTAGTGCCGTAGCAGTGAACGTTTGCCCTGTTGTGATGTGACGCGCCGTCCGGGGTCTGTGGCCGGATGCCGGACGGCTGTCACGGTGTGCGGGTGGCAGAACGAGTACGCGTACGTGAGATCGACGATGACGAGGGTCGGCGGCTGCTACGGATCATCCGCAGGGGCACCGGTTCGGTGGTGACCTGGCGGCGGGCCCAGATGGTATTGCTGTCCGCGCAGGGCATGCCAGTGGCGAAGATCGCCGAGGTGTCGTTCACCAGTGACGACCGGGTGCGTGACGTGATCCACAACTTCAACGCCGACGGCTTCGAGTCGCTGTATCCGAAGTACTCCGGCGGTCGGCCGAAGACCTTCACCCTGCCCGAACGCCGCGAGATCAAGAAGATCGCCAAGTCCAAGCCGGCCGAACACGACCTGCCGTTCTCGACCTGGAGCCTGACCAAACTGGCGGACTTCCTCGTCGCCGAGGGGGTGGTCGACGACATCAGCCACGAGGGCCTGCGCACTCTGCTCCGCGAGGAGGGAGTCTCCTTTCAACGGCTGAAGACCTGGAAGACCTCTCGGGATCCGGACTACGCGGCCAAGAAGGCGCGGGTCGAACACCTCTACGCGATCGCCGACGGCGAGGTCATACCCGAGGGTGGCGAGCCGGAAGTCATCTTCTGCACCGACGAGTTCGGGCCGCTCAATCTGATGCCTCACCCCGGCCGGCAGTGGGCCGAACTCAGCGGCAAGAACAAGGACCCCGACCGTGCGCCACGCCGCAGACGGCGAGCGACCTACAACCGCTACGACGGAGTACGGCACCTGTTCGCCGCCTACGACCTGGGCAAAGACAGGCTCTACGGCACATCAAGCCAGTCAAGAAGCGCACCCAGTTCCTGGAATTCTGCCGCTACCTGCGCACGCTCTACCCGCCATCAGTGCGGATCGCGATCGTCTGTGACAACTTCTCCCCGCACCTGACCACGAAGAGGTGCCAGCGAGTCGGCGACTGGGCCGCGGCGAACAACGTCGAGATCGCATACACCCCGACCAACAGTTCCTGGCTCAACCGCATCGAGGCCCAGTTCACCGCCCTACGCTACTTCGCTCTCGACGGAACCGACCATGCCACTCACAAGGAACAGGGCAGCATGATCCGCCGCTACATCATCTGGCGGAACAAGCATGCCACCGACAAGCGCCTCAACGACCTCGTGGCCAGAGCGAACATCGCCTGAGCTCGGCTGCATCAGCCAGACTCACCACAGGTGCAGGAAGCTCCTGACGTCGTCAAAGCCGTCAAGTGCCCGCCCGTCCACCTCCGTCGGGTCCGCTTCAGCACGTGCCGCCAAAGACTCAGCCAGCGCCAAAGCCTCATCGCTGAGACGACCGAAGCGCCGAGCGGTATGTCCCAGGCACAGGCCGGCAAGCCCGAGCAGAGGACTTCCTGGCACGGCCCGTGTCCCCACCTCCACGCACCAGTGCTCGACGAACGTCCGCTCTTCGTCGTTCAACGCGGTCCCGACCAGCACGCTCGCTGCCTCGGACTCATGCCCCCGGTCCTTGAGCGCCCGCTCCAACACTTCGACGACCACGACATGAGGCAGGGCCGGAGGGTTCTCGAAAACCCGATGTGAATGCATGCCGCGACACTACGCACCCGGCAGCGGCACCCAACCCCGCGAGAGGGGGCGAACGTTGCTTGATACGGCACTAGATGTCCAGGGCCAGGGGCCCATCGCGCCGTTCGCACACCATGAGTGCCAGGTGGCGGGCGTACTGGACGGTTGCGGCCGGCGCGGTACTTCGGTCGGAGTCGTCGAGGCATTTACGCTCGGTGCCGGTGAGGCATTCCGGGGTCGCATGATCCAGTCGGTGACCCGGCGGACGGCCATGTGGGGCAACGGAGTGTTCGTGGGGAGCGTGCCGTGGCGGTAGGACTTCAGGTGCCGGCGGACGGTTTTGAGGTCAGCGGTCTGAACTCCAGCGGGGCCGCGCCTGCATCGGCAGGAACGGCCCCGGACGTACGAGGTCGGCTACTTTCCGAGCGGTTTCTGGACGTCATGCGGTCGCCTCCGGCCTGGCGGGCGAATCTGGCTTCGGTGACGTCTCCAGAGCCGATGCGGCGATGGCGTTCTGCTGGAGGCCGGCAAGGCGCTCAGTTCTGCGGCACGAGCGGTGGCGCGGCATACCGCTTGGGCAGCTTCAGGCGACGCTCGGCCATCACCGCACGCAGGCGGTCCGGGTAGTCAGTGATCAACCCGTCCACTCCGTCGTCCATCAGCTTGCGCATGGTCGCCTCGTCGTCGACGGTCCACGGGATCACCTTGATCCCGGCGTCGTGCGCTCGACGCACCAACTCCTGCGTGGTGTAGGGGACATAACCGGAATCGGTGACCTTGCCGTCCTGAGGTGAGCCGTGCACGGGGGAGAAGGCGTCCGCGCCGAAGGAGGCGACGGCCGCCACCGGGTCGCCGCCGAAGTCGTCGATGTCCAGACCGCCCAGCCAGGGCGAGCCACCGGGCTGCCCGGGCTGCAGGAACTGGTTGCCGTTGGTGAGCGCGACGAGGCGCAGTTCGGGCGCGACCTGGCGCATCCGCATCAGCGCCCCCCAGTCGAAGCTCTGCACCGTGACCCGCCGGGCCAGCCCCGAGGCGCGCACCTCCCGCGCCACCACCTGGACAAAGTCCTCGCGCGGCGCCGTCTCGTGCGGGGCCCCCGCCTCGACTTTCGTCTCCACGTTCAGTCCGACCCGGTGCGCCTTGCGCTCCTCGACCAGGTCGAAGACCTCCGTGAGCAGCGGCATTTGGGCCCCCGGACTCGGCCGCTGCCCCGGGAACTGCGGCAGCGTCTGCGTACCGCAGTCCAGGGTCCGCACCTGGGCCAGCGACAGGTTCACGATGTATTTGCCCACGTAGGGGTACTCCGGGTCCCCTGCCGCCACCGGCCCGGTGTCCCGGCACTTCGCCGCCGAGATGCGGCGGTCGTGGGTGACCACCGCCCGCTTGTCCTCGGTGATCTGCACATCGAGTTCCAGGGTGCTCACCCCGACCTCCAGCCCGCGCGAGAAGGAGGCGAGCGTACTCTCCACCGTCAGCCCGAGCCCGCCCCGGTGAGCCTGGAGGTCGAAGTGCCGGGGCCCGTGGCCGGGCCCGTTCCCAGCAGACGAGGCGGGCGAGGCCGTCAGGAGTCCGGCGCAGGCAGCGGCAGCCAGTACGGCGGCCGTGAGCGCTCTGTGCAGGCGCGATCTCATAGGGGAAATCCTCTCCGTCGCGGGACGACGGCCACGCCCTTCGTACGGGTACGGCCACCGCCACCCTCACCGACCGGTCTTCGCGCAGGAGAACTTCCCATGACGCGCACATGCCGACCGTGCCAACGTCGGGATTCCGTTCAGACCCTGCCTGCGCCGACCACCAGCAGGCAGCACGCAGTACCCCGGCGCCGTGCCGTACCGCGTGCCGGGGCGCCTCCGCCGCCCCGCAAAGCATCGAGCTGACGACTCGGCCGGAGGAGCGAGTGGCACCCAGCGCCCCGTCCTCGTCCCAGCCGGGGCTTCCCGTCGACGAGGCCGGCCTGCGCGTGGTCTCGCTCCACACCGCCCAACGCCGGGTACCTGGCGCGCGGGGTGGACGAAACGCTTCGAGCATGTCGCGGCCGGCCGGGGCATCTCATTCCTGGCCCGCTCGGCGACCGTGTTCTACTCACATCCGGACGTCATCTACGTGCCCGTCCTGGATCTGGCGCCCTTCACCGCGGCGCAGGGGGCGGCCGAGATCACGGCAGAATATGGGAACGATGAAATGTGGCAGCGTGGAGGCGTCGCCACTGCAAAGCACGGTTGAGCAGTTCGGCTGACAACAGCAGCGCCAACAGAGGGCACGCGACCACAGCAGAGGCGCGACTGCGGTCGGTGCGCGTCGGCCGCGACCGGCCGCCATGACCGCCGGAGCCCACGGATGGCGGGGCCCTACAGGTGGTGGAAACATGGAAGTGGTGTTTTACGCCTTTGTGTTCGCTGCACGCCCTCGCGAGGAGGGATGGTCATGGCCAAGCGTCTGGTCGTCTGCTGCGACGGCACATGGAACTTCGCCGACCAGCCGAGCAAGACGAACGTCGCCAAGGTCGCCCTGACAGTGCGACAAGGGTCCGCCGGCGGGAAGGACCAACGGGTCTACTACCACGGCGGAGTCGGTACCCAGCAGTGGGAACGGCTCCGGGGCGGTGCCTTCGGCGTGGGGCTTTCCCGGAACGTCGCGGACGCCTACCGGTTCCTCGTCGAGACGTACGAGCCCGGCGACGAGCTGTTCCTCCTGGGCTTCAGCCGGGGCGCGTTCACCGCCCGTAGCCTGTCGGGGCTGGTGCGTAACAGTGGCATCCTCCGGCGGGAGCACGCCGACCGCGCGCAGGCCGCGTGGTCCCTCTACCGCGATCGGACCGAGCATCCGAACGGCGCGGCATCCACGTTGTTCCGCCGCTCGTACGCCTACGAGACGGCAATCCGCTTCATCGGGGTGTGGGACACCGTGGGTGCGCTCGGCATACCCCTGCCGGACGCCGCTCCGCTCCAGGCGGCGGTGAACGGGTTCAACCGCCGCTGGGCGTTCCACGACACCGAGCTGAGCGGCTGGGTCGAGGGGGCCTTCCACGCGCTGGCCATCGACGAGAAGCGTTCGGCGTTCCGACCGGCGCTGTGGCACCAGCGGCCCGACGCCGCCAGGCAGGGACAGGAGCTGAAGCAGGTCTGGTTCGCCGGGGTGCACTGCGATGTCGGTGGCGGGTACGCGGAAGCGGGGCTGTCCGACATCGCCCTGCTGTGGATGGTCGACCAGGCCCGGCGCTACGGGCTGGAGTTCGACGACGAGGCGCTCAGCGCAGCCGGGCCGGAAAGGATGAGGCCACACCAGAGCGTGGCCTTCCGGGTGGAGCCGGACGGCGCTGGTGAGCTGCACGAGTCGCGGACGCGGATGTACCGGCTGGCCAAGGCCTACCACCGGCCGCTGGGCAGCGCGGTGAGCGACAGGAACGAGCCCGACGGGAACGAGTTCCTGGCAGTCCCGGCCAGGGAGCGGTACGAGCGTGACGCCGCATACCGGCCGTCGGAGCTCAGTCGGTACCTCACCCACCGGGAGCAGGTCCGGCTGGAGCCCGTCCTGGTGCCGGACCTCGCGGCCGGACTGCCCCCGATGCCGTCCGCCACGTCCGCGCCGGGGACCGGTCGCACCGACCGCTGAACCGCACCTCTGCGGTCTCAGAGCCCGGAACAAATCCCACAGCCCCTACGGCACCAGCCCCTCAACGAAGGCCATCGAGTACAGCCCCCTCCGGCGGTGCCGGAGCCACCGATCTGTCCGCGGCCTTCCAGGGGGCCCCGAATCGCGCCAGGTAGTGCCACACCTTCTTGACCGCCTGGGGGTCATAGAGGCCGGCACGTGCAGAGTCCCCGATGATCCGCGGATCGAGCATGCCGTCGACCGCGATCTGCGTGCCCAAGTCGACGTATTCCTGACCGCGGTAGTCGGGGTGACATCGGAGTTCTTCAACCCCGAGGCGGAAGCCGGGGTGCCACTCCACCGGGCAGCCAAGACGCAGAGCCGCGACCTCGACCGTCGTGCCTCGGTAACAGGGGTCCAGCACCAGCGCCTCCACATCGCATTGCAACTGGACCGGGCCGTGAACCTGCGCCTCGATGTAGTCGTCAAGCTCGTCCTGACGATCGGCGCGGGCTAGCTCGATAAGCCCCATGCGGGCGGCGACACCGAAATCCGACGGTTCGAGGAAACTGTCCGGGTAGCAGAACGTGCTCCGCGTCAGCGTATGGGCCGTCAGCCGGAAGTGGGCCGAGCCGAACCGCGGTGCCCCGCCGACCGGCTTGCCGCGGAAGTTCAACGCCCCGTAGACCGGCCGCTCATGAGCGGCCGCTTCGTCGTACGCCCCGTCGAAGATCCGGCTCTCCCAACGCCACCGGTCGCCGCCTGGATGCGCGGTCAGACCGCCGTTGCTGGTCCTCGTGACGAACTGCGAGTGGTAGACGCCGACCTCGAACATGGCGTCCAGGATCGGCTTGCCGTGCAGCAGACGGTCCGGGTGGAAGTTGAGGGTCACCCGCAATGCCGGGTCCATCGGAGGGCCCGACGCCAGTTCCGCGACATGCCGAAGGGCCCGTTCCTGCGCTGTCCGGGAGGCTGCAGAGCTCATCAGCACAGTGTTCCCCACCCTGATCAACCGGTGCACGCGGATTGTCCGCCGACAGCCCGTTCCAGCGTGACGGAGCGTTGATTGATCACCAATCGAGACGATCTCTGACTGCCGCGGAGACCCGCCGGATGCGGAATTGCCTCAACCGTCCGGTTCTTCCAGCGCCGTATCGTCGCTCTCAAAGCCGGGGCTGGTGCCGGTGCCCCCCGCGCGCCTGGACCGCGACGACGCCTCGCTCGAACTCCGCTGGGCCGGCTCCTCGCCGAGGCGGCCGGCCTCTACGAGCAGTCACGGGAGGGCGGACCGCTGAGGGGGTGAGACGGCGGGCCGAGGCCTCCCAGTCTCAGGCCAGTCTCAGGAGTCCTCGAACAGCAGGTCCTCGGGCGGGCGGATCATCCGCACGGTCGCGCCGTTCGTTGTCTCCACGACCCGGTGCAGTCCCACGCAGCGTTCACCCGTGGACAGGATGGAGAACCGGTCCCCCACACCTGCCAGGAACGCGGGGAAACAGGCGATCGGCGGCGTGCCGAGGTTCAGGTAGTCCACCAGGCGGCGGAAGAGCTTCGGCAGGAGCACGGCGTCGTCCGTCAGGGTGGACAAGCCGGCCACCTTCACGCCGGTGAGTGTGTCGTCGCTCGGCCACAGGCCCCGGCCCTGTGTCCGGGCCTGCGCGGACGTGGTGGCCATCTCGGCGCGCAGGCTGGTGAACAGGCTGCGATAGAACGTCGGGTAGGCCAGGCCCACCGTGAGCATGTGGTGGTTGAGCGTCGTCCTCAGCACGGCGGGGTCGACGTCGATCTCCCGGCCGCTCTCCCCAGGGGGTGCGCCCCGGCCCGCCAGGGCGATGCACCGGCCGTGGACGTCGGTACCCCGGGTGAGGACGAAGCCGGGGACCGTGTCCGGGGTGGTGGCGACCACGCTTTCGCCCTCACGCTGGACCTCGGTGAAACCGATCCAGCTCAGCAACTCGTCACGTGCGGCGTGGGCGAACTGCAGGGGCTGGTGGACCCGGTTGGCACCGTAGTGCGTCTCCAGTGCGTCGATCGCGTCCAGCCGCAGCTTCGCACGGCCCGTGGCACTGTGGTCGACGGCGCGGCCGAGCCCACCGCCCACGAGGTCCCACTCGGCGGGGTCGTCGGCGGTGAAAGCCACCGTGTCCCCGTCCGGCTGGGAGCCCTTGACATCGTAGAAGCCTCGGATCAGAAGCATCGGCATGGCGACTCCTCGGGGTGGTCCCCCTGCCTTCAATTATGATTCTGACCAGGGCATTTCGCATTCCGTGGAGGGTGACCAACCCGCGCTGCACGTCCAGTTGACGGGACGGCCCGACGGCCTCCGACACCGGCATGCACCGCGCTTCCGTTCTGATCGGGCGGGCTCGGTTCCCCACACAAGCCCTGGACAACACCGGCACCACAGGGGCTGGAAGGTCTGCGGCTCCAGTGCCGTACGGGGGCCGAACGGGCGGCGTGCTCACCGACGCGGGCGCGGACCGACCCGAGCTGACCACCGCCTACCTCGATCCGCAGGTCCTGCGCAGTGCCTGCGAATCCGAGCCGATGCTGCGCGCCAACGCAACACGACCGGTCACGCGCGCGCCTGGCACCACATCGGCTGATCACCAGCAGCCGCGCCCTGGCAGCCCCGGAGGCATCGTGGTGCGGTCCGTAGGATGCACTCATGGCCGTGTTCGATGAGGTGAAGGCGACGTTCTGGGGCGAGGGGACGTACGGGGTGCAGCCCCCGTTGACCGACGCGGCTGTTCAGGTCGCCGAGCGTCAGCTCGGTGTCCGCCTTCCGGCTTCGTTGATCGAGATCCTGCTGGTCCAGAACGGTGGTCCGGTGGCGGAAGCGTGGAACGCGTTCCCCACGGATGAGCCGACGTCGTGGAGCGAGAACCACGTTCCGCTCGACGCCTTGATGGGGATCGGACGTCACGAGGGCCAGTTGTCGTTGCTGGACTCGGCGTACCTGATCGAGGAATGGGCTCTGCCGTCGGCTCTGGTCCTGCTCTCCGGAGACGGGCATTCCTGGATCGCTCTCGACTACCGGACGTGCGGGAATGACGGCGAGCCGTCCGTCACGTGGTTCGACGCCGACGACCGCACCGAGGTGCCCTTGGCGACGGATTTCGCCGCGTTCGTCGGGCGACTCACCTCGGATTCGTCGTTCGATCTGCAGCAGCGGAGAGACACCGATCAGAGCGTCCTGTGACTGCTGACCGCTCTGTACCGCCCCCGAGTTCGGAGTCCCGGTAGTGCTCTTCGACATCTCCCGCAGTGAACTCGCCGACTGCTTCGGCGAGGACCGGCTCGCGACCCTGCCCGCCGGCGCCTTCCCGCCCGTCATCGCGGACACCGAGGGCGCACGCCTCCTGCAGACGGTCGGCGTCCCCACCGGGACGCTCCGACTGCGTGCGCTCGAAGAGGACTGCGGCCGCCTGCCGCTCGTCAAGGACGTCGTCCACGCCGAGACCCTCGAGGACGCCCCCGATGGCGCGGGCGATTGGCCTGTCATCGGGTGGCTCCTCGACGCACACCTCGCTCTTGCTTCCACTCCGGGTTCCGGTTCAGGCGCGGTGTACGCCTTCGATCTCGACGAGGAGGGCGCACGGGAGCTCCACGCGGACGTCTCGTCCCTCGTCCAGGTCACCTTCCGGTTCCAGCGCCTGCTGGAGGAGTTCACCTTCAGCCACGACGGCGGCGAGGAAGCCGGCTACGAGCGCCTGGAGCGGGAGGTCGAGCGTATCCGCGAGGAGACGAGCAGCATCGACCCGTTCCCGTTCCAGGACGACGAGACCATCTGGTCCGTGGTCGGCGAGGAGATCGCAGCAGGCCAACGCTTCAGGGCCGGCAGCCCGGGAGCACGCTCACTCTTCGGATGACCCCCGGACGTCGGAAGACCCGCGCTACGGGCACGGCACCTGGACGGTCGCGCTGCGACAACAGACCCTCGGCGGTGCTGACGACGCGACACGACCGATCCCGAAGCCGCCTTCCGGGTACGGGTACGCCCTCCACGGGCGCACGCGGGCGCCGTATACGCGAGCCCGCGCCCGGGTACGTACGCCACCATGGCGCCCGGCGGGACGCACGGGCCACACTGGCAGCACGTCGGAGGCCGGGCCGGGCGTGCCCATGCCTTCCTCGGACCACGACGGTGGTGCCCGTTAGACGATGGGGGACGAGATGTCACACAGTGGTGACCTCGCGCAGCGCAGGGCCACGCTGGAGGAAGAGTGGTCTCGCCTGATTCCGCACCTGAAGGGCCCGGGCTCGCCTCCCCGGACCGGCCACATCCTCAGCGATGAGGTGACCGCGTCCTGGGTCCGTTCGCTGGCCAGCGTGGACCCGGCGCGGGCGAGCGCTCCCGAGACGGGCGACGGCGCGGTGCACCACCGGTGGAGCGGATCACCGTTGCGCGGTCCGGTCGACGCTCTCGCGCACGAGTTGCGCAGTGTCGCGGAGGACGCCGGGTTCGTCAGCGCCGTCACCGACGCGTCCGGCACGATTCTGTGGACGGGCGGCGGGCGGACGATGCGGCGACGGGCGGAACAGGTCAACTTCGCCCCCGGCGGGCGGTGGGACGAGCAGGCCATGGGAACCAACGCCCTTTCGCTCGCCCTGCGCACCGGCCGCCCGAGCACCGTCTTCTCGGCAGAGCACCTGGTGACGGCTCTGCACGGCTGGGTCTGCTACTGCGCCCCCGTCCACGGCCCCGACGGAAGCGTCCTGGGGGTCCTGGACTTGTCCACGACCTGGGACCGCTCGCATCCCCTCGCCATGGCCACCGTGCGGGGCCTCGTGTCCGCCATCGAAGCCGGCCTGCGCAATGGGGCGTCCTCCCTGGTCCCGGCGGACTCCCCCACGCTGCGCCTGACCTGTCTCGGAACCGAGAACGCCGTACGCGCGCTCGGGACCGAGAACGCCGTACGCGCGGGTGCCCGGCTCGGTCTGCGCCCCCGGCAGCTGGAGATCCTGACCCTGCTGGCGCTGCAACCCGAGGGATACGCCCCGGAGCGGCTGCGCGAGTCCCTGTACGGCGACCGGCCCGTCACGGTCTCGACCTTCAAGGCGGAGATCTCCCACCTGCGCCGAGCCCTCGGCGGCGGTGTCGCCACCCGCCGTTACGCACTCACCGCACCGGTCTCCTGCGACGCCGTCGACGTCCTGCGTGCGCTGCGGACGGGCGACGCGGACACGGCCCTGCGTCTGTACCGCGGCCCGCTGCTCCCCCGGTCCCAGGCTCCCGGCATCGAGGAGTGGCGCACCCATCTGGAGGTCGCCGTACGCGAGGTGGTCCTGACGAGCGACCGCCCCGAACACGCCCTGCTCTACGGCGAACGGGCACCGTACGACGCCGAGGTCCACCAGCACGCGCTGCGCCTGCTCGACCCGGGGGACGCGCGCCGGGCGATAGCGGCGGGCCGGCTGGCCTGCGCGTTGTAGGTCCAGGCTCCGGGAGGGAGCTCCCCCGGGAGCCGGAGCCGGCACATACAGCCCATGGACCTCAGCGGCGCGGTTCCCAGCGGAAGAGCCGTGAGGCCAGCGCGACGGCGACGACGATCCAGCCCAGCATGGGCGCCAGCAGGGGCAAGGAGTCCGCGACGGCCACGCCGCCGTGCCAGGCGTTGCCGACGAGCTCGGTGGCCGCCCCACCGGGAAGCAGCCGCTTGAGCAGCGTGAGATCTTCGGTGCCGGCGATTCCCACCCAGCTCACGACTGCGATGACTCCGAGGCTGATGGGCAGCGTGGTGATCTGGGCCTGTTCGGGTGAGTTCGTCAGTCCGGCCGTGGCCAGCCCCAGGCCGAGCATCATGACCAGGGACAGGAACACGGCCGCCGCGAGGAGGAGGATGTCGGCCGGTGCACCGGTGACCACGGCCAGTACGCACAGGATCGCGACGATCTGGACCAGCACGATGAGGGTGATCGGCAGCAGCAGACCGCAGAGGATGCCGACGTCGTCGGCCGCGGTGGAGCGCAGCCGCTTGAGGAAGAGGTTCTGCCGGCGTGCGGCCAGCGTGGTCACCGTACCGGCGTAGAGGCCGAACACTCCGACGGTGAAGATCACCACCGCCGCGATGTAACCGAGGCTCCCCAGTGCCGCGAACTGCTCGTGCTGTCTGATGAAGAAGGCGCAGACGGCAACGGGCATGATGAAGCTGGTGATCAGTGCCAGCCGGTTCCGGAAGATCTGGATCAGTTCGCTGAGCGCTATGGCAAGCATGGTGCAGGTCCTTTGGGAGGTTCCGGAGGAGGTTCAGTCACTGCCGATGGCGCGGAAGACGTCGTCGAGCCGGGTCGGCCCCGATTCGAGGTCCCGCAGCCGCACCGTCTCGGTCCGCGCCCAGTGGAGGAGGACGTAGAGGTCGTCCTGGAGGTCGGTGGTCTCGATGCGGAAGGTCCCGTCGCCCTCGGAGGTGGCGGGCAACGGCAGCGTCGGCGCCGAGGCCGGGAGGGAGAAGCGGATCACGGCCGGCAGTGTCCGCGTCAGCTCGGAGACGGTCCCTTCCAGGTGGAGCGTCCCCGCGTGCATGAGCCCGATGCGGTCGGCGCGCTGCTGGGCCTCCTCCAGGTAATGCGTCGTGAGGACGACGGTGGTCCCGTCTTCGCGCAGCTTGTCCACGACGTCCCACAGTCCGTCCCGGGACTGGATGTCCAGGCCGGTGGTCGGCTCGTCGAGGAAGATCAGCTCGGGCGACCCGTACACGGCGGTGGCGAAGTCCAGGCGCCGTTTCTCGCCACCGGAGAGCTGGGAGACCTTCGTTCCCGCCTTGCGTGTGAGGTCCATGAGGCCGAGCACCCGGTCGGTCCTGTCCGAGCGCCGGGAGAGCTTCCCGATGAGCCGGACCGTCTCCTGGACGGTCAGGTCGGGCGAGAAGCCGCTCTCCTGCAGCATGGTGCCCATCCGGGGCCGCACGGTTCGCCGGTCACGCGGGCTCTGTCCGAAGACACGCACCGAACCCGATGTGGCCGTGCGGTGGCCCTCGATGATCTCCAGGGTCGAGGTCTTCCCCGCCCCGTTCGTGCCGAGCAGTGCGTAGAGCTCCCCGCGTTCCACCTGGAAGGACAGGTCCTTCACGGCGTGGTAGTCACCGTATGTGACATTCAGACGGTCGACGTCGATGACAGGTGCAGTGGTCATGGCACCGATCCTCGGCGAACTCTCCCCCCGGTCGGCAGTGCCGCCATGTCATCACCCCGCGTGACAGACTTCCTCCGGGAGGCATGACACGGTGTCACTGGTGACAGCACGGTGCCGGCTCGATACTGGAGACAATTCTGTTCGATCCCGGAGAGCTCACCATGCACGCCAGCCCCCTGCGCATCCTGCTGACCCGGCCGCCCGGTGGTGACCGGTGACGCCGGCCCGGACGGTGTCCGGTCAGCCCGAGCAGGCGCAGGGACGGCTGTACCGACTCAATCTCGTGATGATCCTCCCGCTGATCGTCGCCACGGGTGTGCTGCTGGTCGCGATGGACTCCCGGACCTGGTGGCACGCCGTCGTGCTGGGTCTCGGTGTGGCCGCGGCGGTGGTGACCTTCGCGCGGTGGGCGGCGGGCGACCTCTCACGCGTGGCGGCCCCCTGCCTGGCCGTCGCCGCGCCGGTGTTGGCCGGTCGGCGCGCTCCTGATCGACAGCGGCACGGCCTTCTACGGCATCTCGTTCGTGGGCGCCCACGTGATCCCGCAGCTGCGACACCGCCGGGGCGCGGCAGCGGTGCTGCTGTCGGGCTTCGTGGCCGCGGTGGGTACGGCGAAGCTGTGGACCGAGGGCTACGACTCCGGCGATCTGATCAAGTACCTGATCGTCCCTGTCGGCGTCACCGCGGCGCTGACCGGGCTGATGTTTCCCAACAAGCGGTTCTACGACGTGGTCGCGGACCTGGAGGAGGCGCGCGAACGGGAGGCCGAGCTGGCCGTCGCCCGTGAACGCATTCGGTTCGCCAGTGACCTGCACGACATCCAGGGCCACACCCTGCACGTGGTGAAGCTGAAGATCGCACTGGCGCAGAGGCTGCTGCACAGCGACACAGGGCGGGTGGAGGAGGAATTGCGAGAGGTGCACGCCCTGGTCGCCGACACCATCAGCCAGACCAAGGAGCTCGCCTACGCACAGCGCAGGCTCAACCTCTCGGCGGAACTGGAGAACGCGAAGAACCTGTTCGAAGCCGCGGGCATCCGCGTGCACGTCGACCGTGCGGACGGGTTCGACGGCCGTCCGGGCGAACTGCTCGGGCAGGTACTCCGTGAGACGACGACGAACATCCTCCGGCACGCGCAGGCCGACGAGGTGTGGATCACTCTCTCGCGGTCGGGCATCACCGTCGTCAACGACGGGGTGCCGGACACGCCGCTACCCGAGCTGCGAGGGCTCGCCGCCCTCCGGGAGCGGGTCGTGGACAACGGCGGAGAACTGCTGGTGGAACAGAAGGACGGACGGTTCCTGACGGCCGCCGCGTTCCCTGCACCTCGCTCCGGCGCCACCTCCTGACAACGCGTAAGGACGACCGATGACCACCGTGGTACTCGCGGACGACGAGGCTCTGCTCCGCAAGGCGCTCGCGTCGCTGCTCCCGCTGGAGGGACAGATCACCGTGCTCGCCGAGGCCGACGACGGCGAGGCCGCCGTGCGGGCGACGCTGCGCCACCGTCCGGACGTACTCGTCATCGACCTCGAGATGCCGCATGTGGACGGTCTCGGCGCGGTGACGCGGATCCGTGACGTCCTGCCGGACCAGGTGATCCTGATGCTGACCCGCCATGCCCGGCCAGGGGTGCTCCGCAAGGCGCTGAAGCTGGGGGTGCAGGGCTTCGTCAGCAAGTCCGCGGACCCGGATCACATCACCTCGGTCATCAAGGCCCTGCACGCGGGCCGGCGATGGATCGACCCGGACGTCTCCGCCTTGGCCCTCATCGACGACTGCCCCCTCACCGACCGCGAGACTGACGTACTGCGGGCCACCGGCCACGGGTACTCGGTCGCCGACATCGCCGCCCAGCTCCACCTGGCGGAGGGCACCGTGCGCAACTACCTCTCCAACGCGATGCAGAAGACGCAGACCCGTACGCGTCACGAAGCGGCCCGCTACGCCCGCGAACACGACTGGCTGTAGAGGCAGGAGCAGTCACCGGACTCAACGGTGCACGGTCGGGGACCCCGGGCGGCCGACGCCAACCTCCCACCAACCTTCCGGGCCCATGGTGGGGCGCACCACGACGCCACGGCGTCGTGGAACCGCACTCACCCTTCACGTCACCGAGGAGAGCCGCCATGGTGTACGCGCAGCCCGGAACGGACGGCAGCATCGTCGCCTTCGCCCCGCGATACGACAACTTCATCGGCGGGGAGTGGGTCGCCCCGGTCGAGGGCCGCTACTTCGGCAATCCGTCGCCGGTGGACGGCAAGGTCTTCTGCGAGGTCGCCCGCTCGTCCGCGGCCGACGTCGAGCTCGCCCTGGACGCTGCGCACGCCGCGGCCGACCGGTGGGGTCGTACGTCGGCCACGGAACGAGCCAACATCCTCAACAAGGTCGCGGACCGGCTGGAGGAGAACCTCGAGAAGATCGCGGTTGCCGAGACCTGGGAGAACGGCAAGCCGGTCCGCGAGACACTGGCCGCCGACATACCGCTGGCGATCGACCACTTCCGCTACTTCGCCGGGGTGGTGCGCGCGCAGGAGGGCAGCGTCGCCGAGATCGACGCGGACACGGTCGCGTACCACTTCCACGAGCCGCTGGGCGTGGTCGGCCAGATCATCCCGTGGAACTTCCCGATCCTGATGGCCACATGGAAGCTGGCTCCGGCACTGGCGGCGGGCAACTGCGTGATCATCAAGCCGGCCGAGCAGACGCCGGTCAGCCTGCTGCTGGTCGTGGAACTGATCGCGGACCTGCTGCCGCCGGGTGTGGTCAACGTCGTCAACGGCTTCGGCGTCGAGGCGGGCAAGCCCCTCGCGTCCAGCCCTCGCGTCGCCAAGGTCGCCTTCACCGGGGAGACCACGACCGGCCGCCTGATCATGCAGTACGCGAGCGAGAACATCATCCCGGTCACGCTGGAACTCGGCGGCAAGAGCCCGAACATCTTCCTGCCGGACGTGATGGCCGCCGATGACGACTTCCTGGACAAGGCCGTCGAGGGTTTCGTGATGTTCGCCCTCAACTCGGGCGAGGTATGCACCTCGCCGTCCCGGGCTCTGGTCCCCGCCTCGATCTACGAGGAGTTCATGGCCCGCTGCATCGAGCGGACCCGGGCCATCGTCGGCGGCGACCCGCTGGACCCGGCGACCATGATCGGCGCACAGGCGAGCAACGAACAGTACGAGAAGATCCTTTCCTACATCGACATCGGCAAGAAGGAAGGCGCCGAGCTGCTCACCGGCGGTGCCCCGCGCACGGTGGCGGGCCTGGAGGGCGGCTTCTACATCGAGCCGACTGTCTTCCGCGGCACCAACGACATGCGGATCTTCCAGGAGGAGATCTTCGGCCCGGTGCTCTCCGTCACCACGTACGACTCGGTGGACGAGGCCTTGAAGATCGCCAACGACACGCTGTACGGACTCGGCGCGGGCGTCTGGTCCCGTGACGGCAACACCGCCTACCGCCTCGGCCGCGAGATCAAGGCGGGCCGGGTGTGGACCAACTGCTACCACGCCTACCCGGCGCACGCGGCGTTCGGCGGCTACAAGAAGTCCGGCATCGGACGCGAGACCCACAAGATGATGCTCGACCACTACCAGCAGACGAAGAACCTCCTCGTGTCGTACTCGCCGAAGAAACTGGGCTTCTTCTAGACACCAGAAAAGGGCGTCTGACCAGGCATTTCACCTGACAGGCGCCCTTCCCGGCGTGTATCTAACTGATCGTTTCAGAATGCCGCCTGGAGGTGCCGGAGACAGATGATGCCGCAGGCGAGTTGTAGTAGTCCGAGGTGGAGATCAGCACGCATCTCGTAGCGGATCCGGAGTCTCTTGAACTGGTGGAGCCAGGCGAAGGTGCGCTCGACAACCGCGCTCGACAACCCGGCGGGTCTTGCCCAAGCCGGAGCCGTGAGGGGCACTGCGGCGGGCGATTCTGGGTGTTATGCCTCGGCGCCGGAGAAGTCGCCGGTACTTGTCGAAGTCGTAGCCGCGGTCGGCATACGGCCGTTGCGGGCGATGGCGCGGCCGTCCGCGTAGTCCACGAATGCGTGGGATGGCATCGATGAGCGGGATGAGTTGGGTGACATCGTGTCGGTTGCCACTGGTGAGTGACACTGCGAGAGGTGTGCCCTTCCGGTCGACGACGATGTGGTGTTTGCTTCCTGGGCGGCCCCTGTCGACCGGTGATGGTCCGGTGTGAGCTCCCCCTTTCAGACTGCGGACGTGTGAGCCGTCGATGGCACAGTCGTCCATCTCCAGCAGTCCGGCCTTCCGCATCTCGGCGAGGAGCTCAGCATGCAGGCGTGGCCAGACGCCGGCCTCGGTCCAGTCCCGTAGACGACGCCAGGCAGTGACCCCCGAGCAACCCATCGCCTGACGTGGCACATCACGCCAGGCTGCACCCGTGCGGAGGACGAAGAGGATGCCTGCCAGGGTGGTGCGGTCGTCTGTCCGGCGTCGTCCCGGATGCCGATTCCGCCGCTGCGGAGGGGGTGGCAGAATTGGAGCGATGCGGGCCCACAGGTCGTCGGGCACGAGATCTCTGATCACGTCGAGATCGTGGCGGAAGAAGTCCGACCGGCAGGTCTGTTCACAGCGAACTCGTTTGATGAGTGTGAGCGGACAGAAGGGATTCTGCGGCGGCCCGTGATCTGAAGCCCGGCTTCTTGCTACTTGCTCGTTTCTGAGACTGGGGTGGGCGAACGTGCTCGTGGTACTTGTTCCGGCAGCCGGGGCTGTCGTGTGGGCGGTAGCGCTGTTGGTGTCTGACGTGCGGAGTCGGCAGCGGCGAATCTCTCTGGAGGTCCCGTGTTCCGGGTATGGGCAGGGTCGGTTCTCCTCGGATGAGACGCGTTACTACCTTGGGCCGGTCGTGCACGAAGGGCGCGTGATAAAGGGCTCGCTGTACGGGAAGAAGTTGCGGATCTCAGTCGGCCAGGCCGTGAAGGTGGAGCTCGACCCGCGAGAGCCGGCCCGCATGTATCTGCCGGACACCATGCCACTGTTCGCACACTGGGTGGCAGCCCTTTTGTACGGAGGGCTGGGAATCGCCCTGATCGGGGCTGCGCTGGCGATCGGCATGTGAGCTCATCAGCATGACGGTGCACGGGTTGGACCGCGGGGTGCTCTGGCCATCACCTCCACGACGCGCTCCTGGCCGACTCTTCAGAGACGGCAGGCAACCTCTCACTACGACGCCTCATTGTGAAACGGTCAGTAATGCGCTGCCGCGTGCCCCACGCGGTAGCGCATGTGGAGGACCCCCGAGGTGAAGGTGCGGGTCTCGACGAGTTCGAGATCCACCCGGCGCTCGCGCCGGGGAAAGAACGGGATACCGCCGCCCACCAGCACCGGGTAGATCCTGGCCCTGTACTCGTCGATCAGATCCTCCGAGGCCGCCTCGGCGGCGAGAGTCGCGCCGCCGATCGCGATGTCGCCCGTGCCCTGCTGGGTCCGCAACCGCTCGATCTCCTCCGCCAGTCCGCCGGACGGCAGGGGGCGTTGCCCCGTACCGCCGGCAGCGTATGGGAGAACACCACCTTCGGGAGCGGATTCCAGAGCCCGGCCCATTCGAGCTCGGCGGCGTCGAGTGAGGGATTCTGCTCGGCGGTCTCCGGGTTCACGCTCATGCCCGCCCCCCTCGGCCGGCCGCAGTGACGTTCGAAGCCGTGCGATCGCTTTGCTGGACAGGGGGCGATCGGGCCCCCGCCGGGTGATCGGTGAGAGACCCGGACGGGAGCGAGACGTGGGGGCACAGTGGGGGCGAGCGGGGACGTGAAGCGTGTTCTGTCGGCCGGTCAGATGCGGCCGGGGGTGGCCGAGTTCATACGGAGAGTCACCGTACGGAACCGGTTGCCTCTGGACTACTCGGTGGCGAGCCTGCGTGTGGTGGACCGCATCACCGACGGGCTGCGCGCGGCCGGACCGGGGCGGGAGGCCGTGGCGCGCGATCTGTTCTGGCTCGGGGCCTACGCGGGCGAGGTGTTCGTCCGGCGGGCAGGCGCCGCATGGGTGGACCTCGACCCCGGGCAGCGGGAGCTGTTCGGGCAGCCGGTGGGAGTCCGCATGCCCGACGGGCGGGTGTGGAACCCGCTGGGCAAGGTGGCCAACCGTTTCGCCGTCGGGCCGGAGGAGTCCGTGCAGCAGATGTACTTCCTGCTGCACGGACGCGCACCGTCGAAGGCGTCGCGATGAGCCCGCCCTCGTACCCGAACCATCGAGGCGACGGTCCGTCAGCTGTGACGTTTCTGTGCGTCAGGACGCAGAGGGAGGGGGGAACAAGGTTGGTCGACCGAAGAGGCATGTGTGGTCAGGGGTGGGGATCAGGGACGGGTGCAGGCGCGCGACCTGGAGCTCGGCAGGGCTGTGCCGCTCGCGCAGCAGGGGGACGAGGACGCGTTCGAGACGGTGTACCGGCTCGTCCATCCAGGCCTTCTCGGATACCTGCGTGGGCTGGTGGGTGCCGATGCGGAGGACGTCGCCTCGGATGCCTGGCTGGAGATCGCCCGTGATCTGCGCAGGTTCCGGGGTGAAGGGGCGGGCTTTCGCGGGTGGACGGCGACCATCGCACGTCACCGTGCGCTGGACCACCTGCGGAAACAGAGGCGGCGGCCCCGCACGTCGCTCCTCGAGGAGAACGTGCTGGACCTGCCCGGACGCGCCGACACGGCGGAGGCCGTCCTGGAGTCGGAGTCGACACGGTGGGCGGTCGCACAGATAGCTGGGCTGCCGCCGGACCAGGCGGAGGCGGTACTGCTGCGGGTGGTGGTGGGACTGGACGGGCCGGCCGCTGCACGAGTGCTGGGCAAGCGTCCGGGCGCCGTGCGGATGGCCGCCCATCGAGGGCTGAGACGGCTGTCCGAGCAGTTGAGCTCTGTCGGCAGGCCGAGGGACGCGGTAGGAGCGGCGCTGTGCACATCGAAGGACGAGGCATGAGGCGCGAGGCGCGGGTGGAGGACGCGGTGTTCGTCCCGCCCGAGATCGAGAGGCTCGCGGAGGCCGTCCGGGGCGGCGCCGAGCCCGAGGGTGCGGACCGGGCGCTCACTGCGTTCCGCGAGGCGTTCCGCGCCACCGAAGCCGGCGGTTCGCAGCGGCCCCGCCGGCGCGACGACTGGCGTCCCGTCCACGGCCGGTCCTCCGCCCGGGTCCCGCTGAGAGTTGCGCTCGGCACGGCCGTCGCCGGCGTGACGCTCGGGGGAGTGGCGCTGGCGGCCGGCACCGGGATCCTTCCGCCGGACGGCACTGTCGAAGGCCCCGAGCGGAGGCCGGGGCAGCATCCGGGCGTGGACGCCCCGCGCACTCCGGCCGGGACAGCCCCCGACGGGACGTCCGGGGCGACGGGCGGAAGTCTCCCCTCGCCCGCACCCTCGGGGCCCGTGACGGCGCACGACGTGCTGCCCCCCGGGCACCTGGCGTTGTGCCGCGCGTGGGCCAAGGAGAACCACCCGCACCAGGGTGCCGCCTTCCAGCGGCTGGTGGACGCGGCAGGAGGGGAGGGCACTGTGGACGCCTACTGCGCGACGGCGGATTCCCCGGCACCCACCGAGTCGGCCACCGCGACGCCCGCAGGGCGGGGCACCGCGGCTCCCGGCCGGTCGAAGGAGCACCCGGAGGCCTCCCCGGCGAGAAGGCCGGGGCGGGGAGACGCCAACGGCGGCAACGAGCGTTCCTGAGCAGGGGGGCGGAACCACCAGGCAGGGCACAGCCGTTACACGTACCTGCCGGGACCTGTCGCGGCCACGCGCATCCGGGTCCGCAGGCCCACCACGACGCAGATGCCGCCGCCGACGACGAGGAGCACGCCCAGGAGCACGGTCAACCCGAGCACCGCCGGGGCGGTGCCGTCCGCGAGCGCACGGCCCTGAACCGCCGTGACGGGCACGGTGCCCGAGTCCTCGGTCAGGAAGTACCGTGAGTCGTTGGAGTTCCCCCGGTTGTCCCCCAGCAGGAACATCCGGCCGGGAGGCACCGTCACCTCGACGTCGGGGCTCGGAGGTCCGAAATCCGCCGGCTTCACGTAAGGCTCCGTGACCGGGCGGTCGTTGACGGTCAGGACGCCGTCCGCGTAGACGACGCGGTCACCACCGAGCCCGACGACGCGCTGAAGCACCGGCAGTCCGCTGTATCTGTCCGGGATCGCGAAGAGGACCACGTCGCCCCGCCGTACCGAGTCGCCGTCGATCCTCTCCACTGCGACTCGTGTGCCTTCGCGGTAGGTGGGCTCCATCGACGCCCGGGCGGTCACCGAGACGTAGGAGCTCCGGAGCGGCCAGAGAGCTCCCGCAGCCGCGACGAGCCCGAGGGCCAGAAGGATCGTTCCCGTTATCAGCACACCGAGCCCGGCGGAGGGGCTGCGCTTCTCCTGCATCGTGTTTCCTCATCTTGCCCGTACAGCGATGGGTCGGCCCCTGGGGGGCTTCGAGTGTGGCCGCGTCAGCCGACGGCTGGGCGCGGTTGAGCTTCCGGTTCGATCGTTGCCGTGAGCCCGTCCATCCTTTCGCGGGCCGGGTCCCGGGCCGGAGCCCAGACCCCGGGGGGTCACCGGGTGAGGGCGGCGCCGATGCCGAGGCCGCTCCCGGTGGCGAGGGCGGTGGGCCCGTAGGACGCGCCCGTGTCGCCGGTCCTGGTCATCACGGGGAGCGCGGCGAGCACCAGGGCGGTGGCTGCGACAGCGAGGGCGCCACGGGTGAGGTTCACGGGGTCACGCCGTTCTCGGGAGCGGGGTCGGAGGCGTCACGGGCGGCAGGCAGCGGCGCGCTGCACGTCGCCCGTCCGTACGGGCCTGCTGCCGTGGACCGCTGGACGTGCTCGCCACGGACGGCCACGGTGCAGCCGGCCTCGCCGCCCTTGCCGTCGAGCACGATGCGGACGGTGGGTTCGGTGCCGAGAGCGACCCCGACGTCCTTGCGCCAGGGCAGTTCCGATCCGGACACGGTGAGGGACCTGGCCGTCTCCCCGCGTGCGACGAACTCGATCCGTACCGTGCCCGAACCGCTCACCTCGTAGGTGACGGCGGCGCTCGGCCCCGGTTCCGGCCGTGGCTCGTCGCGGGTGGCGAGAACGCCGTAGGTGACCCCGCCTGCCGCGAGCAGGAGGGCGAGGGCCGCGCCGATCAGGGCGCGGCGGCGGGTGCCGGAACCCACAGGGCGGTGTTCATCGGGTTCCGCCCCGGAAGTGGCATCGGCGGTACCGGTGTTCAGGGTGTCGGTGCTCATGGGGCGGGGGCGTCTCCGATATGAGAGGTGACCGGGCCGGGAATTGCTGGACCGGTCGAAGGAAGTACAACGTGCGGGCAGGAGCGGACCACCGGTTCGGAGTTCCGGACATCTACCCATGCGAGGTCCCTTCCGGAATGAATGGCAGTTAAATTCGGCTGGTTATACCTCACTTCGAGCGCTCCGGGAAACCCTGCGGACAATTCGCCCTTCATGGGGCCTCTGCAATGCGGTGATCTGCGGGGACTTCGAGTCAGGTGCGGTGAAGCGTCCTAATTACCCTTCCTGTTGACGTCGCGTCACCGACGTGTGTAGAACGCGCTCTGAATCATCGACAGCGCTCCGATCCCGAATCCGATCGCGCCTTTGGCATGCCCAAAAGCAGGCCGGCGCGTCCGGAAATGGATACCGGTGGCGTAAATACAGCGCACAGGGTGCGAAGAAGAAGGCGGACCGTACGTGAGAACGCGACACCGAAGACTGCTCGCCGGTCTCGTCGCATCGGCCGTGGTGGGGGCTCTGCTCCCGCCCATGGTCTTTGCGACGCCGGCCGCAGCGGCGGATTCAGGCGGAGGCGAGGGGACGAGTGTCATCGACTCCCTCAAGGGCTGGTTGGCCGGCGAGGAGGAACCCGCACCGGCCAATGCCCTGGAGATCTCCAGCCGCGAGAAGCTGCCGAAGGGCAAGAAGGACCCGAAGCCGAAAAGGGTCGGGGAACTGAAGAACCGGCGCACTCCGAGTGCCCGGTTCTTCACGCTCTCGGACGGCCGCGTCGAGGCGGAGCTGACCGCGGTGCCCACCGCCTACCAGGACGGGAAGGACAAGTCCTGGAAGCCGATCGACGTCTCCGTGCGGGAGACCTCGAAGCAGGGCTTCGACTACGCCAACACCGCCAACCTGGGCCGGACCTACTTCGGCTCCGGACCGGGTGAGCTGGTGCGGATCGAGGGCGGGGACGGCGAGGCCGTCACCCTCGGCCTGGACCCGACGGCGAGCACCGGCCGCAAGGACCTGAAGCCCACGGCCAAGGGCGCCAAGGTCACCTACCGGGACGCCGTCGAGGGCGCGGACCTCGAATACGTCGTCGAGCCCGGCCAGATCAAGGAGAACATCGTCCTGGCCGAGCGCCCGGACGGAGCGGTGAAGTTCACCTTCACGCTCGATGCGGGCGGCCTGAAGCCCACGGCCCGCAAGGACGGCTCGATCGCCCTGTACGGCGAGGCCCCGCAGACCCCCGTGATGGTCATCCCCGCCCCGTACATGACGGACGCGGCGAAGGACCCGGCTTCACCGACCGGTGGCACCTACAGCACGGCGGTCACGCAGAAGCTGACCCGGTCCGGCGACACGTGGAGGATCACGGTCACCCCGGACACGGGGTGGCTGGCCGAAAAGGACCGCCGGTACCCGGTGGTGATCGACCCGACGATCACGATCACGCCCGACGCGGCCGGCTCGAAGGACACCATGGTCCTGTCGGACCAGCCGTCCACCAACTTCAACACCACCTGGAAGCTCTCGGCCGGCAAGACCGACACCGGTATCTCCCGCTCCCTGGTGCAGTTCCCGTTGTCGGAGATCCCGGCAGGTGTGAAGGTCGACTCCGCCCGTCTGGGGATGTACTTCGACCAGTCGCACACCACGAACGCCAACGACGTCACCATCGGGGCCTACCGGGCCACCGGCAGCTGGACCGAAGCCGGGGCCACCTGGTCCAACACCAGCGGCTTGGCCGGTGAGCTGTCCGGCACCACCGTGCAGATCGACGACGGCGACGTGGGGACCGCGGCGGTGGGCGAGTGGCCCAAGGTCACCACCTCCAGCACGGCGAACGTCGGCAGCGACTACGCCTACAACAAGAACACGGCCACCGGTGAGACCTACACCTACCAGCCGCGGATCGCGGAGACCGCGTCCTACCGCGTCGAGGCGCACTACTCGCCGCTGGCCGACAACACCACGGCGGCCCCGTACAAGGTCCTCCACGGCGGGCTCACCCACAATTACACCGTCGACCAGACGGCCGGGACCGCGTCCACCTGGAAGGCCCTGACCAGCACCCAGCTGGACTTCAACAGGGGCAACGCCGACAAGATCGTCCTCGGCGACACGGGCGACTCGACCAGGCGGACCATGGCCGACGCCGTGCGCCTGGTGAACCCCGGCTCGATCGTCAAGAACGCCGGCGAGTACAACCAGTGGCACAACTTCGCGGTCACCGACACCGTCCAGAAGTGGGTCTCGGGAACAGCGACCAACTACGGATTCGTGCTCAAGGCCACCGACGAGTCGGCCACGGCGCCGACCGGCGGACCGCGCTACGAGGCCGCCGACGGCTCCACCTACGGCGGCGAGACGGCGACCATCCCGCGGCTGACCGTGACCTACGGCAAGGTCGGGACGTCCCTGAACTCGCCGGAGGTCGTGCACTCCACGGGTCCCGAGCTGAGCTGGCCCGCGTACAGGAACGACTCCGGGGACATGAAACTCGACGTCGCCGAGTACCAGCTGCACCGGTCGACCCAGCAGGCGTTCAACCCGTCCTCCGCCACCCTGGTGGCGCCGATCGCCAAGTCCGCGACCACGTACACCGACACCACCGCCACCCCATCCCCGAACGGGGCTGGAACGCCGGAGATCGGCCGGTCGTACTACTACCAGATCGTGGTCAAGACGGTGGACGGGCAGCTGCTCCGCTCACCGACACGGACCGTAGGCATCCCCAAGCCCGGCCGAACCATGCGGCTGCTCCAGGGCACCGACGACGTCACCGACACCACGCTCTCCTCCCAGCAGCCCACCACCAACCAGGACACCATCCAGTCCTTCGGGGTGGGCCAGAAATGGCTCAGCACCGGTGACAACTCCGGCACCTACGGCACCTCCCGTGCCGCGCTGAAGTTCAACACCACCGCGATACCCGCCACGGCCACCGTCCTCGAAGGCCGGATGTACCTCTGGGGTGCGGAAACCACCAACACCTCCGCGGGCGCCGTCTACGAACTCCACGGCCTGAACAAGACCTTCGACGAGACCACCGCCACCTGGAACCAGTCGGCCACCTCGGCTCCCTGGACCGCGGCCGGCGGTGACTTCTCGGCCACCGTCTCCGACACCGTCCCGCAGTTCACCGACGAGGTCGGCCGCCACTGGTGGGACGCCACCTCCCTCACCAAGAGCTGGGTGCAGACCCCGGCCGCCAACAAGGGTGCCCTGGTCAAGCTGGCCGGTGACACCGACGCCACCCAGCAGGAGCGCACCCTGTGGCTGGCCTCCGAGGTCGCCGACTGGCAGCTCGGCCCGCTGCTGCGCGTGATCTACGTCGACTCCACCACCGAGGACACGTACTACGCGCCGACCACCCCGGCACGGATGACCCCGAACTCCACGTACACCGTGGACTTCACCGTCACCAACACCACCAGCACCGCCTGGGCCGCCGGGGAGCGCCAGCTCTCCTACACCTGGAAGCTGCCCGACGGCACCGACGTCACCAACGGCGGGAACCAGGCGGCCACCGCCGTCCCGGCGCTGATCCCCGGCGAGTCCGCCACCGTCAAGGCCACGGTCAAGACACCGATCAACTCGGACAGCGGCAGCAAGCGCACCGAACACGTCCTCGGCTGGGACGTGAAGAAGGTCGCCGACGGCTCCTGGCTCTCGGTCACCAACCCCTCGATCGTCCCGCTGAAGCAGAACGTGGCGGTGGAGGACCCGACCTCCAACTCGCTGGGCATGGAGAAGTTCTACGCCTACGCGGGCAAGAACACGGGCGCCGGCTCGACGGTGATGAACAACCTGTCGTCGGGCAACAGCGTGTGGTCGTACAACGCGTTCAGCAACCCCGGCCGGGGCCTGAGCACGTTCTTCCGCATGGCCTACAACTCCCTCGACACGTCCGACACGGTCTCCGGCCCCGGCTGGTCGATGCAGGCCGCCGGCCCTGTCCGGCTCGGTGCGCCGCTGGACTTCCACCCCAACCCCAACCCGACCGAGGTCCGGCTGCCCGACGGTGACGGCACGACCCACGTGTTCCGCTGGGACGCCACCAACAGCGTGTGGAAGGCGCCGGCCGGCGTCCACTACAAGCTGTCGGCCAAGGCGGGCCTCGACTGCACCCCGGCCAAGGACCCGATCCCGGACGCCTGGACGATGACCCGTCCGGACGGGACCCGGTTCCTGTTCGGCTGCGACGGCTACCTCACCTCCTCGATCGACAAGAACGGCAACACGCAGCTGTTCACGTACGAGGAGCGGAAGTCCAACAACAAGCCGACCAAGTTCCTCAAGTACATCACCGACCCGGCGGGGCGGCAGTCGCTGAAGGCCGAGTACTGGGACAAGGGCCAGAACGGCTACCAATACGTCAACGAGTCGGGTGTGCTGACCTCGGACACCGGCAACCTCAACAACTCGAAGATCTACGACCACCTCCGCTCGGTCACCGACATCTCCGGCCGGAAGATCGAGTTCTACTACACGTCCCAGGGGTTGCTCGGGCAGTTCACCGACGGCGTGGGCAGCTCGCAGCCGAAGCACTTCAAGCTCACGTACGACGCCACCCAGGGCAACAAGAACGTCAAGCTGGTCAAGATCACCGACCCGCGTGGCAACGGCACGTCCCTGGCGTACTACGCACCGCAGGCCGGTGACGACCCGAAGTACCACTGGTGGATGAAGACGGTCACGGACCGGCTGAACGGTGGGACGGGCTACGCCTACGCGGTCGACGCCTCGAACGCGAAGTTCATCCGGACCAAGGTCACGGACGCGGAGTCGCACACGGCGACGCACGTGACGGACGACTTCGGCCGTCCCGTGCAGACCACGAACGCCAAGTCCCAGACGACGAAGATCAGCTGGGACGCGGACAACAACGTCACGTATCTGGAGGAGGACAACGGCGCCACGACCGCCTACTGCTACGACCAGAAGACGGGCTTCCCGCTCTGGCAGCGCGACGCGGAGAACAACAAGGCGGGCGTGCCGCCCGCGGCCGACTGCGCACCAGGTACCTACCCGGCGAACTCGCAGCAGTACAGCTACCTGACCCGTCTGGACGGCTTCTCCGCCGACCTGCAGACGAAGACCTCTCCCGAGGGGAACAAGTGGCAGTTCGGCTATGACTCGTTCGGCAACCTGAAGACGGTCACCGATCCCGAGGGCGTCGCGACCGCCACGGCCGGCGACTACACCACCCGGTACGAGTACGACGCCTACGGCCAGCTGACCAAGGTAACCGACGCCAAGGGCAACCCGACCACCAACAGTGGCTTCGGCCCGACGGGTTACCCGGCGACGATCACCGACGCGCTCGGCAACCCGACGTCCTACGTGTACGACGAGCGTGGGCAGGTCGAGGAAGTCACCGACGCGCTCGGCAAGAAGGTCACCCAGACCTACGACACCTTCGGGCGTCCCAAGGTCGCCACGGTGCCCAAGGAGGCCGGGGTGGTGATCACCACCCCGGAGCCGGAGTACGACGCCAACGACAACACCACCAGGTCCACCTCGCCCAACGGCGCGGTCTCCACGGCGGTGTACGACGCGGCGGACCAGATCACCTCGGCCACCGCACCGAAGGACACCTCCACGTCGGGTGAGCGAAAGTCGGCCTACACCTACGACAAGGTCGGCAACCTCAGGACGACGACGGAGCCGAAGGGGACGCTGACCACGTCCGACGCGACGGACTACGTCACGACCAACGTGTACGACGAGATCTACCAGCTGATCTCCGCGTCCAACGCGGACGGCGACACGATCTCCTACACGTACGACAACGTCGGCAACCTCACCAAGGTGGTGGACCCGAAGAAGAACGCCACCGCCGATCCCGACGACTACATGACCAGGACCGCCTACGACCTGAACCACCGGGTCACCACGGTCACGGACGCGGCGGGCAAGTCCACCTCGCGGACGTACAACAAGGACTCCCTGGTCGTCGAGAGCAAGGACGCGGAGAACAACTCCACGTTCTTCGAGTACGACAGGCGCGGCAAGCAGAAGGAGATCCGCGCCCCCTACTCCGGGACCACGATCCGCACCACCCGGATCGAGTACGACCAGGTCGGCAACACGACCAAGGTCATCACGCCGCGGGGCACCGCGACGACGGGCACCGCGGACGACTTCGCGCAGCGCACCGAGTACGACGCGCTGAACCGTCCGGTCAAGCAGTTCCAGCCGTACGACCCTGCGGACAGTCGCTACAACAAGGCGGACGTCTACACCCAGACGGCGTACGACGCCGTGGGCCGGGTGGCGAAGACCTCCTTGCCGCCCTCCGCGGGTGAGACGGTCCGCAACGACACCACCTACGAGTACTTCGACAACGGCTGGACGAAGAAGTCCACCGATCCGTGGGACATCACCACGACCTACGACTACACCGAGACAGGCCAGCAGAAGGCCCGCACGCTGACCTCGGCGGGCGGCTCCTCGGACCGCACCATGGCGTGGTCGTACTACCCCGACGGCAAGCTCAGGTCGAAGTCCGACGACGGCGTGCCGGTCGGCAAGTCGGTCGTGCTGGTCGACAACTCCGACACCCAGCACACCTCCTCCACCGGCACGTGGGCGACGGGTGACCTCACCGGCCAGCAGGGCTACAACCACCGCACGCACGTCGCGGGCACCGGTACGGACGCCTTCACCTGGAAGCTGAACATCCCCGAGGACGGCACGTACACGGCGTACGTGAAGTACCCGAAGGTGACAGGCGCCGCCACCACCGCCACGTACACCCTCACGCACGGCACGACGGCCGAGCCTTCGGTGACGAAGGACCAGACGGCGAAAGCCGGCACCTGGGTGAGCTTGGGCAGCTACACGCTCGAGCAGGGTGAGGACAGCAAGCTCCAGCTGGACCGGAACAGCGCCGGCACGGTCGTGGCCGACGCGGTCAAACTGGTGCGCGACACCTCCGGTGAGACCGATGGCGAGAAGCACACCTTCGCCTACGCCTACGACGTCAACGGCAACCTCACCTCGATCGACGACACCTCGTCCGGCGCGAAGATCGACGCCTACACGGTGGCGTACACGGGCCTCAACCAGGTCGCGAAGGTGACCGAGGCGCTGGCCGGCGCGGAGAACAAGGTCACGTCGTACACCTACGACTCCAACGGCCAGACGGACACGGTCACCCACCCCGACCAGTTCTCCAAGTACACCTACGACCTGCGCGAGCAGGTCAAGACGGTGTCGGTCGGCAAGACGGCGACCGACACCTCACCGAAGGTGAGCTCCTACACCTACACCGACCGCGGCCAGAAGCTCCAGGAGACCAAGGCCAACAAGAACACGGTCGACTCCACCTACTACCTGAACGGCGCCCTGAAGTCGACGACGGAGAAGAAGGGCTCCGGCACCCTCGTCTCCTCGCACACCTACGCCTACGACGCCAACGGCAACAAGGCGCAGGACGTGGCGAAGAAGATGAACGCCGACAACCACGCGGCGTACCTCGACTCCACCACGGACTACACCTACGACCCGGCCGACCGGCTCGCCAAGTCGGTCAAGACGGGCACGGGCGCGGGCACCGACACGTACGTCCACGACGACAACGCCAATGTCATCAGCCAGTCGGTCAAGGGCGTCTCCACGACGTTCGACTACGACCGCAACCGGCTGCTGACCGCCACCGTGGGAGGCTCGACCGCCGCCTACAACTACGACCCGTTCGGCCGCCAGGAGTCGGTCACCGCGGGCGGGAAGGTCGTCGAGCGCAGCGTCTACGACGGCTTCGACCACGTCGTGGAGTCCCAGAAGACGGACGACACCGGTGCGCTGAAGACGACGAAGTTCACCTTCGACCCGCTGGACCGCACCGCGTCGAAGACGGCGGACGGCAAGACGACCGACTTCAACTACCTCGGCATGTCCAACGAGGTACTGGGCGAGGAAGTCGCCGGCGAGCTCACCAAGTCCTACCAGTACAGCCCGTGGGGCGAGCGTCTGTCCCAGGTCAAGCACAACACCGACGGCACCAGCGAGGACGGCTTCTACGGCTACAACTCGCACACGGACGTCGAGACGCTGACCGACAAGGACGGCGACACCAAGTCGACCTACGGCTACACCGCCTACGGCTCCGACGACAAGGACGAGTTCACCGGCATCGACAAGCCGGAGGCGGCGGACCCGACCAAGGAGGCGTACAACCCCTACCGGTTCAACGCCAAGCGCTGGGACGCGCAGACCGGGACCTACGACATGGGGTTCCGGGACTACAACCCCGGCCTCAACCGGTTCACCAGCAGGGACATGTACAACGGGGCCCTCTCGGACATGGGGCTCGGTTCCGACCCCTACACCGGGAACCGCTACGCCTTCACCGGTGGCAACCCCATCAGCAATGTCGAGCTGGACGGTCACATCTTCGGTTGTGACATCTGCGACGACGTCATCGACGAAGTCGGAGACCTCGTCTCAGGCGGGACCAAGAAGGCCAAGGGCGGTTGGCTGACCGTCGTCGACACCTTCCTGACGGGCATCGGCTGGTACAACGAGACGGCGCCCAACGGGTACGAGTCGGAGCCCGGTGCCACGCCGGACTACGACAAGGGCCTGCTCGTCAAGCCTGACGGCGTGAAGGAGTGGACGGGCGGCGACACCAGGTTCCCGTTCCAGGGGCAGGGCTGCAACGAGAACCGTCAGAGCATGCTCTACTACATGCCGCTCGACAGCGCGGGACGCGCCCAGGGCGCGATCGGCTGCCTGAACTGGCACGACACCAACAACGTCGACAAGGGGACCGGCGAGATCTACGGGGACGGCGGGATCTTCGGCAGTGGAACGGTCTGGCCGACCGAGGACCCCCTGTACATCCCCAAGGCGATGCAGAGGGGCGGCCCGCTCTACCGCAAGGGGCTGGAGCGAGGTCACCTGATCGCCAGCCGGTTCGGCGGCTCCGGTGAGGACATCCGGAACCTGGCGCCGATCCACGGTGACGTGAACCGGGGCGCGATGGCGAGGGTGGAGGACGCGGTGGCCGAACAGATCAACAGCGGACACACCGTCTTCTACCAGGTCATGGTGCACTACCCGAGTGCCACCGATCCGATGCCGGACCGGTTCGACATAACCTGGAGCAGTTCGAGCGGCGCCAGCGACTCGGTGCCGGTCTACAACACCCCATAGAGTGATGCCGGGGGGCGTGCCGGACATCCGGCACGCCCCCCGGTCCAAGCCTTCGATCGGAATGTGAAGAAATGTGGATCGAGCGAATCGCTGAGGCCACGCACTGGGAGCCGCGCCGGCTCGACATTTCCTGGAACAGCGTCGAGGAAGATCTCGGTACGGCACTGCCCGGGGATTACAAGGAGCTCGCCGAGACATTCGGCAAGGGGGAGTTCTCGGAGTTCCTGCGTGTCTTCACCGTCGATGCCACGAGGCAGTTCGACCTGCTCAGGATCTGGAAGAGGTTTCTCGACGACGGCCCGGAGAACGGGCCCGATCCCGCCTTCAAGCCCTACCGCATGTACCGGCCCGGTGAGCGCGGTCTCATTCCCTGGGCGTTCGGTGAGATGAAGTGCAGCTACTTCTGGCTGGCGTCCGACGACGTGGATCCGGCGAACTGGCCCGTCGTCACGCAGGGCGATCCGTATCCCTGGCACGAAGTGAACATGTCCACCTCCGAGTTCGTCTACCGGGTGCTGACGGATCCGGAGTTCGAGCCCTTCTCGATCGCGAGGCTGTTCCCGCAGCCCGACTTCTACCCGATGGACTGAGCCGCCCGGCACTCCCTGTGCCCGGCGCGGTTCCCGGTGACGGCCCCCAGGTCTCTGTGGGGCCGTCACGTGTGTGTGCGGTCCCTGCGGGGCAGGGTCGCCGCGAGGTCCGGCGGTACGTCGATCGGCCGGCCCCCGAGCGGGGCAGTGAGGGAGTGTGCGGGCCGCGTCAGCCGATGGCAGATGCGACCGGGCTTCCGGCTGGACCGGTTGATCCGGCTGGTCGTACCGCACTCCGGGCTTCGCTTGAAAACCGGCGGACGTGGTCGACGGCGGCCTCCTGGGCGTCGGCGCGGCCCGTCATGGGCGTCCTCCCCCCGACGGGCGTTCCGCGCGGTGATGACGAAGCCTGGGGTGTCCCGCGACGTTTCGGGTAGGGGGTCGCCCACGATGTGACAGGGCGGACACTCGTGGTGAGGGGAGTCGGCGTGAACAGGCGAGACCGGAACGCCACCTGGGCCCTCATCGCGCTGTGCTCCCTCCTGCCGGCGCTGGCCGGCTGCGGCGGGCCCGGTGAACGCGGTGAGAAGGTGTCCGTCGCGGCCTCGGCCTTCGAGCGTGCGCTCGACGGAGCTGACCGGGCGGCGTTGTGTGCGGCTCTGGCCCCGGAGACGCGGCGCGAGGTGGAGGACTCCGAGAAGAAGGCGTGCCTCGACGCCATCGGCGCACAACACCGCGTCCGCGAGTTCGAACAGCGCGTCCGCACGTTTGGTCAGACAGGAGTAGAACTCACCCCGGAAGCGTGACAGTCCCGCAAACGGATCCTGCCGGGCAACGTGATGCGACAGACTCATACCCACGGCCTTCGTGCTGAGCTTGCGTGTTCCTTGGTCGGATCACATGCTCAGCCGAAGGCCGCCTGCGTGTACCGCAGTTACCAGACCGAGTGATTAAGTACGACGAACCGTTCGACCGCGAGGTTCGCGATTGAGATACTGGGCTACTCGGAGCGCCACCAGCCCTGTCCGAGATGCCAGTCCCTCACCCAGTCCAGGAAGCCGACTCCAAGTTCTCCGGAGGAAGAATAGGGTGTGGCGCATCCGTCTCTGAGCCACCACACCTTGCCGCGCTGCGGGCCAGTCACCACCAACGTCCAGTAGTCGCCGGGTTGATCACTGCCCAGCAGCACGGAGCCGTGCTGGTAGATCTCGTGCAGCGGCGCCGAGTGGAGGGCGTGGTCGTAGTACTCGTACTCCCACTGCCATTCCTCTACAAGCGGGAAAGGCCGGTCGAGCTTGCGTAGGGCGGTGCCGTCGAACGGCTGAGGACTCATCCAACAGTCAGCTTCCCAACTGACCCAGCTGTCGGACTTTGCTCCCAGAGGCAAAAGACCGCCCTCGTACATCGGGCCCTCGTTCGTTCCGTTCGCAATCTCGGCCACGAAGGTGCGATACGGCTCCGGCAACACGACACCTTGCTGGTCCTCCCACGACCGAAGCCCTTCCCAGCCCAGCGGCCGGCGACGGGTCTCTGCCACGAAGGCATCACTTAGCAAGACTATCGCACTCGAGATCGCATCTTCCACGCCCCACAGATATCACCAGCAACCGACATACGGTCCTGATGCACAGCGCAGTAGGTTAAAGATCAAGCTAGAGGCCTCGCCTCGTCCGGCGAGGCGTAGTCAGGTAGGGGTCGAGTCGCGGTCGCCGTCTTGTGGTCCCGGTGGGCCGAGCCGGTGGTCGAGCGCGGCACCGACCTCGGGGCAGTTCGTGCGGATGACGTCGAGGAAGGCGTTCAGTGCCGGGGAACGGTCCCGGGCGTTGAAGGACAGGACCAGATCAGGCAGAGGCGTGCGCGGGGTCACCTCGCAGAACCACGTGCCCCGCCGTGGGGCCGTCAGCATGCGAGAGGGTCCCAGGCCGACGCCCATCCCGCAGGCGGCGAGGCCGATGATGGTGTGGATGTCCCTCGCGACGGTCGCGCCGGAGAGCGCCGGGCAGTCCATGCCCAGCAGGGTCCGCAGCCCGGTGACGACGGCGGGCTCGTCCTCGCCCGGCGCTACGATCAGCGGCTGTCGCCGCAGCTGGTCCGCGTCCACCGACGACTGACCCGCGTAGGGGTGCGTGCTGCTCACGACCGCGACCAGGTGGTCCTGCCCGACCGGCACCGATACCAGCTGCTCGGCCCCGATGCCCCCTGGCCGGCCGAGGCCGATCGCCACGTCCAGTTCACCGGCGACGAGCGCGACCGTGCTGCGGCTGGTCGCCATCTCGTGCAGTTCCAGCCGCACGTCGGGCCGTTCGCGGCCGAACCGGCCGAGGACGTCCGGCAGAGGTTCGAGCAGCGCCGAGGCAATGAATCCCAGGCGCAGTCGTCCCGTCTCGCCGCGCGCTGCCCTGGCCGCGTCGACCGAGGCCGCCGCGATCTCGTCGAGCGCCCTGCGCGCCCGGGAGAGGAAGGCCGCGCCCGCAGCCGTCGGAAACACCCCCTGGCGGGTGCGATCGAACAAGCGGGCGCCCACTTCTCGTTCGAGGTCGGCGATCTGCTTGGACAGCGGAGGCTGCGCGATGCCCAGCGCACCGGCCGCCCGGCCGAAGTGTGCGTGCTCGGCGAGGGTCAGTGCGTACCTCAGGTGCCGCGCCTCCATGTCAGCCTCCCAGTCATATCTCACATGTATCGTCGACCAGCCTGTCAGATCTTTCGCTGGATGATCGGAGTCAGGTCGCGTGGAATGTGGCCATGACCGATTTTTCCTCCACAGACACCGTCTTCGTCTTCGTGCATGGGGCCTGGCACGGCTCCGGGCAGTGGGCGGCGACGCAGCGCGCACTCGCCGCACTCGGTGCCGCGAGCATGGCCATCGATCTGCCAGGGCATGGCTTCGACGCGCCACTGCCCACCGGATACCTCCAGCCGGGCCAGCCGGGCCTGTTGACCGAGAAGTCCGCGCTCGCCACCGTGACGACGGACGACAGCGCCGAGGCCGTGCTGAACACTCTGCGCCAGGCCCGTCGGCACCGTCGCGTCGTACTTGTCGCGCACAGTGCGGGCGGCGGCCCCGCGTCACTGGCTGCCGAGCGCGCACCCGAACTCGTTGACGAGATCGTCTATCTCTCGGCCTTCGTGCCCGCCGGACGGCCCCGGTTCTTCGACTATCTCGGCTCGCCCGAGAACGCCACGGCGCGGGGCCAGAGTCTCAACCTCGGCGACCCCGGGGAACTGGGCGCAGTGCGGATCAACCCGCTCTCGCAGGATCCCGCCTACGTAGAGGAACTGCGGCAGACCCACTACCACGACACCGCTCCGGACCGCTTCAACCGCTGGCGCTCGGCACTGAGCCCCGATCTGCCGCTGGCGATCCCCACCACCCCGGTCACCGTGACTCCGCAACGCTGGGGGCGCGTCCCGCGGACCTTCCTGCGCTGCGCGGACGATCGGGCGCTGCCCACGGCCGTGCAGGATCTGATGATCGCGGAAGCCGACCGGGCCATGCCCGGCAACCCGTTCACCGTGCGCACCCTCCCGGGCAGCCACAGCCCGTTCGCCGCCCGCCCCCGTGAGCTCGCCGCGGCTCTGCTGCCGTGAGCGGCGGACGCCTCGTGCTGCCGGTGGCACTCAGCGCCACTTTCGTGCAACTGCTCAACGTCACCGTCGCCCAGGTGGCCGCGCCGGCGATCCAGGCCGGCCTGGGCGCCGACCCGGGCGCTGTGCAACTGGTCCTCGCCGGATACACCCTGACGTACGCGTGCCTGCTCATCCCCGCCGCACGGCTGGGCGACCGGTACGGCTACCGGCGGCTCTTCGTGGTGGGCACCGTGGTCTTCACCGCGGGTTCGTTGGCCGGCGCGTGTGCCCCCGACGCCGCATCGCTGATCACGGCCCGGCTGGTGCAGGGCGCGGGCAGTGGCCTGGTCGCCCCCCAGGTCCTGTCGCTCATCCAGAGCGCCACCCCCGCGACACGCCGGCCGCGCGCCTTCGGCCGGTACGGCGCCACCATGGCCGTCGCGTCACTGGCTGGGCCGCTGATCGGCGGACTCGTCCTCAGTGCCGATCTCCTCGGCCTCGGCTGGAGGCCGGTGATGCTCCTCACCGTGCCGATTGCGCTCGCCTCGCTGGCAGGAGCGACCGCGCTGCCCCGCACCCGCGGGGCGGACGGACTCCGCGTCGACAAGCTGGGTGCGCTGCTGGTCACCGTGGGAGCAGGCGCGCTGGTCCTGCCCCTGGCGCTGGGGCGGGAAGCAGGCTGGCCCTGGTGGACGTGGGCCGGTTTCGCCGTGGCTGTGGCCGCCCTCGGCCACTTCGTCCGGACCCTCCCGCACCGGCCGGACCCGCTGATCCATCCCGCGGTGCTGCGTGACCGGTCGGCGCGGAGGGGCACGTTGCTGGTGTTCGTGTTCAACACGGGCGTACCCTCCTTCACCTACCTGCTCTTCCTCCACCTTCAGTCCGCCGTCGGGTACTCGGCCCTGGCTGCCGCACTGACGTCGGCACCGTTCGCCGCGGCCGCCGTCGTCGGCAGCAGAGCCGCACCCGCACTCACCCGCCGACACGGCCCGAAGGTGCTCACCGGCGCCCCCCTGGTCCTCGCCGGGATGTGCCTGGCGCTGGCCCCCCTCGTCGGCTCGGCGACAGGACGCCAGGCGACACTGCCCGTGCTGGCCGTCGGCGGAGCCGCGTTCGGCGCCTTCACCGCGTCGGTGTTCACCCAGGTCCTGGCCCAGGTGCACGGCCCCGCCGCCGGTTCGGTCTCCGGTCTGCTGCCCACAGCACAGCAGCTCGGCGGATCCATCGGAGTCACCGCGGCCGGACTCGCCTACTACGCCCCCGCCGCCGATGCGGACGCCGCGTTCCGGCACGCCATGCTCTACCAGCTCGCCGCCTTCACGATCACTGCCCTGATCAGCCTCCGGCTCCAACACCGGCCTGGCACCGAGCCCATGCACAGTCACAGCAGTCACAGCGGAAGGGCACGAAGGTAAAGCGCCGGCCTCCAGTGTCTCAGGACGGCGAACCGCAGGAGCCGGGAGTACGCGGTGAGGAGGCGGAGGTGCTGTCGGCGTACGCGGCGTCCCTGCGTGCCGAGTTACCAGGCGGCCTTGACGTTGTTGTAAGCGGTACGGCTGGCGGCGTCGGGGGCGGTGGTGGAGAGGTTCGTCATGGCCTCTCGCCAGACCTTCTTGGCCACTGTCTCCAGCTTCCGGGTCGTGGCAGGGATATTGGGGGAGTACTTCTTGACCGATCCCATGGTGGCGACGGTGAACTTGTCGGTCGATGCCGAGCTGACTCAACCAGATCTCGGTTCCCTTGTTGTCGTGATCGCTGCCGTCACGCAGTTCGAGCACGCGGATCCAGGTGTCCTCGCCTTCGCGGTAGAAGATCCACCGGTAGGCGGTCGGCTCGGCCTCGAACTGGGCACGGGTCTCTGCCTCACCACCGACGAGCCGGGCCACCGCGGTCAGGAACTCCTCGGGCGCATTGTTGATGTAGGACGCGGTGAGCTCGACTTTCGCCTGGTGATCTTCAAGGGTGCAGTCGGCCCACCCGGATCCTGCCAGCGTCCAGATGATGCGCATGGCGGATGTCACGGCAGCTCCTCGGTGAGGAAGCTCCGGACGTCGGCCGCCAGGGAAGCCATCTGTTCGCCGGCCTCCAGCCAGGTGGTCACCGAGGCGCCCCAGCCGCCAGCGGTCTGTGGCCACGGTCGCAAGGCCCAGGTCAGCCCGACGTAGCCGCCGGATCGGAAGACGGCCGACACCGTCAGGTCTCGGTCGTTGGTCTGCCAGCTCCGTTCGCCGTCCCATCCCCGGTAGTCGGTAACAAGTTCTTCCAGGAACGTGGTGAGATCGCTGTCCCAGATCCAGGCGACGACCTCGTTGACACGAGCGGTCAAGCAGGGGGCCCGTAGCTCGGCTCGACGGCATAGTGCACCGAGTCCTCGTCGAAGCTGAACCGGTCGCAGAACGTCACACCCACGGATGAGTTGTCCTGGCAGCGAATGGTCACGCTGGACTTGTCATCGAAGTGGCCGCCTGGGGATGTCATGCACGGAACGCTAGGCCAGTGCTGCCTTGATCGTCATCCGGATTCGCCGCCGACACCGTGCAACAGTGCTTCGACGATCTTGCACGTCCCCCCGGACAACTCAGCCACATCCTCGTACCTCTCGCCGAGGAGCTCGGACTGCATCTCCGGTTTCTTGAGCCACTCGTAACCGCGCCTCATACCCTGCCCCTTGCCGATCACCCATTCGTTGGCGGGGTCGAACAGACTCAAGCCACGGTCCGAGCTGCTCACCGCAGGGCAGATCACTCCACCAACCTGACGAAGTAGCGCACGCACGGACAAGGGCGCCCCGCGAGACCGCAGGGCGCCCCTTGCCGTTCGCTGTCAGGAGATCAGGTCTTCGAGCACGTGCGCTGAGCGTTGATCTCCTCGCGCGTCATGACCTTGCCCTCGTAGGTCACGAACTCGTCGTCGGCGAGCTCCACCAACTTCAGCCGCCCAAGGTCGACCGTACCGCTGCCGGCCTCTTTCACCTCTCCGGCGGACCCGGTACGTGTGGCGACGTAGAAGACCTTCGGCAGGGGCTTTGAACGCGGCTTCTCCTGCGTCGTGAAGCTGCGCGTGCTGTCCACGACGAACACACCACGGCTGACCTGCGGCGACCGCGGTCCGCTCGCGCTCCACAACGTCTCGAAGCCGTCGCCCCGCCCCTCGCCGTCCACGGCCGTCTCGATCACGGCACCATAGATGTTCTCCGCCGGGCACAGGGGGGCGGCGACGACGAGTTCCTCGCCCTCCATCCGGTAACCGAAATCCATGGGCACGGGCCCGTTGGTCAGCACGCAGGACGATAGCCCCGCGACCGATGCGACCGACAGTGCCAAAGCGAGTGCCGATCGCCTCGTCAGGGAACGCACGGATACCCTCCGTCCACGTAGCCCGCCTGCTCCTCGTACTTGTTCTCGCACGCGTCGATGGCCCCCTCCCGGAAGTAGTCAAGTGCGAACTTGACACCCCGCTTCTCCCACTGCTTCACATGCTTCCGCTCGTGCCGCAGCGTCGGGCTGTCTACATAATCCGGCACGCCGGGCTCCGTGACATACGTGTCACCGATGGTCGTTCCGCGCCGGGCGTACAGCGGTACCCCGGTGGCGCAGAGAGTGAGGTCCTTGCCCTTGTCCTTGCACCCATTCGTTGGCCGAGCTAGGCGAGACATCTCGGCTGATCAGCAATGACCCCAGCTTCACCGCCTCCCCCGCTATTCGCGCGCGGATGGTCGCAGCGCCGCGCGCAGCATCACAGGCCCGCGGGGCCTTCCTTACGAGCGCATATGCGGCGACGGCCTGTGCACGACTATCGGCGGATGCTCCATCCCCCAGCGTGTACCCGGCCCGCGGTCGCAGCACCCCGAGATCGGTGTCCGGCCGGCACTGCTGACACGCCCGCCCGGAGTCCTCGGCCGGCAGGCGCAGCGCCTCATCCCGGGTGATCGCGTGGGTGTGCCTGCCGCTCATCCGGCACCAGCCCTGATGCACCGCGACGACCTGGTGCCCTACGCCGATGCCCTGCTCGACAACCCAGTCCTGCGGTGGGGGCGTGGCGTGGCGGGCGGCACGCTCGGCCTGGCGCTGCTCTTCGGTCGTGATCCAGCGGCGGGTCTGTTCGAGCTGCTGGAGTTGGACTCGTTCGAGGAAGCGGAGTAGGTCGAGGCGCGGCATGTCTTCGGACATGTGTTCGAGTCTACGGCGGTGCGCCCCGGGCAGCACGATGCCCCTGCCATAACGGCCAGGGGCATCGCACCGTTAGTCCGATAC
>NZ_JBEXPD010000010.1:0-305643 GCF_040611875.1 Streptomyces sp. NPDC006516
ACGCCCGGTTACATTCCGAACCCGGAAGCTAAGCCTTTCAGCGCCGATGGTACTGCAGGGGGGACCCTGTGGGAGAGTAGGACGCCGCCGAACAAATATTACGGACTAGCCCCGTGCCCTTGTGGCACGGGGCTTTTCTGCATTCCATGGCAAGGCTCGACGGCAGTAGGCCGCCCTCAGCCTGTGGCGCCCACCGCCCGCCTGGCACAGCGGCGTTGGGCCGGCCCCGGTGCCCGGACCGCCGTTCGGCCCGAGGCGGACAGAAGGTCGAACCGATGGTTATGAGCACCCCGGAGTTCGGGGTATGCTTTACCTCGTTGCCGCAAGGTAGCAGGCCCCAATAGCTCAGTCGGTAGAGCGTCTCCATGGTAAGGAGAAGGTCTGCGGTTCGATTCCGCATTGGGGCTCAGCACAGAGAAAGGCCCCCGCCATCGGCGGGGGCCTTTCTGATTTCCAGGGCACCCCGGCCCGGCTACGAGGCCGTCTCCTGCTCGTCGGCAGGCATGAGCGACAGCACGTCGTCCGTGGTGCTGCCGTCCGGCCTCCGCCCGAAGGAGGCGGCAAGGACGGAGGGCAGGTCCGCCGCAGGGACCGTGGCGCGCAGCTCCTCGAGGACCCCCCGAAACTCCTCGTCACTTATCCCGCCCAGATACTCCTGCCGCAACCCGTGGACGACCTCGACGATCTCGGGGCGCAGCCGCATCCAGTAGCGGGACGTGCGGATCTCCGACTCGACGTGGTCCATGAACCGGCGCATCACCCGATACGGGATGTCCGCATGAGGTCCCGGCGAGTCGAAGCACACGGTGGGTTCACGCGCCGGGTCCTCGTCGGGGACGATCGCGGTCACCAGTGTTCGTCCAAGGCCGGTGAGCTCCAGCTCGACGTACCAGGCGTCGTCGGGCACCGAATAGATCGTGGTGATCGAGTAGTCGCTGTCGGGGCTCGCCATGGGGGCATGATGCCAGCCCGCACGGAGCCGATCCGCTCGATTTCCGCACCGGACGAGGGCAGGAGCCGGAAGGAGGCCGAGGCGGCGGGTGCCGGGGCCCGTGCGGGCCCCGGCGGAATCTCTAGAAGTTCTGCGGCTCCGGTACACGCATGGCCAGGATGGCCATGTCGTCGGAAGCCGGCTCCGCGGCGAAGCGCTCGACCGCCCGCAGGATGCGGCCCGCCACCGCGCCGGCGGTCAGGCCCGTACACATGGCCAGGACGTCGGCCAGGCCGTCGTCGCCCAGCATGCGGGTTCCCTCGCGTCGTTCGGTGACGCCGTCCGTCACGCACAGGAGCACGTCGCCCGGGTCCAGGGTGACCTCCTGCTCGTACAGTTCGAGGTCCTCGATGACGCCGAGCAGCGGCTGGGGCTCAGCCGCCGCCTCCACCGATCCGTCCTGGCGCAGCCGCAGCGGGAGGGGGTGTCCCGCGCAGACGACCTTCAGGAGGGCGCTGCCGTCCTCCTGGGGCCACAACTCCCCGTAGAGCAGGGTGAGGAAGCGGCTGCGTGCCCCCTCGTCCAGGATCGCGGCGTTGAGCCGCTCCAGCACTGCGGGGCCGCCGAATCCCTCGCGAGCCAGCAGGCGCAGCGCGTGCCTGGCGAGGCCTGTGACAGCCGCGGCCTCCGGGCCCGTACCGCACACGTCACCGATGGCGAAGCCGTAGGCGCCGTCGCGGATGGGGAAGACGTCGTAGAAGTCGCCGCCCACCTCGTTGCCCTCGCCCGCCGCGCGGTAGATGACCTCGATCTCGACGTTGGGCACGTCGGGCAGTCCCGGCGGGAGCAGGCTGCGCTGGAGCGACTGGCTGATGGCCATGCGCTCCGAGTACAGACGGGCGTTGTCGAGCGCCAGAGCAGCACGCCGGGACAAGTCCTCGGCGAGCTCCAGGATTTCCTGGCGGAAGTGCTCGTCGGACGGCTTGCCGAGCGTGAGCATGCCGATCACGCGATTCCTCGCCACCAGGGGGAGCACCACGGTCTCACCGCCCACGGCGGCCGCGGTGGCCAGGGTGGTGCGGGCTGCCGCCCCCATGCTCAGCGGCGCGTCCCTGCCCAGGGTGCGCTTGGAGGTGCGCAGCGCGGCCTGGTGACCGGCCTCCGTCGGGGCGGGCCAGAGACGGGCTCCCGGTGCCGGGACGGGGTCCGGTGGGTCGATGGAGGAGAGCAGGGCCTTCAGGCCGTCGATGAGCTCCTCGTCCTCGTGCAGCACGTAGGAGAGGTACGGCTCCGACGACTGGTCCGCGATCGTGTAGACGGCGCACCAGGTGGCCAGCGTGGGCACGGTCATCTGTGCCATCAACGCCAGCGTCTGGTCCCTGTCCAGCGTTCCGGCCAGCAGATCGGACGCCTCGACGAGGAAGGACAGGGAGCCGCGGCGCAGACGCTCCAGCTCGCCGAGTCTCGCGGACTCCACGGCGAGTGCGATGCGGTCCGCGGCGAACTGAAGTCGCAGCGCCTCCTCGTTGGAGTACCGCCCGGCTGCTTCGGCCGCGACCCCGAGGGAACCCGTGAGACGCCCCTCGACCTTGAGCGGGACCGTCACGACCGAACGCATCCCGGTGTCGCTGAGCAGCGGGACGGCTCCCGGTACGACGGTGAGGTCCTCGTGAACGGCCGGCATGCGGGCGGAGCCGTAGCGGCCCGTACCGGCCTCGACGGGCACCCGGGCGAAGCGCTGGCGCGCCGAGGGAAGACCGGTCGTCGCCCTGACCTCCAGCTCCGTCTCGTCGTCGGTGGCCAGCAGCAGGAAGGCGGCGTCGGCGTCCAGCATGTCCCGGGCGCGTTCGACCGTGCGCTGCAGCAGCCCGTCGAGGTCGTCCGGGGCGGGGGAACCGATGAAGATCTCGAAGGGGTCCGCGCTGCGGTTCTCGGCCGCGGCGTCCGAGACGGGGGCGCGGACCGGCGTCTGGAGCACCGCGCGCTCGTCGTCACGTACGAGGAGACACACGGTGGAGGGCTCGCCCTCGGTGTCCCTGACTCTGAGGTGCGACGCGTACACCGGGATCACCCGGCCGTCGGCGCCGCGGAGTCCGTAGCTGCCCTCCCAGCGGGAGAGTTGCAGGGCGTCGGCGATGCCTGTGCTGGTGCCCGGGGTGTGCGGCCATGCCACGAAGTCGGTGAACTGCTTGCCGTCGACCTGCTCCGGGGCGTGACCGAAGAGAAAGGCCGCGTCGTCGTTCCACGCGGCGATCGAGCCGGAGCCGTCGATCTGCACGACGGCCACCCGCACCCGCTGGTCCGCCACGGGGAGAAGGGCCGTGGGCAGGACCGGGCTCGCCGAGCGGATGCCCACCGGGCGCTCGGGAAGATCGAGCTGGAACCACACGTGCTTGTGGGTGGGGGTGTACTCGACGCCCCAGCGAGTGGCCAGAGCGGCGCAGAGCAGCAGTCCGCGCCCGCCCTCCCGGTCCGGGCTGCCGAAGTCGAGCCCGGAGCTCTGGAGCGGGACCTCCCGCTCCGGGTAGTGGTCGGCGACCTCTACGCGCACCCCGTCCTCGGTGCGCAGACAGAGCACATCGGCGGCCGTACCCGCGTGCACGACCGCGTTGGTCACGAGTTCACTCGTCAGGACGACGGCGTCGTCGACGACGTCGGTGTACCCCCACCCCTGAAGGGTGTCTCGTACGAATGCGCGGGCGGTCGCGACCGAGCGTCCGACCGGATCGAAGGTGGCAGCCGCGCGCGCGGTGATCACAGCACTCCCCATATGGTGTCTCGTCGCTTCCCCGAGTCCTGTGCCCGTTTCTCGCCTCTTCGATTCGCCTGCCAGGCTAGACGCTCGCCGGTTGTCCCGTGTACACGAGGGCGGACTTGGGCGGGTGGACCTGCTGCGGGCGTACGCCGGGCGCACAAATGTGGAGCCCACGGTGAGGGAAATGGGACGACCATGAGACCTTCCTCGTCCTCCCGTTCCGGCCTGGTACGTTTCAACGATTTGACGACCGCATAGTCACCCGTCGACGGTGTGCTGTGGCGGTGAGCCAAAGTGGAAGTGGGCAAGCTTCCGACAACGGCCCGAGCGATGACGGTCAACCCCTGCGGGAGGGACACGGTGGAGTCTGGCGTGGCGGCGCGGGGTTCAGGAACGCGCACAAAAGGCGGGCAGTCCGTGAAAAAGCAGCGCAATGGCACCATCGACGTGGACGCGGCAGCCCTGAACAGACTGCTGTCGGCTCTCGTGGCGATGCGTGACGGAAACTTCCGCAGGCGGCTGACCGTCTCCGGCGACGGCGTACTCACGGAGATCGCGGCGGTCTTCAACGAGGTGGCCGACCGCAATCTCCACCTCACGGGCGAGCTCGCCCGGGTCCGGCGTGTGGTCGGACGCGAGGGCAAGCTCACCGAGCGCCTGGAGACCGGCGCCTGTGAGGGCTCCTGGGCCGCCGCGATCGACGCCTCGAACGAACTCGTCGACGATCTCGCACGACCCGTCTCCGAGGTCGGACGGGTACTCTCCGCGGTCGCCGAAGGTGATCTCGAGCAGCGGATGGAGCTCCGGACCCACGCGCCGGACGAGACCGTACGTCCGCTGCGCGGAGAGTTCCTGAAGGTCGCCCGGACGGTCAACAACCTGGTCGACCAGTTGTCGGCGTTCACCGAGCAGGTGACGCGGGTAGCGGTCGAGGTCGGCACCGAGGGCAAGCTCGGCGGTCAGGCCCAGGTGCGTGGCATGTCCGGGTCGTGGAAGGACCTCACCGACTCCGTCAACACCATGGCGTACCGGCTGACCGCACAGGTGCGTGACATCGCCCTGGTGACGACAGCGGTCGCCAAGGGAGACCTGTCGCGCAAGGTCACCGTCCATGTGGCCGGCGAGATGCTCCAGCTCAAGAACACCGTCAACACGATGGTCGACCAGCTGTCGTCGTTCTCCTCCGAGGTCACCCGGGTCGCCCGCGAGGTGGGCACCGAGGGCGAGCTGGGCGGGCAGGCGACGGTGCCGGGGGTGGCCGGGGTCTGGAAGGACCTCACCGACTCCGTCAACACGATGGCGGGCAACCTCACCTCCCAGGTGCGCGGCATCGCCGAGGTGACGACGGCGGTCGCCAACGGCGACCTGTCCCAGAAGGTCACGGTGAGCGCCCGCGGCGAGGTCGCCCAGCTCGCCGAGACGATCAACCAGATGACCGAGACGCTGCGCACCTTCGCGGACGAGGTCACACGTGTGGCCAGCGAGGTCGGCGGCGAGGGCCTGCTGGGCGGGCAGGCCCAGGTGCCCGGCGCGGCGGGCACCTGGAAGGACCTCACCGACTCGGTGAACACGGTCTTCCGGAACCTGACCACGCAGGTGCGGGACATCGCCCAGGTGACCACCGCGGTGGCCAGCGGTGACATGACGCAGAAGGTCACGGTGGACGTGGCCGGCGAGATGCTGGAGCTGAAGAACACCGTCAACACGATGGTGGACCAGCTCCAGGCATTCGGTTCGGAGGTGACCAGGGTCGCCCGGGAGGTCGGCGTCGAGGGCCGCCTCGGAGGCCAGGCGGAGGTACCGGGCGCGGCGGGCACCTGGAAGGACCTCACCGACTCGGTGAACACCGCCTTCCGCAACCTCACGGGTCAGGTGCGTGACATCGCGCAGGTGACGACGGCCGTCGCCAACGGTGACCTGTCCCAGAAGGTCACGGTGGACGTGGCCGGCGAGATGCTGGAGCTGAAGAACACCGTCAACACGATGGTGGCCCAGCTGTCCAACTTCGCCGACCAGGTGACGCGCATGGCCCGTGACGTGGGCACGGAGGGCCGCCTCGGCGGCCAGGCGCGCGTCGACGGGGTCTCCGGTACGTGGAAGGAGCTCACCGACTCCGTCAACTTCATGGCCGGCAACCTCACCTCCCAGGTGCGCCAGATCGCCCAGGTGACGACGGCGGTGGCGCGGGGTGACCTGTCCCAGAAGATCGACGTGGACGCCCGGGGCGAGATCCTCGAGCTGAAGAACACCATCAACACGATGGTCGACCAGCTCTCCGCCTTCGCCGACCAGGTGACGAGGGTCGCCCGCGAGGTGGGTACGGACGGACGCCTCGGCGGTCAGGCGCAGGTGCCCGGTGTGGCAGGCGTATGGCGCGATCTGACCGACTCGGTGAACGGCATGGCCGGAAACCTCACCGCCCAGGTCCGTAACATCGCGCAGGTCGCCACGGCGGTGGCGCGGGGTGACCTGTCCCAGAAGATCGACGTGGACGCCCGGGGCGAGATCCTCGAGCTGAAGAACACCCTGAACACGATGGTCGACCAGTTGTCGAACTTCGCCGAACAGGTCACGCGGGTCGCCCGCGAGGTGGGCACGGAAGGCATCCTGGGCGGTCAGGCGGAGGTGCAGGGTGTCTCCGGTACGTGGAAGGACCTCACGCACTCCGTCAACGGCATGGCGAACAACCTCACCCTCCAGGTACGCAACATCGCCGAGGTGACCACCGCCGTCGCCAAGGGCGATCTCTCCAAGAAGATCACCGTCGACGCCAAGGGCGAGATCCTCGAACTGGTGACGACGGTCAACACGATGGTCGACCAGCTCCTCAACTTCGCCGACGAGGTGACGAGGGTCGCCCGTGAGGTGGGCACCGAGGGCATCCTCGGCGGGCAGGCCAGGGTCCGCGGCGCGACGGGCATCTGGAAGGACCTCAGCGACAACGTCAACCTGATGGCCAACAACCTGACCAGCCAGGTGCGCAACATCTCCCGGGTGTCGTCCGCGGTCGCCAACGGCGACCTGACGAAGAAGGTGACGGTCGAGGCACGCGGTGAGGTCGCCGAACTCGCCGACACCGTCAACACGATGGTGACGACCCTGTCCTCGTTCGCCGACGAGGTCACGCGCGTGGCCCGCGAGGTGGGCACCGAGGGCGAACTGGGCGGTCAGGCGCGGGTACCGGGCGTCTCGGGCACCTGGAAGGACCTGACCGAGTCCGTGAACTCGATGGCCTCCAACCTGACCGGTCAGGTGCGGCAGATCGCCACGGTCACCACGGCCATCGCGAAGGGTGATCTCACCAAGAAGATCGACATCGACGCCCAGGGCGAGATCCTGGAGCTGAAGAACACCATCAACACGATGGTCGACCAGCTCTCCTCGTTCGCCGAGCAGGTGACCCGGGTGGCCCGTGAGGTGGGCACCGAGGGCCAGCTGGGCGGGCAGGCGCGGGTCCGGGACGTCGACGGCACGTGGCGCGACCTCACCGAGTCGGTGAACGAGATGGCGGGGAACCTGACCCGTCAGGTGCGCGCCATCGCCGCCGTGGCCACTGCGGTGACCCGAGGCGATCTCAACCTCAAGATCGACGTCGACGCGGCCGGCGAGATCCAGGTGCTGCAGGACAACATCAACACGATGATCGCCAACCTGCGCGACACCACGCTCGCGAACAAGGAGCAGGACTGGCTGAAGGGCAACCTCGCCCGGATCTCCGGCCTGATGCAGGGCCGCCGCGACCTGGACGACGTCGCCTCGCTGATCATGAGCGAGCTGACCCCCGTCGTCTCGGCCCAGCACGGCGCGTTCTTCCTCGCCATGAGCACGGGGGACACCGACGAGGTCGGCTCGGACAACGGCAACGAGGGCTCCTACGAACTGCGTATGCGCGGCAGTTACGGCTACTCCGCGGGTTCGATGCCGACCTCCTTCCGGCCCGGCGAGACGCTCATCGGGACGGCGGCCGAGGAGAAGCGGACGATCCAGGTGGACAACGTTCCGCCGGGTTATCTGAAGATCTCCTCCGGGCTCGGCGAGGCGCCGCCGGCCCACGTGATCGTGTTGCCGGTGCTCTTCGAGGGCCAGGTGCTCGGTGTCATCGAGCTGGCCTCGTTCCAGCCGTTCACCCACATCCAGCGGGACTTCCTCAACCAGCTCGCCGAGATGATCGCGACGAGCGTCAACACCATCAGCGTCAACACGAAGACCGAGAAGCTCCTCGAGCAGTCCCAGGAGCTGACCGAACAGCTCAGGGACCGCTCGCAGGAGCTCGAGAACCGGCAGAAGGCGCTGCAGGCCTCCAACGCCGAGCTGGAGGAGAAGGCGGAGCTGCTGGCGCAGCAGAACCGCGACATCGAGGTGAAGAACACCGAGATCGAGGAGGCGCGGCAGGTCCTGGAGGAGCGCGCCGAGCAGCTCGCCGTCTCGATGCGCTACAAGTCCGAGTTCCTGGCGAACATGTCCCATGAGCTGCGCACCCCGCTCAACTCGCTGCTCATCCTCGCCAAGCTGCTCGCCGACAACGCCGAGGGCAACCTCTCGCCGAAGCAGGTGGAGTTCGCCGAGACCATCCACGGAGCCGGCTCCGACCTGCTCCAGCTGATCAACGACATCCTCGACCTGTCGAAGGTCGAGGCGGGCAAGATGGACGTCAGCCCCACCCGGATCGCGCTGGTGCAGCTGGTCGACTACGTGGAGGCGACGTTCCGGCCGCTCACCGCGGAGAAGGGGCTCGACTTCTCCGTACGGGTCTCCCCGGAGCTGCCCGCCACGCTGCACACCGACGAGCAGAGGCTGCTGCAAGTGCTGCGCAACCTCCTGTCCAACGCGGTGAAGTTCACCGACAGCGGGGCCGTTCAGCTGGTGATCCGGCCGGCCGGCGCCGACGTGCCGAACTCCATCAGGGAACACCTGCTGGAGGCGGGCTCGCTGCGTGACGCCGACGGAGAGCTGATCGCCTTCTCGGTCACCGACACCGGGATCGGCATCGCGTCCAGCAAGATGCTGGTGATCTTCGAGGCGTTCAAGCAGGCGGACGGCACGACCAGCCGCAAGTACGGCGGCACGGGTCTCGGCCTCTCCATCAGCCGTGAGATCGCCCGGCTGCTGGGCGGGGAGATCCACGCCGCGAGCGAACCGGGGCGCGGCTCGACGTTCACGCTGTACCTCCCGCTGCACCCCAGCGAACTGCCGCCCCAGGGCTATCCGCAGATGGGGCCCGGGCCGATCGAGGCCCACGCGCAGTCCGGCGAAGGGGCCCTGCACCTGGACGCGTCGCCGCGCGAGGGGACCGAGCCGCCTCTGGGCGACCCGGCCAACTCCGCCGGGGTGTTCAGGCGCCGTCGCAAGGCCCTGGGCGCAGCGGCACGCCGCCCGGCCCTGCCCGACGGCAGGTCCGGCGAGGAGGCCGCGGCGCCGGAGGAGTGGGTGCAGAGCGCGCAGGAGGAGCAGGAGCCCCGCAGGACGTTCCGCTTCCACGGGGAGAAGGTGCTGATCGTCGACGACGACATCCGCAACGTCTTCGCCCTCACCAGCGTGCTGGAGCAGCACGGTCTGTCGGTGCTGTACGCGGAGAACGGGCGCGAGGGCATCGAAGTCCTGGAACAGCACGACGATGTGACGATCGTTCTGATGGACATCATGATGCCGGAGATGGACGGCTACGCCACGACGACGGCGATCCGCAGGATGCCCCAGTTCGCCGGACTGCCGATCGTCGCGCTGACCGCCAAGGCCATGAAGGGCGATCGCGAGAAGGCGATCGACTGCGGCGCTTCCGACTACGTGACCAAGCCGGTCGACTCCGATCATCTGCTGTCGGTGATGGAAAGGTGGATGCGCGGAGAGTGATCAGCCGGTCGGCGCCTCGGCCCGGAATCCATCGCCTCCCTCCCGCCGGAAGGGTGTGAGGGAGCGATGACGGGGAACCTTCTGGACCTCGACCGCGTTTTCGCTCTGTGCACAGTGACATCGCGGTGACAGGGTGTGGTGACGGGCGGGGTGCGGCTACCATGACCGGCACAAGGACGGACGGCGTAAGGGAGTCGTCCCCTGGGGCGGCACCCGGTGCGATTCCGGGGCGAGGAGGACGGGCCATGGTGCAGAAGGCCAAGATCCTCCTGGTCGATGACCGGCCGGAGAATCTGCTGGCGCTGGAGGCCATCCTCTCTGCGCTCGATCAGACACTGGTACGGGCATCGTCAGGGGAGGAGGCGCTCAAAGCGCTGCTCACGGACGATTTCGCGGTCATTCTGCTGGACGTACAGATGCCCGGTATGGATGGGTTCGAGACGGCCGCGCACATCAAGCGGCGGGAGCGGACCCGGGACATCCCGATCATCTTCCTCACCGCGATCAACCACGGCCCGCATCACACCTTCCGGGGTTACGCGGCGGGCGCCGTGGACTACATCTCGAAGCCCTTCGACCCCTGGGTGCTGCGCGCCAAGGTCTCGGTCTTCGTCGAGCTGTACATGAAGAACTGCCAGCTGCGGGAACAGGCCGCGCTGCTCCGCCTCCAGCTGGAGGGTGGCGCCCATCACGGCGTCGACGAGAAGGAGCCCGCCGGTCTGCTCGCCGAGCTGTCCGCGCGGCTCGCCGCCGTCGAGGAGCAGGCGGAGGCGCTCTCCAAGCAGTTGGACGACGAATCCGCGGACGCCGCGGCGGTGGCCACCGCCGCCCATCTCGAACGCAAGCTCACCGGACTGCGCCGGGCACTCGACGCGCTGGAGCCAGGTGCCGGCGGCTCCACGACCGCGCTGCCCACACAGGGCTGACCCTGCGCCACGGGCCGGAGCGGTTGAGGGTGTGTCAGTTCGGCGCCTCCGCAAGGGCGACACGGACGGGTGATGCCGTGGGCACACGTGTCCACCGGCGTCGACACCGGTAACCTCAGTCACATGGCCTCACGTACGTCCGGCAAGGGTTCCCTGGGCACGGCGGGCACCGCGAAGCGCTCCGGCCGTACCCAGGGACCGGCGAAGAAAGCCGCGCCCGCCAAGAAGGCGGCGGCGAAGAAGACCGTGCCCGTCAAGAAGGTGCCCGCGAAGAAGGCGGCTGCGAAGAGGCCCGCGCCCAAACCCGCGCCGTCACCCACCGGAGGCGTGTACCGGCTCGTCCGCGCGCTCTGGCTGGGTACGGCGCACGGTGTCGGGGCGGTCTTCCGCTCCATAGGGCGCGGCGCCAAGGGACTTGACCCCGCCCACCGCAAGGACGGCCTCGCTCTGCTGCTCCTCGGTCTCGCGCTGATCGTTGCGGCGGGGACCTGGTCACATCTGCAGGGCCCCGTCGGTGATCTCGTCGAGATGCTCGTCACCGGCGCGTTCGGCAGGCTCGATCTGCTGCTCCCGATACTGCTGGGCGCCGTCGCCGTGCGGCTGATCCTCTATCCGGAGAAGCCGGAGGCCAACGGACGTATCGTCATCGGCCTGTCCGCCCTCGTCATCGGAGTGCTCGGGCAGGTCCACATCGCCTGCGGATCGCCCGGGCGCGACGACGGCACCGGCGCCATGCAGGACGCCGGAGGCCTGATCGGCTGGGCCGCCTCCCAGCCCCTGGTCTTCATGATGGGCGAGGTCCTCGCCGTTCCGCTCCTGCTGCTGCTGACCGTCTTCGGACTGCTCGTCGTCACCGCCACCCCGGTCAACGCCATCCCCCGGCGGCTGCGGCAACTCGGCGTCCGGCTCGGCATCGTCGATCCCGTGTACGTGCCCGGGGACGACGAGGAGAGCGACGACGAGCGGTACGACGAGCAGTGGCGTGACGCCCTGCCCGAGGGCTCAAGGCGCTCCCCGTCGCGCCGCTCCGCCGGGGACGGCGTCCATGACCCGGACCGGGCCGAGAGCGAGGCGCCGGCCAGGCGGCGCCGGCCACGCAGGACCTCCGCCCAGCCCGCGATGAACCGGAGCATGGACGCGGTGGACGTGGCGGCCGCGGCGGCTGCCGCGCTCGACGGCGCGGTGCTCAACGGCATGCCCCCCTCCCCGGTGGTCGCCGACCTGACGCAGGGCGTCTCCACCGAACGGGAACGGACCGGCACCCCGGTCCCCGGCGCCAGGGCAGGGGAGAGGCCGCCTTCCGGTGACGGCGGAACGGAGAGGACGGCGACGCCCTCGGCGGGCGTGCCCGACCTGACCAAGCCGGTCCCCGAGCGTTCGCAGCCTCTTCCCGCCCGTGCCGAGCAGCTCCAGCTCGCAGGCGACATCACCTACGCGCTGCCCTCGCTGGACCTGCTGGAGCGTGGCGGCCCCGGCAAGACGCGCAGTGCCGCGAACGACGCCGTGGTGGCCTCGCTGACCAACGTCTTCACGGAGTTCAAGGTCGATGCCGCCGTCACGGGCTTCACCCGTGGCCCGACGGTCACCCGCTACGAGGTGGAGCTCGGCCCCGCGGTCAAGGTCGAGCGGATCACCGCCCTCACCAAGAACATCGCCTACGCCGTCGCCAGCCCGGACGTCCGGATCATCTCCCCGATCCCGGGCAAGTCCGCCGTGGGCATCGAGATCCCCAACTCCGACCGCGAGATGGTCAATCTCGGCGACGTGCTGCGCCTCGCCGACGCGGCCGAGGACGACCACCCGATGCTGGTCGCGCTCGGCAAGAACGTCGAGGGCGGCTACGAGATGGCCAACCTGGCGAACATGCCGCACGTGCTGGTGGCCGGTGCGACCGGCTCCGGAAAGTCCTCCTGCATCAACTGCCTGATCACCTCGATCATGGTGCGGGCCACTCCGGACGACGTGCGGATGGTGCTCGTCGACCCGAAGCGGGTCGAGCTCACCGCGTACGAGGGCATTCCGCACCTGATCACGCCGATCATCACCAACCCGAAGAAGGCCGCCGAGGCGCTGCAGTGGGTCGTACGGGAGATGGACCTGCGCTACGACGACCTCGCGGCGTACGGCTTCCGGCACATCGACGACTTCAACCACGCCGTGCGCAACGGCAAGGTCAAGGCTCCGGAGGGCAGCGAGCGGGAGCTCTCGCCGTACCCGTACCTGCTGGTCATCGTCGACGAGCTGGCGGACCTGATGATGGTGGCGCCGCGCGACGTCGAGGACTCCATCGTCCGCATCACCCAGCTGGCGCGTGCTGCGGGTATTCATCTGGTCCTCGCCACGCAGCGGCCGTCGGTGGACGTCGTGACCGGGCTGATCAAGGCCAACGTGCCGTCACGGCTGGCCTTCGCCACCTCGTCGCTCGCCGACAGCCGGGTCATCCTCGATCAGCCCGGCGCCGAAAAGCTCATCGGAAAGGGTGACGGACTGTTCCTGCCCATGGGGGCGAACAAGCCCACCCGTATGCAGGGCGCCTTCGTCACCGAGAACGAGGTCGCGGCTGTCGTCCAGCACTGCAAGGATCAGATGGCGCCGGTCTTCCGCGACGACGTGACGGTCGGCACGAAGCAGAAGAAGGAGATCGACGAGGACATCGGCGACGACCTCGATCTGCTCTGCCAGGCGGCCGAACTGGTCGTCTCCACGCAGTTCGGCTCGACGTCCATGCTCCAGCGCAAGCTGCGTGTCGGCTTCGCGAAGGCAGGCAGGCTGATGGACCTGATGGAGTCCCGCAACATCGTGGGGCCGAGTGAGGGATCCAAGGCCCGCGACGTCCTGGTGAAGCCGGACGAGCTCGACGGAGTGTTGGCCGTCATTCGTGGGGAAACCGCTTCGTAAGAGTTTTGCGGGCAACCGTTTCGCCCGGTCGTACGTCAAGTTGAGGGAGGAGCAGGGGATGATCGGTCCAGTGCTTCGTCCCCCGCCCTGCCCGAGGGGCTGTCCGGCGAACCCGATGGCGTACAAAGTCGTCGCTCCCGGTTGCCCCACCCTTTCGTCCCACCCCTAGACTGAACGTCCAGCAGGTGGCTCACGCTCGAAAGGCGCCCCCGTGTCCATCGGCAACTCCCCCGAAGACGACCGGCCTTCGATCGGTCGCGCGCTTCAGCAGGCTCGAATCGCCGCAGGTCTGACGGTCGAGGAAGTCAGCAGCTCCACCCGGGTGCGCATCCCCATCGTGCACGCGATCGAGGAGGACGACTTCTCGCGCTGCGGCGGCGACGTGTACGCACGCGGCCACATCCGCATGCTCGCCCGCGCCGTCCGGCTCGACCCCGATCCCATGATCGCGGAGTTCGACGCCGAGCACGGCGGCCGTCCCGCACCCACGCCCGCGGCGCCGCTGTTCGAGGCGGAGCGGATTCGCTCCGAGCCCCGTCGGCCCAACTGGACCGCGGCCATGGTCGCGGCGATCGTCGTCGTGGTCGGCTTCGTCGGCTTCACGCTCTTCAGCGGCGAGGACGAGGGCTCGGGCTCGGCACAGGTCGCCGAAGGCTCGACCCCCGACAAGCCCACGTCCGAACCGACCACGTCCAAGCCCGCCGACCCCAAGCCGGCACCGTCCGAGAGCGCCATCGCCGCGGCACCCCGCGACAAGGTGACCGTCAAGCTCAGCGCCACCGAGGGCAAGAGCTGGATCTCCGCCAAGGACCACAACGGGCGGCTGCTCTTCGACGGGCTGCTGCTCGAAGGCGACTCCAAGACCTTCCAGGACAAGGAGCGGATCGACCTCGTCCTCGGCGACGCGGGCGCGATCGACCTCTTCGTGAACGGCAAGAAGGTCGACGACCAGTTCGAGCCGGGTCAGGTCGAGCGGCTCTCGTACACCAAGGGTGACCCCGAGGTCGGCTGACCCTCCTCACCCGTCACGTCGAACGGCGAGTGCCCGGCAGTTCCGCTGCCGGGCACTCGCCGTTTCCGTCCGTCCTCCGGCGCCATCCCGGTCACTCCCCGTAGCGGTGAACCCTGCACGGTGGGGCGAGTGCCCGGACAAAGTAGTCTTGAGCCCATGCCCGAACGCCGTACCGTCGCCCTTGTCACTCTCGGCTGCGCCCGTAACGAGGTGGACTCGGAGGAGCTTGCAGGCCGCTTGGCAGCGGACGGCTGGGAGCTCGTCGAGAACGCCACGGACGCGGACGTCGCCGTCGTCAACACCTGCGGCTTCGTCGAAGCCGCCAAGAAGGACTCCGTCGACGCCCTGCTCGAAGCCAACGATCTGAAGGATCACGGCAGAACCCAGGCCGTCGTGGCCGTCGGCTGCATGGCCGAGCGCTACGGCAAGGACCTCGCCGAGGCGCTGCCGGAAGCGGACGGAGTCCTCGGATTCGACGACTACGCCGACATCTCCGACCGCCTCCAGACCATCCTCAACGGTGGCATCCACGCCTCCCACACCCCGCGCGACCGGCGCAAGCTGCTCCCGATCAGCCCGGCCGAGCGCCAGGACGCGGCCGTCGCGCTGCCCGGCCACGCCCAGGAGATCGCGCCCGCACCGGCGGACCTGCCGGAGGGCGTCGCGCCCGTCTCCGGGCCGAGGGCTCCGCTGCGCCGCAGGCTGGGGACCAGCCCCGTCGCCTCCGTGAAGCTCGCCTCGGGCTGCGACCGGCGCTGCTCCTTCTGCGCCATCCCGTCCTTCCGCGGCTCCTTCATCTCCCGGCGGCCCTCGGACGTCCTCGGCGAGACCCGCTGGCTCGCCGAGCAGGGCGTCAAGGAGGTCATGCTCGTCTCCGAGAACAACACCTCGTACGGCAAGGACCTCGGGGACATCCGGCTGCTGGAGACCCTGCTGCCGGAGCTGGCGGAGGTCGACGGAATCGAGCGGATCCGCGTCAGCTACCTCCAGCCCGCGGAGATGCGGCCCGGACTCATCGACGTACTGACCTCTACGCCCAAGGTCGCCCCCTACTTCGACCTGTCCTTCCAGCACTCCGCCCCCGGGGTCCTGCGCGCGATGCGGCGCTTCGGCGACACGGACCGCTTCCTGGAACTCCTGGACACCATCCGGAGCAAGGCGCCGCAGGCCGGTGCCCGGTCGAACTTCATCGTGGGATTCCCCGGTGAGACGGAGGCCGACCTCGCCGAACTGGAACGCTTCCTGACCGGTGCGCGCCTGGACGCCATCGGCGTCTTCGGGTACTCCGACGAGGAGGGCACCGAGGCGGTCGGCTACGAGAACAAGCTGGACGCCGACGTCATCGCCGAGCGCCTGGCGCACATCTCGCAGCTCGCCGAGGAGCTGACCTCGCAGCGGGCGGAGGAGCGGGTCGGCGAGACCCTCCAGGTCCTCGTCGAGTCCGTGGAGTCCGAGGAGGACGGGCCCGTAGCGGTGGGCCGCGCCGCGCACCAGGCACCGGAAACGGACGGCCAGGTCGTCTTCACCGCACGCGAAGGGCTCGTGCCGGGCCTTATGGTCGAAGCGAAGGCAGTGGGCTCCGAGGGAGTGGACCTCGTGGCCGAACACCACGAGCTTGCGGAGGCAGCCAGATGACGGGAGCCCAGGCATCCGCGGCAGGGGGCTCCGGCGCTACGCCGACGCCCCGTGGCGGCAAGCTGGGCACGGCGGCCGTCAACCAGGCCGGCCTGTGGAACATCGCGAACATCCTCACGATGGTGCGGCTGCTGCTGGTCCCGTGCTTCGTCCTGCTGCTCCTGCACGACGGCGGCTACGACCCGGTCTGGCGGGCCTTCGCCTGGGCGGCCTTCGCCGTCGCGATGATCACCGATGTCTTCGACGGTCATCTGGCACGCACGTACAACCTGGTCACCGACTTCGGGAAGATCGCCGACCCGATCGCCGACAAGGCGATCATGGGTGCGGCGCTGATCTGCCTGTCCTCGCTGGGGGACCTGCCGTGGTGGATCACGGGTGTGATCCTGTTCCGCGAGCTCGGCATCACACTCATGCGCTTCTGGGTCATCCGGCACTCGGTCATCCCGGCCAGTCGCGGCGGGAAGATGAAGACGCTGGCCCAGGGCATCGCCGTGGGCATGTACGTCCTGGCGCTGACAGGGCCCCTGGCCACCCTGCGTTTCTGGGTGATGATGGCGGCCGTCGTGCTGACGGTCGTCACCGGTCTCGACTACGTGCGCCAGGCCGTCGTCCTGCGCCGCAGAGGGCTTGCGGCGGAACGGGCAGCCGTCCTGGAAGCCGTCGCGGCGGCGGCGGACGTGAAGGACACCGTCGCCGGACAGTGTGTCGCCGACGCGGCCGGCGGCGGCATGGAGCCGCTCGTGGACCCCGTGGCAGGCGTTCGGGGCGCCTCGGAAGCGGCGCCCGTGGCGGGTGTCAGAGGCGCATCGGAGGGCGAGCGGTGATGTCCGGGGCGGCCGAGGTGCTGCGACGGCTCGAGGAGCGCGGTGAGACGCTCGCCGTCGCCGAGTCCCTCACCGGCGGCCTGGTGGCCGCGGAGCTCACGTCCGTACCCGGAGCCTCGCGGTCCTTCCGCGGGTCCGTCACGGCGTACGCCACGTCCCTGAAGCGGGACGTGCTGGGCGTCGACGGCGCACTCCTGGCCGACCGCGGGGCCGTGGACCCCGATGTCGCAAGGGCGATGGCCGCCGGCGTGCGCCGGGTCCTGGGCGCCGACTGGGGGGTCTCGACCACGGGGGTCGCGGGGCCCGACGCTCAGGACGGCAAGCCCGTCGGAACGGTCTTCGTGGCGGTCTCAGGACCGGGCGGCGTGCAGAATGTCGCCGAGCTGAGGTTGAACGGCGGGCGTGCGGACATCCGTAAAGAGAGCGTACGGAGTCTGCTGGAACTGCTCTCGGGCGAACTCGGCGAAAATGCGAGGGCACAGGATACGGAACAGAACGGGGGGAATTGATGTTTGCAGCCCTGAGTGAACACGACATCGCTCCCCGCACGGCCGCAGCGCGAGGCGGTACGGTGGGGCGTGAAGGATGCGGCTACGCGGTCCGAGGAGGGAGCCACCGATGATTCTGCTCCGTCGCCTGCTTGGTGACGTGCTGCGTCGGCAGCGCCAGCGCCAAGGCCGTACTCTGCGCGAAGTCTCCTCGTCCGCCCGAGTCTCGCTCGGCTATCTCTCCGAGGTGGAGCGGGGGCAGAAGGAGGCATCCTCCGAGCTGCTCTCCGCCATTTGCGACGCGCTGGACGTACGGATGTCCGAGCTCATGCGTGAAGTGAGCGATGAACTGTCGTTGGCCGAGCTGGCCGAATCGGCAGCAGCCAGTGATGCGGTGCCTGTACCAGTACGCCCGATGCTCAATTCCGTCTCCGTAGCGTCGGTCGCCGGCGTACCGACGGGACGGGTGACCATCAAGGCGCCTGCGGAAGCGGTGGATGTCGTCGCCGCCTGACCGCGCGGTTCGTGGTGAACGAAGCCCCGGCCGGCCCCCTCGGGGGTCGGCCGGGGCTTTTGCGTGTGGGGTGTGTGCGAGGCGTGGAGCCGGGCAGGCGAAGTTCAGGCCGGGTGGAAGCCCTCACCGGGGAACCCACCCGAATGACTGTTTTGCGTCATTTGTGCCATCGTGGACGGGTGGTAGGCCCGAACAGCTGAGCAGCTATCCGATCGGAGAATTGCATGTCTGTCGTGAAGAGCGCGTTGACCGAAGGCGATCGCAAGGTCGTGGGAGACGCACTGCAGGGTGCGCTGGTGGACCTGATCGACCTTTCCCTGGCGGCCAAGCAGGTCCACTGGAATGTCGTCGGCCCGCGGTTCCGGTCAGTCCATCTGCAGCTCGACGAGGTCGTCGACACGGCGCGGCAGCACTCCGACACGGTCGCGGAGCGGGCTTCAGCGGTGGGCGTCAACCCGGACGGGCGGTCCAAGACCCTCGCCAAGACCACGGCCATCGATTCCGTGCCCGACGGCTGGATCAAGGACGTCGACGCGGTGAAGGCGCTGGTCGAGGCGCTGCGCGTGGTCATCGACCGGATGAGGGAGCGGATCGAGGCGACCGCGGACCCGGATCCCGTCAGCCAGGACATCCTGATCACTCTGACGGCTGACCTCGAGAAGCACGCCTGGATGTTCCAGGCCGAGAGCGCCTGACGCGACACAGCGGGTGACCCGCCGGAGCGGATCTCCGGCACAGGACCCGGTCCAGGTGCCCGGCAACCAGTGAGGGAGTTCGAGATGACTGACGACAAGGCCAAGAACAAGATCAAGGGCAAGGCGAAGGAAGCGGCCGGCAAGCTCACCGGAGACCGCCGCAAGGAGTCCGAGGGCAAGGCCGACCAGGCGAAGGCCAAGGCCGAGGAGACACTGGGCAGCGCCGGTGATCGCGCCAAGGGTGTGAAGGACTCCCTGAAGGACGACCGGAGCTGAACGACCGGCCGTTCTGCCGGGCGCTTCTGCCTGGCGTTCGCCCCAGCGTGTGCCCCCGCCGACGCGTTCGGCGGGGGCACAGGGCTGTGCCGGTGAGTACGTGTGTGTGGGCTGTCCTCGCCGGGCGCGGATGCAGTCGGTGGCGGCCCGGGGGAGACTGCGAGGAAGGGCCGGGGCCCTTCCCGACGGGAATTCCTGGCAGCGCGCGCTCTGGCCGTCCGCTCTCACCGAGTACGCCGGTGGTGCATCGATGCGCCCTCCCGCCAGGAGATCGTGCCGTACTAACGTCGGCCGGAGGAGGCAGCCATGGTGCGGCGATGTATACCGGCGCTCGTACTCGGCGGCCTGTGGTGGTGGGCCGTGATGCGGCTGCTCCTGGAGCCGGAACACGCGGGAGTGATCGAGGGAGCGGTCGCGGCCGGGGGGTGGGGGCTGAGCCTCCTGCCCGTGCACGTGACAGCCGCCGCCCGGGCCGAACCCGCTGTCGACGAGCCGGGCGCAGACCGGACGGACATATCCACCTGACCTCTCTCGACGGACGGGGCCGGCACCGGCGCGGGCTCCCTCAGGCGGTGGGCCCGGACTGGCAGTGCGGGCACCAGTAGGCGGGGCGATCATTCCGCTCAGCCACCCGGATGGGCGTACGGCACCGCAGGCAGGGCCGGCGAGCTCTGCCGTAGACGAACATCCGTTCACGCCCGTAAGCGCGGCGCATGGCCTCGGTCGTGCCGGTGGTGATCCGCACAGGACGTGCGCGGTTGGCCTCCAGCAGCTGCTTGGCGGTGCTGACCAGGCGGGTCGCGAGAAGCAGGGGCAGTTCGCCCACGGGCACCCAGGGCGTCACCCGGGCCATGAAGCAGAGTTCGCACATGTAGACATTGCCGATGCCCGCCAGATTGCGCTGGTCCAGCAGCGCTTCCCCCACGGGTCGTGCCGGGTCGGCGAGCAGATTACGCAGGGCGGTCTCCGGGTCCCAGCCGGGTCCGAGCAGATCGGGGCCGAGATGACCTACTGCCTGTTCCTCGTCCTCGGTGCGGAGCAGCTCCAGTACGGGCAGCCGGTATCCCACCGCCGTGTGCTCGGCGGTGGCGAGGACGGCGCGGATCTGATGGGCCGCGCCGCCCCTCCAGCGCTCGCCGGGATCGTAGATGCGCCAGGCGCCTTCCATCCGCAGATGGCTGTGGAGCGTCAGGCCGCCCTCGAAACGGGTCAGCAGGTGCTTGCCGCGCGCGGTGGCCTCCAGAACCGTCCGGCCTGTCAGATCGGCCGTGGCGAACCTCGGAACCCGCAGATCGGAGACCGTCAGCACCTGACCCGCGAGCGCCGTGTGGAGGCGTGCGGCGGTCTGGAGGACGGTGTCACCTTCGGGCATGCCTCCATCATGCGCGAAGGAGCCGTCCGTGTCGGTCTCCGGGCCACGTGGGGGGCGGTCCACGACTCCGGTGCGAGGGCGCGCCATCGTGCCCTCCCGCCGCCTGCCATCAGTTGCCGGGCCGTCCGCCGTCTGCGGTCTGCCGCCTTCCGTTTGTTGCCGGGCCGTCTGCCGTCCGCCGGCGGCTGCCGTGGCCGGTGTGGGTCCGTCCGCGCAGGCGGGAGTCCGCGGCCTCTCCGGGGCCTCGCGCCCTCGGTGGTCCGTGTCAGGCGCGCAGCCGCAGACCGCGCGGAGTGGCCAGGAAACCCGCTTCTTCCAGGGTGCGGCCCAGCGGGGAGGTGAGGGAGGAGGCGCCGTTGGTGCGCTCCACAGTGACCGTGCCGAGCGTCCCCGCGCGGGCGGCCGACGCGAGTGCCTCCGCCGCCGCGCGGAGCGCCGGGTCAGCAGGGTCGGTGGGCCAGGCGAGAAGAGACTTGCCGCCCCGCTCCATGTAGAGCGTCAGCTCGCCGTCGACGATTACCACCAGTGCGCCTGCCTTGCGGCCCGGTTTGTGTCCAGCGCCGTCCGGTGACTCGGGCCAGGGCAGGGCAGCGCCGTACGCGTTGGCGGGGTCGGCCGCCGCGAGGACCAGGGCGCGGGAGACCGTGCCGGGGTCGGCGCGGTCGCGCGCCGTGGAGGCGGCCCTGAGCCGGTCCACGGCACCTTCCATCGCGAACTGGGCGGCGCCCAGCCCTTCGACGACGTAACCACGGCGAGCCTGTCCGCTGTCCTCGAACGCGGCGAGGACTCGGTAGACCGCGGAGAATCCGCCCTCGACGCCCTCGGCCTGGACCGCCCCCCGCGTCACCACGCCGTGGCGGTCCAGGAGGGTCCGGGCCAGGGCGTGTGCCCGGTGGGTCGGCTCCGGCTCGGCCTGGGGCAGCAGCGACCAGCGCCCCGAGACGGTCGGCGGACCCGTGCGGGAGGCGGGACGCGCCGCCGCGGTCAAGGACCCGTAACGGCCGCGCGGCACATTGCGTTTCGCCCGGTGCGCGGTGGAACCGGCCGTGCGCCCCGAACCGAGGAGCGAACGCAGCGGGGCGAGAGTGTCGTTGGTGAGCAGTCCGGCCCAGACCAGATCCCAGAGGGCGTCCGCCAGTTGCGGATCGGTGCAGTCCGGATGAGTGGTGGCACGGACCTGATCGGCGATCTGACGGAAGAAGAGGCCGTACCCTCCGGCGAGGACGGTGAGCAACGACTCGTGCAGGGCGCTCTGTTCCAGCGGCAGAGGCGGTGGGAGGAGCAGCGGAGCACTGTCGGCGAGGTAGACCGAGAGCCAGCCGTCCTTTCCGGGCAGGGCGCCCGCTCCGGCCCAGACGACCTCGCCGGTGGTCGTGAGCTCGTCGAGCATGGCGGGGGTGTAGCCCATGACGCGGCTCGGGAGGATCAGCTTCTCCAGCGCGGACGCGGGGACCGGTGCGCCCTGCAACTGCTCGATGGCGCGGGCCAGTCCGTCGATCCCACGCAGACTGTTGTCGCCGATGTGCTGCCACTGGGGGAGGAAGCCCGCCAGGGCTGCGGGCGGGACCGGCTCCAGCTCCTGACGCAGCGCGGCGAGCGAACGGCGGCGCAGCCGCCTCAGGACCGTGGCGTCACACCATTCCTGTCCGATGCCGGCCGGATGGAATTCGCCCTGGACGACACGACCCGACGCGGCGAGCCGCTGCAGGGCCCCGTCCGTGACGGCGGTGCCGAGACCGAAGCGATGCGCGGCCTGGGTGGTCGTGAACGGGCCGTGCGTCCGGGCATATCGGGCGAGCAGGTCGCCGAGCGGATCCTTGACCGGCTCGGTGAAGGCCTCGGGGACCCCCACGGGAAGCGCGGTGCCGAGTGCGTCGCGCAGCCGCCCTGCGTCCTCCACGGCCGCCCAGTGCGCCGACCCGCCGATGCGGACCTGGATGGCCCGCCGGGCCGTTGCCAGCTCCGGCGCCCAGGTCTGTTCCGCACCGCGCTCCACCAGCTCGGCGTCCGTGAGGGGGCCGAGCACACGCAGCAGATCGGCGACACCCTCCGCGTCCTTGATCTTCCTGTCGTCGGTCAGCCACTGCAGCTCCCGCTCCAGTTCACCGAGGACATCGGCGTCGAGCAGCTCGCGCAGCTCAGCCTGGCCGAGCAGCTCGGCCAGCAGATGGGAGTCGAGCGACAGAGCGGCCGCCCGCCGCTCGGCGAGCGGGGAGTCGCCCTCGTACAGGAACTGAGCGACATAGCCGAAGAGGAGCGAGCGGGCGAACGGTGACGGCTCGGGGGTGGTCACCTCGACCAGCCGGACGCGGCGCGCTTCCAGATCCCCCATCAGTTCCGTCAGGCCCGGGACGTCGAAGACGTCCTGGAGACATTCCCGGACGGCTTCCAGGACGATCGGGAACGAGCCGAACTCGGAGGCGACCTGGAGGAGCTGGGACGCGCGCTGGCGCTGCTGCCAGAGGGGCGTGCGCTTTCCCGGGCTGCGCCGCGGCAGCAGAAGGGCGCGCGCCGCGCACTCGCGGAACCGGGAGGCGAACAGGGCGGAGCCGCCGACCTGTTCGGTGACGGCCTGCGCGATCTCGCCCTTGTCGAAGACCACATCGGCAGCGCTCACGGGGGGCTGCTCGTTGTCGTGACCGGCGGTGGGGAAGGCAGGAGCCGGCGTGCCGCCCGCGGACGCACCGCCCGGGTCCGCCTGGACCGGGTCGAAGTCGAGCAGGTCGAGGCCCATCAGATCGGCGTCGGGCAGCCGCAGCACGATGCCGTCGTCCGCGTGCATCACCTGGGCGTCCATGCCGTAGCGCTCGGCGAGCCGAGCTGACAGGGCGAGCGCCCAGGGGGCGTGGACCTGCGCGCCGAACGGCGAGTGCACGACCACCCGCCAGTCGCCCAGCTCGTCCCGGAACCTCTCGACGAGGACGGTCCGGTCGTCGGGCACATGGCCACAGGCCCTGCGCTGTTCGTCGAGGTACGCCAGGATGTTGTCCGCAGCCCAGGCGTCGAGTCCCGCGGCGAGCAGCCGGAGCCTCGCGTCCTCGGCAGGCAGCCCTCCGATCTCCCGGAGGAACGCTCCGAGCGCACGGCCCAGCTCCAGGGGGCGCCCCAGCTGGTCGCCCTTCCAGAACGGCAGCCGGCCCGGGACCCCGGGGGCGGGGGAGACCAGGACCCGGTCCCGGGTGATGTCCTCGATCCGCCAGGACGTGGTCCCCAGGGTGAAGACGTCGCCCACCCTGGACTCGTACACCATCTCCTCGTCCAGCTCGCCGACGCGGCCGCCGCCCTTCTTCGGGTCGGCGCCCGCCAGGAAGACGCCGAAGAGGCCGCGGTCAGGAATGGTGCCGCCCGAGGTGACGGCGAGCCGCTGGGCGCCCGGGCGGCCCGTGACCGTACCGGAGACGCGGTCCCACACCACCCGGGGGCGCAGCTCCGCGAAAGCGTCCGACGGATAGCGCCCGGCGAGCATGTCGAGCACGGCCGTGAAGGCGGACTCCGGCAGCGAGGCGAAGGGAGCGGCACGGCGGGCCAGGGCCAGCAGGTCGTCCGCCTGCCAGCTGTCGAGCGCCACCATGGCGACGATCTGCTGGGCCAGCACGTCCAGGGGGTTGGACGGGATCCGCAGGGCCTCGATGGCACCCTGACGCATCCGCTCGGTGACGACCGCCGCCTGCACCAGGTCACCGCGGTACTTCGGGAAGACGACACCGGTGGACACGGCGCCGACCTGGTGCCCCGCGCGGCCGACCCGCTGCAGCCCCGAGGCGACGGACGGCGGCGACTCGACCTGGATCACCAGGTCGACCGCGCCCATGTCGATGCCCAGCTCCAGACTCGAGGTGGCCACCACGGCGGGCAGCCGCCCCGCCTTGAGGTCCTCCTCGACCTGCGAGCGCTGTTCCTTGGACACCGAACCGTGGTGCGCGCGGGCGAGGAGCGCCGGAGCCCCCTTGGCGGCCCCGGACTGCGCCATGATCTCGGCGGGGGAGTGGGCCTCCGGCAAGGGGGCGCCGTCCGCGGTCTGTTCCTCGAACGCGGTGCCGGTCGCCCGCTCGTAGGCGATCTCGTTCAGCCGGTTGCACAGGCGTTCCGCCAGCCGCCGGGAGTTGGCGAAGACGATCGTGGAGCGGTGGGACTGGACGAGATCGGCGATCCGCTCCTCGACATGGGGCCAGATCGACGGCTTCTCGGCCTGGCCGCTCTCGCCCTCCGTGGCCGGGGACCCGCCCAGCTCGCCGAGATCCTCCACCGGAACGACGACGGAGAGGTCGAACTCCTTCGCCGACGGAGGCTGGACGATCTCCACCTTCCGCTGCGGGGACAGGAACCGCGCGACCTCGTCGACCGGGCGGACCGTCGCCGACAGCCCGATACGCCGCGCGGGCCGCGGCAGCAGCTCGTCCAGACGCTCCAGCGACACGGCGAGATGAGCCCCGCGCTTGGTGCCCGCGACGGCGTGCACCTCGTCCACGATCACCGTCTCGATCCCGGCCAGCGCGTCACGGGCGGAAGAGGTGAGCATCAGGAACAGCGACTCGGGTGTGGTGATCAGGATGTCCGGCGGCCTCGTCGCCATGGAACGGCGCTCCGCCGCAGGAGTGTCCCCGGAGCGGATGCCCACCCGCACCTCCGGCTCGGGCAGGCCCAGGCGCACCGACTCCTGACGGATCCCGGTCAGCGGCGAACGCAGATTGCGCTCCACGTCTACCGCCAGAGCCTTCATCGGCGACACGTACAGCACACGGCAGCGCTTCTTGGCCTCGGCGGGCGGCGGGACGGCCGCCAGCCGGTCCAGGGAGGCGAGGAAGGCCGCGAGCGTCTTACCCGAACCGGTCGGTGCGACGACCAGCACGTCCGACCCCTCGCCGATGGCCCGCCACGCACCCTCCTGCGCCGCCGTGGGCGCGTCGAAGGCGCCCGCGAACCATCCGCGGGTCGCGGGCGAGAACGAATCGAGTGCGGAACCGGCCATGCCCCCCATCGTGCACCCCGGCACCGACAACGGCCGGGAACGTGCCCGGATACCTACCTGTCCGGACTGCGGCCACCCGCCCGGACCTGCGAGAATGCCGAGTATGACGGCGGGCGCGGAACAGGAGTGGGCGAGGTACTGGCAGTACGCGGAGCTTCCCGACCTCGATCTGCTCCGTGCCCGCTACGTCCGCCACACCTTCCCGCGCCACAGCCACGAGGGCTTCGTCTTCGGCACGATCACCAGCGGCGTCGAGGACGTCGGACTCCCCGGCGGCACCGTGCACGCGGGTCCCGGCACCGTGGTCATGATCAATCCCGAGGTACCGCACACCGCCCGCGCCGGAGTGCCGGAGGGATGGGTGTACGCCACGCTCTACCCCTCGGCCCAGGTGATCAACGACATCGCGGCGGACCTGACGAGCCTGCGCGGCACGGTCGGCTTCGCCGAGACCGGCGTACGGGACCCGCACGCCGCCAGGCTGATCACCGAGGTCCACAGGGCCGCCGAGGAGGGCAACGCGCTGGCCGCCGACAGCGTCCTGCGCGTCATGGTCGCCCGCCTGCTCGACCGCCACGGCAGCGTGCTGCCGACCAGGGCGCCCCATTCCGCCGGTGCCCGCGCCGCGGCACGCGCGCGGGCCATACTGGAGGAGCGGATGGAGCGGCCCCCCACCCTGGCGGCGCTCGCCGCGGAACTGGGTACCAGTCCGTTCGCCCTGCTGCGGGCCTTCAAGAAGCACTACGGAATGCCCCCGCACGCCTGGCTCACCGACGCCCGAGTGCGCCGTGCCCGCCGCATGCTCGACGCCGGAACCGCGCCCGCCGCAGCCGCCACCGCCGTCGGCTTCACCGACCAGCCGCATCTCAACCGTCACTTCACCCGGATCGTCGGGGTGCCTCCGGGCGCCTACCAGCGCGACCGTGCAAGAACGTACAAGACCGGCCCGGCCCCCTCCCCGTAACGTTCCGGCCGTGGCAGAACAGACAGCACCCCCTCAGAGCACCGGCGCCCCCGACGCGCCGGTCACGGGCCCGCACAAGCCGGACTCCGCGGTCGTCCGGGACGCACTCGGCGTGGGCATAGCCGTGGGTCTCTCCGGCTTCGCCTTCGGAGTGACCTCGGCAGGCTCCGGACTGACCCTCCTCCAGACCTGCGCGCTGAGCCTCTTCGTCTTCACCGGCGCCTCCCAGTTCGCCCTGGTGGGAGCTCTCGCCGCCGGCGGCAACCCCTACACCGCCGCGGCCGGGGCGTTCTTCCTGGGCATCCGCAACGCCTTCTACGGACTGCGGCTCTCCCAGCTCCTCGCGCTGCCGCGCGCACTGCGCCCTCTCGCGGCCCAGTGGGTCATCGACGAGACGACGGCCGTCACCCTGCCCCAGCCCACCCGCCGTGCCGCACGCATCGGTTTCACCGTCACCGGGCTCACCCTCTACGTCCTGTGGAACCTGACCACACTGGCCGGCGCGCTCGGGGCCGAGGCACTCGGCGACACCGGTGCCTGGGGGCTGGACGCCGCCGGTCCCGCGGTCTTCCTCGCCCTGCTCGCGCCGATGCTCCGGAGCAGCACGGAGCGCGTCACGGCCGGCCTGGCGGTCCTGCTGCTCCTCGGCCTCCTGCCGGTGCTGCCGGCGGGCGCGCCCGTACTCGTGTCCGCGCTGGCGGCTCCCGTGGTCCTCTTCCTGCGGGGCCGGGGCAAGGACCCTGACGAGGCACGCTCCGAAGCCCCCACGACACCCCGGGAAGCGCGATGAACATCTGGATCGCCATAGGTCTCACCGCGGCCGGCTGCTATCTCGCGAAGCTCCTGGGACTGCTGGTGCCCGCGGGAGTGCTGGAACGCCCCCTCGTGCAGAGGCTCGCCGCGCTCCTGCCGGTGGCGCTGCTCGCGGCCCTCACCGCCCAGCAGACCTTCGGCCACGGGCAGCACCTGGTGCTGGACGCGAGAGCGGCCGGGCTCGCGGCTGCGGCCGTCGCCCTCATGCTGCGGGCCCCGTTCCTGGTCGTCGTCGGCTCCGCCGTCGTGGTCACCGCGGTGCTGCGCGCCCTGCTGTGAGACGGGGTGGCCGGGCTTCGCGCTCCGGGCCCCGCGCTCCGGGTCAGCTGATGTCGCGTCCGTACGCCCGCAGCGTCTGCAGCGCCTTCAGCGTCACGATCGGACGCCCTTCCAGGGCCGTTCCGGGTGCCCACTGACGCCAGTTGACCGGCCAGCCGCCGTCCGCCTGCTGCTCGGCCGCCAGATGGTCCAGGGAGCGCTCCAGTTCGGCGTCGCTGAACCAGCGGCGGGCGAGGGAACCGGGGGTCCTGGCGTAGTCGTGAGGGAAGTGGTGCTCATCAGGGGCGTAACCGGGCGCCACCGGGTAATCGGCGCGGTGCCTCGGATCCAGCACCACCAGCCGCTGGTCACGGACCAGTTGCCCCAGCCGTTCGGCGGCGGATTCGGCGCGGGCCCGGTCGGGGACACCGTCCAGGAAGGCGACGGCCGCCTCGATCTCGTACGGATGGGACCGTGCCAGTGAGTCGACGGCGGCCCAGCAGAAGTCGGTGGCCCTGAACAGCCAGGCGTGCCACACCTCGTTGCGGTGGAGCAACCCCACCACCGGACCCGTCGCCAGCAGTTCGGCGGGCGGGTCGTCCACCACGGGGACGAAGGGCGCCGCGGGGTAGCCGCGTTGCGAGGGGTGCAGCGCGGGCAGCGCGCCTTCCTTGGTCGACACGTCGGTGAGGTAGCGGCAGACCCGCTCCACACGCGGGCCACCGCAACGGCCGATCGAGTCGAGGACGCTCAGCGCGTGAGCGGTGTGCAGCGGCTGGCTCACGGGCCCCCGCAGATCGGGTTCGAGCGCGTGGCCGTAGCCCCCGTCGTCGTTCAGATAGGCGGCGAGCGCGGTTTCGACGGGATCCGCACCGCCTTCCAGGAAGAGATGGGCGAACCGCCGCTGTTCGAGGACACGTGCGGTGAGCCAGACGAACTGCTCGGCGCGGGCGAGGGCATGTGCTCCGGTTCCAGCCATGGACAGACCGTAGAGGGGAAAGCGCCCTCCGCAGTGGGCTCCCGGCCCGGCTGCACCCGTAGAGCGGGATACTGGGGGCATGCGGTTGACGATTTTCTGGGAACGGATGGCAGAGCACTTCGGCGAGGCGTACGCGGATTCCTTCGCGCGCGACCACGTCATGTCCGAGCTCGGCGGCCGCACGGTGCACGAGGCCCTGGCCGCGGGGTGGGAGGCCAAGGACGTGTGGCGGGGCGTCTGCACGGCGGTCGGTGTACCCCCCGACAAGCGCTGACGGGCACAGAAGGATGACGGGCGCCGAACCGGCTGACGCAGGGGGCGTCGGCCCCCGTACGGCCACCTCGGCGCCACCTGCCGGTGCCGGGCTGTCACAGCGGTGAGCGAGACTTGTCCCGTGGCACCGACAGACGAGACCGCCCAGACCCAGCCGCCCGCCTCCCCACCCGTCCCGCCGGCCGCTCCACCCGGTCCGCCACCCGGCGCCGGCCCCGCCCGCATGCCCGCCTGGCTGCCCCGCGCCATGGTCATGGCCCTCGCGCTCTACGGGTGTTTCCAGCTGGGCAGCTGGGCCTTCGACCAGCTCATCGGGCTGCTGACCAACATCCTGATCGCCTTCTTCCTGGCGCTGGCGATCGAACCGGCCGTCGGCCGTATGGCCGGACGGGGGATGCGGCGTGGACTCGCCACCTTCCTGGTCTTCCTCGGTGTGCTCGTCGCCGGGGTCGGTTTCGTCGTCCTGCTCGGCTCGATGCTCGCGGGGCAGATCGTCGACATGGTCGAGGAGTTCCCCAAGTACCTCGACTCGGTGATCAACTGGGTCAACCAGACCTTCCGCACCGAGCTCTCCCGGGTCGAGGTGCAGGACAGCCTGCTGCACTCGGACTGGCTCCAGCGCTATGTGCAGAACAGCGCGACCGGCGTGCTCGACGTCTCCACGACAGTGCTGGGCGGCCTGTTCAGGCTGTTGACGATCTTCCTGTTCTCGTTCTACTTCGCGGCCGACGGCCCCAGGCTGCGCAGGGCGCTGTGCTCCGTGCTGCCGCCCGCCCGGCAGGCGGAGGTCCTGCGCGCATGGGAGATCGCCGTCGACAAGACGGGCGGCTACATCTACTCACGCGGGCTCATGGCACTGATCTCGGGAGGCGCCCACTACATCCTGCTGGTGGTCCTGGGCGTGCCCTACGCACCGGCGCTCGCGGTCTGGGTGGGCCTCGTCTCGCAGTTCATCCCCACGATCGGCACCTACCTCGCCGGTGCGCTGCCCATGCTGATCGCCTTCACCGTCGACCCCTGGTACGCGCTGTATGTTCTCGGTTTCGTGGTGGTCTACCAGCAGTTCGAGAACTACGTACTCCAGCCCAAGCTCACGTCCAAGACGGTCGACATCCACCCTGCGGTCGCCTTCGGATCGGTGGTCGCCGGTACCGCGCTCATGGGGGCCGTCGGGGCGCTGGTCGCCATCCCGGCGGTGGCGACGCTCCAGGCATTCCTGGGCGCGTACGTGAAGCGCTACGCGGTGACGGACGACCCGCGGGTGCAGGGCGGCCACCGCTCGCGCCGGGGCGAGCCGGTGCTGTCGAGGATCCGACGGGCGGTGCGCGACCGGATCCGGCGGTGAGGCGTGCGCGTCGCCGGTATCCGTTGACATCGGCCGGGAGGCCCCGGTCCTGGACCTCCAGGAGATATCTCCAGGCTTCCTGGCTGCTGGCGTCGAGACCGGTGAATCCGTAGACCGGCGCCAGTTCCGCGGCGCGAAAGCCGTCCGGTTCACCGACGTCTTCGCCAGGTCGTAGAAGAAGGACACCCGGTAGGGCCCAGCTGGACCGCGACTCCCCGGCCGCGCCGCGGGTGCCTCCGGCCACCGGGGCGGCTCTTCCTGACGGGTCGCGCGTTTTTTGTCCCTATATAGGCAGAATTTAACAGGGCGACTGTGGGCCTTTGGTGCGCTCGTTGCCGGCCGGTGCGAGCCACTACCCTCGGCTGTGTCGGCCCGGCGTGGTGCGCTTGACACTAAAATCGAACATCCATTCTCATGGGATTCCGGCCGGGTTTTCCCGGGCCCGACCGTGGAGTTGTCCACAGGCCGGGAGGACGTCGAGGCCCATTGTCAGTGGCAGGGGTTAGCGTCTGTGACGTGAAGCGATCGACTCAAGCAAATCGGGTGGAACCCATGGCAGGAACCGACCGCGAGAAGGCGCTGGACGCCGCACTCGCACAGATTGAACGGCAATTCGGCAAGGGCGCGGTGATGCGCCTCGGTGAGCGGCCGAACGAGCCGATCGAGGTGATCCCCACAGGGTCCACCGCGCTCGACGTCGCACTCGGCGTCGGTGGTCTGCCGCGCGGCCGCGTGGTGGAGGTGTACGGACCGGAGTCCTCCGGTAAGACGACGCTGACGCTGCACGCAGTGGCCAACGCGCAGAAGCTCGGCGGCTCGGTGGCGTTCATCGACGCGGAGCACGCTCTCGACCCCGAGTACGCGAAGAAGCTCGGCGTCGACATCGACAACCTCATCCTCTCCCAGCCCGACAACGGTGAGCAGGCGCTGGAGATCGTGGACATGCTGGTCCGGTCCGGCGCGCTGGACCTGATCGTCATCGACTCCGTCGCGGCCCTGGTGCCCCGTGCGGAGATCGAGGGCGAGATGGGCGACTCGCACGTGGGTCTGCAGGCCCGTCTGATGAGCCAGGCGCTCCGTAAGATCACCAGCGCGCTCAACCAGTCCAAGACGACCGCGATCTTCATCAACCAGCTCCGCGAGAAGATCGGGGTGATGTTCGGCTCCCCGGAGACCACGACCGGTGGCCGGGCGCTGAAGTTCTACGCCTCGGTGCGTCTGGACATCCGCCGGATCGAGACGCTCAAGGACGGCACCGACGCGGTCGGTAACCGCACACGCGTCAAGGTCGTCAAGAACAAGGTCGCGCCGCCGTTCAAGCAGGCCGAGTTCGACATCCTCTACGGCCAGGGCATCAGCCGTGAAGGCGGTCTGATCGACATGGGCGTGGAGCACGGCTTCGTCCGCAAGGCCGGTGCCTGGTACACGTACGAGGGTGACCAGCTCGGCCAGGGCAAGGAGAACTCCCGCAACTTCCTCAAGGACAATCCCGACCTGGCCAACGAGATCGAGAAGAAGATCCTCGACAAGCTCGGCGTAGGGGTCCGTGCGGAGGACGCGGCCGAACCCGCCGCCGACGCTGCGGCTGCCTCAGGTGCTCCGGCCGACGGTGCCGCGAAGTCGGTGCCGGCTCCCGCGACCAAGGCCAAGACCACCAAGGCCGCGGCGGCCAAGAGCTAGGCCGTGACACGTCGCACGGAGTGGCCGGACGCCGGTGATGCCGGTGCGGGTTCCGGCCCCGAGTTCGCCGCAGAGCCCTCCGGGGACGCGCCGGAGCCCGGCCGGGGGGCCGGGTTCGGCGAGGGGGCGGGCCGTCGTTCCCGCTCCCGCTCCAGAAGCCGCGGTTCCCCCTCCTCGTCGAGGGCCGAGAAGGGGGAACCGCGAGACCCGGTCGAGCAGGCGCGCAACATCTGCCTGCGGCTGCTGACCGGGACCCCGCGGACCCGGAAGCAGCTGGCGGACGCACTGCGCAAGCGAGAGATCCCCGACGAGGCGGCGGAGGAGGTCCTGTCGAGGTTCGAGGACGTCGGGCTGATCGACGATGCGGCGTTCGCGGACGCATGGGTCGAGTCCCGGCACCACGGCAGAGGGCTCGCTCGCCGCGCTCTCGTAAGGGAGCTGCGTACCAAGGGGGTGGACTCCGCGGTGATCGACGAAGCGGTCGGGCAGCTCGATTCGGAACAGGAGGAGGACACCGCGCGGGAGCTTGTCGCCCGGAAGCTCCGCTCCACCCGAGGGCTGGACCGCGACAAGCGACTGCGCCGACTCGCCGGCATGCTCGCCCGCAAGGGGTACGGGGAGGGGATGGCCCTTCGTGTGGTGCGTCAGGCGCTCGAGGCTGAGGGGGAGGACACGGAAGGGCTGGACGAACCGTTCTGACGCGAGCGGGAGCGGGTGACCGGACGGCGGGAAACCCGGACGGGGGGACGGGGTGAGATCGAGGGGCGCGAGGGGCGGGCAGCCGGGACCTGATCGACGGGAAGGCCGACGCGGCGCGAACGCGGGCGGGGGAAAGCGCCGTGCTGTGCGAACGGGGGTCGGGGGGTCGTAGCCGAGCCGGTGCACGGGCGGGCGGGGCAGTTGTCGAATCGCATATGAGCGACGGTGCGGCCCGCAGCGGCACGGGTTGTGACGGTGGCGGAGGGGGCTACCGTCACAACCGGTGGGCGCCGTGACTGCCTGAGACGCTCAGGGGGCGCCATGACTCTGTGAGACGCCCAGTGCGCGCCGTGACTGCCCGGGACGCTCAGTGAGTGCCGTGAACACCTGCGATTCCGGGGGCTTAATGGCCTGCCTGAGCTGCCCGGCGGATCGTGGCGTCCAGGAGGGCCAGAGCCTCGGCGGCAGTGCGACCGGGCTGGCGGTTCCAGGGGCCGATCAGGCCGGTCCATCCCTGGGAGCGCAGCTCGGTGATGAGCCAGGCCCCGGCGCGGTCCACTGTGTCGAGGGACCCGTAACCGAGCCGGTGCGCGGTCAGCATGGCCCCGCAGAGGCAGCGCGCACCGCGGGCGTTTCGCAGGCGGTAGGGGGTGTTCTGCCAGCCCCACTCGGTGAGGATCCGCCGTGCGTGGCCGAGGTGGGTGGACGGGGGCACATCGGGTTGTCCGATGCGGCGCCACGCGTGGAAACGTTCGGGCAGTACGGCGCCGAGGCGTCCGGGCAGGGGCCGCTCCCGGGGGGCTGGAGCGGGTAGTGCCCGCAGGGACTCGTCGATCAGCTGGTCGACGGGCACGGACAGCAGGCCCCGCCAGTCGGCCGGAGGTACGGGCCTCGCCCCACCGCCCTGCACGGCAACGACGGGAGGCGGGCCGGCAGGCGCCGCCGCAACGGCCGGCGGGCTCGCAGGCTCGGGATCCGCAGGCTCCGGATCGAGCAGCAGGGGCGGTGGGCCCGCATGGTCCGGGCTCGCAGGCTCCGGAGCGGTGCGGTCCCAGCCTGTGACGATGCGCTGCCAGGCCTCCGTCGCGTGCAGGCGGGAGACTTGTGCGTCGAGCTGGTCCGGGGTGAGCTGAGAGGTTTCCATCGGCGCGACATCTCCGTACATTCCGGTCCTCAGTGATGAGGAGAATGTCCGTCGCGCGCGGCGATTGCTCCACCGGGGAGCAGCGTTCGGGTGTGTCAGGTGCTCATTCGGGTTGACGAAGGCGGGGGAGGCCGACGGGGGCCGCGACCACGTGCAGGCCGGTATCGGGATGACCGGTACCGGACTGCACGGGGGAAGCCGCGCGCTCCTGTCAGGGAGTGACCGGGAGCCCGGCGGCGCGCCAGGCCTGGAAGCCGCCGGTCAGATCGGTGGCCCGGTGGAGCCCCAGCTGGTGCAGGGAGGCGACCGCGAGACTCGACGCGTAGCCCTCGTTGCAGATCACCACGATCCGCAGATCGTGGCTCACCGCCTGCGGGGCACGGTGACTGCCCTGGGGGTCGAGTCGCCATTCCAGCTCGTTGCGCTCGACGATCAGCGCCCCGGGGATCACGCCGTCCTGCTCACGGAGAGCCGCGTAACGGATGTCGACGAGCAGGGCGCCCTCCGCAGCCTCGGCGGCGGCCTGTTCGGGGCCGATGCGCTCGTAATCCTCCCGGACCCGTTCCAGCAGTTCGTCGATGCCTGACGGCTTCGGCCGGTTCTCTTCCACGGAGCTCACTGCCAGTCCTCGGGGCGCTCGGTCTGCTCCAGGCGCAGCACCGCACCCGTGCGGCTGTACCTGCGGATCTGCGGAAGCGGCGGGTAGTAGGCGTGCACCGACACGGCGTGCTCGTGCCCGGACTCGTTGAGCACTTCGTGCACGTGGTGCCGCCCGAACGCCCTGCCCTGACCGGTCGCCAGCAGCCGGGTCCGGTCGACGCCCTCGCTCAGTTCGAGGGTTTTCCAGCCGTCCGTGGGGAGCCGGGCGGCCAGCGAGAGTTCCCTGAGGGCACCGGCGGCGACGGTGAACGCCCCCGTCGACTCCGCGTGGTCGTGCCAGCCTGTGCCCGTGCCGGGCGGCCAGCTGATCAGCCACGCCTCGCTCCCGCCGGGGCCGTCGAGCCGTAGCCAGGTACGCCCCTCAGGGTCGAGCGGCAGCGAGGAGATGAGTGCGGTGTCCTGCGCGGTCCGGCGGACGAAGTCGAGCAGTTCCGCGGCGGTAGGTGCCGGAACACGGGCGCTGCCCTCCGTGGCGGCGGCACTGCTCGTGCCGCCGGGGCCAGGGGCGGGGGCCGCGACTGCGGAAGTGGCGTCCAGGGGTGTGGCATCCGCACCGGTGGCGTCCGCGGGCGTGGCATGCGCGGCAGTGTTGTCCACGCGTGTGGCGTTGCGGGCGGTGCCGTCCACGGGGGTGCTCGCGGGCCTGTCCACGCCGACGGTGGATGCGGGTGTGGCGGAGGAGGGAGAGGGTGCAGACACAGGGGCCGTCCTGAGAAGTTCGCAAGGAAGCACGGCCGCGCGGAGAACAGCACGACGTGCCGGAGGGAAGCGATTCAGCAGGACGGGCGACACACGCAGCCCGCATAGCGGACGAGGTCCATATGGACCCTCCGCCACAGGCGCACATCGGTGTCGGTCATGATCTGGAGTACACCATGCGCGCCTGTGGCGGTCAATTGACGTCCGCGGTCCGGTCGGAGCGCGTGGTGGTGCGGGCCCCGTCCGCGTGCGCCGGGCCCGCACCACCCCCGCGCACGGCGTCGGCCGCGGCGAAGAGCTCCGCCGGCCGCACGCCGCTGAAAGCAGCCACGAGATGCCCGTCCGGCCTGACCAGCAGGACCGTGTGGGCGGTGGCTCCGGGGTAGCTCTCGGTCACCAGCAGCTCGGCCTTCACCGGCAGGGCGTCCACCGCCTCGACGAGCCGGGGCATGACACCCGCGGTCAGCCAGTGCCTCCGGTCCCACACCCCGGTGCCCGGTGCGATCAGGATCACCAGCAGGTGCCCCTGGTCCAGCCGCTCGCGCAGCCGGACCGCCGTCCCGTCGGGCGCGGTCACCCGCACATCCGCGACCGGCGCACCAGGGGCCGTACCCACCGCGACGTGGCCCTCGGCGGGTTGAGGCGAAAGGGGGGATTGCGTGTACGAAGGGGGCGCGCCCAGAGGGCCGCACCCCAGATGCCCGTCTGCCAGCAGGGTGTCGTGCCCGCGCGCGCTGCCGGGCACGAGCGTCCGGAGGCCCGCACCGCCCCGCAGTATCGGCAGCGACTGGTCGGCCGCCCGGAGCCTGGAGGCCACTGCGGCCCGTCGCTCGGCCTGGTAGCTGTCGAGCAGCAGCTCGCCGGCGTCCTGATGCCAGGCCCGCGCGAGCTTCCAGGCCAGGTTCTCGGCGTCCCGCAGCCCTTCGTCCAGCCCCTGGGTTCCCAGCGCACCCAGCAGATGCGCGGCGTCCCCGGCCAGGAAGGCACGCTTGGACCGCCAGCGCCGGGCCAGCCGGTGGTGCAGCGTGTAGACGCCGGTGTCCAGCAGTTCGTAGGCGGGCGTCTCACCGCACCAGCCCGCGAGCGTGTCGCGGATGCGCGTGATCAGGGCGTCGGGGGTGACGAGTTCGCCGCGTGGCGGAAGGAGCCAGTCCAGCCGCCAGACACTGCCTGGCAGCGGCCGTGCGGTGACTTCCGCGCCCCCGGAACGCCAAGGCGGAGCCCGGTGGAGCACGGCCTCGCCGGGCCAGGGCAGCTCGGCGCGGAGCGCGGCGACAGCGTGCCGTTCCACCGCCGTACGGCCGGGAAACCTGATGTCCAGCAACTTGCGTACGGTGGATCGAGCCCCGTCGCAGCCCACGAGGTAGCTTCCCCGCCACCAGGTCGACCCGGGCTCCCGGGTGTGCACCGTGACTCCGTGATCGTCCTGCTCCAGGGTGTCGATCCTGCTCAGCGGCACCATGCTGACCAGATCCCGCGCGGCGACCGCGGCGCGCAGCCCCCGGGTCAGCGCGTGCTGGGGAAGGTGTACGGGTGAGGGGAGCGGGACGGTGCCCTGCTCCTCGCCCAGCGGAACGGCCCGCACCAGTTGCTTGCGGCGGACCGAGCGCCAGCCGGTCCAGCGCAGACCCTCGCCGGGCAGGGACGAGCAGCCGAGGCGTTCCATCAGGTCCGCGGTGTCCTCGCGCAGGACCACGGTGCGGGCGGGGCGGAGCTCGTCGTTGCCCGGGCCTTCGTCGAGCACGACGGACGGGACGCTCTGGGCGGCGAGGGCGAGCGACAGCGACAGGCCGACCGGCCCGGCGCCGACGATGATCACCGGGTCCACGGTGTGAACCCTCCGGCGCCGTTCGTCGAGGTCGAGGGGGAGGAGGGGGTTGCGGCGGCGGTGGTTCGGGGCGGGATCACAGAACGTATGCAACCTACTGACGGTGCATGCGTCAAGTGACCAGGGAACGTGGCGGGGGGCGCGGCGTGAGCGCCGCGCCCCCCGGGTGGAGACGGTGTGGACCGGCCGTCAGACCTTGTCCACACCACCGGACTTGACCGGCGGGGCCTCGATGGTCTGGAGGCCGCCGCCGGGCGCGGCACCGACGACGGCACCCGTGCCCTTCTTGGCCCGTCGCAGCCTGCTCTCCAGCCAGCTCGCGAAGGAGGTCAGAGCGAAGTTCAGCGCGATGTAGATCAGCGCGATGATCGTGAAGCACGCGATGGTGTTCGCGCCGTAGTTGGCGCTCATCGGACGGACCGAGGCCAGCAGCTCGGGGAACGTGAGCACGGCGCCGCCGAGGGCGGTGTCCTTCACGATGACCACGATCTGGCTGACGATGGCGGGCAGCATCGCGGTGACCGACTGAGGCAGCAGCACATACCGCATGGTCTGGCCCTTGCGCATGCCGATGGCCTTCGCGGCGTCGGTCTGCCCGTGCGGAAGGGAGAGGATTCCGGCCCGCACGATCTCGGCGAGCACCGAGGCGTTGTACAGCACCAGTCCCGTGACGACCGCGTACAGCAGGCGCTGGTCGGTGGCGATGTCGGTGAACTCCGCGTAGGCGGCGTTCGCCGTGATCATCAGGATCAGGACGGGGATGGCGCGGAAGAACTCCACCACGACGCCGGCGGGCATGCGCACCCAGCGGTGGTCGGAGAGCCGGCCGATGCCGAACAGTGCCCCGAGAGGCAGGGCGATGAGCAGGGCGAAGAACGCCGCCTTGAGCGTGTTCTGGAACCCGGGCCAGATGTAGGTCTCCCACGGCTGCGGGCTCGTGAAGAACGGCTCCCACTTGACCCAGTCGAGCTGGTGCTTCTCGTCGAGACTGGTGTAGACCCACCACGCCACCGCGGCGAGGACCGCGAGGAAGACGACGGTGTACAGGATGTTGCGCTGCTTGGCGCGGGGTCCCTGTGCGTCGAAGAGGACGGACGTCGTCATCGCTTCACCGCCACCTTCTTGCTCACCCAGCCGAGCAGAAGCCCGGTCGGGAGGGTGAGGCAGACGAATCCGAACGCGAAGACGGCGGATATGAGGATCAGTTGGGCTTCCGCTTCGATCATGTCCTTCATGAGGTACGCCGCTTCGACCACGCCGATCGCCGCAGCGACGGTGGTGTTCTTGGTCAGCGCGATCAGCACGTTGGCCAGCGGGTTCACGACCGAACGGAATGCCTGCGGGAGAATGATCAGTCGCAGGACCTGGGTGAAGTTCAGCCCGAGCGCGCGCGCCGCCTCGGCCTGTCCGGTCGGCACCGTGTTGATGCCCGACCGCAGCGCTTCGCACACGAAGGCGGCGGTGTAGAGGGCAAGCGCGAGAACGGCCAGCCGGAAGTTGATGACCTCGAAGTCCCCGCCGCCACCGAGTTCGACCTGCAGGGTCTGGAAGAGGCCCAGCGAGGCGAAGACGATGATCACGGTCAGGGGGATGTTGCGGATGATGTTCACATAAGCGGTACCGAAACCGCGCATCAGGGGGACCGGGCCGACCCGCATACCGGCCAGCAGCGTTCCCCATATGAGGGAACCGAGGGCGGAGTAGACGGTGAGCTTCACCGTCACCCAGAAGGCCCCCAGTAGGTCGTAACCTTCAAGAAAGTCGAACACGATCTCCCGTGCTTCCACGTGTGGGGAGGGCTCGGCGCGCCGCCGTCTCTGCGGCGGCGCACCTCGTCAGCCCGTCTTCGGACCGCCTGGCGGGCGGGAGACCTACTTGACGACGTCGCCGATCTTCGGCGCGGCCTCGTTCTTGTAGTTGGCGGGGCCGAAGTTGGTCTCGACCGCCTTGTCCCAGGAGCCGTCCGAGACCATCTTGGTCAGCGCGGCGTCGATCTTCTTCTTGAGGTCGGCGTCGCCCTTCTTGAGGCCGATGCCGTAGTTCTCGTTGGTCATCTTGAAGCCGGCCAGCTTGAACTTGCCCTTGTGGACGTCCTGCGCCGCGTAGCCGGCAAGGATCGAGTCGTCCGTCGTCAGGGCGTCGATGGCCTTGTTCTCCAGGCCGGTGAGGCACTCGGAGTAGCCGCCGTAGTTCTGCAGCTGGGCCTTCGGGGCCAGCTTCTCCTTGACGTTCTTCGCGGAGGTCGAACCGGTGACGGAGCAGAGACGCTTGTCGTTGAGGTCCTCGGGCGACTTGATGGAGTTGTCGTCGGCGCGGACGAGGACGTCCTGGTGCGCGAGGAGGTACGGACCCGCGAAGTCGACCTTCTGCAGGCGCTCGTCGTTGATCGAGTACGTCGCGGCGATGAACTTCACGTCGCCGCGCTCGATCGCGGTCTCGCGGTCCGCGCTCTTCGTCTCGACGAACTCGATGTTCTTCGCCTCGTAGCCGAGCTCCTTGGCGACGTACGTCGCGACGTCCACGTCGAAGCCGGTGAACTTGCCGTCCGGCGTCTTCAGGCCGAGACCGGGCTGGTCGATCTTGATGCCGATGGTGATCTTCTCGCCACCACCGGAACCCGCGGCGTCGTCCTTCTCGTCGGAACCACAGGCGGTGGCGGTGAGGGCGAGGGCGAGCACGGCGGCCGAGGCGGCGGTGACCTTACGAAGCTGCATGATGGGATTCCCCTGGGTTGGAACGATGTGAGTGATCAGCTGGTCCTGAGCCCAGCCGTGCGGGATCAGTGGTGAAGGATCTTCGACAGGAAGTCCTTCGCCCGGTCGCTGCGCGGGGCACTGAAGAACTGGTCCGGCGTGGCCTCTTCGACGATCTTTCCGTCGGCCATGAAGACGACCCGGTTGGCCGCCGAGCGGGCGAAGCCCATCTCGTGGGTGACGACGACCATCGTCATCCCCTCCCGGGCCAGCTGCTGCATGACCTCCAGGACCTCGTTGATCATCTCCGGGTCGAGCGCCGACGTGGGCTCGTCGAAGAGCATGACCTTCGGGTCCATCGCCAGCGCCCGGGCGATCGCCACGCGCTGCTGCTGACCGCCGGAGAGCTGCGCCGGGTACTTGTCGGCCTGCACCCCGACGCCCACGCGGTCGAGCAGCGCCCTGGCCTTCTCCTCGGCCAGCTTCTTGTCCGTCCTGCGGACCTTGACCTGGCCCAGCATCACGTTCTCGAGCACCGTCTTGTGCGCGAAGAGATTGAACGACTGGAAGACCATGCCGACATCGGCACGCAGCCTGGCGAGCTCCTTGCCCTCCTGGGGAAGCGGCTTGCCGTCGATCGAGATCGCGCCCGAGTCGATCGTCTCCAAGCGGTTGATCGTGCGGCACAGCGTGGACTTCCCGGACCCGGAGGGCCCGATGACTACGACGACCTCGCCGCTGGCGATGGTCAGGTCGATGTCCTGGAGCACATGCAGCGCGCCGAAGTGCTTGTTGACGTTGCTCAGTACGACAAGGTCGTCACCCGCGGGTGCGGCATCCTCGGCGGCCTTGTTCACTGAAACTCCGCTCATCGGCTTCTTGCTCCGTCCTCCTCGGTTAGGGAAGGACCCTAGTGACGCAGTGCGATCAGCGTCATTACATCTGAGCGGAAATTGAGCATAACGATCCGGCCGCAACCGGACACACCGCGTGAACGGGACGCCACGGGCTGCTCGGAGGCGTACCGGGTGGGTAACGGAAACCTGGTGGTAACGGGCCGGGGCTTGACTGTCGTACCCGTCATCGGCGTGGATGCCTGGTGCGGGATGACGTGAATCGTCGGCGTACGGGAAGATTCGCCGGGCTGAACAGGGTGTACGGTCACGCACGGTTCCCGGACCGCGTGAGGACCTTCGAGAACGAGGCGGAGAGGGGACCCATGAGACTGCTGCTCGTCGAGGACGACGACCATGTCGCGGCGGCCCTGTCCGCCGTGCTCGCACGGCACGGCTTCCAGGTCGTCCACGCCCGCAGCGGCGAGGAGGCCCTGCAGGCGCTGCTGCCGGCCGAGCGTGAACCGTTCGGAGTCGTGCTCCTCGACCTGGGGCTGCCCGACCAGGACGGCTACGAGGTGTGCGGGAAGATCCGCAAGCGCTCGGCGATCCCCGTGATCATGGTGACCGCCCGGTCCGACGTCCGCTCACGGATCCACGGCCTCAACCTCGGCGCCGACGACTACGTCGTGAAGCCCTACGACACCGGTGAGCTCCTGGCCCGCATCCACGCGGTCGCCCGGCGCAGGCCGTCCGGTGAGGACACCGGCCCGACCCCGCTCGCCGCCCTGCTGCTCGGCCCCGTCCGGATCGAACTGCCCACCCGCAGGGTCAGCGTCGGCGATCACGAGGTCCAGCTCACCCGCAAGGAATTCGACCTGCTCGCGCTGCTCGCGCAGCGCCCCGGTGTCGTGTTCCGCCGCGAGCAGATCATCAGCGAGGTGTGGCGGACCAGCTGGGAGGGGACGGGCCGCACCCTCGAGGTGCACGTGGCGTCGCTGCGCTCCAAGCTCAGGCTGCCCGCCCTGATCGAGACCGTACGGGGCGTCGGCTACCGGCTCGTCCCGCCGCCGGCCTGAGGACGTACGTACCCGGTGCGCACCCGCCTGCTTCCCCTGCTCCTCATCCTGATGGCCGCCGTGCTGCTGGCCCTCGGCTTCCCGCTCGCCGTGCGGGTGGCCGCCGCCGAACAGCAGCGGGTCGTCATCGACCGCATCGACGACACTGCGCGCTTCGGCGCACTGGCCCAGTTCGTCAGCGAACCCGTCGGGGGGACCGACGACCGCCATCGGACCCTGCAGACCGAACTCGAGGCATACGACTCGGTGTACGGAATCCGTGCCGGGGTCTTCTACCGGGACGACCGCGCCCTCGCCAAGGCCCCCGCCACCTGGTCCCTGCCCGCCGAGGGTGAGGGGCGCGAGGCGTTCCAGGAAGCCCTGCTCGGCCGCCGTTCGCACGATCCGCCGCAGGTCTGGCCCTGGCAGAGCGACCGCATAGCCGTCGCCTCCCCGGTCGTACGCGACGGTGACGTGGTCGCCGTCGTGGTGACCGACTCACCCACCGGGGACATGCGGTCCCGCATACTCCGCGGCTGGCTGCTCCTCGCCCTCGGCGAGGCCCTGGCGCTGCTCGTGGCCGTGGGAGCCGCCTTCCGCCTCACCGGATGGGTACTGCTGCCCGTACGCATCCTGGACGCGGCCACCCACGACATCGCCAGCGGACGCATGAGGTCCCGCGTTGTCGCCTCCGGCGGGCCCCCGGAACTGCGCCGGCTCGCTCGCTCCTTCAACGAGATGGCCGACAACGTCGAGCAGGTGCTGGAGCAGCAGCGCGCCTTCGTCGCCGACGCCTCGCACCAGTTGCGCAACCCGCTGGCCGCGCTGCTCCTGCGCATCGAGCTGCTCGCCCTCGAACTCCCCGAGGGCAACGAGGAGATCGCCTCCGTCCGCACGGAGGGCAAGCGCCTCGCCCAGGTCCTCGACGACCTGCTGGACCTGGCACTGGCCGAACACGCCGCGGCGGATCTCCAGGTCACGGACATCGGCGCGCTCACCGGTGAACGCGTCGCCTCGTGGAGGCCGCTGGCCGAGGAGAAGGGCGTACGGATGACGCTGGACGGTACTCCCGCGGTGACCGGCTGGGCCGATCCGATCGCCCTGTCCAGCGCCCTGGACGCCGTCATCGACAACGCGCTGAAGTTCACCCCGGCAGGGGAGGAGGTCCGTGTCACGGTGGGTACGGACGGCACCACCGCCACGATCGTCGTCGCCGACCGCGGGCCCGGGCTGACCGAACAGGAGCTGGAGCGCGTCGGTGACCGGTTCTGGCGCAGCGGCCGGCACCAGAACGTCAAGGGGTCGGGGCTCGGACTCTCCATCTCGCGCGCCCTGCTCGCCGCGGGCGGCGGATCGATCGGCTACTCCACGCACGAACCGCACGGCTTGCGCGTCACGGTCACCGTGCCGCGCCACCCCCTGCACGCGTGAGCCGGGCAGCAGCAGCAGCGGCGGCGGGCGGTCAGGGCTTGGCCGAGCGGTAGTAGCGCTTGGCGCCCTCGTGCAGCGGCAGCGGATCGGTGTAGATCGCCGTCCGCAGATCCACCAGCTGCGCCGAGTGCACCTCACGCCCGATCTTGTCGCGGCTGTCTATCACGGTGCGGGTGAACGCCTCCGTGGTCAGCGCCTCGGTGCGGTCGGTGGTGATCAGCAGGTTGGAGACCGCGACCGTCTGCACCGCCTGCCCCTGCTGGGCGTCGTGGTAGGCGTCGGCCGGCATCACGGCCGAGCGGTAGTAGCGGGTGGATCCGCCGGCCGCCTGGAGCTTGCTGATCACCGGGTCCTCCAGCGGGACCAGCCGGATCGCGAACTTCTCCGACAGGTCCTGGACCGCGGCGGTGGGCAGCCCGCCGGACCAGAAGAACGCGTCCAGCCGGCCGTCCGCCAGCCTCTTGGGCATCGTGTCGATCCCGGCATGGACCGGGGCGATGTCCGCCGCCGGATCGAGCCCCGCAGCCTTCATCAGCCGGTCGGCGACGAGCAGGACCCCGGAACCCTTCTGCCCCACGCCCACCCGCTTGCCGCGCAGATCGGCGGTCCGGCGCACGTCGGAGTCCCTGGGCACGACCAGCTGGACGTAGTCGTCGTACAGCCGGACACAGCCCCGCAGCCGCCCTGCGCCCGGCTTCCCGCTCTGCAGATACGTGGCGACGGCGTCGGCGGTGGCTATCGTGAAGTCCGCCTTGCCCGTCGCGACCCGCTCGACGTTCTGCTGGGAGCCCTCGCTGTTCTGCAGCTCTATCGAGACCTTGGGCATGTCCTTGGCCAGCGCGCGCTCCAGCCGCTGGCCGTAGCGCTGGTAGACCCCGCTGCGCACGCCCGTGGAGAACGTGAGCGAACCGCTCGGCTCGTCCTCGCCGATCGGGAGGACCCACCACAGCAGCAGTCCGAGCACGACGGCGACGGCGGCGCCTCCCCGAAGGGTGCGTCGCCGGCCGAACCGGGACAGTGCGTGCAGCATGGCGCGATCCTGCCAGCCCGTGCTCCCTCCTGGCCAGGCCGGATCATGGGCACGGGCTCCGGCGGAGGGACAGGCGCCGTCACCGCCTACCCTTGTTCCATGACCAGCGGCAACCGGAGCGAAGCAGTGGACGTCCAGAAGAGCTACGAGGTACGCACTTACGGGTGCCAGATGAACGTCCACGACTCCGAACGCTTGTCGGGGCTGCTGGAGGGCGCCGGATACGTGCGCGCCCCCGAGGGCTCCGACGGCGACGCCGACGTGGTCGTCTTCAACACCTGCGCGGTGCGTGAGAACGCCGACAACAAGCTCTACGGCAACCTCGGCCGTCTCGCCCCCATGAAGACGAAGCGCCCCGGGATGCAGATCGCCGTCGGGGGCTGCCTGGCCCAGAAGGACCGCGACACGATCGTCGAACGCGCTCCATGGGTGGACGTCGTCTTCGGCACGCACAACATCGGCAAGCTGCCGGTCCTCCTGGAGCGCGCCAGGGTTCAGGAGGAGGCGCAGGTCGAGATCGCCGAATCCCTGGAGGCGTTCCCCTCCACGCTGCCCACCCGCCGCGAGTCCGCCTACGCGGCCTGGGTCTCGATCTCCGTGGGCTGCAACAACACCTGTACCTTCTGCATCGTCCCGGCCCTGCGTGGCAAGGAGAAGGACCGCCGCACCGGGGACATCCTCGCCGAGATCGAGGCGCTCGTCGCCGAGGGCGTCAGCGAGATCACCCTGCTCGGCCAGAACGTGAACGCCTACGGCTCCGACATCGGCGACCGCGAGGCGTTCTCCAAGCTGCTGCGCGCCTGCGGCACCATCGAGGGCCTGGAGCGCGTCCGCTTCACCTCGCCCCACCCGCGTGACTTCACCGACGACGTGATCGCCGCCATGGCCGAGACGCCGAACGTCATGCCCCAGCTCCACATGCCGATGCAGTCCGGTTCGGACACGATCCTCAAGGCCATGCGCCGGTCGTACCGCCAGGAGCGGTTCCTGGGGATCATCGACAAGGTGCGCGCCGCGATGCCCGACGCCGCCATCTCCACCGACATCATCGTGGGCTTCCCCGGCGAGACCGAGGAGGACTTCGAGCAGACCATGCACGCGGTGCGTGAGGCGCGCTTCGCCAACGCCTTCACCTTCCAGTACTCCAAGCGTCCCGGGACCCCCGCGGCCGACATGGAGGGACAGATCCCCAAGGAGGTCGTCCAGGAGCGCTACATGCGCCTGTCCGCCCTCCAGGAGGAGATCTCCTGGGAGGAGAACAAGAAGCAGGTCGGGCGTGTGCTGGACGTCATGGTCGCCGAGGGCGAGGGCCGCAAGGACGGCGCGACCCACCGGCTGTCCGGCCGGGCTCCCGACAACCGGCTCGTCCACTTCACCAAGCCCTCCCAGGACGTACGTCCCGGGGACGTGGTGACCGTCGAGATCACCTACGCCGCCCCCCACCACCTGCTCGCCGAGGGTGCGCCCCTGGGCGTCCGGAACACCCGGTCGGGAGACGCCTGGGAGAAGCGCACTGCGGCTCCCGCCGCCCGGCCCGCCGGAGTCATGCTCGGCCTGCCCGGCGTCGGCGCCCCCGCGCCGCTCGCCGCGACCGCCACCCCGGGGTGCGGCTGCGACTGAGTACGCTGACCGGCATGCTTGTCGCCGCCGCCGTCTGCCCCTGCCCGCCGCTCCTGGTCCCGGAGGTCGCCGAGGGCGCCGGGCCCGAGCTGGACACGGCGAGAGCCGCGTGTCTCGACGCCCTGGGTGTGCTCGCCGCCGCGGAACCGGATCTGCTGATCGTGACCGGGCCCGCCGGGCCGGAGGGACGCGGTCCGTTCCCCCAGGGTTCGGCGGGCTCCTTCGCCGGATTCGGCGTCGGCCGCACCGTACGGCTGGGGGACGCCCCCGCCGGGTCGCCCGCACCGGAGCGTGCGCTGCCGGCGTCCCTCGCCGTCGGGGCCTGGCTCCTGGAGCACGCCCGGTGGGCCGCCGCCCCCGTCGAGGGGCTCGGAGTGGCTGAGCCGCTGGCCGCCGGCCGCTGCCTGACGGCCGGAGCGGACCTGGCGGCCAGGGCGGAGCGTGTGGCCCTGCTCGTCATGGGTGACGGCAGCGCCTGCCGCACGGTCAAGGCACCCGGCTACCTCGACGAGCGGGCGGTGGACTTCGACGCGGCGGCGGCCCGTGCGCTGGGCAACGCCGACCTGACCGCGCTGAAGGCCCTGGACGAGTCGCTCGCGTACGAACTGAAGGCGTCGGGCCGGGCGCCCTGGCAGGTCCTCGCGGGCGCGGCCGAGGGCGCCGGCCTCGACGGGAAGCTGCTGTACGAGGACGCTCCGTACGGCGTGGGATACATGGTCGCCGCCTGGTCCTGAGCCGACGCCGGGACGGACCGGCTCCGATCCCCGCACCGGACGGACCGGCCCGGTGCCCTGCCTGTCCGGGGAACGGAGCCCGCACGGGGACGACCGAGCCTCCAGGAAAACGGATGAGGGCCGTGGAGCGGTGATCGCTCCACGGCCCTCGACTCCGTCGATACCCGGGTCAGGAGGCGGGCGGCGGCGGTGGCGTGCCGCCCTCGTTCTTGTGCCCCAGGCGGTCGACCGCGTCCTTGGCCTTCTGAGTGCCGGACACGATCTTGTCGCTGTACTTTCCCTTGGTCCTTTGGTCGACCGTGCGTGCGGCCTTGTCGAGGCCCTGGTCGATCTTGCCCCCGTGCTGCTGCGCGAGGTCGCCGACCTTCTCCTTGGCCGGGGCCAGCTTGGCCTTCAGGTTGTCCAGGAAACCCATGGGTCACCTTCCGTGCTGGGGGGACTGTCGTCACATTTTACTCGCCACAGGGCGAACGCGCGTGACTCGCCGTGTCCGCGCGCGTGGGAGGAGTGTGCGGTCCGGTCGGGACGGGTGTCGAAGTGCGGGAGACTGTGCGGGTGAGAAGACCAGCTGCCGCCCCCCGCGTGATCACCGTCGTCGGTCCCACCGCGGCCGGAAAGTCCGATCTGGGGGTCTTTCTCGCCCAGCAGCTCGGCGGCGAGGTCGTCAACGCCGACTCCATGCAGCTCTACCGCGGCATGGACATCGGCACGGCGAAGCTCACCCTCCCCGAGCGTGACGGAGTCCCGCACCACCTGCTGGACATCTGGGACGTGACCGAGGCCGCGAGCGTCGCCGAGTACCAGCGCCTGGCCCGTGCGGAGATCGACCGGCTGCTGGCGGAGGGGCGGACGCCCGTCCTGGTGGGCGGTTCCGGCCTCTACGTGAAGGGCGCCATCGACGCACTGGACTTCCCGGGTACGGACCCCGGCGTGCGCGCCAGACTCGAACAGGAACTGACCGAACAGGGCTCCGGCGCCCTGCACTCCCGGCTCGCGGCGGCGGACCCCGGGGCCGCCCGCGCGATCCTGCCCAGCAACGGGCGCCGTATCGTGCGGGCACTGGAGGTCATCGAGATCACCGGAAAGCCCTTCACGGCCAACCTCCCGGGCGACGAACCCGTCTACGACGCCGTGCAGATCGGGGTGGACGTCGAGCGGCCCGAACTCGACGAGCGGATCACCACCCGGGTGGACCGGATGTGGGAAGCCGGGCTCGTGGACGAGGTGCGCGCACTGGAGGCCGAAGGGCTGCGCGAGGGCCGTACCGCCTCCCGCGCGCTCGGCTACCAGCAGGTGCTGGCGGCGCTCGCGGGGGAGTGCACGCAGGACGAGGCGCGCGCCGAGACCGTACGGGCCACCAAACGCTTCGCGCGCCGTCAGGACTCGTGGTTCCGGCGCGACCCGCGCGTCCGGTGGCTGAGCGGTGCCGAGGAACAGCGTGCGGAACTCCCGCACCGGGCGCTGGCGTTGGTCGAACGAGCGGTCACAGCCTGATCACGTGATGGCATCGGGAAGCTCCGCCCGTCATTTCGGCGGCCGGGACCGTGCCATCATCGAGCATCGATCGACCAGTGGAGTCCGAGTTGGGAGGGCGCGTGGCGATGGAGGCCGGCCCTCGCGACACAGACCGAGACGCACCGGATGTGCGGCACGAGGCAGGACGTCTGAGCCCTGACGGGCCCGACGAGCACGACGTGGCCCCCGAGGTCGAGGTCGAGCTCCGTCCCGCCCGCCGCCTGCGCATCTGGCAGATCGCGCCGATCGTGGTGCTGGCGGCTGTCGGCTCCCTGATGTTCGCCTTCCCGCTCGCTTTCGAGTTCGGTGACGGCGGTGCCGTCGTGGCGATGCTGGGACTCCTGATCAGCTCCTGCGCCGCAGGCTGGGGCATGATGGCGGCCCGCCGCGTGGGCCACACCTGGCCCGGCTTCACGGACAAGGAGACGGGCGGACGCCCCGACTGGCGCGTGATCACGCTGTACGTGATCCTCTGCGCGGTTCTCGTCGCCCTGGCCGTCTGGCGCGTGGCACGCCTGCGCTGATGCGCGGGTGCGGGGCCGGACCGGCGGGCCGCCGGCGGAGCCTCGTACAGTTGCCTCGTGAGCACTTCGCAGATCGCCTTCCTCAAGGGTCATGGGACCGAGAACGACTTCGTGATCGTTCCCGACCCCGACAACGCCCTCGACCTGCCGGTTCCCGTCGTCGCCCGGCTCTGTGACCGCCGCGCGGGCATCGGCGGCGACGGCCTGCTGCACGTCGTGCGGTCGGCGGCCCACCCCGAGGCGCGGGACATGGCCGGCGAGGCCGAGTGGTTCATGGACTACCGCAACGCGGACGGCTCCGTCGCCGAGATGTGCGGAAACGGCGTGCGCGTCTTCGCCCGCTACCTGCAGCGCGCCGGGCTCGTCGCCGAAGGCGATCTGGCCGTCGCCACCCGGGGCGGCGTCAAGCGGGCGCACCTCGCGAAGGACGGCGACGTCACGGTGTCCATGGGGCGGGCAGCGCTGCCCGAGGACGGCGTCACCGTCTCGGTGGACGGCCGCAGCTGGGACGCCCGCAACGTGAACATGGGCAATCCGCACGCGGTCGCGTTCGTCGAGGACCTCGACCACGCCGGTGACCTCCTCTCCGTACCGCCGTTCAGCCCGCCGTCCGTCTACCCCGACGGCGTCAACATCGAGTTCGTCGCGGACCGGGGCCCACGGCACGTCGCGATGCGTGTCCACGAGCGCGGCTCCGGCGAGACCCGCTCCTGCGGCACGGGCGCCTGCGCCGTGGCCGTCGCCGCCGCACGCAGGGACGGCCTGGACCCGGCGCTGACCGGCGCTCCCGCGACGTACACCGTGGACCTCCCCGGCGGCACCCTGGTGATCACCGAACATCCGGACGGCGGGATCGACATGACCGGGCCTGCCGTGATCGTCGCCGAAGGCGTGATCGACTCCTCCTGGCTCGAAACGATGATCGGTTAGAGCTTCGCTCGAATGGGTGATCCGTTTCACGCTGGGCGAGAGCTGGACTGCGCCACGTGGTGGGGTCGATAGCATCAAGCACCGGCCCGGGGGTGTATCCGCACCTCTCCACCGCCGGTCGACGTTGCCGGAGGTGCCCCATGAGCGCAGAGGCCACCAATCCAGGTGCTCCCCTTCGCAAGCGCGGTCGTCCACGGATCGATCTGCGCAGGCTGGGCCGTGTCGCCCTGCTCGGGCCGGTCTCCCGTGACCGGCTGCCCGATGCCATCGGGCACGTCGCGGAGGCCCACCGGGCACACCATCCGGACGCCGACCTGACCATCCTGCACAGGGCCTACGTCCTGGCCGAGTCCTCCCATCGCGGCCAGATGCGCAAGAGCGGCGAGCCCTACATCACCCATCCGCTCGCGGTGACCCTGATCCTCGCCGAACTCGGCGCGGAGACGACCACTCTGACCGCCTCCCTCCTCCACGACACGGTCGAGGACACGGATGTGACGCTCGATCAGGTGCGGGAGGAGTTCGGCGACGAGGTCTGCTACCTCGTGGACGGCGTCACCAAGCTCGAGAAGGTCGACTACGGAGCCGCCGCCGAGCCGGAGACCTTCCGCAAGATGCTGGTCGCCACCGGCAACGACGTGCGGGTGATGTCCATCAAGCTGGCCGACCGGCTGCACAACATGCGCACCCTCGGTGTCATGCGCCCCGAGAAGCAGGCCAGGATCGCCAAGGTCACGCACGACGTACTCATTCCGCTCGCCGAACGCCTCGGGGTGCAGGCGCTCAAGACCGAGCTGGAGGACCTCGTCTTCGCGATCCTCCAGCCGCGGGAGTACGAGCGGACCCAGGCTCTGATCGCCGCGTGGGCCGACGCGCAGGATCCGCTCACGGACATCGCCGACAGTGTCAGGACGACCCTCCGTGAAGCCGGTATCAGCGCCGAAGTCCTCATCAGACCGCGGCACTTCGTCTCGGTCCACCGGGTGCGGGCCAAACGTGGCGAGATGCGGGGCACCGACTTCGGCCGGCTCCTGGTGCTCGTCGGCGACGACGCCGACTGCTACGCGGTCCTGGGTGAACTGCACACCTGTTTCACACCGGTGATCTCCGAGTTCAAGGACTTCATCGCGGCCCCCAAGTTCAACCTCTACCAGTCGCTGCACACGGCCGTCGTCGGACCCGAGGGCGCCGTGGCCGAAGTCCTCATCCGTACGCACCGGATGCACAAGGTCGCCGAGGCCGGTGTCGTCGCCCTCGGCAATCCCTACACCCAGGACGGCGGCACCGCCGCCCACCAGGCGGAACCCGCCGACGGCGAGCGGGCCGACCCGACCAGGCCCGGATGGCTCTCCCGGCTCCTGGACTGGCAGGAGTCCGCCACCGACTCCGACACCTTCTGGACCACCCTGCGCGCCGATCTCGCACAGGACCGGGAGATCACCGTCTTCCGGACCGACGGAGGGACCCTCGGGCTGCCCGCGGGCGCCAGCTGCGTCGACGCCGCCTACGCGCAGTACGGCGACGAGGCGCACACCTGTATCGGTGCCCGCGTCAACGGGCGGCTGGCCACGCTGAGCACCGTGCTGAACGACGGCGACACCGTGCAGCTGCTGCTCGCCCAGGACAGTTCGTCCGGCCCCTCCCCGGAGTGGCTCGACCATGCCCGTACCCCGGCCGCCCGGATCGCGATCACCGCGTGGCTCGACGCCCATCCGGCCACCGCACAGGGGTCCCACGGAAACCGCCCCGCGACCCCGAGGCCGCAGAGCCAGCCGGCCGACGAGGCGCCGAACGGCCGGGGCAGGGCGGGCGGCCCGCCTCCCAGCGTGGTCGTGGACGCCCCGGGCGCGCAGGCCCGGCTCGCCGGCTGCTGCACCCCGGTCCCGCCCGACGTCGTCGTCGGCTTCACGGTCCGCGGCGGGGCCGTCACCGTCCACCGCGAGGAGTGCCCGGCGGTGGGGCGCATGCGCGCGCTCGGCAGGGCGGCCGTCGGGGCCCGGTGGAACGACCCGGGCGAGTGGAGCGCCACCACCGACTACCGGGTCACCCTGGTCGCCGAGTCCTTCGGACGCCCCCGGCTGCTCGCCGACCTCACCGAGGCCATCGCCACCGCGGAGGCGGCCATCGTCGCCGCGACTGTCGAACCGCCCAGCGAGCAGCGCGTCCGGCACACCTACACGCTGCAACTGCCGGACGCCGCCGGACTGCCCGGACTCATGCGGGCGATGCGTGACGTGCCGGGGGTCTACGACGTCAGCAGGGCACAGCAGCCCGCCGCGACTGGCTGAGCCCCTCCCGCCGCTTCTTGCCGGTCCCCGGGCACCCCGTTCGGGTGGTGCGGCGCGCGCCACCTCGGTGCGGACGGTGCGCGCTGGTAGCCGTAGTCCATGCCGCTCACCTCCCGCCGCCTGCGCGCCGCTCTCCTGGCCACCGCATCGGTCACCCTCGTCGCCGCCACCCTGCCCGCACCCGAGCCGCTCGGCATCGGCGACCGTCTCTTCCCCCACCTCGGCAACCCCGGCTACGACGTGCTCGCGTACGACGTCTCGCTCACCTACAAGGGCAGCAACAGCAAGCCGCTCGACGCGGTCACCACCATCGAGGCGCGGAGCACGGCGCCCCTGGAGCGCATCAACCTCGACTTCGCCCGGGGCACCGTCCGTTCCGTCGAAGTCGACGGGCTGGAGGCGGAGTTCGCCTCGGCGGGGGAGGACCTGGTCGTCGACACCCCCGCCCGGCTACCGGCCGGTGCGCCCGTGCGGATCACCGTCCGGCACACGAGCGACCCCTCGGGGGACGAGGCCAACGGGGGCTGGGTCCGGACCTCGGACGGGCTCGCGATGGCCAACCAGGCCGACGCCGCGCACCGGGTGTTCCCGGGCAACGACCACCCCGCAGACAAGGCGTACTTCACCTTCCGGGTGACCGCGCCGAAGGACCTCACGGTCGTGGCCGGAGGCCTCCTCGCGGGAAAGCGTGACGCGGGGGGCGCGACCACCTGGACCTACCGGACCCATCACCCCATGGCGACCGAGCTGGCCCAGGTGTCCATCGGCCGCTCCGCCGTCCTGCGGCGCACCGGGCCCGGCCGACTGCCCGTACGCGACGTGGTTCCCGCCGCCGACCGCGCGAAGCTGGAGCCCTGGCTGCGGAAGACCCCGGGGCAGCTCGCGTGGATGGAGGAGCAGGTCGGGCCCTACCCCTTCGAGACGTACGGACTGCTGGTCGCGGACACCGAGACGGGCTTCGAGCTGGAGACCCAGACGCTCTCCCTTTTCGAACGCTCCCTGTTCACCGGGACCGGTCACCCCGAGTGGTACGTCGACTCGGTCATGGTGCACGAGCTCGCCCACCAGTGGTTCGGCAACAGCGTCTCGCCGATGTCCTGGTCCGACCTGTGGCTCAACGAGGGACACGCCACCTGGTACGAGGCGCTCTACGCTGAGCAGCACGCCCGCAAGCCCATGGAGCGGCGGATGCGCGAGGCCTACGCGCGCTCCGACGCCTGGCGCGCCGCCGGAGGTCCGCCGGCCCGTCCCCAGGTACCGTCGCCCGACCACAAGATCAGCCTGTTCAGGCCGGTCGTGTACGACGGCAGCGCGCTCGTCCTCTACGCGCTGCGTCAGGAGATCGGAGCGGCCGCGTTCGACCGCCTGGAGCGGACCTGGGTGCGTGCGTACCGGGACACGTCGGCGACGACGCGGGAGTTCACGACCCTGGCTTCGGGGATCGCGGGCCGGGACCTGTCGGCGTTCTTCGACGGCTGGCTGTACGGGACGAAGACCCCGCCGATGCCGGGGCACCCGGACTGGCGCAGCGGGACGCCCCGCGCCGCGACGGCCCCGCAGAGCCCGGCCCGTGCACCGAAACCGGAGTGACGGGGCGGGCGGGGACATGCCACTATCGACGCGTCGGCACGGCGGCCGGCCGGTGGCTCCCAACCTCGGGAATCATCCGGCGGCGTCACGCGTTGTGACTGACGTAACGGACTTCTATCGACGTAAGGATCCAATGACCTCCTCTTCTTCCCTTCCCCAGGACGCGCGGGACGCGCAGAGCGCCACGGAAGCCAACTCCGAGAGCCTCACCGAGAGCCTTCGGGCCGACGCCCTGATGGAAGAGGACGTCGCCTGGAGCCACGAGATCGACGGCGAGCGGGACGGCGACCAGCTCGACCGCTCCGAGCGCGCGGCCCTGCGCCGCGTGGCAGGACTCTCCACAGAGCTCGAGGACGTCACCGAGGTCGAGTACCGGCAGCTGCGCCTGGAGCGCGTGGTGCTCGTCGGTGTCTGGACCTCCGGGACGGTCCGTGACGCGGAGATCTCCCTGGCGGAGCTCGCGGCGCTCGCCGAGACGGCGGGTGCCCAGGTGCTCGACGCGGTGTTCCAGCGTCGTGACAAGCCCGACCCGGCCACCTACATCGGCTCGGGCAAGGCGATGGAGCTGCGCGACATCGTTCTCGAATCAGGGGCCGACACCGTCGTCTGTGACGGTGAGCTCAGCCCCGGCCAGCTGATCCATCTGGAGGACGTCGTCAAGGTCAAGGTGGTCGACAGGACCGCACTGATCCTCGACATCTTCGCCCAGCACGCCAAGTCCCGTGAGGGCAAGGCGCAGGTCTCGCTGGCACAGATGCAGTACATGCTGCCGCGGCTGCGCGGCTGGGGCCAGTCGCTCTCCCGGCAGATGGGCGGTGGCGGTTCCAGCGGTGGTGGCGGCATGGCGACCCGTGGTCCCGGTGAGACCAAGATCGAGACGGACCGGCGGCGGATCCGCGAGAAGATGGCGAAGATGCGCCGGGAGATCGCGGAGATGAAGACCGGCCGCGAGATCAAGCGCCAGGAGCGCAAGCGCAACAGGGTGCCCTCGGTGGCGATCGCCGGATACACCAACGCGGGCAAGTCCTCGCTGCTCAACCGGCTCACCGGTGCGGGCGTCCTGGTGGAGAACGCCCTGTTCGCCACCCTGGACCCGACCGTGCGCCGGGCCGAGACCCCGAGCGGCCGGATCTACACCCTGGCCGACACCGTCGGCTTCGTCCGCCACCTCCCGCACCACCTGGTCGAGGCGTTCCGCTCCACCATGGAGGAGGTCGGGGAATCCGACCTGATCCTGCACGTGGTGGACGGCTCGCACCCGGTGCCCGAGGAGCAGCTCGCCGCGGTGCGGCAGGTGATCCGCGAGGTCGGCGCCGTGGACGTCCGCGAGGTCGTCGTGATCAACAAGGCCGACGCGGCGGACCCGCTCGTGCTCCAGCGCCTGCTGCGCACGGAGAAGTACGCCATCGCGGTGTCGGCGCGGACCGGCGCCGGGATCGACGAACTGCTCGCGCTCATCGACGCCGAGCTGCCGCGGCCGTCCGTCGAGATCGAGGCCCTCGTTCCTTACATCCAGGGCGCGCTCGTCTCCCGGGTGCACGCCGAGGGCGAGGTCATCTCCGAGGAGCACACCCCGGAGGGCACGCTGCTCAAGGCGCGGGTCCACGAGGAGCTGGCGGCGGAACTCGCGGTGTTCGTGCCGGTGGCGCACTGACGCAGGACGGCTCTGCACGCCGAAGGCCGGGCTCCCCTCGCGAGGGGAGCCCGGCCTTCGGCGTGGGGCACGCCGGCAGGTTCACACATGGACGAGCCGGGCCCCGGCACGGCCTCTGCCGTGCCGGGGCCCGATGTGTGGGCGGCCCTACTGACCCGCGTACTTCTCGCTGACGGCCTCGTAGATCCCCTTGGCCTCGTCGCCGAGCCTGGGCCCTGCCAGCCATCCCGCCGTCACCGGACCGATGGACGTGTTGGAGACGAGTGCGGGCTTTCCGTCCTGGCCCTTCGCCACCCAGCCACCGCCGGAGGAACCGCCGGTCATCGTGCACCCCACGCGGTACATCATCGGCTGGTTCTCGAAGACGGTGAGGCGGCCGGGCTTGTCGGTGCAGCTGAACGCCTTCTGGCCGTCGTACGGCGGTGCCGCCGGGTAACCGGTGGCCTTCATGCTGTCGATCTCCGGCACGGCCGGGGCGTTGAACTCGACCGGAAGGGCCGAACCGACCGTCTCCTCCAGGGACTTGCCCGTGGAGCCCTTCTCCGGGGCGACCTGCAGCACGGCGAAGTCGTAAGGAGCGCCCTGGCCGCCGGTCGAGGCACCCTGGTCGATCCACTGCTGGGAGGTCTGTGCCCACTGGCCCCACCACACGCCGTAAGGAGCGATCTCCTCCTTGGAGGCGCTCTCCAGTTCGGCCGTCGAGAGGTTGCTGTCGTTGTAGGACGGCACGAAGGCGATGTTGCGGTACCAGCCGCCGTTCTTGCCCGCGTGCACACAGTGCCCGGCGGTCCACACCATGTTGGACTTGCCCGGGTGGGCCGGGTCCTGCACCACGGTCGCCGAGCAGACCATCGATCCGTCGGGGCCGTCGAAGAGGAGCTTCCCGGACTCGGGGGTGTCCTCGTGGTAGGGGGAGTTCAGCGCCGCCGCCTCGACCGCGTCCGGGGTCGGGTCCGTCACGCCGTTGTCACCGGAGATGTCGGGGGCGACCGGGTTCTCCGGGGGCTTGTCCGCCTCCCGCATCCGGTCGGGGTCCCAGAGGTCCTCGATGATCGGGTTGACGTAGTCCTTGGCCTCCCGCAGCCAGGTGTCCTTGTCCCAGTTCTTCCACTCGCCGTCCCGCCACTTGTCGAGGTCGATCCCGTGCTCCTTGAGCCGCTCCTTCAGATCGTCCGGAATGACGACCTTCCCGTCGGAGGACTGGCCGGCGGAGCTGCTGGGCTCGCTGATCGCCCCGTCCTCCTCCGGTCCGCACGCCGTGGCGGTGAGCGTCAGGACAGCGGCGAGGGCTGCCGCGGCGAACACCCGGGGAGCCCGGCGGGCGCTCCTCCCCCGGAGTGCGGTGTCGATCGGGCGGATGGGTCGCATCTGGTGATCCCCCTGGGACTTCGTCACTGACTTCGTTACCGCACCGAGGACGTGGAGCCGGCCTCGCCGTCCGGCGAACCGCGGCGGCTCCCGAGGACGTCGGAGCGACGGCTCCCGTCCCGGGTGCGGCACCCACTATGCCGGTGCCGTGGGGGACGGTGCGCGGCAGGGCCACGGTTCCGCGCGCGCAAGGATCTTCCGATTTACCCGTGATCTCCCGCCTTCCACGTCGTTGGTACGTACGGGGGACACCAGGACGGCGTTCATCCGCGCGGTCCGGCCCCGTGGGGCCGCATCGATGTGCAACGCAACTGTTACAGCAGGAGGACCGACAGCCGTGGCCGTGACCGAACCAGCTCCGGTGGCACTTCCCGCTGTGCACGAGGGGATTCTGAGGCGGCAGGCGCAGCGGGAATCGTCCGCCCGCACCTATGCGCGGTCCCTGCCGATCGTCCCCGTACGCGCGCGGGGCATGACCATCGAGGGCGCGGACGGGCGGCGTTATCTCGACTGCCTGTCGGGGGCGGGCACTCTGGCGCTCGGGCACAACCACCCGGTGGTGCTCGAAGCCGTGCGGAAGGTGCTCGACTCCGGGGCGCCGCTGCATGTCCTCGACCTCGCCACACCCGTCAAGGACGCGTTCACGACCGAGCTCTTCGCCACCCTGCCGCGTGAGTTCGCCGACGACGCCAGGATCCAGTTCTGCGGCCCGGCGGGGACGGACGCCGTCGAGGCGGCGTTCAAACTGGTCCGCGCAGCCAGCGGGCGCAGCGAACTCCTCGCCTTCACCGGCGCCTACCACGGCATGACCGCCGGGGCGCTGGCCGCATCGGGCGGCGCCCAGGACGTGCGGGTGACGAGGCTGCCCTTCCCGCAGAGCTACCGCTGCCCCTTCGGAGCCGGCGGCGAGCGGGGTGCCGACATCGCCGCGCGCTGGACCGAGCATCTCCTGGACGACCCCAAGGGCGGTGTCCCCGCCCCGGCCGCCATGATCGTGGAGCCCGTCCAGGGCGAAGGCGGGGTGAATCCCGCCCCGGACGGCTGGCTGCGCAGGATGCGGGAGATCACCCGGGAGCGTTCCATCGCGCTGATCGCCGACGAGGTGCAGACCGGGGTCGGCAGGACCGGCACGTTCTGGGCCGTCGAGCACAGCGGTGTCGTGCCCGACGTGATGGTGCTCTCGAAAGCCATCGGCGGCTCGCTGCCCCTCGCCGTGATCGTCTACCGCTCGGAGCTCGACCTCTGGCAACCGGGCGCCCACGCGGGCACCTTCCGGGGGAACCAGCTCGCCATGGCGGCCGGCGCCGCGACCCTCGCGTACGTACGGGAGAACCAGCTCGCCGAACGCGCGAGGACGCTGGGCGCGCGCATGCTCGCCCGTCTCCAGGCGCTGAGCTCGGACCATCCGTCCATCGGCGACGTACGGGGCCGCGGTCTGATGATCGGTATCGAGCTCGTCGACCCCGAGTCCGAGCCGCTCACCGTGACCACCGAGAACGGCTCGGCGCCGCCGCCGAATCCCGCCCTCGCCGCGGCAGTTCAGCAGGAATGCCTGCGCCGTGGTCTCATCGTCGAACTCGGCGGACGCCACAACGCCGTGGTCCGGTTGCTCCCTCCCCTCACTCTCACCGACGAACAGGCGACGGCGGTCGTCGACCGTCTCGCCGACGCGCTGAGAGCGGCGGAGCGCACTCCGTACCACCGGGCCGCTGCCGGGCCGACCCGCTGATCCCGGACCCCTCACAAGGAAGACCGCCGTGAACCCCACCCCCGCGCCCGAGGGCGACGGCCCTCTCACCAGCCAGCAGCGAGGACAGGACCTGCCGGACGGCGCCCTCGCCGTCGAGTCGACGACCGTGCCGCGGCAGAAGGCCGGTCCGCACGGAACCCCGAGTGCCGGGCTGGACACCGTCACGGCGCTCCTGCCGGGCCCCACCGAACCGGACCCGCTGGACCATCCCGACCCGCTCCGGGCGGCCGACTCGGCCGGCACCGAGAATCTGCTGCGCTGCTGGGCCAGGGAGAACGACCTGCCGCGGCCGCAGGGGAGCACCCTGCGCATTCCGCTCCCCGCGAGTGGCACCGCCCTGCTCGTCCCGGTCTCCCACTGGTCCGCGACCGGATGGCACCGCTTCGGCACGCCGGCCCTGGAGAACGCGCCGGCCGGAGCCCCGGGGGTGGACGCCGTCACCGTGGCCGCACTCCTCGGCCGGGAGAGCGGGCGCGACGCCGGACCCGATCTGGTCGCCAGGGTGGCCGACTCCGTGCGTCACACGGCGGCCTTCATCGCGGAGCGGCGCCGTACGCCCACCGCACTGTCCGAGGCCGACCTCTTCCTCACAGCCGAGCAGTCCCTGGTCCTCGGCCACCCCCTGCATCCCACGCCCAAGAGCCGCGAGGGCCTCACCGAGACCGAATCGCTGCTCTACTCACCCGAGTTGCGCGGCTCCTTCCCGCTCCACTGGATGGCCGTGGACCGTTCGGTGCTGGCCACGGAGTCGTCCTGGACGAAGGCGGGACGCACGGTCCCCGCGGAGGCGCTGCTCGCCCCCCACACCGAGGGGCTGAGCCTCCCCGACGGCACCGCCGCCCTCCCGCTCCACCCCTGGCAGGCGGCAGAGGTGCTGCGCCGCCCCGAGGTCGTCGCGATGTGCGAGAAGGGTCTCCTCCACGATCTCGGCCCGTACGGCGAACGCTGGCACCCCACCTCCTCCGTGCGCACCGTCCACAGGCCCGGCTCCGACCTCATGCTGAAGCTCTCCCTGGGCGTACGCATCACCAACTCCCGCCGGGAGAACCTCCGTAAGGAACTCCACCGCGGAGCCGAGGTCCACCGGCTGCTGCGCACCGGGCTGGCCGAGCGGTGGCAGCGGGAACACCCGGGCTTCGACATCGTCCGAGACCCCGCCTGGCTGGCCGTCGACGGCACGGACGGCAGCCCCGTCCCCGGCCTCGACGTGATGCTGCGCCACAACCCCTTCGGCCCGGCGGACGACGCGGTGTGCATCGCCGGGCTCACCGCACCCCGGCCCCGGCCGGGCAGGCCCGGCACGCACTCGCGGCTCGCCGACACGATCTCCTCGCTGGCAGCCCGGACCGGCAGGACGACCGGAGCGGTCTGCGCCGAGTGGTTCCTCCGCTACCTCGACCGCGTGGTCCTTCCGGTGCTCTGGCTCGACGCCCACGCGGGTGTCGCCCTGGAAGCCCATCAGCAGAACACCCTGGTCATCCTCGACCCGGACGGCTGGCCCGTCGGAGGCAGGTACCGCGACAACCAGGGGTACTACTTCCGGGAATCCCACCGCGCCGCACTCGAGCAGCGGCTCCCGGGCATCGGCGCCGTCAGCGACACCTTCGTCTCGGACGCCGTCACCGACGAGCGCTTCGCCTACTACCTGGGCATCAACAACGTCTTCGGGCTCATCGGAGCCTTCGGCTCGCAGCGGCTGGCCGACGAGCGGCTGCTCCTGGCCGCGCTCCGCCGGTTCCTGCAAGGCGCGGTGGCGCTGGGCTCCCCGCTGCCCGAGTATCTCCTCGGGACACCTCAACTGCGCTGCAAGGCCAACCTGCTGACACGGCTGCACGGCCTCGACGAACTGGTCGGACCGGTGGACACCCAGTCCGTGTACGTCACCATCGCCAACCCCCTGCGCAGCTGAGAGACACGGCCGCCCGACCCACGAGAGGAGAGCGTCACGGTGCACCAGGCCGATGCGCACACCGAGGCCGCGGCCGACGCCGTCCCGGCGGACGGCACAGGCACCGAGGACACCCTGGAGCTGCGGCTCACCGAGGAGCTCCTCGCCCTGCTCGGCCCCGAACGCGCGTCGCCCGAAGCACCGCCCGACGCCTCCGCCCTCGTGGGCAGCCCGGGTGCCTGGAGCCCGGTGACGACCCCGGCGGGCGTCTTCCAGCTGGTTCCCGTGCAGCTCGCACGCGATCTCGCGGTGATCAGCCGCTGGATGAACGACCCCGCCGTCGCGGCCTTCTGGGAGCTCGCCGGACCCGAATCGGTCACCGCCGACCACCTCCGCGCCCAGCTGGAAGGGGACGGCCGCAGCGTCCCGTGCCTCGGAGTGCTCGGCGGAAGGCCGATGAGCTACTGGGAGATCTACCGGGCGGACCTGGACCCGTTGGCCCGTCACTACCCCGCCCGGCCGCACGACACCGGCATCCACCTCCTCATCGGCGGGGTGGCCAACCGGGGGAGAGGCATCGGCTCCGTACTGCTCCGGGCGGTCTCCGGCCTCGTGCTCGACAACCGCCCGCTCTGCGCCCGTGTGGTCGCGGAGCCGGACCTGCGCAACACCCCGTCGGTCTCCGCGTTCCTGAGCGCCGGCTTCCGCTTCAGCGCGGAAGTGGAACTCCCCGACAAGCGAGCCGCCCTGATGATCCGAGACCGAGCCCACCGAGACCACCTGTGAACGATTCGCCGCACCGCACAGCCCGCTCGAACCCCATCGGTCCCACCCGGAGGAGTCCCCGTGCCGACATATCCTGCGAGCCAGCACCAGGCAGCGCCTCGAACGCCGCTCGAGACGCCTGAACTCAACCGGGCCGTCTGGGGCCGGGTCGCGGCCAGGCTCCTCGCGAAGATGCTGGGTGAGTTCGCCTACGAGGAGATCATCGAGCCCGAGCTCCAGCCCTGTACCGAGCCCCGTCCTGAAGTCCGGCCCGGCCCTCCTCCCGGGGCACCGCGGACGGAGAGCCGTCGGGGAACGGCCGACGCGTACACGCTGCCGCTGGACGACGGCGGCATCCTGAGCTTCCACGCCCGGCGCGGTGTCTACGGCAGCTGGCGTGTCGACCCCCTGTCGATCCGCGAGGTCACCGCCGGGACCGGCGGTGACGGCACGCCCTTCGGGGACCCGCTGCGCTTCCTCGCGAGGGGCCGACGCCTTCTCGGTCTCGACGGCGCCACCCTCGGCCACCTCATCCGCGAGCTCACCGCCACCCTCACCGCCGACGCCCGCCTCGACCACCACGCGCTCAGCGCCGCACAGCTCGCCGAACTCCCGTACGCGGAGCTCGAGGGCCACCAGACCGGACACCCCTGGCTGGTGGCGAACAAAGGACGGCTGGGCTTCTCGGCCGCCGACGCCGCCCGCTTCACCCCCGAAGCGCGTACCGCCACCGCACTGCCCTGGATCGCCGTCAGCAAGCGCATAGCGGGCTACCGCGGCGTGCGCGGGCTCGCCGCACCCGGGGACCTCTACGACCGGGAACTGGACCCGCACGTCCGGGAATCCTTCGACGCGATCCTGCGTGGCCGGGAACTCGCCCCGGAGGACTACCTGTTCCTCCCCGTGCACCCGTGGCAGTGGGACGAATGGATCGTGCCGCTCTTCGCGCCGGCCATCGCCGACGGGGACATCGTGCCGCTGCACGCCGACGCCGACCTCCGGCTCCCGCAGCAGTCCATCCGCACCTTCACCAATGTCGGCAGGCCCGACCGGCACACCGTCAAGCTGTCCCTGTCGATCCTCAACACCCTCGTCTGGCGTGGCCTGCCGACCGAACGCACGCTCGCGGCCCCGGCCGTCACCGCGTGGGTCCAGGGCCTGTGCGACGGCGATCCGTTCCTCCGCGACACCTGCGGCGTCATCCTGCTCGGCGAGGTCGCGTCCGTGGCGGTCGAGCACCCGCTCTACGATCACCTCCCCGAGTCGCCGTACCAGTTCAAGGAGATCCTCGGTGCGATCTGGCGGGAGCCGCTCCAGCCACGGCTCGGCGCCGGCGAACGCGCCCGAACGCTGGCCTCGCTGCTGCACACCGACCCCGACGGACGTTCCTTCACCGCCGAGCTCGTCGCCCGCTCCGGACTGACCCCGGCCACCTGGCTGACGAGGCTCTTCGCGGCCCTGCTGCCGCCGCTGCTGCACTTCCTCTACCGCTACGGCACCGTGTTCTCCCCCCACGGCGAGAACGCCATCGTGGTCTTCGACGAGAACGACGTGCCCGTGCGCCTCGCGATCAAGGACTTCGTGGACGACGTGAACATCAGCGGCCGGCCGCTGCCCGAGCACGACACGATGCCGGAGGACGTCCGGGCCGTCCTGCTCACGGAGGACCCCTCCTTCCTCACCCAGTTCATCCACTCCGGTCTCTTCGTAGGGGTCTTCCGCTATCTGTCCCCGCTCTGCGAGGAGCAACTCGACGTCCCGGAGGATGAATTCTGGTCACTCGTCCGTGCGGAGATCCTTCGGCACCACGGCCGCTTCCCGGAGCTCAAGGAGCGCTTCGAGATCTTCGACATGCTGGCTCCGACGATCGAGCGCCTCTGCCTGAACCGCAACCGTCTGCATCTGGACGGCTACCGTGACCGTCCGGAGCGCCCGCACGCCGCCGTCCACGGCCTCGTCCCCAATCCGCTGCACCCCTCCGCCTGAGTCCGGAGCGCGTACTGATGTCAGTGGGGCGCCGTAGGGTGGACGGGCTATGACGAAGCCATCTCTCCCCGACCTCCTCCACGCCGCCGTCACCGCTGTCGGCGGTACGGAGCGGCCCGGCCAGGTGTCCATGGCCGAGGCCGTCGCCGAGGCCGTCGACGACAACGCCCACCTGCTCGTGCAGGCCGGTACCGGCACCGGTAAGTCCCTCGGCTATCTGGTGCCGGCACTGGCCCACGGCGAGCGCGTCGTGGTGGCCACGGCGACGCTCGCCCTCCAGCGCCAGCTGGTGGAGCGGGACCTCCCGCGCACGGTCGACGCGCTGCACCCGCTGCTGCGCCGCCGCCCGCAGTTCGCGATGCTGAAGGGCCGGTCGAACTACCTCTGCCTGCACCGCCTCCACGAGGGTGTGCCGCAGGACGAGGAGGAGGGGCTCTTCGACCAGTTCGAGGCCGCGGCGCCGTCGAGCAAGCTCGGCCAGGACCTGCTGCGCCTGCGCGACTGGTCGGACGACACGGAGACCGGTGACCGGGACGACCTGACCCCGGGCGTCTCGGACCGGGCCTGGGCCCAGGTCTCGGTCTCCTCGCGCGAGTGCCTCGGCGCCAGCAAGTGCGCGTACGGAGCCGAGTGCTTCGCGGAGACGGCACGGGAGCGGGCCAAGCTCGCGGACGTGGTCGTCACGAACCACGCCCTGCTCGCGATCGACGCGATCGAGGGGGCGCCGGTGCTTCCGAAGCACGAGGTGCTCATCGTCGACGAGGCGCACGAGCTGGTCTCGCGGGTGACCGGTGTGGCCACGGGGGAGCTCACTCCTGGCCAGGTGAACCGCGCGGTGCGCCGGGCGGCCAAGCTGGTCAACGAGAAGGCGGCCGACGCCCTGATGACCGCGTCGGAGGGGTTCGAGCGGGTCATGGAGCTGGCGCTCCCGGGCCGCCTGGAAGAGGTGCCGGAGGATCTCGGCTACGCACTGATGGCTCTGCGTGACGCCGCGCGCACGGTGATCTCCGCCCTCGGCGGCACCCGGGACAAGTCCGTCCAGGACGAGGACGCGGTGCGCAAGCAGGCCATGGCGTCGGTGGAGTCGATCCACAGCGTGGCCGAGCGCATCACCCAGGGCTCCGAGTACGACGTCGTGTGGTACGAGCGCCACGACCGCTTCGGCGCCTCCGTGCGGGTGGCCCCGCTCTCGGTCTCCGGGCTGCTGCGGGAGAAGCTCTTCGCCGACCGGTCCGTGGTCCTGACCTCGGCCACTCTCAAGCTCGGCGGCGACTTCAACGGTGTGGGGGCGTCGCTGGGACTCGCGCCCGAGGGCACCGCGGGGGACGACATCCCCCAGTGGAAGGGGCTCGACGTCGGCTCTCCGTTCAACTACCCGAAGCAGGGCATCCTGTACGTCGCACGGCACCTGGCCACGCCCGGCCGGGAGGGGTCCCGCACCGACATGCTCGACGAGCTGGCCGAGCTGGTGGAGGCCGCCGGCGGCCGCACCCTCGGGCTGTTCTCCTCGATGAGGGCGGCCCAGGCCGCCGCGGAGGAGCTGCGCGGCCGGCAGGACAAGCCGATCCTGCTCCAGGGCGAGGAGACGCTCGGGGAGCTGATCAAGAATTTCGCCGCCGATCCGGAGACCTGCCTCTTCGGGACGCTCTCGCTCTGGCAGGGCGTCGATGTACCGGGTCCGAGCTGCCAGCTCGTGGTCATGGACCGGATTCCGTTCCCGCGGCCGGACGACCCGCTGATGAGCGCGCGCCAGAAGGCGGTCGAGGAGGCGGGTGGCAACGGCTTCATGGCGGTCGCGGCGACCCATGCCGCGCTGCTGATGGCGCAGGGCGCCGGTCGCCTCGTCCGCGCCATGGGGGACAAGGGCGTGGTGGCCGTTCTCGACCCCCGTCTTGCCAACGCCCGGTACGGGAGCTATCTCCGGGCCTCGCTGCCTGATTTCTGGTACACCACGGACCGTAATCAGGCTCGCCGCTCGCTCGCGGCCATCGACGCGGCAGCCAAGGCCGCTGAGTGAGGGCGGGACAGGCGACGGGGTGAGTCCTGTGGAAGCCGTGAGGTGAATGCGCGATCGGCCCGGTGCGCGCGGCGGGCCGACCGCGCAGAGAGCGCGGGCCGGGCTTCGAGCGCGGGCCAGGCGGCGCGGTGACTGCGGCGCGGGGTCAGGCGGCGCGGTGACTTCGGTGCAGGCCATCCGTGATCCCTGAGCTGATCCCTGAGCCGGTCACACCGAGCGTGCTCAGGCCGGGGAGGCGGACATGCCAGGGCCCCGGGACCGGCGCAGGGATCCCGGGGCCCAGTCCGGACCGGCGGAGCTCAAACCCGCCGCAGCACCGCCACGACCTTGCCCAGGATGGTGGCCTCGTCGCCGGGGATCGGCTGGTACGCGGAGTTGTGCGGCAGCAGCCACACATGGCCGTCCTCGCGCTTGAAGCGCTTCACGGTGGCCTCGCCGTCCAGCATGGCCGCGACGATGTCGCCGTTCTCCGCGACGGGCTGACGGCGGACGGTCACCCAGTCGCCGTCCATGATCGCGGCCTCGATCATCGAGTCACCGACGACCTTCAGCACGAACAGCTCGCCGTCACCGACGAGCTGGCGGGGAAGCGGGAAGACGTCCTCGACGGACTCCTCGGCGAGGATGGGCCCACCGGCCGCGATACGGCCGACCAACGGCACGTACGAAGCGGCCGGCTTCCCCGTGGTGTCGGTCGGCTGGGTGCTCGGCTGGTCCGAGCCCCGGACCTCGTACGCGCGCGGGCGGTGCGGGTCACGGCGCAGGAAGCCCTTGCGCTCCAGAGCCATCAGCTGGTGAGCGACGGACGAGGTGCTGGACAGTCCCACCGCCTGGCCGATCTCGCGCATCGACGGGGGATAGCCACGCCGCTGCACGGAATCCCGGATCACCTCGATCACGCGCCGCTGCCTGTCGGTGAGCCCCGAGCTGTCCGCCCGGATTCCTGGAGGGCGGCCGGGCAATGAGCGCGCGGGTCGCGCGGACTCTGGGCCCTCCGCGTTCATGACTGACTCATTCATGGCATGCACCGGCTCAAGTCGGCTCTGGGGGCGGTGGTCCTGGGCGGTGATGGTGGCACTGTCTGCGGTGGTGGTCACGTCGGCGGCCCCTCTCGAATGGTCTCCCTAGTTAGGCAACGGTAGTAGCTTTCGAAAGGTTGCGCCAAACACACGTTCGAGTGAAAAACAAATAAAGGGCTGCCGTGCGCCTGCTGCGGGGTGTATGAGCTGCTGCGGCCGGCTTGCGGGCCCGCTTCGGCTCGGGGGGTCCACGCTAGCGTTCCTCCGGCCTGTTCCTGCGCGCGGGGGGTGTCTCCCGGGAGCGTGGCGGAGCACCGTCCGGGGCGTCGTGGCGGTCTCCGGGTAGGGGGTCCGTGGGCTCGGCGCTCGCGCGTTTCCCGTACCCTCGTGCCGGGCCGTAGGCTGCCTCCCGCCCCGCGGAGAGCGCGACACGCGCGGGGGTATAGGTGGGGGGAAACCCTAGATGTAGTGGTTGGATCGTCACCGCCACCCATAAGTAGTGGTCCCCGGTCCATCAAGGTCGAGTTCATCGCCTATGCTTGGGGCTGTCCTCGAGGGCCTGTTCCGGGCCCCGGAGGGCTAATCGGACGTGCCGTGAAGGAGGGTTGGAGATATGCACTGCCCCTTCTGCAGGCACCCCGACAGCCGGGTCGTGGACAGTCGCACCACGGACGACGGGACGTCGATCCGGCGGCGCCGCCAGTGCCCCGACTGCTCCCGTCGCTTCACGACGGTGGAGACCTGCTCGCTGATGGTGGTCAAGCGCAGTGGTGTGACCGAGCCCTTCAGTCGAACCAAGGTCATCTCGGGTGTCCGCAAGGCGTGCCAGGGCCGTCCGGTCACGGAGGACGCGCTCGCGAAGCTCGGCCAGCGGGTCGAGGAGGCGGTGCGTGCGACGGGCAGTGCCGAGCTGACGACACACGACGTGGGCCTGGCCATACTCGGCCCCCTGCAGGAGCTCGACCTCGTCGCGTACCTGCGCTTCGCATCCGTGTACCGGGCGTTCAACTCGCTCGAAGACTTCGAGACCGCTATCGCGGAGCTGCGCGAACAGCGGCCCCGCGCTGAGCAACGCGGGAACGGCGAGTCCTTGGAGGCTCCCGCTCCCGCCGCTGTCGCCGCTGATTGACCACCGGGCCGGCCGGCAGGGCGGGAGAGCCGGCGGCGAGCGGCACCAGACCTGCTCCCGGGCGCTGTGCGTGGCGTCCGGAGCATAAGAAACAGACTGTGCCCTGGGAAGAACTGGGCACTTCAGGGCGTTTTTGCCCACATATGGGAGGCGGCATGACAGAGACGGCGAGCGGCCCGGCACGAGGTTCCCGTACCAAGGGAGCCAAGTCGACTGCGACCAAGCAGGGCCTGCGCATCGAGCGCATCCACACGACCCCTGGCGTGCACCCGTACGACGAGGTCGCGTGGGAGCGCCGTGACGTCGTCATGACCAACTGGCGCGACGGCTCGATCAACTTCGAGCAGCGTGGCGTCGAGTTCCCCGACTTCTGGTCGGTGAACGCGGTCAACATCGTCACCAGCAAGTACTTCCGGGGTGCTGTCGGCACGCCGCAGCGCGAAACCGGGCTGCGGCAGCTGATCGACCGGATCGTGAAGACGTACCGGAAGGCCGGCGAGGACTACAACTACTTCGCTTCCCCCGCCGACGCCGAGATCTTCGAGCACGAGCTGGCCTACGCCCTCCTGCACCAGATCTTCAGCTTCAACTCGCCGGTCTGGTTCAACGTCGGCACGCCCCAGCCGCAGCAGGTCTCGGCCTGCTTCATCCTGGCCGTCGACGACTCCATGGAGTCCATCCTCGACTGGTACAAGGAAGAGGGGATGATCTTCAAGGGCGGCTCCGGCGCCGGCCTGAACCTCTCCCGCATCCGCTCCTCCAAGGAACTGCTCTCCTCCGGCGGCAACGCCTCCGGCCCGGTCTCCTTCATGCGCGGCGCCGACGCGTCCGCAGGAACGATCAAGTCCGGTGGCGCCACCCGCCGCGCGGCCAAGATGGTCATCCTCGACGTCGACCACCCCGACATCGAGAACTTCATCGAGACCAAGGTGAAGGAGGAGGAGAAGATCCGCGCCCTGCGTGACGCGGGCTTCGACATGGACCTGGGCGGCGACGACATCACGTCCGTCCAGTACCAGAACGCCAACAACTCGGTCCGCGTGAACGACGAGTTCATGAAGGCCGTCGAGTCCGGCGGAAAGTTCGGCCTGCGCGCCCGGATGACCGGTGACGTCATCGAAGAGGTCGAGGCCAAGTCCCTCTTCCGCAAGATGGCGGAAGCCGCCTGGGCGTGTGCCGACCCGGGCATCCAGTACGACGACACCATCAACCACTGGCACACCTGCCCGGAGTCCGGCCGGATCAACGGCTCGAACCCCTGCAGCGAGTACATGCACCTGGACAACACCTCGTGCAACCTGGCCTCGCTGAACCTGATGAAGTTCCTGAAGGACGACGGCGAGGGCCACCAGTCCTTCGAGGCCGAGCGCTTCGCCAAGGTCGTCGAGCTGGTCATCACCGCGATGGACATCTCGATCTGCTTCGCGGACTTCCCGACCCAGAAGATCGGCGAGAACACCCGCGCCTACCGTCAGCTGGGCATCGGATACGCCAACCTCGGCGCCCTCCTGATGGCGACCGGCCACGCGTACGACAGCGAGGGCGGCCGTGCGCTCGCCGGCGCCATCACCTCGCTGATGACCGGCACCTCCTACCGCCGTTCCGCCGAGCTCGCCGCGGTCGTCGGCGCGTACGACGGCTACGCCCGTAACGCCGAGCCGCACCAGCGCGTCATGAAGCAGCACTCCGACGCGAACGCCGTGGCCGTCCGCATGGACGACCTGGACGCGCCGATCTGGGCCGCCGCCACGGAGGCCTGGCAGGACGTGCTCCGCCTCGGCGCGAAGAACGGCTTCCGCAACGCGCAGGCGTCGGTCATCGCCCCGACCGGCACCATCGGTCTCGCGATGTCCTGCGACACCACCGGCCTCGAGCCGGACCTCGCGCTGGTCAAGTTCAAGAAGCTCGTCGGCGGCGGCTCGATGCAGATCGTCAACGGCACGGTTCCGCAGGCGCTGCGCCGCCTCGGCTACCAGCCGGAGCAGATCGAGGCGATCGTCGCCCACATCGCCGACCACGGCAATGTGATCGACGCCCCCGGCCTGAAGACCGAGCACTACGAGGTCTTCGACTGCGCGATGGGCGAGCGTTCCATCTCGGCCATGGGCCACGTGCGGATGATGGCGGCGATCCAGCCGTGGATCTCGGGCGCCCTCTCCAAGACGGTCAACCTGCCGGAGACGGCGACCGTCGAGGACGTCGAGGAGGTCTACTTCGAGGCCTGGAAGATGGGCGTCAAGGCGCTCGCCATCTACCGCGACAACTGCAAGGTCGGCCAGCCCCTCTCCGCCAAGACCAAGGAGAAGGAGAAGGAGGCGGTCACCGCCAAGGCCGAGGACACCATCCGTACGGCCGTCGAGAAGGTCGTCGAGTACCGCCCGGTCCGCAAGCGCCTGCCCAAGGGCCGTCCCGGCATCACCACCTCCTTCACGGTGGGCGGGGCCGAGGGTTACATGACCGCCAACTCGTACCCGGACGACGGTCTCGGCGAGGTCTTCCTGAAGATGTCCAAGCAGGGCTCCACCCTCGCGGGCATGATGGACGCCTTCTCGATCGCCGTGTCGGTCGGTCTGCAGTACGGCGTGCCGCTGGAGACCTATGTCTCCAAGTTCACCAACATGCGCTTCGAGCCGGCCGGTATGACGGACGACCCGGACGTGCGGATGGCGCAGTCGATCGTCGACTACATCTTCCGCCGCCTGGCGCTCGACTTCCTGCCCTTCGAGACGCGGTCGGCACTCGGCATCCACTCGGCGGAGGAGCGTCAGCGCCACCTCGACACCGGTTCGTACGAGCCGGAATTCGAGGAGGACGACGTCGACGTCGAGAGCCTGGCCCAGTCCGCTCCCGTGCACGTCGAGCCGCTGAAGGCGGTCGCCTCGCCCGAGGAGACCGCCGCCGAGAAGCCGGCCCCCAGGGCCGCGCACACCTCGGCCGAGCTGGTCGAGATGCAGCTCGGCATCAGCGCGGACGCCCCGCTCTGCTTCTCGTGCGGGACGAAGATGCAGCGCGCCGGGTCCTGCTACATCTGCGAGGGCTGCGGCTCGACCAGCGGTTGCAGCTGACCGGGCAGGTCGCGTCCGGTGCGGGTCTGAGCACCTGCAACTGACGCGCTGATCCGCACACGGAGAGGGTGCCGGCCACGAGCCGGCACCCTCTCCTGCGTCCCTGGGGGCTCGGAGATCCAGGCCGTCGCCTGACGGGCTCTACCGGTCCCTCGTCCGGAGACCGTGCCCCAGGGGAGGGGGATCGCCGGGCGAGCGACCGGGGACGTGCGCGGGCGCCGGACACGCCCCCATGCGCCGGGGCCGTCCGCGAGAAACTGGTGCGACACGAGACCGCGACAGGCCGGACAATCGTCCGGTGACTGAAGAGAAGAGTCGTCTCACCCTCCGTGTCGTCGTTCCGGAGCAGTCGCAGACGGGTGAGCCCGTGCAGGTCAGGCCGCTGGTCGACGGCCTGGACATCCTGGCGGACGCGTTCACCGAGGGGCCGGGCGAGGACCCCATGTACCTCCTGTCGCCGGACGGCCAGAACCCGACCAGGTCAGGCTCTTCCTCTTCCATCCGGGGCGCGCGGCTGTCGGGGGAGACCGCCCGTGGCTGCAGTTCCAGACTGTCCGCGCCGTGTCCGACGACGACCCCGCGGCGCAGGCGAGGAGACTCGCCGAACAGGTCCTGGCCGACGATCCCCGCAGGGTGGCCGAGGTCTGCGGCGGATCGCCGGTCTTCGCCGGGCAGCTCGGTTACGTCTGGCCTCGGTCCACGAGAGCGTGAACCGGTCACGCGTCTCTTCGCCCGCCGCCTGTCAGCCGGCGGCGTTTCCCATCATGGCGGCGAACGAACCGGGGTCGCCGTCGAAGCCGCGCACGGCCGCGCGAAAGGCCCAGGACCCCGCGGCATCCCGTACGAACTCGGCGACGACCGCGGCGGTGGCGGTGGCAACGGCGGAGAAGTCGTCCTCCGCGAGGCTGGTGTAGCCCTCCCGGATCTGTACGGCGGTGTGCTCTATCTGACCGAAAGTCTTGTGACCGTCACGCTGCTGGATGGCGACGCCGACCACGACCCGGGCGTACGCGTCCGACAGCCGGTCGAGTTCGAGCGTCATGACCTCGTCGAAGCCGTAGCCCTGCCCCGTCCGGCTGTCCCGGTTCAGCGTGATCGTTCCGTCCGGGGACCTGCTGTCGAAGTGCACGAGGTAGGCGGGGCTGCCGTAGGGCGCGTCCGCCCCGTAGGTGGCCGCGATGATGTCGAGATCGTTGGCGGGTTCACCGGCAGGGCTCGGATCCCACTTGACCCGCACTTCCACCTTCTCGATGTCCTTGTTGGGAGTGCTCACCGGACGTCCCTCCTCGCTGCCGGGCCGACTGGCCTCTTCCACCCTCAGATCATGTCCGTAACTGTCGGTGATTCCAACCGCGTTGGTGTCCGGCGTCGCTTTCGGGCCACGGCATGGCCGGGGTTGAGCGGTCGACCGCCGCCGACCGCCCGGAGCGTGACCCGCGCCACGCGGGGCGCCGTACGATGGCGCAGTGCTGGTCAAGTGGATTCGCTGCACCGTGGTGGACCGCCGCGGTTTCGAGCGGGGGCAGCGGAAGTGGGCGGGGCTGCTCGACGAGCCCGGATTCCGCGGGCAGGGCGGCGGGTGGAGCCGAGGGCAGCCCGACGTGGCCCACGTGTTCGCCTTCTGGGAGAACCGGGTGTTCTACGACTCCTTCATGGCCAGTGGACACGACCGGCTGGCCGCCGGGCAGTCCGGCATGTACAAGGACATGCGGGTCAAGCTCTTCGAATACCGCTTCGACGTGAAGACCGGATTCGAGCCCCACTTCACCGACGCGGACGTGGTGAGGGTGGCGCACAGCCGTGTGTACGAGGACCGCGTGGACCACTTCGCCCTCATACAGCAGAGGGTGTGGAACCCGGCCATGGCCGGATCCCCAGGGATGCTGCGCGGAGTGTTCGGGGAAGCGCCGGGGCACGAGTTCCTGGTGCTGTCGATGTGGCAGTCGAGCGCGGAGCGGGGCAAGTACCGGCCCGAGAGCATCGCCCGGCTCTCGGCGCGTGCGGAGACCGAGAGGGACGTCGAGACCCTCACGGGCGACGTGGTCCAGCTGGAACCGTCGTGGACGGTCTGACGCACGCCACGGTCTGACACACGCCCTTGCCATCGTCCCCGCGGGGACGCCTGCCTGCCGCACGCGGACCCGCGGTTCTCTCGGTCACATACACCCGATGGAGTCCGCACAATTGCTCGATCCGGCCGTACGGCAACTAGGGTCGGTACATGGCACGACCGCAACGCATCGTTCTCGTCCGGCACGGTGAGTCCGAGGGCAATGTCGACGACTCGGTCTACGAACGTGAGCCCGACCACGCGCTGAGGCTCACGGCGAAGGGCCTGCGCCAGGCAGGGGAGACGGGCGCCCTCCTGCGCGAGCAGTTCGGGGACGAACGGGTCAGCGTGTACATCTCGCCCTACCGGCGTACCCACGAGACGTTCAGGGCCTTCGGTCTCGATCTCGCGCGCGTCCGGGTCAGGGAGGAGCCCCGGCTGCGGGAGCAGGACTGGGGCAACTGGCAGGACCGGGACGACGTCAGGCTGCAGAAGGCGTATCGGGACGCCTACGGCCACTTCTTCTACCGCTTCGCCCAGGGTGAGTCGGGGGCGGACGTGTACGACAGGGTCGACGCGTTCCTGGAGAGCCTTCACCGCAGCTTCGAGGCCGCCGACCATCCGGAGAACGTCCTGCTGGTCACCCACGGCCTCACGATGAGGCTCTTCTGCATGCGGTGGTTCCACTGGTCGGTGGCGGAGTTCGAATCGCTCTCCAACCCTGGAAACGGCGAATCCAGGACCCTGCTGCTCGGCGAGAACGGCCGCTACACGCTCGACCGGCCCTTCGAGCGGTGGCGGACCCCTGAGCCGTACGGCATCACCGGATAGAGTGGCAGGGCGATGACCGCTGACTCCGCTTCCGACCGGCGCTTCGAACGCGCTCTGGCCAGCCTGCGTGGACTGTCCGTGGGCGATGCCCTGGGCTCCCAGTTCTTCGTACCGGCCAACTACCCGCTGCTCAAGGACCGGGCTCTGCCGCCCGGTACCTGGCAGTGGACCGACGACACCGAGATGGCGTGCTCCGTGCTCGCCGTGCTGGCCACGCACGAGCGCGTCGACCAGGACGCCCTCGCGCAGTCCTTCGCCCACCACCATGACTTCGACCGCGGCTACGGGCCCGCAGTGAACCGGCTGCTCCGGCTGGTGAGGGAGGGCGGCGACTGGCGTGAGCTGGCGTCGGCGCTCTTCCAGGGCCAGGGGTCCTGGGGAAACGGCTCGGCGATGCGCATCGCACCGCTGGGCGCCTGGTACGCCCACGATCCGGAGCAGGCCACGCATCAGGCCGAGATCTCCTCCTACACCACCCACCAGCACCGCGAAGCCGTCGTGGGCGCCATGGCCGTCGCGGCAGCCGCGGCGCTCGTCGCCGCGCCGGAAGGACCGCCCACGCCGGAGGACCTGCTCGACGGCGTCGTCGCGCTCGTCCCGCGCAGCGCGGTCGGGGCCGGCCTGCGCCGTGCGCGCGACATGCTGGACTACCGGGACGCGGGGACGGTCGCCGCGGTGCTCGGCAACGGCCGGCGTACGAGCGCGCACGACACCGTGCCGTTCGCCCTCTGGTCGGCCGCCCGGAGTCTCGGTGACTTCGAGGAGGCCTTCTGGGTGACGGCGCAGGCGGGCGGTGACGTGGACACCACCTGCGCGATCGTCGGCGGCATCGTTGCCTCCGGTGCGGGTGGCGCACCCCCTGCGGACTGGTTGGTTCGCACGGAGGAACTGCCGGAGTGGGTCCCGCTCGCTCGCGCGAGTCGCTGACGTACGACGGGCGGCGGTCCCGGACCGGCCTCGGTGACGTTGCCGCTGATGGGGCGGGGCTGCTCAGGGCCTGGCTGCACCGCTCTCCCGGCCGCTGGGAAGGACCTCTGCTCCGCCGACGGTCGCCCGCTGCTCTGCTTTGTCATGTCTACTGTCACGGTCCTGCCACAGGGGCGGCCCCGACCGGCCGAAGAGCCCGGAGGGGACTTACGCTTCGGCCACGCCGCCCCCAGCGATCTTGGTGGGTGTGCGCCTTAAAGACTCCGGGGCCGGCGCGCCGCGATGTGGCCGTGCGAGCGGCCCCGGGTGGGGAGGGGTCCCATGTCCGATCAGCAGCCCGAGGCTTCCGAGCCCGAGGCGTCCGTGCCTGAGGTGTCTGTGTCCAAGGCATCCGAGGCGTCCGCGCCTGAGGATTCTGTGCCGAAGGCGTCCGCGCCTGAGGCCGCCGAGGCGCCCGGGTCCGAGGTGCCTGAGCGCAAGGCGTCGTCCGGGTCCGTCGACGCCGCCGGGGCGGGTACGCCCGGCGGCTCGCCCGGCTCCGGCGGGGAGGCCGCTCCTGAGAATGCCGGCCGCGCGAAGGCACGGAGCGCGTCCGCGCAGGCGCCTGCCTCAGCCGTGCCGCCGCAGTATCCCGGCCCGGACGTGCCGAAGGTGCCCGCCTACCTCCAGGCACCGCCCCCGCCGGACGTCTGGCAGCGACGGGCACAGCAGCAACCGCCCAGCCTGCTGTCCCGGCTGCGGCCGCCCGCCCCGCCCGCGATCGACGCTGCGACGCTCTGGTCGGTGCTCGCCACGGCGCTCCTCAGCGGACTGCTGCTCGGCGACGGCCTGGGGGTGAACCTTTTGATCGTGGCCGTGCCGGCCGCTCTCGCGGCGTACTTCGCCGCGCGCGCGGCGGGGCGCAGGCTGCGGCCCTGGACCGCTGTATGGGCGGTGGGCGGCCTCGCGCTCCTGGCGATCCCGGCTCTCCGCGACGCGGGCTGGCCCGTGTTCCTCGCCGTCGTGTCCGCCCTGGCCCTCGGCTCGCTCGCCCTCCACGGCAGCCGCAGCTGGCCGGGAGTGCTGCTGGGATCGGTGGGACTGTTCCCCTCGATCGCGGCAGGCATGCGCTGGGGATGGCGTGGAGTGCGCGCCCGTGCGGACGACTCCAAAGGCCGTGTGCGCACTGTGGTGCGCACCTCGGCGGTGGCAGTCGTACTGCTCGTCGTCTTCGGCACCCTCTTCGCCAGCGCGGACGCCGCCTTCGCCGATCTGCTGGGCAGCCTGACCCCCGATGTGTCGGTCGGCGACAGCCCGTGGCGTGTCTTCCTCTTCGTGCTCGGACTCGTCGGAGCACTCGCGGCCGCCTACACCGCTGCCGCCCCGGTGCGGTGGGACCGCATCAGCGTCCGGCCGGGCAAGGCCAGGGGCCGGGCGGAGTGGGCCCTGCCGCTGATCGTGCTCAACCTGCTCTTCGCGGCGTTCATCGCACTTCAGCTCGTCGTGCTCCTCGGCGGGTACGACAAGGTGCTGGAGGAGACGGGCCTGACGCCCAGCGCCTACGCCCGCCAGGGCTTCTGGCAGCTCCTCTGGGCCACCGTCCTGACCCTGCTCGTCATCGCCCTCGCTCTGCGCTGGGCGCCGCGCGGCGGCCCCCGTGACCGCACGCTGGTCCGGGGCGTGCTCGGCGTCCTGTGCGCACTCACACTGGTGGTCGTGGCCTCCGCGCTGCGCCGCATGGACCTGTACGTGGACGCGTTCGGGCTCACCAGGCTGCGGATCTCGGTGGCGGCCGTGGAACTCTGGCTCGGTGTCGTCCTGGTGCTCATCCTCGCGGCAGGTGTCTTCGGTGCCAGGATGCTGCCCCGCGCCGTCGCGGTCAGCGCCGCCGTGGGAGTCCTCGCCTTCGGGCTGGTGTCGCCCGACGGGCGGATCGCTGAGCAGAACGTCCAGCGGTACCAGAGCGACAGGACCATAGACATCCAGTACCTCAAGGGGCTCTCGGCCGATGCCGTACCCGCCCTGAACGAGTTGCCGGAACCACTGCGGTCCTGTGCGCTGAAGAACTTCCAGCGTGACTTCGCCGTGGAGGACGCTCCCTGGTACTCCTCCAGCTGGGGCGAGACCCGAGCCAGGGACATCCTGGAGAAGAACCCTCCGCGTGAGGACGGGACCGACTGCTACGGCGTCGGCCGGGAGGCCGACGAGCGCGACGGTTACGAGGAGGAGGACTCCTACGACCCGTACTGAGTCGTCCCGTCCATGACGCGACTCCCGTTTGTGGCCCGACACCCCGAACGTCTGCCCGCCTGCCGCGCTTCGGGGAGGGCCGTCGTGATGGCCGACGGCGGCCGGCCGGTAACTCCCCGGCGTTCCATGCAAGTCGGCCGAGGAGGAGCCGAGCGCCGGGCCGGGTTCACGACTGCGATGCGCGTGAGGCGGAACGCGTGCGGGTGGTGCATCCGCGCGGGTGCTTCAGGTCCTGCGGCCGACGGTGCCGGGGTGTGTCCGTTCAGGGGGTGGCACCGGTCGGTGGTCACTTCGGCGGGGTCGGGTGCTGACGGGAGCCGATCCGCTGCGACGGTGTGCGGCCCCGACCTCACGAGGGTGACGTGCCGCACCGACGTGTGCGACAGCGAATCGTGGGACGGTGGAGCGGCCGGGGCCGGCCTGTCGGCTCACGGGGCCTGCGGCTGCCTCTCGGGCGGCCGGCACGCCCCGCCGGACCCGAGCCCGCCATGTCCCGGATAGGACCGGAAGAGCCTCCGGTCGCCGGACGGTGCCCCGGGGTGTTCTTGCCGTGCCCATCGGCGTAACCTGGCAGGCGCCATGCCGTACGAACCACCCACGCACACCGTCGAGCGCTCACTGCGCGCTACCTCCGGTGCCAGAACCGTCGCCGGTGTCGACGAGGTCGGACGCGGAGCGTGGGCCGGCCCCGTCACCGTGTGCGCGGCCGTCACCGGTCTCCGCAGACCTCCAGAGGGCCTGACCGACTCCAAGCTGATCAGCCCCAAGCGCCGGGCGGAACTCGCCCCGCTGCTCGAGAAGTGGGTCACGGCCTACGGTCTGGGGCACGCCTCACCGCTGGAGATCGACGACCTCGGCATGACGGCGGCGCTGCGTCTGGCGGCGGTCAGGGCGCTGGAGGCACTGCCCGTGCGTCCGGACGCCGTGATTCTCGACGGGAAGCACGACTATCTCGGAGCGCCCTGGAACGTCCGTACGGTGATCAAAGGTGACCAGTCCTGCATCGCCGTCGCGGCGGCCTCGGTCATAGCCAAGGTCCACAGAGACACCATGATGGCCGAACTGGGCGCCGACACAGGGCAGTACGAAGACTTCGCCTTCGGCGCGAACGCGGGCTATCCGTCACCCGTGCACCGGGCCGCGCTGGAGGAACAGGGGCCTACGCCCCACCACCGCCTCAGCTGGTCCTACCTCGACGCGCTGCCCCGGTGGCAGCACCTGAAGAAGGTCCGATTCTCCGCCGAGGCGGCTGCACTGGAAAGCGGGGGCCAGCTCGGCTTCGACTTCTGATCGCACAGGCGCATCCACCCGTCGGCGTACCGCGCCGGCCGTGACAGACAACCCATTCATGCCTCTCATCCCCGAGGAGCCTCAGATTCCCGAGAGCGCCCAGGGTCCCCGCGTAACTCCGGCCGCCGGCCGCACCGCGCCGACCCCCCGTCCCGTACCTGGTCCGCGTTCCGCGGCCACGCCGCGTCCCGGAAACCCGGGCCGAGGCCCCGCGCGTCCCGCGCCCCCGGCACAGCGCCCGCATCCCGCACCCCCGGTGCCCGCCGCTCCGGTGCAGACCGCCGCCAAGGCCCCGACCGCCCGGCAGCTGCCGGGTGACGGTGCCGCGGCACAGTTCCAGCTGATCCCGGCCCCGGTGGGCGGCGCGATCGACGCGGCCGACGAGGCCGTCGACCTGCTGCTCGACTCCGGACGGGCACCCGGCGACATCCTGGTGCTCACCACCGGCGAGCAGCACCCCTGGGCCGCGCACGAACTCTCCTTCGGGGAGGCCGCGTACTGGGCCCAGCACGACGCGGGCGACGACGTCTTCTTCGCCCGCACGGCGAACGCCGACCGCTGCGCCTCGCGTTCCGTGATCGTCGTCGCGGTCAATGGCGACCTCGACGAGACGTCGGCCCGCGCACTGGCCGACGTACGTGAGCGCGCCGGCGCGCTGCTGATCGTCTGCGGCGACCCGCAGAAGGTCAACTCGGCGCTCGGCGCAGGCGTCTGAGCTGTATTTCGCGTGGGTCCCGGCCGTCCATGAGGACGCTCGGGGCCCACGTCTGCCTCAGCGTGCGGCGGTCCGTCTCAGGGCGTCCGCCGCGCCGCCACCGGTCCGCAACGGAACCGGATCGTGGTCGGCCGAGGTGTCGGCCAGAGCCGAAGGCGTGGACGACAGCGTGGGGCTGCGCCCGCCCCGGCCCTCGCCGAGGACCTGCCAGCCGCCGTGCGTCAGGGTGATGTAGGCCCCGCACCGCAGGCCGTGCAGTGTGCAGGCGTCCCGCAGCCCCCACATCCAGGCACCGTCCTCCTCGGTCCAGCGCTCGTCGCCCTCACGGCAGTAGAGAAGGACGGCTGTACGCACCGGGGTACGGCGGCGCAGGTCGTGCGGGATCACCCTGCGCAGATGCGCCAGCAGGGCATTGCGGAACTCCCATCCGTCCGTGGCCACCGTGGCTCGACGGGCGAACGAGGCGCTGGCCGTCAGGCGTTCCTCATGGTCGAGGACGGCGACGACCGCGGTGGCGGGTGCCGGACGGTGCCGGGCATGGAGACCGCTGACGACTTCACGTGGGCTGCGGAGCAGTGGTATCCCGGCCGCCGCCCACTCGGCCGGTTCGAGCATCCTGGCTACGTGGTTGACGGAGCCGGCGGATGCCGACAGCGATGTGGCTGCGGACGGAGCGAATCCGAAGGTCACGGTCCTCCCTTCGCTACGCGCCCACGGTGCGGGCAGGGTCGAGTGAGGGCGCGCCGCGGCACAGCCCTTTCGGGCCCGCGAAAAGACCGTGCGGGGAGCGACTCCAATTCTTCCTGTCGTACCGGCGGGCGGCAACGAGCAATTGATGCGGCTGACGGGAATCGGACGGAATGGTACGGATATCCCTGCCCGTTCGGCGCCGGACGAAGCCACCTGTCATGCCTGGACGGCAAGGACCAGCGGAAACACCCCCTCAGCTCCGGCGCGGCGCAGCAGACGTGCGGCGACGGCGAGAGTCCACCCGGTGTCGGAGAGATCGTCCACGAGCAGCACGGGACCTCTCGCGGAGGCGAGGGCATCCGCCAGATCGGGTTCGACGACGAGTGCCTCGTGCAGCGCTTTCACCCTCTGCGCGCTGTTGGTCTGCGAAATCCGCAGATCCTCGCTGCCGGGCGCGTAGGTGACCGTGCCCAGCAGGGGCATCCGGCCGATCTCCGCGATACGGCTGCCGAGCGAATGGACGAGCTGCGGCCTTCGGCGCGAGGCGACCGTGACGACCCCCACCGGCCTCGGGGCGGCGTCCGGGGCGCCCGATGCCCAGCCGCCGGGTCCCTTCGCCCAGTCGCTCACGACGGTGACCACCGCGCTCGTCACGTCGTCGGGTACAGGGGTGTCCGGGGCCTGCGCCGCGAGGAGCGGACGGAGTCTGTTGCCCCATCCGATGTCCGAGAGGCGGCCGAGCGCCCGTCCCGGCAGGGCGATTTCGCCTGCCGGGATACGGCCCTTGAGGTCGATCCCCACAGCGGACAGGCCCGTGGGCCACATCTTGCGCGGCTCCACCTCGACACCGGGCCTGCCCAGCTCGCCCCGGGCGCCGTCGAGGGCCGTGGTGGAGACCTTGTCGTCGAACCGCGGGCCGGCGCAGTTGTCACAGCGTCCGCACGCGGTGGCCTCCTCGTCGTCCAGCTGCCGCCGGAGGAACTCCATGCGGCACCCGGTTCCTGACGCGTAGTCGCGCATGGCCTGCTGCTCGGAGGCACGCTGCCGCGCGACCCATGCGTAGCGCTCGGCGTCGTAGACCCAGGGTTCACCCGTGGAGATCCAGCCGCCCTTCACCCGCTTCACCGCGCCGTCGACGTCCAGCACCTTGAGCATCGTCTCGAGACGGGTGCGCCGCAGATCCACCAGCGGTTCCATGGCGGGCAGTGAGAGGGGCCGGCTGGCCTGCGCCAGGACATCGAGGGTGCGGCGCACCTGCTCCTCCGGAGGGAAGGCCACGGAGGCGAAGTACTGCCAGATGGCTTCGTCCTCCTTCCCCGGGAGCAGCAGGACCTCCGCATGGTCCACCCCACGCCCCGCGCGGCCGACCTGCTGGTAATAGGCGATGGGGGACGACGGCGAACCCAGATGCACGACGAAGCCGAGATCGGGTTTGTCGAATCCCATACCGAGCGCCGACGTCGCCACGAGAGCCTTGACCCTGTTGGCCAGCAGATCGTCCTCGGCCTGCTGCCGGTCGGCGTTCTCGGTCCGGCCGGTGTAGGACGCGACCGGATAGCCACACTGGCGGAGATACGCGGTGATCTCCTCGGCCGCCGCGACCGTGAGCGTGTAGATGATGCCGGAACCCGGGAGTTCCCCGAGGTGATCGCCCAGCCAGGCCAGCCGGTGCGCCGCGTTGGGCAGTTGCAGCACGCTCAGACTGAGGCTCTCGCGGTCCAGCGCGCCCCGCAGGACCAGCGCGTCCGTGCCCGCCCCTGTGCCGAGCTGCTCCGCGACGTCCGCTGTCACGCGCGCGTTGGCGGTGGCCGTCGTTGCGAGCACCGGTACGCCGGCGGGCAGATCGGCGAGCATGGTCCGCAGCCGGCGGTAATCCGGCCGGAAATCATGACCCCAGTCGGAGATGCAGTGGGCCTCGTCGACCACGAGCAGTCCTGTCGCCGCGGCCAGCTGAGGCAGCACCTGATCCCGGAAATCCGGGTTGTTGAGCCGCTCCGGACTGACCAGGAGCACATCCACCTCTCCCGCGGCCACCTCCGCCTGGACGGTCTCCCACTCCTCGGTGTTGGAGGAGTTGATCGTGCGTGCGCTGATACCGGCTCTCGCCGCCGCTGCCACCTGGTTGCGCATCAGCGCCAGCAGAGGCGAGACGATCACCGTCGGCCCGCTCCCCCGCGCACGCAGCAGTGAGGTCGCGACGAAGTACACCGCCGACTTGCCCCAGCCCGTCCTCTGGACGACCAGCGCTCTGCGCTTGTCCGCGACGAGAGCCTCGATGGCCCGCCACTGGTCCTCGCGCAGCCGGGCGGCGCCCGTGGCGTCCCCGACCAGGCGGGCGAGTACGGAGTCGGCCGAGGCCCTGAGCTCTGCGCGGTCTGCGTTGGTCATGCCCCCATGCAACCTGATGCCTGCCACAACTGCGAACGGCCCTGCTGTCCCTGTGGACAAAGTTATCCACAGGGGTCGCGGAAATCGGCGTCTCGCGGGACGGTCATGCCATGAACAACCACCACGAATCGATCGGCTCGTCCGACACACAGCAGATCACTCTGCGCGGTCCCGCCGAGCTGGCCGACGCGCTCCCGTACCTGATGGGGTTCCATCCGAACGACAGTGTGGTCATGGTGGCCCTGCACGGCGGGCGGGGCCGTTTCGGCGGGCGCCTCAGGATGGGGATCCCGAGTGCGCCCGGCGAGTGGGCGCCGGTGGCCGACCAGCTTGCGCAGTGCCTCGTCGCCGGCAGCGAGAAGCGTGAGGCCCGTCCCGACGCCATCGTCGTGTTCCTGTGCCAGGACCCGGCCGAGGGGGAGAGCGCCTCGCAGACCATGGAGCGGCTCAGGCCGTTCGCACAGCTCCTGCGCACCGCGTGCGGGGCGCTCGACGTTCCCGTACTCGAAGCGCTCTGCATCTCCGACGGCCGGTACTGGTCCTACTGCTGTCCCGATGCGCGCTGCTGCCCGGTCGAGGGGAACCCGTTGGCCCTGCCGGGCACCACGGTGATGGCAGCGGCGGCCGCGTACGCCGGGGTCCAGGTCCGCGGGACGCTCCGGGACATGGAGGCGCAACTCGCACCGGGGGAGTCCGCGCAGGCGCAGGAGCAGGAACGGGCGCTGGACTCCGCGGGGGCCGTGCTGGTGTCCCGCATCCTCGACGTCCACGGGAGGGGCGAGGTGGCGAGCGAGACCCTGGCGCTCGCCCGTGTCCTCATGAGGCGCCTCGAAAGCGCCCCGCCCGTCGGCGCCGCCGGATCGGACGCGGCCGACGACGCCCTGGTCACCCCGGAGGAGGCCGCGGCCGTGATCCTCGGCCTCCAGGACCGGGAGACCAGGGACAGGGCCGCCGAATGGATGGAAGGCCGCGAGGCCGAAACGGCGCTGAGGCTGTGGCGAGTGCTGGCCCGGCGGTGTGTCGGGCCGTACGTGGAACACTCAGCCGCTCCGCTCACACTGGCGGGCTGGGTCTCGTGGTCCACCGGCGACGAGTCCGCAGCCAGGGTGGCCCTGGGGCTCGCCCTGCGGGCCGACCCGCACTACACGTTCGCGCAACTGCTGCACCAGGCGTGCAACCAGGGCCTGGACCCGGAGACACTGCGCCGCTGTCTGCGCGAGGAACGCGGCTCGCGCGAAGCAGGGGAGAGGCACGGAAGCGGCGCTCAGGAGCCCGCTGCTCCACGGCAGGAGCGCGCCGCGGGGAAGCAGGAGCGCGCTGCCGGCCGGCAGGCGCGTACCGCCGGGCGGCCGGAGACGGGGAGCGATCGGCCACGGGCGCGCCTCCGGGCCGCGAAGCGGCCGCGGCGGGTGACGGATCGTCCCGCCCGTGTCGCGGCCCCTCGACCGGGCTCTGCCACGGCCAGGCGCCGGGCACGGGAGACCCGGCGCCTTGGGCATCAGAGCGCCGAGGGCCACATCTGACGAAGTCCTTCCGCCGGGCGGAGGAGGCCCGCCGCCGTCGGGCGGCCTGGTGGGTGGAGGCCAGGGCCGGGCATCACACGCCGAACAGGTGTCGCGCGGCAGGAACCAACATCGCGAAGGGAGTGTTTATCGTCAGGAAGACGACTATGATTTCGGCATGCCGCCCTACGACCCGTCGACCTTCCCGCCCTTCGCCGTCACCGTCGACCTGGTTGTCCTCACGGTGCGCCGTCACGCGCTCTGCGCGCTGGTGGTACGCCGTGGTGAATCGCCGTTCCAGGGCCGGTGGGCACTGCCCGGCGGATTCGTCAGGACCGATGAGGACCTCGGTGCGGCGGCAGCGCGCGAACTGGTCGAGGAGACCGGCCTCTGCGCCCACGACCCGGCTGCCCCCGCTGTGGGGAACGGCGCTCACCTCGAACAACTGGCGACTTACGGAGACCCCGGCCGCGATCCCAGGATGCGGGTCGTCAGCGTCGCGCACCTCGCGCTGGCGCCCGATCTTCCGGCCCCGCGAGCGGGTGGTGACGCGAACAGCGCTCGCTGGGCACCGGTCGGAGACCTGCTCGGGCCCGGGGGTGATTTCGGTCGTGACGGCGAGCAGTCCACGCCTCTGGCCTTCGACCACGCGAGGATCCTCGACGACGGGGTGGAACGAGCCCGCTCGAAGATCGAGTACTCCTCGCTGGCCACGGCTTTCTGTCCGCCGGAGTTCACTGTCGGCGAGCTGCGGAGGGTCTACGAAGCGGTGTGGGGAGTGGTCCTGGACCCCAGGAACTTCCACCGCAAGGTGACGGGCACGCCCGGCTTCCTCGTTCCCTCCGGCGGCACGACCACGCGGCAGGGTGGCCGCCCTGCCCAGCTCTTCCGAGCCGGTGCGGCCACGGTGCTCAACCCCCCGATGCTGCGACCGGAAGTCTGACCCCTGGTCCACCGGTCCACGAGACCGGCCCTCCGGACGGCGCCGAGAATCCGGCCGGGGTCGGCGGCCGCACCGGGTACGTGACCCCAGCCGGGCGGGCTGCCGCCGGGCCCGGACCGCGGTCGACGCCGAACCTGGGGCTCGCTACCTGGGGCGGCTCGGAACCATGACCGGCACCCGGGCGGGAACGGGGCCGGCAGCCGGGTCGGGGCCCACTTGGGTCCGACCCGGATGCGTCGGGCCGGGAGAAGCGCGCCCCACACCCTTCGCCGTCGAACCCACGGAGCGCCCCAGAGGCATCGGTGCACCAAAAGTCTGAAATGTCGCGTTATCTTGCTGGGGTACTCCACCCTGCCGCCGAGCGGTCACACCCTCTGCGAGAGAAGCGATGCTCCAGGCCATCGGACTCACCAGCGCTCCCCGTCGCGACGCCCTGCCCGCCGTTGACGACCTGACCTTCGAAGCTCCGTCCGGCAGTGTCACGGTGCTGCTCGGCGCTCCCGGCTCCGGGAAGAGCACCGCCCTCCGTCTGATGCTCGAACTCGAGGCCGGAAGGGGCGTCACCTATTTCCGAGGCCGTCCACTGCACCGCATCGGTCACCCCGCTCGCGAGGTCGGGGTGCTGCTCGGGGATGTGCCGGGCCATCCCGCTCGCACTGCCCGGGGGCAGCTCCGCATGCTCTGTGCGGCGGCGGGGGTCCCTGCGTCGCGAGCCGACGAGCTGCTCGAGGTCGTCGGTCTCGCGGGCCTCGGAGACCAGCGCATCGGGACTCTCTCGGCAGGCATGGACCGGCGGCTCGGCCTCGCCTCGGCGTTGCTCGGCGATCCCCACACGCTCGTCCTGGACGAGCCTGCCGAGGGCCTCTCGCCGCGCGAGAGGAGCTGGCTCCACGGGCTGCTGCGGGCGCACGCGGCCGAGGGCGGAACCGTGTTGCACACGACCAGTGACCCCAAGGAGGCCGCCCGCGCGGCCGACCGTGTGGTGACCATCCACGACGGGCGCCTCGTCGCCGATCAGGGCGTCGCCGACTTCTCCCGTACGCGCCTGCGGCCCCGGGTCGCGGTGCGGACCCCGCACGCCGCACGTCTGGCCGCCGTGATGAACCGGGAGGCGCGTGCTGCCCGGCGCTCCGTCGAGGTGGTGGCGGAGGACGGCAGCCGGCTGTCGGTGTACGGCAGCAGTTGCGCCGAGGTCGGCGACACGGCGTACCGGCACGGTGTCCCGGTGCATCAACTCGCGGATGAGACAGGGGACGCGGGGCCGGTCGCGCCGCCGGGCCGAGCGATGGCCGACGGTCACGTGAGGCAGGTTCCGCCCGGGCCCGCGTCGGCAGTGGCGATCTCGGAACTTCCCCCTCCGATCCCAGTCCGTCCGGCGCGTGGCCCGCTGCGGCCCTTGCGGTACGAACTGCGCCGCCTCTTCGGGGTGCGGACAACCGCCATGACCATGATGGCCGTTGTGCTTGTCTCGGCAGGTCTCTCCGTGGTGCTGGCGCGCTCGGGTCGCACGCCGTTGCCCGATCTGCTGGTCGCCTGGCCGGACCTGCTGCCCCTGCCGCCCGCCGCCTTCGCCGCCGGGCTGCTGGGCGCACTCTCCTTCGGCGACGAGTTCCGCTACCCGGCGCTCGCCGCCGGGCGGGGGACGGTGCCCCGCCGACTCGGACTTCTCCTCGCCAAGCTGGTCGTGTCGGCAGGCGTGGCGCTGTCGCTCGCTCTGCTCTGCGTACTGGCGGACGCCGAAGCTCTCCGACTCGTGTACGGCGCGGACTTGGTTTCGATCCCCGCGAATGCCACGCAACTGGCGCTCAGTTGGGCTGGCCTCTCCGTCGGCTGCGCCTGGGCGGGGCTCCTGGCGGCCGGAGTCTTCCGTCTCACCGGCGCCGGAGTCGCCGCGGTGCTCGCGGTGCCGGTGCTCGTCGTACCACTGGTGCAGAAGCTCCTCGCCGTTCCGGCCGCCCGTTCGATTGCCGGGCTGCCGGCGCGTCTGCGTGAACTCACCTGGCTGCAGTGGCCGAGCGAGACGGACCGGTGGGCCGTGGCCGCCGTGCGGGTCCTGACGCAGCCCGTGGGGCTGGCGCTGTCTCTTTCCCTGGGGGCTCTGATCTGCGCGTATGCATTCACCAGCCTGCGCGGCAGGGCACGTTGGTGACGCAGGGAACCAGCGCCCATGACACGCGGCCGTCAACTCCCCCGATAAGGAGTGATTTCCGTACATAGGGCGTCAATTGCAAGGCGAGTGCCGATCACCCTTTCGTGTGCTTTTCAGCAAAGACCTCAAGGGGTGGCTGAGCCGCGCCGAAAAAGACTCCGTGAGTACCCTTGCGCACACCATGATGACCGCCGCCCGCTCCGCCGACTCCGGCCTCGCCGGGCCGGGCGAACTCGACCGCTACCCCTACACGGAGGCGCCGGCCGGCGAGCGTGCCGCGCTGCGTTCCTGGGGCGGTGCCGAATCCGACTTGGGGCGGGCGAGCCGGCGCGGAGCCAGCCGAGGCCGTGGACTGCATGGCCAACTGGTCCAGCAGCTCGGCCAGATGATTGTTTCCGGCGACCTCGGTGCGGACCGGCCCCTCGTTCCTGAGGAGATCGGGCAGCGATTCGAGGTCTCCCGCACCGTTGTGCGGGAGTCCCTGCGCGTCCTCGAGGCCAAGGGCCTGGTCAGCGCCCGGCCCAATGTGGGCACCCGTGTCCGGCCGGTGAGCGACTGGAATCTGCTGGACCCCGACATCATCGAATGGCGGGCTTTCGGGCCGCAGCGGGAGGGTCAGCGCCGCGAGCTGGACGAGCTTCGCTGGACCATCGAGCCGCTGGCCGCCCGGCTGGCAGCCGGACATGGCCGGGAGGACATCCAGCAGCGCCTCGGCGACATGATCGAGATCATGGGGCACGCGATGGGGCAGGGGGACGCCATCACGTTCTCCCGCGCCGACGCGGAGTTTCACGCGCTGCTGATCCAGGCGGCGGGCAACCGCATGCTCGAACACCTCTCCGGGATCGTGTCGGCGGCCCTCCATGTCTCGGGTGGGCCCGTCACGGCCTGCGACCGGCCGGCGGAGACGTCGCTGGGCCACCATGCGCGCATTGCCGAGGCCCTGGCATCGGGCGATGCCGCAGGCGCCGAGGCCGCCATGCGGCAGCTGCTGCTCGGCCACCTGGACGGGGAACGGGTGGTTCCCGCGCCCCGCGAGCACTGAAGCACCACAAACCGGGGTATGCGGACCGTGTGCCGCCGGGCCTCCCGGTTCGGCGGCATAGTTGTACGGAGATGTGACCTCTGGTTCGGTTTGTCGCGAATGAGGTGTGACTGGGGCCACGCGAATTGGGCGTAACACTCCTCGAAACAGTGCGATGACCTAAGAGGTGACCGCCGCGGAAGGAATACAGCAGCCACGTAGTGCGCTGTGCAGTTCTGAGGCCAAGCCCGCGCCGTCGGCAACATCCCCAGCCGCCGGTCGTCGGTTCCAGCCCCTCCCAGGGCCGGACCGGAAGCCGTTTCCATCGTTCCGAGAGGTTGTTCGTGTCGGCCAGCACATCCCGTACGCTCCCGCCGGAGATCGCCGAGTCCGAGTCTGTGATGGCGCTCATCGAGCGGGGAAAGGCTGATGGGCAGATCGCCGGCGATGACGTGCGTCGGGCCTTCGAGGCTGACCAGATTCCGCCAACCCAGTGGAAGAATGTTCTGCGCAGCCTCAACCAGATCCTCGAGGAAGAGGGTGTGACGCTGATGGTCAGTGCCGCGGAGTCGCCTAAACGCGCCCGCAAGAGCGTCGCAGCGAAGAGCCCGGTCAAGCGCACCGCCACCAAGACCGTCGCGGCCAAGACAGCCGTGACCCGTACCGTCGCGGCCTCCGCCGCTCCGGCGGCAGAGAGCGCGGACGTGGCGGCCGACGACGCTGCCGTTGCCGCTCCTGCGAAGAAGACGGCAGCCAAGAAGACGGTTGCCAAGAAGACCGCCGCGAAGAAGACGGCGGCCAAGAAGACCGCCGCGAAGAAGTCCGGCAAGCAGGACGACGAGCTGCTCGACGGTGACGAGGCTGTCGAGGAAGTCAAGGCCGGCAAGGGCGAGGAAGAGGAGGGCGAGGGCGAGAACAAGGGCTTCGTCCTCTCCGACGACGACGAGGACGACGCGCCTGCGCAGCAGGTCGCCGTCGCCGGCGCCACCGCCGACCCGGTCAAGGACTACCTGAAGCAGATCGGCAAGGTTCCCCTCCTCAACGCCGAGCAGGAGGTCGAGCTCGCCAAGCGCATCGAGGCCGGCCTGTTCGCCGAGGACAAGCTCGCCAACGCCGACAAGCTCGCACCGAAGCTCAAGCGCGAGCTGGAGATCATCGCCGAGGACGGCCGCCGGGCCAAGAACCACCTGCTGGAGGCCAACCTCCGGCTCGTGGTCTCGCTGGCCAAGCGCTACACCGGCCGCGGCATGCTCTTCCTGGACCTCATCCAGGAGGGCAACCTCGGTCTGATCCGCGCGGTGGAGAAGTTCGACTACACCAAGGGCTACAAGTTCTCCACGTACGCCACCTGGTGGATCCGTCAGGCCATCACCCGCGCCATGGCCGACCAGGCTCGCACCATCCGTATTCCGGTGCACATGGTCGAGGTCATCAACAAGCTCGCGCGCGTGCAGCGCCAGATGCTCCAGGACCTGGGCCGTGAGCCCACGCCGGAGGAGCTGGCCAAGGAGCTCGACATGACCCCTGAGAAGGTCATCGAGGTCCAGAAGTACGGCCGCGAGCCGATTTCCCTCCACACCCCGCTGGGTGAGGACGGGGACAGCGAGTTCGGTGACCTGATCGAGGACTCCGAGGCCGTCGTCCCGGCCGACGCCGTGAGCTTCACGCTGCTCCAGGAGCAGCTGCACTCGGTGCTCGACACGCTCTCCGAGCGCGAGGCGGGCGTGGTCTCGATGCGCTTCGGTCTCACCGACGGACAGCCGAAGACGCTCGACGAGATCGGCAAGGTCTACGGCGTGACGCGCGAGCGCATCCGTCAGATCGAGTCGAAGACGATGTCGAAGCTGCGCCACCCGTCGCGTTCGCAGGTGCTGCGCGACTACCTCGACTAGATCGAGGACGGACATGGGCGGGGCCCGGAACCACTTCAGGTTCCGGGCCCCGCCCGTATCCGCATGCGGCTCGCACCGGCTCGGATGACGCTGAGTAGGCAACGTTCACCTCGGCGTCAGGAGTCCACATGCCCCGCCTTCTCGTCCGCGCCCTTCCCGCCGCATTCCTCCTGGCGGCCGCGGCGGCCGCGATACCGGTCGGCCCCCCGCCCCTTGCCGCTGCGGACAGCATCATCGTCGGCGGGAAGCCCGTCTCCGTCGCGGACAGCCCGTGGGTGGTGGCGCTGTCGAGCCGTGACCGGTTCGGAGGAACCCGTGGCGGTCAGTTCTGCGGCGGAGTCGCTGTCGGGCCCACCAAGGTGCTGACGGCCGCGCACTGCCTGAGGGAGGAGGTGCTGGGCGCACCAGTCCCGGAGATCCGCGACCTGAGGGTCATCGCCGGACGGGACGAATTGAGCGGTCCTGGTGGCCGGGAGATCTCCGTGCGTTCGGCGTGGGTCAATCCGGGCTATGACCCGCACACCAATGCGGCGGACCTCGCCGTGCTCACCCTGGCTCAGCCGCTTCCGGCAGGCAGTGTGATCCCGATGGCGGCAACAGGCAGCGCGGCCTACGAGCCGGGCACGAAGGCCACGGTGTACGGCTGGGGGGACACGACGGGCTACGGCGCCTACGCGTCCGGGCTGCGCGCCGCCACAGTGCGCGTACTCCCGGACGCCGACTGCGCGCGGGCGTACCCAGGCGGCTCACAGGGCCTGTACGACGCGTCGTCCATGCTCTGCGCCGGTGCCACCGCAGGCGGGCGTGATGCGTGCCAGGGGGACAGCGGAGGCCCGCTGGTGGCCCGTGGGCGCCTTGTAGGCCTCGTCTCGTGGGGCAGCGGCTGTGGAAGCCCAGGAAGCCCCGGTGTGTACACCCGCATCTCCGCGGCGATCCGGTGGATGGCCGACCGGAACTGACCGCGGACGGGCCGAAGGGTATGAGAACGGGCGGCTTTCCCTACTGGGAGGCCGCCCGTCGGCCGGTCCGGGACCGTACCCATGGCTCGTCGTGGATGCGAGGTGTCAGTGTTCCTCGTCGGCAGCACTGGCCTGCGCGGCAGTGAGCCGATCCGTCTCATCCTGTATTTCCGCGGCGATCTTCTTGAGTTCCGGCTCGAACTTGCGCCCGTGGTGGGCGCAGAAGAGCAGTTCACCGCCGCTGATCAGGACGACGCGCAGATAAGCCTGGGCGCCGCAACGGTCACAGCGGTCTGCTGCGGTCAGCGGGCTCGCGGGGGTCAGAACAGTAGTCACGTCGCCTCTTCTCTAGCTCGACGAGCTGTCGTACCAGGGTCAACATCCAACCAGGCCGAAAACGTTCCCGCTCGTGGCATTTCTTCGAAACTTCTTCTCAGGATGGCTGTCTGTTGCCGGTTGGCGGCGAATGTGCCGTATTGCGTAGCGCTACGGTTTCGCGTTGCTTGTGTGGGCCGGTCCGCCGGCTGGCTTGCCGGTTGTTCATGAGGACGTGCCCGGAGCCTAAATGGTTCATGCCTCGAAGGGAACGTGATGTGCACGTCACTCCAACGAATGATCGAACGCGTATGCGAGGCTGCACTAGCATGAGGATTCCCCCTGGGTGGCGTTACAACCGCTCTACCAGGCCTCGGTAGGCTCTCAGCGGCTACCGAGGCCGAGCCCGCTACCCACTGGGCCCCAAATGAAATTCAGCGAGGAGCGAACCGCGTGACCGCCGATTCCGTGCCGTCCACTGCGCTGCTGACCGGAGCAGGCGGCGCAGACAGGGACAGCTCCAACTACACCGCGCGGCACCTTCTCGTCCTCGAAGGGCTCGAAGCGGTGCGCAAGCGCCCCGGGATGTACATCGGGTCCACGGACAGCCGCGGGCTCATGCACTGCCTCTGGGAGATCATCGACAACTCCGTCGACGAGGCCCTCGGCGGCTACTGCGACAACATCGAGGTCATCCTCCACGACGACGGTTCCGTCGAGGTGCGTGACAACGGCCGGGGCATCCCGGTCGACGTGGAGCCCAAGACCGGGCTCTCCGGCATCGAGGTGGTCATGACCAAGCTGCACGCCGGCGGAAAGTTCGGTGGCGGCTCCTACGCCGCGTCCGGCGGTCTGCACGGCGTCGGTGCCTCGGTCGTGAACGCACTCTCGGCCCGGCTGGACGTCGAGGTCGACCGCAACAGCGCGACCCACTCGATCAGTTTCCGGCGTGGTGTCCCGGGCATGTTCACCGAACAGGGTCCGGACAGCCCGTTCGACCCCGCCAACGGGCTCCGCAAGGGAAAGCGGGTCCCGAAGACGCGTACGGGTACCCGGGTGAGGTACTGGGCGGACCGCCAGATCTTCCTCAAGGACGCCAAGCTCAGCCTGGAGACGCTCTACCAGCGGGCGCGCCAGACCGCCTTCCTCGTCCCCGGTCTCACCATCGTCGTGCGTGACGAGCGGGGCATCGACGGTGAGGGCAAGACGGAGGAGACGTTCCGTTTCGACGGCGGGATCAGCGAGTTCTGCGAGTACCTCGCTCAGGACAAGGCCGTCTGCGACGTCCAGCGGCTGAGCGGGACGGGAACGTTCAAGGAGACCGTGCCGGTCCTGGACGACCGGGGTCACATGACGGCCACCGAGGTCACCCGCGAGCTGGGTGTCGACATCGCCCTGCGCTGGGGCACCGGCTACGACACCAACGTCAAGTCCTTCGTCAACATCATCGCCACCCCCAAGGGCGGCACCCACGTGAGCGGCTTCGAGCGCTCCCTCACGAGGACGGTCAACGAGGTCCTGCGCTCCGCCAAGCTGCTGCGCGTCGCCGAGGACGACATCGTCAAGGACGACGCGCTCGAGGGCCTGACCGCGGTCGTCACCGTGCGGCTCGCGGAGCCGCAGTTCGAGGGCCAGACCAAGGAGGTGCTGGGCACCTCGGCGGCCAACCGCATCGTGGCCAACGTGGTCGCCAAGGAGCTCAAGGCGTTCCTGACCTCCACGAAGCGTGACGCGAAGGCCCAGGCCAGGGCGGTGCTGGACAAGGCGGTCGCGGCGGCCCGCACCCGCATCGCCGCCCGTCAGCACAAGGACGCGCAGCGTCGCAAGACCGCGCTCGAGTCCTCGTCGCTGCCCGCGAAGCTCGCGGACTGCCGCAGCGACGACGTGGACCGCAGCGAGCTCTTCATCGTCGAGGGCGACTCGGCGCTCGGTACCGCGAAGCTGGCCCGCAACAGTGAGTTCCAGGCGCTGCTGCCGATCCGCGGGAAGATCCTCAACGTCCAGAAGTCGTCCGTCTCGGACATGCTCAAGAACGCGGAATGCGGCGCCATCATCCAGGTCATAGGAGCGGGCTCGGGGCGCACCTTCGACATCGACGCCGCGCGCTACGGCAAGGTCATCATGATGACGGACGCCGACGTCGACGGTTCGCACATCCGCACGCTGCTGCTCACGCTCTTCCAGCGGTACATGCGGCCGATGGTCGAGGCGGGGCGGGTCTTCGCGGCCGTGCCCCCGCTGCACCGGATCGAGCTCGTCCAGCCCAAGAAGGGCCAGGACAAGTACATCTACACCTACTCCGACAACGAGCTGCGTCAGACCCTGCTGGAGCTCCAGCGCAAGAACGTCCGCTTCAAGGACTCGATCCAGCGCTACAAGGGCCTCGGCGAAATGGACGCGGACCAGCTGGCGGAGACGACCATGGACCCCCGCCACCGCACCTTGAGGCGCATCAACATCGGCGACCTGGAGTCCTCCGAGCAGATCTTCGACCTGCTGATGGGCAACGAGGTCGCCCCCCGCAAGGAGTTCATCACCAGCTCGGCCGCCACGCTGGACCGCTCGCGCATCGACGTCTGACGCTCTTCAACCGTGGGTGGAGAGCCTTCTCCACCCACGGTCGACCCTTGAGCCGATCCCTTGATCTCCCGACATCCGGGCAGGACGTACACCGGTGCTTCCGAGCTGCCCGACGGGCGCACGCCCAGGGAGGCCGAGGTGCTGGTTCTCATCGCGGATCGCACGCACGCTGCACATCTCACGGGCCACGGTGAAGACACACATCAAACGATCTCTTCGCCAAGACAGGGGCGCGCGGCAGGACGGGGCCGTGCGCTACGCGTACGGGCGTGGGCTTGCACAGCCGCCCGGCAGTTCCGTCACCTGAAATGGTGAAGCCCGGCGAATGATGTGCCCGGGATCTTCCCGATCTGCCCATTCTTGACTACGCGGCCGAAAAGGCTCGTGGACAAGGGAGTTGTCGGTGGAGAAGGAAGCAGGGCCGGACGCCGCAGTGATGCGGCTCGACGACCCGTGGGACGGGACGACGGCCACCGGATGGGGCGATCCGGAAGGTGTGGGAGGCATCGCGGCCGACGGACGGTCCCGGCCGGCCGGGCAGTCAGGCCACAGCGCGGCCGAGATCTATCTGGAGGTGCAGAGCAGCCCGGTGTTCCGTGAAGTGCGGCGCCGGTACAGGCGTTTCGTGGTGCCCGCGACGACCGCCTTCCTGCTCTGGTATCTCGCCTATGTCATCGCGGCCACCACGGCGCACGACCTGATGGCACGTCCCGTGGCCGGAGTGGTGAACGTGGCCATGGTCGCCGGGCTCGGGCAGTTCCTCACCACGTTCCTGCTCACCTGGGCGTATGTGCGTCATGCGCGACTGCACCGGGACCGTGCGGCGCTGGAGCTGCGGTGGGAGACGCAGGAGATGACAAGAGGGGCCGGCCGGTGAGAGGGGACCATCAGACTCTGGCGCTCGTGCTGTTCAGCGTGTTCATCGCCGTGACGCTCGGGATCACCACGTGGGTGAGCCGGAACAGGCACGGGTCCGCGGAGGAGTTCTATGCGGGCGGGCGGCTGTTCTCACCCATGGAGAACGGATTCGCCATCGCCGGTGACTACATGTCCGCGGCGTCCTTCCTCGGCATCTCGGGCCTGATCGCCCTCTTCGGCTACGACGGCATGCTGTACTCGGTCGGCTTCCTCGTGGCCTGGCTGGTGGTGCTGCTCCTCGTCGCCGAACTCGTGCGTAACTGCGGGCGGTTCACCCTTGCCGACGTGGTCGCGGCCCGCATGGCGGAGCGTCCTGTGCGCATGGCGGTGGGAACCTCGTCCGTCACGGTCTCGGTGATGTACCTGGTGGCCCAGATGGTCGGCGCGGGAAGCCTCGTCGCACTCCTGCTGGGCGGCACGAGTGACACCGCCCGCTCCTGGACCGTCGTCGGGGTCGGAGCGCTCATGGTGATCTACGTGTCGTTCGGCGGCATGCGGGCCACGACCTGGATCCAGATCGTCAAAGCCGTCCTGCTCATGGCCGGCGCGGTCGCGCTCACCGTGCTCGTGCTCGTACGTTTCCACGGCGACTTCAACGCCCTGCTCACCTCCGCCGCCGAACGCAGCGGTCACGGGCGGGACTTCCTCTCGCCCGGCCTCAGGTACGGCGAGAGCTGGACGGCGCGCTTCGACTTCATCAGCCTCGGCCTGGCGCTCGTCCTGGGCACGGCCGGTCTGCCGCACATCCTGTCGCGCTTCTACACCGTGCCCACCGCCCGCGCGGCCCGTCGCTCGGTCGTCTGGTCCATCGGGCTGATCGGCAGCTTCTACCTGATGACCATCGTCCTGGGGTTCGGAGCGGCGGCGCTGGTGGGCTCCGCGGAGGTCCGGGCCTCCAACGCCTCGGGGAACACGGCTGTTCCCCTCCTCGCGCTCGTGCTCGGGGGAGGAGAAGGCTCCACGGGCGGAACCCTGCTGTTCGCCGTCGTGGCCGCCATCGCCTTCGCCACGATCCTCGCGGTCGTCGCCGGCATCACGCTCGCCTCCTCCGCCTCGGTCGCTCATGATCTCTACGCCTCGTTCCGGCGCCCGGGTGCCAAGCAGCGCGGCGAGGTCGGCGTCGCCAGGGTGGCCGCGGCGGCCGTCGGAGTGGTCGCCATCGGGCTCGGCCTGCTCGCCCAGAATCTGAACGTCGCGTTCCTCGTGGGCCTGGCCTTCGCGGTCGCCGCCTCCGCCAATCTCCCGGCGCTGCTCTACTCGCTGTTCTGGCGCGGCTTCACCACGCGAGGAGCGGTCTGGGCCGTGTACGGCGGATTGATCCCGGCCGTGTTGCTCGTCCTGCTCTCACCCATCGTCTCGGGAAGCCCCACCTCGCTCTTCCCGGGAGTGGACATCGCCCTCTTCCCGCTGGAGAACCCGGGGCTGGTGTCGATTCCGGCCGGTTTCCTCGCCGGGTGGATCGGCACGGTCACCTCCTCGGTACCACCGGACGCGGCGAAGCATGCGGAGACGGAGGTCCGGTCACTCACCGGAGCGGGCGCGGCGTAGGGCTGGAGGGGGCGCTTCAGGCCCCCGTGGCCCACGTGTACCGGTGTTCCGGGCGGCCCGTATCGCCGTACTTGAGGGACAGCCGCACCCGCCCGGTGCGCTCCAGCAGCTTCAGATAGCGCTGAGCGGTCTGCCGGCTCATCCCGGCGCACTCGGCGACCTCCTGTGCGGAGAGGGGCCCCTCGGCGGCACGCAGGGCCTGGCGGACCAGTTCCGCGGTGGTGGGTGAATGTCCCTTGGGCAGGTCTGACCCTCCGGTCGCCCAGAGGCCCCCGAACAACCGGTCCACCTCCGTCTGCTCGGCCTCACCGCCGTTCTCGAAGGTACGGCGCAGTGCCGCGTACGCCTCCAGTTTCGTGCGGAGTCCGGCGTACGCGAACGGCTTGACCAGATACTGGAGCGCCCCGTGACGCATCGCCGCCTGAACGGTCGCCACGTCGCGGGCCGCCGTCACCATGATCACGTCGGCGTGATGCCCGAGCCCTCGGAGCTCACGCACGACGGCCAGGCCGTTGCGGTCCGGCAGGTAGTGGTCGAGCAGGATCAGGTCGATGGGCAGCTTCTCGACCATGGTGAGAGCTTCGGCCGCGGAGTGAGCCATGGCGGCCACCCGGAATCCGGGCACTTTGGAGGCGTAGGCCGCGTTGATCCGGGCCACCCGGACGTCGTCGTCCACGACGAGGACCTCGATCACGGGGCGTCTCCTGTCGTCGTCGGTCGTACAGAGGCCGGAGGCCCGGGGGGTGCCGGTTCGCCCTGGTGCACCGGTCCGCCCGGAGGCACCGGCTCGCGACGCGGCTCCGGTCCGGAAGGGGCTTCGGATCCTGGCGGGACGTGCGGTCCTGGCGGGGGCTGTGGGCCTGGCGGGGTCCGCGGTTCGCTCAGGGCCTCGGGGAGGACGACGGTGAACGTGGCCCCGCCCTCGGGGGCGTCCGAGACGGACACGGTGCCGCCCTGCCGCTCCGCGAACCGCCGCACCAGCGGTAGTCCCAGACCGCGCTTGCCGTGGGCCGGGAGTTCCTTGGTCGACCAGCCCTCGGTGAAGATGGACTCGTGGTCGCCGGCCGGTACGCCGGGACCGCTGTCCCGCACGCGCAGCACCACCGTACGGTCCTCGGCCCGCAGGTAGACCTCGATCCTGGCCTCGGCCGACCCCGCGGCCGCGTCCATGGCGTTGTCGACCAGGTTGCCGAGGACCGTGACCAGGCCGCGAGGGTCCACCAGGCTGTCCGGCAGCAGGGTCTCCGGGGCCATACGCAGGGCGACCCCCCGCTCCGCGGCCACGGTGGCCTTGCCGACCAGGAGCGAGGCCAGCAAGGGGTCGTGGACCTTCTCGGTGACCTGTTCGGCCGTCGCCCGGTGGACGCCCACCACTTCCGTGACGAACTCCATGGCGTCCCCGTACATCTCCAGTTCCAGCAGCCCCAGCAGGGTGTGCAGCCGGTTCGCGTGTTCGTGGTCCTGGGCGCGGAGCGCGTCGATCAGACCCCGGGTGGAGTCGAGTTCACGGCCGAGGTGCTCCAGCTCCGTACGGTCGCGCAGGGTGGCCACCGCCCCGCCGTCGTCGGTCGGCATCCGGTTGGCGAGAAGCACCCGGTTGCCCCGGACCGTCACGAGGTCGTCCCCGACCACCCGCCCGGCCAGCACATCGGTGGTCCTGCCTTCCCCCAGAGCCTCATCGAGCTGTTTGCCCGAGGCGTCGGGACCGAGGCCGAGCAGACGCTGCGCCTCGTCGTTCAGAAGCCTGATGCGCCCCGCGCCGTCGAGTGCGACGACGCCTTCGCGGATGCTGTGCAGCATCGCCTCGCGTTCGGTCAGGAGCGCCGAGATGTCGGAGAACGCCAGGTCGTGCGTCTGGCGCTGGAGACGGCGTGAGATGAGATAGGCGGCCAGGGCTCCCACGGCCAGCGCCCCGCCGGCGTATGCGAGCAACCCGGGGATGGCCGCGAGCAGCCGGGCCCGGACGCTGTCGTAGGCGATGCCGACCGATACGGCGCCGACGACCCGGTCCGTCGAGTCGAGGAGCGGCACCTTGCCGCGGGCCGAACGTCCGAGCGTCCCGCTGTCGATCTCCATCACGGACCTGCCCGAGAGGGCGGTGCTGGGGTCCGTGGAGACGACGCCGCCGATGCGGGACACGTCCGTGTGTGACCAGCGCACCCCACGCCGGTCCATGATCACCACGTACTCCGCGCCGGTCGACCGCCTGATGCGCTCCGCCGCGATCTGGACGGCACCGTCCTGGCGCGGCTCGGTGCTGAGCAGCGAGGCGGCGATCTGCGGTTGCGCAGCCGTACTCTGCGCGATCGCCAGTGCGCGGCGCATCGCCTGGTCGTCGAGCTGAGCACTGAGGGGTGCCAGGAACAGACCGGTGACAAGAACCGTGACGCCCGTGACGATGGCCAGCTGCATCAGCAGGACCTGCGAGAAGACCCGCTTCGGCCAGCCGAACCTGCGCGGTCCCCGGGGGACGATCGGTGGGGCGCTCATCGTATGAACGGTAAGGGGCGAAACGTCCTGACCGAAATTCCGTCCGCGTCAGGTCCGCATACCGGTCCGGGAACCGGTTCCGCATCCCGGTCAGGCACGCCGGTCCGCGCCCGTCGACCCGCCTCGGTCCGCGCGTACGCGGGCACGATCCGAAGGCCGGCCGTCGGGCCTGGCCCGGCGTGCCCCGAACCCCGCGCGCACCGGCTCTTGCCTCCGAGGGCCTTCGTCTGTGAGCGTTCTGTGGGTATCCACAGCCACGCAATCTGCTTGCGTATCTTGCGCTAATCTTGCGCGCATGACGCGACGACTTGCTCAGGTTGCCCAGAAAGTTGGAGTCAGCGAGGCCACGGTCAGCCGCGTGCTGAACGGGAAGCCAGGCGTCTCCGACGCCACACGGCAAGCCGTCCTCTCCGCCCTCGACGTGCTGGGTTACGAGCGTCCGACGCAGCTCCGTGGTGAGCGTGCCCGGCTGGTCGGGCTCGTCCTGCCGGAGTTGCAGAACCCGATCTTCCCGGCCTTCGCCGAAGTGGTCGGCGGCGCGCTCGCCCAACAGGGACTGACGCCCGTGCTCTGCACCCAGACCAAGGGAGGAGTGTCCGAGGCCGACTACGTCGAGCTGCTCCTGCAGCAGCAGGTGTCCGGTGTCGTGTTCGCGGGCGGTCTGTACGCCCAGGCCGATGCCCCCCACGACCACTACAAGGTGCTCGCCGATCGCAAGATCCCTGTCGTCCTGATCAACGCGGCCATCGCCCACCTCGGTTTCCCCGCCGTCTCGTGCGACGACTCGGTGGCTGTCGAGCAGGCCTGGCGCCATCTCGTCTCCCTCGGCCACGAGAAGATCGGGTTCGTCCTCGGCCCGGCCGACCACATGCCCTCGCAGCGCAAGCTCACCGCCGCGCGTACGCTGGCCGCGCAGTCGGGGATCACGGTGCAGGACGAGTGGGTGGCCCGGGCGATGTTCTCGCTGGAGGGCGGTCAGGCAGCCGCCACTCGTCTGCTCGACCGAGGGGTCACCGGCATCATCTGCGCCAGCGACCCGCTGGCGCTGGGTGCGGTGCGTGCGGCCCGGCGACGGGGCCTGTCGGTGCCCGCGGACGTCTCCGTCGTCGGCTACGACGACTCGGCGTTCATGAACTGCACCGAGCCGCCGCTGACCACGGTGCGCCAGCCCATCGAAGCCATGGGCAGGGCAGCGGTCGAACTGCTCTCGGTCCAGATCAGCGGGCGCAAGGTGGCGTCCGACGAGCTGCTCTTCGAACCCGAGCTCGTCGTACGCGGATCGACCGCCCGGCCTCCCCGATGACCCGGCTGAACCCGGGGGAGCGCTCCGCCCCGGCCGGGGCGGGCTCCTTTCGTGCCGTGAGATTTTGCGCAGGCTGTAGCTAATTTGCAGAGCCGCACCCAGGGCCGCCGTCGGCTCAGGGGCACGGGGCGACGCTGCCTAGGCCGACCCTGACCCCGCTGTGGGCAGCGGCTGTGGCGGGCGGGGGCCCTCGTACTGCCCGCTGGGCCGCATCCGCAGGGGCCGTTCCGTGTACTCCTCCATCGCATGGGCGATCCAGCCCGCCGTGCGCGCCACGGCGAAAATCGTCTCGCCCGCCGCCGCCGGCATGTCGGCGGCGACCGAGAGAACGGCCAGGGCCAGGTCGACGTTGGCGTGCAGGGGCGTGTGGCGGGTGGTGGTCGCGATGACATCGCGTGCCGCCGCCAGGGCGGCGGCAGCCTGTGGCACCTCCTCCAGCAGCCCGAAGAGTGCGGTCGCCCTCGGGTCCTCGCCTGTGTACAGACGGTGTCCGAGTCCCGGCACTCGGCGTCCTGCGCGGAGGTGGTCGGCGACGACGGGGGCGGCGCTGCCCCGGTCCACGACCTCGGAGAGCATCCGGTGCGCCAGCCCGCTGGCGGCGCCGTGCAGCGGTCCCTCCAGCACGCCGAGTCCCGCGGAGACCACTGCGTAAGGATGTGCGTGGGTCGACGCCGCGACCCGTGCCGCCAAGGTCGAAGCCGCCAGATCGTGATCGGTCAGCAGGGCGAGCGCGGTGTCCAGCACGGCGAGTGACGCCGCGTCCGAGGAGCGCGGCGACAGCCTCGGCCACAGCCGTGCGGCGAGAGAGCCGGCCTCTGCACTCTGCTCCCCGGCCGTCGGCAGCGCGCCGACCAGGGTGGGGATCAGGCCGCGCGCGCTGTTGAGGACCCCTTGTGGCGAGAGGTCGAAACGCAGGGGGTCGGCGACCGCGGCGGCGGCGACAGCGACCCGGAGGCGGTCCGTCGAGCTGCTGTGGCGTGGCAGTGATGCGGCGGCCCGCCGTGCCGCGTCGAGGAATTCGGGCGCCGCGTCGAAGCGGATGCCCGGACGGAGCTCGCCGGTCCAGAGCCACTCGGCGACCTCCTCGAAGCTGTGGCGGCGCGCGAGTTCGGTCGCGTCGACGCCGCGGAAGAAGTAGCGGTCGGGCTCGATGAGCGTGAGACCCGTGCGGAAGACAAGGCCGTTCGCGGCCACCGGGGACGGCTCCCTGCGCCCGGTACGGCGGGCCAGCGCCTCGACCTCGCCCGCGTCGAACGTACTGCCCCTCCCGCCAGGGGTGCGCCTGCTCGCGAGCTGGCCCCGGCTCACGTAGGCGTACACGGTCTCGGGCTTCACGCCGAGCAGGTCGGCAGCCTCGCGTGTGGTGAGCCGACGTCCTTCGTCCCCGTCCCGCGTCGTCGGCGGGCGCTCGCCGGCCGCCTCCGGAGCGCCGGGCTCAAGTCGCCCCGCCGCCTTCCCGTCCCCCGTACCGGCTCCGTGCACCGCCTCATGCGTCATGTGCCCACCGTATCCATGCCTGATCCATGCGCGGTCCCATCCATCGCGATGACACATTGATTAATCAATATTGACACTCTTTGCATCAATCATGGACAGTCGAATCAATGTGCAACTCGTCAAGGGAAGAGAGACCTGCCATGTCTGCCTCACGTACGGAAACAGTGCCGCTCGACGTGCCCAGGGGCCTCGCCGGTGTGATCGTCACCGAGACCGCCCTGGGCGACGTACGCGGACGCGAGGGCTTCTACCACTACCGGCAGTACTCGGCGATCGACCTGGCGCGCAGCCGCAGCTTCGAGGACGTCTGGTACCTGATGTTCCACGGCGAGCTGCCCGGCCGGGAGGCGAGCGTCGCCTTCGCCGCGCGTACCGCCGGACTGCGTCGACTGCCCGCCGAGGTGCGGGAGGCGCTGCCCGCCATCGCCCGCGCCGGTGTGGTGTCCGGCCCGCTGGCCGGGCTGCGTACCGCGCTCTCGCTGCTCGGAGCGTCGGCGGGATTCCGGCCGGTGTACGACATCGGTGCCGACCGTCGCCGCGAGGACGCGCTCGCCGTCTGTGCGGCGGTGCCGACCGTCCTGACAGCCCTGTACCGCCTCGGCCAGGGCCTCGAACCGGTCGAACCCCGCGACGACCTCCCGTTCGCGGCGAACTACCTCCACATGCTCACCGGCGAGGAGCCGGACGCCGCACGGACGGCCGCCGTCGAGCAGTACCTCGTCTCCACGATCGACCACGGCTTCAACGCCTCCACCTTCACCGCGCGCGTGATCGCCTCCACCGGCGCCGACGTCGCCGCCTGCCTCGGCGGGGCCGTGGGCGCCCTATCGGGACCGCTGCACGGCGGCGCGCCCAGCCGTGCACTGGACACCCTGGACGCCATCGGCACGCCGGACCGCATCGACGGCTGGATTCGTGAGCGGGTGCTCGCGGGGGACCGGATCATGGGTTTCGGGCACCCCGTCTACCGCACCGAGGATCCACGCTCACGCATGCTGCGCTCGGTCGCGCAGGACTTCGGCGGGCCGCTCGTCGACTTCGCCGTCGAGGTGGAACGGCAGGTCGAGGCGATCCTCGCCGAGCTCAAGCCCGGGCGTGAGCTGCACACCAATGTGGAGTTCTACGCGGGGGTCGTCATGGAGCTCTGCGGACTGCCCCGCGAGATGTTCACTCCGACCTTCTGCGCGGCGCGGATGGTCGGCTGGAGCGCCAATATCCTGGAGCAGGCGGAGGACTCGAAGATCATCCGCCCGGCGGCGCGCTATGTCGGTACGCCGCCCCCGCAGCCCGTTCCGACCCTCTGAACCACCCCGAGGAAGGCCACTTTGACCCCGCCCCACGCCTCGCAGATCCCGGTCGTCGTCCTGGCGGGATTCCTCGGATCCGGCAAGACGACCCTGCTCAACCACTTGCTCCGGAACAGGGCGGGCAACCGCATCGGCGTGATCGTCAACGACTTCGGTTCCATCGAGATCGACGCCCTGACCGTCTCCGGACAGGTCGGTTCCACGGTGTCGCTGGGCAACGGCTGTATGTGCTGCGCCGTGGACGCGAGCGAACTCGACACCTACCTGGAGACCCTGACCAGGCCCTCCGCCCGGCTCGACGTGATCGTCATCGAGGCGAGCGGACTGGCGGAGCCCCAGGAACTCGTGCGGATGGTGCTGGCGAGCGACAACCCGGACATCAGGTACGGGGGCCTGGTCGAGGTCGTCGACGCGGCCGAATTCGGCGCCACCCGGGAGCGGCACCCCGAGATCGACCGCCATCTCACGGTCGCGGACCTGATCGTCCTGAACAAGACCGACCGGGTCTCCGACGACGATCTGCTGCGCGTGCGGGAGGCGGTCGCGAGGGCCGGCGGCAGGGGGGCTGTCATCAGCGCCGCCTACGGGCGGATCGACCCGGAGATGCTCCTCGATCCCGTTCTCCGGCCGGACGAGGACGACCTCGACCGCCAGCTGAGCTTCGAGGACCTGCTGCCCGAGGCGGACCGCACGCACGACACCCACCTGCACGCGGCGTACGAGAGCGTCTCCTTCACCACGGACGTACCGCTCAGCCCCCGCCGCTTCATGGCGTTCCTCGACTCGCGGCCCGAGGGCCTCTACCGGATCAAGGGGTTCGCCGACTTCGGGGCGGGCGACCGGGACAACCGCTACGCCCTGCACGCGGTCGGCAGGTTCCTGCGATTCGTACCGCAGTCCTGGGGCCGGGATGAGGAGCGTCGGACCCAGCTCGTGCTGATCGGCTCCGGCATCGACGCGGAGGCGCTGCACAAGGAGCTCGAGAACTGCCAGGACCACGGCCAGGTGACCACGGCAGGACCGGAGCTCGGCCAGGACGCCACGGAGGGGCTGGTCCCCGGCCAGGACGCCACGGAAGAGCTGGAGCGCAGCATGTGGGGCGTCCTGAGATACGTGCGACAGCCGGACGGCGACGAGGCCTGACGGCCGGCCCCCGGACGGCGAGGAGGCCTTGACGGCCCCGGTCGGCGAGGAGGCCGGATCCCCCGGACCCCCTGGGCGGGACGCCGAACCCGCAGCCCCAGCGACCCCCGGACGCCTGAACCCGCGACCCCGGACGGCGACGAGGCGCGAGGCCCCGCGCCGTCCGGACAGGCCCTACAGCGATCCGGCGACCACCGCGACGGGGCTCGTCGACGGTGTGCCCGAGCCGTCACGGCGCGGATCCGGAGCCGGCAGCTCGGCCGGCGAGCCGTTCTTCTGCGCGGCACGCGCCGGGGTCCCGCCCGCCCAGGCGAACACCAGCACGTCCTCCCCCTTGAGGAAGCGCTGGCAGCGCACCCCTCCGGTGGCCCTGCCCTTGCGCGGATACTGGTCGAACGGGGTGAGCTTCCAGGTGCGCTCCGAGTCGTCCAGCGTGCCGTGCGACCCGGCGACCGTGAACACCACGGCATCCGCCGCCGGATCCACCGCGGTGAACGACAGCACCGTGGCGCCGGCACTGAGCTTGACTCCCGCCATGCCGCCCGCCGGGCGCCCCTGCGGACGCACCGACGCGGCCGGGTAGCGCAGCAGTTGGGCGTCGGACGTGATGAAGACCAGGTCCTCCTCGCCCGTACGCAGCTGAGTGGCGCCGACGATACGGTCACCGTCCTTCAGCGAGATGACCTCCAACTCGTCCTTGTTGGCCGGGTAGTCGGGCACCACCCGCTTCACCACCCCCTGAAGGGTGCCGATGGCCAGGCCCGGGGCGTCCTCGTCCAGAGTGGTGAGGCAGACCAGCTCCTCGTCCGCCGCCAGCGTGAGGAACTCCGAGATCTGAGCCCCGCCCGAAAGGCTGGGGGCCGCGTGCGTGTCCGGCAGCTGCGGAAGGTCGATCACGGAGAGACGCAGCAGCCGTCCGGTGGACGTCACCGCACCCACGTCCCCGCGGGCTGTCGCGGCGACCGCCGAGACGATCACATCGTGCTTGGTGCGCCTGGCGTCCTCGGTCTGGACGACCGGCTCGGCGTTCGCCGTACGGGCCAGCAGACCGGTCGAGGAGAGGAGCACGTGGCACGGGTCGTCCGCGACCTCCAGGGGGACGGACGCGACCTGCGAACCCGCCGACTCCAGCAGGACGGTGCGCCGGTCGGTACCGAACTTCTTCGCCACGGCGGCCAGTTCGGACGAGACGAGCTTGCGCAGCTCGGCGTCCGACTCCAGGATCGCGGTCAGCTTGGCGATCTCCTCGTTGAGGGTGTCGCGCTCGCTCTCCAGCTCGATCCGGTCGAAGCGGGTCAGCCTGCGCAGCGGGGTGTCCAGGATGTACTGCGTCTGGATCTCGCTGAGCGAGAAGCGCTCCATCAGGCGCTCCTTCGCCTGAGCGGAGTTGTCGCTGTCCCGGATGAGACGGATGACCTCGTCGATGTCGAGGAGCGCGACGAGCAGGCCCTCGACCAGGTGCAGCCGGTTGCGGCGCTTGGTCCTGCGGAACTCGCTGCGCCGTCGCACCACGTCGAAGCGGTGGTCGAGGTAGACCTCGAGGAGCTCCTTGAGCCCCAGGGTGAGCGGCTGCCCGTCGACGAGCGCCACGTTGTTGATGCCGAAGGACTCCTCCATCGGCGTCAGCTTGTAGAGCTGTTCCAGCACGGCCTCGGGCACGAAGCCGTTCTTGACCTCGATCACCAGGCGCAGACCGTGCGCCCTGTCGGTGAGGTCCTTGACGTCCGCGATGCCCTGGAGCTTCTTCGAGCCGACGAGGTCCTTGATCTTCGCGATCACCTTCTCCGGACCGACGGTGAAGGGCAGTTCGGTGACGACGAGGCCCTTGCGGCGCGCCGTGACGTTCTCTATGGCGACCGTGGCGCGGATCTTGAACGTGCCGCGCCCGGCGGCGTACGCGTCCTTGATGCCGCCGAGTCCGACGATCCTGCCGCCTGTCGGCAGGTCGGGGCCCGGGACGAAGCGCATCAGGGTCTCGAGGTCGGCGCCCGGGTGCCGGATGAGGTGGCGGGCCGCGGCGATGACCTCGCCGAGGTTGTGCGGGGGCATGTTGGTCGCCATGCCGACCGCGATCCCGGACGCACCGTTGACCAGGAGGTTCGGATACGCGGCGGGGAGGACGACCGGTTCCTGCTCCTGGCCGTCGTAGTTCGACTGGAAATCGACGGTGTCCTCGTCGATCGACTCCGTCATCAGGGACGTGGCGTCGGCCATCCGGCACTCGGTGTACCGCATGGCGGCCGGTGGATCGTCGTTGCCGAGCGAGCCGAAGTTTCCGTGTCCGTCGACGAGAGGCAGACGCATCGAGAACGGCTGTGCCATGCGCACCAGTGCGTCATAGATCGACGCGTCACCGTGCGGGTGCAGTTTGCCCATCACCTCGCCCACGACACGGGCGCACTTCACGTAGCCGCGGTCGGGACGCAGACCCATCTCGTTCATCTGGGACACGATGCGGCGGTGCACGGGCTTCATGCCGTCGCGGGCGTCGGGGAGAGCCCTGGAGTAGATCACCGAGTACGCGTACTCGAGGAAGGAGCCCTGCATTTCGTCGACGACGTCGATGTCGAGGATCTTCTCCTCGAAGTCGTCCGGCGGCGGGGTTTTCGTGCTGCGGCGGGCCATCGCGGCTGCGACTCCTTCACAGATTCTGTCGGGCAACCTCAGGTTCTGACGCCGACCATTGTGGACCGCCGTACCGACAACGCCGACCTCGACCCGTCCGAAGCGGTCCCGAGGGACTGTGCCGGGCCCGTCTTTACGGCAGCATCTACGACAACATTCACCCAACGGGAACTTCGCCAGGTGCCCGTGCGCTTGCTTAGAGTGGCAGGTCCGGCAGGAAATCCTGTACCGATCGAAGGGACGTACATGCCCATGGGTCACACGGCCACAGCCCAGGCCGGTTCCGGCGGCTTGACGGCGACCGAGCACCGTCTGGCCAACGGCCTGCGCGTGGTGCTCTCCGAGGACCATCTGACCCCGGTCGCCGCGGTCTGCCTCTGGTACGACGTCGGGTCCCGCCACGAGGTCGCGGGACGCACCGGTCTGGCTCACCTCTTCGAGCACCTGATGTTCCAGGGCTCGGGCCAGGTCAAGGGGAACGGGCACTTCGAGCTGGTGCAGGGGGCGGGCGGCTCCCTCAACGGCACCACCAGCTTCGAGCGCACCAACTACTTCGAGACGATGCCCACGCACCAGCTGGAGCTGGCCCTGTGGCTCGAGGCCGACCGGATGGGCTCGCTGCTCGCCGCGCTCGACGAGGAGTCCATGGAGAACCAGCGCGACGTCGTCAAGAACGAGCGCCGCCAGCGTTACGACAACGTCCCGTACGGCACCGCGTTCGAGAAGCTCACCGCGCTCGCCTACCCGGAGGGCCACCCCTACCACCACACGCCGATCGGCTCGATGGCCGACCTGGACGCGGCGACGCTGGAGGACGCGCAGGCGTTCTTCCGTACGTACTACGCCCCGAACAACGCGGTGCTCTCCGTGGTCGGGGACATCGACCCGGAGCAGACCCTCGCCTGGATCGAGAAGTACTTCGGCTCCATCCCCTCCCATGACGGCAAGCAGCCCCCGCGGGACGGCACGCTGCCCGGAATCATCGGCGAGCAGCTGCGCGAGGTGGTCCACGAGGAGGTCCCCGCGCGTGCGCTGATGGCCGCCTACCGGCTGCCGCACGACGGAACCCGTGAGTGCGACGCCGCGGACCTGGCGCTGACCGTGCTCGGCGGCGGCGAGTCGTCGCGGCTGCACAACCGCCTGGTCCGCCGCGACCGGACGGCGGTCGCAGCGGGGTTCGGGCTGCTCAGGCTCTCCGGCGCGCCCTCACTGGGCTGGCTGGACGTCAAGACGTCCGGCGGGGTCGAGGTGCCGCAGATCGAGGCCGCCGTCGACGAGGAGCTGGCCCGCTTCGCCGAGGAGGGCCCCACGCCCGAGGAAATGGAACGGGCGCAGGCACAGTTGGAGCGCGAGTGGCTGGACCGGCTCGGCACGGTCGCGGGCCGTGCCGACGAACTGTGCCGTTACGCCGTCCTGTTCGGTGACCCGCAGCTCGCCCTGACCGCGGTGGGCCGGGTGCTCGACGTGACGGCAGACGAGGTCAAGGAGGCCGCCCGGGCGCACCTGCGTCCCGACAACCGCGCGGTCCTGGTCTACGAGCCGCTCGAGCCGGCCGACGAGACGGACGGCGCCGACGCGCACGAAGGGGCCGACAAGTGACCGACGCCGCCGTGACTGGAGTAGCGATGCAGTACCACCCGCAGCCCACCGCCGGCGAAGCCAGGCCGTGGGCCTTCCCCGCGCCCGAGCGCGGCGCCCTGCCCAACGGCCTGACCGTGCTGCGCTGCCACCGCCCCGGCCAGCAGGTCGTCGCCGTGGAGATCTTCCTCGACGCGCCCCTGGACGCCGAGCCCGAAGGCCTGGACGGCGTGGCCACGATCATGGCGCGGGCCCTGTCCGAGGGGACGGACAAGCGCTCCGCGGAAGAGTTCGCGGCCGAGCTGGAGCGCTGCGGCGCCACCCTGGACGCGCACGCCGACCACCCGGGGCTCCGCGTCTCCCTCGAGGTCCCGGTCTCCCGGCTGGCCAAGGCCCTCGGCCTGGTCGCCGAGGCACTTCGGGCGCCCGCCTTCGCGGAGAGCGAGATCGAGCGCCTGGTGGGCAACCGGCTCGACGAGATCCCGCACGAGCAGGCCAACCCGGCCCGCAGGGCCGCCAAGCAGCTCTCCAAGGAACTCTTCCCCGCGACGGCACGGATGTCGCGTCCGCGCCAGGGCACCGAGGAGACGGTCCGGGGGATCGACGCCGCGGCCGTGCGCGCCTTCTACGACGCCCATGTCCGTCCGTCCACCGCGACCGCGGTCGTCGTCGGCGACCTCACCGGGGTGGACCTCGACGCCCTGCTCGCCGACACCCTCGGTGACTGGTCGGGCAACACCGCCCAGGCCCGCCCGGTTCCCCCGATCACCGCGGACGACACCGGCCGCGTGGTCATCGTGGACCGTCCCGGAGCCGTGCAGACGCAGCTCCTGATCGGCCGTATCGGGGCGGACCGCCACGACAGTGTGTGGCCCGCGCAGGTCCTCGGCACGTACTGCCTCGGAGGCACGCTCACCTCGCGGCTGGACCGTGTGCTGCGTGAGGAGAAGGGCTACACCTACGGTGTCCGGGCCTTCGGGCAGGTGCTGCGCTCCACCGCCCCCGGTTCCTCCTCCGGAGCGACCGGTGCCGCGATGCTCGCGATCAGCGGCTCCGTGGACACCGAGTCCACCGGACCCGCGCTCGACGACCTGTGGAAGGTCCTGCGCACTCTCGCGGCCGAAGGGCTGACCGACGCCGAGCGCGAGACCGCCGTGCAGAACCTGGTGGGTGTGGCCCCGCTGAAGTACGAGACGGCCGCCTCGGTGGCCGGCACGCTCGCCGACCAGGTCGAGCAGCACCTGCCGGACGACTACCAGGCCCAGCTGTACGCGCGGCTGGCCGAGACCGGCACGGTCGAGGCGACCGCGGCCGTGGTCAACGCGTTCCCGGTGGACCGGCTGGTCACCGTGCTCGTGGGGGACGCGGCCCAGATCGCCGAGCCCGTCAGGGCACTGGGTATCGGTGAGGTGTCGGTCGTCAGCGGCTGACAGCGGAGAATGCCCTTCAGGGCATGACAGAACGGACCCCGGTGAGCACGTGCTCACCGGGGTCCGTTCGTCTGTCCCATTTGGTATTGAAGATCCGCATATGCCCTGTGGGATGTGCGACATAAGGCCCTTTACGTTTGGTTCCCCGAGGCGGCCCGACCTACCGTCAGCCCGGCTGTTCGTCAGACGTATGCCGCGCCCGCGGCGCCGGACAGTCATCGCCGAGTCCCCGTCAGGCGCGAGCCTGGGGAGCCGGGGACCCATGAAGTCCCTGGGGTGAATCGGGCAATTCCGCGCCTCGCACGAGACGCGGAGGGGCCCGTAGGAGACCTTCCTGCTCCGAACCCGTCAGCTAACCCGGTAGGCGAGAAGGAAGGAAAGGACCAGCCCTTACATGGCGTTCATCCGTGCCACCGGGAAGCACCGTGCCCCGAGCCGCCTGACGCGCAGGAGCGCTCAGGTCGCCGGCATCGCGGCCCTGGCCACCACCGGCGTCATCGGCGCCACGGCCTCCCCGGCCCTCGCCGCGGATTCCGAGTCCGTCACCACGGGCAGCACCGGTCTGACCCAGGCCGTCTCCCTCGACGTCACGCTCGCCGCCCAGATCGACGCCCAGGCGGAGGCGCAGCAGCACCAGGCCGAGGCCGCCGCCAAGGCGAAGGCCGAGGCGAAGGCGAAGGCCGAGGCCAAGGCGGAGGCGAAGCGCAAGGCCGAGGCCCGCGCCAAGGAGGTCCGCGAGGCCGAGGCCCGTGCGGCCCGCGCCGCCGAGCGTGCCCGGCTGAACGCCTTCCACCTCCCGGTCGCCGGCTCCCACGTGACCACCGGCTACAAGTCGGGTGGCGCGCTGTGGTCCTCCGGCAGCCACTCCGGAGTGGACTTCCAGGCGGCGTCCGGCTCCTCCGTGGTCGCGGTCGGCGCCGGTACGGTCGTCGAGGCGGGCTGGGGCGGCGCGTACGGCAACAACATCGTGCTCCGGATGAAGGACGGCACCTACACCCAGTACGGCCACCTCTCGTCGATCGGTGTCTCGGTCGGACAGAGCGTCACCTCGGGCCAGCAGATAGGCCTCTCCGGCTCGACCGGCAACTCCACGGGCCCGCACCTGCACTTCGAGGCCCGGACCACCCCCGACTACGGGTCCGACATGGACCCGGTCGCCTACCTCCGCGCCCATGGCGTGCAGGTCTGACAGGCCTCCGCACGACGACGCTCCGCACGAAGGCCCCGGCCCGTCGCCGGAGTTCAGCACGAAGGCCCCGGCTCACCCGCCGGGGCCTTCGCCGTGCCCTGGCGGAGGAGTCCGCGGAGCGTGCGCGGAAGTGCCCCGCGGCCAAAAGCAATCCACGGATTCCACCCTGCCATCGGAAATTCCCGCCGATTGCAATAGAGTCACAGAACAGGCGTCGATCGGCCGCGTTTCGCGGGGATTAAGGCGGAGGTTCGGACATGCGCATTCCCGCGCATTCGGTATGCACGGCGATCCGTGACGACATCGTCTCCGGTGTCTTCGAACGTGGCAGCCGCCTCACCGAAGAGGTGCTCGCGCGACGTTACGGCGTCTCGCGCGTCCCGGTGCGCGAGGCGCTGCGCACCCTGGAGTCCGAGGGGTTCGTCGTCACCCGCCGGCACGCCGGTGCCTGTGTCGCCGAGCCGACGGAGCAGGAGGCCGCGGACCTGCTGGAGATCCGCATGCTCCTGGAGCCCCTCGGGGCGGCCCGGGCGGCGCAGCGACGCACCGACGCCCACCTCAAGGTGCTCCGAGGCCTGGTCAGACTGGGGCAGGAGCGGGTGCGCCGCGGCGAGGGGGAGGATCTGCGCTCGCTGGGCGGCTGGTTCCACGAGACGCTGGCGCAGGCGTCGGGCAGCCCCGCCCTGATCGCGCTGCTCACCCAGCTCCGGCACAAGATCGCGTGGATGTACTCCGTCGAACAGCCCGCCCGCCCCGCGGACTCCTGGGCGGAGCACGGTGCCCTCGTCGACGCCGTGGCGCGCGGCGACGCCGAACGGGCCAGGGCCCTCGCCGCCCAGCACGCCGAGCGGGCCACCGCCGCGCACCGGCTGCGCCGTCCGCCCGGTGGCACGGCGGGCGGCGTGCGGGTGAGGACTTCGCAACACCCCGTAAACATCGCGGGAGCACGTCATTAACAATTGCGCCGTATACAAAGAAGGTAATTGTCGCGGGGCTTTATTTCTGCTGCCCTAATTCGGGCGCGAGGAGTGCCGCTGCCCGCTCGTGAAACAGAAAAGCCGCGACTCCCGGTGAGAGGGCGCCGCGGCTTATCCGCAGAAAAGATTCCGGACGGGCCGGACTCAGACGGTCTCCGGGAGCTCCTCCAGCCCCTCGGCGACCAGCTTCGCCAGACGGTCCAGAGCGACCTCGGCGTTGTCCGCCTCGGAGGAGAGCACGATCTCCTCGCCGCCCTGGGCGCCCAGGCCGAGCACCGCGAGCATGGAAGCGGCGTTCACGGGGTTGCCGTCCGCCTTGGCGATCGTCACCGGGACGCCGGAGGCCGTGGCGGCACGGACGAAGATGGAAGCGGGGCGGGCGTGCAGGCCCTCGGCCCAACCGACGTTGACGCGGCGCTCAGCCATGGTTCTGCCCTTCACGTATCAATGGTTGTCTAGACCAGTGTCTCATGCGGTGTGCACTGCCTGCTCTGGGCTCGCCGCCGGCCCGCGCACCGCCCGCCGGCACCCTCAGCGTGCCCCCGCCGCAATGCCGACGCGACCGGTGCGACGAGCCGTAGGCTTTGCCCATGGAGCCCTCGCCCTCACCGGAGCAGAGTCCGCACCACGCGTACCCCGACCACTGGGAGGCGGACGTGGTGCTCCGTGACGGTGGCACCGCGCGCATCAGGCCCATCACCACGGACGACGCCGAGCGTCTCGTCAGCTTCTACGAGCAGGTGTCCGACGAGTCGAAGTACTACCGCTTCTTCGCCCCGTACCCTCGCCTCTCCGCCCGCGACGTGCACCGCTTCACCCATCACGACTACGTCGACCGGGTGGGACTGGCCGTCACGATCGGCGGCGAGTTCATCGCGACCGTGCGCTACGACCGCATCGACGACCAGGGCAGGCCGGCCTCCGCCCCCGCGGACGAGGCGGAGGTCGCCTTCCTCGTCCAGGACGCCCACCAGGGCCGTGGCGTCGCGTCGGCCCTCCTCGAACACATCGCGGCGGTCGCCAGGGAACGTGGCATCCGCCGATTCGCCGCCGAGGTGCTGCCCGCCAACAACAAGATGATCAAGGTGTTCCGCGACGCCGGGTTCACCCAGCAGCGCAGCTTCGAGGAAGGCTCCGTCCATCTCACCCTCGACATCGAGCCCACGGCGGAGTCCCTGGCCGTCCAGCGCGCCCGTGAGCAGCGGGCCGAGGCCCGCTCGGTGCAGCGCCTGCTGACGCCCGGCTCCGTCGCGGTCGTGGGCGCCGGACGCGCGCCCGGGGGAGTGGGCCGCACGGTGCTGCGCAACCTCCTGGGCTCAGGCTTCACCGGGCGCGCGTACGCGGTGAACACGTCCTTCGACGCAGGTCTGGAGACCGTCGACGGGGTCCCCGCGTACCGCTCCGTGGGCGAGATCGGCGCACAGGTCGATCTCGCGGTCGTGGCCGTCCCCGCCGACCGGGTCCCGCAGGCAGTCGCGGACTGCGGAGAACACGGGGTCCAGGGACTCGTCGTCCTCTCCGCCGGTTACGCGGAGCAGGGCGCCGAAGGGCGGGAGCGCCAGCGCGAACTGGTCCGGCAGGCACGCTCGTACGGCATGCGGATCATCGGCCCCAACGCCTTCGGCATCATCAACACCTCTGAATCCGTCCGCCTGAACGCCTCGCTCGCCCCCGAGTCCCCGCAGCCCGGGCGCATCGGCCTCTTCACCCAGTCCGGCGCCATCGGGATTGCCGTCCTGTCCGGTCTCCACCGGCGCGGAGCCGGACTGTCGGCCTTCATCTCCGCGGGCAACCGGGCCGACGTCTCGGGCAACGACTTCCTGCAGTACTGGTACGAGGACCAGGGAACCGACGTCGCCCTGCTGTACCTGGAGTCGCTCGGCAACCCGCGCAAGTTCACCCGGCTCGCGCGCCGTACGGCCGCGGTGAAGCCCGTGGTCGTGGTGAAGGGGGCGCGGCACAGCGGGTCCAACCCGCCGGGCCATGCCGTACCTGTCAGCCGGATCCCGGACGCGACGGTCTCCGCGCTGATGCGGCAGGCGGGAGTGATCCGTGTCGACACCGTGACCGAGCTGGTCGACGTGGGCCTGCTCCTCGCGGGCCAGCCACTGCCGGACGGGCCCCGGGTGGCGATCCTGGGCAACTCCGAGTCCCTCGGCCTCCTCACCTACGACGCCTGCCTCGCCGAGGGGCTGCGCCCACGTCCGCCGCGCGATCTCACGACGGCCGCCGGACCGCAGGACTTCCGGGACGCGCTCGCGGACGCGCTCGCCGACCGGACCTGCGACGCGGTGATCGTGACCGCGATCCCGTGGGTGGGGGAGAACGGCGAGGCCGAGACCGGTGACGGCGAGACCCTGGCCGCCGCGCTGCGCGAGGCTGCGGCCGGCGGCCCGGCCAAGCCGGTGGCCGTGGTGCACGTGGAGATGGGCGGCCTGGCGGCGGCCCTCGCCGCCGCCACGAGCACGGCGGCGCCCCGGCCCCGCACGACCGCCCCCGGAGCGACGCAGGAACCAGGACCCGGGACGGAGTCCCACGCGGCGGCCTCGGGCTCCGAGAGGGAGCCGGAGCCACAGCTCCGGACGCCGGCCCCGGGCGCCGTCCGCGCCACGACCCCCGTCCAGGGAGTGGGGGACACCGCGGCCACCGGCAACCCACCGGCGGCCACCGGCGATCCCGCTCCGCCACGTACGGGCGCTCCCGTACGTGGCGGCACGGCGGATACGGCACCGGCGGGCGTGGGCGCTCCCGCCCCGGCGCCTGCGGGCGGCCCCGGCTCCTCCACCGGCCGGATCCCCGCCTACCCCGCCGCCGAACGAGCCGTACGCGCCCTCGCCGAGGCCGTGAAGTACGCACAGTGGCGGCGCCAGGCCGCGTCCCCCGGCAAGGTGCCCGAATTCCTGGACGACACGATCGACGAACCGGGGGCCGCCGGGCTGATCGACGCGTTGCTGGGCCCCGGCCCCGACCCGCGGGGCCGCCCGCTCACCCCGGACGAGGCACGCGACCTGCTCGCCCGTTACGGGATCGCCGTCCGGCCCGCTCTTCCCGCCCCGGATCCCGGGGAAGCCGTGGCTGCCGCCTCCGAGCTCGGCTACCCGGTGGCACTGAAGACCACCGCCCCCCATCTCCGCCACCGCGCCGACCTCGGTGGCGTCCGGCTCGACCTCGCCAACGAGAACGCGCTGCGCCGGGCCTACGGCGAACTCACCGAGCTGCTGGGCACACCGGCCGAACTCCGCCCCGTGGTCCAGGCCATGGCACCCAGGGGGGTCGACACCGTCGTCAAGGCGTCGATCGACGCCGCCGCCGGTGCCGTCCTCTCCTTCGGGCTGGCCGGCGCGCCCTCCGAGCTGCTGGGCGACACCGCGCACCGTCTCGTGCCCGCCACCGACCGCGACGCCGCCGAGCTGATCCGCTCCATCAGGGCGGCTCCGGTGCTGTTCGGCTGGCGCGGGTCCGCGCCGGCGGACACAGCGGCGCTCGAAGAGCTTCTGCTGAGGGTGTCCCGGCTGGTCGACGACCACCCCGAGGTGGTCTCGGTCACCCTGGAGCCCGTAGTCGTCGCCACGCAGGGCCTGACGGTCCTCGGAGCGAGTGTCCGGCTCGCCCCGCCGCCCGCCCGCAGTGACCTCGGCCCCCGCCGGCTGCCCAGCTACTGACCGGCGGGGACTTCGGCCCCGGCGGGCTCTCAGCTACTGACCGCGCAGGGATCTCGGCCCCCGCCGGCTCCCCAGCTACTGACCGCCCGCCGACCCGCGCACGGCGTCCCCGGCAGCCACCGGCCCCCCGTAGGATGGTCCCTATGGCAAAGACCGGTACGACGACCCAGGGGCTGCGCGCGGCGATCGAGCGCAGCGGCTACTACCCGGCCCTCGTGGCCGAGGCGGTGGAGGCCGCCGTCGGCGGGGAGCCGGTCGCGTCGTATCTGGTCCACCAGGAGACCACCTTCGACTCCAACGAGGTGCGCCGCCATGTCACGGTCCTCGTCCTGACGGACACCCGCTTCATCGTCAGCCATACCGACGAGCAGGCCGCAGACACGAGCTCCCCGACGCCGTACGCCACGACGTCCACCGAGTCGGTCAAGCTCGACCGGATCTCGTCCGTCGTGGTCAGCCGCGTGGTCGCCAACCCCGAGAAGTACGTGCCCGGCACGCTGCCCCGCGAGGTCGTCCTGACGATCGGCTGGGGTGCCGTCTCCCGCATCGACCTGGAGCCCGCCGCCTGCGGTGACCCCAACTGCGAGGCCGACCACGGCTACACCGGCAGCTCCACCGCCGACGACCTGAGCCTGCGTGTCAGCGAGGCCGGGGACGGCCCGGACACCGTGCGCCAGACCCTCGCCTTCGCCCAGGCGCTCTCCGAGGCCACGGCCGCCACCGCGGCCACCACCCGCTGATGGTCCAGCCGCCGGCCTGGCAGGACCCGGTCCTGCTCGATCCCGAGACCGCGCCCGTTCCGGAGTACGGCAGCGGCTCGCTCGCCGACCTCCTGCCGACGCTGGCCGCGGGCCAGGGTGTCCCGGGCTTCGAGGCGACGATCCCGGAGCTCACCCCGGCCGACCGCAACTGCGTCTTCCTGATCGACGGACTCGGCTGGGAGCAGATCAAGGCCCACCCGGACGAGGCCCCCTTCCTGCACTCCCTGCTCCCCACCTCCCGCGGCGGCACGGGCAGGCCGCTCACCTCGGGTTTCCCGTCCACCACGGCCACCTCGCTCGCTTCGGTCGGCACGGGTCTGCCCCCAGGCGAACACGGGCTCCCCGGCTATACCGTGCGCAACCCGGAGACCGGCGAGCTGATGAACCAGCTCCGCTGGAAGCCCTGGACCGCGCCGAAGGTCTGGCAGCCCTACCCCACCGTCTTCACGCTCGCGGACGCCGCAGGGGTACGCACCGCGCAGGTCTCCGCCCCGGACTTCGAGCAGACGCCCCTGACCAAGGTCGCGCTCAGTGGTGGTTCCTTCCTCGGCCGGCTCTCCGGCGAGGAGCGGATGGACGTCGCCGCCGAGCGTCTCGCCGCCGGTGACAGGTCCCTCGTCTACACGTACTACAGCGAGGTCGACGGCCAGGGCCACCGCTTCGGTACCGACTCCGATGCCTGGCGTGGCCAGCTGATGTACGTGGACGGTCTCGCCCAGCGCCTCGCCGAGCAGCTCCCGCCGCGCTCGGCGCTGTACATCACCGCCGACCACGGCATGATCGACATCCCGTTCGACGAGCAGTCCCGTATCGACTTCGACGAGGACTGGGAGCTCGGCGCGGGCGTGGCCCTGCTGGGCGGCGAGGGCCGGGCCCGCCATGTGTACGCGGTTCCCGGGGCCCAGGCCGACGTACTCACCGTCTGGCGCGAGGTGCTCGGCGAGCAGTTCTGGGTGGCGAGCCGCGACGAGGCCGTCGCGGCGGGCTGGTTCGGGCCGCGGATCGACGAGCGCGTGTACGGCAGGATCGGCGACGTGGTGGCAGCGGCTCACGACGACGTGGTGATCACCGCGTCGGTCAACGAGCCCCATGAGTCCCGGATGGTGGGGATGCACGGGTCACTGACCCCCGTGGAACAGCTCGTTCCGCTCCTCGAAGTACGCTCCTGACCCTCCTCCCGCCCCCCGCGCACGGCCCCCCACGCACCGAATCCGCACATCGCATCCGCACCCGAAAGGCGCGCCTCTCCTCATGCCCGAGCTCGTGTTCTTCTCCGGAACGATGGACTGCGGAAAGAGCACCCTGGCGCTCCAGATCGGGCACAATCGCTCGGCCCGAGGGCTCCAGGGCGTGATCTTCACCCGGGACGACCGAGCGGGTGAAGGCAAGCTGTCCTCACGGCTGGGGCTGGTGACGGAGGCCGTGGAGGCGGACGAGGGGATGGACCTGTACGCGTACCTGGTCGCGCAGCTGACCAAGGGTGGCAGGGTCGACTACGTCATCGTCGACGAAGCGCAGTTCCTGGCTCCGGACCAGATCGATCAACTGGCGCGCGTAGTGGACGACTTGGGCATGGACGTCTTCGCTTTTGGTATCACGACGGACTTCCGCACCAAGTTGTTCCCCGGTTCGCAGCGACTGATCGAACTCGCCGACCGGGTCGAGCAGTTGCAGGTCGAGGCTCTGTGCTGGTGTGGTGCCCGTGCCACGCACAACGCGCGGACCATAGACGGTGAGATGGTCGTCCAGGGGGCGCAGGTCGTGGTCGGTGACGTGAACCGGCCGATGGGCGAGATCGGCTACGAGGTGCTCTGCCGCCGTCACCACCGGCGCCGCATGACTGCCGCCTCTGTCCGCGCGGGCGCACTGTCCCCGGATGTCCTGCCTGTGTCATCTCCTTGATGCGCCGGCGGCGCGGGTGCGAACGAGGGCGCCGGTCGGAGCGGTGAAGGCGGGACTCGTTGCTCCCGTCCGATGGGGAAGACTGAGCCCATGAGAGACATCGTTTTCACGCGCGCGAGCGGCTGGATCCCGAACGTGATCCGCGAGGACGGTGACCTCAGGCTGATGCTCGGTGCCGGGGCCGACGCCAACCACGAGCCCCGCACGTTCACCTTCTCGATCGGGGAAGCCCATCTCGCGGTGATCCGAGAGGACCTGGCCAGACACCTGCTGCTGTGGAGCGCGGTCCTTCCGCTGTGCGACGCGGCCGGAACCCGGGGCCCGCTCGACGAGGCCGCTGCTGTCGCGCTCCTGGACCCGATCCTCGTCTCCCCGCCGGCGGACGTCGACGCCTTCTTCCGGCACATCCGGTGGGACAAGGGCCGGCTCGTCGCCCACGGGGCCGACATCGGTCTGCTCGAGCGCGGTCAGGTCTGCGCGGCGATGCGCGCGGCGACGGAGACATCCGACGGCAAGCGGGCTCAGGGGTACCACGCGGACCGCCGTCGCACCGAGCGCGGAGTGGTGCTCGGCCCGCTCGACGCCGCGATTCTGAAGTACACGGGCCAGTACCTGCACGGCGCGACCGTTCCGAGGCGGACGCCCGATGCCGTCGACCCCACACTGCTGCCGGAGGTCATGAGTGTGATCGCCACCGCGGAGCAGGCGTGCGCCGGGATGCGGATCGGCCGCGATCCGCGACGGGGGAAGCGGGCCACGGACAAGCGTGACTGGGACCGGATGACGGCGACGGTCGACGCGGCCGTGCGCCGCGCACACCCTGAGCTCGTCGATGACGCGGTGCGTACCGTGAGCTTCCTGATGTGCTCGGAAGCCGCGGGCCGCTCCAGGAGCGTACCCATGGACGATGAGGAGGAGCCCGCCGACGGCCGTGCGCGCCTCGATGCGGGCGCGAGGAGGAGGATCCTGTCGTTCACCGACGACAAGGGCGCCGAGAAGAAGTGGCTCCCGGGCGGATCCCGCACTGCCACCGCGGAGTTCTGGGAGTTCGTCGGTGATCGATCCGCCTCGGACAACGAGGTGTTCACCATCGAGGACGAGGAGAAGGGCGAGGGGATTCAGCTCCACTTCTACGCGGACTCGATCGCCCGGATCACGACGGTGCACAAGGGCGAGGGCGGGGCGGATCCGGAGTACCGGGTCGAGTACGGCCTGGTCGACGGGATCGGCGGGTACCGCACGCTGGTGAGCGCCTTCGTCCGCGGCGGCTGCGCCGCACTCGAACCGCACGGCCCGTGGATGCCGGACGCCGCCGAGTTCGAGCGCGCGCGTCGGCGGCGCGACACCGAGTAGCGCCGGCGGGAGCATGGACGAGGTGGGTGCGCGGTCACCTGACGTCCTTACGGCCGACCAGTGCTCTGACGCTCTCGTATGCCGGTGGCCATGAGTGCATCGCCGAGGGCCGGGTAGGCGGCAGCGCAAGCCGCAACCGAGTGAAAGAAGGATGATCTCCATGTCCTCCTCCCTCGTCGAGACCGTCGACATCAAGGCGCCCGTCGCCGTCACGTGGGCCCTGTGGAGCGACGTGACGCAGTGGCCGAAGTTCCTGAGCCACGTCCGCCGCGTCGACCCGATGGACGAGCGCCGGTTCTCCTGGCAGTTGTCCCTGCCGGGCGCCGACAAGGGCTTCGTCGCGGAGCTCACCGAGGTCGTCCCGCAGGACCGCATCGCCTGGAAGACCATCGAAGGTGTGCACCACGCCGGTGTCGTCACGTTCCACCGGCTCGACGACACATCGAGCCGGGTCGCCCTGCAGATCGAGTACGACCCCAACGGTTTCGTGGAGCACCTCGGTGCCTTGACGAACCTCGATTCGGTCCTGGCCAACTACGACCTGGGCGAGTTCCAGAAGCTGGCCGAGTCGACGGCGGCGGGCGACGGTCCCCGGGGGCTGTGACCCTGGGGCGCCGCCCTCCACCGCACGGCTGCGGCCCGTACACACCCCCGGGTGTGTACGGGCCGCAGCCGTGCGGCGTTCTCCGTACGCCGTGCGAGGGGAGCCGTTTCGCCCCTCGGCCGTCTCTTTGCGTGGACGGGGGTTGTCGCCGGAGAAGGGAACAGGTGGGATGATCTCCATGAAGAAAGCGCTTTCCCCGCTCTCCGCCGAACCCCTGGCACCCTTCGACCACCTCGATCACCGCTACCGCGGCGAGAACCCGGTCCGTACCCTCGGCCATCTCTTCCGGCCCGACCGCGGCCGACTGGCCCTGGCGGTCGCCCTCTTCGTCGTGAAGCACAGCCCCATCTGGCTGCTGCCACTGATCACCGCGACCGTCCTCGACGTGGTCGTGCAGCACGGTCCCGAGTCGGGGATCTGGAAGTCCGCCGGCGTCCTGCTGTTCATCCTCGTGATCAACTATCCGCTCCACCAGTGGTACGTCCGCTTCCTCGGCGGGAGCATCCGCCGCATGGGCATCACCCTGCGCTCGGCGCTGTGCCGGCGGATGCAGCAACTCTCCATCGGCTACCACGCGCGGGTCAGTTCGAGCGTGCTCCAGGCCAAGGTCGTCCGCGACGTGGAGGCCGTGGAACAAATGGTGCAGCAGAGCTCCGACATGGGGCTCGGAGCCGTCGTCACGCTGATCGGCGGACTCGTCGTCATCGGCGTACGCGTGCCCGAGTTCCTGCCCGTCTTCCTCGTGGTGGTGCCCGCCGCGGGCTTCCTGGTGATGAAGCTGCGCGGTCGGCTGCGCAGCCACAACGAGTCCTTCCGCCGCGAGGTCGAGCAACTCTCCTCCCGAGTCGGCGAGATGACCACCCTCATCCCCATCACCCGCGCGCACGGCCTCGAAAGGACCGCGCTCGGCAGGGTCGACGGCTCACTGCGTCAGGTGTTCGCGGCCGGTCTGCGCCTGGACATGATCAACGGCCGCTTCGGCTCGCTGGCCTGGGTCATCCTCAACACGCTCGGCGTCCTGTGCCTCACCGGCTCCGCCCTGGTCTCGTACCACGGCTGGATGGCGATCACCGCCGGTGACGTGGTGATGCTCAGCGCCTTCTTCACCGTGCTGACGGGCTCGGTGACGACTCTGCTGGGCCTGGCCCCGATCCTCACCAAGGGCCTGGAGTCGGTGCGTTCGGCGGGCGAGGTGCTCCAGGCGCCCGATCTGGAGAACAACGCCGGCAAGGCGCGGGTGGAGAGCGTCACGGGCCGGATCGACTTCGAGGGTGTCGGTTTCGCCTACGACGGGGAGCCCGCGGTCGAGGGGTTCACCCTGTCCGCGCGGCCCGGCGAGACCATCGCGCTGGTCGGAGCCTCGGGGGCGGGCAAGTCGACCGTCCTCAACCTGCTCATCGGCTTCATCCGGCCGACCTCCGGCCGCATCCTGCTCGACGGGACCGACATGGCGGGCCTCGATCTCCGTACCTACCGCCGCTTTCTGTCGGTGGTGCCGCAGGAGTCGATCCTGTTCGAGGGCAGCATCCGTGACAACGTCACGTACGGCATGGGCGACACCGACGAGGAGACGCTGATGCGGGCTCTCCGGGACGCCAACGCGCTGGAGTTCGTGGAAGGTCTGCCGCAGGGCCTGGAGACGGTCATCGGTGAGCGCGGCGCGCAGCTGTCGGGCGGTCAGAAGCAGCGGCTGGCCATCGCCCGGGCGCTGATCCGCGATCCGCGGGTGCTGGTGCTCGACGAAGCCACCTCCGCGCTCGACAACCGCTCCGAAGCGCTCGTCCAGGAAGCCCTGACCCGGCTCGTGCACGGCAGGACCGTCTTCGTCGTCGCCCACCGGCTCTCCACGATCCAGGGCGCCGACCGCATCGTGGCCATGGAGGGAGGCAGGATCGCCGAGGTGGGGTCGCACGAGGAACTGCTCGCTGCCGGCGGGGTGTACGCGGGACTCCAGCCCGCTCAGCCGAGGTGACGACGGGCGCCTCCCGGAGCACGGCTGCGTCGTCCTGACGTTGCGGGGCGGGCCGCCCCGGCCGGCGGCTGCTCCCGCGAAGGAAAGCGGCCACCGCCCCGGCAGGGCCGCGCTCCGCGTCACGCCGTGACGGGAGCCGGGTCATGGGTGCGCCGATCCCTCAGTGGTCCGGCGGCCGGACGATCGTGAACACGGCGCCCTCCGGGTCCGCCACCGTGGCCAGTCTCCCCGTCGACCCCTCACGCGGCGGCTGGAGCATGCGTCCGCCGAGCTCCACCACACGTGCCGCGGTCTCGTCGGTGTCGGCGACCTGGAAGTACGTCATCCAGTGCGGACCCCGGTCGCGTGGCAGGGCATGCCCCACGCCGTGCAGGGCGGCAACGGGGCGGCCCTGGAGGTGCAGTGTCTGGTAGTCGAAGTCGGCCGAGACGACCGCCTCGATCCCGAACCCGAAGACGGCCTGGTAGAACTTCGCGACCGACGAGGTCTCGCGCGTCACCAGTTCGTTCCACACCGGGGTGCCGGGTGTGCCCGCGAGGGCCGTACCGAGGTGCTCGGCGGCCTGCCAGATGCCGAACACCGCTCCGCCCGGGTCGGACGCGATCGCGAGCCGGCCGGCGTCGCCGGCATCGAGCGGACCGACCGCCACCGTCCCGCCGCAGGATCGGATCGCCTCCGCCGTGGCGTCCGCGTCGTCCGTGGCCAGGTAGGTCGTCCAGGCGACGGGCAGGTGCCGGTCCGGCGGCAACTGCCCGATGCCCGCGACCTCCTTGCCGTTCAACAGGGCCCGGACATAAGGCCCCAGTTGTTCGGGCCCGGGCCGGAACTCCCAGCCGAACAGCGTGCTGTAGAACTCCTGCGTCGCGGTCAGGCCGTGCACGATCAGACTCACCCAGCACGGTGCTCCGGGCGGGCGCCGGGTGGCAGCCTCGGTCATCTTCTTCTCTCTCCTCGTACCATCGGGGTGGCCGTACGGGGGGACGGGAACTGCACGGCGTCCAGGGGTACGGATACGGGTGCACACGCTCCGTGCAGATGCTCGCACCCCGCAGGCCCCGAGGCACTCCGGCCGCGCCGCGTTTCGGGGCTTCCGATTGCCCCGAAGTCCGTTTTGCGGCGGTACATGCGTATCGGTGGGACGCCGGGCTGAGGGGGCGCTGCGCGAAGATGGCCCTCATGAAGCCCATCATCACCGCATCCGAATATCAGAGCGAGTCGACCGGCCCGCGCCCGCCGGTGCTCCTGGACGTCCGCTGGCAGCTCGGCGGCCCGCACGGCCGTGCCGCCTACGAAGCCGGGCACCTCCCGGGAGCGGTGTTCGTCGATCTGGACGCGGAGCTCGCAGGACCGCCCGGAAGCGGCGGCCGTCACCCCCTGCCCGACCCGGAGGCCTTCGGGGCCGTCATGCGGCGTGCCGGAGTGCGCCGGGACGCCCCGGTGGTGGTCTACGACGGCGGCCAGGGCTGGGCCGCGGCCCGCGCATGGTGGCTCCTGCGGTGGACCGGTCACGAGGACGTCCGCGTACTGGACGGTGGTCTCGCCGCGTGGACCGGTGAGCTCACCACCACGATCCCGGCACCCGCCGAGGGGGACTTCCGGCCCGAGCCTGGAGCGCTCGGGCTGCTGGACGCGGACGGGGCCGCGGAACTGGCCCGCTCCGGCCTGCTGCTCGACGCGCGGGCAGCGGAGCGCTACCGCGGGGACGTGGAGCCGATCGACCGCGTAGGCGGTCACATCCCGGGCGCGGTGTCCGCGCCGACCAGCGAGAACGTTGACGCGGAGGGCCGCTTCCTGGCCGCCGGAACGCTCGCCTCCCGGTTCTCGGCCCTGGGCGCCGACGGCACGACCGAGGTCGGCGTCTACTGCGGCTCGGGTGTCTCGGGCGCCCACGAGGTGCTGGCGCTGGAGATCGCCGGACAGCGGGCCGCGCTGTACGCCGGCTCCTGGTCGGAGTGGTCCGCGGACGAGTCCCGCCCTGTCGCCACCGGACCGGCCCCGCACTGACGGGAGCGGGGACCGGCCGGCTGTACGTCCGGGCGTCCGCGCCCAGGGCTGCCCGGCGGCTCCCGGACGTGCGCCCGCAGTGCCGCCCGGTGCCTCCCGGTGGGGAAACCGCAGCGTTCGTCTACGGAAGGAAACGAGCGAGGGCCCGCACGCGTCGGCGTGCGGGCCCTCGCCCAGGTCGAGAAGATCCTTCCGGGCCCTCAGTCCTGCTTCTTCCGGCGGGTGCCGAAGACGATCTCGTCCCAGCTCGGCACCGCCGCCCGGCGCCCCGGGCGCACCCCGTCCGCCTCGGCCTGCCGGTCCGTCGTCCCGGTCAGCCGGTCGCGGTGTCCGGCCACGGCGCGCGGCATCAGCACATCGGCGTAGGCGGAACCCGCGCCGGCGGACGCCGCCGCGGCCGGAGGCTCGTCCGCCTCGGGCTCCTCCTGCGAGGCGGGCTCGAGCGCGGGCGGTTCCGGCTGCGAGGGCCGTTCCGGCACGACCATGTCCCCGCGGAAGCTGGGCACCGCCTCCAGCAGGCTGGTCAGCGAGTCGCGCTCACCGGCGGACACGCCGCTCACCCGCTCCTCCGGTTCGAGGGCGGAGGGGGAGGGGCGCTCGATCTGGCGGTCGAGCGCACGGTCCAGCGGCCGGTCACGGGGCAGCCGTGCGATCCGGGGCACGAACGGGAAGCTCGGCTCCGGCGCCGCGACGTCGTCGGTCTCGCCGATCAGCGAGCGCGCCTCCTCGTCCACGGCCTGGACCAGGCGTCGTGGCGGGTCGTACGTCCAGCTCGCGGAGTGCGGCTCGCCCGCGACGCGGTAGACCAGGAGGACCTCCCAGGTGCCGTCGTCCCGGCGCCACGAGTCCCACTGGACGGTCTCCCGGTCGGCCCCGCGCAGCAGGAGGCGCTCCTGCACCGCCTCGCCGAGCTGAGGGCCGGTGTTCTCGCCCGGGCGTCGCACCGGAGTCTTCCGGGCCCGCTCGGCCATGAAGGCACGCTCCGCGAGCACAGGGCCCTCGAAGCGGCGTACCCGGTCCACCGGGATGCCGGCGAACTGGGCGACCTCCTCGGCGGAGGCGCCTGCGCGTATCCGCGCCTGGATGTCGCGAGGGCGGAGATGGCTCTCCACCTCGATCTCGATCTGGCCGAGCCGGGCGCGATCATTGCGCACGGCGGCACGCAGCCGCTCATCGATCGGAAGCGTGTACTCCGTGCTGTCCGCAGCCTTGAGCACCAGTCGTGTGCCGTCGTTCGAGACGGCCACGACACGCAGTTCGGGCATGGGAACCTCCCGGGTGGTGCCTGCCGACGTCACGTGCGTCGCTGCTTCCGCTAGTCGAGTGTGACCTGCCCGGGTTCAGCCTGCCACAACCTTGCCAAGTTACCCGGCGTGTCGGGCCTTGGCCCTGGACCGCCGCGATGGCACGGTTACCTGTTCACAACGCGGAGCGACCGGTTGGTCGCTCCATGTAGCAGGCGCCCGTGCGATGCCGCGGCGCCGCCGGTTCGGGTGCCTTGCGGCTCCCTCCCGTAGGTTCCGGATACCCGTGTGGGAGTCCGGCCCCAGGGCTCGCCACAGTACTCCATTCGGGCCACCAGGGTGGACGGCGCGCCGTCCAAGTTCTCACCGGGTACGGGAGTTGGGTACCCCGCTGTCGGTGACATGCCCGTGGCGCGTGTGCTGCTTCACAAAATCTCCAGAAACGGAACTATCTGATTCGCTCAAATGTCCCTTCCTGGTGCAAGGTGGGGTAGTTGTCGAGCAGGGGCTGATCATGGTTCAGGAGCCGCAGAGTGATGCGGAACGCAAGGAAAGGCGCATAGATCTGAGCCTGCCGCAGGTGGCGGGCAGCGCGGTCGCCGCGGTGGCGGCGGCGGTGATGGCCTCGCAGCTCGGTGTGTACGGGACGATCGCGGGCGCGGGCGTGATGAGCGTGGTGGCCACCTGTGGGGGATCCGTCTTCCAGCACTTCTTCCGCCGCACGGGCGAGCAGATCCGCGAAGTCACCGTCCAGGTGAAGCACCCGGCGGGCCGTCAGGTCACGGTGCGCACGCGGGAGACGACGTCCACGCCCCGGCGGCCCGAGGACGACGCGACGACGGTGCTGCGCGCGGTGGATCCCGGCGCGGACCCCACCACGGTGCTGCGCGCGGTGGATCCCGGCGCGGACCCCACCACGGTGCTGCGCCGCGCCCGGCCCGGTGATCCGGACGCGACGAGGCTGCTCAGGCAGGTCCCCCAGGACGCGGGCTCCGGCGGCCCGCACTCCGGTGCGCCGGGCCCCGGGGGAGCGCTGCCGGGCGACGACGCCTACTCCGACGCCCGTACGCACGGCACCCGCGTCCGGGGATGGAAGCGCTCGGCTCTCGCCGCCACCGGCGTATTCGTCCTGTCCATGGCAGGAATCACCGTCTACGAACTGGCTTCCGGGCACGACCTCGGGGGCAACGGCGGCACGACCGTCGGTTCCGTGGTGCGCGGCGACAGCGGTGCGGGGGCGACCTCACCCGAACCCTCGTCCGACACGGGCGGCACCGGCGAGGAGGGGAACGGCGACGACGACGGGGGCCGGCCGGACGGAGGGGAGGCGACCACGCCCGGTACGGACCCGGGGGACGGCCGGAGCGCACAGCCCGGCACCACCGGTGGCGACGGCTCGACGGTGGATCCCACCCCCACGCCTTCCGCGTCCGACGGTGCGACACCGGAGCCCACCGCCCCCGCGACACCTGGCGAGGGCGCGCCGTCGGTCGCGCCGGACCCCACGTCGACCGACGGGGCCCCGGCCCAGGAGGAGAGCGCGGCAGGAGCGGACGCGGAGCGGTGACCGGCTGTCCGGCCGATCCGCCCCCGGCTCAGCCGCGGCGCCGGCCCCCTCGCGGCGAGGCGGCCGGCGCCGGCACGGTCAGTCCCCGAGCACCCGGCGCAGATAGTCGTTGGCGAACAGCCGGTCCGGGTCGAGCCGGTCGCGCAGTGCGGTGAACTCGCCGAACCGGGGGTAGCTCCCGGCCAGGGCGGCGGCGTCCCGGGTGTGGATCTTGCCCCAGTGCGGCCGGCCGTCGTAGCCCGTCATGATGCGCTCGACGGCGGTGAAGTACGCCTGGTAGGGCGTGCCCCGGTACATGTGCACCGCGATGTAGGCGCTCTCCCGGCCCGAGGCGGTGGACAGCGTGATGTCGTCCGCCGGAGCCGTGCGCACCTCGACGGGGAAGCTGATCCGCAGCGGCGAGCGCTCGACCATGCCCTTGAGTTCGCGCAGCGCCTCGACCGCGGCCTCGCGCGGCAGGGCGTACTCCATCTCGACGAACCGCACCCGCCGGGGGCTGGTGAACACCTTGTACGGGATGTCGGTGTACGTGCGCGCCGACAGGGCGCGGCTGGAGAGCGCGGCTATGGAGGGGATGGCGGCGGGGACCGCCCGGCCCACCGAACACGCGACCTGGAAGATCCCGTTGGAGAGCAGTTCGTCCTCGATCCAGCCACTGACCCGGCCGGGAGGGGCCGCGGGGCCCGCGCTGCGGTTGTTGCGCTTGGTGTTGCAGTTCCCGGTGTGCGGGAACCAGTAGAACTCGAAGTGCTCGTTCTCGGCGACCAGCTGATCGAAATCCGATGTGACCCGGTCGAAGGACATCGGCTCCTCGCGGGCCGTCAGGAGGAAGACCGGTTCCACCGCGAGGGTGAGGGCGGTGACCACGCCGAGTGCCCCGAGCCCCACACGAGCCGCGGCGAAGACGTCCGGGTGCTCGTCGGGGGAGCAGCGCAGCACCGTGCCGTCGGCAGTGACCAGCTCCAGGGCACGTATCTGGGCGGCGATCGAGGCGGAGTCCCGGCCGGTGCCGTGGGTGCCCGTGGAGGTGGCCCCGGCGACCGTCTGTTCCATGATGTCGCCCATGTTGGTGAGGGAGAGCCCCTCGCGGGCGAGCGCGGCGTTGAGCCGCTTCAGCGGGGTGCCCGCCTCGACCGTGACGGTCATGGCCGTACGGTCGATGTCCCGGATGCCGGTCAGCAGGTCCGGGCGCACGAGGACCCCGGAGGTGGCGGCGGTCGCCGTGAACGAATGTCCGGTGCCCACGGGCTTGACGGTCAGACCGTCCTCGGACGCCCTGCGGAGCACCTCGGCGAGCTCGCCGACGGAGGCCGGGGACGCCACGCGCGCGGGCCGGGCACTGACATTGCCCGCCCAGTTACGCCACGTGCTCGTCGTCCGTGCGTAGGTGTCGGTCATCTTCCCCGCGCCCTCCCCTAGGAGCCGGCCCCGCGAGCCGGCGATACCCCAGGAACGCCACCGCGGCCGCGAGCGCTCCCGCCACGGCGGGCACCGCGTACCCCGCCTCGGCCCCCGAGGCGTCGACCACCCAGCCCGCGGCGGAGGAGCCGAGCGCCACTCCGACCGCGAGGCCGGTGCTGGTCCAGGTCATGCCCTCGGTGAGCTGCGTGCGCGGTACGTGCTGTTCGACGAGGGCCATGGTGGTGACCATCGTCGGTGCGATGGCGAGGCCCGCGACAAAGAGCGCCACGGCCAGGAACGGCAGGCTCCCGGCCAGTTGGAGGGGGATCATACTCACGGCCATCGCGCACACCCCCACCAGCCACCGGGTGGACGCCTTGCCCCGCAGGTGCAGCAGCCCGAAGACGGCACCCGCGAGACAGGAACCGAGCGCGTAGACCGCCAGCACGAGGCTCGCCGCCGCCTTGTGGCCGAGCTCCTCGGCGAAGGCCACCGTCACCACGTCCACCGCCCCGAAGATCGCCCCGGTGGCGACGAAGGTGACCACCAGCACCTGGAGCCCGGACGAACGCAGCGCCGATCCGCCCGTGTGGTGCTCCTTGGGGTGCGGCCTGGGCTCGGTGGCGCGCTGGGCCGTCAGCCAGAAGACGCCGATCACCAGGAACACGCCGGCGATCAGCGGCCCGGCCTCCGGGAACCAGGCGGTGGACAGGCCGATGGAGAGGATCGGCCCGAAGATGAAGCACACCTCGTCGACGATCGACTCCCAGGAGTACGCGGCATGCAGCTGCCGGCCCGAGCCCCGGTAGATCTCCGCCCAGCGCGCCCGGACCATCGAACCCACACTGGGGACGCAGCCGGCGCCCGCCGCGAAGACGAACAGCGTCCAGTCGGGCAGCCGCTGCTGCGCACACACCAGCAGCCCCGCGACCGACGCGGCGGCGAACAGGGTGAAGGGGCGCAGCACACGGCGCTGCCCGTGACGGTCGACCAGCCGGGACACCTGCGGCCCCATGACCGCCGCCGCCATGGCGAGCGTCGCCGACAGCGCACCTGCCAGCCCGTAACGGCCGGTGAGCTGGGAGATCATCGTGACGACGCCGATCCCCATCATGGACAGCGGCATCCGCCCGAAGAATCCGGCCGCCGAGAATTCCCGGGCGCCGGGGGCGGCGAAGATGGCGCGGTAGGGGCTGGGCAAGGGAGAGCTCCGGTGAAGCCTGACAGGTGTACGGGTGGCCGATACAGCTTACGGGCGCCCGTCGCGCGTCCATGACGCGCCGACGGCGGGTGCCGGGCTGTCGGAGGCGGGTGGCAGGATCGGGTGCATGTCCGATCTGCGCGGTCCCGCTCCTTACGACGCTCTGCTGCTGCTCTCCTTCGGTGGTCCCGAAGGTCCCGACGACGTGGTCCCGTTCCTGGCGAACGTGACCCGTGGCCGGGGCATCCCCGAGGAACGGCTGAAGGAGGTCGGAAAGCACTACTTCCTCTTCGGCGGCGTGAGCCCGATCAACGCGCAGAACAGGGCCCTGCTCGACGCCCTGCGCACGGGCTTCGCCGACCACGGCCTGGAGATCCCCGTCTACTGGGGCAACCGCAACTGGGCTCCGTACCTCACCGACACCCTCCGCGAGATGGTCGCCGACGGACGTCGGCGCATCGCCGTGCTCGCCACCAGCGCCTACGCCTCGTACTCCGGCTGCCGCCAGTACCGCGAGAACCTCGCGGAGTCACTGTCCGCGCTGGAGGCCGAAGGGCTCCCCGTGCCCCGGGTGGACAAGCTGCGGCACTACTTCAACCACCCCGGCTTCGTACGGCCCATGATCGACGGCGTGCTGGACTCGCTGGCCGGCCTGCCCGAGGACGTGAGGGCGGGTGCGCACCTCGCGTTCACCACGCACTCCATCCCGACCTCCGCGGCCGACACCTCCGGGCCGGTGGAGACGCACGGCGACGGCGGCTCCTACGTGGCCGAGCACCTGGACGTCGCCCGGCTGATCGCCGAGGCCGTGCGCGAGGAGACCGGTGTCGACCACCCCTGGCGGCTCGTCTACCAGTCGCGCAGCGGTGCACCGCACATCCCCTGGCTGGAGCCCGACATCTGCGACCACCTGGAGACGCTGCACGGCGAGGGCGTCCCCGCGGTCGTGATGGCGCCCATCGGCTTCGTCTCGGACCACATGGAGGTGCTGTACGACCTCGACACCGAGGCCACGGCGAAGGCGGCCGAGCTGGGGCTGCCGGTGCGCCGGTCGGCGACGGTGGGCGCCGACCCCCGGTTCGCCGCGGCCGTGCGTGAACTCCTCCTGGAGCGCGCCGCCGCCGAGCTGGAGCGCCCGGTCGCGCCGTGCGCCCTGGGGGCCCTCGGCCCCTCCCACGACCTCTGCCCGGTCGGCTGCTGCCCGGCCAGGGCCCCCAAGCCGGCCGCCGCGGGAGCCGACAGCCCCTTCTGACCCCTGCCGCCCCGGGGCCGGACCAGCCGCCGTCCCCGGGCGCGCAAGCCCGCCCGTCCCCGCCGTCCGCGTGAGCCGCCAGCCCGTCCGGCCCCCGCGACACCACCTCTGGAGCGCTGTGACCGACCCCCTCCTGCCCGAACTGCTCGACCTCGCCCTGGAAGCGGCCCGCCGCGCCGGAGCCCTGCTGCGGGACGGCCGTCCCGCCGACCTGGGGGTGGCCGCGACGAAGTCCAGCCCCATCGACGTGGTCACCGAGATGGACATCCGGGCGGAGAAGCTGATCACCGGCTACCTCTCCGAGCACCGGCCCGCCGACGGCTTCCTCGGCGAGGAGGGGGCGAGCGCCGAAGGCACCAGCGGCATCCGCTGGGTCATCGACCCGCTCGACGGCACGGTGAACTACCTCTACGGCCTGCCCACCTGGTCCGTCTCCATCGCCGCCGAGCGCGACGGCGAACGGGTCGTGGGGGTGGTGGAGGCCCCCATGCGGCGCGAGACGTTCCACGCGGTCCTCGGCGGCGGCGCCTACGGCAACGGACAAGCGCTGCGCTGCCGCCCCACGGCACCCCTCGACCAGGCACTCGTGTCGACCGGTTTCAACTACGTCACCGAGGTGCGCACCCACCAGGCGGCCGTCGCCCAGCAGCTGATCCCGCGGCTGCGCGACATCCGCCGCGGGGGATCCGCCGCCATCGAGCTCTGCGACGTCGCGGCCGGCCGGCTCGACGGCTACTACGAGCGCGGGCTGCACCCGTGGGACGTGGCTGCGGGCGATCTCATCGCACGCGAGGCCGGCGCGCTCACCGGGGGCCGGCCCGGCCTGCCCGCCGACGACGACCTCACCGTCGCCGCGACCCCCGGTGTGTTCGAGCCCCTGCAGGCGATGCTGGAGGAACTGGGCGCCTGGCACGACTGAGGCCCCCTCCCGGCGGCCCTGACGGTGCCGTGGGGAGCGCCGTGACGCGAGAAGGCCCCGGGAGTGCCAGTGCGGCTCCCGGGGCCTTCTCGTGGCGGCTCAGACGCTTGTGGCGCTGATTTCCACGCCGTGCTCGGCCGCGAGACGGTGCAGGTCGTCGAGCTCGCCCTGCTCGACGTCCGCGAGGAAGTCGTCGCCCGTCTCGCGAGCCCTGGTGAGGTCGGACTCGGTGGTCTTGATTCGTTGCAGCAGACCTGCGGTGAAAGCGTCCATGTAGCGCCCCCTCATCGTGGGTCGGTGGCACGGGGGTGTGCCCGGAGATCCCCGGCCCTGCGCCGGGTGCGGGTGATCACGCAGTCCCTCTGGATGCGGGACGGGCTGTGGTGCGCCCCATGCAGGGCGTGATCGCGGGTGTGAGGTCGTCCTCCCCGTGGGCGGCTCGCGAGAAACCTCAACTTGCATAGGAATCCGATCAATTCCCCGGAGTGGCGGCCGTCCCCGCGTCGTCTTACCGCCGGTTTATGCGCGTTACGGGCAGGATGGACGCGCACAGTCGGTGCCGCTGACGTGCAGCGAGCGGCCGGAACGAGGGCCGCTCGCCGTATTTCTGGATCTAGGGAAGGACTGCGCCGTGCGCGTACTCGTCGTCGAGGACGAGCAGCTGCTCGCCGATGCGGTGGCCACCGGACTGCGCCGGGAGGCCATGGCCGTCGACGTCGTCTACGACGGGGCCGCGGCTCTCGAACGCGTCGGTGTCAACGACTACGACGTCGTCGTGCTGGACCGGGACCTCCCCCTGGTGCACGGGGACGACGTCTGCCGGAAGATCGTCGAGCTCGGCATGCCCACCAGGGTGCTCATGCTCACCGCGTCCGGCGACGTCAGCGACCGGGTCGAGGGCCTGGAGCTCGGGGCGGACGACTACCTGCCCAAGCCCTTCGCCTTCAGCGAGCTGACCGCACGGGTGCGCGCCCTGGGACGCCGTACGACCGTCGCGCTGCCGCCCGTGCTGGAACGGGCCGGGATCAAGCTGGACCCCAACCGCCGCGAGGTCTTCCGGGACGAGCAGGAGATCCAGCTCGCCCCGAAGGAGTTCGCCGTGCTCGAGGTCCTGATGCGCAGCGAGGGCGCGGTCGTCTCGGCCGAGCAGCTGCTGGAGAAGGCGTGGGACGAGAACACCGACCCGTTCACCAACGTCGTGCGGGTGACGGTCATGACCCTGCGCCGCAAGCTGGGCGAGCCACCTGTCATCGTCACCGTCCCCGGCTCCGGCTACCGGATCTGAGGGCGTGATGGCAGCCTCTCCGAGGCCTGTGAAGGCACCCCCGAAACCGACATGGGAACCCAAGGCCCAGGAATCCCCGTACCCCTGGCTGCGCCCGACCATCCGGATACGGCTCACGCTGCTGTACGGCGGCATGTTCCTGATCGCGGGCATCCTGCTGCTGTCGATCATCTACATGCTGGCGGCGCAGGCGCTGCACGACGCCGGCGGGCTGGAATTCCAGGTCAAGGGCACGAACGTCCAGATCTCCAGCGACATGTGCCCCCAGCTGGCCTCGGCACTGAACAACACCCAGCTCAACGAGATGATCAAGGACTGCACCGCCGCCCAGCGGCAGCACGCCCTCGACAGCCTCCTGAACAGGGCGTTGCTGGCCCTCGTGGGACTCAGCATCATCGCCTTCGCGTTCGGCTACGCGATGGCGGGCCGCGTCCTGTCCCCGCTGGGCAGGATCACCCGCACCGCCCGCAGGGTGGCCGGGACGGACCTGACCCGGCGGATCGAGCTGGACGGGCCCGACGACGAGCTCAAGGAGCTCGCCGACACCTTCGACGAGATGCTGGACCGCCTGGAGCGGGCCTTCACGGCCCAGCAGCGGTTCGTGGGGAACGCGTCGCACGAGCTGCGCACGCCACTCGCGATCAACCGCACGCTGCTGGAGGTCCATCTCTCCGACCCGGAGGCCCCCACGGAGCTCCAGCAGCTCGGCAAGACGCTCCTGGCCACCAACGAGCGCAGTGAGCAGCTGGTGGAGGGGCTCCTGCTGCTGGCCCGCAGCGACAACCAGATCGTCGAACGCAAACCCGTGGACCTGGCCGAGGTGGCCGGCCGTGCCATCGACCAGACCCGGTCGGAGGCGGCGGGCAAGGACGTCGAGATCCGCGGTGAGCGTGCCCCCGCGGTGGTCCAGGGCAACGGCGTGCTCCTGGAGCGCATCGCGCTGAACCTCGTGCAGAACGCCGTGCGCTACAACGTGGCGGAGGGCGGCTGGGTGGAGGTCACCACCGAGCTCCAGCACGGTCAGGCGCTCCTGGTGGTCTCGAACACGGGTCCCGTGGTCCCCGCCTACGAGATCGACAACCTCTTCGAGCCGTTCAGGCGGCTGCGTACGGAGCGCACGGGCAGCGACAAGGGGGTCGGGCTCGGCCTGTCGATCGCGCGGTCCGTCGCGCGGGCGCACGGAGGCCGTATCATCGCGGAGCCCCGCGAGGGCGGTGGTCTCGTGATGCGCGTCACCCTGCCGGTCTGAGAGGCTTCACGGTGTGAAGCCGCATTGGATCGCTCTGTTCGCTTTGGGCGGAATTTTAGAACCTGAACACCGTTCCGTCCCTGTGTGATCGATCACAGGCGCGATTTCCCGTCCCTCCACTCTCCGTGATCACATCTGAGCTCGAAAGCCTGGAAACGTCCGGGTTTCCGGGGGTCGATATCACGGGAAGTACACGGGGTGGCGCCCGTGAAGTGCAGCAAACGGACCGTGTACGGTCCCCATCGCCACCCAAGCTGATCGCTCACGAGAGATCCGGTTGGGTGTCGATTGAGTAACAGACCTTGATGTGAGGCAAAATCTCCGCCTCAGGTCGGGCACAAGTCCGGCCTCTCACGCGTTACGTGCGCTGAGACACCGCAGACACCCATGAGGGGGAGAGCGACATGGCAACGGATTACGACACCCCACGCAAGACCGACGACGACGTCGATCAGGACAGCTTGGAGGAGCTCAAGGCTCGTCGGAGCGACAAGACGGCATCCGCCGTCGACGTCGACGAGTTCGACGCGGCAGAGGGACTGGAGCTGCCCGGCGCAGACCTGTCCAACGAAGAGCTCGCCGTGCGGGTCCTGCCCAAGCAGGCCGACGAGTTCACCTGCATGAGCTGCTTCCTCGTGCACCACCGCAGCCAGCTGGCACGAGAGAAGAACGGCCAGCCCATCTGCCGCGACTGCGACTGAGGCCGGCCGGCCGTGGCAGGCGACACACCGTTGTGGAAGCGGCGCTTGCGGCGTACGAAGTCGTCGGAGGCGCATCAGGGCGGCACACGCCCGGCAGAGGGCACCAGCCCCACTGCCGAGCACAGGACCGCCCTGCCGGCCTCCCCCGGCGCATCTGACGACGAGCGGGGCCTTCCGGCCTCGCTCGAAGCAGTACGCGCCGCGGGCTCCCCGGAGCCCGGGCAGGACGGCCCGGACGGGTCCCCGAAGGGAACCGGACGGCTGAACACACTGAAACGGGGCGTGCTCAAGAGCAGGGAGAGCGCCGTCGCGGCGGTCGGCGTGGTGGCCGACCGGATCATCGACATCGCGCCCCGAGTCCCCGTGCGGGACCTCGCCACCCTGCGCAGACAGTTCCCGGGGCTCGGCCCCGAAGAGCTCGCCGACAAGCTCGTCGCGGGCGCCTGCAAGGCCACGGCGGCCGTCGGCGCCGGCATCGGGGCGGCGGCGATGATGCCCGTACCCCCCGCCATGCTCGCGGAGCTCGCGGCCGAGATCACGGGCGTCGCGGCCGTGGAGATGAAGCTCGTCGCCGAACTCCACGAGGTCTACGGCCGACGGCCCCCTGGCAATCTGGGGCAGCGCAGCACCGCGTATCTGACCTCCTGGACGGAGGAGCGCGGGATCGACGTCTCCCGGCCCACCACGCTCAACGCGGCTCTGGGCGGGCAGATGAAGCGTGAGCTGCGCCAGCAGATCATGAAGCGCACCGTGCGCGACCTGCCGAACCTCATCCCGTTCATGATCGGGGCCGCCGTCGGCGCGATGATGAACCGGCGGGACACCAAGAAGCTCGCCGACCGGGTCAGGAACGACCTGCGGCGCGAACAGGTCTCCTGGGACCGGCTCGCGGAGCTCCCGCCGCTGGAACAGCCCGCAGAGCCCGCCAAGGAGCTGCCCAGGGGCCTCGAAGACCCCGACGGCGGCTGAACCCTCAGGCGGCGACGGGCGCGAGGGCCGCGGCCAGGGCCTGTGGCTCCCTCGTCGACAGGTAGACGTACGGCGTCGGGTCGGCCGGGTCCGTGACCTCCACCCGCACCGCCGTCGCGATGTAGCTGCGCAGCAGCATGTGGGCGCGCGGGTCCGCCTTGTACGAGCGCCAGGCGCGCGCCTCCTCCCCGTCCAGCACCTCGACGTCTCCGAGTGCTTCCAGCGGGATCCGGGCATCGCCCGCGACGAGCGCTCCGGCCACGACCCTGATGCGCGCCGAGCCGTAGGAACTCACGCCCGCGCACGCCGCGGCGGTCCCGGCGACCAGGCCGCCGAGCATGGGCAGGAGGCCGAGGGGCAGGAGCATCAGCGCACAGGCGACGCCGATCCCGAAGGCGATGAGCCACCAGCTGCGAGGCGCGGTGAGACGTTCGTCGAAGGGAGGTGCGGAAGGCTGCATGAAACCAAGCTTGGCACGGCGCGACCCGTGGCCCGGCGCGCGGGTAAGGTCTGCGCCTGTGAGTGGAACATCTGCACGTCTGACACCCCCGGCCGGAGCGGCGAAACCGGTCCGCCATCCCGACGCCCCGGCCCCCGGTGAGCTCCTCGGCGCCCACTACGAACACTGTTTCGGCTGCGGCGGGGGACAGCCCCACGGGCTGCACCTCCAGGCGCGGGCCGGAGAGGGCGTCGACGTCACCGCCGAGTTCACCGTGAAGGCCGCCCACCAGGGCGCTCCGGGGCTCGCGCACGGGGGCGTCCTGGCCACGGCGATGGACGAGACGCTCGGCTCACTGAACTGGCTGCTGCGGGTGATCGCGGTGACGGGACGGCTGGAGACCGACTACGTGCTGCCGGTGCCGGTGGACACGGTGCTGTTCCTGGAGGCCGAGGTCACCGCTGTGCTCGGCCGGAAGATCTTCTGCCGCGCCACCGGGCGGATCGGGGGCCCCGAGGGACCGGTCGCGGTCCGGGCGGAGGCGCTCTTCATCGAGGTCAAGGTGGACCACTTCATCGACAACGGACGGCCGGAGGAGATCCAGGCGGCGATGTCCGACCCGGACCAGGTCAGGCGTGCCCGAGCCTTCGAGGTGAACCCGTGACGCGCAACCCCGTCGACGTACTCATCCGCCGGACCGACCCGGACGTGCCGATTCCGTCCTACGGGCACCCGGGTGACGCCGGTGCCGATCTGGTGACCACCGAGGCCGCCGAACTCGCCCCCGGAGAACGGGCGGTGCTCCCCACCGGCGTGTCCATCGCCCTGCCGGACGGGTACGCGGCCTTCGTGCACCCGCGCTCCGGCCTCGCGGCCCGCTGCGGAGTGGCTCTCGTGAACGCCCCAGGGACGGTTGATGCCGGGTACCGTGGGGAGATCAAGGTCATCGTGGTCAATCTCGATCCGCGCGAGACCGTGAGGTTCGAACGGTTCGACCGGATTGCCCAACTGGTCGTCCAGCAGGTCGAGAAGGTGCGCTTCCACGAGGTGACGGAGCTCCCCGGCTCGGCGCGTGCCGAAGGGGGCTTCGGATCCACCGGCGGTCACGCCGCTGTGGACGGCGTCACGGGCGGTAACACCCAGGGTGGGAACAGCTACGCTTCGGTCGTATCCGACCGGGAAGGACGTTGACGTGTTCGGACGTCGCAAGAACAGTGGTTCCGCCGAGGACACGGCGGACGAAGCGCGCGAGGCCGAGCAGGTCGCCGACGAGCTCGACGACGCCGGGACCGGCAGCGGCTCGCGCCGTGCGAACCTGCCTCCCGCGCCCCGCCCCGACGGGCCGTGGGACATCTCCGAGGTCTCCCAGCCCGGCGAGGGCCGGGTGGACCTGGGCGGCATCTTCGTGCCCGGGGTCGAGGGCATGGAGCTCCGGGTGGAGGTCGCCGGCGACGCGATCGTCGCGGCCACGGTCGTGCTGCGCGACAGCGCGGTGCAGCTGCAGGCGTTCGCAGCCCCCAAGCGCGAGGGCATCTGGGGCGAGGTGCGCGAGGAGATCGCCTCGGGCATCACCCAGCAGGGCGGGATCATCGACGAGGTCGAGGGCCCGCTGGGCTGGGAGCTGCGCGCGCAGGTCCCCGTGCAGCTCCCGGACGGGAAGAACGGCGTACAGCTGGTGCGCTTCGTCGGCGTCGACGGGCCCCGCTGGTTCCTGCGCGGAGTGATCTCCGGCCAGGGCGCCGTGCAGCCGGAGGCCGCCGGACTGCTGGAGACGATCTTCCGCGACACCGTCGTGGTGCGTGGCGACGGCCCGATGGCCCCGCGCGACCCGATCGTCCTCAAGCTGCCCAACGACGCCCAGATGGTGCCGGAAGGCGTGCAGCAGGAGGACCAGGAGAGCTCGAAGTTCTCCGGTGGCATGGGCCAGCTCCAGCGCGGTCCCGAGATCACCGAGGTGCGCTGACCGCGCCCAGGACCGCACACGCGGGGCCGGCGGGCCGTGCCCGGACAGGGACGCGGCCCGCCGGCCCCGCGCATCGCTCCACCGGGTGGCACGCGCCCCCCGGCCCCGCGCATTGCCTCGCCGGGCGGCACGCGCACATACTGGCGGCTGCCGAGAGAGCGGTACGCACGGCCGCGTACGCACGGGGGAGAACGATGACACGCAGCACCGGCGCGCAGAGCGGCACCACCCTGGCCGGGAGCCCGGCCGACGGCCCCATGGTGCGGGTCGAGGACCTGCACCGCTCGTACGGGACCGGAGCCGCAGCCGTGCACGCGTTGCGTGGCGTCTCCTTCGAGATCCCGCGCGGCGAGCTCGTCGCGCTCAAAGGGCGCTCGGGGTCCGGCAAGACGACCCTGCTCAACCTGGTCGGCGGCCTCGACACCCCGGACAGCGGCCGGATCACCGTAGGCGGAACCGACCTCTCCGGGCTCGGTGAGGACGGGCTCCTGGGACTGCGCAGGGACCGTATCGGCTTCATCTTCCAGTCCTTCGGCCTGATCCCGATCCTCACGGCGGCGGAGAACGTCGGCGTACCCATGCGACTGCGCGGGACCGACCCGGGCGAGCGTGAGGACCGGGTGGCACTTCTGCTGTCCCTGGTGGGCCTCGGCGACCACGCCCAGCAGCGCCCCGGCGAGCTCTCCGGCGGCCAGCAGCAGCGGGTCGCCATCGCCCGCGCGCTCGCGAACCGGCCCGCGCTCCTGATCGCCGACGAGCCCACCGGGCAGCTCGACGCGGAGACCGGACTCGCTGTCATGCAGCTCCTGCGGGCCGTCGTCCGCAGCGAGGGCGTCACCCTCCTCGTCGCCACCCACGACCCCCAGCTGCTCGGCTTCGCCGACCGGGTCCTGGAGCTCAGCGACGGGCACATCGTCGAGCACGCCTAGGGGCACGCCCCGGTGCGGGGCAGCACCCGGCCGCATCAGAATCCTGTCAAGACGGATCCCGCGTCCGCCCCTGACCCCATATGCCGGAAATTCTCGGGGTAACTTCGAGACGGGCTTCCGCAGCTGCGGAAGCCCGTGCAGAGAAGACAATGGGGCCATGGCGCGCGGCAAGCTTCGGATCTACCTGGGTGCGGCACCCGGCGTCGGCAAGACGTACGCGATGCTCTCCGAGGCCCATCGCCGTGTGGAACGCGGCACCGACTGCGTGGTCGCGTTCGTGGAGCACCACGACCGCCCCCGCACCGAGGTGCTGCTGCACGGCCTGGAGCAGATCCGCCGCCGCGAGATCGAGCACCGCTCCGCCGTCTTCGCCGAGATGGACGTCGACGCCGTACTGGAGCGCGCGCCCGCCGTCGCGCTGGTGGACGAGCTGGCCCACACCAACGTGCCCGGCTCGCGCAACGCCAAGCGCTGGCAGGACGTCGAGGAGCTCCTGAAGGCCGGCATCGACGTGGTCTCCACCGTCAACATCCAGCACCTGGAGTCCCTCGGCGACGTCGTGGAGTCGATAACCGGCGTGCGGCAGCAGGAGACCATCCCCGACGAGGTCGCCCGGCGGGCCGACCAGATCGAGCTCGTCGACATGTCGCCCGAGGCGCTGCGGCGCCGCATGGCCCACGGGAACATCTACCAGCCCGACAAGGTGGACGCGGCCCTGTCGAACTACTTCCGCCCCGGCAACCTCACCGCCCTGCGTGAGCTGGCCCTCCTGTGGGTCGCCGACCGGGTCGACGAGTACCTCCAGCAGTACCGGGGCGAGCACGGCATCAGCGCCCCCTGGCAGGCCCGCGAGCGCATCGTCGTAGGGCTCACCGGCGGACCCGAGGGCCGCACCCTCATCCGCCGCGCCTCCCGGATGGCCGCCAAGGGCTCCGGCAGCGAGATCCTCGCGGTCTACATCGCCCGCAGCGACGGACTGACCTCCGCCTCGCCCAAGGAGCTCGCGGGCCAGCGCACCCTCGTCGAGGACCTGGGCGGCACCTTCCACCACGTCATCGGCGACGACATACCCATCGCCCTCCTCGCGTTCGCCCGGGGCGTCAACGCCACCCAGATCGTCCTCGGGTCCAGCCGCCGCAAGACCTGGCAGTACATCTACGGCCCCGGGGTGGGCGCCACCGTCGCCCGGGAGTCCGGCCCCGACCTGGACGTCCACATCGTCACCCACGAAGAGGTCGCCAAGGGACGAGGGCTGCCCATCGCCCGGGGCGCCAGACTCAGCCGCACCCGGATCATCTCGGGCTGGCTCGCCGGTGTCGGCGGACCGGCCCTCCTGACGCTGCTCCTGCACGGTATGGAGAACGGGCCGGGCCTCGCCAACGACGTCCTGCTCTTCCTCTTCATGACGGTCGCCGCCGCCCTGCTCGGCGGCCTGACCCCCGCCCTCGCCTCGGCGGCCGTCGGCTCCCTGCTCCTGAACTACTGGTTCACCCCGCCCACCCACACCCTGACCGTGCAGGACCCGGAGAACTTCGTCGCCATCGTGATCTTCTTCGCGGTGGCGGTCGCGGTCGCCTCCGTCGTCGACCTCGCGGCCCGCCGTACCCACCAGGCCGCCCGGCTGCGCGCCGAGTCGGAGATCCTCTCCGCCCTCGCCGGGAGCGTCCTGCGGGGCGAGACGGCCCTGGACGCCCTGCTGGACCGGGTGCGCGAGACCTTCGGCATGGAGTCCGTCGCCCTCCTGGAGCGGCAGAGCGACGTCGAGCCGTGGACCTGCGCGGGCTTCGTCGGGCCCGCGCCGGTGGCCCGGCCCGACGACGCGGACGTGGACATGCCTGTCGGCGACCACATGGCCCTGGCCCTCTCCGGCCGGGTCCTGCCCGCCGAGGACCGCCGGGTCCTCGGCGCCTTCGCCGCGCAGGCCGCCGTCGTGCTCGACCGCCAGCGCCTGGTCGGCGAGGCGGAGGCGGCCAGGCGGCTGGCCGAGGGCAACCGCATCAGGACCGCCCTCCTCGCCGCCGTCAGCCACGACCTGCGTACCCCGCTGGCCGCCATCAAGGCCGCTGTCAGCTCCCTGCGCTCCGACGACGTCTCCTGGTCCGATGAGGACGAGGCGGAGCTCCTCGCGGGCATCGAGGACGGCGCCGACCGCCTCGATCACCTGGTAGGCAACCTGCTCGACATGTCCCGCCTGCAGACCGGCACGGTCACCCCGCTGATCCGTGAGATCGACCTCGACGAGGTCGTCCCGATGGCGCTCGGCGGCGTACCGGAGGGCAGCGTCGACCTCGACATCCCCGAGACGCTGCCCATGGTCGCCGTGGACCCCGGGCTGCTGGAACGGGCGGTCGCCAACATCGTCGAGAACGCGGTCAAGTACAGCAACGGCCGTGAACGCGTCACCGTCGCCGCCAGCGCCCTCGGCGAGCGTGTCGAGCTGCGGGTGGCCGACCGGGGCCGCGGGGTCCCGGACGAGGCCAAGGAGCGCATCTTCGAGCCCTTCCAGCGGTACGGTGACGCCCCGCGCGGCGCCGGGGTCGGTCTCGGGCTCGCCGTCGCCCGCGGTTTCGTCGAGTCCATGGGCGGCACGCTCGGCGCCGAGGACACCCCCGGCGGCGGGCTCACCATGGTCCTCACGCTCACCGCCGCGCCGGGGCAGGTGCGCCCCGGCTCCCTGCCTCCCGCGCAGGTCACGTCATGAGGTCCCCGGGGCGCACCCACGCCCCGTACACGTATTCCGGAAAGGCAGGTCCGCGATGACCCGGGTGCTCGTGGTCGACGACGAGCCGCAGATCGTGCGTGCCCTCGTGATCAACCTGAAGGCGCGCAGGTACGAGGTGGACGCGGCGCCCGACGGGGCGACCGCCCTGCAGCTCGCCGCGGCCCGCCACCCCGACGTGGTCGTCCTCGACCTCGGGCTGCCGGACATGGACGGCGTCGAGGTGATCAAGGGCCTGCGAGGCTGGACCCGCGTGCCGATTCTCGTGCTCTCCGCCCGCCACACCTCCGACGAGAAGGTCGAGGCCCTGGACGCCGGAGCCGACGACTACGTCACCAAGCCGTTCGGCATGGACGAACTGCTGGCACGGCTGCGCGCAGCCGTGCGCAGGGCGGAGCCGGTCGGCCCCGACGGCGCCGACGACCAGGTGATCGTCGAGACCGAGGGCTTCACCGTCGACCTGGCGGCGAAGAAGGTCCAGCGCGAAGGCCGCGACGTACGCCTCACTCCCACCGAGTGGCACCTGCTGGAGGTCCTCGTGCGCAACGCGGGCCGGCTCGTCAGCCAGAAGCAGCTGCTCCAGGAGGTCTGGGGGCCTTCGTACGGCACCGAGACCAACTACCTGCGCGTCTACATGGCCCAGCTGCGCCGCAAGCTCGAGGCGGACCCCTCGCACCCCCGGCACTTCGTCACCGAGCCGGGGATGGGCTACCGCTTCGAACGCGGGAAGCAGGTTCCCGAATGAGCCCGGTGAGCGGGGTTCCCGGCACGGGGCGTCACTCGTTCGAGTGAGACCCCCGCCACCCCGCCCCTGACACAGGAGACCGGTACCCTTCGGGTATGACCGCTGTTCCCCGATTCGAGAAGCCCGGCAGGACGGACAAGCCGTCCGGCCGCTTCCGCCGCATGCTCGACCGGCTGTCCAGTTCCCAGGAGGATCTGGAGTCCGAGGAGCTGCGGGAGGACGCGCACGCTTCGGGGTGCACGCGCATCTCCGAGTGCTCGGACCGACAGATCGTCAAGGTGACTGGTACCTTGCGGACCGTCACCCTGCGCCCGCGGGCAGGAGTCCCCGCCCTGGAGGCGGAGCTCTTCGACGGCACCGCGCCGCTCGACGTGGTCTGGCTGGGCCGGCGATCCATCGTCGGCATCGAGCCGGGCCGCAAGCTCATAGCGTCGGGCCGCATCGCCATCAGCCACGGTCGCCGGGTGCTGTTCAATCCCAAATACGAACTCCGACCGCTCGGCAAGGAGTAGCCGGTGACGTCTCTCGACAAGCCGTCGTCCGACACGGACCAGCCCCACCGCACCGACCAGCAGGCCGACGACGCGAGGGCGGTCACGGAAGCCGCGCTCTTCGAGGCCTTCGGCGGTGTGCGAGGCATGGTGGAGACAGTCCTGCCCGGGCTGCTCTTCGTCACGATCTTCACCATCAACAAGAACCTGACGGCCTCGGCGATCGCCGCGCTGGCCGTCTCCCTGCTCCTCGTCGTCGTACGACTGCTCCGCAAGGACACCGTCAAGCACGCCTTCAGCGGCGTCTTCGGTGTGGCCTTCGGTGTGCTGTTCGCGAAGATGACGGGCAATGCCAAGGACTTCTACCTGCCGGGCATGATCTACACGCTCGGACTGGCCCTTGCCTACCTCGTCACGACACTCGCCGGGGTGCCGCTGATCGGGCTGATCCTCGGGCCGGTCTTCAAGGAGAACCTCTCCTGGCGCACCAGGAACCCCGGCCGCAAGAAGGCGTACGCCAAGGCCAGTTACGCCTGGGGACTGATCCTGCTCGCCAAGTGCGCGATCCTCTTCCCGCTGTACTGGTGGGCCGACACCACCGAGCTGGGCTGGGTGCTCGTCGCGCTCAAGATCCCGCCGTTCCTGCTGGCGGTGTATCTGACCTGGGTTTTCCTCGCCAAGGCGCCGCCGCCCATCGACGTATTCGCCGAGATGGAGGCGGAGGAGCAGGCCGAGAAGGACCGCGAGGCCGCCCGGCGCGCCGAGGCCGCGGAGGCCCGCAGCTCCGAGTTCTGACGCACGACGACGCACGCATGCGTGGGCCCCGGACCGTGACACGGTCCGGGGCCCACGCATGCGTACCGCCCGCTCAGTCCTCGGCGGGCTCGCGACGGACCGACAACAGGTCCTCCAACTGCTCCTCGCGCGCCTGGGCGGCCACGAACAGCAGCTCGTCACCGGCCTCCAGGGTCTCCTCGGGGCTCGGCGTCAGCACACGGGTGCCGCGGATGATCGTGACGAGCGAGGTGTCCTCGGGCCAGTCCACGTCACTCACCCTGATGCCGGCCAGCGCCGACTCCGGGGGCAGCGTCAGCTCGACGAGGTTGGCGTCGCCATGGCTGAAGCGCAGCAGCCGGACCAGGTCACCGACGCTCACCGCCTCCTCGACCAGGGCGGACATCAGCCGCGGGGTGGAGACCGCGACGTCGACGCCCCAGGACTCGTTGAACAGCCACTCGTTCTTCGGGTTGTTCACCCGGGCCACGACCCTCGGGACGCCGTACTCGGTCTTCGCGAGCAGCGAGACGACCAGGTTGACCTTGTCGTCCCCCGTAGAGGCGATCACGACGTTGCACCTCTGGAGCGCCGCCTCGTCGAGCGAGGTGATCTCGCAGGCGTCCGCGAGGAGCCACTCGGCCATCGGGACCCGCTCCACCGAGATGGCGGTCGGCGCCTTGTCGATCAGCAGTACCTCGTGCCCGTTCTCCAGGAGCTCGGCCGCGATGGAACGCCCCACCGCACCGGCCCCGGCAATCGCGACGCGCATCAGTGACCGCCCTCCTCGGGACCTTCGGCGAAGGCCTCCTCGACCTTCGCGATCTCGTCCGTACGCATCATCACGTGAACGAGGTCGCCCTCCTGCAGAACCGTCTGCGACGTGGGCAGTATGGCCTCACCCAACCGGGTGAGGAAGGCGACACGGACGCCCGTCTCCTCCTGCAGCGTGCTGATCTTGTGCCCGATCCAGGACGGCGTCGTGTGCACCTCGGCGAGCTGCACCCCGCCGCTCGGGTCACGCCACAGCGGCTCCGCGCCCGACGGCAGCAGACGCCGCAGCATCTGGTCGGCCGTCCAGCGGACCGTGGCGACCGTGGGGATGCCCAGCCGCTGATAGACCTCGGCACGCCGGGGGTCGTAGATGCGCGCCGCGACGTTCTCGATGCCGAACATCTCGCGCGCCACCCGGGCCGCGATGATGTTGGAGTTGTCGCCGCTGCTGACAGCGGCGAACGCTCCGGCCTCCTCGATCCCCGCCTCGCGCAGGGTGTCCTGGTCGAAGCCGACCCCGCTGACACGCCGGCCGCCGAACCCCGCGCCGAGGCGGCGGAACGCCGTCGGGTCCTGGTCGATCACGGCGACCGTGTGCCCCTGCTGTTCCAGGGTCTGCGCGAGAGCGGCTCCGACACGCCCGCAGCCCATGATGACGATGTGCACCTTGCGCCTACCTCGCCGTCCTGGTCATCCGGATGACCTGCGAAAACACCCTGCTCACACTTCTCTCTCAGCTTGCGGGGCAAACAATGGGGCAACCACTTCCGTCGTTGCCCGGGGGATGAGCTTATGCGGCCATGCCCGCACCGCCTCATCCGAGTGTGCGTATCCCACGGCCCGATGAGCAAAGGGGGGCGACCGGCGGAGAACCGGCAGCCCTGCGGCGGGTGAGCCGGCCGGCTCCCCGGCACCGGGGCCGCCGGCTCCCGCACCGCAAGGATTTCGTTAAGGATTCCATGGACTTTTGCGGTGAGGGCGGGTGATTATGAAGGTTTTCCGGTTGCGGGGCGGGTGGTGACGCTCCGGCGTGTCTCGCCAGCGCTTACGATCCTCTGCGTGTCCAAACTGACCGACGTGCCCAAACGGATCCTGATCGGCCGGGCGCTGCGCAGCGACAAGCTGGGGGAAACGCTCCTCCCCAAGCGCATCGCGCTCCCCGTCTTCGCGTCCGACCCGCTGTCCTCCGTCGCGTACGCACCGGGAGAAGTGCTCCTCGTGCTCTCCATCGCGGGTGTGTCGGCCTACCACTTCAGCCCGTGGATCGCGCTCGCGGTCGTGGTCCTGATGTTCACCGTCGTCGCCTCGTACCGGCAGAACGTGCGCGCGTACCCGAGCGGAGGCGGCGACTACGAGGTCGCCAACACCAATCTGGGCCCCAAGGCCGGTCTGACCGTCGCCAGCGCCCTCCTCGTCGACTACGTCCTGACCGTCGCGGTGTCGATCTCCTCCGGCGTGGAGAACCTCGGCTCCGCCATCCCCTTCGTCGTCGAGCACAAGACGTTCTGCGCCATCGGGGCCATCGTCCTGCTGACGCTGATGAACCTGCGGGGCGTCAAGGAGTCCGGCAAGCTCTTCGCGATCCCCACGTACCTGTTCGTGGTCGGCGTCTTCGCCATGATCCTCTGGGGCGCGTTCCGTGGGCTGGTCCTCGGCGACACCATGCACGCCCCCACCTCCGACTACGAGATCAAGCCGGAGCACCAGGGCCTCGCGGGCTTCGCGCTCGTGTTCCTGCTGCTGCGCGCCTTCTCCTCCGGCTGCGCGGCCCTGACCGGCGTCGAGGCGATCAGCAACGGCGTACCCGCGTTCCGCAAGCCGAAGAGCAAGAACGCCGCGACCACCCTCGCGGCGATGGGGCTCCTGGCCGTCACCATGTTCTGCGGCATCATCGGCCTCGCCATGGCCACCGACGTGAAGATGGCGGAGAACCCGGCCGAGGACCTCATCCACAACGGCGCCGCCGTCGGCGCGAGCTTCGTCCAGGACCCCGTGATCTCCCAGGTCGCCGCGGCCGTCTTCGGCGACGGCACGTTCTTCTTCGTCTTCCTGGCGACGGCCACCGCCCTCGTGCTCTTCCTGGCCGCCAACACCGCGTACAACGGCTTCCCGCTGCTGGGCTCGATCCTCGCGCAGGACCGTTACCTTCCCCGCCAGCTGCACACCCGCGGCGACCGGCTCGCCTTCTCCAACGGCATCGTGCTGCTGGCCGGGGCCGCGATCCTGCTCGTGTGGATCTACGGTGCCGACTCGACCCGGCTGATCCAGCTCTACATCGTCGGCGTCTTCGTCTCCTTCACCCTCAGCCAGACCGGCATGGTGCGGCACTGGAACCGCCATCTGCGCACCGAGAAGGACCCGGCGGTGCGGCGGCACATGATCCGCTCGCGCGCGATCAACACCTTCGGGGCGTTCTTCACCGGGCTCGTCCTGGTCGTGGTCCTGGCCACCAAGTTCACCCACGGCGCCTGGGTCGCGCTGCTCGGCATGGTGATCTTCTTCGGCACGATGACCGCGATCCGGAGGCACTACGACCGGGTCGCGGAGGAGATCGCCGCAGCCGACACCCCGTCCGACGACACCGTCAGGCCCTCGCGCGTCCACTCGATCGTCCTGGTCTCCCGCATCCACCGGCCCACGCTGCGGGCGCTCGCGTACGCCAAGCTGGTGCGCTCGGACCAGCTGGAGGCCCTCTCCATCAGCGTCGACCCGGACGAGACCAAGGCGCTCAGGGAGGACTGGGAGCGGCGCGGCATCGACATTCCGCTCAAGATCCTCGACTCGCCGTACCGCGAGGTCACCCGGCCGGTGATCGAGTACGTGAAGAGCCTGCGCAAGGACCGCCCCCGCGATGTGATCAGCGTCTACATCCCGGAGTACGTGGTCGGCCACTGGTACGAGCATCTGCTGCACAACCAGAGCGCGCTGCGGCTGAAGGGCCGGCTCCTGTTCACCCCGGGCGTGATGGTGACCTCGGTGCCGTACCAGCTGGAGTCCTCCGAGGCCGCGAAGGTGCGCGCCAGGAGGCGAGCGGACTGGAACGCGCCGGGCTCGGTGCGCCGTGGTCCCGTCGAGCGGCGGCACCACAAGGAGTCCGGCACCAAGAGCTGACGCGGGCGGATCCCGCTCGTGGTGAGCGGCCGGCCGACACCCACGTAGACTCGTAGGTTGTTGTCCGGCCGCTTCGCGGTTCCCGGGTTCCGGTGCACACCGGCTCCCCGTGGCCGCGCCTCCGGTCCGCCGTTTCCGGTGCGCCGTTTTCCGGTCCGCCGTTTCCGGTCCCCTGTTTCCCTGATCTCTGGAGCCACCCCCTCATGCAGAACGAATCCACCTCGTCGCGGACCAGGGAGAAGCAGGCCGGAGAGCAGCAGGCCGGGGAATCGCTGGTCGGGACGGAGTACGAGGTCGAGGTGGGCCCCGTCGCCCACGGCGGCCACTGCATCGCCCGCACCGCCGAGGGCCAGGTCCTCTTCGTACGCCACACCCTTCCCGGCGAGAAGGTCGTGGCGCGGGTCACCGAGGGCGAAGTCGGCTCACGCTTCCTGCGCGCCGACGCGATCACGGTCGTCGAGGCCTCCAAGGACCGTGTCGAGGCCCCCTGCCCGTACGCCGGACCCGGCAAGTGCGGCGGCTGCGACTGGCAGCACGCCAAGCCGGGCGCGCAGCGCCGCCTCAAGGGCGAAGTGATCGCCGAGCAGCTCATGCGCCTCGCGGGCCTCACGCCCGAGGAGGCCGGCTGGGACGGCACGGTCATGCCCGCCGAGGGCGACAAGCTCCCGCCGGGCGAGGTCCCGGCATGGCGCACGCGCGTCCAGTACGCGATCGACGAGGACGGCACGGCAGGGCTGCGCAAGCACCGCTCGCACGAGGTCCAGCCGATCGACCGCTGCCTGATCGCCGCCCCGGGTGTCTCCGAGCTCGGCATCGAGAAGCAGGACTGGCCGCAGATGGCCGCGGTGGAGGCCATCTCCGCCACCGGCTCCCACGACCGCCAGGTCATCCTGACCCCGCGCGCGGGCGGGCGGCTCCCGCTGGTCGAGCTGGACAAGCCGGTCTCCGTGCTCCGGGTCGAGGAGAAGGACGGCGGCGTCCACCGCGTCCACGGCCGCGCCTTCGTACGCGAGCGCGCCGACGACCGTACGTACCGCGTCGGCTCGGGCGGCTTCTGGCAGGTCCACCCGCAGGCAGCCGACACACTGGTCCGCGCGGTCATGCAGGGCCTGCTGCCCCGCAAGAGCGACATGGCGCTGGACCTCTACTGCGGCGTGGGACTGTTCGCCGGCGCCATCGGCCAGCGCATCGGCGAGAAGGGCGCGGTGCTGGGCATCGAGTCCGGCAAGCGCGCGGTCGAGGACGCCCGGCACAACCTGAAGGACCTGGACCGGGTCCGCATCGAGCACGGCAAGGTCGACCAGGTCCTGCCGCGCACGGGCATCACCGAAGTCGACCTGATCGTCCTGGACCCGCCGCGCGCGGGTGCGGGCAAGCAGGTCGTCAAGCACCTGTCGGGGCTGGGCGCGCGCAAGATCGCCTATGTTGCCTGCGATCCGGCGGCGCTGGCCCGGGACATCGCGTACTTCCGGGAGGGCGGGTACAGGGTGCGGACGCTGAGGGCGTTCGACCTGTTCCCGATGACCCACCATGTCGAGTGCGTCGCGATCCTTGAGCCGGCCGCGAAGGGCTCCTGACCTGCGGTTATGTGGCTCGGGTGGGTCGCTCGACCTCTTTCCTCCTTGCAGCGGGTCGAGCGGACAGCATGCCCCCGATAGCCGCCTGGCCTGCGAATTCATCAGGGAGGCGCTTGCGCCGGCGACGCCTTCAGGGTCTCGTTGGAGACTCTTGACGCTCGGATGACGCTCCAAGAGGAAGTCTCAACCCTCCGGACCTCTCCGGCTGCGGCCGTGCGGACCGGACCATCGGCACGGGGGTGCCTCTTCGTCGTTCGTCAATCCCGCGCTGCTGGTTTCGGGAGGTGTTGGTCTCGTTCATGCGGCGAGGGTGACGGTGGCTGTTCGGGGCTCGTAGAAGGTTCCGTCGCGGAGCATGGCGAACAGGACACTGATGCGTCGGCGGGCGAGGCGGAGGAGGGCTTGGGTGTGGGTCTTCCCCCGGGCGCGTTGCTTGTCGTAGCAGGGCCGGGAGGCGGGATCGGCGTTCGTCCAGGCGAATGCGGACAGGCACATGGCCCGCTTCAGCTGTCTGTTTCCGCCTCGGGGGGCGTGTTCGCCGTGGATCGAGGTCCCTGACGACTTCGTTGTCGGGGCCAGGCACGCGTAGGAGGCGAGGTGGGCGGCGGTGGGGAAGTCCGTGCCGTCGCCGACGGTGGTCAGCAGGACTGCGGCGGTCCTGACGCCGACGCCGGGCATCGAGGTCAGGACCCTGGAAAGAGGGTGGGCCTCCGGCAGGGTGTTGATCTGGGCTTCCAAGGCCCGGCGTTGTTCGTGGACGGCGGCGAGCGAGCGGGCCAGGGAGGGGACCACGATGTCGAGGGTTCCGGTGCCGGGAACGATGACGGTCTGTTCGTCCAGGGCGTCGAAGACGTACCGCGATCACCGCCGCGTCCCTGGCTTCGGTCTTCGCCTCGCCGGGATGAAGGTCGGCGATCCGGCGCATCGCAAGTCCCGGGGGGTAGGCGACGTTGCAGCCGGCGTCGCGAGCGACGGCCAGGGGCAGGGCCCGATGGAGGCGGGCTGGTCCACGATCACCAAAACAGTGCCGAACTTCGCGGCCGGCTTCTCGAAGACGGCCCGCAGCCTCGGCTCGCTGTTGGGCAGCTGCTTGTCGAAAGACCACCTTCCGGCCGGGGTCAGCCCATGTCCGTGATGCGCGCTCTTGCCGACGTCCAGGCCCAGAAGGGCGCCCACCTCGGTGGTGTCGAGCATCGTTGTTCTCCCTCTCCAAGGGGTGTTCGCGGTGCCGGCCTCGGTGTTGGTGTCGTGCGCGCGCATCCACGTTATGCAGACCTGCCGCCCGCGAACTGCCCGGCATTGCGCCGGACCGGGCGGTGGCCGGACCTCTCATCAGCGTCACCGACGGCACCTCACGGGCCCGGTGACACCACCCCCCAGGTCATGCCTTCGACAGGGGGACGTGGTCATGCCGGGCCCGGAGGCCAGCGGTCCCGTTGCAGGACCGCGAAAAACATGACGAGGGCTCCGGCACGGGCGTCCCCTTGCGCCTTTCTGCATCAGGGGCGGGGCCGAGGGCTGCACCGTTGCCCGCTGCCCCCGCTCGACCGAAAGCCCGGACACGTGCAATTCACCACCGAGTTGATGAACGGCGGTCAGGGATGGCGCCTCGATCGATGGATCGAGGCGCCATCCCTGACCGCCGACCTGCTGGCCCTGCACGGCTTTGGCAACGGCCTCGGCCAGGATCTCGACGCCGTCGTCGCCGGGCTCGCCATGCGGAAGCGGCAGGCGTTCGGCCGGGCGAACTTCGACCTGCTTGCAAACGAGTCCTGCTTACTGTGAGGTTCCCCCGTCGCCGACAGGGGGTCCGGCGACATCACGCCGAGTCGCCCGGTGGTGATGCACTCGGACGCTTCGCCCTGCGGCTATGCGACGTGACCGCGGTGTCGTCGGCGTTGAGCCGGTCCACCTGGTTCACGGCGGAGCGCTGATCGGCCCAGGGGAGGACCTCGTCGACGCGGTCCGTCTTCCCGCTGAGCATGATCTCGATCTTCTCGGCGGCCTCCGCGCTGGGCCGGCCCGTCGCGTAACCGGGGCCCGCGAGGATCGCGGTGGCCTGTGTGTGTTGCGTCTCGCCCTTGTACAGGGAGTCGGTGAGGTCCGCCCAGCCGCTCATTGCGGATTCGGCGTCCACGCGGTCGTCCTGAGCGGCCGTCAGCAGGCTGATGTCCGCGCCGTAGGAGATGCCGGCTCGAACTCGGGTGGCAAGCGGTCGAACCTCCGTAAGGCCGCGTCCTGGACGGCAAGGTGGTCCATCATTTGCCCGCGTCCATAACGCGGCGCGGTGCCGGTGCCGGACATCAGCGCCCGTACGGCCCGCTCACGGGACCTCGGGGGCGAAGGACAGCATGCGGGCTGCGGGCCGCGCGTCGTCGCCGTTCACGAACGACGGAGTGATGACGATCCGGCCGTTCGCGTAGGCCAGGTTCCCGGCGAGCATCCCGTACTCCGAGGCCCGGGCCGATTCGGGATGCTGGAGCACCTGTTTGTCCGTGTCCACGCCACCTGGGCCGAACCGGATGATCCCGCCCGGCCGGCGCAGCGAGGCCGCCTCGTACACGAGCGCGTACGTGCCGCCCTCCGCGTACAGGGGGTGAAGGGTGCTGTCATCGGACTTCACGCCCCAGACGAACTTCCCGGTGGTGAGGTCGTACGCGCCGACCTGGTCGGTGCCCCCCAGATGGACGGTGTCCTTGCCGACGGCGGTGCCGTCGCAGTTCTGGATGCCCTCGCCCGCGTCCCCCATGTCGGCGCAGTACTTGAAGCCCTTCTGCCTCGCGTCGATGGTGGTGCGGACCTTTCCGCCGGGTCCCAGGGCGATGATCCGCCAGTTGTCGGTGCGTTCCTCGGCGTGGAGCGTCGTGAAGACGACAGGGGCGACGGAGAGCACCTTGCCGACCTTCCAGCCCGGCTGGGTCCGGAAGCGCCAGAGAACCTTGCCGGTGCGCGGGTCGATTTCGCGGAGTTGGCTGTAGGTCTTGCTGCGGTCGAAACTGATCGCGCAGTCGGAGCTCACCAGGAGCCGGGAGCCGCCCGCCACGTCGTCGGGGTAGCACTTCCCAGGGTTTTCCATCGGGATGTCGTAGAGCTTGGCGCCGTCGCCGACCCCGTACGCGGCGGCACTCATGTCCTGCACGACCGCGAGGGTGCCCCCGCTGATGGCGGTGTGCACGATGATCGTGTCGTCCCCGGAGCCGGTCTCGGTGAGCTCCTTGTGCCACCCGGCCTTCCCGGTCCGCAGGTCGATCATCTGCAGCTGGTTGCACCGGTTCCCGTTCCGGGCCTGGCTGTTCTTGTACACCAGGACGACCTTGCCGTCAGGGGTCGGGTTGACCGGTGTCTCGCAGACGGGAGCGGGCAACGGCACGCTCCACAGCTCGGCACCGTCCGAGAGCCGATGGGCGGTGACCTTCCTGTACACGGCCTGGACGACGGTGTCGCCGACGATCCACAGATCGTTGAGATGAATGTTCCGACCGGGCAGATCGGTCCGGTCGTCGACGATCCACGCGGTGGCATCCCCCGGCTCGCGCGCGGCGTTGATCTCCTTCGACGTCGGGATCCGCTTCGGTTCGGGTGTACGGACGGCGGGGGTACGGGGAGCGGTCGGCGTCCCGGAGGGACGGGCTGCCTTCTCCGCCTCGGGCGCGGTGGAGCCGCCCCACCGGCCGCCGGAGACGGCGTACACCGCTCCACCTGCCACCAGGAGCAGAAGAACGACGGCCGCGGCGATCACCGGCCTCGTGCCGAAGCGCCTGCGACGGCCCGGCGGCACCGGAGGGCCGTAGCCATCCGTGGCGTACGGGTTGCCCGGCACCGGTCGCTGCTCCGGGGGTGGCATGTCCCAGGGCTGTGGCGAGGGAGGCATCAGTCTTCGCCCCGCCGCACTCGGAACGTCACGATCTTTCTCTCCTCATGTCGCAGTGGCATGTGATTAGCGGGCATGGGGCGGCCCCTAGCCCGCGGCGCGTTCACCGGACGGATCGGCGACCACGATCTCGATGTGCGGCGGGGCGTACTTACGCGCCTTGCGGACCATCTTCGCCAGATCGAACTTGGTACGCGGAACGGCGACATGGATCGGTGCGGGCATGGCCGGGTTCTGCGACGGGCCGCCGGCACCCGCCGGCAAGGTCGCGCCGGGACGCAGGCGTGCGCCGATCAGCGCGTGCTGGTTGTTCGGCGGAGTGGCCACGACGAACTGGGTGACGTCCGTCCACGGCAGCAGAACGTGGCCGAACCGGGCGCCAGCTGCATCGAACTGGAACGCGGTGCGTCGCTTTTCGAACCAGGTGATGATGAAGGGGACCGCCGCGACGATGACCACACCGCCCTTCATGTCGAGTGCCCAGCCGAGCAGGACGGCCAGTGCCACGACGCCCAGGATCAAGCCCCACAGGCCCGCCTGGTCCTGGGCGGAGAACGGGTGGGCGACCCGGTAGCGTTCCCATCGCCCACCGCGGCGGGTGGGGTGTGTGCCAGGGGTGCGATTGATATGCGACATGGTGTTCTTTCCTTCTTGATGTCGTGTCGGCCGGGCGCTTGCCGTCCGCAACCTCGCCCACGAGAGGGTCTGTTGGCTGACCCTTCCGCCGATGCCCGGCCGTTCGGTGACTCATGGGGCAGCTCACCCCCGTCCGGGCGCCGGCACCGAAGCAACCTGGCAAACTCTTTCGCGACGCGCTGAAATGCCGGTGAAATCCTGCTGATGCAGGGACTTGAGAGCTGCCCCGGCACGGGGCGCACGGGGACGTGGGGACTTCGAAGTGGGCGTGGACGCACTGGGTTCGGGCGCGAGTCCGGTCGATTCGAGGGGGCACCTGCGGATCGACCTGCTCGGGCCGGTCAGGGCCCGACGCGGCGATTCGCCGCTCGCACTCGGACCGGTACGACGGCAGGCGGTTCTCGCCGCCCTGATTCTGCGGGCACCGGCCTTCGTGACATACCGGCAACTCCTCGACGACGTATGGGGAACCGAGCCCCCGGGGACGGGCCACCGGGTCCTGTCGAGCTATGTCTATGCGCTTCGCAAGACGCTGAACGGGGCGAGCGCCGGGCCGGTCCACTCGGTGATTCACGGTGAGCGCGGCGGCTACCGCTTTGTGCCCGGCGGAGCCCGGACCGACCTCGAAGATCTCGTCGAACTGGTCACCCGTACCAAAGACGCCAAAGCTGACGGTGACTTCGACGCGGCGCTCGACCACGGCGGCCGGGCCCTGGACCTGCTCCGCAGCGAGCCGCTGCCGGGTCTGCCCGGGCCGCTCGCCGACACGGAGCGGCAGCGGCTGGCACGGCAGCGACGCACGTTGCATCAGGACCGGGCGGAGTGTCTGGTGCTGCTCGGGCGCTACCCGGAGGCCCTGGACGCGCTCATGGCAGCGCCCCTGGCCCGTCCGCACGACGAGCCGCTCGCCGCCCTGCGGATGCGCGCGCTGTACGGCATCGGCCGGCAGGCCGAGGCACTGGCCGTCTACCAGGAGATGCGGCGCCGGCTCCTCGACGAGCTGGGTATGGAGCCCGGAGAGGAACTGCGCGGCGTGCACCAGGCCGTCCTGCGCCGGGACCACCAGCTGCTGCCCACCCGTTCGGCGGGGTCGCCCGCGTCCGGCACCCCGACCCCCGATGACACGCCCGAGGAATCCCCGTCCGAGCAACGCCTCCCCGACGCATCCGATCACCCGAGCGGCCCCCGCCCCCGCCGAAACGACCTTCCCGGTGACACCGCCTGTCTGGTCGGCCGCGAGCGGGAACTCGCCCTGCTCACCGCACCGGTGTCCGCAGAGGGTGTGTCCGTGGTGACGGTCGATGGCACGGCGGGCGTCGGCAAGACCGCCCTGGTGGTACGCGCCGCCTGGGCGCTCGACGACGCCTACCCCGACGGCTGCCTGTTCGTGGACCTGCACACGCACGGCGCCGCCCACGAGAGCGTCGGCCCGCAGCGGGCCCTGCGGCGTCTGCTGCGCGCGGTCCGCGCCAGCGGTGACGAGATCCCGGACGACCTGGATGACGTGGTGGACCTGGTCACGGCCTGGCGTGCGGCCACGAGTGCACTACGGCTGCTGCTGGTCGTCGACGATGCCCGCAGTGCCGAGCAGGTGCGTCCGCTCCTCCCCGCCGGGCCGGGGAGCCGGGTTCTGGTGGCAGGCCGGCAACACCTGCCCGGCCTCGACGCCTATCTGCGGCTCACCGTCGAGCCACTCGGCACGGGCGAGGCCGTCGGCCTGCTCCGACAGCTCATCGGGGAGTCCCGCGCGGACCACGAGCCCCAGGCAGCACTCGAGCTTGCCCGGCGTTGCGGCGGCCTACCCCTGGCGCTGCGCATCGCGAGCGCTCGGCTGCAGAACCGCCCGTCCTGGACTCTGGCCTTCCTGGCCGGCCGGATGTCCGACGATGCACGCAGCCTCGGCGAGCTGCGTGCCGAAGACCGCAGCGTGGAAGCCGCCTTCAGGATGTCGTACGACCAGCTCACGCCCGAACAGCGGCGCGGATTCCGCGCACTGGGCCTGGCCCCGACCGCACGCTTCGACGTGCTCACCCTCGCCGCCATGCTGAGCAACTCCCGTGAGGACGCCGAGAACATCCTGGAAGAACTGGTCGACGCGAGCTTGCTGCAGCAGCCGCATTCCGGCCGCTACAGGCTGCACGATCTCGTACGGGCACACGCGCGGCGACTCGCCACCGAAGCGCCCGAGGAGGCGGCCGCAGACCGCGCCGCTGTCCTGCACCTCTATACGGCCGCAGGCCGCATCGCCAGCGACTGGGGCCCCGAAGGTTTCTCAACCGGCTCCGCCAGCACGGATGGTTCCCCGTTCCCGACTTGGCGGGAAGCCTCGGCATGGCTGAAGGCGGCGGGCGGAGAACTGGTCGACGTGGTGGCCTACGCGGCCGCCGCCGGGCAGTTCGACCACGCCTGCCGGATCGCCGAAGCCCTGGTCGACCACCTGGTCCACGAGGGCCGGTTCCACGAGTGCCGCGCAGCCCTGGAGCTTGCGCTGCCGTGCGCAGACATGGCCGCCGACCGGCGGATGTACTCCTCGCTGCGCAACTGCATGGGAATGGTCGACATCTACCAGGGGCGGTTCCGGCAGGCGTACACCTGGTTCACCGAAGCGCGGCGCCACGGCTGCGGCCACGACGATCTGCGGAACCAGGCTCGGACCGTCGCCGGGATGGGGGCCGCTGAGTGGATGCTGGGCGGCATCGAGGACGCGGTTGCTCACCTGAGTGAGGCGGTGGAGCTGGCGACCCGGCTCGGCGACGGCTGGCTGACCGGGATCGCGCTCTGCAATCTCGGCGCGATCCGATCCCAGCAGGGGCGGCACGAGCAGGCGCTCGAGCACTACACCGTCGCCATCGCCATCGCCCAAAGGAACGGCCGCCCCAGAACGATCAGCAATGCCCTGTGCTTCGCCGCCGATGCCCACCTGGCTCTGGGCCGGCACACGGAGGCCACTGACCTGCTGCGGCAGGCGGTCGAACTGGCCCGCGAGGCTGAAGACCTGCCACTGCACGCGGCGAGCCTGTCCCGTCTCGCCACTGCGGAACATGTCCAGGGCAGTCTGCACTCTGCCGTCGACATCCACCACGAAGCCCTGTCCACCCTCACACAGAGCGCGAGCACATGGCTGGAGATGGAGGTCCGCATCCGTCTCGGTAACACGTACGCGGCGGCAGGCCGTCGCGCAGAGGCGCGGCATGAATTCCGGACCGCCCTCTCTCTGCCCGGAGCCGGTGACCACCCCCGGCAAAACGGCATGGCACGCGACGGGCTGAGAGGCGACGACATGCGCTGCCCGCCTGAAGAGAACATCTGATCCGGGTGGTGACGGTTGGAGCTGCTGGCCTGGATGCCGATGCTCGCCCTGACCGGCAGGGCCAGGCTCCGGGAGCCCGCCGACTACGGCTCCGCCTGTTCCCCAAGGCCGGACAGCTCGTGACTACGGGCCGTCGGGAGAACCTCAGTCCACACGGCGTCCTCGCGGTAGAAGGGCGAAGGTCGCGTTGATGGCGCCGTCTGCGGAGAAGCCCTCCACCAGCCGGGGGGCGATCTCCTTGTTCCGTTCGATGCTCATGAGGATCACACGAGCGTTGAAAGATCATGGGGTCATGGCTCGACTGCACACCGGTGCCGCCTCGTTTGGCGCTCCGATCGTTCAAGGGCCCTTCGGCGGAGCCGTCAAATGCCTTCTGACCTGCGGTTAAGTTGAGGAGGTCTGCTTATGACACCTTTCCGATGACGCACCATGTGGAGTGCGTGGCGATTTTGGAGCCGGTGAAGAAGGACGCCTGACCTGGGATTTTGTAGGTGCGCGGTATGTGCCGTGTGGGCGTTACGGGCGATGTCTTGACGCTGAAATGACGCTCGTGACGCCCGTTCTGGTGGAGTGTCAGGCCCGTTGTGTCCCTGCTCAGGCGCTCTGATGGCCACTCCATGGGGCGGATTTGGCGTCATGAGTCTGATCGACAGTGCGCTGCGACGGGCGGTGGGCGGAACGTCCAGGCAACACTCTGCCGCCTCGCAGCGACCGCTTTCAGGGCAGCCCACTCGAGTTGGGCAGTTCGGACGGATCTCCGCGACCATGCCTACCGCGCGCTCGCGAAGCTCGGCAGGGTAGGGGGACGGACGGGCCATGACTCGATCCTCTCAGGGAATCGAGCCTCCATCAGATCCGGATCGGTTCACCATGCGGGAGCTGAGCCATTCGGACTTTCGTCGCGCGAACGAATCGCCCCCATCCCGCTCTCGTCGACCCCCCTCCTCTGCCCGCGTCCGAAGGCTTCAGGGTTCGACGTCAGAAACAAGTCCCGCAGAGAGCTTCCGTCCGATTGCCCGGCGCGTCTACGCTCACTTCCTGTGGGAGCGCTCCCACGCTCGTCGGAACAGCGTTATGCGCAGTATCGAAGGTCATCCAGCCAGGTAGAGGCGCATTGCCCCCTATGGAACCTGCTCTGAGGCCCGGTCTCTCGGCGGGCGGTCCCATATGGAGTGATCGGTCATATACGTGCGTTGAGGGAGAATGGGATGAGCATGCGAAGAGCCCTTCGGGTTTTCGGCGTTGTCGGAGTGCTTATGGCGGGTTCGGTGGCCGGGTTCGGCGGCCCGGCCTCGGCAGTCGCCTCGACGGCGGCCGGTCAGTCAGCCGTGGACGGCAGAGCATCGGCGGTCGCCCCGGCGCCGGCACTCCACGTCTCGGGCAACCGCCTGGTCACCGGGTCCAATTCCACGTTCCGCCCACTGGGCGTCAACCGTTCCGGCGGGGAGTTCGGCTGTGTCCAGGGCAAGGAGATATTCGACGGGCCGACGGACCAGGCGGCCGTCGACGCGATGAAGGCATGGAAGATCAACACTGTCCGGATCCCGCTGAACGAGGAGTGCTGGCTGGGCACCGGGAACTTACCTCCGACAGCGCCCAGCGCGGCGGCGTACCAGCAGGCGGTCAAGACCTACGCGGACCTCCTGGTGGCCAACGGCATCAACGTGATCCTCGACCTGCACTGGACCTGGGGCGAGTACACCGGCCCCGGCGGAGGCTGCCCGGACGTCGCGGCCACCTGTCAGAAGCCGATGCCGGATGCGCGCTACACCCCCACGTTCTGGTCCGAGGTGGCCACGATGTTCAAGGGGAACGGAGCGGTCATCTTCGACCTGTTCAACGAGCCGTACCCGGACGCGGCCAACAACTGGTCCGACGCCACAGCCGCATGGACCTGTCTGCGTGACGGCGGCACCTGCGCCGGGATCACCTACCCGGTCGCCGGCATGCAGAGCCTCGTCAACGCGGTGCGTGCCACCGGTGCCACCAACGTGATCATGTCGGGCGGTCTGGAGTGGACGAACAACCTCAGTCGGTGGCTGGAGTTCAAGCCGGCCGACCCCACCGGCAATCTGATGGCCTCATGGCACTCCTACAACTTCAACGGCTGCGTGACCACCTCGTGCTGGGACAGCAACATCGGAGCGGTCGCCGCCCAGGTGCCGGTCCAGGCCGGCGAGATCGGTCAGAACACCTGCGCCCATGACTACATCGACCAGGTGATGGCCTGGGCGGACGCCAACAAGGTCGGGTACACGGCCTGGACCTGGAACCCTTGGGGTTGCAGCGGTGGCAGTGTGCTCATCGAGGACTGGAACGGCACACCGACCAGCACCTACGGTGAGGGGTTCAAGGCGCACCTGCTCAGTCAGACCCCCGGTGATCCCGGCGGTGACACCGCTGCGCCCACCGCTCCGGGGGCTCCCACCGCCTCCGAGGTGACGGCCACCTCCGCGACACTGAGCTGGGCGGCCTCCACCGATGACGTGGGTGTCACCGGCTACGACGTCGTCCGTGTCACCGGCGGCACCGAGACGGGGGTGGCCGGCTCGGCGTCCAACCGCGCCGTGGTCCCAGGGCTGTCCGGCAACACGGCCTACACCTACGCCGTTTACGCCAAGGACGCGGCCGGCAACCGCTCCACTCGCTCGGCCACCGTTACCGTTACCACCACCGGCACCCCGGCGGGCACCTGCTCCGTCGGCTACCGCTTGGTGGGGGACTGGGGAAGCGGCTTCCAGAGCGAGATCACCATCCGCAACACCGGCGCCGCCGCTGTCAGCAACTGGAAGCTCGGCTTCACCTTCACCGACGGCCAGACCATCAACAACATGTGGGGCGGTACCCCCACCCAGACAGGCGGCTCCGTGAGCGTGATCCCCGCCTCCTACACCGACACCGTCACCGCCGGCGGTTCCGTCACTCTCGGTTTCATCGCCAACAGGGGCGCCACGAACACCGCCCCGACCACCTTCACCCTCAGCGGCAGGACCTGCACCACAGCCTGACCACAGCCGCTGCCCCGCACCCGACATCAGTTGCGCCCCCAGTTGCCCCACCGCACCCGCCGGAAACCCAGGCCCGGCGTTATCGGACAGGGAGCACCCGCCGGCCCGGCCACAACCGCCGGGCCGGCGCCCTGCAGGGCGCCGAAATTGCAGCACCGGCCGGGACGTGCAGCACCGCGCGCTGGGTAGGCCACGGGCCTCCGGCGCGTCGGCGGTCCACGCCTAGCGCGGCCGTGTCACATGGCTGGACGCCTCAGCGATCTGGTCCCACTGCCCTGACAGGGCCGGTTGACCTGCGCCGTGGACCGCTGACAGGCCGGCTGAATCCATTCGCCGGCCTGGTCTTTCCACTCCTGAGTCCGAGGACTCGCACATGCCTGCCCTTTTGCGGTTCTGGCACCTATTCGGTGAGGCGTACACCGTGGGTGACGGTTGAGGCCGCTCCTACCGTCCGAAGCGATGGTGCTCCGGCTGGAGAAGCTGCTGTTCCCGCCGATCGTGGCTGGCGCGGGGTCAGCGCTGATCGGGCGCCGTGTCCGTCCCGCGCTGCGCGCAGTGTGGGCAGCGCTCGCGGCCGTCCCATGCGGACCAGCCGAAGTCGGTCGGGGTGAGGGCGTGGCCCTCCAGCTCGTTGCGGACGGCCTCACGGTAGGCCCAGACGGCGTCCAGGTAGGGGTGGTAGATGTTGTGGAATGCGGGGGTCGAGATGCCGGCGCCCGCGGCGACCGTCTTTCGGAGGGCGCGGAGGCGTTCGAACATGGTCTGGCCCGTTCCCGCGATCCTGGCGCTGGCGTCGAGGAAGAGGTGCTCGCGCACCTCGTAGATGCGGGCCTCCGTCAGCGCCAGGCGGCTTGCTTCCTCCAGGTCGGTCGCCTCGGCGCCGCTCTGCGCGAGGCGGCGCAGTTCGGTATGGGCCGCGCCCGCCGCCGCGATGAACTCCGTGTACACGTCCCGGCGGCGCGCCTGAAGGTTGCGACGGTGTTCCTGACGGGTGCGTAGACGGTCGGCCAGAACCGTGCCCGCTATCGCGATCAGACCGCCGCCCAGTGTGGCGACCAGCGTTCCCCACTCCACAACGTGTCCCCCCGGTCGGTGCTCCGGAAGGGCGCGCCCCCGCGCCGTCCCGTCCAGCAGATCATGCCCGACGGCCGCGGCCGACCGAGTACGCCTCGGCTCAGATGTCCGGCCGGGCCGGCTTCGCCACTGACCTCACACTCAGTCAGCCCTCCACGGAAATTGAGCCAGAACCTGTTCCGGTGGACAAGGCCAGTGCTCGACCTGTTCCCGAAGTGGACGACGTAAAGACGCTCGCGAAACGGGACAGTGCGGCTGATCTGCGCAGCTTCGCGGTGCTTGCCGCGCTGGATGTGGAGCGGACCGGTGGGCCGGACCTGCCGGCCGCGGTCGGCATGTATCGCCCCACGTTGGCGCGCATCCGCATGGACCGCGCGCCGGCCACCGGAGTAAGGCCGCCTCGCATGCCGCCAGAATCAGGAAACCCCGGGTCGTGCCTGCGGCCAGCGTGATCCCCGACGCAATCACAGCACCGACAGAGAATCCCAGCGACGGTCGCCAGTCGTCTGTGCGGATCATCGCCCAGCACAGTGGCGGGAATGAAAAAGACGCTGTGGTGACGGCAGGGCTGCCTCACGAACTGCCGTGGTCGGCGAACGCCCAGTTCACGTCGTACGGGGCGAGTCGGTCGATGATCCGGCGGCGTCGGCCGGGGTCGGCGACGGGAGGAAGGGAAACCATGGGGCGGCCGTCCGCCAGTTCGCATCGGATCTGTTCGTCGGCGACAGCGATGCCGATGCCGGCCAGGGCCGTGGAGATCGCGCGCCGCGTGGAGTCGAGGCGCAGAGGGACCTTGGAGGGTTTGCCGATGTCGGTCACCGGCAGCGCCGGCAGGATGATGACGTCCTTGGGGGCCGCGGCTCGCTCGGGTACGTGCTGCGCGGCGAAGGCGATCAACTCGTCGGGTCCGGTGCCGGTCGTGCCGGGCCTGAGGGTGACGTAGGCGATGGGGACCTCGCCGGAGTGAGGGTCGGGGCGTCCGACGGCGCTTGCGCCGGTGACGGCCGGGTGGGCGAGGAGGGCGTCCTCGACGACGGCGGGGTCTATGTTGTGGCCGCCGCGGATGATCAGGTCCTTCGCGCGGCCGAGCAGGTGGATGAATCCGTCGGAATCCACGCGCGCGAGGTCGCCCGTGTTGAGCCAGCCGTCGCGCACACTGCCGAGCGTGTCCATGCGCGGTCCGGTCTCGTCGTGCCCGACGACGTAGCCGGGGAAGACGGTGGGGCCGCTGATGGCGAGAATGCCGGGTTCCCCCTGCGGGAGATCGTGCCAGGTGCCGTCGTTGTCGATCCGTACCGTCTTCACCCGCTGGTAGGGCATGCGCTGGCCCGCGGCCTCCGGGCGCTGGTGCTCGTGCAAGAAGCTCCGAGCGCTGCCGCAGGTGGCTTCGGTGAGGCCGTACCCCTGGCAGAGTGGGACGCCGGTGTGGTGCTCGAACGCCGCGCGTACCGCCGGCGGCAGGGGGGAAGCGCCGACGATCGCGAAGCGCAGCGAGGTGATGTCCGCGTCGAGCGGAATCCGGGCGAGGGCGGCGTAGACGGTCGGGACCGCCGACAGGGTGGCGATCCGGAAATGCGCGACGATCTTCCAGAAGACTGCGAAGAGCGCCGGTTCGCGGTAGCCGAGAGGGCCGGTCCACACGCTGTGCTGACCGCGGAACAGCGGTGCCAGCAGGGTGACGACCAAGGCGTTGACATGGAACAACGGCAGTCCGGCGAAGAGTACGGAATCGGGGTCCAACGTGCTGTTGGCCGCGATCATCCAGGCGTCGGTCACCTCGTTGGCGTGGGTGTGCGCGGCCAGCTTGGGGGCGCCGGTGGTGCCGCCGGTGTGGAAGTACGAGGCCAGGTCGCCGGCCTTCGGAGGCACCACACCAGGATGGAGTTCTGCCGGCTGGGCGGCGGCCTCGACGTGCAGATAGGCGACGTGGACCCCCTCGATCCCTTCCAGTTCGGGCGCGAGCTCGGGTGCGCCGACCGGCCGCAGCGCGAACAGCGCCGAGCAGCGGAGTGACGCCGCAGCGGTGCGGGCCGTCCGCCATGCGTCGGCGTCGAGTTCGGGTCCGGCCGCGACCAGGACCGTCGCGCCGCCCAGACCCAGCAGCCGTTCGGCGTGCTCCGCGGCGAGCGCCGGGTTGACCGGCGCCGCACAGCCCGCGAGCTGGGCGGCCAGGAGGGTGGCGGGCAGCAGGCCGGCGTTGGGGGTCAGCAGGCCCACGGCGGTGGTACGGCTGACGCCGTGCCGGTGGAAGAGGTTGGCGATGCGGTGTACTTGATCGCGCAGTTGCTCGAAGGACACCGTCTCGCCGCGCGTCCACTGCTCCGCGCTGGGCAGCACGGTGAGAGCCGGCCGGTCCGGCCACAAGGCGGCGGCGCGTGCCAGTAGGCCGTACGTGGAACCGGGCAGGCCGCGGTCCTCGAGCGCGACGGACTCGATCGTCGCCAGGGCGCCCGGGTGGTCGTAGGCCGGCCAGAGCAGATCGGGTTCAGGGGCGTTCACAGGAGCTGCCTTTCGACGTGGGCTGGTTGGTGGTGGGTGGGCGCCGACCACGCGTTCCTGCGTGGGCGGGCGCGTCGGCACTGCTCGCCGGTCTACGGCAGGCTGTCCTCGATCTGGGCGTACGACCAGGGGCAGAGGGTCTCCAGCGTCTTGCCGATGCGGAAGACAGCGGGGTCGTCGTAGGGGTGGCCGACGATCTGGAGGCCGGTGGGGACTCCCCAACTCGACATGCCGGAGGGAACGTTGAGCACGGGGCAGCGGTTGTTGATGTTGAAAGGCGTGGTCATGGCGCTCCACAGGGTGTCGGCCACTTCCTCGCCGCGCACCACGACCTTGTCGCCCGCGAGGTCGTCGCCCGCGTGCCAGCCGGGAACGGCGGTGGTGGGGCAGATCAGTGCGTCGAATCCGTCCATGGCGGTGGCGAGCGCTCGTTGCAACCGGTGTTCGGCGCGCAGGGAGTCGAGGTAACTCACCTGGGTGCGGGCGCGGTTCATGGTGTCGGCGAAGGCGACCGTGTACGGGCTGAGCAGGTCGCGGTGGCTTTCGGCGGCCTCGACGACGAGGGCGCCGAAGAGGGACGAGAAATGGCCGGCGACCGCGGTCAGCAGGTCGAGGCGCGTCCAGGGGAGGGTGATCTCCTCCACGTGTGCGCCGGCGTCGGCGAGAGCCTGGGCGGCGGCGCGGGTGTGCGCCTCGATCTCCGGATGGACGTCGTACGCACCGAGTCGGACGCACAGGGCGACACGTGCGCCGGTCACGTCCTCGTACGCGGTGGGCAGGGTCGACTTGGGGCGGATCGAGGTGTGGTCGCGGGGGTCGGGGCCGGCCAGGACGTTCTGGAAGGCGATGACGTCGTCCACGGTGCGGGCCATGGGACCGTCGCCGCGGTAGTGGTCTGCGGTGAGCACGCCGAGGCCGGGGTTGCGTCCGTAAGGGGCCTTGAAGCCGACGGTTCCGGTGAAGGCGGCCGGGATGCGGGTGGAGCCCCCGATGTCGGAGGCCGAGGCGAGCAGGGTCGTACCGGCGGCGAGGGAGGCGCCCGCGCCGCCGGAGGAGCCACCGGGGGTGAAGTCGGGGTTCCACGGGTTGCGGGTGATGCCCCACATACGGGAGTGCGTGTAGGTGCTGAGGGAGAACTCCGGGGTCGCGGTGCGGGCGTGGATGATGCCGCCCGCGCCGAGTATGCGGTCGATCACGGGGGCGTTCTCCGTGGCTATGCGGCCCTTGTGGGCGAGGGAGCCTTCGGTAAGGGTGCGGCCCTGGATGGCGTGCTTCTCCTTGGCCGCGACCGGGATGCCCTCCAGCGGACGGGGGTCCAGGCCGTCCTTGCCGAGGTAGCGGGCCTCGGCGTGCCGGGCCTGTTCCAGGGCCTCGTCGAAGAGCCGCTCGGTGAAGGCGTTGATGCGTGGTTCGACCTTCTCCGCTCGGTCGACGACGGCCCGCATGAGTTCGACGGGCGACAGCGCACGGCGGGCGAAGAGCTGGAGGGCGTCGGTGGCGCTGAGGTGGACGAGGTCGTCGCAGGCGGGGGTGCGGCTGGGCATGGGCGTGGCGTCCTTCCCGTGCGGAGGCTGAGGCCGGTCGGTCGGTGTGCCGGTCGGTCGGCTGTCGTCCGGCGGTGGTGTCAGCCTCAGGGACCGGCCCCATCCGGCCTGCGGATTGCATGAATCCGCCAGGACCGGGGGCGGCGTGCCGGAAAGCGCAGCTGCGGGCTCGGGAAGGAGCGAGTCGGACGGGGCCCGGAGGGAGGGGCGGCTCGGACGGGCGTGGTTCAGGCGATCGGGTGCCACGGGTCGACCGGGACGCAGCCGGTGCTGCGGCCGTCGTCACCGAGCAGGCGGCCCATGCGCTTGATCCAGCGCAGGTTCACGGCCCGATTGCGTACGCGGACGGAGGTGATCCGCGCGGCGGCTTGGACCTCGTAGCGACCGAGGTCGTCCAAGGCGTGCAGCCACACCACGCTCAGCAGGTTCGCCTCGGCGGACACCGACGCCGCCATACGAGTGTTCCGCAGGCGGCTCAATTCGTCGCCCGCAGCCATGAGCTGGGCGGGCGGCACGGACATCCAGAGAGTGGCCGAGCTGCGCCAGCCCGCGTACAGGTGGGCGGCGTCGCAGCGCAGTACCGCTCTGCCGCCCTGGAGCAGAGAGTGCAGCGACCGTCGCACCGTTGACTCCGGACGGCCCAGTTCGGCGGCGATCGAGGTGACGGAGCGGCGGCCGTCCTCGGCGAGGGCGCGCAGCAGGACACGGTCCTCGGGCGTGAGCGTGGCCGCGACGGCAGTGTGGGCGCCGCTGTCCTCGGTCTCGGCGAGGTCGCGCCTCTGGTCGCGGGAGAGGGAGTCCATGCGCCACTCGCTGCCGTCCCGGTGCACGTGCTGCACCAGGTGGGTGCGCGTGGCGGTCACCGCCTCGATACGGCCGAGTGCGAGTACGTACCCGCTCATCGACGACATGGACGCCGTGGCCACCGTCAGGAGCAGGTCGCAGGATCCCGCCACCAGTTCCACGCTCATCGCCTGCGGGTGCCGGGCGAGCTGGTCGGCCAGGGCTTCCCGGGCCTGCGGCACGCACGACACCTCGATCAGGGCCAGGGCGCCGTAGGTGACTTGGGAGGGAGACGCGTAGCAGGTGACCCATGCCTCACCGGACTCCCGCAGCCGGGACCAGCGGCGGGAGAGCGTTGCCGCGTCCACGCCGAGCGGACGGGCCAGCTGCGCCCAGGGGGCACGGGGCGCCATCTGCAGGGCGTTGACGAGGGCGAGATCGAGTTCATCGAGTGTTCCCCGGGACGGGGTGGTGGCGGCCCTTACGCCCACGGGCCCTGCGGATTCATGCATGCGATCACCTTTCCGATGCGGATTCTTGCAATTGCGGGGTCGGGAGGGAAGTGGCCTGTTCTGTATGCCGCAACAGACCGCAGCACTGCCCGCGCTCCCGGACATCGGCGGCCCACGGCCCGTCCGAGTCCCCGTCCCGTGCCAGTCCTTCGCCCCGCCCAGCCCTCGGCCCCTTCACAGTTCTCAGTCCTGGAGAGTCCTCCATGCCCCGTTCGCGGTTCCTCTCCGGCGCCATCACGGTCGCCGCCACCTCCCTCCTGGCCTCCGCCTGCACCACCGGCCCGACCGGCGATCCTTCATCGAGCGGCGACAAGGGCGGGGCCACAGTCAAGGTCGGATTCACCTCCGACGTCACCTCGTTCGACCCGGCGAAGGGCGCGGGCTCGACGGACTACGCCCTCACGTCGTTGCTGTACCAGCCGCTGATCGGCCTGGACGACGGCGGTACGTTCGTCGCCGGTCTCGCCGACACCTGGACGTCCACGCCGACGAAGACCTCGCTGACTCTGAAGAAGGGCCTGACCTGCTCCGACGGGTCGGCGCTCACTCCCTCGCAGGTCGTCGCCTCGCTGAAGCGCTACCGGATGAACTCGGCCGGCGCCCTGCTCACCTTCGGCGCAGCGAACACAGGGGAGAAGACCACGATCACCGGCGACGACGCGGCCGGCACCGTCACCATCACCACCGCCACCCCGTGGGGCGAGGTCCTCGCCGGCCTGTCCGGCACCGCCGCCGGGATCGTCTGCAAGGCCGGCCTCGACGCGGGCACCGCCGCGCTCGCCCGGGGCGCCGTGAAGGGCGCGGCCACCGGCCCGTACGAAATGGTGACGGCACGGCGTGGCGCTTCGTACGAACTGCGGCTGCGCAAGGGATTCAAGGCGTATCCGCAGTTCGCCTCGATGCCCGCGGGGGAGCCGGCCGACCGCCTGCGCGTCCAGATCTCGAAGAACGAGTCGACCCTCGCCAACCAGCTGCAGACCGGCGCCCTCGACCTGGTCCCCCTCACCGGCACGGACGCCACGCGGTTCACGGGCAACGATACTTTCACGGTCAGATCCGCACCGTTCATCCGCAACTACATCGCCTTCAACCAGCGCCCCGGGCGCCCGGGCGCCGACCCGAAGGTCCGCAAGGCGATCGCGCAGGCGGTCAGCGTCAAGGCGTTCAACAACGTCTTCGGCGGCACCGGACAGTCCCTCACCTCGTACGTGGACGAGAAGGCGGCGTGCGTCTCCACCGACGGCTCCCTGCTGACCAGGACGGACACGGCTGCGGCGAAGCAGGTCCTGAGGGGCGTCAGCATCAAGCTGGAGGGCTCCAACGCGGTGGCCGGCGGCGCAGGCAACTCCTACGTCGCCGAGGCCCTGCGCGCCGCCGGCTCCGAGGTGAAGCTCACCAACGCCGACAACGCCGCCTGGGCAACCGACGTCACCGCCAACCAGGGCGACTGGGACGTCACCGTCTTCCCGCTGATCAGCGGCACCCTGGCGCGCGGTGGCACCTATTTCCTGGGCCCCGAGCCGGCCAAGGGCGGTCTCAACTACGGCGCGGTGAAGAACGCGGCTTACGCCGAGAACTATGCCGCCGCCACCTCCACCACGGACCGCAACGCCAAGTGCGCCGCCTGGCAGAAGGCCCAGGAGGCGCTGCTCAAGGCCAACGACGTGATCCCGCTGGCCACGGTCGACGTGCACTACGTCGCCCGCAAGGGCGTCTCCTTCGCCATGCCGGGCGGGTCCCTTTCGGTCTCCACGCTCCGGGTCACCGGCTGATGGCGGCGGCACCGGCCGTGGGGACGGCCGCGGGGGCCGGGCGCTCGGCGCGGCTCGGCCCCTGGAGCACCTTTCTCGTCCGGCGTCTCGTCGGGCTCACCGCCGTCGCGGTCACGCTCGTCGCCGGCACGTTCCTGATGGTGCAGCTCATCCCGGGCGACCCGGCGCGCGTGGTCGCCGGCGCCGAAGCGACCCCCGCCGACGTGGAGCTCGCCCGCCACGACCTCGGCCTGGACCAGCCGCTGCTCGTACGGTTCGGCACGTACACGAGCGGTCTGCTCCGCGGCGACATGGGCACCTCCTTCCAGACGCAGGAGCCCGTGGCCGAGATCATCGGCGGCCGCCTGCCGTTCACCGCCGAGATCGCGCTCCTCTCCGTCCTCATGGTGCTGGTGCTCGCCGTGCCGGTCGGACTGGCCGCCGCAGCACGCGGCAGCCGCCGCACCGACGCTTCGTTCACCTTCGTGACCGGGACGGTCGGCGCCACACCCGAATACATCATCGGCACCCTCCTCGTCCTCGGCTTCGCCATCAAGCTGGGCTGGTTCCCGGCGGCAGGCGCCGAGACCCTCGTGTCGACGGTGCTGCCCATCGCCGCCCTGGTGCTGCCGGCCACCTGCGTCATGGCCCGCATCGTGCGCAGCGAGGCCACCCACGTCCTTGCCCAGGACTACATGCGGACCGCGCGGGGCCGCCGCCTGCCGCCCCTGCGTCTGTACGCCCGCCACGCCCTGCCCAACCTGCTGACCGCCACGCTCACCCTCGGCGGGCTGATCCTCGCCGGGCTGCTCGGCGGCACGGTCGTCGTCGAGTCCGTCTTCGCCTGGCCCGGCATCGGGCAACGCGTCGTGGAGGCGCTCCTCGTCCGCGACTACCCCGTCATCCAGGGCTGCGTCCTGATCCTGGGGTTGCTCGCCGCCCTGCTCAACCTGCTCGTCGACCTCGTCCTCGCGCTGCTCGACCCGCGCACCCTGGCCGGAAAGGGAGGCCGCTGATGCGCCGCATCCGGTGGAACGCACCCCTGGTCGTGTCCCTCGCCGGCCTCGGACTGATCGTCGTCCTCGGCATCGCGGCGCCCCTTCTCCTGGAGGAGGAGGCGACCGTGCTGAGCGGCGCCGCCCGCGCGCACGTGAGCGCCGGACACTGGCTCGGCACCGATGCTCTCGGCCGCGACGTGCTGGCCCGGACCCTGGTCGCCACCCGCCTCACCCTGGTCATGACCCTCGCCGCGACTGCGATCGCCGCGGTCGCCGGCATTCTGCTCGGCACGGGCGTCTGGGTGTCGGGACGGCGTGTCCGCGAGCTGGGACTGCGCCTGATCGACGTGATGATCTCCTACCCGGCGCTCATCCTCGCGCTGGTGATCGCCACGGTCCTCGGGACCGGGCCCACTGCCTCCGTCCTCGCGATCGGCCTGGGCGGCGCCCCCGCCTTCGCCCGCCTCACGGCGAACATGGCTGCCTCCGTGGCGCAGCGCGACTTCGTGACGCAGGCGCGCCTGATGGGCGTACCGCCGTACCGCGTGCTCGTCCGGCACCTCCTGCCGAACATCTCAGGGCCGCTGCTGGTACTGCTGTCGGTGGCCTTCGCGAACGTGCTCGTCGCCCTGTCCGGCCTCTCCTTCCTGGGAGTCGGCGTGCAGGCACCTGATTACGACTGGGGCGCGCTGCTCAACTCCGGCCTGCAGTCGCTCTACACCAACCCCGCCGAGGCGATCGGCCCGGCGGTGGCCATCACCGTCACCGGCGTCCTCGCGGGCTTCGTCGGCGACGGCCTTGCCGCAGCGCTCGATCCCCGCGGTGGGAGGGCGAAGGCCGCAGCGGTACGTCCCACCGCCGTGGCCACGCCCTCGCACCGGGCTCCCGCCGACGCCCTGGTGACGGTGGACGGCCTGGCCGTGGTCCTGCCGGACGGCACCCGTCTCGTCGACGACGTCTCCTTCCACGTCATGCCCGGTGAAGTCGTCGGCCTGGTGGGGGAGTCCGGCTCCGGCAAGTCGCTGACGGCCATGAGCGTGGCCCGGCTCCTGCCGGAGGGGCTGTCCGCCCACGCGGCCGAACTGACCCTGGACGACCTCGACCTGGCCGGCCCCGAAGCCGATCCCAGGCGTCTGGCGACCGAGATCGGCATCGTCTTCCAGGACCGTCGTCCTCCTTCAACCCCGCGCTGCGGATGAGCGGTCAGCTCACCGAAACACTCCGCGTGCACCAAGGTGTGCGCGGGGCCGATGCGGACCGGCGGGCTGTCGAGGCCCTGGAGCAGGTACGCATCAAGGAACCCGCCCGGGTCATGAAGCAGTATCCGCACGAACTGTCCGGCGGCATGCGGCAGCGCGCGATGATCGCCGCCGCGCTGCTGCCGGGTCCGCGGCTGATCGTCGCCGACGAACCGACCACCGCCCTCGACGTGACCGTCCAGGCCGAAGTCCTCGACGTCCTGAAGGACATCAACCACCGGCGTGGCACCAGCGTGCTCCTCATCTCCCACGACATCGGCGTCGTCGGCACGGTGTGCCACCGGGTCGTGGTGATGTACGCGGGACGTGTCGTCGAGGAACTGTCCGCGGCCGGCCTGCGGGCGGGCCGCGCCCGGCACCCGTACACGCGGGCGCTGCTGGCCGCGAGCCCGCGACTGCGCGACACGGGCAGCGGGGAGCGCGCACCGCTCGCCACGATCCCGGGCCGCCCGCCCGCGCCCGCCGACCGGCCACGGGGCTGTGCCTTCGCCGACAGGTGCCCGGTGGCGCTCGACGCGGTCTGCGCGACCGAACGGCCGCGTCTGGTCGACGACGTGGCCTGCCATGCCGTACGACAGGAGGTACAGGCCGGATGACCTCGTCCCCGAACAAGCTGGCCGTCGAGGACCTGACCGTCGCCTTCGGCCACGGCCGACGCGCGCGAACCGTGCTGCGCGGCGTGTCCACCGGGGTCCGGACAGGGCAGACCCTCGGCCTGGTCGGCGAGTCCGGCTCAGGGAAGTCGACCATCGCCAGGGCGATCGTCGGTACCCACCCCGCCAGGACGGGCCGCATCCTCCTCGACGGGGAGGATCTCACCGGCCTCGGGCGCAAGGAGCTCGCTGCGGTGCGGCGTCGGGTGCAGCTCGTCTCCCAGGACCCGTACGCCTCCCTCAACCCGCGCATGACGGTCGGGGAGGCCATCGCCGAGGCTGTCGACCCCGTGCGGGCCGACTCCGGGAAGCACGCGGCGACGGTCGAACGGTGGCTGGAGACCGTCGCGCTGGACGGCTCCGCGGCCGACAGATACCCACACGAGTTCTCCGGCGGCCAGCGCCAGCGCATCGCAGTGGCCCGTGCTCTCGCCGTGGAACCCGAAGTGCTGATCGCCGACGAGATCACCTCGGCGCTGGATGCTTCCGTACAGGCGGAGGTGCTGAACCTTCTCGAGGAGCTACGGCGGTCCCTGTCCCTGACGATGATCTTCATTTCCCATGACCTGGCCGTCGTCCGCCATGTCAGCGACGAGGTCGCTGTCCTGTGTCAGGGCGAACTGGTTGAGCAGGGCCCGGTGCGGGACGTCTACCACGCCCCACAGCACCCCTATACGCGCCGTCTCCTGGCGAGCGTACCGACATTCGAAGAGAAGGAGGAAGCAGCATGAGCGAACCGACCGCCGTCGCCCGCCTCACGCAGGAGATCACCGCCGGCTTGAAGCCCGCCGCCCTGGCGGACTTCTACCAGGACCTCCACCGCCACCCGGAGCTCGCCTTCCAGGAGCACCGCACCGCCTCGAAGCTCGCCGCGCGGCTGCGGGCGGCCGGCTACGACGTGACGGAGGGCGTCGGCGGTACCGGGGTGGTCGGTGTTCTCGCCAACGGCGACGGTCCGACCGTGTGGCTGCGCGGCGACATGGACGCACTGCCGGTCCAGGAGGCCACCGGTCTCGAGTACGCCTCCACCGTCGACGGCGTGATGCATGCCTGCGGTCACGATCTGCACGTCACGTGGCTCGCCGGAGCCGCCGACGCGCTGGCCGCGGCCCGCGGCACATGGTCGGGCACGCTCGTCCTCGTGGGGCAGCCCGCCGAGGAGTCCGGCGGCGGGGCGGCGGCCATGGTCGCCGACGGGCTGCACACCCGCTTCCCCCTCCCCGACGTGGTACTGGGCCAGCACGTCGCGCCCGGCCTCGCCGGCTTCTACCCGCACACGCCGGGCCTCACCATGTCGGCCTCCGACGACATCGACGTCGTCGTGCACGGCGTCGGGGGTCACGGCTCCCGCCCCGAGTCGACGACCGACCCGGTGGTGACGGCGGCCTACATCGTCACGCGCCTTCAGACCGTGGTCTCCCGCGAGGTCGCGGCGGCACACTCGGTGGTCCTGACGGTAGGACAGTTCCATGCCGGTACGAAGCACAACATCATCCCCGCCGAGGCCCGGCTCTCCCTGAACCTGCGCACCCAGGACGGGAGTGTGCGGGACCGCGTCCTCAGAGCCGTCCGCCGCATCGTGGAGGGCGAGTGCCGGACCGCCGGCTGCCCGACCCCGCCGGAGGTCACCGTCCGGCCCGGCTACCCGAACACCGTCAACGACCCCGTCCTCGACGGCGAGCTCGCCGCTGTGCACCGCGAACTGTTCGGACCGCCCACGGTGCTCGACTTCGGCCCCGCGATGGGCAGCGAGGACTTCTCCCTCCTCGCGCCCGAGGGCGTGCCCTACGACTTCTGGTACGTGACGTCCACCCCGCCCGCGGTGTGGGGCGCGGCCCCCGGAGCGGATCTGGCCGAGAAGATCGGCAACGTACCGGGAAACCACAGCCCTCTGTTCGCCCCCGACTCTTCGGTGCTCCTGCCCGGTGTCCGGACACTGGTGTCGGCGGCGCTGAGCCGACTGGGGTGAGCGGCCCTGCCGCCACCGGGCCGGCCTCGGCAGGAACGACGAGGCCGACGCGTCGGCCGGAACTCGCCATGCCGCAACCCTCGTGGCCCTGGCCGTGGGGATCGTGCGCTCCACGCCCCTGGGTGGTGCGGCGTGAAGTGCGCGCCGACCACGACCCCGGGGCCCGCAGCGCCTTCCCCGCGTCACCCTTCGGCAGGACCAGGACCAGGACCAGGGGCCTGTCCCCGAAGTCGGCTGCCTTTCGACTGCTCCGTGCCCGTGGCCCTTCGAAGTCGTTAAGACCTGGTGTCGTCCGGGCAAGCGGTGTGGGGGTTTCGCGGTATGGAGGTCGTCGGTGTGCAGCATCGCTATGGCAAGAGGCTGGTGTTGCGGGGGATCGACCTGCGTCTGCCCGCCGGAGCGCTGACCGGTGTGGTGGGGGAGAACGGCGCAGGCAAGTCCACGTTGCTGAAGGTGCTCGCCGGAGAGTTGCGCCCGACACGGGGCACGGTCCGTCATCGTGGTGCGTTCGGGTACTGCCCGCAGCAGGTGGTGGTGAACGACGCGCTGACCGTGCGCCAGCATCTCGCCTTCTTCCAGGCGGCGTTCCGTCTCGACGGTCTGCGCCACGCGTGGGAGATCATGGACGTGCTCGGTTTCGCCGAGTACGCCGACGAGCGGGCGGGCGTGCTCAGCGGGGGTACGCGGCAGAAGCTCAACGTCACGCTGGCGTTGATGCACGATCCGCAGGTGCTGTTGCTCGACGAGCCGTACCAGGGCTTCGACTGGGACACCTACCTGCGGTTCTGGGAGCTCGCATCCCGGCTGCGGGAACGGGGGCGGTCGGTTCTGGTCGTCTCCCATCTCGCCTACGACACCGAGCGTCTCGACGAGTTGTGGCGCCTGGACGGTGGCCGGCTCCGGTCGCAGACGGTGGAGGCAGCATGAAGGGGCAGCTGATGCTGTTCGTCACTGCCACGCGGTACGCGCTGGTCGAGCATGCTCGCAACCGGTTCGCCGTGGCGCTCATCGCGGCCTTTCTTCCCCTGTGGACGCTTCTCGCCTACGCGGCGATGCCGGCCAGTCCGGCGAGGCTGCGGCTGCGGGCCACCGGGGAGCTACTGGCCCCGCGGGGCAACGAGATCACCGCGGTCAGCGGTGCGCTCAACGCGGTCACGTTGATCACCGGATTCCTGATGTTCGCCGCGACGTTCAGCAGCAGCGGTTTCGACCGGCGCCTGGCCATGGCCGGTTACCCCCGGCCTCACCTGGTCGCTGCGAAGGTGGCGGGCCTCGCGCTCACCTCGGCCCTGGTGGCCGCCTACGCGACGGCGGTCACCTGCCTGACCTGGACGCCCCGCCAGCCGGCCCTGCTCGCGGCGGCGTTCTTCTGCGCCGGAATGACCTACGGCGTCCTCGGAGTCGGCTTCGGCGCCCTGCTGCGCAAGGAAGTGGAAGGGATGTTCGCCATCGTGATGACCAGCATCGTCGATCTCGCGCTGCAGAACCCCGTCATGAGTTCCGGAGCGGGCAACAGCATCACGCGCTACCTGCCCTCCTACGGCGCCATGCAGGCGGCCACCGCGGCGGGCTTCTCCCACACCACGGTCCCCCGGTACCTGCTCATCGAGCTGGCCTGGTTCACCGCCGCGGCGCTCCTTGCCCTGCTGGCCTTCCAGCGGCGCACCCGCAGTGCCCTGCCCGCCACCCCTGCTCCCTTCCCGCCGCGACCGGCACCGGCCGGACGTCCGACGACGGCGGACAACTGATCTGCGGCCGTATTCCTTGATCACGGGGGAAAACCTCGGCATGCGGTTCTCGTTGTGATCAGTATGTTCTCCACCTCTTCAGGCCGGCAGTCGCCTGCGGCCATGCGGACGGCAAGCCGCTCGGCCCGGTCCTCACGGGCAGTGATCGGTGACGATCCGGTGCTCCGGTCGGCGTACCGGCTGTGCCGGACCCGCACCAGACGGCAGGACCCGGCAGAGTACGCGCTGATCCAGCTGGTGCCTGCCGTGCTGCGCCCGGCGTGCTGGGCGCTGTGGGCGGCGGCCAACGCCATCGACGACCTGGCCGACGACCACACCGCCACCGCAGCCGAGCGGGCCGCACGTGTCGACGAGTGGGTCACCGCTCTGGACCGAGAACTGACCACCGGAACAAGCACCGACCCGATCCGTCTCGCCCTGGTGGACACCGCGTCGCGCTGGCGCCTGGACCTGTCAGGCCTGCGCGGCGCCATGAGGCTGGTCGAGCGCGACGCCCACGGCAGAAGCTTCGCCGACTGGAGCACCTGGAGCAGTTGGGGCCGGGGCAACCTGCTCCCCTGGTTCGATCAGATCCGTGACCTCTTCGACCGGGCAGGCGTGCCGGTGACGCTCCGCCTGGACAGGCAGGAGGTCTACGAAGAGTTCCTCGACGGCGTTCGGCTCACCGACATCCTCACCGACCTGTCGGCCGACCTCGCCCAGGGCGATCTTCTCCTGCCCGGCCAAGCCCTCCACCAGTACCCGGGAAGCTCGGACGACCTGGCGCACCGGCGTTGGAGCCCCGCCGTCGCCGACCTGATCACCCATCTGACGGACCTCGCCCGCCAATGGGTGGCCCAGCCCTCGCTCGCCCGCGGGATGCACCCCGGCCCCGCAACCGTCCTCGACGCCATGGCCGCCCTGCTGCGCACCCAGCTCGACGCCGTGGACGACGCGGGCCCCGCCGTCCTGCACACTCCGCCCAGGCCCCCGCGCGCCACCACGGCCCGTCTCCTTGCCCCGGCCCGGGCGCGTGCGGTCCTTGCCTGGAGCCTTACCCCGCTGACCGTGCCACCCCCGCGCCGCGACGCCGAGCAGTGCCCCCCGTCCGCAGCCGTTCCGACCGCGCGCCGCCCGGCCTTCCGCAGCCCCCCACCGCACCCCAGTGGTGCACGGCCCCCGCATGTCCCCGCCGAACAGATGCCCACGCACGTCGCCGTCATCATGGACGGTAACGGCCGATGGGCGCAGCAGCGCGGCCTGCCCCGGCACGAAGGCCACCGCGCCGGAGCCGCCGCCACGCTCGATGTCGTCCGTGGCGCCGTGGACATCGGGCTGAAGCACCTGACCCTCTATGCCTTCTCCACCGAGAACAGGAAACGCGGCACCGAGGAGACCGGTGCGATCCTCGATCTCCTGTGCCGGCAGACGCGTGAGTTCCCCGACGACCTCGACATCCGGATGCGCTGGCACGGCCGCGTCGACGGTCTGCCGCAGGACCTGGTCGACGTCCTGAACATGCGCGAGCGCAACTCCCGTGACTGCACCGGCCTGACGTTGACGACGTGCGTCAACTACGGCGGTCGCGACGAGATCACCCGTACCGCCGCCGCCCTCGCCCGCCGGGTACGAAGCGGTCAGCTCGATCCCGACCTGATCGGTGAGAGGGACTTCGCGCGGTGCCTTGCGGACCCGGACATGCCGGACGTCGATCTGCTGTGGCGCACAGGCAAGGAACAGCGCATCTCGAATTTTCTGCCCTGGCACACCGCCTACGCCGAGCTCTGTTTCACCGGCGACCTCTGGCCCGAGGTCGATCGACGCCACCTGTGGCAGGCCATCACCGAATACACCCGGCGGCAGCGCCGCCACGGCGCCGCCGAGGCCACCGGCCCTGTCATCGAGGGCGGGCCACGTGGCACCGCCGAGGCTCGGCTGCCGTAGTGACCGCAGGACGCCCGATCCGGACGCCTCGCCAGGGATCCGTTCAGGTCCGCCGAAGTGCCGACGCCCCGTCACGTCCGCCGAAGCGGTGTGGAGCAGCCTATGAGCATGGCCGTCCTCCGCAGGCCGCTCCGGCGGGCATGAGCCGGGCGGCAGACGTGGTTTCCTGTCAGCTCGTCGCGCGTACGGCGTCGAGGATCAGCTCCGCGACGGCCTTCGGGCGGGACACCGCGACGGCGTGCGAGGCGCCGTCGGCCTCGACCACGGTCGCCCCGGCCCGCTCGGCTCCGAAGCGCTCCACGTCCGGGTTGATGGCCTGGTCCGCACCGGCCACCAGAGCCCAGGACGGCTTGGTCTTCCACGCGGCTGCCGCGGCCGTCTCGGTGAAGGCGCCGGCCGCCAGAGGACGCTGTGCCACGGCGAGGACCCGGGTGACGGACTCGGCGACGTCCGCGGCGAAGATCTGGGGGAAGGCCCCGGCCTTGATGGTGACCTCGACCGCGGGCTCCGCACCCGGTACCGGATATGTCGATTCGTCGAGGTTGCTGACCAGCGGCGAGAGCGGGAAGCGGCCCTGCAATTCGCCCAGGCTCTCGCCCTCTTCGAGTGCGTAGGCCGCCACGTAGACGAGGCCGACCACGTTCTCCGCCGTACCCGCCACGGTGATCAGCGCACCGCCGTAGGAGTGCCCCACCAGCACGACGGGACCGTCGATCCGGGACACGACCGAGGCGATGTAGGCGGAGTCGGCCGCCAGTCCCCGCAGCGGGTTCGGCGGTGCCACGACGGCGACGCCGTGGCCTTGCAACTCGGTGATGACTCCTGCCCAACTGCCGGCGTCGGCGAAGGCGCCGTGGACGAGGACTACCGTCGGGGACTGCTGAGTGGTCATGTCTGTTCTTCTCCTCGGTGGAACCGGAGTGGGTGACCGGTCGGGGTCAGCGGGCGGCGAGAGCGGTGCGGAGCGTGCTGACGGCCAGGTCGATGGCTGCCTGGGCCCCATGGGTCTCACGCAGGGCGTTGAGCATCACGAAGTCGTGGATGACGCCCTGGAAGCGCACGGCGGTGACCGGGACGCCGGCCGCGCGCAACTTGGCCGCGTAGGCCTCGCCCTCGTCGCGCAGTACGTCGGCCTCGCCGGTGATGACGAGAGCCGGGGGCAGACCGGTGAGCTGCTCGGTGGTGGCGCGCAGCGGCGAGGCCGTGATCTGCGCCCGCTCGCTCTCGTCGGTCGTGTACTGGTCCCAGAACCACTGCATGCCGTCGCGGCGCAGGAAGTATCCGGTGGCGAACTGGTGGTAGGAGCCCGTGTCGAAGGAGGCGTCGGTGACCGGGTAGAACAGCACCTGCTGGACCAGCGGGACATCTCCCCGCTCCTTGGCCATCAGGGTCAGCGCGGCGCTCATGTTGCCGCCCACCGAGTCGCCGGCCACGGCCAGCCGGCCGCCGTCCAGCTCCTTGGCCGCGCCCTGCGTCACGATCCACCGGGCGACCGCGTAGTTCTGTTCGATGGCCACCGGGTAACGGGCCTCGGGGGAGAGGTCGTACTCCGGGAACACCACCGCGGCGCCCGCCCCGACGGCGAGCTCGCGCACCAGCCGGTCGTGGGTGTGCGCGTTCCCGAACACCCAGCCCGCACCGTGGATGTAGAGGATCACCGGCAGCGGGCCCTCGACGCCGGCCGGCCGTACGATCCGCGCCCGGACACTGCCCGTGGGGCCACCCGCAACGGTGATCCACTCCTCGTCCACCGCCGGCTTGGCGATCTGCCCGGACTGGACCTCGTCAACGGCCTTGCGCCCCTCCGCGGGTGCCAGGTCGAACAGGTACGGAGGGTTCGCGGTCGCTTCGGCGAACGCCGCCGCCGCAGGTTCGAGTACGGGCACGACGGGTTCCACGGCGTGGGACATGGTGCATCTCCTGGAGGTGTGCCGAAAAGGGGTGTCGTAAGGGGTGCTTCGAGGGGATGGCCCGCCACCGGCGAATTCGGTCGCTGTGCGCGACAGCGGCGGGCAGCCGCTCGACCCCGGCCACCACGGTAGGACCGTCCGGCCCGGGCGAATTGTTCACCTGTGCACTGGTTCTGTACTGGCAGTGCACGGACGGGACGCACGACCGGACTCCGGTGTGGTGCACGGCACGGAGAGAGCCGCACGGGGAGAGACCGGCCCAGAGGTACGCACGGAGCACGGCACGGAGGGAACCGTCCTCGTGCACGGAGAGAAAGGAACCCGATGCGAGGACGCCTACCGTGGGCGACGTCGCGACCGGTCGCGAGGGAGCTGACGTGCCGCGGCACGGGACGGACGTGAGGGATGAGCGGCGCCTCAGGTGCTACGGAGCCCGTCGAGCTGTACGCATGCCTCGGCGACGGCCCGCGGGTCGGCGTCGGCGCCCAGCGCCGCCACGCGGGAGTAGACGTCCCGGGCCTCCGCCGGCCGCCCGGCATCGAGCAGTACGCGGCCCAGATCCATCAGCCGACGGCTCTCCAGCGAGGTGTTGCCCGTGGCGTGACACACCCGCAGGGCCGTCCACAGCTGACTGACAGCCTCGTCCCACTGCTGGAGCCGGGCGTATGCCACACCCATGCTGGAGTGCAGTTCGAGACGGGTGATGTCGGCGATGTGCGGTTCGACGCGGTCGCCGTTCTCCTCCAGGAAGGCGTAGGTGCGCCGGTAGGAGGCCAGCGCCTCCTCGGGCCGTCCCTGTGCCATCAGACTCAGGGCATCGTTGTGCATGCACTGGAGACTGCCGTGCACGTCTCCGGCGGCGTCGAAGAGTTCGGCGGCCCGGCGGAGGTCCTTCCCGGACCTCGCGTGATCGCCCAGCTTGCGGAGGGCCCAGGAGCGGTACTGATGTGCCCAGGCCTGCTGCATCGGGTCCCCCGCCCGTCGCGCGGCGGCGAGTGCCTGGCCGGCGCGTGCGACGGCGTCCTGGAAGCGGCCCTCGCACACCAGCAGCGCCCAGGCGTGGTAGTTGAGCTGGGTCGCTTCGAGCAGGGGGTCTCCGAGAGCCTGGGCGCTCGTGACAGCGGTGGCGAAGACCTCCGGCCAGTGCACCCAGGAGATCCACTGGTCGGAGAACCAGTGCAGCGCTTCCGCCACCTCCACCACGGACGCGTGCTCGCCGGTCACCGCCGCCGTGCGCACCGCGGCGAGCCAGTTGGCACCCTCGCTCTTCAGCCACCGGAGGGCCAGGTCGGCGGACGACAGGTCGACCGTGCCGTGCCAGCCGGCCGGGGGAGCCCCGTGGCCCGGTTCGAACCACCGGCCCGCCACGACCGTGGTCCGCAGCAGCCAGTCGTCCAGCGCCGCCGCCGCCCGGTCCGCGTCCTCGGCGCTCTCGTCGGCCGTCAGCCGGGTACGCGCGTACAGACGCACCAGGTCGTGCAGCCGGTACCGCTCCCCGTCCGAGCTCAGCAGCCCTGCCTCGACCAGTTCCTCCAGGGTGTCCTCGGCGTCGAACAGCTCCTGCCCGGTCAGCTGCGCGGCGCCCGCCGCCCCGGCGTCCGGGCCCGGGATCAGCGCGAGCCTCCGGAACAGCCGGGCGGCGGCGGGGGTGAGCTGGCGGTAGGAGAGGTCGAAGGCGGCGGAGACCCGGAGGTCTCCGGCGGCCAGCGCGTCCAGTCGGCGGTCCTCCAGGGCGAGGCGGTCGGCGAGTCTGCGCACCGACCAGCCGGTACGGGTGGCCAGCCAGTTGCCGGCCACCCGCAGGGCCAGCGGCAGATGTCCGCACAGCCGGGCGACGTCGGCGAGCGCTGCGGGGTCCGCCGCCGCCCGTTCCGCTCCGACCAGCCCCGTCAGGAAGTCCGCGGCCTCCGACGGTGTCAGTTCGCCCAGCGGCAGCCGCTCCACGCTCTCCAGCCCCGAGAGCATGCGACGGCTGGTGACCATCACCATTCCCGCGCCGGTGCCGGGCAGCAACGGGCGGACCTGCCCCTCGTCCCGGGCGTTGTCCAGAACGAGCAGACAGCGCCGCTCGGCCAGCAGCCGCCGGTACAGCCCCGGGTGCCCCTGGGGTCCCGCCTTCGCCAGCTCGCGGTCCGACACATGGAGAGCCTTGAGTACCGTGAGCATCAGTTCGGCGGGCCCCGGCGGCTCGTCGTCCATGCCGCGCAGGTCCACGACCAACTGCCCGTCCGGGAACCGGCCGGCCAGTTCGCGTGCCGCGTGCAGTGCGAGTGTGGTCTTACCCGTACCCGGTGGACCCGAGACCGCCACGGTCACGGGCAGGGCGGCCCGGCGGCCCTCGCCGCCGTTCCGGACACTCCGGGCGGCGGCGGCTTCGGCGAGCCCGGTGAGTGACGTCAGTTCGCGGGCCCGGCCCACGAAGTCGTCGATCCCGCGTGGAAAGGCACGTACCCCGGCCGGGCTGTACCCCGTACTCCGGCCGGCGCGGGCGGCCGCCAGCAGCCGTTCACGGTCTTCGTCGCCCAGTCGCAGCCCGTCCGCGAGCGCTGCCACGGTCCGCCGCTGCGGCGCGGCCCGTCGCCCGCGCTCAAGATCCCCGATGCCCCGCACGCTGACCCCCGAAGCCTCGGCGAGCCCTTCCAGGGTCAGCGAGGCGGCGATCCGCATCCCGCGCAGCGCGGCTCCGAAAGCTCCATGATCACCGGTCACTACGGGTTCCTTCTCCCACCAGGCCTGCCGCAGGGCCGGCGAACGCTCACCAGACTTTATCAGCGCGACCTCGCAGGTCACGGGCGGTCCGGCCCCCGCAGGCCGCCGCCGGAGGGCGCCCCCCGGCGCCGGTGGCCGATCGGCCAGGGCCTTCGGCCCGCCGCCGTCCTCGTGCCACATTTCTGCCCGCGTTCTGCCTGGAATGCCGGGAGCCCGCCTGTTTGGCTGGTCGTGGCGGAGAGCCGGGCCACAGCGCCGCAGCCCGGTCCGTCACGAGGGGACCATTCCGCGACGGGCATCCGCGCGTGGCCGGCAGATCCGTCGCCTCGCCGAGACACCGAGGACCTGCCGGTCCTGCGCGGGCCCGGGTGTCCGATGTCTCCGCCGGGATCGCACGGATGAGAGGAGAGCCGGATGAACTCGGTGCTGACGACCGCCACGGTGGCAGACGGAGACAACTTCGACCGATGGCGCCGGACGGTGGAGCAGGCACTGGTGCCCGGGGCCGTCGCCCCGCGCGGCGATCGCCCCTTCGACGGACGGATCGTCACCCACGGGGTGGGAGCGCTTCGGGTGTACGCCGTCGAGGCCGACGCACACCGATTCAGCCGCAGGGCGGCCCACATCGCACGCTCCCCGGAGCCGCTCGTGGCGATCTCCCTCCAGATGTCAGGAAGGACGGTGTTCACCCAGGCGGGCCGCACCACCGTCGCGAACCCCGGCGACCTCGCCGTCCGCGACACGACGCGTCCGTACACCCTGGACTTTCCTGAACGCTTCTCCGCCGGCCTGGTGCACGTGCCGCGCCACCTGCTGGGGGTGCCGGACGAGGATCTCGACCGCGTCACCGGCAGTGTGTTCACCACGGACCAGGGATGTGCGGCGGTGCTGAGAGCGCTGGTCACCACGGTCGTCGGATCCGCGCACACGTTCTCCCCGTCTGCTGCGAGCGGTCTGGTCGGCGGTCTCACCGACGTGTTCGCCGCCCTGGTCGCCGAGAGCACCGAGGCAACGGCCACGGAGGTGAGGAACGCGCGGCATCAGCTGATCCGACGCGTCCGTGACCACATAGACGAGAACCTCGCCGACACCGCACTGTCACCGGAATCCGTGGCGAGGGCGAGCCACATCTCGGTGCGCTACCTCCACCGTCTCTTCGAGGACGAGGAGATCACGGTCAGCCGGCTCATCCAGCGGCGCAGACTGGAGGCCTGCGCGCGTGAACTGGCGTTCAGCGGCCGGACGGCACCCACGGTCTCGTCCATCGCGCAGCGCTGGGGATTCGCCAATCCCACCCACTTCAGCCGGGTCTTCCGGGGTGCCTACGGTCTCCCGCCCCGTGAATGGCGCGCCATGCGCATGGCAGCCGGCGAACCCGGCTCCCGAGGTGACGGACGGAGCCCTTCCGGGCCGGCCGGCAACACTTCGGGTCCCTTGGCCGTGTCCTCGGCCTGAACCCGGCGCCCGGCCTGCCCTGAAGAACGGGCCCGGCGCCGGACCCTCGGAGTGTGCGCCTCGCCGGTGCCGTCGAGAATCCCGGCGTTCGCGCCCGGCGCCGGTTCTCCGGCGAGATCAGAGGCCGAAGGTCCGAGCCCCGAGGGGAACCACACGAGCCCAGAGGGGAATCGCACGGCCCGAGAGGGGAACCGCACGGCCCCTGAGCGGAACCACACGGCCCCTGAGCGGAACCACACGGCCCCCGAGTGGCGCCACACCGCCGACGCCTACCGGGTGCCCTCGCCGAACAGGGCCGCGACGGGCGGCACCCCCGCTGACGCCAGCACCGCGGCGCCGACCAGCCCGGCGTCGGGTCCCAGCTCAGCGGGCACGGCGCGCAGCTCCTTCAGGAAGGGCATCGCCGCGTAGTGCCGCAGGTGGCGGGCGAGCGGTTCGAAGAACACCTCGCCGGACTGGGCGACACCGCCCCCGACCACGGCAATGTCGATCTCGATCAGCGCCGCCGTTGCGGCGATGCCGGCCGCCAGTGCGCGTGCTGCCCGATCGAACGCGGCGAGTGCCGCCGCCTCCCCGGCTCTGGCCGCTGCCGCGACCCCCGCCGCATCGGCTGTCAGAGGTGCTTGCCAGCCGAGGGCAAGAGCGTGCCGCGTGATGGCGGTACCACTGGCGAGGGTTTCCAGGCATCCTCTCGCGCCGCACGGGCAGGGCTCGCCGTCGTAGTCGACGCTGATGTGCCCGAGGTGGCCGGCGTTGCCCGTGAGCCCGTGGTGCACGCCGCCGTCCAGGACCAGGCCGGCGCCGACGCCCGTGGAGACCACGAGGCACAGCGCGTTCCTGCGTCCACGTGCCGCTCCGTGGCGATGCTCAGCAGCGGTCATCGCCACGGCGTCACCCGCCAGCAGCACCTGCCGGCGGGCGAGGGCCGGATGCCTTGTGACGGACTCGACGAGCGGAAAGTCCCGCCAGGCCGGGATGTTGACAGGGCTCACGGTGCCGCGTGTCAGGTCGATCGGGCCGGCGCTGCCGATGCCCACCGCCTGGACCTTCGCCCACAGGGGGCTGGCGGCCAGGTCAGTTATCACCTCGTACACGGAGTCGAGGAGTGCGTCAGCGGGTTTCTGCGCCGGGGTGGCCCGGCGCGCGCGGTGAACCAGAGCGCCGTCCCGGTCGACCAGGGCGCCGGCGATTTTGGTCCCGCCTATGTCGAGGGCGGCGATCAGGTCACCGCTCGGTGGTGCGGCTGCCGACCGATAACTACTCAAGGTGACGTTCCTTCGGGAAGGAGGGCTTGGGCGGTCCCGTGCGGGACACCACATCTGACCATTGCCTGACAACGTTGTCCAGCACTGGCCGGATCTTCCTCGGCCGATGCCTTCAAGTAGCGATTGATTTAGCCAACGTTTAGTAAAGTCGCAGTTCAGGGCTCTATGAAGGCGTCAATTTCGGGTGGAGCGGTCTATGGACATTGCCACCGCGTTACGTCTACGTTGAGCGCTCATCAGGCCGGGACAGCGGGAGCCGATGCGGCACCCTCCTGGGCGTGACGGCGTAAGCCGTGCAGTGAGGGGTGGAGGAAATGCGCAGATCGTGTGTGGTTCTGGTGGCCGCGACCATGGTCGCTGTCACAGCGTGTAGTGGTCAGGAGGGCGCGGCGACCGGAGAGGTCGCGGCTCCTCCGAAGGATCCCGCGAAGGTGTCGGGCGCCATCACGGTCCTGACCAACAGGACGGACCAGATCGCCGACGGCTCGTTGAAGAAGTACGCGGCCGCGTTCAACAAGATCTACCCGGGCGTGAAGGTCAAGTTCGAGGGCCTGACCGACTACGAGGGTGAGACCAAGATCCGGATGAACACCGAGAACTACGGTGACGTCCTCCTGATCCCCAACTCCCTTTCCGTCGAGCAGTACCCCCACTTCTTCGCTCCGCTCGGCAACTCCATCGCGCTGTCGGAGAAGTTCGACTACACCGACCACGCCACGGTGGACGGCAAGGTCTACGGGCTGGCCAACATCGGGGTGGCCAACGGCTTCGTCTACAACAAGGCGGTCTGGGAGAAGGCCGGCATCAAGGACTGGCCCGCCACGCCGGAGGAGTTCATCGCGGATCTGGAGACGGTCAAGGCGAAGACGGACGCCGTGCCGTACTACACGAACTACAAGGACGGCTGGCCGCTGACCAACTGGACGAACGCCGTCGGCTCCCCCTCCTGCGACTCCGGGGCGTACGACTCCCTGGCCAAGACCGAGCACCCTTGGAGCAGCGGGTCGGATCTCCACGAGATCGACAAGCTCCTCTACACGATCGTCGAGAAGAAGCTGGCAGAGCCCGACCCGACCACGACCAACTGGGAGGACTCCAAGGCGCAGATCGGATCCGGCAAGGTCGCGTCGATGTGGCTGGGGTCCTGGGCGATCTCCCAGATGCGGGCCGGCGCCGAGGCCGCGGGGGAGGATCCCGACGACATCGCGTTCATGCCGTTCCCCGCACAGCACGACGGAACGTACTGCTCGGTGCTCCGTCCTGACTACCAGTACGCGGTCAACGCGCACTCCGGCAACAAGGAAGCGGCCCGGGCGTGGCTCGACTGGTACATCACCGAGTCCGGCCAGGCCGCCAGTGAGGGATCCATCTCCTCGGTCAAGGGCGCTCCGTTGCCGGACACGCTCAAGGCGTTCTCTGACAACGATGTCACGATGATCCCGCAGCACCAGGAGAACATCGTCGACGTCAACAAGATCGACAAGGCGTCGGAGATCGGCATCACCGCGCAGGGCTACCGGCAGAAGCTCGTCGACATCGCCCGGGGCGCGGCCGACGGAGACATGGACAGCTACTTCGGCGAGCTGAACGGCAAGTGGGCCGAGGCGCAGCAGAGCCTCGCCGGCTGACCGTGCCGCGGCACGGTGAGACCCCGGCCAGGGCAGGGGCGTTCCCACCCGCTCGGGCAGGGGGCCCCGCCTGAACCGCTCGCCGTGCCGCAGCCCCGATGTCCGCCCGACAGGGAAACCACCACGAGGACCCATGAGATGACCGTTGCCCACAAGACCCGTGCCGGCGACCCGGCCGCCGGCACGCGAAGCACCCCGCCGCCGGAGGCCGCCCCCGGCGGGCCACGTGCCGGAAGGCGGCGCCGCACCGCGGCCCTGACACCCTGGCTCTTCCTGGCCGCGCCGCTGGCGCTGCTGGTGACGTTCACGTTCCTGCCGGTGGCCGACATGATCGGCTACAGCTTCACCGACTGGGACGGCATCAGCCCCGCACGCTCCTACGTGGGCGAGGAGAACTACACCGACCTGGTGACCCGGCCCGAGCGGTTCGAGGTGTTCCTCGTCAGCGGGTTCTACCTGGCGGCGTCCTTCGTCCAGATCGCGCTCGCGCTCTACTTCGCCACGGTCCTCAGCTTCAGCACCCGGTTCCGCAACCTGTTCAAGGGCCTGCTGTTCTTCCCCTACCTGATCAACGGGGTGGCCGTCGGATTCGTGTTCCTGTACTTCTTCCAGCCCGACGGCACCCTCGACACGCTGCTGCGCCTGGTCGGGGCGGAGGGCGGACACCTGTGGCTGGGCGATCCGGACCTCGCCAACCCCTCGCTCGCGGGGGTGTCGGTGTGGCGCTTCATGGGCCTGAACATGGTGCTGTTCCTCGGTGCGATCCAGTCCATCCCACCGCACCTGTACGAGGCGGCGGAGCTGGACGGCGCGAACCGCTGGCAGCAGTTCCGGCACATCATCGCGCCCAGCATCAAGCCGATCATCAGCCTGAGCTTCATCCTGGCCGTCTCCGGTTCCCTGGCCGTCTTCGAGATCCCGTACATCATGACCGGCGGCGCCAACGGCACGGAGACGTTCGTCATCCAGACGGTCAAGCTCGCCTTCCAATTCGACAAGGTCGGCCTGGCCTCGGCGTCAGCCGTCGTGCTGCTGATCCTGATCCTGCTGATCACCTGGGTCCAGCGTCGGCTGTTTCCCGAGGAAAGGGTGGAGCTCTCGTGACCACCGACACGCCCGCCACGTCCCGGCGTCCGGTCCGGGCCCACCGCGCCGCGCCGGCCAGGATCTCCGCCGTCCTCACCTGTCTGTCACTGCTCCTGGCCTCGGCAGTGGTGCTCGTCCCCCTCACCGTCGTACTGCTGACCTCGCTCAAGACCGAGGCGGAAGTGGCGAAGGGCGGAGCGCTGTCGCTGCCCGGTGACTGGTTCAACTTCGCCAACTACGCGACGGCCATCGAGCAGGGCTCGATGCTGCGGGCGTTCGGCAACACGACGCTGATCCTCGTCGTGTCCACCGCAGGGACGGTGCTGATCGGCTCGATGACCGCGTACGCCATCGACCGCTTCCGGTTCCGTCTCAAGAAGCTGGTGATGGGTCTCTTCCTGCTGGCGACGCTGGTGCCCGGAGTGACGACACAGGTCGCGACGTTCCAGGTGATAGACGATCTCGGCGCCTTCAACAGCCGGTGGGCACCGATCCTGCTGTACACCGGCACCGACATCGTCTCGATCTACATCTTCCTGCAGTTCATCCGCTCCATCCCCGTCTCCCTGGACGAGGCCGCGCGCATCGACGGCGCCAACTCCTGGACGATCTACCGGAAGATCATCTTCCCGATGCTGCGACCGGCCGTCGCCACCGTCGTCATCGTCAAGGGCATCGCGATCTACAACGACTTCTACGTGCCCTTCCTCTACATGCCGGACCCCGAACTCGGCACCATCTCCACCGCACTGTTCCGGTTCAAGGGCCCCTTCGGCGCGCACTGGGAGACCATCTCCGCCGGCACCATCGTCGTGATCGTGCCGACCCTGATCGTCTTCCTGGCGCTGCAGCGCTTCATCTACAGCGGGTTCGCGGCCGGTTCCACCAAATGACTCGCCCCACCGTGGCACCCCGCACTACATATCGAGGAGTACGCATGAAGGTCCGCACACCGCTGTCCAAGGGCTGGACGCTGCGCCTGAACACCGACCGCGGCACCCCCGAGGGCGCGCCCCCGGCGTTGGCCGGGACCACCGTGCCGGCGCAGGTGCCGGGCTGCGTCCACACCGACCTGATGGCGGCGGGCCTGCTGGCCGACCCGTATCTGGACCGCAACGAGTCGGCGGCCGCCTGGGTGGGCCGCGCCGACTGGACCTACGCGACCGAACTGCCCCTGCGTGACCACACCTTCGAGCGGGCCGACCTGGTCTTCGACGGGCTGGACACCGTCGCCGCCGTCCACGTCGCCGGCCGGCTGCTGGGGCGTACCCGGAACATGCACCGCTCCTACCGCTTCGACGTCACCGACCTGCTGGCGGACGGCCCGGCGCCGCTCGACGTCCTCTTCACCTCCGCCTACACCGAGGCCGAGACGGTCCGGGAGGCACTGGGGCAGCGGCCCAATTCCTATCCCGAGCCGTTCAACTACATACGTAAGATGGCCTGTTCGTTCGGATGGGACTGGGGCCCCACGCTGGTGACGGCCGGCGTGTGGCGCGAGGCGCGCATCGAGCAGTGGTCCACGGCCCGCCTGGCCGAGGTCCGCCCGCAGGCCGCCGTCACGGCCGACGGCAGCGGCGTCGTCGAGCTCACCGTCGACCTGGACCGCACGGCAACCGGCCGGAACCGGCCTCTGCGCCTGGTGGCCGCTGTCGGCGACGTCTCGGCGGAGGTGATTGTCGCCCCAGAGCAGGACGCGGCGACGCTGACGGTGCGCGTCCCGGACGCCGCGCTGTGGTGGCCGCGCGGATACGGCGACCAGTCGCTGTACAAGTGCGCGGTCGCGCTGACGGAGGAGGGCAGCGGCAAGGTCCTCGACACCTGGGAGCGGCGCGTGGGCTTCCGAACGATCGAACTCGACACGTCGCAGGACGTGCACGGAAGCGCCTTCACCCTGGTCGTCAACGGCACTCCGGTCTTCGCCCGGGGGGTGAACTGGATCCCCGACGACGTCTTCCCCACACGCGTGACCGCTGACCGCTACCGGGCCCGTCTCACACAGGCCGCGGACGCCGGGGTGGACCTGGTACGTGTGTGGGGCGGTGGGATCTACGAGGACCGTGCCTTCTACGACACGTGCGACGAGCTGGGCCTGATGGTCTGGCAGGACTTCCTCTTCGCCTGCGCCGCCTACCCGGAGGAGCAGCCGCTGCGCTCCGAGATCGAGGCCGAGGCCCGGGAGAACGTGGCCCGGCTGATGCCCCACCCCTCGCTGGTGCTGTGGAACGGCAACAACGAGAACCTCTGGGGATTCGCCGACTGGGAGTGGGAGGGGGAACTCGGCGGAGATTCCTGGGGCGAGGGCTACTACCTGGGTCTGCTGCCCCGCATCGTGGCGCAGACGGACCCGACGCGGCCGTACTGGGCGGGCAGCCCCTGGTCCGGGTCGTGGAACCACACCCCGAACGACCCCGACCACGGCACGGCACACTCCTGGGAGGTGTGGAACCGCAAGGACTACAGCGACTACCTCACCACCGTGCCCCGCTTCGTCGCGGAGTTCGGCTGGCAGGCCCCGCCGGCCCACGCCACTCTGGAACGCGCGCTGTCCGAGCGGCCGCTGACCGCCGATTCCCCCGGCATGCTGCATCACCAGAAGGCGGAGGACGGCAACGGCAAACTGAACCGTGGGCTCGACCGGCACTTCGCACCACCTGCCGACTTCGACACCTGGCACTACCTGACCCAGCTGAACCAGGCCCGCGCCGTCGCCACAGGAGTGGAGCACTGGCGTTCCCACTGGCCCCGGTGCGCCGGCACGGTGCTGTGGCAGCTCAACGACTGCTGGCCGGTGACCTCCTGGGCGGCCGTCGACGGTGACGCCCGGCTCAAGCCGCTGTACTTCGAGATGCGCCGCCTGTACGCCGACCGGCTGCTGACCATCCAGGACCGGGGCGGCGCCCTGGTGATCGCGGGCTGCAACCAGAGCGCCGCCACCTGGGACACCACCGTCACGGTCCGGCGGATGGACGCGGACGGGACGGTGCTGGCAGGCGCCGAGGTCAGGCTGGAAGCCTCGGGACGCAGCGTCGCCACGGAGGCGCTGCTCCGTCCAGTCACCGAGTTCGGCGACGCGCGCCGCGAGTTCCTGGTGGCCGACGCGGACGGAATGCGGGCGGTGCACTTCACCACCCCGGACCGGGAGTTCGCCTATCCGGCCGCCTCCTACGATGTCCGGGTGGGCCACGAGGGCGCCGGCGGTGTGGCGGTCACGGTCACCGCCACCGGGCTCGTACGGGACCTGGTGCTCCAGGCCGACCGGCTGGCCCCGGACGCCCGCACCGATCACGGACGGGCCACCCTGCTGCCCGGCGAGACGTTCACCTGGCACGTCACCGGCTGGGAGCAGCCCACCGTCCACGCCGCGGAAGGCGCACTGTTCTGCGTCAACGGGGTGGCCGGCCGTGAGTGAGGCCCCCGCACGCCGGCCCGGACGCGTCACCATCAACGACGTGGCCGCCCGGGCCGGGGTGTCCCGAGGCGCGGTGTCCCTGGCGTTCAACAACAGGCCCGGTGTCTCGGAAGCCACACGGGAGCGCATCATGGCCGCGGTCACCGAGCTGGGCTGGGTGCCGAGCCAGACCGCGATCAAACTCTCCGGATCCGCGACCGGAGCAGCGGACACCATCGGCCTGGTCATCGCCCGGCCCGCACGGCAGCTCGGGCTCGAACCGTTCTACATGGAGTTCATCTCCGGGGTCGAGTCCGTCCTGGAGGAACACCGGTGCTCCCTGCTCCTGCACCTGGTGCGCGACGTCGCTCAGGAGACAGCCGTGCACCGGGAGTGGTGGCAGTCGCGCCGGATCGCCGGTTCCATCCTCGTCGACATACAGCAGAACGACCCGCGGGTCACCGAACTCGCGGCGATGGGGCTGCCGGCGGTCGCGGTCGGCCACCCGTCACTGACCGGCGGATTCACCTCGGTGTGGACCGACGACGAGGCTGCCGTGCACGAGGCGGTGCGCTACCTCGCCGCCCTCGGACACCGGCGGATCGCACGGGTGGGCGGCCATGCCTCACTCGGCCACACCATCATCCGGACCGCCGCGCTGAACACGATCGTGGCCGAACTCGGGCTGGAGCCGGCCCGCAGCGTCACCACCGACTACTCCGGGGAGCAGGGCGCCCGGGCGACACGCTCGCTGCTGGCCTCCCCGCACCGCCCCACGGCCATCGTCTACGACAACGACATCATGGCTGTCGCGGGGCTGTCCGTGGCCGCAGAGATGGGTTTGAGCGTGCCGAGGGACGTCAGTCTGATCGCCTGGGACGACTCGCAGCTGTGCCAGCTCACGCACCCGACCCTGTCCGCCATGAGCCATGACGTGTTCGGCTTCGGCGCGGACGTGACCCGTCGGCTCTTCGACGTCGTCCACCGCCGCGACCTGTCGTCCGGACCTGCCGCGCCTCCCGTGCTGCTGCCCCGCGGCAGCAGCGCACCCCCGCAGGAGCCCACCGGATGACGACGGCCGTAGCAGCGTCCCGGGCGGACATGTACGCCGGCCCGGGGCGTTCGCTCGTCCGGTCCCTCCACTCGAAAGGCACGTTCGTCATGCCCCGACCGCACGGCAGATCCGTGCCCGCCCTCCTGACGGCCCGTGCTTCCGTCGCCGCTCCATCGGCTCCCGTCACCGGCGGTCCGCCGCGCTCATGAGGCTCGCGACCAGGGTCTGGGGGAAAGGCCCCCGCACAGCCGTGCTGGTACACGGCATCATGACGGACGCGCGTACGTGGAACCGTGCCGCACCCGCTGTCGCCGATCACGGCTACCGGGTCATCGCCGTCGACCTCCGGGGGCACGGCGCGAGTGACCACGGGGAGATCTACACTCCCGCCGTTATGGCCGCCGACCTGCTGGAAACACTGCCTGCGGGCCCCGACCTCGCCATCGGCCACTCACTCGGCTCGGCCGCCCTGCTGCTCGCCGTTCCCCGACTGCGCTGTGCCCGCGCGATCCACTGCGACCCCGCATGGGTGCGCCGGCCCCGGGATCCGGCCGCCCTGCGTGCCGTCAAGCACGCCACCTGGAAGGAGATCCGGGCCGCGCATCCGCGCTGGCACGACGACGACGTCACCGCTGAGCATCAGGCCCTGGCGACCTGGGACCCGAGATCCGTCGACGCCCTGGCGCACCTGCCCGGTCTGCCGCCTGCCCCGGTCGTACCCTCTCTGATCCTGCTCGCCGACCCCAGCGAGAGGGTTCCTCCGGCCGCGGCCACGACGCTGCGTCGCCGGGGGTGGCACACGCGGACGGTTCAGGGGGCGGGGCACACCGTGCACCGGGACGATCCGGCCGGCTTTCTCCACGGGCTGTCCGGATGGCTGTGACCACTCCCGGCTGCGAACCGTCAGGACGTCGACGAAAGCCGTCGCCCTGGCCGACGCGGAGCAAGAGCCGCGAGTCCGCGTCGGCCAGGGCGACAGCGGGCCTCACGGGAGGCTGACCTCACCTTGGTTCAGCACGCGGGGATGGAAGTACGCCGCCTGGATCTCGGCATTGGTGTTGTTCCCGCGCAGATGCTCGGACCACATCATGAACCATGCCCATTGCGGCTGGTTCTGCAGCATCGTGGCAGTCGGCATCTTGCCGATTTCCCCGATGGCCATGGGCTTTGTCCCGGCGATGTTTCTCATCTGCTGGTAATCGGCAGAACTCGGGTGGCTCTTGTACCAGACGTCGAGTGACGCGATATCGACGTACTGATTCCCGGGGTAGTAATTGCTCCACCCGCCTGCCGGGTTGTCCTGAACGTTCCAGACCCAGATGAGATTGTCCAGGCCCTTGGTTCCCGCGAGGTAGTCGCGCGTGATCTGGAAGAGCCGCGCGCTTCCGGCGGACCCCGGCCGGTTGCCCCACCAGTTCCACGACTCGTTCATTTCGTGGAACGGGCGGAAGAGAACGGGGACCCCCGCGTTCTTCAGCTGCTGGAGGTACGGGGCGATCTCGTCGAGGCGCCGCTTCCACGTGGTGTTCAGGGCGCTGCCGTCGGTGAGGATCTGCGAGAACTGCGTGTTCGATATGTTCGACTTCACGCCGCCCTCGAACGCGCAGGTGTTGCCCCCGGTGGGCGGACAGGCGTGCCAGGTCAGGGAGACCAGTGATCCGTTGGCCCACTCGGTCTTCGCCTGGTCCACCACGCGCTGGCGGTTGGCGACGTCCACGGCGTTGAACATCAGGTCGCCGCCCCAGAGGCCGGGGTACTGCCCGGTGACGTCCTTGACCTGTTGCGTGTACTGCCCGGGAGCCGAAGCCGGCTCCTTGTTGTGCTGCCCGGAAACTATCTGCTTTCCGGAGATCGATTGCAGATAGTTCATCACCGTCTGCTTGGGGGTGGCGGGGAACGCTTGCGCTGATTCCGATGCCGGCCAGGCGAATACCGCCGTGAATACGGCTGCGGCAGTCATGGCGGAAGTGGCAAAGCGTTGAGTTCGTCTCACGGGCATCCCTGCTCTCGCGATGGAACGGAAATACTTGACGCCATGAAGGTGTCGGAATTTCCGCTGCCCGTCAACGGTTCGCGGCGCCTCTCGTTGCCGACCGGCAACATAATTTACTTAACGTTTCCTAAACGGGGCGGCGTTTTCGCCGCTTGTCCTCGATTTCGGTGTTCCCGGGCGAAGTGCGGGCGAGGCCGCGAGCAATGACCGAGCCGAGCGCGGCGACAGCCCGGTGACCCGCTGCCGACGCGCGACGTGGAGCCGGCGGGGCAGCAGCGGAACGGGCCGGAGCGGCGAGTGCCGTTCCGGCCCGTCGTCTGCGTCGGGCTTTCTCGAATGGTTGCTCAGTGGTCGGAATAGCTGAAGTCGCCCACGGTCCAGGCGCTGACGTCCTCGATGGCGACCCGGTACATTCCGCCCGTCTCCGGGATGCCCACCGTGCCCTGCAGGATGCGGGCCACATGGAAGTGCAGGTGTGTGGGTGGTGCTTCCTCCTCCGTGGGGGCATCGAACACGGTGGAGAACTCTCCCAAGTGGTCCGAGTCCGTCAGTACGTCCGACACCCTCAGCCTCCATACGGCTTCGGGAGCCAGGCGGCCGGTGATGACAGCGCCACCGGTGACCACGGTCAAGGACATCTGATTGCTCTGCCCGGATTCCACCAGTGCGGCGATCTCGACGAGCAGCTCGTCAGGCTTCGACATGACGCAGATTCTATTCATCGACTGTTCGGCTGCTCCAACGGTGGTGCTACCTGGCGGAACGGGCATGCGCTCGCCACCCTGCGGACCGTGGTCGATGGGTCGTGCGCCGGTGCAGTCCCCGGCGTATCCGTGCAGGTCAGGGGCTGTGCTCCAAGGCCTCACGCCCGCCGGGTCGCGTAAGGGCGGCCTCGGCCGAGGGCTGAGTCCTGAGCTTCCGCGGACGGCTATGGCCGACTACCTCCCCTTCGAACGCCCGGAAATCTATGTCGCCGAGAGTAGACTTTGGGCGGTGATGCAGCTATGGTTTCTCTCGTAGCCCAGAGAGACAGCAGGGCTCGGCAGAGACGAACTGCCGGGCAGTACGCGCAGGACGGTGCGGTGGTGGAGTTCCGGAGCCATGGAAGTCGCAGGACGGTGACGGGACTGACGACCGGACCGGGGGGCCCGCAGTGGTGAGGGGCCGCCGTGAGCAGTACCAGTGGCAGTACCCGAAAGTGCAGTTCGCAGTACTCAGCAGTGAAGTAGGTGCGGTACCTCGGTGAAGGCGTCGGCTGCGGGCGCACGCACCGGGAGGTTCGGACAGTAAGAGAGTGATCTCAGGTAAGTGAGTGATCTCAGAGGGAAGAACGGAGGAGCGAGGCGCCATCAGGATCGCCCGGGAGGTAATACAGGACCCGGGTACCGCAGGACATCGACAGTGAGGTGGTCTCCGGTCAAGCAACCGCGATCCCCGCGTCCCCGGCAGCATGTTGGCCGGGCCCGCGGAAACAGAGGGCCGGCGCACTGAGACGCCCGGCAGATGGTGTAGCAGTTCCTTCGGGGCCCTGGTGCCGTACGGCACCAGGGCCCCTCGACGCGGTTCCACAGAGAGGTGCGATGACAGCAGAGGACTTGTACGGTCGTCTGGACGACGACGACTACCCCGCCTACACCATGGGCAGGGCCGCCGAGATGCTCGGCACCACCCAGGGTTTTCTCCGCGCCATCGGCGAGGCCCGTCTGATCACGCCGCTCCGCTCGGCGGGCGGCCACCGCCGCTACTCCCGCTACCAGTTGCGCATCGCTGCCCGCGCCCGGGAACTCGTCGACCAGGGGACTCCCGTGGAGGCCGCCTGTCGCATCGTCATCCTCGAGGACCAGCTCGAGGAGGCCCAGCGCCTCAATGCCGAACACCGCCGCACCGCCGAAGCGCCCGGCCCTCCGGACGGAGCCTGAAGCGGTTGCACCCGACGGGTGGCGGCGGGTCCGTGGGCGGTCCGCCGCCGGCATGGACCGCGCGTGTTCCGGGCAGCGGGCTCAGGGCGTTCCGGGCCGGGCGTAGCGCACGACGGGCCGCCCAGCAGCACCGGGGAGATCCTGGCCCGGTACGCGTCGATCAGTCCCGACGAGGCCGCCTCGGCGGCGAGGGTCGCGCCGCTGACCGCGATGTCGCCACGCCCAGGGCCCCGGGCGGCGGTACCGGGGGGCCGAGCCACTCACAGCATGTCGAGCTGGACGTCCAGTTCCGGGTGGCGCGTGACGGTCGGGTGGTCGACGACCTTGCCCCGTGCGACGACCATGACCGGGTCGATGAAGGCGCGGAAACCGTCCAGCGGGTTGGCGTCGAGGACGACGAGGTCGGCCGCCTTGCCCACCTCGACGGAGCCCGTGACGGCGTTCAGGCCGAGGATCGCCGCATTGGTCCGCGTCGCGGAGGCGAGGGCCTCGGCGCGGGTGAGCCCGCCGTGACGGACGAGCAGGTCCAGCTCGCGCCAGGCGTTGTAGTGCGTGACGAAGGTGAGGGCCGAGTCGGTGCCCATGCCGATCGCGATGCCGTTGTCCCGTGCGTCCTGGATACCTTGCAGCATCTCGTCCAGGACCATCTCCGCGTTGGCCTTGACGATGCGGTTCGCGCCGGTCGTGCGCCGGTCGAACCTGGCCAACGGCAAGCAGGCCTGGAGGGTGGGGACGAGCGCCGATGATCCCGCCAGCGACCGGGGGTTGTCGTGGAAGAGGTCGATGATCTCCGGGGTCATGCCCGCCCCGTGCTCGATCGTGTCGACACCGGCGCGCAGCGCGGCGAGGATGCCGGCGGCGCCCTGGGCGTGCGCCGCGACACGGATGCCCGCGTTGTGCGCCTCCTCGCAGATGGCGGTCATCTCCTCCTCGGTCATCTCCTGACGCCCCGCGTGACCGACCGTCCGGGCGTCGGTGACACCCGCCGTCGCCGCGATCTTGATGGCCTTGACGCCGCGTCGCACGTTGATGCGCGTGTTGCGGCGGGCCTCCCAGGGGGAGTCGCTGATGAGCGCGATCTGCGGTGCGCCGTGCCCGCCGGTCACGGCGAGGAGCGGGCCGGACGCGAGCACCCTCGGACCGGGGTACTTCCCGCTGTCGATCTCCGCCGCGACCTCGACCACCTCGTAGGCGACGTCACCCACGCTCCGCAGCGTCGTCACACCGGAGTGCAGCTGTGTGCGCACGTTGGTCCTGGTGCGCTTCTTGAAGACCAGCCTGCCGATCGGGCTCCTGCCCACTGCGGCGACCAGTCCGCTGGTCCTCTCGTTCACCAGGTACGGCGGCAGCGGCAGCCCGTCAGAGAACAGGTGGGCGTGCGCGTTGATCAGCCCCGGTACGACGAAGCGCCCCGTCATGTCCAGATGCCGGTAACGCGCGGGGACGTCGGTGGTGCCGGTCGGCCCGACGGCCTCGATGCGCCCGTCACGACCGACGACGACCGTACGGCCGGGGAGTACGGTCCCTTCCTTGTCACCTTCGACGAGCGTGGCACCGGTCAGGGCGAAAGGCTTGGGCACGGTCACACTCCTGGGCTGTGAGAACGTCTTCGCACGCTACCCGAGGGCGCCTCGGCGGGCGCGCGGAGACGGAGCCCGGCGCGGCCGTGTCCGGCCCCGTTGTGTGCTGGTGCGGATCGACGCTGTGACGTTTCGAGCCGTGCGATCGCTTGGCTGGAGAGGGGGCCGATCGGACCCCACGCCGGGTGAACCACGAAGGGCCCGGCCCGGCGTGGGACGTGGGGGCGAACGGGAGCACGGGGCGCCGGCTGCCGGCCGGCCAGATGCGGCCCGGGGCCCCGGAGTTCGTGCGGAGGGCCACCGCGCGGAACCGGCTGCCCCTGGACTACTCGGTGGCGAGCCTGCGTGTGGTGGACCGGATCACTGACGGCTTGCGTGGGGACGGGCCCGGCGGGAGGCCGTGGTGCCCGCACCACGGTGAGCTGCGAAATTGCGGGTCACACGCAGTGCGGCGTAGCCGAGCCGCGCGGCGCTCCCGCGCCTCGCACGCGGCCTCGACAGCTGCTTTCTGCCGGGCCGGCAGCCGCGTCTTCCCCGTTACCGGTGCCCCTGTGCGGTGATGGCCGAGCACCGGCGCCTCCCGGCTCGGCCCTGGCGTGTCCCGCGCCGATTCGGGTAGGTGGTCACCCACGATGTGACAGGCGGACACGCGTGAGGAAGGGAGCCGGCATGAGTGGACGAGGCCGGCACGCCCCGCGGGCCCTCATCGCCCTGTGCGCCCTCGTGCCCGTACTGGCCGGCTGCGGCGGGCCCGGCGAACGCGGTGACCAGGTGAAGGGAGTGGCCAGGACGTTCGAGCGTGCGCTCGACGGGGACGACCGGGCAGCGTTGTGTGCGGCTCTGGCCCCCGAGACACGGAGCAAGGTCGAGGACTCCGAGAAGAAGCCGTGCCTCGACGCCATCGACGCGCAGGACCTTCCGGCCGGAGGCCCGGTCCGCAGTGTCGACGTCTACGGGCGTCAGGCGCGGGCGGTGCTGCGGTCGGACACCCTGTTCCTGTCACGGTTCCAGGACGGCTGGAAGATCGTCGCCGCAGGATGCGTCCCGCGCTCCGGCCGGCCCTACCAGTGCTCGGTCGAAGGAGGGTGACGGATGCGCGTCATGTTCTCGCTCTGCCTGGCCCTGGTGCTGGGCGGTCTGGCCTACTTCATCGCGGTGGGGCTGATGCAGCGATGACTGCCCTCCGCCCGCCCCGACAGGGCCCCTTCGGCCACGGGAAGGGATGACACCTCGATGGCACGCAGCATGCGCCGGTTCGTGCGGGACAACGGGATAACTCTCGGGTTCGGAATCGCCTTCCTGCTCGCGCTCGCCGGGCAGGCCGTAGCGGGGCGCGCGGAGTTCAACAATCAGCTCACCACCGACGGTCTGGCGCGGGTCGGCTTCCTCGACTACCTGACGACCTCGGACTTCGCCGTGGACGTGACCGAGAACTGGCAGTCGGAGTACCTGCAGTTCTTCCTGTACATCTTCGCCACCGTCTGGCTGCTCCAGCGTGGTTCGCCGGAATCCAAGGAGATGCACAAGGCCGGCCCGGAATCGGACGAGGAGCAGCGGGCCGGAGCGCATGCCCGAGAGGGATCTCCGCGCTGGGCAGGTGTCGGCGGGGCGCGCCAGGCGGTGTTCTCCCGGTCGCTCGGCATGGTGATGGCCGGTCTCTTCCTGCTGTCCTGGCTGGCCCAGTCCATCGCGGGCGTCGCGGCCTACAACGCGGAGCAGTTGCGCCAGCTCCAGGCCCCCATGGGCTGGACGCAGTACATCTCGTCCGCGGACTTCTGGAGCCGGAGTCTGCAGAACTGGCAGTCCGAACTCCTCGCCGTCGCCTCCATGGCCATCCTCTCCGTCTATCTGCGCCAGCGCGGGTCCCCGGAGTCCAAACCCGTCGGGTCCCCGCACTCCTCCACCGGTGTCGAGGGGTGAGCAGTACAACCGCTCCCTCAGACGCGTGAGGGCAGGACGGACGAAGGTGTGGTCGGTATGAGGGACGTGGACCGGATCGCCGAGCCCTTCACCGCTCACCTTCGGGACAAGGCGGGCGAGTTGGCCGGCCGCCGGCCCCAGGCGGCACTCCTGCTCCTGCGGGACGAGGGTCTGCTCGACGTCGTGAGCCGCTGTCACCCCGACACACTGCGGCAGCTGCGGTGGGCGAACGGCAAAATCAAGGAGCCGTCCACCCAGATCCTGGTCAGCTGAGGGCGGGGACCGTCCGGGTGGAGGTGGGCGGGCCACCGGCGGCCCACGCGTCCTCCGTACGGCCTGCACCCGGTGGGCCCGGCAGCCCCGGCAGGTGAGAGTGCCGCTCGCCGGCCGTGCCGGTCACGGCCCGGCCGCGCTCCGCCCCCGCCGGGCCCGGGGTCAGCGTGAGCGCTCCGCCAGGGTCAGCAGCAGGTGGGCGGACTCGGGGCGCAGGAAGTCGGAGTGCGCGCCCGCGGGGGAGAGGCGGGTGAGGCGGCTGCCCCGGTACACCCGGTCCGCGTTGACGTTGACGACCCGGTGGTCCAGGACCTCCTGGGGATAGCGCGCCCGTGTGGTGAGCAGCCTGGTCGAGAACTGCGGAACGGGCGCGGGGCCCGCCCCCGAATGACCGATGCCCGGTTCGCCCTCCGCCCGCAGGTGCCAGAAACCGGTGGCACGGTCCCAGCGCGAGTGGGTCAGGACCAGCGGTCCCCGGAGCGGGGCACCCGGATGCCCGGCGGACGGGAAGAGCGTGGCGAACCGCCGGACGAAGGCGTCCCGTGGCGCCGCCATCTGGAAGATCAGCGCACTGTCCACGGTGAAGGGCCGGCGGGAGTCGTACGGGGTGCTCCACGAGAGGACGGGAGGACGTTCGGCGGCGCGTTGCATCGCCTCGCACAGGAACCGGCCGCCGAACGAATGGCCCACCAGGTGCAGGTACTGCCCGTTGCGGTTGGCGAGTACGGCGGAGGCACGCGGATCGGTCCGTTCGGCGTCGAGGTAGCCGAGCAGGTGCCCGATGACGTACGGGGCGTGGCCGGCGCCGTCGGCGCTCATGGAGTGGGCGCGGTCCCGGATCAGGCGGTAGCCGCCCAGGGTAGGGCGGCTGGAGGACGGCCAGCGCACCACGACGCTCCAGGGCCGGTAGGCGCCCGCCAGCCCGGGGTAGAGGTCGGGACGGTCGGCCCAGAGGCCCACGGCCTGGGCGAGGAGCTTCGTCGCGTTGCGTGCGGCGGTCTCGGGAGGCGTACGCCACCCGTGCACGTAGACGTGGATGTCCGTCGCCCACTCGGGGATCCGCAGCCGCCTGGCCAGGTGGGCGGCGACCTGACCGACGGGCACGGGCGCGCCCTCCGGGGTCCGTAGCCGGCCTTGTTCGTCCAGATCGACCACGACCGGTTCCGGGACTGCCCTCAGGAGCACGTCGGCGGTCATGAGGCGAGGTCCAGCCGGCTGTGGAGGCCGCAGTGGAGCGAGTAGGTGAGAGCGAGGGGGTTGCGGAACTTCGTGGCGAAGGCCCTGACCAGGATCTGGCTGATCTCCCCTGCGGTGTGCCGCCCCGTCAGGTACATCTCCAGGAAGGAGTAGGCGTACTCCGACGCGAAGACCTGCGGTATCTCGATCTGCGGGCCGAGGACGCCGTCCGCGCCGAGGTCTATCAGTGCCGCGCCGAGGTGGTCGACGTGCGTGCCGGTGGCCGCTTGGCCGGTGTGGCAGGCGTTGAGCAGGACGAACGGCTTGAAGCGCTGGGGCCTGCCCCGCAGGGGCCTGCGCCTGCGGCGCACCTTGGCGCTGTCGATCAGGTCCGCGTCGGACAGTTTGATGACCAGGCGCCGGTCGGGGGTGCCCTCGTCCATGAACGTCCCGTGGCACCAGAAGTACATCAGGTCCTCCGGCAGCACCTCGTTGTTGAGGGCGTCCAGCAGGTCCTCCGCCCGCGTACGGACGGTGAGACGGGAACGGCTGTCCAGAAGGTCCCGCACGTCCGACGCCCGTCCCACCCGGTCGAGGGTGGTGTCGGTGTTCAGGCTGGTGACCGCCCGACGGCGCGGCCCCAGCGCCATCTGGTCGACCCACGAGTAGGCAGGACTCGCCTGTTCGACCTGGTGCCGGTGACCGAGGAAGGCGTCCCACGGGTCCGCGCAGCGGGACGGGTCGACGGCCAGCATGGGCCACGGGAGGGGGAGGTCCGAGTCGAAGCTGACGCGGAGGTTCTCCTCCTCGGCCAGGGTGTCGAGGAGGAACGTACGGAAGCTCCGCAGCCCGGGGTCGTTGCCGTCGAGCATGACGTCGAGTACGTCGAAGCCCTCCTCGGCGAGATTCTTCACCAGGGTCTCGACGAGTGCCGAGTGCCCCGTCAGATCGGTCTGTTCGGACAGCGGACGGCCCCCTATCCGCATCCCCGGGCCTGGCGTCTCGTCGATGTGGTCCACGACCAGACGTTTCCATTCGAAACGCAGCGTGCCGGCCTTGCTGACCAGGGTCTGGGGCGTCGTCTCCAGGCGCGCTCCGCGCCACTGCTCCCGGGGCGGGAGCCACGACGCGAAGGCGGTGACGGTCAGGCCGTCCCGCTCGGCGTGGCGCAGCAGGACGCGCAGGTCACGAGGGGCCCCGGAAGCGGCGTCCCGCTCGCCGCGAGGCGGGGGGACCGTGTAACCGGACGACGGGTTGCGCACTATCTCGACGGTGAGTTCCTGTGCCATCCGGGTCAGTCGCTCCCTTGCTCGCGCGCACTGCCGCGCTGCTCGGCATCGGGTACGTGGACCGCCGTCTCCAGTTCCTGGAGCGCGTGCCCGGACGCGTGGTCGTAGAGGGTGAAACGGAGCTTGTGCGCCCCGTGCTCCCGTGGGGTGAACGAGAACACGGCGGGCGGGCCACCGGGTGTGTACTCCACGACGACGGGGAGCACGACCGCGTCGGTGCGGCAGTCCGCCACCACCTCGATCCGGTCGAGATCGGGCGCCGCCACGTCCGCCTGCCTCTCCAGACGGATCTCGACGGACGACGTCGTGCCCACGGCGGCGTCCTCGAGGAGCGTGAGTCTGGGCTGCCAGGCGGGCCGTGCGGTGCGCAGGCGCCAGCGCAGTTCCCCGGTGTCGGGGTGGTCCGCTCCGAAGACCCGTTCCCAGCGGCGCAGCAGGTCGCTCTGCCGGTCGGGGTCGACGGGATCGTCGGTCTCCAGGCGGGCGAGCACCAGCTCCGCCTGGCTCTCCAGGGTGTCCGGGTGATCGGCCCCCAGCACCCGGGAGCGCCCCGCGTGCACGGCTTCCAGCAGAGTGACGGCGTCCGCGCGGTGCTCCAGGTCGGAGAGCAGCCGGGAGAGTTCGACGGGAAGGCTCGGCAGGCGGGCGCCCCGGCGGTCGGCGTAGAACTCGACCACCAGGCGCAGCCGGACGAGATCCTCCTCGGCCTCCAGCGACTCCGGCGTGAACCCCTCGGTCCCGTACTCCCCGGAGGGTTCGAGGGCCGCCGCCCGCAGGTGCACCCGGACGAGCCCGCCGATGTCCTGCGGCCAGTCGTCGCCGGGCTGCCGCCGGCTGACGTCGCGGAGCAGGTCCTCCAGCACCGTCCTCGCCTCGTCGGGTTCCCCCGCCTGCAACAGCGCGTGCCCCAGGGCCGCCGAGGTGTCCCAGGTGCGGCGGTGACCCGCGCCGAAGATCCGTACGGTGTCCTGCGCCGCCTGCCTCGCCAGGTGCACCGCGCGATCGGTCAGCCCCGAATCGGCGAGTACCCAGGCCACGTCGGAGCGGACGCGTGAGGTCCACCCGTGTTCCTCGGCAAGGACCTCCTCGCACTGCTTGAGCAGCTCCTCCAGGACGGGGAGAGCCCAGGCGAGGTCGCCGGTCTCCCAGATGGCGAAGGCCAGGTTCGCGCGGCAGGCCACGCTCGCGACGTGGTCCGCGCCCCGGATCCGGTTGCTGTCCTCGACCAGTTCGAGCAGATGCCGCACGGCGCGCTGCCGCTCACCCGCCAGACGGAGCGAGTAGCCGAGGTCCAGGCGGGCGAGGAGTGTCGAGGCGTGGCCGGGCCCGAGCACCCGGCCGAAGTCCCGTACGAGTTCCTCGCGGAGCCGCAGCCCTTCGCCGATGTCGCCGGCGTACACGTGCGTCCGGGCCAGCTTGGCACGGGCTCTGAGCGTACGCGGATGGTCGGCGCCCAGGGCCCGGCCGCACACGGCCACGAGATGCCGGGCGGCGCGCAGACCGGGCTGGGCCGTGGAACCGCCCAGCAGGATCCAGACGAGGTCGTCGCGGACCTCCAGTGTGTCGGTGTGCTCAGGGCCCAGGAGCCGCTCGTGGTCCGCCAACAGCCGCGACAGGTCCCGGAGGGCCCCGGTGCGGTCGCCCGCGAGCTCGCGCTGCCTGGCCAGGACGGCCCGGACGGCCAGGGTCTCGGCGTGCGAGGCGCCCTGGACGCGGGTCCGGTCCGCCACGACCGACTCGCTCAGCGCGATGGCCTGCTCGTACTCCTCCGACTCCTCGAAGGCGAAGGCGAGCATGGCGCGTGTGTTGATCGCCGCGACGTGTGCCTGCCCCTGGAGCCGCACGCGGTCGTCCAGGAGGGAACGGAGGCCGGTGACCGCGCGCCGAACCTGGCCGGATCGCGTCCATGCGTAGAGCAGCCAGGAACGCGCGTTCAGGGTGTCCGTGTGGTCCTGGCCGCGTACGCGGACGTAGTCGTCCACCAGTGGCCCGGCGAGCTCCTCGGCGAGGAGGTGGTTTCCCGCCGCGATGTGGCCGGCGACGACGTCGAGTCTGAGACCGAGTGTCCCGGGGTGGTCGTCGCCGTCGCGCTCCGCCTGCTTCTCCAGCACGGCCATCAGTGTGGACAGCGAGGCCTCGTGCCGTCCGGCGGCCCGCTGGGCGAGGCCCAGGTCGCGCCGCGCGGAGAGGGTGCGCTGATGGGCCGGCCCCCAGGCCCGGCTCCACGCCGTGACCACCTCTTCGTACAGGGCGATGGCCTGCCCGTGGTCCTGGGCGGCGGAACGGGTGTCCGCCAGGTTCTCGGTGACGAGCAGGGTCGCCGGTGCCTCGTCCCCCAGCAGCCGGCGGCGTGTGGCGAGCAGCCGGGTGAACACCTCGATGGCCTTGCGGTGTTCGTCCGCCCCCAGGTGGGACAGCGCCAGCCAGTTGTACGTGTCCAGGGTCGCGGGCGCCTCCGGGCCGAGCAGCCGCGTCCGCTCGTCGATCAGTCGCTCGCACTCCGCGATCGCCCGGTCGTGACGGCCGGCGGACCGCAGGACCCAGGCGTGCAGGTCACGGGTGCCGAGGGTCTGCGGGTGGTGAGGGCCGCGCGCACGCGTCCGGTCCGCGACGAGGGCGTCCAGCAGGGCGAGTGACAGATCGAACTCGGAGGCCGCGTGGTGAGCGACGCCGAGCCGCTCGCGGATGTGCAGGGTCCTCGGGTGGTCCCGGCCGTGCACCCGTGTGTGGTCCTCGATCAGCGCGCGGTACTCCCGGACGGCATCCGCGTGGCGGCGCTCCGCCGCGTACAGCTCGGCCAGTGAGCGCCGGACCGCGAGGATGCGTGGGTGGTCGGAGCGCAGGAACCCCTCCATGTCGGCCAGCAGACTGCGCAGTTCCTCGACCGCCTGGGCGTGCCGCCCGTCGTCCTGGAGGGTGAAGGCGAGGAGTTCACGCGTCCCCAGGACGTGCGGGTGTTCCGGTCCGAGCAGTTTGATCCGGTCGTCCCGGACTTCCGTGAGGAGCCTGATGGCGTCCTTGAACTCGGTGGCCGCGCGCAGGGTGGTGGCCAGACCCCCGCGTGCCGTGAGCGTCGCCGGATGGTCCCTGCCCTGCGCCCTGGTCCGGTCGGCCACCAGTCTCCTGCGCTCCTCCAGAGCCCGGCGGAGGTCCCCGGACAGTTGCAGGGCGTAGGCGAGGGCTCCACGGGCGCGCAGGGTGTCCTGGTGGAACTCCCCCCGGACCCTCGTGTAGTCCGAGATCACCGCGTCGTAGCAGGCGGTCGCCTGAGCGTGGTCCTCCCGGAGCCGGTGGACCACGGCGATGTCGTTGCGGTAGTCCAGCGTCGCGGGGTGGTCGGGGCCCTGCGCCCGCGCGCTGTCCTTGGCCAGCGACTCGAACGAGGGCAGCGCCGCGTCGGGCCCGTCGGCGTCGACGACGGCGTAGGCGAGGTCCTGCCTGCTGCGCAGGGTGTCCGGGTGATCCGCCCCCTGCACGCGCGTCCGGGCGCTCACCACCTCGGTGTAGATCCCGACCGCGGCCCTCGGGTTCTCCGCCGCGAGATGCGCGGAGGCGAGCCAGCCACGGCTGGTGAGGGTGTCGGGGTGGTCGGGGCCGTGCACGGAGCTCCGGTCCTCCACCGCCTGGGCGTAGAGGCGCAGCGCCGTCGCGTGGTCGCCGGCCGACCGGTAGGCGTAGGCGAGATTGGTGCGACTGGTGAGGGTGTCCTTGTGCCGCGGGCTCAGGATGCGTTCACGGTCGGCCACGACCGCCTCGAACTCCCTGACGGCGTCCACGTGACGTCCCGCGGTCTGGAGCGCGTACGCGAGGTCGTTGCGGCTGCGGAGCGTGTCCTCGTGGTCCGGGTCCTGCACGCGCAGACGGATGGCGACGACCGCCTCCAGCTCCCTGACCGCACGCATCACCTCGCCGGCCTTGCGGTAGGCGTACGCCAGACGTTCGCGGCTGGCCAGAGTCTCCGGGGCCTCGGGACCGGAGACCGTCGTGCGGTCGAGGAAGAGGTCCTTGCACAGGCTGATGGCCGCGACCGGATCGCCCGCCTTCGCGTGGAGCTCGGCGAGGCGGTCGCGATGGCTGAGCACGGGCTCGCGGTCGATGCCCAGCAGACGCGTACCGCAGTCCACGACCCTCTGCATCAGCGGGATGGCCAGGACGTGCTGCTCCCGGGCGACCAGTTCCTCGGCTCCCTGGCGGTACATGGCGACCAGCGCGGCGTCCGCCTCGGCGTCCTCGGCCGTTCCCGTGGCCGCCAGCGCCTGGATGTGGGTGAGGAACGGGCGTACGCCCCCCGGTGCGGCGCTCACCGCGGCGGCCAGCGCCCGCTCCGCGCGTCCCCGGGCGTCCGGCACCTGGGTGGCCGCCGCCTCCCGCAGCGTCCGCTGGAGCAGCCGGTGCAGGGCGATTCCGGCGGGCCCCATGGTGACGAGGTGATAGTTCCTCAGCGCCTGGAGGGCCGCGTCCGTCTCCTTCGGGCTGCCGTCCATGTGCTTGAGCACGGAGAGGGGAAGGGCCTCGGGGGCGTACCAGGCCAGCGTGTGGAGCATGGACACCGCCAGCGGGTGCCGGGTCCGGATGGCCTCCAGACTGGTGCGGCAGATCCTGGCGACGGCGCGGGCCGCCGCGCTGTCACCGCTGAGGCCCACCTCCGCCTTGTGGGTCAGCTTCGTCCGGTAGGCCGCGAAGCCGGTCCTGGTCTCGCGGAGATAGGCGCGCGCCTGGGCGAGCGCCAGGGGCAGATACCCGAGGTCGTCCGCGAGCAGTTCCGCCTGCGCGCGGTCGGCCGGGGTGCGCCCCGCCGGGGTGGCCCCCATCCCGTCCTGGCCCGTCGCGGGCGCGCACAGCAGGTCCACGGCCGCCTGGTGGCTGAGCACGTCGAGGCTGATCAGCTCGGCGCCCTCGGGCCAGCCGGTACGGCATCTGCTCGTCACCAGCTGGTGCCCACGGGAGAGGAGCCGTCCGAGGAACGGGGTGAGGTGCTCGGGCCGTTCGACGTTGTCGTAGATGAGCAGCCAGCTGGGGTGCTCCTCCAGCCAGACCAGCGCCCACTCGGTGCGTTCCACGGGTGTGGCCTGCCTGGACCAGTCCGGGTACAGGGTCAGTGCGAGGTCGGCCAGCCCGGAGGCGATCTGCTCCTCGCTCTCGGAGGTGATCCACCAGACGAGGGTGTACTCGTCGCGGCGCTCGTGCGCGTAGTGCAGGGCCAGCGCCGTCTTGCCGATGCCGCCCAGGCCGCTCACCGTGGTCGTCGACTTCTGGGTGATGACCCCGCCGCCGTCCGCCAGGGAGGCGGCCAGCCGCGCGAGGGCTTCCGTACGGCCGACGAAGGGCTGCTTCGATGAGGCCGGCAGATTGTCCAGGGGCTGGTCCGGGGTGATCCGTGCGGCGGCCGTCTTCGCCTCGCCGGACAGGACCGTCGTGTGCTGCTCCGCGTGCGGATCACTGCCGGGGCGAGAGCTCTCGCCCTCCTGGCCCAGCAGGGCCTGACCGCTGCGGACGACCTCTTCCGCAGCGGCGCGCGACTGCTCGGTGATGATCATCGCTCCCCCAGGCTGCTGACCACCTCGTACACGTCATTACTTCTCCGTGCCGGACGCACCGCCACCGGGTGGTCGGCGCCGGGCGATCCCGAGAACGCGTGAGACGTGGGAAGGTCACTGTAGGGAGGCGGGCGAAGGCTGTCACGCACGACGGTCCGCCACCGGAGAGAACCGGCCAACTCCCCTGATGGTGGCGTGTGTTCGCTTGCATCGTCGGCGCCTGCGGCCCTCTCGGCCCCCGGCGGGACGGCGACCGGGTACGTGCGGGAATCCGGGCATTCGGTCGTGGGACCGGCGACGGGCAGCCGATCCCGCCCCCGGTGCCGGGCGGGAGCCCCCCGTCACCGGGTACCGTGCCCCACGGGACCGGGGTCTACCGCGCCGGGACCGGCGCTGTGCAGTGATCCGCAGGCGGACGCGCGGCGTAGTGGTGTGCCGGGCGTGAAGCGCGCGGCCGCCGGCGCCTGCGACCGAGACGGAGGTGGGTGCGCCCATGGGTGACATGTGGACCGGGGAGCGGATACGTCTGCGAGGCGTCGAACCCGAGGACTGGGAAGGCTTTCGCGACCTGGCCCGGGACACGCACGACGCCCGCAACGCCGACCTGGTCGACCCTCCGCGCTCCGCCGAGAGTTTCCGCGCCTGGACCGCCGATCGGGCCGGACGCCCTCCGGGTGGCGACGCCTTCCGGCTGGTGATCGAGGAGCTGGCCGGCGGGACGTTCGCGGGGGCCGTGACGGTCGGCGAGACCGACAGCCGCGCGGGACGGTTCAGGACGGGCATCGAGATCAGCCGTGCGCACCGCCGCATGGGGTACGCGGCCGAGGCGACCGCACTCGTCCTCACCTACATGTTCGCCGAACAGCGCTACAACAAGTGCGAGGTGGAGGTCTACGCCTTCAACGATGCCTCCCTCGCCCTGTACCGAACGCTCGGCTTCGTCGAGGAGGGGCGGCTCCGCCAGCACGAGTACTTCGCCGGCGACCACCACGACGTCGTGCTGCTCGGCATCACCGCCGACGAACACTGGGCCACGCACCCGCGCCCGTCGCTGCGCTGACTCCCGGGCCGAGGGGGGCTCACCCGGAGGCGTACCTAACCGATGGTCACCACCCGTGCCCAACTCGGCGGCCGGTCCGGGACGTACTCGGGGTCGGACTCGTCGTAGGACGAACGCCCATGGAGCCGCCCGAACAGACCCACCACCGTCCGGCACTGCGGGCGCCGCGACGGCCAGGGAGTCCGGCCGTCGGTCAGGAGGACCACGACGTCCGGACGGGGGCGGGTCTCCAGAGCACGGGCGAGCCCCGCGCGCAGGTCCGTCCCGCCCCCGCCGAGCAGCTCGACCCCCTCGGCCCCGCCGCACAGGGGGCGGACGCGGCCCGCCGCGGCGTCGCACGACAGCACGCCCACCAGGTCCCGGCGCCCGCCCAGGGCCCTGGAGATGGCCGCCACCTCCAGGAGCGCGCTGCCCAGTTCGGCGTCGCTGACCGAGCCCGAGGTGTCGATCACGACGACGACCCGGGTCGGCCTGCGCCGCAGGCTCGGCAGGACGGCGCCGGGAACCGCAGCGGAACGCCGCGCCGGCCTGCCGTACACGTAGTCCTCGCCCGTGCCCGGTGCGGACGCCGCCGCCCGGACCGCCGACCCCAGCAACTCCCGCCACGGCTGGGGCGGGTGGAAGGCCTCCTCCGCCCAGCGCCGCCACCCCCGGGGCGCGTTCCCCGGGTGGCCGACGATGCCCTGCGCCACCCTGAAGCGCACCGCGTCCCGCTCCTGCGCGCTCAGTCCGTGCGCACCGTCCGGCCCGAGGTCCCACGCGCGCCGCAGGCCGTCCGCGCCGCTGCCGCACTCCAGCCACGCGAGGTGAGCGGTGTGCGGGCCGAGCCGGAACTGGCGGAGGTAGTCCTCCATCAGCTCGCCGTCCTGGAGCCCGAGGGACGCCGGACGGACAGCGCCCTCGGGAGCCACCAGGCCGTCGCCGAAGATGTCGTCGTTGATCTCGCAGTCCGCCGCGATGTTCATCCGCAACCGCTCCGCCGCGCCCTTCAGTTCATGGCGGTGCGCGTACCGGTCGCTGCGCCCGTGGTGGTCCCGCAGCAGGTGCGACACCTCGTGCACCCACGCCCCGGCCAGCCTCTCCACGGAGGTGCGGTCCACGAAGCCGGGGGACACGTAGCACCGCCAGTACGGGTCGACGGCCATCGTCGGCACCTGCCGGGACTCCACCGGCTGCAAGGCGAACAGAGCCGTCGCCAGATAGGGCCGCACGCGGGCCGCCTGCAACCGGGCCGCGAAGAGCTTCGCCGTGTCCAGAGTGCCCCCGGGGGAGTCATGAGGGGGCCGCGCGGGGCGGGCTGCCCCGGGGCCGCGGGGGAGCGGCGGCCGGGGTGCGGCGGACGTGCCGGAGGGTGTCGCGCTCATCGGCTCGCCCCGGTCATCGTGAAAGCGCGCGCCTTCGCCCGGTCGGCGCGCCGGGACACCGACACCGCTCCCGCCAGTCCCTCGATCGACTCCGGCACCTCCCAGTCGTCACGGCGCAGGGAGGCGAGCGTCTGCGCGGGAACGACCAGCAGGTCCGGCGCACCGGTGCTCGCCGCCCGCGCCAGCAGCGCCCATGCGGCGTCCCACCGCTCCCGCTCCGGGCGGGCGCGGACCGCCGCGACCACCGCGTCCAGCGCCGCCTGGCGGAGGTCCCCGCGTCCGGGGAGCTCCGCGTTCTCCGGGTCGGCCAGCAGGTCCTCCGGATCCGGCAGGTCCATCCGGTCCAGGTAGGACAGGAACTCCAGGCCGGGGCCGTCCCCCACCGTCCCCCTGACCAGCATGGACAGGACGTCGCGGGAGACGCCCGCGGCGGTGGCGAAGGCCGTCAGGCACAGCGCCATGTCCCAGCTGCGAGGCGACGGCCACGCCCCGCCGCGCCGGGCCTCGGTGGAGGGCAGCTGATGCACGAGGGCGGGCCGCGCGCCCAGCAGTCCGCACACGGCGCGGCGGGCGAAGGCGACGGCCTCGGGCAGCCTGTCGGCGTCGAGCGTCGGCAGTACGGCCCGGGGCCAGACTCCGCCCAGGCCGCGCACCACGACATCGGGGTCGTGCGCCCACTGGAGATGGACGAACCGGTTGGCGAGCGGCGGGCTCAGCTCCCATCCGTCCGCTGCCGATGAGCGGGGATTGGCGGCGGCCACGATCCGTACGCCCGGCGGCAGACGCAGCGCGCCGACCCGGCGTTCCAGCACCAGCCGCAGCAGCGCCGCCTGTACCGCGGGCGGGGCGGTGGACAGTTCGTCGAGGAAGAGCAGGCCGCGCCCCGCGCGCACCAGCCGCACCGCCCAGTCCGGCGGGGCCATGGGGACGCCGTCGGTCGCGGGATCGTCCCCGATGACGGGCAGACCGGAGAAGTCCGAGGGTTCGTGCACGCTGGCGATCACCGTCGTCAGCGGCAGATCCAGCGTGGTGGCGAGCTGGGTGAGGGCGGCCGTCTTCCCGATGCCCGGCTCGCCCCACAGCAGCACCGGCAGGTCGGCCGCCACCGCGAGGGTCAGCGCCTCCAGTTGCGGGTCCTGGCGTGGAGCGGTGGCCGTGTCGCGCAACAGGGCCAGCAGCGCCCCGGACACCTCCAGCCGGGAGGCCGGTCCGGACGGGGACTGCGGAGTTCCCGACGAGGGCTGCGGCTGAGCGCCGGGCGTGCCGGTGGAGGGGCCCTGCGGGACAGCCGCGGGCGGGGTGTCGGGCCCGGGCTCGGTGGTTCCGGTCGGCGGCGTGGCAGCGGGCAGCGGGATGTACGTGGTCATGAGGCATCACCTGAGGGGTCGTCGAAGGAGACCGCGGCCCGGAGTCACGGGCGCGCGGGACGGTCGTACGTCACGTCGTGTCACGGGTGCGGGCCGGGCGGCCCCGCGAGGCGGAGCCGTCGCCCGGTGCGGTCAGTGGTAGGACGCCTGCCGGGGGCGCGAACGGTGGACTCCGGCGCGGAAGAGAGCCCGCTCACGCGGGCCCTTTTTCGGGCCCGGATCGGCCAGCCCAGCCCTGAACAGGCCGTGCGTCACGCGCCGCTGGGCGGCGTCCCGCAGCATGTCGCGCAGGTCGCCGTCCCTCAGCCGCGCCTCGGTACCGAGCAGGTCCTCGACCCTGGACAACGCGCCCGCCGTGTCCCCGTGCTCCAGCCGGTCACGGATGTCGGTGAGCCCGTCCGGTCGGCGGTGCGCCGTGTCGATGGCCTGGAGGCAGGGGAGCGGAGTGCCGGTCAGCGCGGCCAGCAGCTCCTCGCGCCGGATCTCGGCCGGTCCGTGGTCCAGCGCGACCAGTTCCCCCTCGACGAGAGCGATCCGGTGACGGGCGCCCCGGCAGTCCACGACGCGCGGTGGCGCGAGGCCGTCCGTGTCCACGCCGGAGCCGGCGGGCCGTCGTCCCCCCGGGGCCAGTGCCGCCGCGACCAGCGGATGCAGCCGGTCCGGCCCGACGCTGCCGCTGCGCAGCAGCGCGAGGTCGGGCAGCACCCAGGTGGCGGCGTCCGGCAGGACCGGGAGCCCCGTCCGGGCGCTCGCGCGGACCACCTCGGCCGACCTCACCTCGGCTGTTCCACCGCCCGCCCCCGAGGTACCGGGGGAGACGCGTACGTCCAGCAGCACCCGGCGCCGGCCTCCGACGCGTACGGAGACCCGGCCCCCTCCGGGACGTCCCTCGGCGGCCAGCAGCAGTGCCGCCTCGTCGGCCCACCGGTCGAGCGCGAACCGCTCGGGGCCGGGCACCGACGAGGCCCACGGCGGTGCGGACGCGGCGGAGCCGTATTCGCCCGGTGGACCGTCGGCCCCGGAGCGGCTGCGCAGTTCGGCGCTGCGGCTCGCGTCCCACAGGTGCCGGTGCAGATCCAGACGGAAGCGCCGGTCCGGTGTCCGGTAGCGGCCGGCGGGCCCCCCGTCCAGGCCGGCCGGGTCGGGGCCGGCCCGGACCGCGAGACTGATCCGCTGACCGCCGTCCGCCCACGCGGGGGCGGTGCGCACCACGAGGTGCAGCGGGTGGGCCCGTCCGGGCTCGTCGTACCGGGCGAGGGTGAGGGCCGTACCGGGTCTCAGGAAACCGCCGGGTGCGGTTCTGGGCATGTGCCACCGCAGCAGATCCGGCGCCAGACGGCGCAGGTCGGCCCGGATGCGGGCGGCCGTGCCGCTGCCGTGGACCCGGGTCACGGTGCGCAGATCGAGGTCGACGTCGACTCCGGCTGCGGCGCACGCGCCCGCCCAGTCGCCGGCGGTACGCCGGACCGTCGCGGTCTCGATCATGGAGGGCGGCACGGCGACGTCACGCACGCGCAGCCAGAAGGAAAGGCGGGAATCCCCGAACGCGGTCTCGGTGAGCATCAGCACTCACCTTGCGCGGTAGGGACCCCCAATCCGTGAACACATCGAGTAGTCATCGTGCGGGAGCGTAGCCCGAAGCCGTCAGAGGGTCCACATCTTTTTCCGGGTGGTCGCCGCTGCTTCCCGTCGCTCCCCGGGACGCACGCCGCGACGCGTGAGCGCCTTTCGGCCGTCCGGGGCGCCCACGCGTGTCCCTGCCGGACACACCGGACCCCACAGGCTGGCATGGGGCCCACGGCGGACAACAGGTCCGTTGACCGGCGAGGAAGGGCAGGGCGCGAGATGAAGTTCGCAGTTGTGGGGGGTACCGGGCTGATCGGCTCGCGGGTGGTCCGGAATCTGAACGAGGCCGGACATGAAGCGGTGCCGCACTCTCTCTCCACCGGGGTCGACGTCCTCAGCGGTCAGGGCCTGGACGCGGCGCTGTCGGGTGCCGATGTGCTCGTCAACCTGACCAACTCCCCGACCTTCGACGACGACTCCCCGGCGTTCTTCCGTACCTCGATGGAGAACCTCCTCGCCGCGGCCGAACGGGCGGGGACCGGGCACTTCGTCATCCTGTCCATCGTCGGCGTCGACCAGGTGCCCGACCTCGACTACTACCGGGCCAAGACGCTCCAGGAGAACCTTCTCGAACAGGGCGCGGTGCCCTACTCCATCGTCCGCGCGACGCAGTTCATGGAGTTCATGGACGCCGTCCTGTCCTGGACGGCCGACACCGATGCGGTCCGCCTGCCCCGCACACCGATCCAGCCCATCGCCGCGGCGGATGTCGCCGCCGCCGTCGCCGACGTCGCGGCCGGGCCCCCGCTCGGCGGCATCCTCGACATCGCCGGCCCGGACGTCTACCCCCTGGACGAACTCGGGCGGCTCACCCTCACCTTCAGGGGTGACGGGCGATCGGTGACGACCGACGACACCGCGGGTATGTTCGCGGCCGTCCCCGGTAGCGTGCTCACCGCCGGTGGCGGCGCCCGCATCGCCACCACCCGCTACACCGACTGGCTCGAGAACACCTGACAGGGCCGCGGGCACGGCGACGGCGCACACGACGCGTCGGAGTGCGAGGGGAAGGAAAGAGGGCCCGATCGAGGGGCGTGAAGAGCGGAAGGAGGAGGACCCACTCCTTTCCACTCTCAAGGTATAGCGCACAGGGGGCCTTGCGGCAAGGCCCCCTCGGTGGCGCAGAATCGGCGGCCGAACCCGGAACCGAAGGAATCGAGGGTCACGAATTGCGTGTGCTGCTGGTGGCGTACGGGTCACGCGGAGACATCGAACCGATGGTGGGTCTCGCGCTGTGTCTGCGGGGCCTCGGATGGGAGGTGCGGGTCTGCGCGCCGCCGGACTTCTCGGAACTGCTGGAGGGCGCCGGCCTCCCGTCCGCGCCCCTCGGGGCACCGTTGCGCCCGATGGTGGAAGGGCAGGTGACGGGGACGAAGCCCCTGGCGCCCGCGGATCTGCCCCGGCGGGCGGCGGCGCTGACCGCCTCGGCGTACGAGTCGGTCGCCGCCGTGGCCGACGGGTGTGACGCGGTACTGGCCACCGGGCTGATCCCGGCCGGGGCGGGTGCGCGGGCGGTGGCCGAGAAGCTGGGCATCCCCTATGTGTGGGTGGCCTGCTTCCCGACCTACCTGCCGTCCCCGCACCACCCGCCGTTCGCGTACGCGGGCCGGCCGTTCCCGCCGGAGGTGACCGGCAACCTGGACCTGTGGGACCTGGACGCCGAGAACATGAACGCGCTGTTCGGCGAGGGGATCAACACCCACAGGGCATCGGTCGGCCTGCCCCCGGTGACCGACGTGCGCGGTCACGTCCTCACCGGTCGTCCGTGGCTGGCCGCGGACCCGGTGCTCGCCCCGTGGACGGAGTCCGCGGACTTCGAGGTGGAGCAGACGGGCGCCTGGTTCCGGGGCGGGGAACTCCCGCTCCCCGACGACGTGGAGAGGTTCCTCGACGCCGGGACCCCGCCGGTGTACGTGGGCTTCGGCAGCATGCCCATGCGTGACCCGGAGGAGCTCGCCCGGGTGACGGTCGAGGCCGTACGCGCGCAGGGCCGCCGCGTCCTGCTCTCGCGCGGCTGGGCGGACCTCGCCCTCGTCGACGACCTGGAGGACTGCCTCGTCGTCGGTGAGATCGACCAGAAGGCGCTGTTCCGCCGGGTGTCGGCCGTCGTCCACCACGGCGGCGCAGGTACGACGACGACAGCCGCGCGGGCCGGCGCGCCCCAGGTGGTGGTGCCGCAGATCGCGGACCAGCCGTACTGGGCGCAACGGGTGGCCTCGCTGGGCATCGGCGTCGCCCACGACGGGCCGGCTCCCACCCTGGACTCGCTTTCCGCCGCGCTCCGTGCGGTCCTCACCCCGGAGACCTGCGCCCGGGCCGCCGGCGTGGCGCGGACGATCCGTACCGACGGGACGAGCGCGGCCGCGAACCTGCTGACCCGGGTGATCGGCGGGGCACGTCCGCCGGCCTCCGTCTGACCCCCTTCCACAGGCCACCCGCGCCGTGCCGCACCCGGCCGTCCGGACCTCACTTGCGTGGGCCGCCGACGCCGTGCCGCACGTCCGCCTGCGCCTCCCGTCCGACGGCGCCTGTCGTCCGCCTGCGCCCCTCTCCCGCCGGTCACCCATCCCTGGCCTCCCCGCCACGGGCGTGGCCCGCCCTCATCGGAGCTGATGCTGTGAACCCCCACCCCCTGACCACCAGCGCGTTCGACCTTCCCGACCGTCTCTCCTCCAAGGCCGACGCGACGCTCATCGCCCGCGACGAGGAGCACTTCGCCGCTGTCGCGGAGTGCCTGAAGGAATCGATCGCCGACCTTTCCGACCGCCTCGACGCCGCGCGGAGAGCGCCCGGCGGTGTGGGCCGGCAGGCCATGGAACGGGACGTGGAGATCCACCGCCTGACCAGCCGCCTGCGCACCCTCCGCCGGTTCGGCCTCGACCTCTGCCTCGGGCACATGGCCGGCGCGGACGGCTCCGCGCCCCTGTACGTCGGCCGTCTCGGCCTCACGGACAGCAACGGCCGCCGGCTGCTGATCGACTGGCGCTCCCCTGCGGCCGAGCCGTTCTTCGGGGCCACCCACGCCAACCCGATGGGCCTGGCCAGCCGGCGCAGGTACCGCTGGAACAGCGGCCGGATCAGCGACTACTGGGACGAGGTGTTCACCCCGGAGGGTTTCGCCGGGCACGCCGCGCTGGACGACCAGTCCGCGTTCATCGCCAGCCTGGGCAGCAACCGCTCCTCCCGCATGCGCGACGTGCTCGGCACCATCCAGGCCGACCAGGACGCCGTCATCCGCGCGGGGTCCAAGGGCGCTCTCGTCGTCGACGGCGGTCCGGGCACGGGCAAGACGGTCGTCGCCCTGCACCGCTCCGCCTATCTCCTGCACTCCGACCCGCACCTCGGTCAACGCCGGGGCGGCGTGCTGTTCGTCGGGCCCCACCAGCCCTACCTGGGGTACGTCGCCGATGTCCTCCCCAGCCTCGGGGAGGAGGGCGTGCAGACCTGCACCCTGCGCGACCTCGTGGCCGAGGGGGCCGGGGCCGGGACCGAGTCCGACCCAGAGGTGGCGCGCCTCAAGTCGTCCGCCGATCTGGTGAAGGCGGTCGAGGCGGCCGTGAGGTTCTACGAGACGCCGCCCGGCAAGGGGCTGAGGGTCGAGACCCACTGGTCCGACATCTGGCTGAGCGCCGCCGACTGGGCCGCCGCGTTCGACGCGGCCGATCCGGGTGCCGCGCACAACGAGGCCCGCGACCAGATCTGGGAGGAACTGCTCACGATCCTCGTGGACAAGCACGACGGCGACGCCCCCGAGGAGACGCTCCGCACGTCACTGCGCCGGAACAGGGACCTCTTCGCGGTCTTCGACCGTGCGTGGCCGCTGCTCGATGCCGCCGATCTCGTCGGAGACCTCTGGACGGTCCCCGCCTACCTGCGCATGTGCGCCCCGTGGCTCGGCCGCGACGACGTGGCACGGCTTCAGCGGGCCGACGCCCGGGCCTGGACCGTGTCCGACCTGCCCTTCCTGGACGCGGCACGGCAGCGGCTCGGGGACCCCGAGGCGTCGCGGCGCAAGCACCGGCACAGCGCCGCCGTGGCCGCCGAGCGCGCGCGGATGGCCGATGTCATCGACTCCCTCCTCGCCGTCGAGACCCTCCTCGAGGCCGATGCCGACAGCGAGGGAGCGGTGGCGATGCTGCACGGGCAGGACCTGAAGGACGCCTTGGCCGACACGGGCGGAGCCGGCGGGCTCGAACCGGACCTGCTCGCAGGACCGTTCGCGCATGTCGTCGTGGACGAGGCGCAGGAACTGTCCGACGCCGAATGGCAGATGCTGCTGATCCGATGCCCGTCCCGGAGCTTCACCGTCGTCGGGGACCGGGCCCAGGCGAGGCGCGGGTTCACCGAGTCCTGGAAGGAACGGCTGGAGCGGGTCGGCCTGGACCGGATCACCCTGGCCTCCCTCAGCATCAACTACCGCACGCCGCAGGAGATCATGACGGAGGCCGAGCCGGTCATCAGGGCGGTACTGCCGGACGCCAATGTGCCGTCCTCCGTCCGCAGCACCGGTGTCCCCGTCACGCACGGCTCCGCTTCGGAGCTGCGCGCCGTCCTCGACGGCTGGCTGGCCGAACACGCGGAGGGGACCGCCTGTGTCATCGGCGCGCCCGGATTCCGGGAGACGCCGCGCGTCCGTTCGCTCACGCCGGAGCTGTCGAAGGGGCTCGAATTCGACCTGGTCGTGCTCGTCGACCCGGAGGGCTTCGGCGAGGGGGTGGGAGGGGCGGTCGACCGCTATGTCGCGATGACCCGGGCGACTCAGCAGCTCGTGATCCTCACGAGCTCCTGAGTCACCGGCGGGCCGCCGAGGCGCGGGCCCCTCGGCTCACTCGAAGAACTTGAGGCTCCAGCCGGTGTCCGTGTTCGGCCCGGGGACGTTCGCGCGGCTGTAAGTGGTGCCGCCCCACCAGGCGAAGGTGCCGGTGTACCAGTACCGGTTCTCCCAGGTGTACGGCGTCCCCTTCGGGACGGCGTGGAACATCAGGGGGAACCGGGGGCCGGCCGGCGGGCTCGTGCCGATGTCGCCGTCGAGCAGGACGAAGCTGTGGTGGCCGGGGCCGTTGACGTACAGCGTCGGGTCCCAGCCGGACATCATCGTCGCGCGGTGGGAGCCGAACAGGCAGCCGTTCGACTTGTACCAGTCCCACACGTACGTCGGATCGCCGCCCGCACGCAGCCGGAGGTCGGCCAGGCAGTACTGGTCGCTCCAGCTGCCGTTGGCGGAGTACACGATGTGCAGCTGCCCGTTCGGGTCCTTGATCGCCTCGGGGGCCTCGTTGATGAAGGGGTTGCCCACCACCCTCTCCCAGCTCTCCCGGGGCTGGGAGATGACGTACCGGGCACCGGTGGGTGTGGTCGGGCTGCTCATCCGGGCGATGTAGAGGTTCTGCTCGACGTTCGTGTCGCCCGCCCAGCCGGACCACACGAACCAGCGCTGCCCTCCGAAGGTGAACAGGGTGCCGTCGATGGCCCACTTGTCGTCCGGGAGGGCGAGCTTCGTCTCGGCGGTGTACCCGATGTCGGGAGCGGCGGAGCTGATGACGTACATCCGGTGGGCGGCTCCCCGGCCGGCCGCGAAGTAGACGTAGTAGCGACCGCCGTCCCGCACGATCTCGGGGGCCCAGACCTCCCCGAGACCGCGGGCGTCCGACCACACCTGCCGGGCGGGCGCCGTGGCCAGCCCCGCTGTGGACGCGGCCTGCCGTACGGCGATGCCGCCCCCGGTCGACTGCACCGAGATGTAGGTGCCGCCGACGCGGAGGACGCTGGGATCCGCGGCGCGGAGACCTGTCTGCTCCGCCAGGGCCGGATCGGCGGAGGTGAGGGAGACCGCCGCGGCGAGGACGGCGGACAGGGCGAACGCGGCGATACCGGAAAGGCAACGAGAAAGCTGCATCATCCCGCTCCATGAGGGCCGGTTGTACATCGATGAAAAGAGCGCTCTCACAGCATCCAGATTGGGCCTGGACATGTCAATGTCTGGGGAATCCCGCCGATCCTGGCCTCCTCGCGCCCCCGCGGTCGGCCTGCCTCCTCCGGCGCCGCCAGGCGCAGGGGGGTCGCGGTTCGCGTGCTCGGTGTCGGCCGGGCCGGTCGCTGGAGGACTCGCTGGTGAAGGCGCGGGCGAGATCCGGCGCGACGTCATCGCGAGCCGGCTGGTCGGGCGAGGCGGGTTCGATGCCTGAACGCGAACACGCCACCCGTGGACCACCCGCACACTTGGGTCAACTGCCCGGTTTGTGTGGGTGGTTGTGCGTGCTTCTGGACTGGAATCCGAGCGCTCCGGGGGAGTCGCCCCCGCCCGGCGGGGTGCGACGGGCCGTCATTTCTTGCGTGTCATGAACCTTGTCAGCTCGCCGGGGGTCGCTCTATTGTCGCCGACAGAAAGCGCTTTCCCCTCACTGATCCGGTGCCGGTGGAAGCGTCCGTCGCGGCGGCTCCCGTGACGGACGCGCATGAGCCGCCACCGGCCCGGATCAGGGCTTCACCCAGGACGTCGACTCACCGCGCACCGCATGGCACACCCCATCGCGCGGCCGATGTTGACGGACTCGCACGTCCGGGCCGCGGCGTACGCGCCGCCCCGATCGCATTCAGCGGCACCTCCCAGCATGCGAAGACGAATGACGAATGGGGACAACGAACATGAGACGACCAGTCGCACGGCGACTTCTCGCAGCCATGGCCACGATGGCCGTGGCGGGAGCCACCGGTGTGGTCCTGACGATGCCGGAGGCATCGGCGGCGGTCACCGGCAGCGCCACCGGTTACGCGACGCAGAACGGCGGCACCACCGGGGGTGCGGGCGGGCAGACCGTGCGGGCCACCACCGGAACCGCGATCCACACGGCCCTGTGCACTCGGGCCAGCAGCAGCACCCCGATCATCATCGAGGTCGAGGGGACGATCAACCACTCCAACACCGCCAAGGTGTCGGGCGACAGCTGCAACACCGCCGCGGGTGTGATCGAGCTCAAGCAGATCAGCAACGTCACCATCGTGGGCGTCGGCAGTGGAGCCGTGTTCGACCAACTCGGCATCCACATCCGCCAGTCGAGCAACATCATCATCCAGAACGTGACGGTCAAGAACGTCAAGAAGTCGGGCTCGCCCACCTCCAACGGCGGTGACGCCATCGGCATGGAGAGCGACGTCCGCAACGTCTGGGTCGACCACACCACCCTCGAGGCGTCGGGCGGTGAGTCGGAGGGTTACGACGGCCTCTTCGACATGAAGGACAACACGCAGTACGTCACCCTCTCCTACAGCACCCTGCGCAACTCCGGTCGCGGTGGCCTGGTGGGCTCCAGCGAGACCGAGCTGTCCAACGGCTACATCACGTACCACCACAACCTGTACGAGAACATCGACAGCCGGGCGCCCCTGCTGCGTGGCGGAATCGCCCACATGTACAACAACTACTACGTGAAGCTCAACGAGTCCGGCATCAACTCCCGTGCCGGAGCCCGTGCCAAGGTGGACAACAACTACTTCAAGGACTCCAAGGACGTCCTGGGCACGTTCTACACGGACGCCGCCGGATACTGGCAGGTCAGCGGCAACACGTTCGACAACGTGACGTGGTCGGCCCGCGGTACCGAGAACAACCCCGCCGGGCCCAACCCGACGTCCAACACCACCGTCAGCATCCCGTACGCCTTCACCCTCGACGCCGCGAGCTGCGTGCCCTCGATCGTGGGCCAGACGGCGGGCGCCAACAAGGGCCTGAAGGTGTCGGACGGCAGCTGCACGCCGCAGACGCCGAGCCCCACGCCGACCACGCCCACTCCCACGACCCCGACGCCGGACCCGACGACGCCGACGCCGGAACCGACGCAGCCGAGCGGGACCAACCTCAGCCTCGGCGCCGGCGCCGACGGCTCCAGCAAGGCCGACGGTTCGAGCTACGGCAACGTCCGTGACGGCAATCTGAGCACCTTCTGGTCCCCGGCGGGCTCGACCGGCTCCGTCTCGATCAAGTGGGGCGCCGCCACCGCCATCTCGAAGATCAACATCCGGGAGGCCTCCGGCTCGGCCGGCAGCATCGGATCCTGGCGAGTCCTCAACGGTGACACCGGGGCGGTCCTGACCTCGGGCAGCGGGGCGGGCGCCATCTCCTTCGCCACGACTTCGCTGAAGAAGGTCACGTTCGAGATCACCAGCTCGACGGGGACCCCGAAGGTCGCCGAATTCGAGACGTACGCCGGCTGACGGCGGGGCCCGGACGCACCCCCCGGGCCGGGGCGCCCGGCCGCGGAGCGGCCCTGAGACCGGGGCCCTCCCCGGCCGGCACACGCACAAGGGAGACGGAGGCCGTCGCACGCGACGGCCTCCGTCTTCGTCTTCGGCGTCCGCTGTGCCTCCTGCGTCTCCGGCGGCTGGCGGGGCGGGATCGGACAGTAAGCCTGTGGGCCGGGCCACGACGCCACCCGCCGACGCTGCCATCATGGCTTCGAGCAGCGAGCAGTCCCTTCCCCCGGAGTCCCCTTTGAGCAGTGAGATCAGCGGCACCAGCCACGCCCTCGACGTGCAGGCGATCCGCGCCTGCTTCCCCGCGCTGAAGGCGGGCACCGCCCGGTTCGACGCGCCCGGAGGCACCCAGACGCCCCAGCAGGTGATCGACGCGATCGCCGAGTCCCTCACCCGTCCGCTCGCCAACCGGGGGACGCTCACGGAGGGAGCTCGCAACGCCGAGGCGATCGTGAGCGGCGCGCGCCGGGCGCTCGGTGATCTGCTCGGCTCGGAGCCGGAAGCGGTGGTGTTCGGCCGGAGCGCCACCCAGCTCGTCTACGACCTGGCGCGCACCCTGGCCAAGGAGTGGGGTCCCGGCGACGAGGTGGTGGTGTCCCGGCTGGACCACGACTCGAACATCCGGCCCTGGGTCCAGGCCGCCGAGGCGGTGGGCGCGACCGTGCGCCGGGCCGACTTCGACCCGGCGACGGGCGAGCTGGGCACCGAGCACATCGAGGCCGTGCTGTCCGGGCGCACGCGCCTGGTCGCCGTCACCGCCGCCTCCAACCTGATCGGCACGTGCCCCGACATACCCGCCATCGGGGCGCTGGCGCACCGGGCCGGCGCGCTCTTCCACGTGGACGCGGTGCACTACGCCTCCCACGTCTCGGTCGACCTGACCGGACTCGGCGCGGACACCCTGGTCTGCTCGCCGTACAAGTTCCTCGGCCCGCACCTCGGCGTTCTGACCGGTCGGCCGGAACTGCTCCACAGCCTGCGTCCGGACAAGCTCCTGCCCTCCAGTGACGCCGTGCCCGAGCGTTTCGAACTGGGCACGCTGCCCTACGAGCTTCTGGCCGGGGCGACGGCGGCCGTCGACTTCCTGGCCGGTCTCGTCGACCCGGGGGCGGAGGGCCGGCCGGAGCGTCTGCGCCGGGCCTTCACGGCACTCGCCGCGCACGAGGACCGCCTGCGGGGGCGCATCGAGGAAGGGCTCGCGACGCTGGACGGTGTCACGGTGTATTCCCGCGCGGCGCGGCGTACCCCGACCACGCTGTTCACGGTGGCCGGTCAGCGGGCCGACGCCGTGTCGCGGCGCCTGGCCGAGCACGGCGTGGACGCACCCGCCGGGGCGTTCTACGCACAGGAGGCGTCCCACCGGCTCGGGCTGGGCGACGAGGGCGGCGTGCGCGTCGGACTCGCGCCCTACACGAACGACGAGGACGTGGACCGGCTCCTCGAAGCACTCGCGGCGGCCTGCGGCTGACGTACTGTCAGGCAACCGGCGCACCGGCCGCACCGGCGCGCCGGCCACGGGGGCCGCAGCCGTGGTGATCGGCGGAGGGAGGCCGTGCCTCCCCGCTTCCCGCTGTCGGGCGTACGGGGGGCCGGCTCAGCGCCAGTCGGGTGCGCCCGGCGCGGGCGCCCGGGCGGTCTCGATCTTCATCCGGATCTCCCGCATGACCGCCACCACCTTCGCCTCGTGCCCGGCGCTCAGCCGGGCCACCGGTACGGAGCAGCTGATGGCGTCCACGGCCGGTGTGTCGTGACGCAGGGCGAAACCGAAGCCCGCGATGCCGGTCACCGTCTCCTCGCGGTCGATGGAGTACCCGCGCTCGCGTATCGCGGCGAGGTCGGTGAGCAGGGTGGCGTACCCGGTGTGCGTGTTCTCCGTGAAAGCCTGCAAAGGCCCCTCGGGCAGCGGTAGTTCGCCGTCCGGGCGCTCCGCGAGCAGCGCCTTGCCCAGTGCCCCGGCGTGGGCCGGGACGCGGCGGCCGACCCGGCTGATCGTGCGCAGGTACTCGTGGGACTCGCGCGTCGCGAGATAGACGACGTTCGGCCCGTCGAGCCGGGCCAGATGGATGGTCTCGCCGAGCGCGTCCGAGGCCTCGTCCAGATACGGCCGGGCAGCGCGCACGAGCGGGTCGCTGTCGAGGTAACTCGTGCCCGTGTGCAGCGCGCGGATGCCGATGCCGTACAGCGAGCCCGTCGTGTCGGTGCGCACCCAGCCGCAGTCCACGAGCGTCCGCAGCAGTTGGTACATGCTGCTGCGCGGAACGCCCAGCTCCTCGGCCAGTTCGTCCAGGCGGGCGGGCCGGTCCCCTCGCATGGCGAGCAGTTCGAGCAGCGCGACGGTGCGGGACGCCGATTTCACGCCACGGACACCACTGTTCTCCGGCATGCGCACATCTTAAATCCGCGCTGCCGCCCCCATTGACCGGGCGGCGTTCACCCGCTTAGCCTCCGTTCTCATACATGTACGCCATCTGCATATGGGGATGAGATTCGTGGAGCGGTTCAGTGCGGAAACCGAAGGGGTCGCTCAGCGGCTGCGCGAGGGCATGGCGGGCGGCGTGCTGTCCTTCCCGCTCACGAGCTTCCGGGACGACGGACGTCTCGACCTGGACGCCTACCGGACGTATCTGACCGCGCAGTTGGCCACGGCCCCCGGCGCGGTGTTCCCCGCCTGCGGCACGGGGGAGTTCGGCGCGCTGGACGAGGACGAGTACCGCGCGGTCGTCGCGGCGACCGTCGAGATCGCCGACGGCCGGCTCCCCGTCGTCGCGGGCACCGGCTACGGCTGGGCGCAGGCGCTGCGCTTCGCCCGGATCGCGGAGGAGGCCGGCGCCGACGCACTCCTGGTCCTGCCGCACTACCTCGTCGCCGCCCCGCAGGACGGTCTGGTCGAGCAGCTGCGCCGGATCGCGGGCGGTACCAGGCTGCCGCTGATCGCCTACCAGCGCGGGCAGGTCACCTTCACGGCGGACGGCGTACGCCGGATCGCACAGATCCCCGGGGTCATCGGCCTCAAGGACGGGCACAGCGATCTCGACCGGCTCCAGCGCCTCACCCTGGCCGCACCTGACGGCTTCCTCTTCTTCAACGGCGCGGCCACCGCCGAGATCCAGGCGCGGGCATACGCCACCGTCGGAGTCCCCGCCTACTCCTCGGCCGTCCACGCCTTCGCCCCCGAGATCGCCGACGCCTTCTTCACCGCCCTGCGTGCGGACGACGGCGCGACCGTGACCACCCTGCTGCGGGAGTTCTACGTCCCGCTCGTCGAACTGCGCGACCGGGTCCCCGGTTACGCCGTCTCGCTGGTCAAGGCCGCTGCCCGGCTGCGCGGGCTGCCGGTCGGGCCCGTACGCGCCCCGCTCACCGACCTCGGCCCGGCCGACCTCGCCGACCTGGAGAGGGTCCTCGACACCGGTCTGGGGCTGGTCGGCGCCGTGCGCCGGCGTACCGCCTGAGGGACGACTGCCTGCCTGCTCAGGCTCCTGCTGCATGCTCCGGCGCGGAGCCGGAGCAGGCAGGCGGTCCGACAGCTCGACCGTTCAGACAGCTCGACACGTTCGACACGTTCGACAGTTCAAAGGGGAACTGACATGCCGCTCCTCGTGGTCGGGATCAGCGTTCTGGTGCTGCTGCTCCTGATGACCCGCATAAAACTCAACGGTTTCGTCGCGCTCCTGCTCGTGGCGGTGGGTGTAGCCCTCGTGCAGGGCATCCCGGTGGTCGAGATCCCGGACGTGCTCTCCACGGGCATCGGGGACCAGATCGGCGACACGATGCTCACCATCGGGCTCGGCGCCATGGTCGGCCGGGTGATGGGTGACTCCGGAGCCGCCCAGCGGATCGCGGGCCGACTGCTCGACGCCTTCGGGCCGCGCGGCGTCCAGTGGGCCATGGTGGTCACGTCCATGCTCATCGGTGTGACCATGTTCTACGAGGTCGCCTTCATCATCATCGTGCCCATCGCGTTCACGCTCGTCAGGGTGACCGGGGTGAACCTGCTCTGGGTGGGTCTGCCGATGTCGATCTCCCTGTCCACGATGCACAGCTTCCTGCCCCCGCACCCCGGGCCCACCGCAGTGGCGACGACCTTCCACGCGTCCGTCGGCCACACCCTCTTCTACGGCCTCTTCATCGCCGTACCCGCCGGCGCTCTCGTAGCGCTCCTGTGGCCGCGCCTGCCGTTCGTCCGGGCGATGAACCCCTCCATACCCAAGGGCCTGGTCAGCGAGCGCGAGTTCACCGACGAGGAGATGCCCGGCATGGGCTGGTCGCTCTTCGTGGCCCTCTTCCCGGTGGTCCTGATCGCCGGAGCCGCCGTGACCGACATGGCCGTCTCCGGCGAGAGCCCGCTCCTGCACGTCGTGGCCTTCGTCGGATCGGCGCCGATCGCGCTTCTGCTGGCCCTGATGCTGGCGGTCTGGGCGTTCGGACCCCGCATCGGCCGGAGCCTGGCCGACGTCAGCGCCTCCTGCACCTCGGCCGCCCAGGCGATGGCGATGATCCTCCTGGTGATCGGCGCGGGCGGGGCGTTCAAGAACGTCCTGGTCGAAGGCGGGATATCGGACTACATCAAGGACGTCACGGAGCACTGGTCGATCTCGCCGATCATCCTGGCGTGGCTCATCGCCGCCATTCTCCGCATCGCGCTGGGCTCCGCGACGGTCGCCGTCGTCACGGCCTCCGGGGTGGTGCTGCCGCTCCTGGCGGGCAGCGGGACCCACCCCGAGATGATGGTGCTCGCCGTCTCCTGCGGATCGATCGCCTTCTCCCACGTCAACGACCCCGGATTCTGGCTGTTCAAGGAGTACTTCAACCTCTCCGTCATCGAGGCGATCAAGGTCCGCACGGGCTACACCACGGTGCTCGCCGTCCTCGGCCTCGGCGGCGTACTGGCGGCCGAATGGGCCCTCGACGTCCTCAGTCTCTGAACACCCGACCTCAAGCCCGACCCCTCGCACCCAAGGAACCGCCCAGCATGAGCCAGCCGACCGTCACCCACTTCGCCGTCTACCCCGTCGCGGGCCGCGACAGCATGGAGCTCAACCTCTCCGGCGCCCACGGCCCGTTCTTCACCCGCAACATCGTCGTCCTCACGGACTCGCAGGGCCGCACGGGGCTCGGCGAGGTGCCCGGCGGCGAGAAGATCACCCGGACGCTGCGGGACGCCGAGTCGCTGGTCGTCGGCGCGAAGCTGGGCGACTACCAGCGTGTCCTGCGCGAGATCGGCAGCCGCTTCGCGGACCGCGACTCGGGCGGGCGCGGTGCCCAGACCTTCGACCTGCGGACCACCGTGCACGCCGTGACCGCCGTCGAGTCGGCATTGCTCGACCTGCTCGGCCAGCACCTGGAGGTGCCGGTCGCGGCCCTGCTGGGCGACGGTCAGCAGCGCGACTCCGTACGGGTGCTGGGCTACCTCTTCTACGTGGGCGACCCCGACCGCACCGACCTGGACTACGTCCGGGAGCCGGACTCGGAGGTCGACTGGTACCGCGTCCGTCACGAGGAGGCCCTCACTCCGGAGGCGATCGTCCGCCAGGCCGAGGCGGCGTACGACCGGTACGGCTTCCGGGACTTCAAGCTCAAGGGCGGGGTCCTCCCGGGCGCGGAGGAGGTCGAGGCGGTGCGCGCGCTCAAGGACCGCTTCCCCTCGGCGAGGATCACTCTGGACCCGAACGGCGCCTGGTCCCTGCGCGAGGCGGTCGAGCTGTGCGCACCGCTGGCGGGGACGCTCGCCTATGCCGAGGACCCCTGCGGTGCGGAGAACGGCTACTCGGGACGTGAGGTCCTCGCCGAGTTCCGCCGCGCCACCGGGCTTCCCACGGCGACCAACATGATCGCCACCGACTGGCGGCAGCTGACCCATGCCCTGGCCCTGCAGTCGGTCTCCATCCCGCTGGCCGACCCGCACTTCTGGACCATGCGGGGCTCGGTGCGGGTGGCCCAGCTGTGCAACGCCATGGGGCTGACCTGGGGATGTCACTCCAACAACCACTTCGACATCTCCCTGGCCATGATCACGCACTGCGGTGCGGCGGCCCCCGGTGACTACAACGCCCTGGACACGCACTGGATCTGGCAGGAGGGCCTGGAGCGGCTCACCGTCACCCCGCCCCGGATCGCCGACGGCGAGATCGCCGTCCCCGACGCCCCTGGCCTGGGCGTCGAACTCGACATGGACCGCCTCCTCGCGGCCCACGAGCTCTACCGGAAGGAGGCGCTGGGGGCACGCGACGATGCGGCCGGCATGCAGTACCTCGTACCCGGCTGGACGTTCGACGCGAAGCGGCCCTGCCTGGTGCGGTAGGCGAGCCGCGTGCTCGACGGGGTGACCGGGCGGCTGCGGGGACCGCGGACCGCGGGCGGGTGGCCGGCGCACCGGCTGTCCTGGAGCGCGGGCCGGGTGGCCTGAGTACCCGCCGGGCAGTGTGGTGCGGCCCTCAGTGCCCGTGAGATGTCCCCTCCTCGTGGCCGTCCGCCGGGCCGGTGGGGGCCGGGGTCTGCGCCGCTGTCCCCGCGTGCACCGTGAAGGCCGCGGTGCGGACGGTGCCTTCGTGCTTGAAGTCGAGGAACAGGCGGTACGCCGCCGAGCCGGGCGCCGTGGCGGAGAAGGTGACGCCCGGGCCGGGCTCGGTGGCGCCGTCCCCGGGTTCGCCTTCCGGGTGGGCATGGAGATAGGCGAGGTCACCGGCCCGCAGAGCCACGAGGTGCCCGTACGCGCCCAGATAGGGCTGCAGATCGGTGACGGGCCGGCCGTTCTTGCGCACCGTGAAGGTGAGGCGCTCGGGCGCTCCGGGGCGCAGGGTGCCGTTCAGCGAGACGGTGTAACCGTCGACGGTGGCCGTACGGGCGGGCTTCGGCAGTTCCGCCGGCTTGTACGGACCCGAGACGGCGAGGTCCGCCCCCAGGGTGAGCCCGGTGGTCTTCTTCCCGGCGGGGGTGAAGTCGGCGAAGACCCGGTAGGGGCCCGCCTCGGGCAGGCTGACGGGGGTGCTCCAGGTGCCGTCGGCCGCCCGGGTGGGGTGCAGGTGACGGTAGGTGGTCAGATCGCGGGACGCGAGGATCAGGTGCAGTTCCTTGTCGTGCTCGCGCTGGAACGCGGTGACCTGTTCGCCGTCGCGGTCGCGGATCGCGAAGCGCAGCTCGCTCTCGCGGTCCGCCGCCACGCGCGAGGTCTTCAGATCAAGGGTGTAGCCCCCCTCGGAGGCCCGGAGTCCGCCGGCCTCGGATGCGGCGCCGCCGTCCTCGTCCCCGGAGTGCCGGACGGTGCTCTCCGTACGGGTCCCGGTCCCTGTGTGCGCGACGTTCCCGGGGGGCCCGGACGGTTCGGGGCCGACGGTGGCCCCCACTCCCCAGGCCACGCCGAACGACGCAGCGAGCGCGGCGGTGAACGCGGTCATCTTCGCGGCGGTTCTCATGACTGCTCCTGACGTCTGCGGGGAGGGCCCCGCGATGGTCCGACACAACCGAGCGTATACCCTCGGGGGGTATGTGCAAGCGCCTCCGCCGAGACTTGCGAAGATACGGGTGGGGGGTATATCTCTTGAGGCGGAAGGATACCCAGGAGGGGTATACTGTCATCGTATGGACGAGGAGCAGGACATGACTCCCACGATTCCCGGCACCACCCGGGTCGAGCTCGCCATCGGCGGCATGACGTGCGCCTCGTGCGCGGCCCGGATCGAGAAGAAGCTCAACCGCATGGAGGGCGTCGAGGCGTCCGTCAACTACGCCACGGAGAAGGCCGGAGTCACCTTCGCCGAGGGCGTCTCCGTCGAGGACCTGATCGCCACCGTCGAAGCGACGGGCTACTCCGCCCAGCCGCCCCCGCCCCGGCCCGAGCCCGGGACGCAGGGAGCTCCGGCGGCCGGAGAGCGGGCCGAGGACGAGCGCGCCGACGACGAGCTGCGGTCGCTGCGCGAACGGCTGGTCACCGCAGTCGTGCTCGCCGTCCCGGTCATCGCGATGGCGATGGTCCCGGCTCTCCAGTTCGAGTACTGGCAATGGCTCTCGCTCACGCTCGCCGCCCCCGTCGTCACCTACGCGGCCTGGCCCTTCCACCGTGCCGCCTGGACCAACGCCCGGCACGGCGCGGCCACCATGGACACCTTGATCTCGGTCGGCACGTCGGCCGCCTTCCTGTGGTCGCTGTGGGCGCTCTTCCTCGGCACGGCCGGGATGCCCGGCATGACCCACCCCTTCGAATTCACGATCAGCCGTGGCGACGGCGCGGGGAACATCTACCTGGAGGCCGCCGCGGGTGTCACGGCCTTCATCCTGGCCGGGCGGTACTTCGAGGCACGGTCGAAGCGGAAGGCGGGCGCCGCCCTCAAGGCGCTCATGGAGCTCGGCGCCAAGGAGGTCACCGTCCTGCGCGACGGCCGTGAGCTCACCCTGCCCACGAGCGCGCTGAACGTCGGGGACCGCTTCCTGGTGCGCCCCGGAGAGAAGATCGCCACGGACGGGACGGTGGTCGAGGGCGCCTCCGCCGTCGACGTCTCCATGCTCACCGGCGAGTCGGTGCCCGTCGAGGTCTCCACCGGGGACTCCGTCACCGGTGCGACGCTCAACGCCGGCGGGCGCCTGGTCGTCGAGGCCACCAGGGTCGGCGCCGACACCCAGCTGGCCCGGATGGCCGAGCTCGTCGAGGAAGCGCAGAGCGGCAAGGCCTCGGCCCAGCGCCTGGCCGACAGGATCTCCGCCGTGTTCGTGCCCGTCGTCATCGGGCTGGCGCTCGCCACGCTCGGCTTCTGGCTCGGCTCGGGCGCAGGGCTCACCTCCGCCTTCACGGCCGCCGTCGCCGTCCTGATCATCGCCTGCCCCTGCGCCCTCGGGCTGGCCACTCCCACCGCCCTGCTGGTCGGGACGGGGCGCGGCGCCCAGCTCGGCATCCTGATCAAGGGCCCCGAGGTACTGGAGACCACCCGCAGGGTGGACACGATCGTCCTCGACAAGACCGGCACGGTCACCACCGGCCGCATGACGCTGCTCGGGGTGCACACCGCGGGGACGACACGGAAGGCCGAAGTGCTGCGCCTCGCCGGAGCGCTGGAGCATGCCTCGGAGCACCCGATCGCCCGGGCGGTCGCCACGGGCGCGGCGGCGGCGGTGGGCCCGCTGCCCACTCCCGAGGACTTCGCCGGCATCCCCGGCCTCGGTGTCCAGGGAGTCGTCGACGGTCACGCCGTGCTCGTCGGGCGCGAGAAGCTGCTGACCGAGTGGGCCATGGAACTGCCCGACGAGCTCAAGGACGCCAAGGACCGGGCGGAGAAGGCCGGCAGGACCGTCATCGTGGTGGCGTGGGACGGTGAGGCCCGTGCGCTGATCGAGGTCGCCGACGCGGTCAAGGAGACCAGCGCCGAGGCGGTCCGGCGGCTCCGCGGTCTCGGACTGACGCCCATCCTGCTGACCGGTGACAACCGAGCGGTCGCCGCCTCCGTCGCCGCGGAGGTGGGCATCGACGAGGTCGTCGCCGAGGTCATGCCGCAGGACAAGGCCGACGTGGTCAGGCGGCTCCAGGCGGAAGGGCGCAGCGTGGCCATGGTCGGCGACGGCGTCAACGACGCCGCCGCGCTCGCGCAGGCGGACCTGGGGCTCGCCATGGGCACGGGCACGGACGCCGCGATCGAGGCCGGCGACCTTACGCTCGTACGCGGAGACCTCAGGGCCGCCGCCGACGCGATCCGGCTCTCGCGCAGGACGCTGAGCACCATCCGCTCGAACCTGTTCTGGGCCTTCGGCTACAACGTGGCGGCCCTGCCGCTCGCCGCGGCAGGTCTGCTCAACCCCATGATCGCCGGAGCGGCCATGGCCCTCTCCTCGGTCTTCGTCGTCGGCAACAGCCTGCGGCTGCGCGGTTTCCGCGCGGTGGACTGACCCAGGGCCCCGGTGGGGCCGGCCGCCCTCCTCCGGTTTGCTTCCGGAGGGCCGGGGCGGCAGGGTTCGGGGGTGTGGCCACTCTCCTGATCGTGCATCACACCCCGTCGCCGAACTGCCAGGCCCTGTTCGAGGCCGTCGTCTCGGGGGCGACGACGGACGACATCGAGGGCGTACGGGTCGTCCGGCGCGCGGCGCTCTGCGCCACGGCCTCCGATGTCCTCGCCGCCGACGGCTACCTGCTCGGCACCCCGGCGAACCTCGGCTACATGTCCGGCGCCCTGAAGCACTTCTTCGACCAGGTCTACTACCCGTGCCTGGACGAGACGCGGGGGCGGCCCTTCGGTTACTACGTCCACGGGGGCAACGACGTCACCGGCGCCGTACGCGGCATCGAGTCCATCACGACCGGGCTCGGCTGGCGCCGTACGGCCGACGCCGTGACCGTCACGGGTGCACCGGGCAAGGCCGACACGGAGGCGTGCTGGGAGCTGGGGGCGACGGTCGCCGCCGGGCTGATGGACTGACGCCGTCGCCTGTCGCCCGTAGCCTGTCGCCGGGCTGAAGGTCCGATCTGCCGGGCCGAAGGACCGAACCGCCGTCGGGCTGACGGACGGAGGCCCTCGCCGGTGGGCGTGCCGAGCCTCGGTCACCGCGGGACGAGCGTCGCCTCGGTCGCTTTGACGCTCGTCCAGACCGGCACCCCGTCGGCCAGGCCGAGTTCGGCGGCGGCCTGCGGGGTGATCTCCGCGACGAGGTCGGGTGCCTCCGCCGAGCTGACCAGGACCCGCAGGCGACTGCCGCTGGCGGTGATCTCGCGTACGGTGCCGGGCCAGACGTTGCGCGGGCTGCCGCTCGGCCTGTCGCGGTGGACGGAGACAGCTTCGGGACCGATGACGGCGAGCGCGGGGGTCCCGGCGGGCAGCGGTTCCGCCGCGACGAGACTCCCACCGCCGGAGAGCAGGAGGCCGTCCGCGGTGGCCGTACCGGGCCAGGCGTTGCGGCCCAGCATCCGAGCCACCCAGGGCGAGCGCGGGTGGCGGGTGACCTCGCCGGGCGGCGCGTCCTGCAGGGCGCGGCCTTCGTCGAGCACGAGGACCCGGTCGGCCAGCGACACCGCCTCCACGGGGTCGTGCGTGACGATCAGGCAGACGCCCCCGAAGCCGGCGAGATGGGTGCGCAGGGTGTGGCGCACGCGCGCGCGGGTCGTCTGGTCGAGCGCGGCGAGCGGTTCGTCCAGCAACAGGAGGCGCGGGCGCGCGGCGAGCGCGCGGGCGAGTGCGACGCGCTGGGCCTGGCCGCCCGAGAGCTGCGCCGGCCTACGGGCGGAGAGGCGGCCGACGCCGAGCCGGCTGAGCCAGAGCCGGGCGTCCGCCCGGGCCTCGGCGCGGGGGACCCCGTGGGCGCGTAGCCCGTAGGCGGTGTTGGCCAGGGCGGAGAGATGCGGGAAGAGGGCACCGTCCTGCGGCACCCATGCGACGCCCCGCCGGTGCGGTGGCAGGCTGCCGGCGTCGGTGCCGCCCAGGCGCAACTCCGCGTGCGCGCGGGGGGTGAGACCGAGCAGCGCGCGCAACAGGGTCGTCTTGCCCGCGCCGTTGGGCCCGACGACGGCGATCGTCGTACCGGGCTCCGCCTCGATCGTGAGCTGGTCGAAGCCCGTGACCTCGGCGCGCAGGGGCCACCTCTCCCCGGGCGGGCCTTCCGTGGACGGTCCGCCTACCGGTTCGGGCTCGGGTTCGGGCCCGTCCTCGGGGCGGTGCGGGGTCCCGGCCTTCCGGGGTGCGCCGGCCCACCGGCCGCGCAGCGCGACGAGCACCGCCATGGCGATGGCGAGCAGCAGCAGCGACACGGACGTGGCCGCCTCGGGGGAGTCCTGGAGCAGCAGATACACCTGGAGCGGAAGGGTCTGCGTCGTGCCCGGCAGATTCCCCGCGAAGGTGATGGTGGCGCCGAACTCGCCCAGCGCGCGCGCCCAGGTCAGGGCGGCGCCCGCCGCCAGCCCGGGCGCGACCATGGGCAGGGTCACGGTGAAGAACACCCGTACGGGGGAGGCACCCAGAGAGGCCGCCGTCTCCTCGTACCGCGGGTGAAGGCCCCCGAGCGCGCCTTCGAGGCTGATGACGAGGAACGGCATCGCGACGAACGTCGCGGCGAGCACCGCCCCCGAGGTGTGGAACGGCAGCGTGATGCCGAAGGTCTCCTCCAGCCAGGGCCCCAGCAGCCCGCGCCGCCCGAAGGCGAGCAGCAGCGCCACGCCTCCGACGGTCGGCGGCAGCACCATGGGGAGGAGGACGAGCGAGCGTACGAGGGCCTTGCCGGGGAAGTCGACGCGCGCCAGCAGCCAGGCCAGGGGCACACCCAGCACGAGCGAGAGCCCCAGCGCCCAGCCGGAGACCAGCAGCGACAGCCTCAGGGCCTGGATCGTCGCGGGGCCGGTCAGATGGGTGCCGAGCTCGCCCCAGGACGTCCGCGCCAGGATGCCGGCCAGCGGCAGCATCAGGAACACGACGGCGAGCAGCGCGGGGACCGCCAGGGTGAGTGGCGTACGGGGACCCGACGGGCGGGTGCGGAGCTGTTTCATCGCGGTTCCCTGGGGCTGCCCCGTCACGGCTTCTGGAAGCCCGCGTCCTGGAGGATCTTCTGAGCCTCCGGGGAGGACAGCCAGGAGACGAAGGCGGCAGCGGCCTCTGCGTGCTCGGACGACTTCAGTGTGGCGGCCGGGTAGGACGCGATCGCGTTCTGCGCGTCCGGGATGCCGACCGCGTCGACCTGGTCGGCGGCCACCGTCGCGTCCGTACGGTAGACGAGGCCCGCGTCTGCCTCGCCGAGCTCGATCTTGCTGAGGACGGCGCGGACGTTGGGTTCCTGCGAGACCGGCTTCACCTCGATCCCCCGGGCGTCCAGGATCTGCTTCGCGTACCGGCCCACCGGTACCTCGGGGGCGGCCAGGACCACCTTGAGGGAGGGATCGGCCAGGTCCGGGAGGCCTTCGACCTTCTCGGGGTTGCCCTCACCGGTCACGATGACCAGGCGGTTCTTCGCGATGACGGTCGGCGTGCCGGTCTCCGGCTCCAGACCGTCCATCGTCCGGGTGTCCGCGGTGACGAGGGCGTCAGCCGGCGCACCCTGACGGACCTGGGCGGCGAGCTCCTGCGACCCGGCGAACGAGAAGGTCAGCTTCGTGCCGGGGTGCTCCTTCTCGTAGGCGGCTTCGGCGGTCGCGAAGACATCGGTGAGCGACGAGGCGGCCAGCACGGTCAGTTCGGTCTTCGGGGCCGCGGCGTCCTTGTCCCCGCCGTCACCGCCGCACGCGGCGAGGGTGAACAGCAGCGCCGCCGTCGACGCGGCGGCGGCGCCCCGGCGGCCGGTGGGAGAGAGGGACATCGCAGGGAACTCCTCGGTGAGAGCCGCCACTCGCCGGCGGACGTGTGTACGGCTTCAGGTGCGGTCGATATGCACGCTGGTCGACTTCACGCGGGCCGTGGCCTGCATGCCGACCTCGAGGCCCAGCTCCTCGACCGCTTCCCGGGTCAGCAGTGAGACGAGCCGGTGCGGCCCCGCCTGGATCTCCACCTGGGCGGCGACGTCACCGAGCTTCACCGCGGTGACGATGCCCGGGAAGGCGTTGCGCGCAGAGGTGTACGGGACCTCCTCCTCGCCCGTGCCGGCCTGGGCGACCTCGACCGAGAACGCGGCCAGGTCGCGGCCGTCGACGAGGCGGCGCCCGTTGTCGTCGCGATGGGTCGCGACACGTCCGGCGTCCGCCCAGCGACGGGCGGTGTCCGGGCTCACGCCGAGAAGACGGGCGGCCTGCCCGATGGTGTAGGACTGCATGTGCGACACGATAGGAGGCTGTGGCTCGCATCTGCAATGCCTGGATGCGCTGTGCTTGGCATATAGGTATGGGTCAGACGCTCTGCGGCTCGGTATGTGTCCCGCCGCCTGTTCTTGCGGCCCGCCGTCGGCGCGATCCTCGCCGCCGGGGAGGCGGTCGCGGCAGGTCGTACGGGGGTCGAGAGGCTCAAGGGGGGACGTGCGGCGGGGGCGGGACCATCCGCGGGACCCGCACCCGGACCGCGGTCGGACCGTCAGTGCGGCCGCCAGCTGAGCTTGCCGCCGCCCACCCACCTCACGACGGCGGGATCGTCGAGGTCGTGGATGTGGATCCCTGCTGTGGCAGCCGCGAACAGCACGTCCGTCATGGCGGTCGCCCGGCCGATCACCTCTCCGTCGATCTCGACGATGCGGAAGGGCGGGTCGCCGGGCTGGACGGGCAGCACGGTGATCCGCGGGTACGAGGCGTAGGGGTTGTCGGTCATGCCTAGATCGATTCCACACAGACTCGGCCGGTATGCCCGCAGATGGATGTTGTGAGCCTTCTGCCCGATTTGAGTAACTTTCTTGAAATTAGTCCCGTAATCCATAAAAGGCCATTTCGTGTGACCTGGGGACCTTCAAGGGAGAGCAAAACGCCCTTTTCGGACTCCGTGACCAGCGTCACTGGTCACCCCGGGGACGCCCGCGCGGAGCGGTCGGTTCCCTTCTGTGCCAAGAAGAATGGCCGACGTAATGTGCGATGGATTACACGAATTCCGGTGAATCGATCTTGCGGGCGAATTTTGATCACGAGATCGGGCTTGTTCCTTTCGCTATTCCTCGCCTACGGTCACCATCACTCCGGATGGAACGCCTAATCCTGCCGCCGTCCGGTTACCCGACCACTTCTCGTACGGCAGGAGCGGGGGACCCAGGTAAGCGCCGATCCGTATCCGGATCGGCTCGGGGTGAAGTCGCATCTCTATGCGGCCGGGCATCTCCAGCCCGAACCCGACAGCTCACTTCGTAGGCGGCGGAGAGGATATTCAGCATGCCCGAAAACGGTAAGCACCGTCGTTCCATGACCAGTTCGCTGACTCGCGGCATCATCGTCGTGACCACGGGCGCTCTCGCCCTTCCCGTCATCGGCGCGACCGGTGCGTTCGCCGCCCCGGCCACCGCCACCGTCGAAAAGGCGGCGTCGACTTCCGTGACCGGTAAGGGAATTGCCGCTCAGAAGTCCGGCTCCACCACCTATTCCGTGATCTTGGGTGACACCCTTGCCAAGATCGCCCGCGAGCATTCCGTGAACGGTGGCTGGAAGGCCCTGTACGAGGACAATCGGAAGGCTGTCGGCGGAAACCCCGACCTCATTCACCCCGGTCTGAAGCTGGCCATCGTCGCCAAGGCCGAGAAGAAGTCGGCCGACACGTCGGAGAAGAAGGCCGACAAGGCCGCCGACCGCGCCGAGCAGAGTGCCGACCGCGCCGACCGTTCGGAGCGCACGAGTACGTCGGTTGCCGCGCAGGGTGCGCCCGCCGAGGCTGCTCCGGCCGCCGCGCCGGCCGCGTACACGAACGACCTCGACGGCTGGATCAAGGAGTCGCTCGCGATCATGGCCGAGCACGGCATCCCCGGCAGCTACGAGGGCATCCACCGCAACATCATGCGCGAGTCCTCGGGCAACCCCCAGGCCATCAACAACTGGGACTCGAACGCCGCCGCCGGCATCCCGTCGAAGGGTCTGCTGCAGGTCATCGACCCGACCTTCGAGGCCTACCACGTGCCCGGCACGTCGACGGACAGCTACGACCCGGTCGCCAACATCACCGCCGCGTGCAACTACGCCGCCGACCGGTACGGCTCGATCGACAACGTCTTCGGGGCCTACTGAGCCTCGCGGATGCGTGACCTGCTGACGCGCGAGGCGTGAAGGCGGGGACAGAGGGACACCACCGACGGGTGGTGCGGGTTCGGCGGAACCCGCACCACCCGTCGTCCGTATGCGCGCTCCCGGGCCTGCCTCCGGGCGGCCGTGGGTGCGGAACGACGGGCAGGGGCGGCCGGGCGACTGGTCTCGTACAGGTTCGTCGTCCATACTGCCCGCCGTGGAGCAGCGCATAGATTCGAACACCAAGCCCGAGTTCGCCGCGGGGACAGACCCGGCGTACATCCCCGGCCTGACGGCCCCAGTTGCCGCCCGGACGGGGGCGGAGAAGGCGGAGGCGTCCGAGGAGGTCCGGGACCCCGAGGACGCCGTCGTGCACGCGGACGACGTGGCCGAGCTGACCGACGCCGAGCCTGCGGCGCCCGGTGGCGAGGCGTCCGCAGAGGCCGAAGCGGCTTCCGGGGACGAGGCTGCCGTGGGCGCCGGCGCCGCGCGCGACGCCGCGGAAGGTCCCGTCTTCGAGGTCAGCGACCGGCGCGGGTCGATCCGGGTGGACGCCGAGGGTGTCCGCTTCCGGCTGGACGACCAGGAAGCGGAGTTCGACTGGGCCGAGATCGGCGCGGTCGAGATCAAGACAGGCCGCTTCGGACGCCGGTTCACCGTGACCGTCCACCTGTCGAGCCGCCGGTGGTTCAACGCCGAGGTCGAGGCGGGGGCCCGGAGCAGCCTCAAGCAGTGGACGGCGGAACTCGACGCCGTGCTGGACACCTACTTCGAAGAGGACTGACCCGCAGGTCACGGCCGCGCACCGGGCTGCCCGACGGCCCGGTACGCGGTATGCCCTGACGCGTGCTCAGGCCTCCGCCGCTCCGTCCAGCACCACCGAACGTGTCAGATGGCGCGGCAGGTCCGGATCGAGACCGCGCGCCGCCGCGCGGGCGATCGCCAGCCGCTGGACGCGGACCAGGTCGGCCAGCGGGTCCAACGTGCTCTCCACCCACCGCGCGCCCGTCGACCGCACCTGTTCCGCGAGCCCTTCCGGCGCGGCGCCGAACATCCACGTCGCGGTTCCGGCCGTCGCGATGCTGATGGGGCCGTGGCGGTACTCCATCGCCGGATAGGACTCCGTCCAGGACAAGGACGCCTCCTTCATCTTGAGCGCCGCCTCGTTGGCGAGCCCGACGGTCCATCCGCGCCCCAGGAAGCTGAACTGGGTGCACTCCAGTACCCCGTCGGGCAGCGGCTGCGCCAGCGCGGTCTCCGCATCCCGCACCACCTGGTCGGTGTGCAGCCCGAGATGGGCGCGGAACAGGGTCAGCGCCGTGGTCGCGAAGCGCGTCTGCACCACGGACCGTTCGTCGGCGAAGTCGAGGACGACCATCTCGTCCGCCGCGCCCTTCACCGGAGTGTGCGGATCGGCGGTCACCACCACGGTCCGCGTGGTGCCCCGCAGCCGGCTCAGCAGGCCGAGTACCTCCGTCGTCGTTCCGGACCGCGTCAGGGCGACGACCCGGTCGTACGCCCGGCCGAAGGGGAACTCCGAGGCGGCGTACGCGTCCGACTCGCCCAGCCCGGACGCCTCGCGGAGCGCGGCGTACGCCTGCGCCATGTAATACGACGTTCCGCAGCCGACCACGGCGACGCGCTCACCGGCGGCGGGCAGTGCCGCCGCCCGGCCGACGGCAACCTCCGCGGCGCGGCGCCAGCACTCCGGCTGACTCGCCGTCTCGTTCTCCACATGGGACATGTGCGCACTCCGCTTCCACTGCTGCTCGCACCTGAAGGGTGGACTGGGGGAAATCGTCGCCACTTTGTTCAATTCTGCATGTTACATGGGGCAATCGAGCAGAAACAAGCAAAGAGCCTTGGGGTTCGGTGATCCGTGGTACGGCGGTTTTCAGCCATGCTCGGTGGGTAGTCGGCTCGATCCGGTTCCGCTGTTCCATGCTGGGTAGGCGTCGCGCGCTGCGAGCACAGTGGGGTGCATCCCGGCCATCAGGTGGTAAACCCCCCGCCCGGACGATCAGTAGCGACCCCGGACGGTCACCGAGGTCGCGTCCCGACCCGGGTGGAGGGGCGATTTTGCGTCACGGTGCCCATATGTTGGCCGAGTTCGAACGCGCGGCCGGATCGCGGTCGGCATAATCGCTCCATGCCGATCACGGTTGGGGACATCGTCGACCTCGGCGCGGGCCTGTACGCCTGGCTGCCGCCGAAGCGGGGCTGGGGCCTGGCCAACTGCGGGCTTCTCGTGTCGCGGCGCGGCGCACTGTGGATCGACGCCCCGTACGACCCCCTGCTGGCCGGACAGTTCCTGGCGGAGAGCACCAAGCGCCTGCCCGACGGGGTGAACGTCGACCGCGTGATCGTCACCCACGCCAACGGCGACCACTTCTGGGGTGCCGGCGTGCTCCCGGACGCGGAGATCATCGCGACCCGGGAGGCCCGGGAGCACATCCACCACGACCCCACGCCGCGGCAGCAGCACGCGCTCGTGACCGGAAGCGATCCGGCGACGCCCCTCGGCGCGTATCTCGGCCGTCACTTCGGGGCCTTCGACTGGTCCGCCACCGAACAGGTCCTGCCGACGACCTACTTCACCGGGGAGCTCGAACTGACCCTGGGGGAGCACACGGTCCAGGTGTCCTCCCTGCCGCCCGCCCACACCACGGGTGACCTGATCGTCCATCTCCCCGCGCACCGCGCGGTGTTCAGCGGCGACATCATCTTCGCCTCCACCGCGCGGCAGCCCGGGGACCACCCGGTGCACTGGGCGGGCCCCCTGAGCAATGTGATCGACGCCTGCGAACGGGTGCTGGCCACCGGGGCCGAGGTGATCGTCCCCGGTCACGGCCCGCTGCTCGACCCGGCCGGGGTACGCGAGCACATCGGCTACCTCGCGTACGTACGAGAGCGCGCCCACGCCCTCCACGCCGCCGGTGTGCCCGCGACGGAGGCCGCACGCCGGGTGATCCGAGAGGGCCGTCACCCGGAACTCGGCCTGCCGGAGCGCCTGGTGGTGACCATCGGCAGCGAATACCGTCATCTCGACGGCTCCGAACTGCCCGAAGTGCTCCAGGTGATGGCCGATGTGGCGGCCGTCGCCCATGAGACCGGCACGATGTGTACCGGCGAGCCGGCATGACGGCCGGCCGGCCCGACGGCCCGGCGTCCTGCCACCGCGCGGGACATCGGCCGTCCCCGACAACAGAGACGCGGTGACGCCGTGGTGGCATGGATCCTGGCCCTGGCAGCCGTCGTGACGGCCATATGGTCGGCCGTGCGCACGGACCGGGCCATGCGCGAGTCGCACCACGCCGCGGCGCGCGCGGAACTGGCCGAGCGTCAGTTCAAAGCAGCCGAGGCGCGCACCCTCGCCCTCACCGAGGAGATACGGCAGCTCGCGGAGAAGCGGATACCCGCCGCGGCCACCGCGCTCTCCCACCGCTCCGCGCCCGTCCCCGGACTGCGGGAGGCGGCCGGGATCGAGGGCGACGCCGCGCGTCTGCTGACCGAGGCGGTGCAGGCCGCGCGCACGGCGGTGCTCGAGGAACGCGGACGCGTCGACGCCGCCGCGCGGTCGGCCATGCGAGGTACCTCGGCCAAGATCCAGTCACTGCTCAACCAGTCGCAGCACCTGCTGCACGAACTCCAGCACGAGTACGACGACCCGCGGATCCTGCAGCTCGACTTCCGCAACGAACTCGCGCTGCGACGCACCCAGGCCACCGCCGTGCTCTGCGACGCGTGGCCGGGACTCGCCCGGCAGAACTCCTCACTCGTGGAGATCGTGCTCGGCGCCCAGTCCCGGGTCGCGGGGTACGAACGCATCAAGGTCGCCAACCACCTGCGCCAGGAGCGGCTGGCCCTGGTCGCCCGGGCCGCCGAACCCCTCGCGATCGCCCTCGCCGAACTGCTGGCCAACGCGACGGCGTACTCGCACCCGGACACCGAGGTGCCGGTGACGGTGCAGCAGACGCCGGGGCGAGGGGCCATGATCCTGGTCGACGACGCCGGTATCGGCATGGACGAAGACGCGCTCAAGAGGGCCCGGGCGCTGCTCGCCGGACCCTCCGAGGTCCTGCTCACCGAGCTGGGAGACCCCCCGCAGACCGGCTTCGCCGTGGTCGGGCGCCTGATCGCACGCTACGGCTTCAGCTGCCACATCGAGTCGTCCCCGTACGGAGGGATGCGCACGATGCTGCGCATCCCGGCCCACCTGCTGACCGTGATCGACGACGACCGCACCCTGTCCGTGCTCGCACCGAAGCCCGTGCACGCGGGGGTGCCCGTCGCCGAAGACCCCGAGCCCGTCACGACTCCCGCACCCGCCGGGCTCCCCGGGCCTCCGGCAGGTGCGGATCCCGCCGGAGACCCTGGACCCGCCGTGCCTGCCGAACCCGCCCCCCGTGCCGAAGAGGCCGCGACCGCCGGGGACGGTGAGCAGCGCCCGGCCGGGCTGCCCAGCCGACGGCGCAGGAGCCGCCGGGCCGCCTCCCCGGACGCGCCGTCCTCCCCGCGCCTGCCGGTGGAGGAGGAACCCGTGCGCCGCACGCCCGAACAGGCCGGAGCGGCCTGGTCCGCCCTCCAGGAAGGCACCCTCAGCGGCAGGAGCGCCCCCGTGGTCCCGGGCCCCGCGCCCGTGGCATCACCCTCAGCATCCTCATCGGACGACCAAGGAGACGACGAGAAGTGAGCACCACTCCCACCACCGGTGATCTCGCCTGGGTGCTGACCCCGCTGCTGGAACTGCCCGGCGTGCAGCATGCCGTGGTCGCCACGGGGGACGGGCTCGTCGAGGGTGCGTCACCGGGCCTGGAACGCGCGTCCGCCGAGCGCGTCGCCGCGATGACGGCGACCCTGCACGCCGCTGCCCGTGCCTTCACCACCGCGTTCACCGAGGCGGAGTCCCCGCGTCTGGCGCAGACGGTGGTGGAGTCCGACCTGGGCTTCGCCATCGTCGTACCCGCGGGCAGGAACACGACGCTGGCCCTGTTCGCGGCCCCCGACGCGCACCTGGGGAACATCGCGTACCAGATGCAGGTGCAGGTCACCGCGCTGACTCGCGCCATGCACGCCCCCACCCGCCGACCGGACGCCGCCGACCAGCCATGAGCCCCGGCCCAGGGCGCCGCCTGATACCCGCCTATCTGGTCACCGGAGGCCGCCTCGCGCCCACCGGCCCCGCGCTCGACCGGCTCGCCGTGCTCCTCCGCACGGATTCGGCCCTCCCGCCGGAGACCGGGACGGAACAGCGCAGACTGTGCGAACTCCTGGACCCGGGAGCCCTCACCGTCGTCGAATGCGCTGCCCACCTGGACCTGCCGGTCAGCGCAACGGTCTTCCTGGCCACGGATCTCGTGGCCGCAGGACATCTGCTCGCTCGACCACCGATCCCCAGCGCCGGTGAGATCGACCGGTCGCTCGTCGAGAGGCTGCTCGTTGGACTCCGTTCCCTCCACTGACCGGGGCGGCATCGGCTATCTGCCGAGTGCCGCCGAGACCCTGATGAAGCTCGTCGTCACGGGTCCCTTCGGCGTGGGAAAGACGACCCTGATCCGTACGCTGTCGGAGATCCCGACCCTGCACACGGAGGAGGCGATGACGCAGTCCAGCACGGGACTCGACGACACCGCCGGACTCCCGGAGAAGACCACGACCACCGTCGCCGTCGACTTCGGGCGGCTCACCGTCCAGGACGACCTGGTGCTCTACATGTTCGGCACTCCGGGCCAGGAACGCTTCCTGCCGCTGTGGGAGGACATCGCACGCGGCGCGCTCGGCGCCCTGGTCATGGTCGACACCCGCCGCCTCGAGGATTCCTTCGCCGTCATGGACATGGTGGAGGAGCAGGGACTCCCGTACGCCGTCGCCGTGAACCGCTTCCCCGACGCCCCCGCCCACGCGGACGAGGTCCTGCGCAAGCACCTGGACCTCGCCCCCCGCACTCCGCTGGTGCAGTGCGACGCCCGCGAGCGCCGGGGCAGCATCGACGCCCTGATCGCGCTCGCCGAGCACGCGCTGACCTGCCTCCCCGTCTCCCAGGAAACGCCATGACCCCGCCCGTGCCCGGCACCTCACCCCTCGTCGCCGTCCCGCCCGACGAGCGGCTCGCGCTCTACGGCCCCGACTTCGCCGCCGATCCGCACGGCCACTACCGCAGGCTGCGCTCCCAGGGGCCGCTGGCCAGGGTGCGGATCGCCCCCGACGTCGACGCCATGCTGGTCACCGACTACCACGCGGCGGTCGACCTCCTGCGGGACACCGACACCTTCACGAAGGACCCGCGCGCCTGGCAGGCGGGGGTACCGGCCGGCTCACCGATCCTGCCCGTGCTCGGCCACCGGCCCACCGCGCTCTTCAGCGACGGGGACGTCCACGCCCGCTACCGCGGCGCCATCAACGACACCCTCGCGCTGATCGAACCCCACCTGCTGCGTGCGGAGGTCGCCCGGGTCGCCCAGCGGCTCATCGCGGACTTCTCGGCCACCGGCTCGGGCGACCTCATCGCCCAGTACGCCCGCCGCCTGCCGCTGCACGTGTTCACCGCAGCCTTCGGCGTCGCCCCGGAGGACACCGAGCGGGTGGTCAGAGGCACCGCGGCGATGATGGACTCAGCGGCGGACGCCACAGCCGCCTACGACGACCTCGTCGGCGTCGTCACCGGTCTCGTCGCCCGGCGCCGGGCCGCCCCGGGACGCGATCTCACCTCGTACCTCCTCGCGCACCCGGCCGGCCTGGACGACGACGAGGCCGTGCGTCAGATCACCCTGATCATGAGCAGCGGCCACGACCCCACGACCAACCTGATCGGTAACGCGCTCCTGCGCATGCTCAGCGACAGCGGCTACGGGGGATCCCTGCACGGCGGGGCGATCACCGCCCAGGAAGCGGTCGACGACGTGCTCTGGCGCGATCCGCCGCTGGCCAACATGGGAGCGCACTTCCCGCGCCACGACACCGAGTTCCACGGGGTCGCGCTCCGTGCCGGACAACTGGTCCTGGTTTCCTTCGCCGCCGCCAACACGCAGTCACCGCCGCCCTCTTCCGATGCCGCGGTGCGTTCGGGGGACGGCGCCCATCTGGCGTGGTCCACCGGCCCTCACCGGTGCCCGGCACGGCAGCCCGCCCTGCTGATGGCGACGACCGCGATCGAGCAGCTCACCAGCCAGCTCTGCGACCTCGAACTGGCGGTCGCCCCCGAGGCACTGATCTGGCGTCCGGGCCCCTTCCACCGCGCTCCGGCCCACCTCCCGGTCCGCTTCACCCCTCTCGACACCCTGCCCGACCCCGAGGCAACCGGCGCCCCGGACGCTGTCGAATACGTTCCGGCCCGTGTCGGTGGTACGCCGAACGGGTGAGGGGCGAGAGAATTGCCCGATGAACAGCGAGCGCAGCCGGCGCACAGCCAACCGGCGCACGGACGGGGTGGATCTGTGAGCAGGTACGACAGGTACGACAGGTACGACGCCACCGACGAACAGTGGGAGGGTCTCGCCCAGGTCGTACCCCTGAGGGGACGCAACGAGTGGCCGTCCCGGGTGGACCACAGGGCAGTCCAGGACCGTCAGGAGACGGTCGAGCAGCGGCGGCTGGTCGTGCTGAGGGTTCAGGTGTTCGCCGACGCGCGCGAGGTGGCGGAGTACCTGGTGGCGCAGATCCCGGTCCTGCTGGATCTGACCGGCGCAGAGAGCGATGTGGCCAAGCGGATCCTGGACTTCAGCAGCGGCGTGGTCTTCGGGCTCGGCAGCGGGATGCACCGGGTGGACCGTAACGTCTTCCTGCTCGCGCCGGTCGGTATGGAGGTCGAGGGGGTCACTGCGGCGGGCGTACCTCAATCGTAGGAAGGTCGTGCGGACAAAACGGTTCGCCGCTCGGGGGCGTGCGTACGGTCCGCTCATGACTGTGATCTCCACGATTCCCACGGGGAGGACGGCCCCTTCGCCGTCCGGAGCGCCCCGTCCGGCCCGCCCCTTCGTCGGCGAGCTCCGGCTCGACGCCTTCGCCTCGCACAGGCGCACCGTGATCCCCCTGGGTCCGCTCACGCTGATCACCGGCACCAGCGGCAGCGGGAAGTCGACCGCCCTGCGGGGGTACGAGGCGCTGGCGCGGCTGGCGGCGGGTGATCCGCTGGAGGAGGTCTTCCCCGACCCGGTGGCCTGGGTGCCGGAAGGAGCGGCTGCCGACGCGCAGGGGCGGCGCGGATTCAGGCTCGGCTGCACGGTGGAGGGCCCCGTCGGGCCGGTCAGGCTGGACCTCGCCGTGCAGGCCGAGCCGGCGCTCCGCATCGTCGGCGAGCGCCTGACGGACTGCGGCGAGACCCTCCTGAGCACGGCCCTGCTCGATCCGCGGCGCTCCGCCGTGCAGGCCGCCTGGCACACCGCGGGGGCGGTGGCGGTGACACGCGCGCCCTTCCCCGACGACCGGCTGGGCACCGCCCTTCTGCCGTTGCGCGTCGCGGGTACCACGGACGGTCAGCTGAGGGTGCTGGCCGCTGCCGAACAGGTGGTCGTGGCGCTGCGGTCCGCCTTCGCGTGCGACCCGCAGCCACGGCGGATGCGCACGGCGGTTCCGGTCGGGGAAGGGCGGCTGACGTCGTCCTGCGACAACCTCGCCGATGTCCTCCACCGGACCCGCAGCCAGTGCGCCCAGCGTCATGCCCGGCTCGTCGCCGGCGCGGACGCGGGGTGTGCGGGGCGGGTGACGGGCCTGACCGCCGAGCGTCTGGAGGACGGGACCGTAGTGGCCGTGGCCGAGCGGGGAGAGGGGGAGAGCACGCCGTTCGCCCGCCTCGGGGACGGGGAGCTGCGGTATCTCGCCTTCGCCCTGGTGCTGCTGACCGGCCCCCATGTCCTGGTCGTGGAACCGGCCGCCGAGGTCCCCTCGGCCATGCAGGGGCTCACCGTGCTGGCCGACGGGCTCGACCGCAGCCTGGACGCGCGCCAGGCGGCGGCACTGCTGGCGCTGGCGGCTTCGATCTGCGCGGACGGCCACATGCGCCTGCTGGGGACCGTCGGGGAGTCAGCCGCCGCGGCCGCCCGCGGAACGGCAGGTGTGACGGTGGTAGACCTGGGCCCGTGACAGAACTGGATGTGAAGCAACTGCAGCGGCGGCTCGCCGACTTCGCGGCCACCCGGGCCTGGGAGCCGTACCACACCCCGAAGAACCTCTGTGCGGCGCTGAGCGTCGAGGCGTCCGAACTCCTGGAGATCTTCCAGTGGTTGACGCCGGAGCAGTCGGCGAGAGTGATGGAGGACCCCGGCACGGCGTTCCGTGTCGAGGACGAGGTGGCGGATGTCCTGGCGTATCTGCTGCAGTTCTGCGAGGTCCTGGGTGTCGACCCGCTGGCCGCGCTCGCGGCGAAGATCGATCGGAACGAGGCGCGCTTCCCGGCCGCCGACAGCGACGGGCCTGTCGACCGTCACTCTTCGGAGTGATCGACTTATGCACAACCGGACTCCTGTCCACAGATTTCCGATTTCCTCTGGCTTTCATGTGCCGCACACCTCACTGTGGGTAATGAAGAGGTGAGCGGGTTTCGTATGGGTGGTCCGGGTGACGGGGGAAATTGCATGGAAGCGGAGCGGTTGATCGAGGCGGGCCGGAGCGCACTCGCGGACAGCCGGGAGGTGCCGGCCCTCATGGCGGAAGCGTGGCAGGCGCAGGCACTCGCCCGTGCGGTGGGCGGGCAGTTGGCGCGCTGCGGTCCGGCGGAGTTACGCACGGAGGCGCGCGGGCTGAGCGAGATCTGCGCCCTGGGCAGCGCGGTGCTGGACCATCCGATGGTTCCGGCCGGCGGTGTGCGGGCCTCGCAGCTCACCGAAGTGTCCGACGTGCCACGGGCACTGGCCGCACTCGCGCAGCTTCTGGGCGAGGCGGGCATCGCACTGGTGGGCGTCGCCTGCGGCACGGAGGAGGAAGCGCTCTACTGGCAGTGCATCGAGGCGATAGATGCCGTGGACGAGTCGGTGGACCGGATCCACGGGATGGTGCGGCGGCTCGCGGAGATGGAGCGTGAGCAGGAGGGGGACCAGGAGCGCGACGGTCCGTACGGGGTGATCCGGGGACCGGCGGGTTTCGCCGCCGGTCAGCCGTGAGTCCGGCGGGAGGCGTGGGGGAGGGGCCGGAGGCCCGGCGCGGGGCGAGGGCAGGGGAGGCACGGCGGTTTCGAAGGTGCAGGATGGATGCATGGATCTTCGAATCTTCACCGAGCCCCAGCAAGGGGCGAGCTACGACACCCTGCTCAGCGTCGCCAAGGCCACCGAGGACCTCGGCTTCGATGCCTTCTACCGGTCCGACCACTATCTGCGCATGGGTTCCGGGGACGGGCTGCCCGGGCCGACCGACGCGTGGATCACTCTGGCCGGTCTGGCCCGGGAGACCAAGAGGATCCGCCTCGGCACGCTGATGACGGCAGGCACGTTCCGTCTGCCCGGCGTGCTCGCCATCCAGGTGGCGCAGGTCGACCAGATGTCCGGAGGCCGGGTCGAACTCGGTCTGGGAGCCGGCTGGTTCGAGGAGGAGCACAAGGCGTACGGCATTCCGTTCCCCAAGGAGAAGTTCGGCAGGCTGGAGGAGCAGCTGGCGATCGTCACGGGCCTGTGGGAGACGGAGACGGGCAAGACCTTCAGCTACGACGGGACGTATTACCAGCTCACCGACTCGCCCGCGCTGCCCAAGCCCGCGCAGGCCAAGGTGCCGGTGCTGATCGGAGGCCACGGAGCGGTCCGTACCCCGCGGCTGGCCGCGCGGTACGCGGACGAGTTCAACATTCCTTTCGCGTCGATCGAGGACAGCGAGAAGCAGTTCGGCCGTGTCAGGGACGCCGCCGTGGCGGCCGGCCGGGCCGCCGACGACCTGGTGTACTCCAACGCCCTGGTGGTCTGCGTCGGGAAGAACGACGCGGAGGTGGCGCGCCGCGCGTCCGCCATCGGACGCGAGGTCGAGGAGATCAAGGCCAACGGGCTCGCGGGCTCCCCCGACGAGGTCGTAGAGAAGATCGGCCGGTACGCGGCCATCGGCTCGTCCCGGATCTACCTCCAGGTGCTGGACCTGCACGACCTGGAGCACCTGGAGCTCATCTCGTCGCGGGTGCAGTCGCAGCTGAGCTGACGGGCGTGGCCCCCCGAGCCTCTCCGGACCGGGGCGCCCGCGCGGTGCGCTCTCCCGGGCCCGGGGTGACTCCGGACGGGATTGCCGACCTGACCTCGTCCGGTCCGGGCCGGGGGCTCCTGGTCCGGACCGGTTGGGGCGCCACCCAGCCCGGGAAGTGCGCCTCCCGGTCCGGGCAGGCTCCCGCACCGGGTCCTCCCGGACCGGGTCGGGAGCCGCTCCTCGGGGGAAGGCGCCACACCGGCAGTCAGGCAGCAGGACGCCCACATCAGGAAGCCGAAGCGCAAGGAGCAGTTGTGTACCCCGCCCGGACCCAGGACGTACCGCCCGGCCGTACGCTCGGCGACGCACTCGCCGAGGGGACCGTGCTGCTGGACGGCGGTCTCTCCAACCAGTTGGAGGCGCAGGGCTGCGATCTGTCGGACGCCCTGTGGTCGGCCCGCCTCCTGGCCGACGCTCCCCAGCAGATCGAGGCCGCACATGCGGCGTATGCGCGGGCGGGAGCGCAGGTGCTCACCACCGCCAGCTATCAGGCGACGTTCCAGGGGTTCGGGCGGCGCGGGATCGGGCGGGCGAAGGCCGCGGAGCTGATGGCCGGGAGCGTGGTGTCGGCGCGCCGGGCGGGTGCGGCGACCGGGCGGGAGTCCTGGGTGGCCGCCTCCGTCGGTCCGTACGGAGCGATGCTCGCGGACGGCAGCGAGTACCGCGGCCGGTACGGGCTGACGGTCCGGGAGCTGGAGCGCTTCCACCGTCCCCGGGTGGAGGTGCTGGCCTCGGCGGGCCCTGACGTACTGGCCCTGGAGACGGTGCCGGACATGGACGAGGCGGAAGCCCTGCTGCGGGTGGTCGAGGAGTTCCGGATCCCCGTCTGGCTCTCGTACAGCGTGGCCGGCGGTCTGACCCGGGCAGGGCAGCCCTTGGAAGAGGCCTTCGGGCTCGTCGCGGGCCTCGACCAGGTGATCGCCGTCGGGGTCAACTGCTGCGATCCCGTCGACGCGGACCGCGCGGTGGAGGTGGCGAGCGCCGCGACCGCCAAGGCGGTCGTCGTCTACCCGAACAGCGGTGAGAAGTGGGACGCGGAGGGCCGCACCTGGACCGGCGACCGCACGTTCGAGCCGTCCAGGGTGCGGGACTGGCAGCGGGCGGGCGCCCGGCTGGTCGGCGGATGCTGCCGGGTCGGGCCGGCGGAGATCGCTGCTCTCGCCGGTCAGCAGGCGCCGCCCGGCCGGTGAGAGGGTCGTCCGGGCCGAGCACGCCGCGCCTGGCGCCCTCGACGGAGCGCGCCGCGCCGAGCGTCCCTCCGGGCCCCTGGCGCGGGCGCCCTCGACGGGCGCCCCCGGCACGGGCTACTCGCGGCGGGGGCCGGCGGTGAGGGGTGAGCGGTGGGGTACGGGGCGCGCCCCCCGGCCGCCGCGCGCGGGGCGTGTCCGCTCCCTGTCCCGCTAATTTGCTACCGCTGTGGGTGCACCGGCGCCCATAATCGGACGGGTGTTCCTGACTATCAGCACGACCGGCACCCCTGAGCGTCCCGCCACCGACCTGGGCTTTCTGCTGCACAAGCATCCCGACAAGGCGCAGACGTTCTCCACCTCGCACGGAACCGCGCATGTCTTCTATCCCGAGGCATCCGCGGAGCGCTGCACGGCCGCCCTCCTGCTGGAGGTGGATCCGGTGGCGCTGGTCCGGCGCGGCAAGGGCAAGGGCCGGGGCGGGGCCCCCGACGCGGCGCTCGCGCAGTACGTCAACGACCGGCCGTACGCGGCGTCGTCCCTGCTCTCGGTCGCGATGACCACGGTGTTCAAGTCCGCCCTGAACGGCGCCTGCCGCGCGATGCCCGAACGAGCCGAGGCGCCCCTGCCGCTGCGGATCGAGGTACCGGCGCTTCCCGCGCGCGGCGGTGCGGAGCTGGTGGGCAAGCTCTTCGCGCCACTCGGCTGGACCACGGTGGACGCCGTGGCCGTGCCGCTGGACGAGCGGTTCCCCGAATGGGGCGACTCGCGCTACGTACGGCTGGTGCTGGAGGGGGAGCTGAGGCTCGCGGACGCGCTGCGCCAGCTGTATGTGCTGCTGCCCGTCCTCGATGACGCCAAGCACTACTGGGTCGCGCCCGACGAGGTGGACAAGCTGCTGCGGGCCGGCGAGGGCTGGCTGGCAGGCCATCCCGAACAGAAGCTGATCACCAGCCGTTATCTCTCCCGCCGCTGGGGGCTGACCCGGCAGGCGATGGAGCGGCTGGAGCTGGTGCGGCTCGCCGAGACCGACGACCTGGAGGTGGAGAGCGTGGACAACGCCGTCGACGAGACCACCGACACGCAGGAAAGGCCGGTACCGCTGGCCGAGCGGCGCCGCGCGGCGATCCTGGAGGCCCTCCGTGCCGCCGGAGCGAACCGGGTGCTCGACCTGGGCTGCGGGCAGGGCCAGTTGGTGCAGGCGCTGCTCAAGGACGTGAGCTTCACGGAGATCGTCGGCGTCGACGTGTCGATGCGCGCCCTCACCGTCGCCGCCCGCCGGCTGAAGCTGGACCGCATGGGGGAGAGGCAGGCCGGGCGGGTCACCCTCCGCCAGGGCGCTCTCACCTACACCGACAAGCAGCTGAAGGGGTACGACGCGGCCGTGCTCAGCGAGGTGATCGAGCACCTCGACCTGCCGCGGCTCCCCGCGCTGGAGTATGCGGTGTTCGGTTCCGCGCGACCGCGCACCGTGCTCGTGACCACGCCCAACGTCGAGTACAACGTCCGCTGGGAGACGCTTCCCGCCGGGCACGTACGGCACGGCGACCACCGCTTCGAGTGGACCAGGGCCGAGTTCCGGGACTGGGCGGAGCAGGTCGCCGGGCGCCACGGGTACGCCGTGGAGTTCGTGCCGGTGGGACCGGAGGACCCCGAGGTGGGGCCTCCCACACAGATGGCCGTGTTCACGATGACCACGGCTCAGGAGACGACGAAGGAGGCGAAGGCCGCATGACCGGTACCCCTCGCACGCTGCCGGTGACCGACCTTTCGCTCGTCGTGCTCATCGGAGCCAGCGGATCGGGCAAGTCCACCTTCGCCCGCAAGCACTTCAAGCCGACCGAGGTAATCTCCTCGGACTTCTGCCGCGGCCTGGTCGCCGACGACGAGAACGACCAGAGCGCCAGCAAGGACGCCTTCGACGTGCTCCACCACATCGCGGGCAAGCGCCTCGCGGCGGGCCGTCTCACCGTCATCGACGCCACCAACGTGCAGTCCGAGAGCCGCAAGCAGCTCGTCCAGCTGGCGCGGCAGTACGACGTGCTGCCGATCGCCGTCGTGCTGGACATGCCGGAGGAGCTCTGCCAGGCCCGCAACGCCGCTCGCCCCGACCGAGCGGGCATGCCCCGCCATGTCGTCCAGCGCCACCGCCGTGAGCTGCGACGCTCCCTGCGCGGCCTGGAGCGCGAGGGCTTCCGCAAGGTCCACGTCCTGCGCACCGAGGAGGAGGCGGACACCGCCGAGGTCGTCCTGGAGCGCCGCTACAACGACCTGCGTCACCTCACCGGCCCCTTCGACATCATCGGTGACATCCACGGATGCAGCTCCGAACTCGACACGCTGCTCCACAAGCTGGGGTACAAGGACGGGGCGCACCCCGAGGGCCGTACCGCCGTGTTCGTCGGCGACCTCGTCGACCGGGGCCCCGACAGCCCCGGCGTGCTGCGCCGCGTCATGTCCATGGTGGCGGAGGGCAACGCCCTGTGCGTCCCCGGCAACCACGAGAACAAGCTCGGCCGTTACCTCAAGGGCCGCAAGGTCCAGCACACCCACGGTCTCGCCGAGACCATCGAGCAGCTGGAGCGGGAGGACGCCGAGCACCCCGAATTCCGCAGAGAGGTCGCGGAGTTCATCGACGGGCTCGTCAGCCACTACGTCCTGGACGAGGGCAGACTGGTCGTCTGTCACGCCGGGCTGCCCGAGAAGTACCACGGACGCACCTCCGGCCGGGTCCGCTCGCACGCGCTGTACGGGGACACGACCGGTGAGACCGACGAGTTCGGCCTGCCCGTGCGCTACCCGTGGGCCGAGGACTACCGGGGCCGCGCAGCCGTGGTCTACGGGCACACGCCGGTGCCCACCACCTCCTGGGTCAACAACACCCTCTGCCTGGACACCGGTGCGGTCTTCGGCGGGAAGATGACCGCGCTGCGGTGGCCGGAGCGCGAGATCGTCGACGTGCCCGCCGAGCGCGTCTGGTACGAGCCCACGAAGCCGCTCGTCACCGAGGCTCCCGGAGGCCGTGAGGGCCGGCCGCTCGACCTCGCCGACGTGCAGGGCCGCCGTGTCGTGGAGACCCGGCAGATGGGCCGGATCGCGGTGCGCGAGGAGAACGCCGCGGCGGCGCTCGAGGTCATGAGCCGGTTCGCCGTCGACCCGAGGCTCCTGGCCTACCTCCCGCCGACCATGGCGCCGACCGCCACCTCCCACGAGGACGGCTTCCTCGAGCACCCGGCCGAGGCCTTCGCGCAGTACCGCGCGGACGGCGTCGACAGGGTCGTCTGCGAGGAGAAGCACATGGGATCCCGCGCCGTGGCGCTGGTGTGCCGCGACGCCACGACCGCCCGCGAACGCTTCGGCACCGACGGTCCCACCGGCGCCCTGCACACCCGGACGGGCCGGCCGTTCCTGGACGACGAGGCACTCACCGAGGTCGTCCTCGGCAGGCTCCGCACGGCGCTCACCGCCGCCGGGCTCTGGGAGGAGTGGGACACCGACTGGGTGCTGCTGGACGCCGAGCTGATGCCCTGGTCCCTCAAGGCGGCCGGACTTCTGCGCTCCCAGTACGCCTCGGTGGGAGCCGCGGCCGGTGCCGTCCTGCCGGCGGCCGGGGAAGCGCTGTCCGCGGCGGCCGCCCGCGGCGTCGACGTCGGCGACCTTGCCGGCCGTCAGGCGGAGCGAGCCGAGGACGCCGCCGCCTTCACCGACGCCTACCGGCGCTACTGCTGGAGCACCGAGGGCCTCGACGGCGTCCGGCTCGCACCGTTCCAGATCCTCGCGGTGCAGGGCCGATCGCTCGCCTCCGTACCGCACGACGAGCAGCTGGCCTGGCTGGACCGGCTCGTCGAGCACGACCCCACGGGTCTGCTCCAGGTCACCCGGCGCCTCGTCGTCGACACGGGTGACGAGGACTCCGTGCGCTCCGGTGTCGACTGGTGGCTGGAGATGACGGGCCGGGGCGGCGAGGGCATGGTCGTCAAGCCGCTCGGCGCCCTCGTGCGGGACGCGAAGGGCAGGCTGGTCCAGCCGGGCATCAAGGTGCGAGGGAGGGAGTACCTGCGGATCATCTACGGTCCCGAGTACACGAGGCCCGAGAACCTCGAACGCCTGCGCTCGCGGTTCCTCGGCCACAAGCGCTCGCTGGCCCTGCGGGAGTACGCCCTCGGACTGGAGGCGCTCGACCGGCTGGCCGAGGGGGAGCCGCTGTGGCGGATCCACGAGGCGGTCTTCGCGGTCCTCGCACTGGAGTCGGAGCCCGTCGACCCCCGGCTGTGAACCCCTGCCCGGAATCGGCTGGCGGTTCGCGGGGTGAAGGGTGCTCCGCGCGGTGAGGATGAAGGCATGGGATTCCATGTCGATTCCGAGGCCGGGCGGCTGCGCCGCGTCATCCTGCACCGCCCCGATCTGGAGCTGAAGCGGCTCACCCCCAGCAACAAGGACGCGCTGCTGTTCGACGACGTGCTGTGGGTGCGCCGCGCCAGGGAGGAGCACGACGGCTTCGCCGACGTGCTGCGCGACCGGGGTGTCGAGGTCCACCTCTTCGGTGATCTGCTCCGTGAGGCCCTCGGCATCCCCGTCGCGCGGCGGCTCGTCCTCGACCGGGTCTTCGCGGAGAAGGAGTACGGCCCGCTCGCCACCGAGCATCTGCGCGCGGCCTTCGAGGAGCTGCCCGCGGCGGAGCTGGCCGAGGCCCTGGTCGGCGGGATGACGAAGCGGGAGTTCCTGGAACGGCACCCCGAACCGACCTCCGTCCGCTTCCACGTCATGGACCTGGACGACTTCCTGCTCAGCCCGCTGCCCAACCACCTCTTCACCCGCGACACCTCGGCCTGGATCTACGACGGCGTGTCCATCAACGCGATGCGCTGGCCCGCACGGCAGCGCGAGACCGTGCACTTCGAGGCGATCTACCGTCACCACCCGCTGTTCACCGGCCCCGAGGCGGGGGTCTTCCACCACTGGTCCGAGGGCCAGGACGACTACCCGTCGACCATCGAGGGCGGGGACGTCCTGGTCATCGGCCGGGGTGCCGTACTGATCGGGATGAGCGAGCGCACCACCCCGCAGGCCGTGGAAATGCTGGCCAGAGGTCTCTTCGACGCCGGGTCCGCGCGGACGATCGTGGCGCTCGACATGCCCAAGAGCCGGGCGTTCATGCACCTCGACACGGTCATGACGATGATCGACGGAGACACCTTCACGAAGTACGCGGGGCTCGGAATGCTCCGCTCCTACACCATCGAACCCGGCAGCGGGCCCCGTGAGCTCAAGGTCACCGACCATCCGCCCGAGCACATGCACCGGGCCGTCGCCGCCGCACTCGGCCTCGACTCGATCCGGGTGCTCACCGCCACCCAGGACGTGCACGCCGCCGAGCGTGAGCAGTGGGACGACGGCTGCAACGTGCTGGCGGTGGAGCCGGGGGTCGTCATCGCCTACGAGCGCAATGCCACCACGAACACCTATCTGCGCAAGGAGGGCATCGAGGTCATCGAGATCCGGGGCAGCGAGCTGGGCCGTGGCCGGGGAGGCCCGCGCTGCATGAGCTGCCCGGTGGTGCGCGACCCCGTGTGAGCGCTCGCGGGGACCAGGGCCCCGTGAGCGCGAGGGGTGACCGGGGCCACCGTGTGCGCTCGCGGTGACCGGGGCCACCGGGTGCGCTCGTGGTGACCGGGGGCGGCCCCAGTACGGCTGAGGGGCGATGAGGAGCGGCGCACGTCTCTGTATAGCAATACAGGACGTCGTATAGACTTCCAGAACAGTTTTCACGTACGCCTCAGCCCGCCCCAGGAGCAGTCACCATGGCCATAGACCTCACAGGCCGCCATTTCCTCAAGGAGCTGGACTTCACGGCCGAGGAGTTCCGCGGCCTGATCGCCCTGTCCGCCGAACTCAAGGCGGCGAAGAAGGCCGGTGAGGAGGTGCAGCGGCTGCGCGGCAGGAACATCGCGCTGATCTTCGAGAAGACCTCGACACGGACCCGCTGCGCCTTCGAGGTGGCCGCCGCCGATCAGGGCGCCTCCACGACGTATCTCGACCCTTCCGGCTCCCAGATGGGGCACAAGGAGTCCGTGAAGGACACGGCCCGGGTCCTGGGCCGGATGTTCGACGGCATCGAGTACCGCGGTGACAGTCAGCAGGCCGTCGAGGAGCTGGCCGCGCACGCGGGGGTGCCCGTCTTCAACGGGCTCACCGACGACTGGCACCCCACCCAGATGCTCGCCGACATCCTCACGATGACCGAGCACAGCGAGAAGCCCCTGGAGCGGATCGCGTTCGCCTACCTCGGCGACGCCCGCTTCAACATGGGCAACAGCTACCTGATCACCGGGGCCCTGCTCGGCATGGACGTGCGGATCGTCGCTCCCGCCGCGTACTGGCCGGGGCAGGAGGTCGTGGACCGGGCCCGCGTGCTCGCCGAGTCCAGTGGCGCGCGCATCACCCTCACCGAGGACATCACGGAGGGCGTCCTGGGTGCCGATTTCGTCCTCACCGACGTCTGGGTCTCGATGGGTGAGCCCAAGGAGGTCTGGGACGAGCGCATCACCTCGCTCGCGCCCTACTCCGTGACCATGGACGTCCTGCGCGCCACGGGCAACGCGGGAGTGAAGTTCATGCACTGCCTCCCGGCGTACCACGATCTCGGCACGAAGGTGGCCCGGGAGATCCACGAGCGGCACGGGCTCTCGGAGCTCGAGGTCACCGACGAGGTCTTCGAATCCGCCCACTCGGTCGTCTTCGACGAGGCCGAGAACCGGATGCACACGATCAAGGCCGTCCTCGTCGCGACGCTGGCGGGTGGCACGAAGACCGTATGAACATGCACCCGATTGGGTGAACATGCGTGCAAGTGGCTACCATGGTGGCACTTGGTGGGGTTCGGGCTCGCACGTCCGGACCCCTTTTCGTGCGCCGGGTCACGAGCCCACGCGCATGTCCGAGCCCCCCACAGGCTCATTCCCGCACCCCCGAGAAGAGACCGTCCCCCCCCATGAGTTCCACACCCTCTGCCCCGCGACGCCCGGTGATCCCGTCCCGCGGACCCGGGGCACGCATCAAGAGCCCCGAACTGCTGCTCGCGGAGTCCGGAGCCGACCTGGAGGGCCACGGCCTGCGGCGCAGCATGGGGCTGTTCCAGCTCGTGTGCTTCGGGGTCGGCGCGATCGTCGGCACCGGGATCTTCGTCGGCCTCTCCGACAGCGTCGCCGAGGCCGGCCCCGCGGTCGTGATCTCCTTCGTCCTCGCCGCGATCACCTGCATCTTCACCGCCTTCTCGTTCGCCGAGCTCGGCGGTGCCATCCCGGTGTCCGGCAGCTCCTACTCCTTCGCCTACGCCACCCTCGGGGAGCGCGTCGCCTTCCTCGTGGGCTGGTGCCTGCTGCTGGAGTACGGCGTCTCGGTCTCCGCGGTCGCGGTCGGCTGGAGCCAGTACGTCAACGAGCTGCTCGGCAGCCTCACCGGCTGGACCCTGCCGGCCGCGGTCTCCTCGGGGCCCGGCGACGGCGGCGTGATCAATCTGCCGGCGATCGTCGTGGTCATGATGGCCGCCACGCTGCTGGTGCGGGGCGTCAGGGAGAGCGCGACCGCCACGGCGGCGATGGCGGTGCTGAAGATCGGCATCCTCGTCGCGTTCTGCGCGATCGCCTTCAGCGCGTTCCAGGACGGCAACCTCTCGCCCTTCGCGTCGCACGGCATGGCCGGCGTCACCGCGGGCGCGTCGGTGGCCTTCTTCTCGTACATCGGCTTCGACGCCATCACCACCGCGGGTGAAGAGGTCAAGAACCCCCGCCGGAACATCCCGATCGCCATCATGATCTGCATCGGCCTCGTCACCCTGCTGTACTGCGCGGTCGCCCTCGGTGCCATCGGCGCGCTGGGCGCGGACGCCGTCTCCGACCAGCCCGCCGCGCTCTCGCTGGTCGTCGACCAGGTCACCGACTCGAGCGTCGGCGGCGGGATCATCGCCTTCGGCGCGGTCGTCGCCATCGCTTCCGTGGTGCTCGCGGTGATGTACGGGCAGACCCGGATCCTGATGTCCATGTCCCGCGACGGCCTGATCCCCCGGGTCTTCGAGAGGGTCTCGCCGAAGACTCACACCCCGGTCGCCAACACCTGGATCGTGGCGGTCGTCTTCGCCGTCCCGGCCGCGTTCTCGTCCCTCGACGTCGTCGTGAACCTGACGACCATCGGCACGCTCGCCATCATGGCCGTGGTCAACATCGCGGTGATCGCGCTGCGCCGCCGCAACCCGGAGCTCAGGCGCTCCTTCAGGGTGCCGCTCTACCCGCTGAGCCCGATCCTGGGCGTCGGCTTCTGCCTGTACCTGATGTACGGAACGGGCTGGACGACCTGGGTGCAGTTCGCCGTGTTCCTGGCGGTGGGCGCCCTCGTGTACGCGGGATACGGCCGCAGCCGCTCCCGGCTGGTCAGCTCGGCGGAGCCCCGTGACCCGGCGGCGCCGGGGCCGACGGCAGGGTGAACCAGACCGCCTTGCCGTGCTCCGTCGGGCGGTGACCGCAGGCCGAGCTGAGGGCGCGTATCAGGAGCAGTCCGCGGCCGTGCTCCTGCCACGGGTCCGGCGTGCTGCCGGGCAGGAGGCGGGACAGGTCCCCGGGGGGACCGGGGTCGTGGTCGTGGACCTCCACCTGGCACCCGGACGCCATCAGCTCGACCACCAGCTCGATGGGGCCCGAGCCGTCGGTGTGCTCCACGGCGTTGGCGACGAGTTCCGCCGTCAGCAGCTCGGCGGTGTCGCTGTCCGCGGGCGCGTCGAGCTCCGCCAGGGCCGTGCGCACCAGGGCGCGGGCGATCGGCACCGCGGCCGTGGAGTGCGGCAGGGCGATGCGCCAGGAGGCGGGCGGGGGCGCGGGGACGTCTGACGGCAAGGCGGGAGTATCCGTTCGGGGAGCGAGGCATCCGGCACATCCGCCGTTCCGGGGGTGCTGCGTCCGGACCGCGGGATCCGCTACCGGAGGGTACGGCGTTCTGTACCGGGATTTCCTGCCCTCAACCATACGAAGTGCCCCGCCGCAGACATAGGGGCAGCCGACCGTCGCAAAAGGGACCTTCGCCACATCGGTCCCCGTCCGCTGTCGCGCACCCGTGACGCAGGTCACGCAAAGGCGCCCGCTTCGGGCTCACGCCACGGCCCGAGGTCCTGGTTCACACCGAGCCGAGCGTCAGGCACTCGTGGCAGCGGCACGGCGTGGGATGGGGCGCGGTCCAGTGGGTGGCGCGGTGCTCGGCGGCCAGCACGCCGAGCCGCGCGGCGAGTTCCTCCGCGTCCCCGCGGGCCGTCCAGCAGCCGCCCACGTCCGCCTCCTCGCACAACCGCAGCACGGTGGGGCTGTACACCGGAACGGCCCTGAAGTTGTGCAGATTGCGCGTCGACATGTCGATCCTGATGTACGTGCCGGTGTGCCGCCCCCGCCCGATCGTGGTCAGCTGCTCGTGACCCGCCCCGGGGTAGGTCTCGATCACGTACACCTTCGAGCCGCCCCGGTACGACTTGGTCCCGGGCCGGAGCTCCTGGCCGCCCTCGCCGTAGCGCCGCCATCGCACCACGTTCGCGGCGATCAGCCATCTCCCCTCCGCCGGTGTCCCCCCGGCCCCGGTGCTCATGAAGGCTCCGCCGTGATCAGCACCCGGTCGCCCAGGGGCTCGTAACCGATGCGCCGGTACACACCGTTGCTCGTCGGGTTCGCCAGATCGGTGAAGAGCAGCACCTCGCGGGCGCCCTCCTCCCTCGCCATCTGGCTGACCCGGGCCGTCACCGCCGCCCCGTACCCCCGGCCCCGGTGCTCGGGCGGGGTGTAGACGCTCGTCACGCGCACCGTGCCCGCGACCGCGCGCGACACGCCCGCCAGCGAGACCGGCACTCCGCCGGCCTCCCAGAGAGTCAGTCCGCGGTGTGCCGTCCTGTCGTCCACGATCCGTTCCGTGTGGTCGCCCGACTGGCCGGTCTCCGCACCGAAGGCGCGGAGCCAGTCGATCAGGAGCGCCCGGTCGGCGGTGGTGGCGGTCCTGGGTTCCCCCGCCGGCGCGGGGGAGGGCGGCACGAGCGTGCCGAGCCGGTAGAGCCGCTGCTCCCCGTCGACGCGGTGCCGGGGCCAGCCGGAAGCCAGGGCCGCCGCGGCCCCCCGCTCCGCGTTGATGCCGGGCAGCGGCAGCGCGCCGGGCAGCGCTTCGACGGCCTCCGGGGCGGTCGTGCCCAGGATCGGCACGAAGGGCGGCGTGCGCACCAGCGTCCCGGCCACCTCGCCGTCCGACCCGCGCCACCAGCCGAGCACCGGCATCTCCGCGCCGTAGGCGTGCGGGCCGCTGTCCCGCAGGGTGGCGGTGACGGTCAGTACCAGCGTGTTCTCGGCGGGCCGGGCGGCGAGCGACGCCCCGGCGGCGTCCAGGAAGACGGCGACGTCCTGTGTGAAGGTCCAGGTCATGTCTCATCCTGTCCGCTCACCCCGCCCCGGGTCATCCCGATTTCCGGGGCGCGCCGGCGGCCCTCCGCCGCGAACAGGGCCCCGCCCCCACGCGGCACGGCGTACGCGGGGACGACCGGTCGCGCCGTTCGCCGGGTCACCCGGTCCCGCAGCTCCAGTTCCTGTCGTCCAGGGCAGTCCCTGTCGGCTGGAGGACCGGCGCGCGCGACGGTGTCGGTGTGCGCGCCCGGGGTACCTGACGGCGCCAAGAAGCGCCGCCCATTGTCGGCCTCGGAGCGTATCGTTCGAGTGACGGTAGTCAACGATCCGCGATACGTCGTGACAAGAGAGGCGCCGGTATGACGGCATACTCCCTCGATTCCGCGGCCGTGGTGGTGGCCCCCGGTGGAGCCGCCCCGGTGCGACGAGTTGTACGCGCTCGCCCGTGACGGGCTGGGCCAACTGCTGGAACAGCTCTGCGTGGAGGTCCGCGCTCTCCGGATCCACGAGGGCGCCACCGGGGCACAGCGCACCGTCATCGCCGAGGAGCTGTACGCGACCCAGGAGACACCCGCATGAACCCCCTCACCCGGATCAACCCCGCCGAACTCGCCCCGCCCACCGGCTTCTCGCACGCCGTCACGGCCACCGGCGGGCGACTGGTCTTCCTGGCGGGACAGACCGCGCTGGACGGCGACGGGAAGCTCGTCGGAGCCAGCCTCCCCGAGCAGTTCGAGGCGGCACTGGCCAATCTCTTCACCGCCCTGCGCGCGGCCAGCGGCGCCCCCTCCGCGCTGGCCCGGGTCACCGTCTACGCCACCGATGTCGCCGCCTACCGCGCCCACACGACCGAACTGGGCGACATCTGGCGGCGGATGGCGGGGCGTGAGTATCCCGCCATGGCCGTCATCGGGGTGGCCGAGCTCTGGGACGAGCAGGCCATGGTCGAGATCGACGGCATCGCCGTCCTGGACTGAGCCGGCATGCGGGAGGGGCGGGACGGTCCGGCCACCCCGCCCCGCTCCGCCGCGCGGATCAGTACGGCTCGACCAGCACGTGGGCGGCGCCGGGCATGCCGACCTTCAGCAGCGCGTCCTCCGCGGGCGTCGTCGGGCTGCCCGTCTCCTCCTTGAGGATGGCGCGCGAGAGGTTCTGCACGAACATCGCGCGGGCACGGCGGCGCTCCTCCCAGGCGGCCAGCGCCGAGGGCACGTCCTCGTACGCGTCCAGCGAGTGGACCAGCACCAGCGCGTCCTCCACGGCCATCGCGGCGCCCTGCGCCAGGTTGGGGGTGCTCGCGTGCGCGGCGTCACCCGCGATGACCACCCGGCCGACGTGCCAGGGCCCCTCCACCGTGACCTGCGAGATGCGGGAGTACACGACGCCGTCCGGCGACGCGACCTCACTCAGGGCCTGGGCGACGGGTCCGCCGAACGCGGCGAGGCGCTCCCTCAGCTGTTCGTGCGCCCGCGCCGGATCCGGCCGGAAGTCCGCCTCCTCGGCCGTCACCGCGGCCAGATACATCAGCTCGTCCGTGATCGGCGTGAGCAGCGCCTTGGTGGACGTCCTGCCCGTGCTCACCACCACACCCTGGACCTCGGGCAGACGGGGCACGGTGACCCGCCAGTTGGCGAAGCCGGTGTACTCCGGGGCGTAGCGGTCGCCGTAGAGCCTGCTCCGCAGGGGCGAGCCGATGCCGTCGAAGCCGACGACCAGGTCCCAGCGGCCACGGGAGCCGTCGGACAGGGTCACCTCGACCCCGGCGCCGTCGTCGGTCAGCTCGCTGATCGTCGTCCCGAAGCGGATCGGGACCCCGGCGGCCGTGGTCGCGTCGCCCAGCACCCTGGCCAGCTCCGGGCGCGGGATGCCGTTGCTGGCGGGGGCGTCGCCCATCCGGGGCTGCGGGATCTTGGCGAGCGTGGCGCCGGCCGGGTCGCAGATGGTCAGCACCTCCCACTCGAAGCCGGCCGCCACACAGGCGTCGAGCACACCGATCTCGCCCATGACATGCAGGGCGTTGGACGGCTGGATGATGCCGACGCCGAGCGCGTCCAGCTCGTCACGGAGCTCGACGACCTCGACGGTGTGCCCGCTCCGGGCGAGTGCGACGGCGAGCGTGAGCCCGCCGATGCCTCCGCCGTGTACCAGTACACGCAAGGGTGTTGCCATATCGGTTTCTCTCCAGGCGCAGGAAGGGAAAGGGAGGGCGGTCAGCCGACGGCCGCGGGCAGGCTCATCAGATGGTCGACGAGCGCGAGGAGAACATCGCGGCCGAAGGCGCGCTGCCGTACGTCACCGATCAGCAGCGGCACATGCGGGTCCAGATCCAGGGCGGTCCGGATCTCGTCCGTCGTACGGGTGTTGTGCCCGTGGAAGCAGTTGATCGCCACCACGAAGGGGATGTCCCGGCTCTCGAAGAAGTCGATGGAGGCGAAACTCGTCTCCAGACGCCGGGTGTCGGCGATCACCACTCCGCCGAGCGCCCCGTTGACCAGGTCGTTCCACATGAACCAGAAACGCTCCTGGCCGGGTGTGCCGAAGAGGTAGACCACCAGCTCCGGACTGACCGTGATACGGCCGAAGTCCAGCGCCACCGTGGTGGTGCTCTTCTCGCCGACGCCGGCGAGGCTGTCGACACCGATGCTCGCCTGGGTGAGGTATTCCTCGGTGCGCAGGGGGGCGACCTCACTGACGGCGCCCACGAGCGTGGTCTTTCCGACACCGAAGCCACCGGCTATGAGGATCTTCACGGCGGCAGGCGCCGTCTGACTGTTTGTCATCTCGGTTCAGAGTCTCCGGAGTCCGTCACGTACGGCGGCCAGCAGTCCCATGTCGGCCCCGCCGGACGCCCGCGCCACCGCGAGGGGGGCGCGCGCCAGCAGCAGGCCCTGGCCGACCAGGTCGGCCAGCAGGATCTTGGTCACCGAGACCGGCAGATCGAGGCCGGCGGCGACCTCGGCGACCGCGGCCGGCCTGCGGCACCGGTCCAGGATCATGCGGTGCTCCGGCTGGAGCCGGCCCACGCGCAGGGGCGTACCGTGCTCGTCCACCGCTTCGTCGGCGGTGGTGAGCACGGTGATGAGACTGAAGTCGTCCCGTTCGGGAGCGGTCCGGCCACGGGTGATCGTGTACGGGCGCACCATCGTGCCCGCACCGTCCTCCTCCGCCTCCTCCTCGTCCCAGTAGGGCCTCACGCCCGCTGCCCGTCCCCGGTACCGAAGGCGTCGAAGTCCCCGCGCGCCGGGGCGGTGAGCTTCTGGCCGACCTGCTGGACGAGGTTGTGCATCGCCAGCGACATCACCTCGGCGTCGACCTCCTGCGAGGCGACGACGGCGAGGTGGGTGCCCTGGCCGGCCGCGATGATGAAGAGCCAGAGATCGGCCAGTTCGACGATCACCTGGTGCACCGAACCGCCGTTGAACAGCTGGCCGACCCCACGGGCGAGGCTCTGCTGGCCGGTGCATATCGCGGCGAGCCTTTCGGCGTCGGCGCGTTCGATGGTGCGTGAATGGCTCACCACCAGTCCGTCGTCGGACAGGAGCACGGCGTTCAGTGTCTCGGCGACCGAGTCCACGAGACCGTCGAGCAGCCAGTCCAGATCCTGGAGGGTGGCCGTTGTACGTGTCATGACCGTTCTTCTCTCGTAGGGGAGGGTGCGGCGGCGGGGCCCGGCGGCTCCTCCGCCGCACGTGCCGCGCGCGAGCGCCGCTGGAATGCCCCGATCGCCGCACCGGCCCGCCGGGGGACGGGGCGCAGCAGCGGGTTCTCGTCCCAGCTCGGGGGCTTGGGCGGAGCGGTCCGGGAGGCTGGGTCCACCCGGAGCTCGTCCACCAGGCTGGCCTGGCGTACGCGTCGGGGGAGCGGTGGCTCCCCGCCCGCCGGCAGGGGATCCGGCTGCCGGCCCGGGACCAGGGGCGCGGTCTCCGGCCCCGTCGCGGGCGTCCCGCCGTAGGCGTGAGCGGCGGGTTCCGCCGCGGCCGGGTAGGGCTGCGGGTAGGACGGCTCGGGCACCGGGTACGGCTCGTCGGAGGCGTCCGCGTACGCGTGCCCCGGTACGGGGTACTGGCCGGCGGCCGTCATGTACGGCTGCTCCCGGCCGGTGAACGTGTCGTCCGCCTGCGGCTGCCGGGTCCCGGGGTAAGGGTCTTCGGCGTACGGCTGCTCCTGCGCCGGGTAGGCGGAGCCGTCCGTGGGGTAGGGCTGTCCGGCACCGGCCGTGGGATACGGCCGGTCAGCTTCGGCGTAGGGCTGCTCCCGCACCGGGTAGGCGGTGTCCACCGCGTAGGGCTGCTCCGCCTCCGTGTACGGGGTCTCGCCCGGGGTGTAGGGCGGCTCGGTCTCCGCGTACGGTGTCCCGTCCTGCCTGTAGGGCTGAGCCTCCGGCGGGAAGGGCTGTCCGGGCACCGGGAACGGGTCGGCGGAACCGTCCTCGTACGGCTGCTCGGTGGCTGGTTGCACCTGTTCCACGGGCCGGGTCCTCGCGGCGTGGTCGGACAGGGCTGTCACCCCGGCCATCGCCCTTCCCTGCACGCGGGTCGGCAGCGCGCCCGGAGCGGCAGGAGCCGCGGAGGCCTGTTCCGCCGTGTGCGGGACGGCCGACGGCACGCCGGTAGGGCGGCTTCCCGGCTCGGGCACGGTCAGGGAGTCGGGGACCAGGACGACCACCCGGGTCCCGCCGAAGGCGGAGGGACGGAACTCGACCCGCAGACCGTACTGGTCGGCGAGGCGCGAGATGACGTACAGGCCGAGCCGGATGTCCTCGGAGTGGGCCAGGACGTCCATGCGCGGCGGACGGATCATCAGTTCGTTGGCCTCGGCGAGCTGTTCCTCGTCCATGCCGAGGCCGCGGTCCTCGACCTCGATGGCCAGACCCCGGCTCACCTTCGCCGCCCGGACCTCGACCGGGCTCGGCGGACGGGAGAAGCTCAGCGCGTTCTCGATCAGCTCGGCCAGGACGTGGGAGACCGGGCCGACGGCCCGCTCGGCCAGCCAGGGGGCGCCGTCGAGGTCCAGCACGACACGGCGGTAGTCCTGCACCTCGCCCTGCGCGGACCGCATGACGTCCAGCAGCGGCACGGGCTTGCGCCAGCGCCGGTGCGGCGCGCCCCCGGCGAGGATCACCAGGTTCTCCTCGTACCGGCGCAGGCGCGCCGTGAGGTGGTCCAGGTCGAAGAGCCCGTCGAGCACCTCGGGGTCCTCGTGCTTGCGCTCCAGCTCGTCCAGCTTCTTGAGCTGCTGGCCGATCAGCTGCTGGGTACGGCGCGCGATGCGCTGGAGCAGCCGTTCGAACCCGCGGTGCTGGTCGGCCTGTCTGACGGCGGCCTGGAGTGCGCTGGTGCGGGCCTGGTTGAGCGCGCCGCCGAGCCGGGTGAGTTCGTCCCCGCCCTCGCCCGGGGTGTCGATCGCGCGGGCCTCGGCCTCGACGTCGATCTTCTCGCCCTGGGCCAGCCGCTCGACGACGTCCGGCAGCGCCTTCTCCAGCTCCTCGGCCCGCTCCTGGAGTCCGGAGATGCGCCGGCGCAGGTTACGGGTGAGGCGCCAGGTGGTCCAGACGACGGCGACGACGGCGAGGAGACCGATCACCGAGGTGACGATCATCTTCACGAGCAGGGACATGACGGTGTCCTTGCCGGTGACCATGACCGCTGCGGTGCGCTTCTCCAGCAGGTCGACGAGTTGCGGGGTGACCCCGTCCATGGCCGTGCGCCAGGTCTCCTCGTCGGCCTCCAGCGTGACGAAGCCGGATCTGTCGGCCTTCGCCGGGCGCAGGACCTGCTCCTCGACCTCGGTCTTGGCGGCCCAGGCGGAGCTTTCGGTCAGCTTCTGCCACTGCTCCCGCTCCTTCTCGGGGAGGTAGGGAACGACCTTGGTCCCGGCCTGGAAGGCCTGACCGGAGACCGCGTCCCGCACCTCCCGCAGGTCCTCGGTGCTCAGCTTGCCCGTGGGCCAGCCGCGCGCCAGGATCGCGTCCGAGCGGGAGATCATCTCCTTGGCCCAGAAGAGGTCCACAAGGGGCTGACCCAGCGTGGTCACCTCGCCGTTGTCCACGTGGCTCAGCGCCGAGAACAGCTTGAGGTCCACGGCGATCAGGTCCGTGTAGTAGCCGTAGACCGCGGCCTGCTGGTCCTTGTCGCCCTCGTCGACCAGGGTGCGCTGGGCCGGCAGCTGGTTGATGGCCTCCCTCGCCTTGCCGACCGCGTCCCGCACCTCCTGGGGCGCGTCGTCCGCGGTCACGTCCGAGAGCGACTGGAAGGTCTTGATCGCCTCATCGGTGAGCGCGCGCTGCTGCTTCAGCGCCGTGGTGGAGTCACCGGGCCGGGCCAGCGCCTGCGCGCTGAGCCGGCGCTCCTCCTGCAGGTTGTAGTACACGATGTTGGACGGTTGGCCCGCTTGTTCGGCCAAGAGTCCCTGGGCTGCCTGGCGTTGGAAGTCCAGGAGTGTCTGGCCACTGGTGACGGCCCACAGGGCGGCCAGTGCTACTCCGGGGACGACGGCCAGTACGAGAAGGGCTGTCCGCAACGACATGGGTGCCGAGTCGGTCCGCCGTGACGCGCGCGTGCGCAGGGGAGGCTCCTTGACGATGATGCCAGTCGGTGACTGGTCAAATACGTTAAGAACTTGGACGCGTTGATATTAGTCACAGTGCAAAAAAGAAAAGGAAGTGGCCTCACATGTGCAACACGGCGCGCACACAGGGTGCATACATATGCCTGCCGAAGTGTCGGGAAGGCCTGTCATGCCCGGGTAGCGGTGTGCACGCTCCGGAGTGAGGCTGAGGGTGCGGGTATACCTTCCGCACCACCGAGGCACGTTTCCGTAGCGCGGAACCGGCACGACGGGAGGCGGCGGAGATGAACGGGCACCTGCCGAACGCCGTCACCGGCCGGCCGGGCGCCGCGACCAGGTCGCACGAGGGTGACGGCGTCACCGTCCACGACGACGCGCACTGCCGGCTGCGTGTCTCCCGAGGGAACCGCGGAATGACGGACGAGGTGCCCGACGAACCGTCACACCTGTCCGTGAACGCCGACCGGGTATTCCGGCCCCGGGAGGGGTTCGTACCGGAAGAGCCCCACGTCATGCCGTGTGGTCATCGGCGAACAGGGCAGACGCCGTTCTGTGACCACGACGGGACGAGAGCGGACCCTCACCGAGGCGGACCGTGACCAGCGGGGAGGGCGCCGCGCGGCGCGCCGGACGGGTGAACCGAGCCGGGGGATATATCTGTATTCGGTGCTCTTTGTTCCGGATCCCGCGTCGTGATCGTACTCATCCTCAGCCATTTCGCCCTGGCGGCCTGCGCGGTACCGCTGGTGCGGCGCCTCGGCAGGTACGCCTTCGCCGTGCTCGCGCTGCCCCCCGCTGCCACCACCGTGTGGGCGGCCACCGAGTGGACCCGGGCCGAGTCCGGCCGCGCCGTCACCTGGTCCTGGGAGTGGATCGGCACGTACGACGTGGCGGTCGCCCTGCGCCTGGACGCCCTCGCCGAGCTGATGGTGCTGCTCGCCGCCGGGGTGGGCATGCTCGTCCTGCTGTACTGCGTCTCCTACTTCGGTGACGACTCGCCCCAACTGGCCTCCTTCGCCGGGAACCTGCTCGCCTTCGCCGGCGCGATGCTCGCGCTCGTGCTCGCCGACGACCTGATCTCCCTCTACGTGTTCTGGGAACTGACCACGGTCTTCTCCTACCTGCTCATCGGATACAGCAGCGAACGCAAGAAGAACCGGCGCTCCGCCCTCCAGGCGCTCACCGTCACCACGCTGGGCGGCCTCGCGATGCTGATCGGCTTCCTGATCCTCGGCGAGGCCGCGGGCACGTACCGGATCTCCACGATCGTCGCCCACCCGCCCGAACCCACTCTCGCCGTGTCCGTGGCGGTCGTCCTCGTGCTGTGCGGGGCCCTGTCCAAGTCGGCGATCTGGCCGTTCAGTCTCTGGCTGCCGAACGCCATGGCCGCGCCCACTCCCGTCAGCGCCTATCTGCACGCCGCGGCGATGGTCAAGGCCGGCGTCTATCTGATCGCGCGGCTCGCGCCCGGCTTCGCCGACGTCCCCGTCTGGCGGCCCGTCGTCCTGGTGCTGGGCGGAGCGACCATGCTCCTCGGGGGCTGGCGGGCCCTGCGCCTGCACGACCTGAAGCTCGTGCTCGCCTACGGCACCGTCAGCCAGCTCGGCTTCCTCACCGTGCTCGCCGGCGCGGGGAACCGGAACGCGGCCCTCGCCGCAGTGGCGATGATCCTGGCGCACGCCCTGTTCAAGGCGGCTCTCTTCCTCGTCACCGGCATCGTGGACCACGCGGCCGGAACCCGGGACCTGCGCGTGGTCTCCGGCCTCGGCCGCACCATGCCCTGGACCTGCGGTGTCGCTGTGCTCGCGGGCGCCTCGATGGCCGCCCTGCCACCACTCCTCGGGTTCGCCGCCAAGGAGGCCGCGCTCGACGCCCTGCTGCACGGTGACACCGCCGACCGCTGGACCCTCGCAGTCCTCGTCGCTGGCTCGGTACTGACCGTCGCCTACACCCTCCGCTTCGTGTGGGGGGCCTTCGCCCGCAAGCCCGGTCTCGCCGACACCGCCGTCCACCGCGTCGGCGCGCTCCTCGCGGCGCCTGCCGTACTCGCCGTCACCGGGCTGGTGCTCGGCCCCGGCGTCGGATGGACCGACCCCCTGTTCGCCGCGTACGCCGACGCCTTCCCCGCCCCGGACCACCCCTACCACCTCGCGCTCTGGCACGGATTCGGGACGGCCCTGCTGCTGTCCGCCGTGACCTGGGCGGGCGGCGCCGTGCTCTTCGCCGGACGCGCGCAGGTCACCCGCTTCTCCCGCCGCGTCGCCTGGCCGACCGCGGACAGCGCATTCGGGCACCTCCTGCTCGGCCTGGAACGCCTCGCCCTCCAGGTCACCGGCTTCGTCCAGCGAGGCTCCCTCTCCGGCTACCTCGCCATCACCCTGCTCGTGATGCTGGTGGGCCAGCTGGCGGTCATGGTCACGGACCGGCCCTGGGAAGGAGCGGTCGCCCCCCGGCTGTGGGACGCCCCGCTACAGGGCGCGGTGGCCGTGCTGACCTGCGCCGCCGCGCTCTCCTGTCTCACCGTCAGCCGCCGGATGAAGGCCGTCGTCCTGGCCGGACTGACGGGCTACGGAGCGGCGCTGCTCTTCGTCGTGCAGGGCGCGCCCGACCTGGCGCTCACCCAGTTCTGCGTCGAGACCGTGTCGATGATCGTGTTCGTGCTGGTCCTGCGCCGGATGCCGGTCCGCTTCGAGGAGTCGATCGGCACCTGGCGGCGGGCGCTGCGCATCCCGGTGGCCCTGGGAGCCGCGGCGACGATCGGTGTGGCCGTCTGGGTGAGCGGAGCCGCGCGCACCGCCGAGCCCGCGGGCGCGGCGATGGTCGAAGAGGTCGCCCACCACGGACTGAAGGACGTGGTGGCCACCATCCTGGTCGATCTGCGGGCCTGGGACACCATGGGAGAGTCAGCCGTACTCGCGGCGGCGGCGATCGGGGTGACCAGCCTCATCTATCTGCACCGCCGCAGCGAGAATTCCTCCAGAAGGGAGGAACTGCGCGGCGAGACCGCCTGGGCGCTGTCGGCGTCGAAGCTGTCCGGCCTGCCGCAGGGCGACGACACCGCGCCCGAACGCGACTGGCTGGCCGCCGGGTCCACCCTCGCGCCCGAACACCGCTCCGTCGTCTTCGAGGTGGTGGGCCGACTGCTCTTCCACCCCATCCTGGTGCTCTCCCTCTACCTGCTGTTCTGCGCGGAGAACATGCCGGGCGGCGGCTTCGTCGCCGGACTCGTGGCGGGGCTCGGTCTCATCACCCGCTACCTGGCGGGCGGCAGGTTCGAGCTCGCGGAGGCCGCGCCGCTGCAACCCGGACTCTTCACCGGGCTCGGCCTGTTCGTGTCCACCGGCGTCGCCCTGGGCGGCCTCGCCGAGGGCACTGTGCTGCACGCCTGGACCTACCACGGGCACCTGCCCGTCTTCGGCGACTACCACCTGAGCACCTCGGTCCTCTTCGACTTCGGCGTCTACCTGCTGGTCCTCGGCGTGGTCCTGGACATCGTGCGAGCGCTGGGCGCCAAAATCGACCGGCAGATCGAACGGGCGGCGGGCGCACTGGTCCCCGCCACGGGCACAGGGCCCGGCACCGGGACGGGGGAGCCGAACCGATGACCATGAGCGCCTCGCTCCTCGCCACCGCCGTCGTCCTCTGCGCCGTCGGCGGCATCCTGATGCTCTCCCGGCCGCTCACCCGCATCCTGCTCGGCGCCGTCATCGCGGGCAACGGCATCAACCTGCTGGTCCTCTCGGCGACCGGTTCGGCGGGCGCGGCGCCCCTGCTCTACGGTGTCCCGCTGCGTCGCGTCACCGACCCGCTGCCCCAGGCCATCGCCCTCACCGCCATCGTCATCACCCTGGCCACCACCGCCTTCCTGCTCGCCATGGCCTACCGCAGCTACCAGTTGACCGGCACGGACGAGGTCCACGACGACCTGGAGGACCGGCGCATCTACCTGCGCGCCGAGGTGCTCGGGGAGCGGGCCGAACTCCGGGAGGAGTACCGGGCGGGATCCGGCCGTACGCGCGCGGACCGCGCACGCTACCGCCAGGAGCACCGCCGGCTGGTCGCCCGGCTGCGCGCCGACCGCGCCCTGCAGGCCCGGGGCCGGGACGCCAGTGGCGACCTGTGGCACGACGTGCTCGGAGCCGACCCGGAGGACTACGTGAACGACCAGGACCACGACCGAGGAGCCGACGGATGAACGCGCTCGTTCCCCTGCCGGTCCTGCTGCCGCTCTGCGCCACCGGGCTGAGCCTCGCCTTCGGGACCCGCCTCGCGCGCTTCCAGCGCTTCATCAGCGTCGCGGTCCTCACCGCCGTACTCGCCCTCTCGGTGACCCTGATGATCGCCGCCGACCGGCAGGGGCCCCTCTCCGTCCACCTCGGTGACTTCGCCCCGCCGCTCGGCATCACGCTGGTCGCCGACCGGCTGTCCGGGCTGATGCTGACCGTCTCGTCGGCGGTCACCCTGTCCGTCCTCGTCTACTCGCTCGGCCAGGGCATGGCGGACCGCGACAAGGAGACGCCGGTCGCCGTCTTCCACCCCGCCTACCTCATCCTGGTCGCCGGGGTCTCCCTCACCTTCATCGCCGGCGACCTGGTCAACCTCTACGTGGGCTTCGAGATCATGCTCGTCGCCAGCTTCGTCCTGCTCACGCTCGGCGGGACCGGGCCGCGCATCCGGGCCGGCTCCACGTACGTGATCATCTCGCTGTTCTCCTCGATGCTGTTCCTGACGGCGATCGCCATGATGTACGCGGCCACGGGCACGGCCAACTTCGCCGAACTGGCCCTCCGGCTGCCCGATCTGCCTCTGGGCGTGCAGACCCTGGTGCAGGCCATGCTGCTCACCGTCTTCGCCATCAAGGCCGCCGTCTTCCCCCTGGCCGCCTGGCTCCCCGACTCCTACCCGACCGCGCCCGCGCCCGTCACCGCCGTCTTCGCGGGCCTGCTGACGAAGGTCGGCATCTACTGCATGCTGCGCACCGAGACCCTGCTCTTCCCCGGCAACCGGCTGGGTGATCTGCTGATGGCCGTCGCCCTCTTCTCGATGATCGTGGGCATCCTCGGGGCGGTCGCCCAGACGGACCTGAAGCGGCTGTTCTCCTTCACGCTCATCAGCCACATCGGCTACATGGTCTTCGGCATCGGTCTCGCCACCCGGGAGGCGTACGGCGGCGCCATCTTCTACGTGGCCCACCACATCACCGTGCAGACCACCCTCTTCCTCGTCGCCGGACTCATCGAACGCCGGGGCGGCACCAACGAGCTCACCCGGCTCGGCGGACTCGCCAGGGCCGCGCCGCTTCTCGCCGTCCTCTTCTTCCTCCCGGCGATGAACTTCGCGGGCATCCCCCCGCTCTCCGGCTTCATCGGGAAGCTCGGGCTCATGCGGGCCGGCGTCGCCGACGGCAGCGTGTGGGCGTGGATCCTCGTCGCGGGGGCTACGGTGACGAGCCTGCTCACGCTGTACGTGATGGCCAAGATCTGGAATCTCGCCTTCTGGCGCACCGAGCCGCCCGGACAGGCCGCCTACGGCACCGTCCTGGAGACCTCCGACGACAGCGACGACGAGGACGCCGACACCGGACCCGACCGCATCCCCGGCACCGGTGACGAAGGAGTGGGGCCGCCCCCGGCCGGGCAGCCCGTCGCCGCCACCCTGCAGGGACGTGCCGTCACCACCACCCTCCATCCGCCGCGGCCCATGACCGGCGCCACCGCGGGCGCGGTCCTGCTCGGCCTCGCGTTCACCGTGCTGGCCGGTCCGCTGACGGCCTTCACCGACCGTTCGGCAGCCGAACTCATCGACCGCCGCCCCTATGTGGAGGAGGTGCTCGGCCCGTGAAGCGCCTGATCACCCTGTCGTACCGCAATCCCGACCTGCCCCCGTACAGCGTCGAGTTCGCCGGCCGCAGGCGACGTGTCCTCGACCTTCCGCTGATCGCCTGGCTCACCCTCATCTGGGTCCTGCTGTGGTCCACGCTCACCTGGGCCAACGTCGTCACCGGCGTGGTCGTCGCGGTCGCCGTCTGCCTCGCCTTCCCGCTGCCGCAGGTGGATCTGGGGCTGCGGCTGCACCCCTGGGGCATCCTCCGGCTCGCCGGCTATCTGCTCTACGACATGTACACCTCGGGGGTGAAGGTCACCCGCCAGATCTTCGCCGACCGGCCGCACCGGCCCGCCGTCATAGGTGTACCGCTGCGCTGCCGGAGCGACCTGATGCTCGCCGCCACCGCCGTCACCGTGTCCAACGTGCCCGGCGGCTCCGTGGTCGAGGTCCGCAGAGCCACGGCCACGCTCTTCCTGCACGTCCTGGACGCGGACGAGCCGGCGGAACTGGAGGCGGCCCGGGCCTCGGTCTGGAAGCTGGAGGAGCTGACCGTGCGGGCGTTCGGCACACCGGACGAGATCGCACGGGTGGGCGAGCCGCCACCGCCGGTCCCCGGCTCCGACCACGCGGGGGAGGACGCATGAGCGGCCCCGAGACCGTCGACCGGGTGCTGATCACCGCTGCCGTCGTCTTCATCGTCGTCGCGGGCGCACTGCTCTTCGTCCGGATCAGCCGCGGCCCCTCGATGCTCGACCGGGCCATCGGCCTCGACGTCTTCGCCGCCGTGATCATCGCGGGTCTGGGCGCCAAATCCGCGTTCGCCCGGGACTCGTTCTACTTCCCGATCATGCTGGTGCTCGCCTTCCTGGGGTTCACCGGGTCGGTGGGCATCGCCCGCTTCATCGCCGTACGGGACAAGCCGCTGGCGCACCGCAGGCCCGCGGGCAGGGAGGGGGAGAAGTGAGCGTCTGGATGCAGGTCACGGACACGGCCGGGGCGGTTCTCGTGTTCTTCGGCGCGGCGATCTGCCTGCTCGGGGTGGTCGGCATGCTGAAGCTGCCGGACGTCCTCTCGCGCAGCCACGCGGCGACCAAGCCGCAGACCCTCGGGCTGCTGCTGGTGCTGGCCGGGGTCGCGCTGCGACTGCGCGGCGGCATGGACCTGGCGACGCTGGCACTCATCGGGTTCTTCCAGCTGATGACGGGCCCCGTCGCCGCCCATCTGGTGGCGCGGTCGGCGTACCGGACGGGCCAGATCGAGCGGGGCGAGCTGCTCTTCGACGACCTGGACGCCCAGCTCACCCGGCTCGACGCGGAACAGGAACAGGAACGGGAACGGGACGAGGGGACGGACACGGAGGACGGGCGGAGCTGAGGGAGCGGGGGCCGGGTGTGGCTGCCCCGGCCGTCACGGGCGCCCGCCTTCGCGTATCCCCCCGCACGTCACATCGTTTCTGCGATGATGCGACAGGGAACCACCGGGCGCTGGGGGGCGTATGTCGGGTACGGGTACGGTGCTGCGCGAACTGCGCGGCGCACAGAAGTCGTCCAAGGGTGTCTCGCTCTACTCGCGGTACGTGAACCGGCCGGCCGGCCGCCTGCTGGCCGCAGGGGCGTATCGCGCGGGGCTGACACCCAATCAAGTCACGTCGATCAGCGCCGCGTTCACCTTCTCCTCGATCGCCGCCGTGGCGCTCGTGGAGCCGTCCTGGTGGCTCGGAGTGCTCGTCTGTGCGGGCCTGGCCGTCGGCTTCGCCTTCGACTCGGCCGACGGGCAGCTCGCCCGGCTGACCGGGCGCGGCGGGCCGGACGGTGAGTGGCTCGACCATGTCGTGGACTGCGCGAAGATGATCCTCGTCCACGGCGCCGTGCTGATCTCGTTCTTCCGCTTCGGCGAACTGCCCGGTGAGGGCTGGCTCCTGCTGCCCCTCGGCTTCCTGTTCGCGGCCGTGCTCACCTTCTGCGCGGGACTGCTCAGGGAGCAGCTGGGCAAGGCGGCGGCCGCTGCCGCGCCCACGCCCGCGAGCCCCGCCGCTCCGGTGTCCCGGGTGCGGGCCGTGGCACTGCTGCCGGCGGACTACGGGGTGTTCTGCCTGGTCTTCCTGCTGCTCGGCGCACCCGGGGCGTTCCGCGCCGGGTACGCCGTGCTCGCGGCCGTGCACGCCGTGTTCCTCGCGGCGTTCCTGGTCAAGTGGTTCAGGGAGCTGAAAGCGCTCCGGGCCGGCTGACGAGCACGTCCAGGGCCCGGCGCAGCTGGGTGCTGGACGTGTGCACGGTGTACGGGAAGTAGACGACCTCCACGCCGACCTCGGCGAAGTCCCGCTCCAGTCGTTCGCCCTTCTCCGTGCCCCGCCAGTCGTCGCCCTTGAAGATCACGTCGAAGCGGACCTGCTGCCAGGTCTCCACCTTGTCCGGAACTGTCTCGACGAAGGCGGCGTCCACATGACGCACACTGCGCACGATCTCCAGCCGCTCGGTCAGCGGGATCACCGGCTTGTGCCCCTTGGCCAGCTCGGCCATCTCGTCGGAGACCACCCCGGCCACCAGGTAGTCGCACTGGCTGCGGGCATGACGCAGGATGTTCAGGTGTCCGACGTGGAACAAGTCGTACACCCCCGGCGCGTAACCGACTCTGTGCTGCACCATCCGTTCTCTCCCCCCACGGTGGAACTGGTGCAACGACCTTACTGTGAAGAACACTTGTGCATCCCGTGAACGGATAAGCTCACAGAAGAGGCTGTTCCGGGGGGAAGGCGATCATCCGTTGTCCGCTGATGAGCATCAGAGACCGTTCGAGAACCGCAGACTTCTTGTGGTCTCCACGAACTACGCCCCCGAGGTGACGGGTATCGGCCCGTACGCCACGCAGCTCGCCGAGCACTGGGCCGCGTCGGGGGTCAGGACCGAGGTCCTGACCGGGATGCCGCACTACCCGGCCTGGCGCGTGGACGAGCGGTACCGGGGGGTGTGGCGCAAGGTGGAGACCCGCGAGGGCGTACGGGTGCACCGGCGGCGCCACTACGTGCCGCCCCGTCAGACCGCCCTGCGCAGAGCGGCGTTCGAGGCTTCCGTCCTCGCCCACGGCATCCTCGCCCCGCCACCGGGCCGCCCCGACGCGGTGATCTCCCAGATGCCGAGCCTCGCGGGCGGTGTCATCGGCGCCCGCCTGGCGCGCCGCCACGGTGTGCCCCACATACCCGTCGTCCAGGACCTGATGGGTGCCGCGGCGGCCCAGAGCGGGATACGGGGCGGGGGCAGGGCCGCCGCCGTCGCCGCGAAGGCGGAGCGTCACGCGCTGCGCGGCGCCGCCCTCGTCGGTGTGATCCACGAGAGCTTCGTGGAGGGCGTCACCGCTCTCGGCGTGGACCCGGGGCGCATCCGTGTCGTTCCCAACTGGACCCATGTGGAGAGCCCGTCGGCAGACCGGGCCGCCACCCGCGCCCGGCTCGGCTGGCGCGAGGGCACTCCGGTGCTGCTGCACTCCGGCAACATGGGCCTCAAGCAGGGCCTCGACGTCCTGGTCGGCCTGGCGCGACTGGCCCCCGACATCCGGGTCGTGCTGATGGGCGACGGCAACCAGCGCGACGGACTGCGCGAGCGCGCCGCAGGGCTGCCCAATCTCGACTTCCTGCCGCCCGCGGGCGCGGAGGAGTTCACCGACGTGCTGGCTGCGGCGGACGTCCTGGCGGTGACCCAGCGGGCCTCCGTGCTCGACATGAGCGTGCCGTCCAAACTCACCTCGTACTTCGTCTCCGGCCGCCCCGTCGTCGCCTCCGTGGCGGGCGAGGGCGGCACGGCCGACGAGGTGCGCCGCTCCGGGGCGGGGGTCCTCGTGGCCCCCGAGGACCCTGCCGCGCTCCTCGCCGCCGTACGCGAACTGGTCGCGGACCCGGGGGCCGCGTCCGCTCTGGGCGCCCAGGGGCCGCGCTACGTCGCGGACCATCTGAGCAGGGAGGCGGGCCTCGCCCGCTTCGACGCCCTGCTCCGCGAGGCGCTCGGAGGCTCGGAGGCGCGAGAAGCAGGCCCCGGCGGCTCGGAGGCAGAGGAAGCCAGGCCCGGGGACGCGCGGGCAGGGGAAGCAGGGCCCGGAGGCGCGGAGCCCGGGGACGCACGAGGGAGAGCACGCCGATGAGCCATCCGATCCGCCCCCTGGACGACCAGGACGAACCGGCGCTGCTGCGCGACCAGTTCCGCCAGCTCCTGCGCTACCGAGCCCTCCTGGCCGGGGGAGTCGCCGTCGGCCTGCTCGGCGGTGGGTTCCTCGCCCTGAGCGGTGACGACACCTTCACCGCGACCGGTGAGGTACAGGTGCGCTCCGCGACCTCCGACCCCTTCGCCACCGGTGCCTCGGCCGACAAGGGCATCAACATCGGGTCGGAACGGCAGACGGCGGTCAGCGACACCGTGGGCGACCTGGCCGCCGCCACCCTGCTCAAGAAGGGCGACGACGTCACCGCCCGGAAGCTGCTGGCCGGTCTCCAGGTCACTAACCCGCCCAACACCCTCACCCTCCGCTTCTCCTACACCGGTGCCGCCCCGGAGCAGGCCCGCTCCCGTGCCGAGGCCCTGGCCAACGCCTACCTCGCGCACCGCAAGGCGCGCACCCAGGAAAGCATCGACAACATGGCGGGCGGCTACCGCGCCCAGCTCGAACCGCTGGAGGAGAAGCGCGACCTGCTGGAGGAGCGGACCGGTGTCGACGGGGCCGACGACGTCAGCAGCGCCCGCGCCAACATCATCGTCTCCATCTCCGAACTGAGCCGGAAGATATCCGAGCTCAAGGCGCTCGACACCACCCCCGGCTACCTCAACAAGAAACCGGTCGCCCCCACCGAGCCCACCGGACCTGGGCTGCCGCTGCTCCTCGGGCTCGGCGCCGTGGTCGGCCTGGCGCTCGGGCTGCTGCTGTCCTGGGTGCGCCTCGTCTTCGACCCCGCCGTGCGCTCACCCCGTGAACTCGTCCGCTCGCTCGGCGGCCCGCTGCTCGGCACCCTGCCCAGGGAACGCGCCGCCGTGGGCACCCTGCTGGCCATCGGGCGCAGCGGATCGCGGCTTGCCGAGGAGTACCGGGCGGTCGCGTTCCGCCTCGCCTACGACCCCGCCTTCGCGGAGAGCCGCCGCCTCCTGGTCACCGCCCCGCGTGGCGACAGCGCCGCGGCCGCGGCCGCCGCGGTCAACCTGGCCGCCGCCTTCGCCGAGATGGGCCGCGACGTCCTGCTCGTCGAGGCGGACCTGCGCACCCCCTCGCTCGCCCGCGATCTCGGTTCCTCCGCCCACGAGGTCCGGCCGCCGCGCTGGGCCGCCGGCGAGGAGGGTGACGGCAGCTGGCCGACCGGCGCCCGCTACAACGTGGACGTGCCGGGCTCCGGTGCGTTCGCCCTGGTCGCGGGGGTCACCGTGGACAACGTGCCACGCGCCCTGACCTCCGTCCCCGTCGGCCGCATCGTCGCCGAGGCCGACCGCCCCGGCGCGGTGGTCATCGTGCTGGCCCCGCCGGTCCTGTCGTACGCCGACGCGGTCGCTCTCGTCGACCGGGTCGAAGGCGTCATGATCGTCTGCGACCCCCGCGAGGTGCACCGCAGCGACCTGGAGCGCATCCGCGAGATCATCAGCGCCTCAGGCGGCCAGGTGCTCGGGGCCCTGCTCCATCCCGGCCGCAGCCGGCTGCGGCGCGCGGAGCGCCGGCCAAAGCCGGCCCGGCGCCACAGCGGCGGGGGGCCCCAGGGCCCGGCCGTCGACGAGGACGCTCCGGAGGTCACCGGGGACCCCTCCGAGACGATGGGCCTGCGCTCCTTCACCCTGCCGGGGGCGCGCCGGTGAGAGCCCGCACCGCGATCTTCTGCTCGGTCGCGGACCAGGGCGTGGCCGCGCTCACCAACATCCTGGTGCTCGTGGCCGCCGCCCGGCTCTCCACCGTGGCCGACTTCGCCCGCTTCTCCGCCGTCTACCTCGTCTTCACGGTGCTGCTGGGCGTCTCGGGGGCGTACACGGGGCAGCCGCTCGTCCTGCGGCGCGGCGAGGGCAAGGCCATCGGGGGCGCTTGCCGCTCGGCCGTCGTCCTCACCGTGGGCCTCTCGGCGGCGCTCGGCGCGCTGCTGGCAGCCGTATGTCTCGCCGTACCGGGGGAGACCGCCCGCGCGCTGACGATGCTCGGCCTCGTCCTGCCGGTGGTGCTCGGGCAGGACGCCCTGCGCTATGCCTTCTCCACACTCCAGCTGCCCCATCTGGCCCTGGGGGCCGACCTGGTGCGGCTGCTCTGCGTCCTCGGCGCCCTCTCCGTCCAGGAGTACGGGGCCCCGCCCGCCCGTCTGATCCTGGTCTGGGGGCTGTCGGCCCTGCCGGCCCTCGTGCTGTCCGCCCTCCTGCTGCGCCGCTCGACGCCGGGGGCGCCCCTGCTGCTGCGCCCGATGCTGCGGCGCGGTCACCTCGGGAAGCGCTTCGTAGTCGAGTTCGCGGTGGGCAACGCGACCAGCCAGCTATCCGTCCTCGGCCTGGGCGCCGTCGGCAACCCGCTGCTGGTCGGCGCGCTGCGTGGGGCGACGACCCTGTTCGGGCCGCTCAACGTGCTGTTCACCTCCGCCACCTCCTTCGGCCCCCCGCTGCTCGGCCGCATCGACGACGAGAGGCGCCGGGTGCGGGCCATCGTGGGACTCGCAGCCGTCCTGGCGGCCACCGCCGCCCTCTGGGCGACCACGCTGGCCCTGCTCCCCGAGAAGGCGGGACGTGAACTGCTCGGCGACACCTGGCCCACGGCCGCCGCCCTCCTCCCGGCGACCGGCAGCCAGTACGCGGCGATGGCCGTGGGCACCGGCGGGCTCCTCGCCCTGCGCATGCTCGACCCGCGTACGACGCTGAGCATCCAGGTGGTCTTCTCGCTCACCGCCGTGGCGTTCATGGCGGGGGGCTACGCCATCGGAGGCGTCCCCGGGGCCGCCTGGGGGCTCTGTCTCGGATCGCTCTGCAAGGCCGCCGCCACCTGGACCAGGGTGGCCCGGATCCGACGCGGGAAGGCGGCGCCCGACGGGGCCGTCACCGCCGGCGCGCTGCCCTCTGTTCCTTGAACGTGCTGATCAACAGCAGACACAGCGCGGCGATTGCCAGCTTCCCCGCCGCCTGCAGGAGTGGGCCGCGCAGCAGGATGAAGGTGTACCCGGCGATCAGCGGAGCGGCGATGGCCAGCACACTCCCGGGGCCGGGTCCCGCCCGGGTGACCGCCAGCGCGTACCGGCGGTCGGTGCGCGCCACCGCGTAACCGATCAGCGCGAGCCCGCCGATCACCCCGGACGCGCCGAAGTCGACCCAGAACTCTGTCCACAGGGGGGCCGAGAGGTTGGTCATCCGCAGCCCCATCCACTGCCCGACCCGGACCCCGGTGTCCTCCGGCTTCCCGCTCCACACCGCGCGGGGCACGAAGAACAGCGCGGAGCCAGTGAGTTGCCGGCCGTAGGTGTGGCCCCGGGTGTCGACCCACGAGATGCTGTTGGCGAACATCACCATCTGGTCGTAGTCCTTGGTCACCAGCGGCTCGAAGACCGAGGCCGACTGCGCGGGCCGCTGTCCCGCGTCGTCGTACCGGAACTTGTCGGCATAGGGGAACACCACCAGTGCCCCCACCACTCCCGTCGCCAGCACGATGCGGTAGATCGCCGCACTGCTCGGGAACGCGGTGAACACGAAGGCCATGAGTACCGTGAGGAACCAGTAACGGGCATTGGAGACGGGGTTGTTCACCACAAGGTTCAGCGCCACCAACGCCACCCACACCAGCACCGTCGACGGGGAGCGCCGGGCCCGGTAGGAGGTTGCCAGCCGGCGGGTGTAGAAGAGCAGCGCCAGCAGCGCCGGGACCTGGCCGAATCCCTTGACGAACGCCGAGCCGACATTGGACCCTTCCGAGGCCACCCCGCTCGCCGCGACGGTCTCGTTGATCTCCTGCCGACTGGAGAAGAAGACCGTCGGCCCGCCCAGCTTCATCACGTAGAACGCGCTCGCCGCGAACGCCACCAGCACCAGCAGTCGCAGCCGCACCGGATGGGCCACGGCCGGTCCTCCGCCCGGGCTCCGCGTGGAAGGCGTACGGCGCCGCAGCGGGCGCCGCGAGGCCAGCAGAGCTCCCAGGTCGAAGGCGGCACACCCCACCAGGACCATCGCGATGGCCGTGACCAGGTCCTGGCGCGGCCCCACCATCGGCGTAGGCGTCTGCCCGATCACCACCTGGGCGAACGGAGCCACGCCCATCGCGATGTACACGAACATCCAGAAGACGCCTTGGAGAAGCCGCCGCCGGGTGGAGAGGATCATCGTCGCCAGCCGTGCCCCCGCATAGCAGGTAAGCACCAACTGGAGCCAGTACGCGGTGTCCCGGACACCGTTGCCGGGCTGGGCGGCGATCACCGCGGGCAGGAAGCACACCAGGCCGAGGATGAGCGGCACGGACAGGGCCCGCGACAGCATCGACCAGGCGATCGGCTGCTCGGGCGGCTGCGGGACGCCGCCCCTGGCCCGTGCCCACTCCGGACGCGCGACCCCGCGGGCGGCCTGCTCCTGCGCCGATGTGTGCACCGACGTCATGCGCCCCCCCCGGGATCAGTGAACCGCTGAACACTCTAACGAATCAGCCCACTTGAGGGGGCACGATGACTACTCTGTGAAGTATTGGCCGCAGTTGAGGGGAACTCTGGTGAAAATCCTGCACGTTGTCACGCTCCACACTCCGGACCATGCCTTCGGCGGGCCGACACGGGTGGCGTTCAACCTCTCCAAGGTCCAGCGGGCGAACGGCGACGACGCACGCGTCATGGCCCTCGGCGACGGCTTCCCCGACGGTGAACTGCCCAGCCATGTGGAGGGAGTTCCCGTCCACCTGTTCCAGGCACGGCACGTGCTCCCGATGTTCGAGGTCAGTGGCATCACCTCCGCGGCGCTGCTGCGCACCGCACGCCGCATGATGCGCGGCGCCGACCTCGTGCACGTCCATCTGATGCGGGACCTGGTGACCCTGCCGGCGGCGCTCCTCGCGCTCGCGACCCGGACACCCCTGGTGGTCCAGACCCACGGCATGATCGACCCGACCGAGAAGAAGGTCGCCCAGCTCACCGACGTCCTCGGGGTCCGCAAGGTGCTGCGCGAGGCCGACGCCGTCCTGCACCTCACCGAGATGGAGCGGGTCGATGTGAACGCCGTCGCGGCTCCCGTACCGCTCACCCGTACCGTGCGGCTGGTCAACGGTGTCCGCCCGCAGGAGCGCAAGCCCGCCCGCGCCGCCGGCCGCCCGCCGACCGTGCTGTACCTCGCCCGCATCCAGGAGCGCAAGCGGCCCGAGGACTTCATCGCCGCGATGCCGCACGTCCTCGCCCACCACCCGGACGCCCGCTTCGTGCTGGCCGGCCCGGACACCGGCGCGCTGGCCGGCACTCTCGCCCTCGCCCGGAAGCTGGGCGTCACGGACTCCCTCGACCATGTGGGCCCGCTGGAGCACGACGAGGTCCTCGCCGCCGGGCGCGAGGCCGATGTGTACGTGCTGCCGGCGATCGAGGAGCCGTTCCCGGTCTCGGTCCTGGAGGCGATGTCGGTCGGGACTCCGGTCGTCATCACCCGCACCTGCGGGCAGGGCCCCGATGTGTCGGGGGCCGGTGCGGGCCGGGTGATCGACAGCCGGGTCGGCGAGGACGCTGCCAACGCCCGTAAGGTCGCCGACGCGATCCTGGAGCTGCTGGAGCCGGAGGCCGCCGAACAGGCGGGCAAGGCCGCCTGGCAGCTGGTCAACGACCAGTTCACCATCGAGGCCGTCACCGCCACCCTCCGGCGGACCTACGAGGACGTGGTCCGCCGGAGGCGAGGGTGAGACCTCGGCCTGTCAGCGTCCGGTTTTCTCGCGGGACTTGAGGGCGATCTGCCAGCGGTAGAAGCTCATCGCGAGCGCGAAGTCCAGGCCCGCCCGGCCGTCGAGGAAGCCCCGCCGGTAGACGTACATGTAGGCGAACGACACCAGCGGCTTGAACGGCGCCTTGTGGAAGAGCTGTCCCTGGCGGGACTTCACCTTGCGTACCTGTTCCTTGACCTCGGGGTGGTGCTCCAGCCACGCCTCCCAGTCCGAGTAGCGGTTGTGCCGCTCGAACCAGGCGGTGACGGGGTCCAGGTCCTGGTGCTCGATGGGGTTGCTCAGCGCCTGTGCCGTCGTCGCGACCGGCTGGTAGTGCCCCTCCACCTCTCCGATCCCGGGGGCGGCGAGGTCACCGACCTCCGGGTAGTAGCACTTGGTCCGGTCGGTCAGGGACCGCTTGCGGATCGTGTAGCCGTGCCGGAGCCGCTTCCCCGAGAACCAGTAGCCGAGCGGTATGTCGTACGCCGCCGGCTTGGGTGTGTCCGGGTCCGCGAAGATCCGCCGCAGCTCCGCGAGCAGCCCCGGGCTGAGCCGCTCGTCACCGTCGAGCAGCAGGATCCAGTCCAGGTCCGTCCGGACGTTCTCCAGGCACCACTGCTTCTTGCGCGGATGTCCTCCGTCCCACGTGTACGAGACGACTTCCGCCCCGCACTCCTCGGCGATCTTCGCCGTGTCGTCGGTGCTGTGCGAGTCCACGACGACGACCGCCTCGAAGTGGCCCAGGACCGACTTCACCGCCTCGGCGATGTTCAGACCTTCGTTCTTCGTGGGGATCGCCACGGCTATGGGCAGCTTGTTCATCCGTTGTCTCCCTGGGGCAGCCAGGCGTAGCAGCCTGTGGAGGTGAAGGTGCGGGCGGAGCGGGCGACGGTGATCTCCACCTGCCCGCCCGTGGCGGAGGAACCGGACGCCAGCTGCTTGCCGCCGGCCCCCGCGACCTGCCAGCTGCAGGCCTTGGTGGGGGAGGGGGCCCGGTACCGTCCCGGCCGGAGCCCGTCGCCCTTGTGCGTGCCGTCGGCGTAACCGAGTGCCGCCTCGTCGATCAGGGCCTGGTGCTGGGGGCAGAGGTGGGTCACGGCCGCTTCGGCGTCGGCGACCTCACCGGAGACGATCGCACCGACGGCGATGTCCCGGTCGGCCTTGACCAGATAGCGGAGCCTGTCGCAGGTCTCCTGCCCCGTCTGGAGCACCGCGGCCGGATCCATGCCCTTGGGTACGCGGTCGGTCAGATACTCCTTCTGCTTCTCGGTGAAGGACCCGGTGGCCGGGGTGACGTCCCCGGCGGGGGCCTTGGACGTGGCACCCGGCTTCGTGGCCCGTGGGCCCGGCGTGGAGGCCGTGGGCCCGGCGACGGACGGCGCGGAGGAGACCGCTGCCGACGGTGTGCCACCCGCGGCGGCCTTCCCGCCCTCGTCGCCGGACCCGCCGGACGAACCGCAGGCGGCCAGCGCCGCCGTCGCGAGAGCGACGGCGGCGCCGGCCAGGAACGGATACCTCATTCACCCGTCCTCAGGGCGTAGTGCGCGCTGACCGTCGAAGCGCTCAGCGCGGTCGGGTAGACCGCCGTCTCGTCGATCTGCCCGGCGAAGAAGTTGCTGGTCGGGCGGTTGGCCCAGTTGGCCAGGTTGTCGCCGCCGACCCGCCAGTAGCCCGGGTAGTTCTCGTTGCTCGTGTACAGGAAGTTCGACGCGCGCACCTGCCCGTCGACGTACAGCGCCACGCCGGCGGGGCCCTGCGTGGCGACCACGTGGTGCCACGCGCCGTCGTTGTAGGACCCGGTCGTGGTCACGGTGCGACGGCCACCGCTGTAGACACCGAAGACCAGCCGCCCCGTATCGGTCATGTAGACGTGCTTGTCGAAGCGGGTGCTGTTCTGCATGGTCAGGTTGCCGAACCCGATGATCTTCCCGCCGCGTGTCGTGGTGGTCTTGATCCAGGTCTCCACCGAGAACCGGGTCGGCTGGGTGTGGCGCTTGTTGCTGTACGCGTACTCGCTCGCCCCGTCGAAGCCGATCGCGGTCGAGTCGCCCGCGATCGCGGCCGGGGTCTGCCGGTAGGCCGGCGCGTTGCGCAGGAAGCCGTTGTTCAGGCCTCCCGTGGTGTCCGCCGCGAAGGTGGACGTGCCCTCGTCGTAGCGCCAGTAGAGCGAGGCGCCGTCGGACAGCACCCGCGCCGGGTAGGCCTGGGTGGACGAGGCCACCGTCGCGGACTGGGCGGGGGACTTGGCACTGGTGTTGGTGCCGTCGCTCGCGGTGATGCGGTACGAGTGCGTCTCGCCCGCCGCCACGTCGGTGTCGGTCCACTTCAGCTGCGGACGGTCCCAGAAGAGCGAGTAGCCCGACACCGTGTGGACGGGGGTGCCCGCCCCGTCCTTGTAGATCCGGTAGGTCAGCTCACCGTCGTCCGTGTCGAAGCTGGTCTGCCACTGGACGTCGATCTTCCCCGGGGCGACCGTGGAGAGACTGACGTTGGGAACCCAGGGCGCACCGGTGTCAGGGCCGTCGGCGAACCGGGTCAGGCCCTGCTGCCCGGCCCCGTTGACGGTGGTGAACTCCCCTCCCACCCACAGGTAGTGGCTGCCGCCCTTGTCGGTCTGCGCCATCACCCGTGGACCGACCGGCTCACCGATGCCGTCGTTCGTGTCGGGGAACCAGGGCAGGAGCGTCGGGTCGTCGACCGACTGGGCCAGCAGGTGCCTGCGCGGCTGGTCGGGGAACCCGCCCATGCTGGCGCAGTCGTGGGCGTGACTGCCGCTGTACAGCACGCCCGAGTGGACCAGGACGGCCTGGGTGGCGCCCAGGCAGGTGTCCCGCCAGCGCTGCTGGTAGTCGTCGAGGTCGATGGCGATCCGGCCGTCGAACACCCCGCCGCCGGTGCCCTCGTTGGCGGTGTAGAGCCCGGTGGCGTCCGTGGTGAGGTCCTGCACCGTGGAGGTGTTGGGGATGAAGCCCGGGTAGCTCGTGGTGAGTGCGCCCGTGGTGGCGTCGACCACGGCCAGGGCGTGCGAGGTGGTGCCGTTGACGGTGAAGAAGTCACCGCCGAGTGCCACGTGCTGCCCGTCCGGGGTCACCTCGACCGCCCTGGCCACCTCGTCGGCGTTGGCGGTCCACGGCAGCAGATCGGCGCCCGTGGTGACGGCGGCGAACTTGTTCCTGGTCTGGCCGCCCACGCTGTTGAAGTCACCGCCCAGGTAGACCGTGTCCTCGGTGGCGTCCAGCGCCCGTACCGTCGCCGAGACCGCGATCTTGAAGTCCTGGCGAGGCGTGCAGGTCGCGGTGTCGACGGCCGCGATGTTGCTGACGCCCACTCCGTTCACCGCGCCGAACTGCCCGCCCGCGTACAGGGTCCCGCCGTCCGGGGACAGTGCGAGGGCCCGTACGGTCGCCGTCCCGGAGGACAGCGTGAACGACAGGTCGCAGCCCGTCGGCGCTCCCGTCGCCGCGTCGAACGCGGCGAAGTTGACCGCGGGTTGCTCCGAGGTTCCTGCCGCAGCGTCCGGCGGGCGGACGGTGGAGAAGGTGCCTCCCGCGTACACGACACCGTCCCTCGCGGCCATCGCCCAGACGATGCCGTTGGTCTGCCAGGTCGTGAGGTCGTCCGCGGTGATCGCGACCGGCGGTGTCAGCGCCGCCGCCGGGGAGGCCCCGGCCGCTGTCGCGGTCAGGGCGCCGGCGAACAGGCAGAGCGCGGCGGACGCGGCCCGCACACGGCCGCTCCCCCCAGGTCTCCGCCCCGTGCTTCCGTTCATCATTCATCTCCGAAGGTGAGGACGAGCTGCGGCCGGTAGGCCGTGGTTGCCTCGCTCGACCAGATGCGGAGACTGTCCGTCCCGCTGCTGGTCAGGGCGAGTGAGGAGACGGAGCCGAGGGCTCCGTCCAGTGCGGACGCGTCCAGTGCCGCCGAGTAGCCGGTGGAGACGGAGGACGCGCCGGTGATGGTCCCCAGCACGGACGTGGAGAGCGCCGGCCGGGTGTTGTGGGTGACCGCCGATTCGGTCCATGCGCCGGTGACCGGCACGATGCTGTGGCTCTCGGCCGACCTCGCCGTCGAGTCCGACGAGGTCCGGAAGGTGAGCCGCGCACTCTTGAGCACCTGGCCGGCCGGAGCGGACGGCAGCGTGAACCGCAGATAGCTCAGGTAGGCCGTGGTGCCCCGCGAGGCGAGCTGGTTGTCGTCGTAGTTCGTGTTCGCCGCCACGCCGTTGACGTACGCGTCCTCGTCCGGGGTGAGCGTGACGGTGCTGTCGCCGGGGCCCTGCGGGGCACCGGCCAGATCGTGGTGCGCGACGGCGTGGTGCCGGGTGCCGTCGTTGTAGGAGCCGGCCGATGTGATGGTGGGACGGGCGCTGGTGCCGCCGGTCTGGACGCCGAAGGCGATCCGTCCGCCCCGGGTGCGTCTGAGACGTCCGGGGCCTCTCATCGGTCCACGCGGACCGCGGATCCGGCGAGCTGGTCGCTCAGCAGCCTGATGTCGGCGTCGACCATGATCCGCGCCAGCTCGCGCGACTTCACCTCGGGCTTCCAGCCGAGGAGTTCCTCCGCCTTCGACGCGTCACCGATCAGCGCGTCGACCTCGCTGGGGCGCTCGTACTTCGGGTCGTAGCGGACGTGCTCCGCCCAGTCGAGGCCCGCGTGCTCGAACGCGTACTCCAGGAACTGGCGGACGCTGACCCCCTCCCCGGTGGCCACGACGTAGTCGTCGGGGGTGTCGCACTGGAGCATCCGCCACATCGCCTCCACGTACTCGGGGGCGTAACCCCAGTCCCGTACGGCGTCGAGGTTCCCCAGGTGCAGCCGGTCCTGGAGGCCTGCCTTGATCCGGGCGACACCCCGGGTGATCTTCCGGGTCACGAAGGTCTCGCCCCGACGCGGGGACTCGTGGTTGAACAGGATGCCGTTGGTGGCGAACATCCCGTACGCCTCGCGGTAGTTGACCGTTGCCCAGTACGCGTACACCTTGGCCACGCTGTACGGGCTGCGCGGGTGGAACGGCGTCTTCTCGTTCTGCGGGGGCGGGCTCGCTCCGAACATCTCGGAGGAGGACGCCTGGTAGATCCGGGTGTCGATGCCGCTGGCCCGCACCGCCTCCAGCAGCCGTACGGTGCCGAGGCCGGTGACGTCACCGGTGTAGAGCGGGGCGTCGAAGGAGACCCGGACATGGGACTGGGCGCCCAGGTTGTAGACCTCGTCGGGCCGTATGTCGCGCAGCAGGTTCACCAGCGCGACCCCGTCGGAGAGGTCGGCGTGATGGAGCACGAAAGAACGATCCGCTTCCTCGGGCCCCTGGTAGATGTGATCGATCCGCTCGGTGTTGAAGCTCGACGACCGGCGTATCAGCCCGTGGACCGTGTACCCCTTCTCGAGCAGCAGCTCCGCCAGATACGAACCGTCCTGTCCGGTCACACCCGTGATGAGTGCGGTCTTCGCCATGAGTCCCCCTCTGTGGTCGCCCTACGGGCGTTTTCGTTCACCGAAATATCTGGATCTGAGCGGAATGAGGCAAAGGGTCACCCGGGCCCCGTGCTGCTGGCAGAATCCGAGCCATGACGCCAGCCATCCCCGCCCCTTCCCGGGAATCCGTCCGGCCCCTGCTGCTCCCGGGCTCCCGCATATTCGTCGCGGGCCACCGCGGACTCGTCGGCTCGGCGCTGGTGCGCCGCCTCTCCGCCGACGGCCACGAGGTGCTCACCCGCGGCCGGGACGAACTCGACCTGCGCGACGCGGAGCCCACCGCGGCCTTTCTGCGCGACGCCCGCCCGGACGCCGTCGTGCTGGCCGCCGCCAAGGTCGGCGGCATCATGGCCAACAGCACCTACCCGGTGCAGTTCCTCGAGGACAACCTCCGCATCCAGCTCGCCGTGATCGCCGGGGCGCACGCCGCGGGGGTCCAGCGGCTGCTCTTCCTCGGCTCCTCGTGCATCTACCCCAAGCACGCGCCGCAGCCGATCCCCGAGGACGCGCTGCTCACCGGCCCGCTCGAACCCACCAACGAGGCCTACGCGCTGGCCAAGATCGCCGGAATCGTGCAGGTCCAGTCCTACCGCCGGCAGCACGGTGCCTCGTACATCAGCGCCATGCCCACCAACCTCTACGGACCCGGCGACAACTTCGACCTGGAGACCTCGCACGTCCTGCCCGCCCTGATCCGCCGGTTCCACGAAGCGAAGCGGGACGGGGCGGACGAGGTCACCCTGTGGGGGTCCGGCAGCCCCCGGCGCGAATTCCTCCACGTCGACGACCTCGCCGCCGCGTGCGTGCGGCTGCTGGAGTCCTACGACGGTGACGATCCCGTCAACGTCGGCTGCGGCGAGGACCTCACCATCCGCGAACTCGCCGAGACCGTACGAGCGGTGACGGGGTATCAGGGTCGCATCGTGTGGGACACCTCGAAGCCCGACGGCACCCCGCGCAAGCTCCTCGACGTCTCCCGGCTGTCCTCCCTCGGCTTCAAGCCGCAGATCCCCCTGCGGGACGGCATCGCCCGCACCTACGCCTGGTGGCTCGGCGCACACGCCACCGGCCGCTGAACGTCCGCCCGCACGGCTGCGGTACGTCCTGAATGCGTGCACACGACCCCCCACGCGATCCCCTTCGTGTCCCCCTCTCACGTCTCAGTACGCCCCGCGGCCGTCGGTGACGGCGCGGACCGTGCGGGCGAGGAGGCCCATGTCCGTGGCCACCGACCAGTTGTCGACGTACCAGAGGTCCAGCGAGACGGTCTCCTGCCACGACAGGTCGGAACGCCCGCTGACCTGCCACAGGCCGGTCAGCCCCGGGCGGACCGCGAGCCGCCTCAGCTCCCGCTCGTCGTAGCGGGACACCTCCTCCGGCAGTGGAGGACGCGGACCTACCAGGGACATGTCACCCCGAAGCACGTTGAGGAGCTGCGGCAGCTCGTCCACGGACGTCCGGCGCAGCGCATGGCCGATCCGGGTCACCCTGGGGTCGCGGCGCATCTTGAACATCGGGCCCTCGCTCTCGTTCACTGCCGAGAGCTGCTCTCTGCGGGACTCCGCGTCCGCGACCATCGTGCGGAACTTCCACATGGTGAAGGGCGTGTTGTGCTGCCCGTGCCGGATCTGTCGGTGGAAGACGGGGCCGTGTGACGACAGCCGCACGGCCAGGGCCACCGCGAAGAACAGCGGGGCGAGCACGAGCAGCCCGAGAGCCGCGCCCGCCCGGTCCACCACGGTCTTGAGCGCGGCCTGCGCTCCGTGGCGCAGCGGCGGTGCCACGTGCAGCAGCGTCAGGCCCGCGGCGGCGACGGGCCGCACCCGGGCCGCCGCGACGCCGCTCAGCTCCGTGAGCACGCAGAGCGCAAGCCCGCTGTCGTGCAGACCCCACGCGAGCCGGCGCAGCCGGTCGTCGTCCAGCTGCGGCCCCGGCGCGACGAGGACCAGATCCGCGTCGTGGGCGAAGGCGCCGCCCAGCACCGTGGACACGTCGTCGTCGGCGGGTTCGGGCGCGAGCCGCCCCGGCACCGGGGTGCCGCAGTCGGGTGCCGTCGGTCCCACCGGGACCACGGCCACGGCCTTGAACGGGTGATCCGTGCGGGAGTTGAGCAGATTCACCGCCCGGTCCAGCCCGGCTGCCGCGCCGACCACCAGCACCCGCCGCCCCGCTGCGGACCGCCGGCGGTCCATGACCCCCACGAGTACGGCGATCATCAGCCCTGGTGCCAGGGCCACGACGCCGGCGGCCGGGTCGAGCCCTCCGCCCGTCAGCGCCACCAGCACGGCCAGCATCCCGAGGAGCGCCAGCCAGTCGCCGAACGAGCCCAGGGCGGCCCCGGCCGCTTCCCCCGGCGGCCGTTCGGCGTACCGGCCGCGCGCGGCGCGTACACCCGTCCATACGAGGGCGGCCGACGCCGCCGTGACGAGAGAGCCCGGCTGGTCCCCGGCCCGCAGCGCGAGCCAGGCCGGAACTCCCAGTCCCAGAAGATCGGTCAGGACGAGCAGCGGTACACGCGGAGCGGGCCTCTTCCTCGCCCGTGGTCTCTCCGTGTGGTCGCGCTCCACGGTCGTCGGTGCTCTCCACACATGCTCCGGAGCCACCGTGCGGTTCCGGGACCCGCCGGTACGCGGTCGTGGTGCTTCCGCTATCCCAGCGTGCCCAGATATATCCGTTTCGGGTATTTCGACATGCCCCATGAACCCCCCAGCCACGTGCGCATCCCCACAAACGGGACGCATCCGCCGATCCCATGGACTGACGGATGCGCCCTCGCTCGGTGCACGATATCCACACACGTGCCATTTCGCTGGAGTTCCCGTGAAGTTCAGACAGCCCGGACGTAGTGATCTGCGTCGCGCCACCCGGCCCGCCGGGGGAGGGGCCACCTAAAGTGGAGTCATGGAACCGCTTTCCGAGGAACAGACCGGCCAACTCGTCGCGATCGTGATGGATCTGGCCAGGCAGGGCCGCTCGGAGGAGCTCCTGGAGTTCTTCGACCACGGGCTGCCGCTCGACGCCCAGGACCCCGAGGGCAACACGGCCTTGATGCTCGCCGCGTACCACGGGCGTACGGAGACGGTACGGGCGCTCGTCGCGCGCGGCGCCGACGTCGATCTGCGTAATGGCCGGGACCAGTCCCCGGTGGCGGGTGCACTGTTCAAGGGCGAGGACGAGATCGTCTCCGCGCTCGTCGCGGCGGGCGCCGACCTGGACGCGGGGACCCCCAGCGCGCGGGCCACGGCCCAGATGTTCGGGAGGACGGCGCTGCTGCCGTAGGCGTCACGGGCGCCGAGCGGTGCCGGCGTGGCCGGCGCGGGCCCGAGCAGTGCTGTCGCCGTGGCCGCCCCGGCTGCCCTGCCGTGCTGTCGTGGCCGGCACCGATGCACGCACCACGCGGCCGAGGGGCCCCGGGCGACCGCGTGTCGCCCGGGACCCCTCGTGTACGTCCGCGGGATCAGGCCTGCTTGGCTGCCTGGAGAGCCGCGATCGCCTTGCGGACACCCTCGCCGTAGGCCGGGTCGGCCTGCGTGCAGTGGTGGATGTGCCGCTCGATCGTGGCCTGCGAGGCACCGTCGATGGCCCGGGCGGTGTTGCCGAACAGGGCGTCCTGCTCGTCCGGGGTCATCTGCCGGAACAGATTGCCCGGCTGCTCGAAGTAGTTGTCGTCGTCCTCGCGGTAGTCGAACCGGTCGGCGCCACCGGCGAGCGCCAGACCCGGCTCGGCGAACTGCGGCTGCTCCGCCCAGCGGCCGTAGCTGTTCGGGGTGTAGCCCGGCACGGCGCCCTGGTTGCCGTCCACGCGCAACTGGCCGTCGCGGTGGTAGGTGTTGACGTTCTTTGCCCCGCGCGGCTGATTGACCGGAATCTGGTGGTGGTTGACCCCGACGCGGTAGCGGGCGGCGTCACCGTACGAGAACAGCCGGCCCTGGAGCATGCGGTCGGGCGACGCGCCCACGCCGGGGACCAGGTTGGCCGGGGTGAAGGCCGCCTGCTCCACGTCCGCGAAGTAGTTCTCCGGGTTGCGGTTGAGCTCGAGCTCGCCGACCTCGATGAGCGGGTAGTCCTTCTTCGACCAGACCTTGGTGAGGTCGAAGGGGTGGTATCGGTACGTCGCCGCGTCGGCCTCCGGCATCACCTGGATGTAGAAGGTCCACTTCGGGTGGTCGCCGCGCTCGATCGCGTCGAACAGGTCCGCCTGCGAGGACTCGCGGTCAGCGGCGACGATCGCGGCGGCCTCCTCGTCCGTCAGGTTCTTGATGCCCTGCTGCGTACGGAAGTGGAACTTCACCCAGAAGCGCTCGTTGCTCTCGTTGATGAACGAGTAGGTGTGCGAGCCGAAGCCGTGCATGTGGCGGTAACCGTCGGGTATGCCGCGGTCCGACATCACGATGGTGATCTGGTGCAGCGCCTCGGGGAGGCTGGTCCAGAAGTCCCAGTTGTTCTCCGGGGAGCGCAGGTTGGTGCGCGGGTCGCGCTTCACGGCGCGGTTGAGGTCGGGGAAGTGGTGGGGGTCCCGGTGGAAGAAGACCGGCGTGTTGTTGCCGACGACGTCCCAGTTGCCCTCCTCCGTGTAGAAGCGGAGGGCGAAACCGCGGATGTCGCGCTCCGCGTCCGCCGCGCCGCGCTCACCGGCCACGGTCGAGAAGCGGGCGAAGAGTTCGGTCTGCTTGCCGACCTCGGAGAAGAGCGCGGCCCTGGAGTAGCGGGTGATGTCCTGCGTCACCGTGAAGGTGCCGAAGGCGCCCGATCCCTTGGCGTGCATGCGGCGCTCGGGGATGACCTCGCGGCTGAAGTGGGCCAGCTTCTCCAGGAACCAGACGTCCTGGAGGAGCATCGGGCCGCGCGGCCCGGCGGTGACGGCGTTCTCGTTGTTCGCGACAGGTGCGCCGGCGGCAGTGGTCAGTGGCTTCAAGTTGTCAGAAATCTTCCTGCTCCTCAGTGTGAGAACTTGCATGCACCGGCTCCGGTTCCCGCTGACCACGTTCGGTCCGACACACCGGGCACAGACCCCAGTACGTCACCTCCACGTGGTCGATGGTGAACCCGTGATCACGTCCCGTGTCGAGCCGCGGGGCGGCCGGGGGCGCATCGACGTCGGCGATCGTGCCGCACGAGCGGCAGACCACGTGCTGATGGTCGTCCCAGGTCTGTCCCTCGTACCGTGCCGGGGAATTCGGCAGGTCGATCCTTCGCGCCAGCCCGGCGTCGACGAGCGTCTTGAGCACGTCGTAGACCGCTTGGGTCGAGACCGCGCCGATGCGTGTCCGTACCAGGGCGAGGAGGGTACTGACATCGGCGTGGGGGGCCTCGTGGATCGCCGACAGCACGGCGACCCTGGGTCGGGTCACCCGCAGCGACGCTCCGCGCAGGAGAGTCCTGGCCTCGGTTTCGATCACCTCCGCAGTGAAGCACTTTTCTGGAATGATTCCAATCAATGCCGCGTAAAGGCATCCCGCAGCCGGTGGACCCGGCGTGCGACGGGCCGCCGGGCCGTGCCGGATGCCATGTCCGATTCCCGCCAGCGCGGCCCTCCGCCATGCCGCACTCTTGAGGCGTGATGAGCGACGACAGCAGGTACGAGGCGGTGTGCAGCCGCGATGCCCGGTTCGACGGCGAGTTCTTCTTCGCCGTGTCGACGACCGGGATCTACTGCCGCCCGAGCTGCCCGGCCACCACACCCAAGCGGCAGAACGTGGCCTTCTATCCCACCGCCGCCGCCGCACAGGGCAGCGGATACCGTGCCTGCCGGCGCTGCCGCCCGGACGCCGTTCCCGGCTCCGCCGGCTGGAATGCCCGTGCGGACCTGGTGGGCCGGGCCATGCGGCTGATCGGCGACGGAGTCGTAGACCGCGAGGGAGTGGCCGGGCTGGCCTCGCACCTCGGCTACAGCGCCCGCCAGGTGCAGCGCCAGCTGAACGCCGAGGTCGGGGCGGGTCCGATCGCCCTCGCCCGCGCGCAGCGGGCGCACACCGCGCGGATCCTGCTGCAGACCACGACGCTGCAGGCCGCCGAGATCGCGTTCGCCGCGGGCTTCGCCAGCGTCCGGCAGTTCAACGACACGGTGCGGGAGATCTACGCCCTCACCCCCGGCGAGCTGCGCGCCGCCCGGCCCGGCCGCGCCCCGCGCCCCGCCGCCGACAGGGCCGGGGGAGTACCCCTGAGGCTCGCCCACCGGGGCCCGTACGCCGCCACGGAGGTCTTCGACCACCTCGCGGCCCACGCCATCGCCGGTGTCGAGGAGATGACCGGCGACCGGGGCCGGCGTACGTACCGGCGGACCCTGCGCCTCCCCCACGGCACCGGCATCGCGGAGGTCGGCGAGAGACCCGGCGACGGCTGGCTGGAATGCAGACTGCATCTGAGCGACCTGCGCGACCTGACGACCGCCACCCAGCGCGTGCGCCGCCTCTTCGACCTCGACGCAGACCCGCACGCGGTCGCGGAGCGGCTCGGCGCGCACCCCGCCCTGGCCCCGCTGGTCGCCCTCCGGCCCGGGCTGCGCGCCCCTGGGGCCGTCGACCCCCACGAACTGACCGTCCGGGCGGTGCTCGGCCGGCAGGTCTCCGTCTCCACCGGGCGGCGACTGGGAGCCGTGCTGGTGGAGGCCTACGGCACCCCGCTCAGGACTCCTGACGGCACCCTCACCCACACGTTCCCGGAATCCGGCGCCCTGGCAGGAGCGAGCCTGGAGGAGCTCGGGCTGCCGGACTCACGGCGGTCCGCCCTGCGGGGCGTCGCCGCGGCCCTCGCCGACGGCCGGATCTGCCTCTACCCGGGCGCGGACCGCGACCAGGCCGAAAGGGAACTGCTCGGCCTGCGGGGCGTCGGTGCCTGGACGGCCGGATATGTTCGCATGCGGGCACTGGGCGATCCGGACGTGCTGCCGGCCGATGATGTCGCGGTCCGGGCGGGGATGCGGCAGGCGGGTGCCGATGCGGTGGACGCAGAGGACTGGCGGCCCTGGCGGACGTACGCCGTGCACCACTTCTGGAGCGCGGCTGCGGACCGGCGCCGCCCCGCAGCGGCGGGACTGATCTGAACGATGGAGGACGGGAAGATGACGTACTGGACCACGATGGACAGCCCGCTCGGTGAGCTGCTGCTGGTCGGCGAGGAGTCGGCCACCGCGCCGGGGGGCACCGCCCTCGCCTCACTCTCCGTACCCGGTCAGAAGGGCGGCGCCACGGTCCAGGACGACTGGCGCGAGAACGCCGGGGCCTTCGACGTGGTCGCCGCGGAACTCCGCGCGTACTTCGCCGGGAGCAGGACGAGCTTCGGCATCGAGTACGCCGTCGGTCGTGGCACCGACTTCCAGCGGCGCGTGTGGGCGGCCCTGGAGGCCATCCCGTACGGCACGACCCTCAGTTACGGGGAGGTCGCGGCGCGGATCGGCGCGTCGCGCGCCGCACTGCGTTCGGTCGGCACCGCGATCGGCGCCAACCCGCTGCTGGTCGTGCGCCCCTGCCACCGCGTGATCGGTGCGAGCGGCGCGCTGTCCGGATACGCCGGGGGAGTCGACCGCAAGCGGCAGTTGCTGGACCTGGAGCAGAAGCGGCCGTAGACGGCGCCGCGCGGTGCCGAGCCACGTACGGCATCGGCGAAACCGGAACAGGCCGCCCCGCCCCGCAGCGATGCAACACCGGGCGTATGACCGACCGTTCGCCCAGAGTCCCCACCCACCGCTGACACGGCGTTCGCGGGAACCAGCTGGGGCGCCCGCTCACCGCGGGCGAGCACGAACGAGAGTTGACCGCCGCCGTAGAACTGCGAGGAGTCCGAGACGGCGCAGAATGATCGCGTGCTTCCCCCCCGACTGCTGTGGTGCGATCCTCGGCCCATCCCCCGGTTCAACCGCCAGGAACCGGTGACACTGATCGTCCGGGACCCCGGTTTCTCCGGCCCAGGCGGCACCTGCGACCCGGCCACCGGGCCGGCCCCGGGCAGGCTGAACATCACCGTGCGGGTCACCGGGCTGTCGTAACCGAAACGCTTCTCCCCTGTCATGACGGCGTTGTCAGTGGGCGCACGTAGGTTGATCAGTGTTCCGCCGGTCCGGCGGGGACAACCCCTTCGTTGTGCATGGGAGATGGCACGTTGTCGGATTGGGAGAGGTCGAGCACGGCCCGGGTGATACCACCCGCGCGGTCGCGCAAGCTCGCCAAGGTGCCGTTCGTCGAGCTGGCCGACGGACGTCTGCAGGGTGTGGTGTCGAGCGGTTCGGACATCGGGCGCGTCTACGTGTCCTCGGTCGCCGCCGGGAGCTACGCGTTCGCCTGCAGCACCAACAACAACCGTCCCTGCGGCGGCGCGCGGGGATCGTTCTGCAACCACATCGGGGCCCTGATCAACGAGTCGGTCCTCCAGTACGGCGCGGAGCGCGTCGTCCGCTATCTGAAGGCAGAGGTCCCGGAGGGGGAGGTGGACGGGGCCGTGCTGGCGTCGGCCATGCGGAGCACCCGGCCGCAGATGGACGAGACGAAGGCCGCCGCCTCCGTCTTCAGCCGGTTCCTGCGCCACCTGGCCTACCTCGAACACGGCCCGGTCACCGCGCCGTTGCCCGAGATGCACTTCTTCCCGCCCACCAGGGCGGTGGCGTAATGCGCGCCGACCTGCTCGCCGAACCCGTCGAAGGGCTGGACGAGGCGCTCGCCGCCGTCGACGCCTTCGACCGCGCGCTCGTCGCCGGTCTGCTCCGTGCTCAGTCCGCCGAGCCCGCCGGCCCCGCGGCACTGGCTCGGGCGCTGGCCGGCACACCCCTGGCCGGCCGGGTCGCCGAGGCGGCCGGAAAGGCCGCGGCCGGAGCGGCGGGCGAGGACCACTTCGTGGCCCTGGCCGCCGGGCGCACGGCGCTGCTCGGCTCGGTCCACGACGCGTTGCTGACCCGGATCGAGGAGGCTGCGGGCCGCCCACGCGGTGGCGAGGCCGCTCCGGCGGTGTCCGGCGCCCGGCCGACGGCGAATCTGCTGACGGCGGCCCGTGCCTGGCTGTCCGACCTGGCGCGCTGCGGATGGCAGGGGATCGACCACGAGGTGGTCTCCGGCGCGGCGGAGGTCGTGTCCGCGATGCTCCCGGACCCGTCCCAGCGCCGCCTCGCGGCGCTCCTCGACGGCTTCGCGGCCGAGCTCGCCGCTTCCTGCCCCGGTGCGGCGGCGGAGCGCTTTCCGGTGCGCCGCTGGGCCGACCTCTGGTCGCGAGGCATGCTGCTGACGGTGCCGGGAGCGGCGGTCGCGCCGGTCATCGGGACCGCCGACGGCCGTCTGCTGCCCCTCGGTATCGACGTACAGGAGCACGCGACCGCCGCACAGGCTCAGGTGCACGCGGTTCTCGAGCCGGCGGACGGCTCCGCGCCCCGCCTCGTGCGGGCCAGTGTGTCGGTGCCGAAGCCCGACACGGTCGTCGGAGCCGGGATCTGGCAACTGCTGCGGCCGCACATGTCCTTGCTGGCAGCCGCGGGCGAAGGCCGGTCGATGCAGCTCACGGGTATGCCCGTCACCGCGGAGGGCGACCTCGTCTGGAGCGACGACCACGCGCGTCCCGGCGAGCCGGCGGAGGCGTTCGCGACCGCCCGTGTGGCCCTGCCCTCGGCGGTCGCAGCAGCGACCGCGCCTCTGGACCGGCATCCCGCGCGCATCGCCGTACCCGTCTTCCTGGAGGGCTACACCGCCCGCACGGACGACGACGGCGCAGTCGCCTTCACGATCGCCGGGCTCGAACTGCCCGTCGACACCGACCGCATCCCCGCCGCGGGGCCGCTCACACCCGAGAGCGTCGCCAGGTCGAGCGCGTGCGTCGCGCTGGTCCGCTGGGACGCGGGCACGTTCGGTGTGCAGCCGCTCGCCGTCGAGACCACGGTGCGGAAGAAGGTGACCGCGGTGCACGCGGGGGCCTGGGCCGGGGGGACGGCCGACAAGGCCGGGGTCCGGGCGGAGAAGGCCGCCACGGACGCCGCGAAGGTGCTGAGCGAGCGCGCGGGAAGGCTGTTGCGGAAATGACCGGCCAGCAGAGCCCCGGCGTGCCCGGGCAGACCTCGCACGACAATCGCCGCCAGGTCATGTACTGGCGCCTCCTGGCGCAGCTCTTCGACCACGAGGAGCAGGCGGCCCTGGAGTCGGCGAGCCTCGCCGTCGTCCAGGACATCGGGCTTCCGACGGCGCTCCTGGACCCGAAGACGTCCGTCGACTCGGTGGTGCAGCGCCACCCCGGACTTGCCGCGGAGTTCCAGGGTTTGATGGTGCTGGAAGCCGCAGCGGAGGAAGCTCGTGCTCCTGAAGCGGAGGTCGACGACGGCGCCGACCCGGCTCCGGACGCGGATGCCGACGAGAGCGCCGGTCCGGCTCCGGACGAGGATGCGGAGCCGGGTGCACAGGAGGAGGCCGGTGACGACGCACGCGACAAGGCCGCCGAGGTGCGGCGTGCCGCGCTCGTGTCGAAGGTGCTGCTCAACGTCTTCCACTCCCCGCCGGGCACCGTCACCGCGGGCCAGCTCTCCCGGTGGCAGTCCGACGCCGGCTGGCTGGAGCGCGCGCTCGGCTGCAAGCCCGGCGAGCTGCGCGGCGGGCGCTCCGCAGGCACCGGCGTCAGCCCGGCCGGCACCGGCGGTGACGGCCGGACCCCCGACCTCAGCCGGCTGATTCCCGAGATCGGACCGGAGCTCGGCGCCATCGAGGCCGGGCTCGTCAGACGGATGCGGCTGCGCGAGGTGCTGGCCGATCCGCAGCTGGCGGGTCAGCTGACCCCGAGCATGTCGCTGATCGAGCAGCTGCTGCGTGACAAGGACAACCTGTCCGGCGTGGCCCTGGCCAACGCCAAGGCGCTGATCCGCCGCTTCGTCGACGAGGTCGCCGAGGTGCTGCGCACCCAGGTGGAGAAGTCGACCGTCGGCGCCCTGGACCGCTCCGTCCCGCCCAAGCGGGTCTTCCGCAACCTGGACCTCGACCGCACCATCTGGAAGAACCTCACCAACTGGAGCCCGGAGGAGGAGCGGCTCTACGTCGACCGCCTCTTCTACCGCCACACCGCGCGCAAGACCACACCCCAGCGGCTGATCGTGGTCGTCGACCAGTCGGGCTCCATGGTGGACTCGATGGTCAACTGCACCATTCTCGCCTCGATCTTCGCGGGGCTGCCCAAGGTGGACGTCCACCTCATCGCGTACGACACCCAGGCGCTCGACCTCACCCCATGGGTGCACGACCCGTTCGAGACCCTGCTGCGCACCAACCTCGGAGGGGGCACCGACGGCACGGTCGCCATGGCGCTGGCCCAGCCGAAGATCGCCGAGCCCCGCAATACCGTCGTGGTGTGGATATCGGACTTCTACGAATGGCAGACCGAGCCGCTGTTCGAGAGCATGGCCGCCATTCACCGCTCCGGCGCCAAGTTCATCCCGGTCGGCTCGGTGACCAGCTCCGGCCGCGCCAGCGTCAACCCGTGGTTCCGGGAGCGCTTCAAGGACCAGGGGACGCCGGTGCTCTCCGGCCACATCCGCAAGCTCGTCCACGAGCTCAAGACCTTCCTCACCTGAAGCCTCTCGGCCCCGGTGCAGTCAACCCCCATACCCAGAAAGGCTCACAGACATGTCCGACCTGTTGCGCGCCCCCGCCGAGATCAAGTACGCCGAGGAGCTGGACTGGCTCGAATCCGTCGACGACGGCCCGAAGCCCTTCTCCTGGCGCCTGTCGCCCAAGATGGTCCGCCTGTTCATCCTGGGCTCCGAGCGCTCGGACGGCCTCGACCGGGAGATCTCCCAGAAGTGGTACGGCGACCGCAGCTTCGTCGAGCGTTCCATCGTCACACTCGCCTCCGACCGCGGCCTGCTCCTCATCGGCGACCCCGGTACGGGCAAGAGCTGGCTGGCCGAGCTGCTCTCCGCCGCCATCTCCCGTAACAGCACCCTGGTGGTGCAGGGCACGGCGGGCACCACCGAGGACCACATCAAGTACTCCTGGAACGTGTCCATGGTGATCTCCAAGGGGCAGTCGCGGGAGTCGATGATCCCCTCGCCGATCATGACCGCGATGGAGACCGGCGCGATCGGCCGCTTCGAGGAACTCACCCGCTCCACCAGCGACGTCCAGGACGCGCTGATCTCGATCCTCTCCGAGAAGTACATCTCGGTCCCGGAGATGGACAGTGACAACATCGTGTTCGCCAAGCCCGGCTTCTCCGTCATCGCGACGGCCAACAGCCGTGACCGTGGCGTCAACGACCTGTCCTCCGCGCTCAAGCGGCGCTTCAACTTCGTCCGCATCCCGGTGGTGACGAACAAGAAGAGCGAGGCCGAGATCGTCCGCTTCCGCACCGAGGAGCTGCTGCGACGCCATCAGATCGAGCTGGACGTGCCACCGACCCTGCTGGACGTCCTGCTGCAGAGCTTCGCCGACCTCCGTGCCTCCGCCGCGGCGGCCGGCAGCGATGACGAGAAGCTGGAGTCCGCACTGTCCAGCGCCGAGCAGATCGGCGTCCTGGAGGACGCGATCCTGCACAGCAACTTCTTCGGTGAGAGCGCGCTGACCGCCCGCACCCTGGCCTCGTCCCTCGTGGGGTCGCTGGCACGGCGCGAGCCCGAGGACCTCGCCATCCTCAACAAGTACCTGCACGGCGTCGTCGAGCCGCGCAGCAAGGAAGAAGGCGGCTCCTGGCCGGAGTTCCTGGAGGGCGGTCGTGACGCGATCGCCACCCTGTCATGAGCGGGGTGGACGAGAGCATGGCGTTCGAGGCGCTGCGGGGACAACTCCAGGAGGCGGCGTCCGAGTTCGCCGACGGTCCGGACGCGCTGCAGGGCATCCTGCTCGGCATGGTCGACGACGTCGACCGCGCCGTGCGCGAACCCCTGGAGATCTTCCCCGTCTGCCACCACTCGCCCGCCTCGGCGATCGCCATGGCGCGTCGGCTGCGTGAGAAGCAGCCGAAGGTCGTCTATCTGGAGCTGTGCGAGGACATGGCGCCGCTCCTGACGGAGCTCAGGAACTGCCGCCTCCCGGTGGCGGTCCAGGCGTTCGCGAGCGAGGTCAAGGGCTTCCCCGCCGAGTGGGCGCCCCTCTCGGTCGTCGCCCCGATCACGGAGGCCTCGGCCGAGTACCAGGCCATCGCCTACGCCCTGGACACCCCGGGCGTGGAACTGGTGCTCGTGGACCGCTCCTCGGACCACGTGTTCCAGTGGCAGGCGGCGGGCCGGGCCGATGCCTCGGACCAGGATACTCCGCCCGCCGAGGAGGAGGCGGCGCTGCACGGTGACGCCGTCGGAGTGGAGATCGGCGATCTGCGGCCCCGCTTCGCCGAACTGGAGGAGCACCTCCTGCACCACGGGCGCGTGCGCCACTGGTCGGAGTGGTGGCACCAGTACGTCGAACTGCCGCTCGGCGACAGCGACCACGACACCTACCGCCAGGTCATGCTCCTGATCGGCAGCCTGTTCCGCCGTCTGGCCCCCGGTGACACCGACCGGCTCCGTGTCGACGAGGACCGCGAGCGCTACATGTGGACCCGGATGCGCGAGCACCTCGCCGCGACGGGCACCGACCCGCAGGACTGCCTCTACGTCTGCGGAGCGTTCCACGCCTCCAGCCGTGTGGAGGAGTTCGGTGTGCACGGCAGCGGTTCCTTCGAGATCACCGAGCCGAGCGAGAGCACCTGGCAGTACGGGCTCATCCCCTCCAGCCACTCGGCGATCGAGGCGCAGTTCGGCCTGGCCGCCGGATCCGTGTCGATCGCGGCCACCCAATGGGCGAAGAACCTCAAGCGCACTCGGGTGAAGCCGTACCGGCTCGCGGGCCAATCGGGCGCCAGGAAGTCGGCCGGGGCCAAGAAGACCGCCGCTCAGGCCGCTCCCACGGCCCCCGAAGTGCCGTCCGACAAGCTCTCCGGATTCCTTCAGAGCCCGCCGGTCCTCGATCGCTTGGACGAGGCCGAACTTCTCGGCTGGTCCGTGGAGATCGTCCGTTCCGCCCGCCGCAACGGCTACCTCGCCTCGACCGCCGACGCCATCGCCGTGTTCGAGACCTCGATTCTGCTGGCGGGCATGCGCGACCGTGCGAGGCCGACCCCGTACGACTTCCAGGACGCGGCGGTCACCTGCATCGAGAAGGAGACCGTTCCGGGCCGGCGCGACGTGCGCCGCCTCGTCGAGATCCTGATGGGCGGCGACCGGGTCGGCCAGGTCGGCTACGACGCGCTGCCGCCCCTGGCCCGTGACGTGCACGACCGGCTCGCTCCGCTGAATCTCAAGCTCCAGCAGCGAGGTGTGCAGCGGGCGTTGCTGGACCTGGCCTCCAGGCAGGAGCTGCGCCGGTGCTCCGACCTGCTGTGGATGCTGCGCCGTCTGATGCCGCACGGGGCCGCACGGCCCATCATGGGGGAGCGGGAGCTCGGCAAGCAGTCGGTGCAGGAGTCCTGGGACCTCGCGCTGGGCACCCATCAGCGGGCGCTGATCGAGCTCGGTTACGAAGGCGTCAGCGTCGAGCAGGTCCTCGAACAGCGGCTGCGCCGCGTGGCGTACGCCCCGAACGCCACCACGGCGCAGGTGCTCGGAGCGGTCGAGGACGCCGAGCTCCATCTGCGCGGCGGCCGGCTGGCCGACGAGCTGGGCACCCGCGCACTGGAAGTGCTGGCCACCGAGCGCAGCGTCGACGGTGCGCCCGAGGTGCTGCGCCGGGTGCGACGGCTCCTGGCGTACTACCGCATCAGCCGGCCGGAGCTGCCGTCCTGGATCGAGACCTTCGCCAAGACGGGCTACGCCCACTACTGCACGCTCCTGCCGACGGCGTTCACCGACGAGGACGCGACCGTACGCCAGGTCGCCGCGATGCTGGGCTTCCTCTTCAGCATGGAGAGCCTGGCGATCTCGCTCGGCTGCGACCGGACCCAGCTGGACCTGGCCTTCGCGCAGTCGCACCCCCAGGAACCGTCCAGGATGGCGCTCCTCTGGGCGGCGCGGGTGCACCTCGGGCAGCTCTCCCGCGCCGAGCTTCGGCAGCGGTGCGACGCGCTGCTGGACAACCCCTTGGTGGTTCCCGCCTATCCGCGCTACCTCAGCGGGTTTCTGCACGCCCTGGAGCCGGTGCCGCAACTGGCGGACTTCGTGGTGGAGGCGGTGTCGAACGCCTTCGCGCGGCTGCCCGACCCGGTTCTGCTGCCATGGCTGCCGAAGCTCATCACCACGCTGCGCTCCGAGGGCGCCGATCTGGCCCCGCTGCTGATCCGTGAGGCCGGGCGCGTCTTCCCGGGGCGGCTCGCCGCACTGGACGCCTGGGTGCCCCCGTGGCAGGCCGCCCCGGAAGCCCCTGCTCTCCCACCGGCGGCGGGCGGCGGCGGCGTGGCCGGCCGCGCCGTGCTGCTCGCCGCCCACCCGGAGACGTGCGACAGCCTGGCGGAGCTGCTGGGCTGTGAGGACACCTGGGATACGGAGGCAGCGGCTCCCACCGGATCGCTGCTCACCGCCCGCCATCCCGAGACCGCCGAGGCACTGGAGGCCCTGCTGGCGGGAGTCTGACGTGCGAGGCCCTGCCGCCTGAGTCCGGCGCAGGGGCAGCGCGAGCGGCCCGGCACTGACTCAGCAGGCAGTGCCGACGGCCCGCGCGAGGAGGTACGGCGGGCGCCGGTGGCTCCCGGTGACCACGGCTTGGCCATGTCCACCCTGTGATCGTGACCCGGGAGCCCCGGCGGGGCTGCCGCACGCACACTTCGGCCGATACCGAACCACCAGGCCCGTAGCGTGCCGGGAGTCGCGTGGGAGGTGCCCGCGCGGGCGAAAGCGAAGGGCCGAGCATGCCGGGGACAGACCTGAAACAGCGCCTTGCCGAGAGGTTCCGCGCGGTCAACGGAGACCATCCGATGACCGATGCGGACGATGCCTACGTCGATACGCAGTTCGTCGGGCTGGAGGATCTGTGCGCGGCCGAGGGCCATGACGTGGAAGAGGTCCGCCGGCTGATGCTGGCGCGGCTCCTGCCACTTCCCGGATACCTGCGCTCCGACGGACGCGAAATGGTGCCCGCCGACCTCTTCGCGCTCGCTGCCGAAGCGGGCGGGACGGAGAATCTCGAAGCGTGGTTCACCGCCCACTGGACCGACCCGGCCGCCGGCCGGGACGAATGGGACGCCTACCTCAGTGGACAGTACGTCTGCCTCCACTCGGTTACCCCTGCGACGATCCGGCGCAAGGATCACCTGACGGCCGCGATCACGACCGCGCCGGACGAGCCGGATGCAGGGACGGCGCAGTGGTCGGCGCGTCTGCACCTCATGATCGACGAACTCGACGCGCTGGAACCGGCGTTCACCGAGTACGACCGCCTGCGCTTCGGTGGTCCCACCTCGCGCGACACCTGCGTCGTGGCGATGCGCGCGCGCTTCCCGCGCCCCTGACGAGGACGCCCCCGAGCACGCAGCCTCGGCGCCGACCGCACTGGCGTCAGGCGCCAGCCGTGGTCAGTGGTGGGCGTGGACCACGGCGTGACCCTTGCCGCGGCCGATCATCCACTTGTTGACCGGTGTGGTGATCAGGAAGGCCACCGCGAAACCACCCAGCAGCGCCGACCAGAAGAGGCCGTCGGACAGCTCGGCGTCCATCGCGCCGGGCACGAGGGCGATGATGCCGTTGTCGACGAGTTCCATCACGGCGATGGAGACGGTGTCCGCCGCGAGCGCGACCTTGACGGCAGCCTTGAGGCTCAGACCGGCGCGGCGGACCGCGAAGAGGGTGAACGAGTAACCGAACACGAAGGCCAGGGAGATCGCCAGGACCATGGTGGGTACGTTGCCCCACATCAGGGCGGTGCCGATGACCATGCCGAGGATCTCGCCGATGGCGCAGCCGGTCAGGCAGTGCAGCGTGGCCTTCGCCGCTGTGGCCCACGAGGCCCCGGCGCTGTGGTTCGTACGCCGCCCCGCGTTCCCGTGTCCGGCGTCGTGGTCGTGTGCGTTGCCGGTGTGACGCGTGCTGTCGTCCATGGCCGCTTCCCCGTTCCCGTCCGTGGGGCCCGTCGCGAGCCCTTCTCACCTCGGGAACCATATACCCCCCTGGGGTATTCCTGCCTCAAGTTTCGACCATCACGCGTCCGCGTTCCCGCCTCCGGTCGCCGAGCCGTGGAAGCATCGGCGGCTCGGCGATGGGATCTGCGTCCATCGCTGGGTGCGGGTCGCCCATGCAGACCACCGGTACGCCCGCGTGCCACCGCCGCGCCCGCGTGCCGCTGCTACGGCCGGCAGGCCGGGCCCTCGGCGTGGGCGGACCGCGACTACGGTGTCCCACCATGAACGACGACGCGTGGCTGACAGACACCAGGAGCTCCCTACGACACGGTCGCGGACAGCTACGCCGACCAGCTGCGCGAGGCCCTGGCAGGGGAGCCCTACCTGCGGGCGGCACTGGCACTCTTCGCCGAGACGGTCCGCACGGCAGGGGCCGGGCCCGTGGCGGACATGGGCTGCGGTCCCGGGCACGTGACGGCCCACCTGCGGGACCTGGGGGTCGACGCGTTCGGCATCGACCTCTCACCCGCCATGATCGAGGTGGCCCGGCGCGACCATCCCGGCCTGCGGTTCGAGGTCGGCTCCATGACGGACCTCGATCTCGCCGACGCCTCGGCCGGCGCCCTGCTCGCCTTCTGGTCACTGGTCCACGTCCCCGACGAGGCGATCCCGACCGTGTTCGCCGAGTTCCGGCGAGTGCTGCGCCCCGGTGCACCGGTGATGCTCGGCTTCCACATGGGTGACGAGTCGCGACTGAAGACACAGGGCTACGGCGGCCACCCGATGAAGGTCCATGTCCACCGCCGCCGGCCGGACCGTGTCACCACCTGGCTCCACGACGCGGGATTCACGGTCGAAGCGCAGATGTTGCTCGACCTGGACGAGAGCGTCCCGGGAGCGATCCTCTTCGCGCGCCGCGACTCCTGAGCTGCGCCCCGTCCGCGACTTCGGCCGTCAGCCGGCGTCACGGTACGGGCACGGGCGGTGGCAGACCATCCGCCGTGGCTCGTGAGGCCCCGCGCCCTGGAAACCGCCCACCGGCGGGGGCCTCACGCGTACCCGTACGTGTCACCGCCGGCGCTCCCCGGCCGGCCGCGCGCTACCCGGACTGCCCCAGCATCACCGCGAGGGCCCAGAACGCTCCGGCTGCACTGAGCATGTCGGCCGCCTGCTGGTGGCCCCGGACTGCTCGACAGCACCCTCGCATCCGCCCGGCTCCATCCCGACCCGCAGATTCGCCGCTGGGCAGCAGCAGCAGCAGAACACGAGGGTGGCTGAGCCCGATTCTCAGCGCCGACTCCGGCGAGGCGCCGCGTCTCCTGACCGAATGGGCGGAACCACGTGCCTCAGCAGCCGCGCCTCCTTATTGCACGGCGCAGGTCGATCACCGTATGGTCTCGCGGGCGACGGCGATCGCGTCGGGAATCTCGCCGGCAGGCGCCGCGAGGTTCCTCGGGCTGATGGCCGGCGACGGATCGCGACGGCGCACGGCGGGCCGAGAGCCTCGCCCGTCCGCCCCGGCCTTCTCCCGCACCTCCGCCCTGAACGGACCACCGCCGTTCTGACCACAAGGCCCAGCGGGACGTGACCGTCGAGTCGGCGGATCAGGCGCGTGACGGGGGCTCGGCGCCGACCGGACTCGGATACCGAACAAGGAGAGATCTTGTCCACCCATCCGCTGACGACGGACACCGGCGAACTCAGCCCGCTGCCCCATGATTTTCCCTTCGACCCCACCCACGGCTACGACCTGCCGCGCCTCCTCGCGGTGAAGGCGCCGCCGGGGCCGGACGACTTCGCCGACTTCTGGAGGGAGCGCCATGAGAGTGCGCTGCGCGTCGACACGGCGCCTCGGATCGAGGGGCCCTGGACCACGGCCGAGGGCATGCGGATCGCCGAGGTCTCGTACACGTCCGCCGACGGCGTGCGTATCGGCGGGTGGCTGAGCGTCCCTGCCGACGGCCGGGTCACCCAGGGCTGTGTGGCGGCACATGGCTACGGAGGCCGGGCGGCCCCGGACCCCTGGCAGTCCCCGCCGGAGACCGCGACCATCTGGCCCTGTCTGCGCGGGCTCGGAACGCGGAGCCTGCTGCCCGGCATTCCCTCGAAGTCGGCGGGGCACGTCCTGCACGGCATCGGCGCCCGGGAGTCGTACATCATCGGCGGGTGCGTGGCGGACGTCTGGTGCGCGGCCACCGCGTTGCAGCGGCTGGTGCCGGAGGCTGCCGGACGGCTGACGTACCTGGGCACGAGTTTCGGCGGCGGCATCGGGGCGCTGGCGCTCCCGTGGGACGACCGCTTCCATGCCGCCGGCCTGACGGTGCCGACCTTCGGAAACCATCCGCTCCGGGTGACACTTCCGTGCACGGGCAGCGGGGAGTCGGTGCGTACACGGTTCGCCGAGGAACCCTCGGTGCTGGACGTCCTCGCGTACTTCGACGCCGCGACGGCGGCCAGGCACCTCGAGATCCCCGTACATGTGGGCGCCGCCCTGTTCGATCCGCACGTACCCCCGCCCGGGCAGTTCGCCGTGCACAACGCACTCGCCGGGCCGCGTGAACTCCTGGTGCTGCGGGCGGGGCACTTCGACCACCCGGGCGAGCGGGCCGAGACGGCGATTCTGGAAGAGGCGCAGCGGCGCTTCCTGTCCGGCGCGGACCCCGTGGTGCCGCGCCCCAGCTCGTGACCGCCTGGCCGTACGAAACGATCCGCCAGGCCGAGGCGCTCACGGGTTCTGCCCTGTGACCTGGTGGTTCCGCGACGTCGGCGAGGTCCGGCGCGCAGGACGCCGTGGAGCTGCCACGGGCGCGGATTTCAGGTACGGGCGTCGATCAGACGCGATATGCTGATGCAGAATGTGCAAGGGATTTGCAGAAAGAGGAGGGTCATGGCCACGCGGGCGACCGATGCAGGGACGAACCAGAGCGTCGAACGAGCGGTGTCGGTGCTGCGCGCACTCGACTCCGGCCGGCCCGAACTCCGTGTCTCCGACGTCGCCGAGCTCACCGGGCTGGGCTCCTCGACCACTTCCCGCCTGCTGTCCACCCTGGAACGCCTCGACATGGTCGAACGCGATCCCGTCAGCAACCTCTACCGCCTCAGCCTGGGTCTTCTCCCCCTGGCCGCCACCGCCACCAACCGCCACCCCGTGCACCGGGCCGCCCGCATGGTGCTCCAGGGACTCGCCACCCGTACCGGGCTCGGGGCGAACGTGGCCGTACGCCGCGGTGGTGAGCTGATGTTCCTGTGCAACTTCGAGGGCACGCGCGCCCCCAAGTCCTATACGCAGGCCGGGCACACCGCCCCGCTGCATGCCACGAGCATCGGCAAGTGCCTGCTGACCGGTCTCGCCCCCAAGGAGCGTCGCAAGCTGCTGGGAGATCCTCTCGACGCGCACACGGAGTACACGACCACCAGTCACGACCTCCTCGACGCCGAGATCGAAACCGTCCGGCGCACCGGTTACGCCGTCGAGGCCGAGGAGCGCGCACTGGGGCGCGCGTCCCTCGCCGCGCCGGTCCGTGACGCTTCGGGGGAGATCGTCGCCGCCATCTCCCTGTGGGGCCCGACCTCGGTGCTCGGGGACCGCTCCGACCCCGAGGGGCAGCGCCTCGCCCTCGTACGCGAGGTCATCGAGGCCGCCGACGCCATCAGTCAGGCACTCGGCGCGCTCTGACGTGCATGGCGAAGGGGTCCGGTGGACAGCCGATCGGCTGTCCACCGGACCCCTTCGCCATGTGGCTATGGGCCGTACGCCTTGAAGGCGATCACGTGCGCGTGCCGCGCC